>NZ_AP022322.1:0-517500 GCF_018406505.1 Veillonella orientalis
ATGCAATCATTTGATTTGAATAATATATGGGAACATATATTGCAAGAGGCGAAAAAGAACATGCAACATTTGCCTGACGCGTTGTACTTGCGCGTCACGTCATCGTTGATTCCCATGTCTCTCGACAGTCATTCGATCCATATAGGGGTCATGCAAACATTTGTTAAAAACTTAATCGATCAACAGCCACAGATCAGCAAGGCTTTGCAAGATGCTATTACTACGGTTATCGGTTCCCATCGGGATATGGTGTTATTTGATTTTAATCAAGAGAGTGTAGATACTACCTTTGTTGATGAAAGTCTCATCGATGATGCTCCTGTAGTAGCTCCACCGATGCCTTTACCGCCTGTGGTAGAGGAAAAAGCTCAACAAGATGAGTTCTACACACCGGTGTATCAAGAGCCTGTATATATCGACCGCGCACCAGCGCCTATTAATATTCCAGATGAGCCAATGGTAGCGCCTAGTAAAACAGTTGAAACTACAACACCTACATTACAATCTGATAATGTACCTGTGGATTTATCCTTATCTAACCTAAATCCAGCGTACCGTTTTGACAACTATGTAACAGGTAACGCGAACCGCATTCCATTTGGAGCGGCTCAAAATGTAGCTGAGTACCCAGGCGGCGACTATAATCCGCTCTTTATTTACGGTCCATCAGGTCTAGGTAAAACGCATTTGATGCACGCTATCGGCAATGCCATCAAGGAAAATCATCCTCACATGAAGGTTATGTCCATTACGAGCGAAAACTTTATGAACATTTTCGTCGAAACATTGCAGCGTAACCAAGGTAAATTGTTCCGCAACACATTCCGCAACATCGACGTGCTCATGATTGACGATATTCAGTTTCTTGAAAGTCGTGAAAGTACGAAAACTGAGCTATTTAATACGTTCAATGAGTTATTAAATAACAACAAACAAATCGTCCTCACCTCTGATACGATGCCAAACGATATGGAGCAATTCGAAGACCGTCTTCGTTCTCGTTTCCAAGCTGGCTATATTGCTACTATGGAAAATCCAGACTTAGAAACACGCATCGCTATCTTTAGATCACTTTTAGAACGAGAATATAAGAAAAATCGCGTTATCCGCATCGATAACGACTCTATCAACTACGTGGCGTTACAATTTAGCGAAAATGTCCGCGTGTTGCAAGGTGCTTTCACCAAATTAATCGGCACTGCATCCATCGACCAACGTCTTGAATCTATCGACTTAGAATACACTAAACAAGCCTTGGCTGGACTCGTTCATACCGAAGAGGTGAACATGGTCACTATGGAAAGCATCCAAAATTTTGTAAGTTCTTATTTCAATATTAAAAAGCAAGACTTGCTCGGTAAGAAGCGTAAGGCACAGTTCGCATTCCCACGGCAAATTGCCATGTATCTATGCCGTGATATGATCAATGAAAGTTATCCGCAAATCGCAGCAGCCTTCTCTCGTGACCATACGACAATTCTCCATGCGTACGATAAAATCACGAAGGAAATTGAACGAAATGAAGAAACTAAAAACATGATTTCTGAAATTAAACAGAAATTAACAACCTGTGGATAACTCTGTGGATATATTGTGCGTAACTTTGTGGATATCCTAAAAACCGTACTCCGCTGTGAGTATGTGGATAAGTGGTTACAAACTATCAACATAGTTATACACAACCGAGAAATCGCACAGTTAGTAGCGCCAATTCACTTTTACACATATGAACAGGCCCCTACTATTACTACTACTAAAACTAACAAACAATCAAAAAACCAGTAGAAACAGATCTATCGCAGAATATCTATAGAGCATCTACGATAGCAAACATATAAAATTACAAACAAGACAATAGTTATTAGTGCTTCTACACTATATGTAAATCGCACATACAAACAAATAGAAAATATAATGTAAAGCAAAATAATAAATTATTATTAATCAAATATACATCATAAAGGAGTTATAAATGCACATTACATTCCCAAAAGCAAATCTCCAAAAAGCAATCAACGTATTGCAAAAGGTATCTCAAAATAAAACAAGTTCCAACTTACCAGGTGCTATCTACATGACAACAAAAAATGGTCAAGTAGAATTGCAAGGTAACGACTTTGAGCTCGGTATTCGTTTAACCATCGACGGCGACATTAAAGAACCTGGCACATTAGTTGTAGGTTCCCGCTACTTCCAAGAATTAATTCGCAAATTGCCTGGCGATACTATTGAACTTTACAAACCAGAAGATGGAAATTCTTTAACAATCACATCTGGTTCTTCTGAATTTAACCTCGTAACATTGCATCCAGATGATTTCTCCTTGGTTGAACAAATTCACGACCAAGATCATGTAAACATCGATAGCTTTGCTATGAAAGAACTCATCGATTTAACAAATTACGCAGCTGCTACTGACGAAGATCGTCCTGTATTTACGGGTGCTCTTCTTGAAATCAAAGAAAACGAAGTAACAATGGTTGCTACTGATACACACCGCATGGCTGTTAAGAAAATTACTATCGATGAACCAGCAACTACGCCAATGCGTGCTATCATTCCTACAAAAACTTTGGCTGAAGTATCTCGTTTATTACCAACAGATAATCCAGCCATGATCAACATCATTTGGAACCGTACTCAAATCGTGTTCAACTTTGAATCTATTTATATTATTTCTCGTTTGATTGAAGGTACTTACCCTGAATATGAAAAGGTAATTCCTTCCCAATTCGATTCTAGTGCAGTTATCGACCGCCGCGAATTCGCTGGTGCCGTTGACCGCGTATCCTTATTGGCTAAAGATATCAGCTATAACGTAATTCGTTATGATTGGGCTGAAAGCAATGTAACATTATCTACTCAAAATACTGAAATCGGCATGGCAAAAGAAGACGTAGCTGTTGAATTTAAAGGCACACCTTTCACAATCTCCTTCAACGGTCGTTATATCTCTGATATCTTGCGCCATAGCACAGGCGACAATATCCACTTGTTCTTAAAACAAAACGGTCCAGTTGTCATTCGCCAAGACAATAATCCGAACTATACATACGTAGTAACACCAGTTCGCACGAATTCTTAAAAGTAAAAGTAGGGTGTGAGCTAACAGAGGAGCGGTAGCGACGATGGGAGCCACACATCACTTTGGTCGGAGCGTGCAATTTTTCGTAGAAAAATGCTCAGCGAGCGACCTGGACACTGGTACTAAATAATATCAATACTACGTATATTTACTGTATTAATATACATATTTTTATTAGGTGATGATGATTAAAAGTCATCGTTACCTAATTCCCATATAGTTATAATTTGTCCACTATAGGAGGACGTTATGAAAGAGCAACAGCAGGTACCCATTCATACGGAGTACATTCAAATTGATCAGTTGTTGAAGTTAGAAGGTATCATCGAAACTGGTGGTCAAATTAAAACCTTCATTGAAGAAGGTATTCTTACTTTGAATGGTCAAGTTGTCACAGAAAAGCGCAAGAAATGCCATGTTGGGGACGTGATTTCTTGTGAAGGTCTCGATGTAGATCTAGTGATTACTCAAGAGGAGGCATAATCGGTGAGAATTGACTCACTGCAATTATTCCAGTTTCGTAATTACAAGGATGTAACGATTCAGTTTAATCCGGAGATTATCGTTTTGCACGGCACCAATGGGGCTGGTAAGACGAATATTCTCGAATCGATTTATGTGGGTACCATTGGTAAAAGCCATCGGACCAACGATACATCGGATATGCTCATGTTCAATGCTGAGGAAGCAGGTATTGTTGTTAAGTTCGAGAAAAAGGATACACCTCAAAAGGTAAATATTAAGTTATTCCGCCAAGGTCCTAAGGATATTCGGTTAAACGATACTAAAATATCTCAGAAAGAACTGATAGGTACATTAAATACAGTTATCTTCTGTCCAGAGGATTTACAGCTCATCAAAGGAACGCCGTCGGGACGTAGACGTTTCCTTGATATGGAAATCTCTCAGACTAGTGCTACCTATTATCATCAATTAATGCAGTATAATCGGTTATTACAACAGCGTAATACGATTCTTAAAGAATATAGAGGTAAGCAGAACATTCCTCTTGAAGAATGGGATTTACAGCTAGCTGATATGGCGAGTTTTATTGTAAAGAAACGGTTAGAAAGCTTGAAAAAAATCAATCTTCTCATCGATTTGATGAACCGTAAATTGACGGGTGGCCTCGAGAATTTGACCATTGGTTATGAACAGCCATATATGGACAACGGATCCTTAGAATTTACAAAGGAAGGCTTTTACGAGCGCATTAAAGTAGCGTTGCCCCAGGATCGTCATCGGATGACCACCAGCGTAGGTCCTCACCGCGATGATCTTAGATTTTTCTCTGATGCGATGGATTTAAAGAAATTTGGATCCCAAGGGCAGCAACGAACAGCTGTATTGTCCTTAAAATTGAGCGAGCTTGAGTTTATTAAGTCCGAGGTTGGGGAATATCCAGTTCTGCTACTAGATGATGTATTGAGCGAACTTGATGAGTCGAGACGAGCGAATTTATTGCAGTTTATTCATAAACGTATTCAAACATTTATTACTACTACAGACATTCATGATTTTAAAGATTTGAAATCCGTACAATTTATTTCTTGTGAAGGGGGAAAGGTTCAGTATGGACAGCCTTGATCTTTGTTTACCAAAGGCCTTATCAGAACTGAATTTACTAGAACAATATAAATTAAATACCCTCGTTCACAAGTGGCGTGATGTAGTGGGCGATGTTATTGCAGACCATACGAAAATTGTGTCCATCAAGCCTCCTGACATGGTTATCAGTGCAGATAATTCCATGTGGATGCAGGAATTACAAATGCAAAAACGGCGCATCATCGAGGCCATAAACAAGTATTACCATCAAGAGGTCATCACAGATATTCGCTTTATTATGAAACGTCAGAGCTATGTGAAAGCTAATACTGATACATCGATTTCACTGCCTGATGAACAGATTATTACAAAACGTATTAATTTTGCAGACATCGTGCTTTCAAAAGAAGACGTAGAAGCCATCGATAAGTCTTTAGAACAAACGGATAACGAAGAATTACGAGTTGCTTTCAGAAAAGTACAAATTACGGCTCGAAAGCGGGAAATTTATTTAGAGCAGCATGGTTATCATCGTTGTAAGCGATGTGGCATGCATATGGAATCTAAAAAAGAAATCTGTCCGACTTGCGAATATGAATTGCATCGCGCTCATATTAAGGACATTAAGGCGGTCATTAGAAAGTATCCGTACTTTAAATACAGCGACTGTCAGCAATTTATACAATGTACCTTCCCAGACTTTGCAGAAGCCATGCGGGAATCTATATACTTTTACTTAGATAAAATTTATAAAGGGTCCATCAATCGCCGTCACATGTATATGGTGGCCATGCTCATTACGCACAAGAAGCCTGATGAGTTAACGGATCAGCACGTTATTAATTTGTGCAATAAATATCGATCAAAGTTCCTTGCTGAAGAAGAACAGCGGAAAATCGATTCATTAAATGGGACATTAGAAAAGTAGAGGAGGCATTCCTATGTACGTTCATATTGGGGATACCGTTTCCGTGCCTATCGAATCCATCATTACCATGGTGCACGCCAAGGGCGGAAAATCCCATAAAAGTCCTATTCATTACTATGAAAGCTTAGAGTATATCGCCATGGTACCAGAGGAGCAGATCAAGACCTATGTGGTCACAGATGATTGCGTTTATGGATCTGGTATTAGTATTAAGACTTTAATGAGACGAATTGATGAGTTTTATAGTATAATAAAGAGATAAGATTTATTCTGTACATGTGTTGTACCAAATTTCAATCCAGTACAGTGTGATAGATTGTTAGGAGGAGTTTGTTTCATGCCTGAAGAAAATTATGGCGCTCAGAATATACAGGTTCTCGAGGGTCTTGACGCGGTACGTAAACGCCCTGGTATGTACATTGGTAGTACGTCCATTCGCGGTTTACATCACCTCGTTTATGAAGTAGTAGATAACTCTGTAGACGAAGCGCTCGCAGGTTACGCTACACATATCGAAGTATCCATTAATGAAGATAACAGTATCACTGTTGTTGATGATGGTCGTGGTATCCCTACAGGGATGCATGAATCCGGTATGTCTGCGGTAGAGTTAGTATTAACAAAATTGCATGCTGGCGGTAAATTTGGCGGTGGCGGCTACAAGGTTTCTGGTGGCCTTCACGGCGTAGGTATTTCCGTAGTAAATGCGTTGAGTGAATGGACTAAGGTTCAAGTATCTCAAAATGGTATCGTTCAAGAGATTTCCTTTGCTCGTGGTCATAAAACTTCTGAGTTACACGAAATCGGTAAAGCAGAAGGTACTGGTACTACTGTTATCTTCAAGCCAGATGCTGAAATCTTTGAAACTACTGTATTTAACTTTGATACATTGAAAATTCGTTTACAAGAATTGGCATTCCTTAATAAAGGTCTTCGCATTACATTGAGCGATTTGCGCCAAGAGGAGCCTCGTGTTGAAAGCTTCCACTACGAAGGTGGTTTGAGTTCTTTCATTACCTTCTTGAACGAAAATAAAGAAGTAGTAAATCCAACTGTAATTTACATTGAAAATACAAAAGACGACGTAGTAGTAGACGTAGCGTTGCAATATAACGATAGCTACAGCGAAAACTTGTTGTCCTTCGTAAATAACATCAACACTGTTGACGGTGGTACTCACCTTTCTGGTTTCCGTGCTGCCTTGACTCGTACCCTCAATGATTATGGCCGTAAATCTGGCTTGATCAAGGAAAATGAGTCCAACCTTTCCGGTGAAGACGTACGTGAAGGTTTGACAGCTGTTGTATCTGTAAAAGTATTGGAACCTCAATTTGAAGGCCAAACTAAAACTAAACTTGGCAATAGCGAAGTTAAAGGTATTACAGACGTTATCGTATCTGAAGGTCTTAAGACATTCTTCGAAGAACATCCGCAAGATGCGAAGAAAATCATTGAAAAAGCGACTATGGCAAGCCGTGCTCGTGAGGCAGCTCGTAAAGCCCGCGACTTAACGCGCCGTAAAAATGCCTTGGAAGTATCTAGCCTTCCTGGTAAATTGGCAGATTGCTCTGATAAAGATACATCTATGACTGAAATTTATCTAGTCGAAGGTGACTCTGCGGGCGGTTCTGCAAAACAAGGTCGCGATCGTCGTTACCAAGCGATTTTGCCATTGCGTGGTAAAATCCTTAACGTAGAAAAAGCGCGCCTTGATAAGATTTTAGCTAATAACGAAATTCGCTCCATGATCACTGCATTCGGTACTGGTATTGGGGAAGAGTTTGATATTACAAAATCCCGTTATAACAAGATTATCATCATGACAGATGCGGACGTTGACGGCGCTCATATCCGTACCTTGTTATTAACATTCTTCTACCGCTATATGAAACCATTGGTAGAGGAAGGTCATATTTACATTGCACAACCACCGTTGTACCAAATCAAGAAGGGTAAATCCCACTGGTATGTATACTCTGATGCAGAGCTTACAGCTAAACTTGATGAAGTAGGCCGCGATGGTATTACAATCCAACGTTACAAAGGTTTAGGTGAAATGAATCCTGAACAATTATGGGAAACTACAATGAACCCTGAAAATCGTACGATTTTACAAGTTAGCTTAGAGGATTCTATCGAAGCTGATAAAATCTTTACTGTTCTCATGGGCGATAAAGTAGAACCTCGTCGTAAATTTATTGAAGATAACGCAAAATACGTGCGTAATCTAGATTTGTAAGAGGTGACCCATGGCTGAAAATCAAAATAATAACGTAGAGTTTACCTCTAATAAAGATCAACATTTAAAACGTTCCCTAAAGGCGCGTCATATGAACATGATCGCTTTAGGTGGCGCTATCGGTACTGGCTTATTCGTAGCTGGTGGTGAAGTAGTAAGTACAGCAGGCCCTGGTGGTGCGCTAGTGGCTTATGGCCTCATCGGTATCATGGTGTACTTCCTCATGACATCTCTTGGGGAAATGGCTACGTACTTGCCGATTCCAGGTTCCTTCGGGACCTATGCAAAACGCTATGTAGACCCTGCCTTTGGTTTTGCCTTAGGTTGGAACTATTGGTTTAACTGGGCTATTACATTGGCTGCTGAAGTATTGGCAGGGGCTCTTATCATGAAATACTGGTTCCCTGATGTGCCTGCCATCGTATGGTCTGCTCTGTTCTTGCTCGTTTTATTCGGCTTGAATTATTTGTCTACTCGTTCCTTTGGTGAAAGTGAATATGTATTCTCTAGCATCAAGGTTATTACTGTATTCGTATTCCTGTTCTGTGGCTTCATGCTAATCTTTGGCATTGGTGGCACATCTCCAGGATTTGCGAACTGGACAGTAGGGGAAGCACCATTCGTAGGTGGTTGGGAATCTATCCTCGCTATCTTCATGGTGGCTGGTTTCTCCTTCCAAGGTACTGAGCTTATCGGCGTAGCCGCTGGTGAAGCAGAAGACCCTGAAAAGAACGTGCCAAAAGCGATTAATACAATCTTCTGGCGTATTCTATTGTTCTATATCGGTGCTTTCATAGTTATCGGTTTCTTAATTCCGTACACTGATCCAAATCTATTGAATTCTAGTGTAGAGAATGTATCTATTTCTCCATTTACACTCGTATTCGACCGCTTTGGTTTTGCCTTTGCTGCTAGCTTCATCAATGCTATCATCTTAACGGCAGTACTCAGTGCTGGTAACTCTGGTCTCTATTCTTCTACGCGTATGCTGTACGCACTTGCTAAAGAAGGACAAGCACCAAAAATCTTTGGTAAGCTTAATAAACGTGGTGTTCCAGTGCCAGCGTTAATCTTAACTACAGCAATCGGTTTATTTGCATTCCTTACAAGCTTCATCGGCGAAGGTACTGCATATACTTGGATTGTTAATATCTCCGGTCTTTGCGGCTTCATCGCATGGGTTGGTATCGCTGTTTCTCACTATCGTTTCCGCCGTGCTTTCATTGCACAAGGCAGAGATCTTAGCGAATTGCCTTACAAAGCATGGTTATTCCCAGTAGGTCCAATCTTGGCGTTCATTCTTTGCGTCATCATCATTGCTGGTCAAAACTACTCCGCTTTCACAGGCGATACAATCGACTGGTATGGCGTATCCGTTGCGTACATCGGATTGCCAATCTTCTTCGCAGTGTACTTAGGTTACAAATACATCAAGAAAACAAAACTTGTTCCATTGAAAGAGGTTAACCTAGACCGCGATTTTGATCGATAAAAACATATAATTAGACCTGTTCATTATGAATGTAGTGAACAGGTCTTTTTTTGTGATTGTATTTCTGTGAAAGCCTTGATATAATTAATCAAAATGTATTGTAGTCAATTAGAGAGGATACAATTATGATTATTACTACAACTATGCATATTGAAAACAAACCTGTTCAAGAGTACAAAGGTATTGTATTTGGTGAGGTCGTAGAAGGCCGTAACTTTGTGAAAGACTTTATGTCTGGCATTCGCGATATCGTTGGTGGCCGTAGCGGTAGCTATGAAGATTCTTTGATGAGTGCCCGTCAAGCAGCTCTCGATGAAATGTCTCAACGTGCTTCTAAATTGGGTGCTAATGCTATTATTGGCGTATCCTTCCAATATAGCACTGTAGGTGCACAAAACGGCATGCTTATGATTACATGCAATGGTACAGCTGTTGTAGTTTAATAAAGAATTTACTATGATAAGTATTAAATATAACGTATAATATTACATTTATATAAGTTTAAATATAATTATTTTAGTTTTTTATATAGAATATAGCTTTATAATTCTATATAATAAAAGAAATAGTAAAGAGCCTAGATTATAATATATCTAGGCTCTTTACTATTTCTTTTTATTAATCTGATTCATTTACCTTTTCAAGTTTAGCAACTTTAGCAAGATGTTTAGCTTGTGATGAAGTAAGTTCTATCTTATCTATACTTCTTAAAATTAAGCTATGATAAGGATTATCTTCAATTGGATCAATTTGATAGACTATAGATAAATCTTCACAATTATTTACAGTTATAGATAAAATATCATATCCTTCTTTTGTAGAACTTAAATATTCAATAGCAACTTTATTTTCTCTAGAATCTTGTCTATCTACAGATACACCTTTAGAATCTTTAAATACTGCAGATGAAGGAACTCTTTTATTATCAATGGTTTTCCACATAGTTGGTATTGGTTTTATTGCTCTATATAATTTTTCACCATTATAAAAAGGTTCTTTAACATCCAAAAGAATCAACCATCCTTATTAACTCTTGTTTTTTGTCAGAATAATTAAAAACTTTCTCAGATTCCTGACCTTTAGAATTTATTTTAAAAACTTTAACTTTATTATTGGTTAAGAACTCAAATTCTAAATATTCATTTGAATCTTCAAGTTCAATTTGTATATTTCCATTTGGTACAGGAAATACATTTATATATTTATAATTTGAAACATCTAAAATAAATGATTCAACTTGTTTAATAATTCCTTTATTAATTGGATTAGCACCATATGTATCCCAGTTTTTATCTAATTTATTAAAAGATTGAATTCGATCAAGTAATTCTACTTGTGCCTGAGATAAAATTCTATTACTTTGACAAAACTCTGGTTTTATTGCTTTAGATAATATATCAGAATCACAAGTACCACCACTAAATGTAGTAACTACAAAAACACCAACTATAGATACTATTCTAACTGAATCGGAAAAATTATTAGTTGTAACCATAAAATTTCCTCCTAAATATTATTATTCAATTCAACTTTTATTTCTGTAGTTCCTAATAATACATTATTTAAATAAAATTGAATTTCATATATACCTTCATCTTTAAATAAAATATTTTTTAATGCTCCAGATATTTGAAAAAACATTGTATTATCTTTAGATTCAGTATTTTTTATATCAGAAGGTACTTTTAAATCTTTAAAAAACTCAAAAGCTTTTTCATTTCTAACTTTATTATTTACTTCAATTTTTATAGACTGTTCATCATTAGTATCTACATCTACTACACCTGCTGAAAAATATAATGTATATGTAGAAGGAATATAAGGAATTTTTAAACCTAAGATGGGACCAATAATAGCTAATGAGTTTTTTCCATTATTATATTCAAAATTTTCAATATCCTCAGATAGTAAAAAATAACCTAATCTTGACATATCATTCACCTCATTTTATTTTATTATACCTAATGAAGTTCTTATTCACAATAGTATATGAAGGTTTATCTATATATATCATAGATAATAAAAAGCAGAGATAATTGTGATATGTACCCCTTTTCCTAGACATATATTATTTACTAGCCTAAACACATGGATTCTTACCTATATTTTACAGAGGGCATCCATTTTTTTCTGAATTCTTTTATTATTGTAATAGTTGATATATTCTTCAATCGCTGTCGGAAAATCATTGAATGATGAATATTCTGTTTCATAAACATAATATATTTCTATTTTTAAATTACTGAAAAATGTCTCTATCACTGAGTTATCATAACAGTTTCTTTTTATGAATATAGACTGAATAATTCTGTGTTTTTTTAGTACGTTCCTGAAATAGCTATGTTTGTATTGCCATCTTTGATTAGAGTGGAAAATCAATCCCAAAAAAGATTATGATACTTTTTGAAAGCTTTATCTAAAATATGAGAAATCTACTCTAAATTAGGTCTTAATACCAAGTCATAGAAAATAATCTTATTTGTATTCATATCTAAGATAGGTGATAAGTAAAACTTTCCCCATGGAAAATAAAACTGAGATACATTAGTTTTCCATTTTTGAAATGGTGCTGTTGTACTAAAATCTCTATTGATAATATTATAGGCTATTTTGACTGCTTGACCTTTATAAGAGTAATATTTTTCTTTTGGTCTCTTTCCAGCGAGTACAATGACTTTCATAAGTCTTTGTACTCGTTTATGATTGACTACAAAATCTCGATTAAGAAGTTCTTTTGCTATACGCGATGCAAACCATAATGTTCCTTTTGCTCTGCAAAAATCTTTTGGATTTTATCTTTGAGTTATATATTTATATCATCTACAAGATCCATTTTAGAGAGCTCACAATAATAGGTAGATTAGGTCATTCCTATAAATTTTAGAAGATATTTTATCTAATATTCTCTCTTTTGGAGTATTTTAATAACAATTGTTTTTTTGCCTTGAGATTCTTAGCTTCTTTTTTGTCTCTCAAGTTAATCTCTTTTTTAGACTTTATTTTCAGCTTTGATATAAGTATTTTAGCTCGTAAACGAATGAGTTCCTCGTATTTACTCTTATCGAATTTTCGAGATGAAATATTCTTTGTTGTTTTCACTTTATAATTCTTTGGTCGTCGTACTTTAGATTTATTGATAAGACCATTGTATCCAAAAGTTTCGTATTTATGAAGCTATTGATAAAGTTGTCCAGAATTAATACCAGCTACAATAGCTATCAATCTTAAGGTTTGTCCTGAAAGAACTTAGTATAACAGCTTATATTTCTCCTCTGGATACCAAGACTTATTAACAACTCGAAATTTATTAATATCCGGACCATGAAATTGCTCTAGTTTAACCCATACCCTTATTTGTTTATGAAATGTACGTGTTGATACACTGTAAGGTATCTTCAGCCATTTTCATTGGTAGAATAACTCTATAGATTTCTTTTTAAATTAATAATTATATTTCATGAAAAGCCCCCTTTACTAATTGTCCAGTAAAGGGGGTATATATCAAATTTCTGTTTTTTTATTTTACTTTATACCATGTTGCATACATGACTGGTAATACGATAAGTGTTAGCACCGTTGCCACTAGTAAGCCGCCGCTAAAGGCTATGGCAAGTGGGCTCCAGAATACAGATCCCATAAGAGGAATCATGCCTAAAATCGCTGCGATAGCGGTGAGCATGATTGGACGGAAACGAAGTGTAGCGGAGTTGATAATCGCTTCAAGTGGTTTTTGTCCTTCTGCTTTGTGGATTTCAATTTGGTCTAACAAGATAATGGAGTTACGGATGATCATACCCGATAGGGCGATGATACCTAGAATAGCCATAAAACCTAATGGTGTTCTCGTAATATTGAGAGCTAATACGACACCGATTA
Source organism: Veillonella orientalis (assembly GCF_018406505.1). Classification (NCBI taxonomy): domain Bacteria; kingdom Bacillati; phylum Bacillota; class Negativicutes; order Veillonellales; family Veillonellaceae; genus Veillonella; species Veillonella orientalis. The sequence goes on from NZ_AP022322.1 coordinate 13,169, forward strand.
ATCCGAGAGGTGCTGTGAGCAAAGCCATAATCATGAGAGCAATGCGCTTTAATTGGAACATGAGGATTGTCATGATCACAAAGAGCATAATTGGCATTGGTGTTACTAGATTTTGTACAGCTGTGACGCTTTTTTCAGCGGCTCCATCAAGTTCAATGGTATAGCCTGTAGGCAAGGAATCGCGAATGTCTTGTAAGGATGTATAAACCTCTTTTGTTTTCGCATTGCCTAAAACACCGGCTTTCACATTGGCGTGAATGCTGATAGTTGGCATCATGTTGCGATGCCAGATGATACCATCCTCTTGCGTCATAGTAATAGTTGCAATTTGGCTAAGCGGTACGTAGGAACCATTGCCTGTTTGAATCGGTAAGGAGGATAGAGCACTTAAGTTATGTTGCTCATTATCTCCTAAACGGAATGTAACAGGAATTGTTTGATTACCTTCATAGTATTCCCCAGATTTAGTGCCAGATAATAAACTTTGCAAGTGTAAGGATACCGCATAGCTATCGATGCCGAGTAGGCGAGCCTTGTTAGGATCGATATGAATGTTAGCTACAGGTTCCGTATCTGGCCAGTCAAAGGCTATATTCTGTAAATCCTTGTCACCTTGCATTTTGCTTTTTACTTGATTAGCAATATCTTTTACCACCTTTTGATCAGGACCTGCTACGCGGAGCATCACTGGATATTTAGATGGTGGGCCAATTTGTACAAATTGAGCATTTACGAGGGCTGAAGGGAATTCTTCATTTAAATAAGAAGTTAATTCATCATAGAGTTTATCTCGATCCTCTAAGGATTTTGTAACGATAACGTACTGCAAGAAGTTATTTCGTTGCAATTCAGGTTCCAAGGTGAGAACGAAACGCGGAGAACCTTGTCCTATATAGGATGTAAAGGTCGAAATGTGTTCGTTACCTTGTAAATGTTCATCGATGATTTTTGCTTGATTTGCAGTGTATTCAATGGATGAACTTTGAGGAAATTGCATGGATACGATGATTTCATTACGCGTTGATGATGGGAAAAATTCCTGCTTGATCAATGGTAGTGAAAGTAGGGATAACACAAAGGCACCTAAGGTGATGAGTAATACTACCCTATGATGTCCTAAAGCCCAATGTAACAGTCTTTCAAATTTATCATAGAATGTAACACTAAGATTGTGCATGATACGGTCTCGTTTGGTCCATTCGGATTCAGGTTTTGGAGCCTTGTTTTCTATGATTTTATAGCCGAGAACAGGGCTGACAAGAACAGAGGCGAACCAAGATAGGATGAGAGCCATAAATACAACGATGGATAGAGATTTTGTAAATTCTGCTACCATACCTTGTGCTAATGCTAATGGCAAGAAGCCAGCGCAGGTAATAAGCGTACCAGATAGCATAGGGAAGGCTGTTGATTGGTAAGCGAAGGTAGCAGATCTAAAGTGACCCCAACCTTCTTCGAGCTTAACGCTCATCATTTCTACAACGATAATGGCATCATCTACGAGAAGGCCTAGCGATAAGATAAGAGCACCAAGGCTAACCTTGTGTAAGTAAATGCCCGCTTCATACATTAAGATGAATGTGGTAGATACAACGACTGGAATGGTGAGGGCTACAACCACACCTGTACGTAATCCAAGGGATGCAAAGCTTACAAGCAATACGATGGCGATGGCTTCAAATAGAGATTGAGAGAAATCGCCGATGGATTCCTTAACAATATGTGGCTGATTAGATACTTGATTGAGTTCAAGGCCTGCAGGTATAGTTTTCTTCAATTCTGCTAGCTTTTTATCGATAGCTTCACCAAATTCCACATTATTGCCACCTGCATCCATGGAGATGGCAATACCTATAGCTGGCTTTCCTTCATAGTAGAATTGAGGATTGCTAGGGTCTTGGTAGGTCATGGTCACATCAGCCATGTCGCCGAGTCGCAAGGTTTGATTGTTGATGCGAATAGGCATATCTTGTACGGCTTGAGGGCTATCGAATAGACCGTTTACTCGAAGATATACATTATTGGTATCCGTTGTAATCATACCAGCTGGTACCATCATACTTTGCTGTTTGATAGCTGTTAACAGCTGTTGTGTACTGATTTTATAGGATGCTAATTTATCCTTATTAATCGTTACATTAAGGGTTTGTTGTTGAACCCCAATAAGGCTGATTTTCTTAACGTTTGGAACAGATAAAAGCTGACGTTTTAAGTCTTCCGCTTGTTGACGCTTTTCTTCATAGGAGAATTCATCGCCGCTAATGGCGTAGATAATGCCGTATACATCATCAAATCTGTCATTGATGGTCGGTCCTTGAACGCCTTGCGGCAGTGATTTCCATTCGTCGTTAATCATGTTCCGCACTTCTTCCCAAGCGGGGCGGATTTTATCAGATGGTAGGTTTTCTTTCAGATTAATATAAATAACTGATTTGCTGCCATCTGTGAAAGATTTTGTATAATCCACGCCCGGAAGGTCGCGCAGTTTTTCTTCTAATTTGTCCGTTACCTGATCCGACATTTCTTGTGGGGAAGCCCCTGGCCAAGCAACGCCGACCACCATGGTACGCATCGTAAAGTCTGGGTCTTCCATACGCCCCATGTGGTTATATGAGAAGATGCCAAAGGTGAGGAGCACAGCCATGAAGTAGTAGATAATGGACTTATGTTTGAGGGCCCATTCGGCTAAGTTAAATTGTTTCATTGACTAACCGCCGTCCCTTCTTGTAATTGTTGGGTACCTGCGGTGATGACAATGTCGCCCTTAGCTAAACCAGATGTAACGATGACGGAGTTCTTACCAAACTCACCAGTCTTAATTGGCACGAGATGAGCCTTTTTATCTCGAATGATATACACTGCATTATTGCCGTTAGAGTCTTTCACAAGAGCCGTTAACGGAATGGAAATATTGGTGCTATCTGTAGTAGATAGATTTACATTGATCGTCATGCCTAGTTGTACCTCTTTTGGAGGATTTTGTAAGGTAATTTTTACGGTATACGTTCTTGCCACAGGGTCAGGAACTGGTGAAATTTCACGGACCACGCCTTGCACGGTTACATCAGGTAGAGCCCAGAATGTAATAGTGGCAGGGCTTCCCACATGAACCTTGGTCAATTCTTGCTCAGGAAGGGCAATGACTGCTTCTGGGTCGCGACCAGCCGCTAAGGTGCCAACGTGTTGACCAGCAGCTACGACTTGGCCTGCTTCAATATTGAAAGCTGTAATAATACCTGTATCAGGGGCAGTCAAATTAGTATAGCTATTTTGATTGCTACTCAAATTGAGGCTAGCCTGTGCTTGTTGTAATTGAGCAGAGGTAGCATTCAATTGGTTTTCTGCTTGGTCTAATTGCAATTTACTAATCGCTTGTTGTGCATAGAGTTCGCGATATCGTTTAGCATTGGTTTCTGCTAATTCATAAGCCGATTGAGCGGCTTTTACAGCACCCTCAGCATTTTGTACTTGAGCAGATGTATCTGAACCATTAATTTGAGCAATGACTTGGCCTGCTTGCACCACATCACCAACATTTACGAATTTATTGATGACGCGCCCACCAATTTGAAAGGCTAAGTTGGTTTCTGTTTTATTATGGATGGTGCCTGCATAGCCAGCGCCGGTAGTACCAGATTCTTCACCGATGGTGATAGTACGCACCTTGAGGCTCGTATCCTCAGGTTGCTTTTCAGATCCACAACCACTTATGATAGCAGTCCCTATTAAGAGGGCCCCTATGGTTGCTATAACTCGTTGATTCATAGAATCTCTCCTTTATACTACACATAAGCCCTATGACGCAGAACTACACATTAGTAATCATAGGACTATATATTTTATGAGAATATATCTAATTTAGCTATTAGATATATAGTAGATAATAGTTCTATTAAATCTATTAGATTTAATTATATATTTTATACAATTTAATAATACTATATTTATATGTAAACGGCTAGGGGGTATATATAAAAAGTGAGTCCTCCATAGGAGAACTCACTCTTTATAAATTTACAATGCTCATAAGTCTATGAGCTAGTAGGTATTATTCTTTTTCTTCTGTTTCTTGTACTATAATAGGTTCTTCATAGGTTACAAGAATTTTATCGATACGAGTATTATCCATATCTACCACTTCAAAGGTATAGCCATTCCATTTAGCTTTGTCTAATTCTTTTGGAATGCGACCAAAGAGAACATTTAATAGACCGCCCATTGTTTTGTACAAGTCTTTTTCTTCGCCTGGTAGTTCTTGATCAATATGGAAGAATTCTTTGAATTCGTCTACGTCGAGAAGGCCATCTACAAGCCAAGAACCATCTTCACGTTCGATGATTTTATTTTCTTCTTCCTTGATTTCTTCTTCACCGGAAGGCATGAGACCTACGATTTCTTCCATGATGTCATGTAATGTTACAAGACCACTGAAACCGCCGTACTCGTCGAGAACGATGGTTTCATGAACGCCTTCTGTACGGAGTACGTTCAACAATTTCATGAGCGTTATTGATTCTGGAATGAGTAATGGTTCTTTCAAACAAGATTCAATAATATCATGAATGGAGCGTTCGCTAGGACGTTGCATGATTTGTACTAATACGTCGGATACGGTAACGAGACCTTTTAATTCGTCCAAGGAATCGGTACCTACAGGAATGCGGTAATGGTTGGCGTTTTTGAGGACTTCCATGATTTCGTCCTCTGTACCATTAAGGTCGATCCATTTGAGCTGCGTACGAGGTGTCATGATGTCACCAGCGTTCATATCTGCCAAGTGGAAGATATTTTCTACGAGGATAGGTTCCTCTTCTTCATAAGCACCCATGGCAACGCCTTCGGTGAGCATCTTGTTGATTTCGGACTCTGTAACAGGCGCCTCTTCTTTCACAGTCACGCCTAGTAATTTTAAGAGGAATTCTGTAGAAACACCGAGGAAGCTAACGATTGGCTTTAAGGCTACAGACAACCAGTAAATAGGTTTTGCTACGACTACGGCGATGCTTTCAGGACTATTTAAGGCCAAACGTTTCGGCACGAGCTCGCCGATAACGAGGGATAAATAGGTGATGATAGCAACGATGAGGAAGGAACTAATGGATGCAGCATATGGTTCGATGCTTGGAATGCTTGCTACTAATATATCCTCTAATGGACCAGAGAAGGTAGCACCAGAATACAAACCAGTTAAGATACCAACGAGAGTAATACCAATTTGAATAGTAGAGAACATCTCGTTTGGATTTTCTGCTAATTCAAAGGCTTTTTTAGCGCGTTCATTGCCAGCTTCGGCCATTTCCTCTAATTTTCGTTTCTTCGCATTGACGATAGCCAATTCCGTCATAGAGAACAAGCCATTCGCGATGATTAATACGATGATAATTATAAAATCTAAGGTCAGATCACTGTCCATGTAAATAGATACTCCTTTTTATATTCTGCACATGAGAAAATAGAAATGTTACTCTTTAGTATACCATATTAGCATCAATAAATGTTTGTATACAAGAAAAGCACCCTAATGGGTGCTTTTCTTGTGTCAATACATTTGCAAATGGCTAGATAGATATTTCCGTCAGTAACTAGCACAGAAAAAGCAGGGCTGCCACCCTATTTTCCATTTGAATGCATTAAAATGTTATAACTATTGATTTCCTTGATTAATATAATATATGATTGCCTTTAATTTGTAAATATGGCTCTAATAAGGGTATAGTATGTATATAAATTAAGATTAGTATTAATTATTAGGTCATATAAATTGGACCTCATGATAGGATTAGATTTATGACAAGTGAACAGGAATGGGAACAGGTTTTACAAATAAAGACAGCAGGCCGCGATGATAGTCGGTCTGATACGGAGCATCATCCTTACGAGCCGACAGATTATTGTGTGCTAGAGCGCTTGGCAAATAGCGGTCATATTCGCAAGAAAAATACCCTCATCGACTATGGCAGTGGCAAGGGTCGTGTCAGCATTTTTATGGCATACCAAACGGGTTGTCATTCCATCGGCATCGAATACGATGAACGCCTCTATGAAAGGGCTCTTATTAATGGTGAAAGCCCAGCTGCTCGCAATCGTGTAAGCTTTGTGCATGGTGATGCGGCGCTCTATGAATTGCCAGATCAATCAGATCGTTGTTTTTTCTTTAATCCCTTTGCGCTTCATACGATTAAGCGGGTCTTAGGAAATATCTTCGATTCTCTGTATCATCGTCCGCGGGAGATTAAATTATTTTTCTACTACGTCAATGAAGAGGTAGAAAACTTCTTGAATAACCATGTCCGTTTAGAACAGGAAGAACCCATTGATTGCAGTGATCTCTTTGAAGAACGTGATGCAAAGGAACGAATTTTAGTGTATTCCGTTAACTTGTTTTAGTATATTCTGTCAGATTATTTTGTCAGCTTATTTTTATGTTTTCATTCCATTTATTTTAGTATGTAAAAAGTATGTAAGAAACCTCAATGTTGAAGGCTTGTTTTAGTGGTTGTAAATTTGTACGACTAAGACATCATTCAAATTGAGGTTTTATTCTATTTTTAAGGAACTTTCACCTAGATTATTAAGGAAAAAGCAGATAAATTCTGATATAATAATATATTAGAGATTATAAAATCAAATTATTTTTTATGGTTCTATACATTGATTCGTATGCACTAAGTTAGTGGATAGGGCTGAGTGTATTGAAGACTGGAGGTACCCGTGGAAATCATCGATACAGCATTGATTGAACGTATTCGCAAGGCCTTAATTAAACGTTATGATCGAGATCAACAGATCCAACAAATGATAGAAGAAATCGGTGCCGAAGAGGGGCTCAATGAGTCTGAATTGGCTATCGTTTACCAAGCTTATTTAGAGGTTAAGGAACGCGTTTACTACACATCCTCTCTCGTGGATTTGTGGAATCAAATTGAAGAGGTTCAAAAACGGATGTCCATGTTGCATACCTATGATTCTCTTGAAGAGGATTTGTTTGGCAATGTGTTAGGCGACGATAAAGAGAATATCATCATTTCTGATGGATCTTATCTTGGTAAGGGTGCTAGTCATAATAATGATGTATACGCTATGGAACAGGTCCAATTATCGGATATTCCTGCGCAGCATGATTCTACAGTGGGCATGAACCATATTAAATTGAACGAATTGCATTCTATGGGCGGTCTTTTTACAGGATCTGGTGAAAGCTCCCAACATGAGATATCGGACCTTGATGAAGACATTGTAGAGCATATGGATGTAAATCCACTAGATGGCGTGGAAAGCTTAGAAGTCCATCACTTAGATGAAGAAAATAAACAAAAATCTTTAGATGATGATGTTGATGAAGAACAAAATGATATGTCCTCCATCGATCCCTATACAGCAGTAAATGCTTTATTATTCGGTAAGTCTGGCTTAGATTCAGATAAAGCCAATAAAAAGATGGAAAAGCTTCTTAAAAAGCAATTGAAACGCGTTGATGATGAATGGGCGCGTATCAATGGGACTGACGAAAAGTCTAAAAAATCTAAGGACCACAAAAAATCCAAAGACGAAAAGAAATCTAAAGAAGACAAGAAATCTAAGGATGACAAGAAGTCTAAAGAGGATAAAAAGGACAAAAAACATAAAAAGTCCAAGGATGATAAAAATTCTAAATCTGAAGATAAATTAAAGAAAAAGAAAGATAAGGCTGAAAAGAAGCTTAAAGTCTTAAATGACAAGTTAAAAACAGTCTTTTTAGCTGATACTTTCAGTAAAAAAGATAAGAAAAAAGATAAGAAAAAGGATAAAAAATCCAAAAAGGATGGATCCGAAAAAAAGTAGAAACGATAGTTTCCGTATGGAATAGTAAGGCCTCTAAGAAGGCGCTGGAGAGTACTAGTGCTGAGAAATCAGCCAGTGCAGGGACTATCGACCGCGGATGCGGTAAATGCAAGCGATGTAAGGGATCTAAATGTAAGAAATATCCAATATAATTACAGTTAGGTAGTATAGAGTAGTTACGTTATATAGTTACATTATATGAAGAACAGTAGGGGTTAATGATGAACCGATGGCAACGATTATTTGAAGGCATAAAGACAGAGATTAAGGTATTTATCTTTTTCTCTGCCTTGTTGACTGCATTTAGAATCGTGTTTCTTGCAGTATTTCAATCACAACTAGCTTCTGTGACGATGGAGAATATCCTCACGTCCTTATGGCTAGGCTTTAGATTGAGTCTTAAGACAGTCGGTTCTTTGTGTTTACTAGGCTTTTTAGGAGGCACATTGGTGCATACCTTTGTACCTAAATGGCCATCCTTACGCATTAAACAGGTTGTGTATTCTATTGCCACTGTATTGTTAACATTTTTATTTTTGGGACGCATTCCGTTCTATAAGATTTTTAATTCTTCTTACAATGCGATGCTCATCAATGGTAAAAACGATGATATCAGCGCCATTGTAAATACGGCGATTAATGAATATAACGCCCTCATGTACATCGTTGGAGCCGTTGTGTTGAGTGCAGCCCTATGTTATTTCCTCGTTAAATTCTTGGCGTGGGGTACAAAGAAATATAGTGATTACGCTGATACTCAATTAGTTTGTCCTATTTGGTATCCAAAGACAAAGAAAACGCAGTGGATGACGGGCATTGGGCTCACCGTTGTTATCGGTATACTAGGTCTATTCTTTAGATTTGGTGGTGCTTTTAACTATACAAATTCTATCAACTGGGAAAGTGCGGCACGCCTCAGTTCTAATTTGTTAAACGAGACTATCCTCGACGATGTGCAGGCTCTTTATCGTGTTAAAAGCATTGCAAAACGCGCGGAGGAGTTAGAGGTTATCAACTTAACCCCTCAAGAATTGAGTGAGAAAATCAGTGCCATTGGTGGAACATTTAATGGTAAGGATTTTGATGGTTCTTTCACAAGAACTATTACGACAGAGCGTTTAGCGGAGCAACCACAGTCCATCAATATCGTTCTCGGTGAATCTTATGGTTTGTGGCCATTCCTCGCTGAATACAATGAACCTGGTGCGTACCTCGTTGAACAAGGTCGTAAATATGCTGCTAGTCCTCAAGCGATGAGCACGCAGCTCGCTCTTGCCCAAGGTACAGGCACGATGCCTGCTATCAATGGTTTACTCACAGGTATGCCTGACACAGGTCTATATCCTAATTACGAAGGTGAAAGTTTCAAACAACCGTATGGCTTAGGAATTGGTTCTGTTATGAAAAAGCTAGGCTATAAAACAGTATTCTGGTACGGCGGCTTTAGTACATGGCAAAATGTGAAGAACTTCGTCTTGTCTCAAGGTTTTGATGAATTCCATGATGCGTCTGAAATGCCAAGTGATGAAGGCAATGCATGGGGTGTAGCGGATAAGTATATGTTTAAAGCCATTTCCGCTTACATGGATCAACATAGAGGGGAAAAAATCCTCAATGTTATTATGACCACATCGAATCATCCTCCATATAGCGTTAATGTCGCTAAAGAAGGGTATGATGTGAACAAGGTAAAAGGCCATTTGCCTGATACAATCGCTGAAACTGATAAGCAATTGAATGAAATGGGTCATATTTGGTATGCAGACCATGTAATGGGCGAGTTTATCGCTAGTGAAGAAAAAGCAGATCCATCGGCGCTCTTCGTTATCACTGGGGACCATAGCGAACGCTTTACCTTTGCTCGTGAAGTAAGTCCTAATGTGGCATCTACTATTCCGATTATCTTCTATGGTCGCGGTATTCATAAAGACTGGCTTGCTCCTAATGCGTTTGGCATGAGTATTCAAATTATTCCAACCTTGGCAGAACTTGTAGGTCGCCCTGGTCAAACCTATGAATCCATGGTACCAAGCTTGTTTACACAAGAGGAATTTGTCTTTAACCATAGACTCTATCTAGATAACAATGGAAAACTTATGGAACAAGGCACAAACATGCCTCAAGCCTATGGTAAGGTAATTAAAGACATGCGCGAACTTGCAGCATGGCGTATTAAACACGGGGATGTCATCCAATAAAAACTACACATTTTTATGTATTAAATGTAATTGATTTATAAGCTAAAGGATTATCTATGAGTACTGTGACGGCTATTATCTTAGCGCGCAATGAAGAACAACATATTGTAGATTGTATTAAAAGTATTCAATTTGCTGATGAAATCCTAGTTATCGATGATGGTAGTACAGATCAAACAGTATCACTCGCTACTGGATTGGGTGCAAAGGTCATACCACATCCGTTAAATGGAGATTGGTCACAACAACGACGCTTTGGTATTTCACAAGCTCAGAGTGAATGGATTCTATTTGTCGATTCTGATGAACGTGTATCACCAGAGTTAGCAAAGTCTATTCAACGAGCTATTCAAGGAGAACCGAAGGCGTATTGGCTACGTCGATATAACTTGTTCCATCATAATCAGGCAACCCATGGTGTGGTGAGACCTGATAAGGTGCTACGATTGATGCCTCGAGAGGGTGCAACTGTAGAAGGTGCTGTTCATGAAGCCTTTATCAGCCCATACCCACAAGATACATTAGAAGGAAAGTTGTATCACTATACATATGATAATTGGCATCAATTCTTTGAGAAGTTTAATAAGTATACGACAGCAGCAGCTAATAAATACAAGGCACAAGGGAAATCTTGTAGTTTTTTAGGGGATATTATATTGCGTCCAACATGGGCATTTTTTAAGATATATGTTTTGCAAGGTGGCATATTAGATGGAAAAATAGGTTTTCTATTATCTATCTACCATATGATGTACACCATGACGAAATATGTAAAATTATATTATTTAAACAAATCTAATGGGCAATTATAATTGGTGATTTAGTATAGTAGATTGCTATGGGGAATTATTGTTCTTTAAGTAGATCTGGAAGTATAAATGAGTGAACAATTTTTTCTATCCCTACAACAAAATATAAAATTAATGCTTTGGGCTCCTATATTGAGCACCATCTTTCGAATCGTATTTATGATTGTGTATAATCCCTACCCCACATGGAAGGGGCGCTGGAAATCTGTAGTAGGTTCATTGCGTTACGGCTTCTGGTGGGGCATGGATTTTGATGCCTATGTATTCTTACTACCCTTAGTTTTGGTAACACTCCCTGGACTATGGTTTGAAGGATACCATCAAATAGAGGATTCCTTACGATTGGTGGGTCTAACGATTTATTCCTGTGTTCTGTACGCAGCCTTTGCAGGAAAAATGATCTTCTACAAGCATTTCCATGATACGTACAACTACATGGTTCATTATGGAAATCATGCAGAGAAACATAATTTGATTGATGTATTCTTTAATCAAGATAGAGGCATTCTTGTCATCTTAGGATTGATTCCTATTACATTTATATCCTGGTACATGGGAAATTTCTTCTTGTCCTTGCCATCAATACCGTATCCAAACATTGAAGGAACATGGCTCACGGTAGCTTGGAATATAGGACTTGTGGCTGCCTCTGTGTTAGGTTTCTATTGGTTCCGCTATGGTGGCACCTTATCTCATGATGATAAACCAGAATGGGATACGATTCCTACAGTGGTAAAAGAGGATATATTCTTTGCTCGTGCAACAGTGCCAGATCTATGTGCTTTAGAAACGGTACTCAAACATCCGCTACGTGATGAATATACAGCATCACCTGAGGATATTGATGACGCCATACACCGTATTGTTCCTGACAAATACAAAGATTCCTGGCAAGATTTGAGCACACCACTTCATGCATTTAAGCGCGTTGCATCAGGTCCTCGTATTGATAAACCGCAGCATATTTTCTTTATTGTTGGTGAAAGTATCCCCCAATGGTCTCTTGATGAACCGTATAAGGAGCTCAATATATGTCCTGGTTTATGGGATTTTAAAGATGATCCTCATACGGCGCAAGTACCTAATTTCTTACCTGCTGGCAATGTGTCTCGTCCATCCATTGTAAGTCTATTATCTGGCGTCTATGATGCGGGTATGGAAATCAATGAACGAGAAGCCTTTTGGCATGAGTCGTTGCCGACCTCTTTGGCAGCTCAAATGAAGCGATTAGGCTATGATACGATTTATTGGTATGGTGGTAATGCGTCGTACGGCAACTTTAATCACTTTGGTAAGGCTCAAGGCTTTGACCGCGTAGAAAGCGCTTCTGTTTTCTGTGGTCCCGATGCACCTAAAACTTGGGTAGGCGTCTATGACCATGTCTTTTTAGAACATATTGAACAGGAAATCAAATCATTAGAACATCCTACATTCCATTTTATTTACACAACATCCAATCATGGTCCTTATAAAATGGAGGATTCCTTATTAGATTATGATCCTGAAAAGGTCATGCCTAACCTTGGAGATGATCTGAAATCTAACAAGAAACGTAATAAAGAATTGGCTACCTATCGCTATAGTGATAAGGCGATTTTTAACTTTGTGCATGCTATGAAAGAGGCATTTCCTGATAGTTTATTCGTTGTCACTGGTGACCACTCTAATCTATTTGGATCTTTGAATAATACATCCTTAATTCAACGAGACTATACCTTGCGCGATACATTCTGTACGGTAGGGCTGTTACAACACCCTGCTTTCACCAAGGATATGATTACGGCGCCAATTGGCACGCATATGAGCCTCATGCCTACCATTATTGAAGCCATTGCACCAAAGGGTTTTGAATATTATTCCATCGTACCGTCCTTGTTTGATGAACAGCCAGATACATTAGTTACACCGTATCAATGGATTACACCTCATATGATGGGCGATGTTCGTATGGATTATGGTGAAAGTAACATACCGTCCTATAAACCGGTTGAGCCAATTCGCCCTATTAATAATCATGGGGACGATGCGCGAGATTGGACAATGTTGACCATGTGGCTCATTAATCATGAGGACAGCATGAATAAGTCGTAGTATAATTAAACAATGATATCTATTGATGTATATGTAACCAGTATTTCGTATACATCAATAGATGTTACTAAATGTGTATTGATATGTGTATGATAGGAGGAACCTATGTCTATAATCAATGTTGTAGGCGCCAAAATTTGGGGTGGCGGTGAACAATATGTATATGATATTTGTAAGCAATTACAACAACGACATAGGACTGCGTATATCTTAGTGGACCAATCGAATGAAGATATGCAATCTCGGTATGCCCAAGTGGGCCATGTGATGACTGCCAATCTCTATACCTTGAAGGGTTTTCTATCTGTTAATGCCGTGGCTAAACAGATGAAAGAACAGGGGATTAATACGATTGTATGCCACTCCGGTAAATATATCTTATTCTGTATTGCTCTTAAGCAGTTAACAGGTGCTAAATTGGTGTTTATAAAGCATAATCTTGTACCTGGTAAAACAGATATGTATCATAGATGGATCAATGCACAAGTAGATGCCTTCGTTTGTGTGTCTAAACTTGTTTATGACGATCTTATGACGCCTGCTATTAAGGATACTAGCAAATATCATGTTGTATATAATGGTATTGATCCGAACCGATTCCAGTCCTTTTCAGATGCTGTTCCCATGAAACATAAGGTTAGAACCTTTGGATATAGTGCGCGTATAACAGAACGAAAAGGTTTGTATCTGATTTTAAGTGCTCTGGAACAGATTCATCAAAACAATCCCGATGTTCGATTGATTATATCGGGGGCTGGTACAGAGGATCAAATTAAGAAATTAAAAGATTATATACATGCGCATCAAATGCATTCTTACGTTGAATTTATAGGCTTTACACGAGATATTGAAGGTTTATATAGATCCATAGATTGCTTACTATTGCCAACGATAACGCGTGAAGCCTTTGGTCTCGTTATTTGTGAGGCTATGTATTGCGGTGTACCAGTCATTACAAGTGGCTCTGGGGCTCAGCGAGAAATCATAGACGATGGTGAGTCTGGATTTATTGTAGATCCGCTGAACGAACACAGCTTACAACAAGCTATGGAACATGTGATGAGTGATGCTGTAAACTTGCCAAATATCATCACAAAGGCACGACAAGTTGTGGAACAGCGATTCATTGTTAATCGTGTGGCAGATGAATTAGTTACGATTATAGATAATTTACACTCCACTGATAAGTAATGATAAGGTTTGGTTGTTTTTTAGTGGATAGGAGTTTGAGATGGGATATTTAGAAACACAATGGCAGCGAGGTCGTAAGATTTACGGCAAACGTAGTTGGAGGGAAACGCGACGCACTTTCCTTCATACAATGCGCTCTATCCGCAATAAACGAGAAATAGAGGCACTAGAGAACTATTTTGCAAGCTATACGCCAGATCCAACATTATTAGACCGTCAAGTTGGTCTATTTGAGTTAATGACGCGATATTTCTTGTTTAAAAGCTCAACACCACAGGAACGATTAGAGGCAATTATTAATCATTTTGATTATTTGAAAGATGTATTTACAGATGAAGCCATTCGCGAAATGTACTCTGTAGATCTAGATAATATTTATGACGATGTAAGTCGTATGAATCGTGGTTTTATCGTATGGGAATCAGAAGACCTTGATATGGTGGCCCGTTTATATTATGGACCGGGTCAACGAAAAGAAGGTTTTTTAACCTTGTTGTTAACCTTGGGTAAACAAGGCGTATACCATGCTAACTTCCGCCTTGGTAAAGGTTTTAATGGGGAGCCTGCTATGTGGATTGGCACGATTCAAGGATATAAAGATGGCCTTGATAATGCTAAAATAGTTACTAAAAAGATGTTTGGGTATCGACCAAAAAACTTTATTATGTTCCTATTACGCCATATTGCGGTCCTTTGTAAGGTCGAATCCATTTATGCCGTATCTGATGAAGGCTTCTATGCAAATACCCATTTAGTTCGCGGTCATCGCGCTAAGGTAGCTGAGCTAGATCCATTGTGGGAGGAATCTGGTGGTGTTGTATGTAGTGATGACCGTTTCTTCAACATTCCATTAGAGGAATATCGTAAACCTATTGAAGAAATTAAATCACAAAAACGTAGCCAATACAGAAAACGCTATGAATTACTCGATCAATATGAGCAAGAGATTCAAGAGCATCTGAAACCATTGTTACGTGTAAAATAGATATCTATAAAATAGATGTTAATATGATGAAAATTAGATTGTAACTATGTAGGTGAAAAGGGGTTAGTATGCAATCTTGGATAATTAAGAATTCTGAAATGATGCTGACCGTACTCATTTCACTGATGATATGTACGACGCGGTCATCTATGGTACTAGGGAATTTAATATATAGCCTTATTATATTGATGACCTTAGTAACTTGTTGGTATAGACGACATGAAATCTCTGTACCACAGACCATACGCCAATATGGATGGGCCTATGTAGTCATGTTACTATGCGTATTGCCATCCGCATTAATCAGCAATGATATAGCGGTGACCACAAAATATTTCTTTAATATTTGGGTTTGGAAGGTATTAGTCATCGTACCAATTCTGTTATTTATTAAAAGTTCTCGCAAGTTATACGCCATATTATCAGTATTCTTTGTATATATGGGTATCGATGCTTTATCTGCCTTCGCACAGTATCTATTGGGCTATAATTTAGGTCCAGGAGGTCGTGCAGGTGGTGTTATTCATGGCTCTATGATGGGGCTAGCCATGTTGTTAACATTGGCCTTTCCATTGGCTTTAATTGCTGCTTATGATAAAGCATTTCCTTCATATCTGAGAAAATCAGCTGTATTCTCTTTATTTGGTATGTTATTGGGAATGTGGGGCAATCAAAGCCGTGGTTCTTGGTTATTTAATGGTCTTAGTGGTATACTCATAACATTGCGCTATTGCTTTGTTAATATTCGCTATATGTTGGTACTACTTGTAGCTGTTGTAGGTATAGGATATGCATTTAGTAGTAATCAAGCCTATGTAGCTCGTTTTGAAAGTACTTTTAATATAAGCACAGATGGTTCAAATTTGGGCCGTATTTATGTATGGGAAGCAGATAAGCAAATGATTATGGATCATCCTGTAACAGGTGTTGGTCCTGGGTTATGGCAAAAAACATATCGAGAACACTATAAATTAAAACAAGAAACTCAAGATTTGGGCCATTCTCATAATAATTTATTGCAAATAGCCTCTGAATCTGGTCTATTAGGCCTCGTTGGTTTCTTAGGATTCTCAATTTTTATGTTTTGTAAATCTTTGATACATTATGTTAAATCAAGAAACCCTTATGATTTATCAATAATGGTAGGCTTTATTAGCTATTTGTTTTTGTTTGGATCTATAGATTATACATGGGGAAATTCATCTGGTATTCGCATGTTTTGGATTGTTATGGGCATCATGATTCAATTGAAAGCAATTGAGAGTTAATTGAGAATTAATTGAGAATCACACGGTTATTTAGGAAATATTTACGCATTATTTAATTGATTTTTATGTCTAATTTAAATAGACCCAAAATCTCCAAAAAACTGCATAAAAGATAGCTAAAATCTATGTTTTTTCATAGTTTTAAACTTTTGAATATGATACAATATATGTAAATATTGGTACATTGTATTCGTATGGTTTAGAGGTTGTTTTCTTAAAAATTGTATTGAGAAAACAACCTTTTTTTATAGTTTGGGGTATTAGTATGAATAGTTCTGGATATAATAATCACAACAAATTGCTTATTAGCAAAATTATAGTGCTTATAGCAGATTATGTTTCTATTGTGTTAGGCACATTAGCGGCCTATCATTTGCGGTTAAATTTGCCATTTTTACCGGTGAGTCCACATTTTAAGGTAGATGAAATCTATGTATATGGCATTATACCTCTTGTGTTTCTAGCCATATTACTTCTCAATAATGCATACTCAGTAGTATCTCCTTATTGGGATACGATGAAGAACCTATTCCGCAGTATCACTATTGGCGTCGTTGTATCCATTGTACTCATGTACACAGGTCATGTAATCAACGATGTATCTCGACTCTTTGTTATCTTTGCCTATTTATTTATGCTACTCTTTATCTTTAGTAGTCGTTTTATTGTAGGCAAGATTCTCTCAAAGGCAGGATATTTAAATATACCAGTTTTATTAGTTGGTGCAGGTAAAACAGCAGAGCTCGTAAAGAAATCCTTAGATCGCATGCCGATTGCTACGTACAAGATTATTGGTTATGTAGATGATAATCCTAAATCCTCTACTATTGCTAAAGAATATCCATGTTTAGGTGCTTTTTCTGATGTTGAACATGTTATCAAAGATACAGGTGTACAAACAGTTCTTATTTGTGCACCAGGGCTAGAACCTAAAAAGTTAGTATCATTGGTCAATCAATTGCAATTATTGGTAAAACGCGTAGCCTTTGTGCCTGAGTTATTTGGTTTGCCAGCAAGTAATATTACGGCTCGGGGCATGATGGAAGAGCAAGCCGTTGTATTGCGCGTACAAAATAACTTGGCTCGCAAGTCTAACCGCATTATGAAGCGCATCTTTGATATTGTAGCTACTGTATGTGGGGGCATATTGATTTTGCCAATACTTGCTATAATAGCTTTGTTAATCTATCTAGATTCTCCAGGGCCTATCGTATTTGGTCATAAGCGCGTTGGCCAAGGTGGTAAAGAGTTCCCATGCTATAAATTCCGCTCCATGGTGCCGAATGCACAAGAGGCATTGGAGGTATATTTGAAAGAAAATCCTGCAGCTCGTGAAGAATGGGAACGAGATTTCAAATTGAAAGATGATCCTCGTGTTACTCGTATTGGTAAATTCCTTCGCAAAACAAGCCTTGATGAATTGCCACAATTGTGGAATGTTCTCGTTGGTGATATGAGCCTCGTAGGTCCACGTCCTATCGTGCGCGATGAAATCGTAAAATACGGCGACTATATCAACGACTTTTACCTTGTACCACCAGGAATTACCGGTGTATGGCAAGTTAGCGGTCGTAGCGATACTACCTATGAAGAGCGTGTATTAATGGACTCTTGGTATGTTCATAACTGGTCCGTGTGGATCGATATTGTATATCTTTTGAAAACTGTGTTGGCTGTTGTTAAGTCGAAAGGGGCTTATTAATGAAATACGATTATTTAGTAGTTGGGGCAGGCCCATTCGGTGCTGTATTTGCCCATGAGGCGCACAAGCGTGGTAAATCTGTACTTGTTATCGATCGTCGTAATCATATAGCAGGTAATTTGTATTGTGAAAACAAAGACGATATTAACATTCACGTGTATGGTGCGCATATTTTTCATACATCCTTAAAGCATGTGTGGGATTATGTGAATCAATTTGCTGAGTTCAATCACTATGTAAATAGTCCTGTAGCGAATTATAAAGGTGAAATGTACAATTTGCCTTTTAATATGAATACCTTCTCCAAAATGTGGAATATTCGAACTCCTAAAGAGGCACATGACATCATTACTAAGCAACGATCTGCTATTACAAGTGAACCTAAGAACCTAGAAGAGCAAGCTATTAGCCTTGTAGGCACAGATATTTACGAAAAGCTCATCAAAGGGTATACAGAAAAACAATGGGGTCGTAAATGTACTGAATTGCCAGCTTTCATTATTAAGCGCTTACCAGTTCGTTATACATATGATAACAATTACTTTAATGACCGTTTCCAAGGCATTCCTATGGGCGGTTATACCAAGATGATTGAACGCATGTTAGAGGGTATTGAAGTTCGTTTAGGCGTAGACTTCCTCAAACATCGCGATGAATATGAAGCCTTGGCAGATACAATCATCTATACAGGTCCTATTGATGAGTATTTTGATTACTCTGAAGGTGTATTGGAATATCGTGGCCTTCACTTTGAAACAGAACGTCTTGAAGAGGAAAATCATCAAGGTGTTGCCGTTGTGAACTATACAGAAGGGGACATTCCGTATACTCGCATTATTGAACATAAGCATTTTGAATTTGGTACACAACCTGTTACATATGTAACAAAAGAATATCCAAAGGACTGGAAAATTGGCGAAGAGGCCTATTATCCAGTGAATGATGTAAAGAATTTAGACCTTTACGCAAAATATGTTAAAAAGGCTGAAACGATTTCTAATGTTATCTTTGGTGGTCGTTTAGGGGAATATAAATATTACGATATAGATAAGGTTATTGCTAGTGCCTTGGCACTATGTGATAAGGAGTTTAAGGAATGAGAATTGAGTGGCTAGATTCATTAAAGGGTTTTGCTATATTTTTAGTTGTTGTTGGGCATGTTATTCTTGGCTATATTAGAGCGGAAACATTTACAGATTATCAATGGAGCTTACAGTTTGTATATGATGTAATTTATAGTTTCCATATGCCATTGTTTTTTTTGATTAGTGGCTATTTATATAAGCTTACATGGTCACAAAAAAATTCAGGTCTGATTAAAAAAATTTCTAATAAGTTTTTAAATATGATACCTATGTATTTGTTATTTTCAGTTGTATTTTGGTTATCTAAATATTATGCAACGCTGTATGGAAATATCCAAATGAGTGATCATTTTAATTTAGCTGATTTAATGCATATTTATATAGCACCACTTTCTTATTTGTGGTTTTTATACGTGCTCATTTGGCTTTTTGTAGCTATTCCCATATTTGAATCTAAGATAAAGCCTATAATTATTTTTATCAGTTTTCTAGTATTATATTTTTTTATGCCACCAGTTCAGGGATTATTAAAGATTATTAATTTAATTGTCTATGGAGGCGTATATTTTACATTAGGATCTGTACTATGTATGTATCAGGATCAACTCAGGACAATTATTTGTAATAAGTTGAATGGTATTGGTTTGATTAGCATTGTCCTGGCAGTGATTACATTTCCTTATATTGAAGTACATAATATTTTAAAGTTTATATGTGCTATATCAGGTTCTGTTTTTTTATCTATTCTATTTTTTAAGTTTAAGAATATAAAATGGGTTACTATTTGGAATATTTGTGGTCGTTACTCTTTGGGAATCTATATTTTACACTTATATTTTTCTGGGCCATTAAGAACTATATTTAAGCACCTGTCTATTGATAATATCATGGTGTGTTTAATTTTATCTTGTATGATTAGTACAATAGTGCCTATTTTTATTGTTAAGTTTTTTGATAGATATAAAATAACCTCTTGGATTTTTGGTAATTCCAAGTTAATCAAATTAAAATCATAAGATGAGAGTAGTAGGATGAGAGTATATGTCTAGTAATAAATATATTGATAGTTTAATAGGATTAAGTTTTATATTTGTAATATTTCCTGTAATCCCTATGTCTTTACGAATAGGTTTTTTAGGTGGTGAGTTTTCAGCAAAAGCATCATTTTATACACTATTTATTTGTTTAGTATATAGTGTATGGCTAAAAAGACATAGTCTACGTCAATATCATTTATATTGGAAAGAATTATTGTATATAGCTCTTTTAGGTTTCAGTATTGCTGTATCTTTAGTTCATGGTTTGATTAATTTCCCTTACTATGATTTAGTTCCTGGCACTAATTATATGAATCATAAATTGGAAGCCATAATTCAATTGATATTTAATGAATCTGTGAGTGAATATACATTATCTGTCATTCATTTTTGCTTTAGGGTTTTAAAGAATTCTTTGACTCAACTTATTTTTACATTTGGATTTTCTTATTTGATTTTTTATTGGTATAAAAATCGTTCGGAAACAATTTTGAAAATAGTAAGTAAGGGTTCATTAATTTCGGCTAGTCTAGTTGTTGTTTTTGGTGTTATTGAACTATTTTATTTTGATAAACAACAATGGGCACTTTCATTATTAACATACATAAGACCTATTGTTCATGCTATTGAGATTAATAATACATGGTGGCCACCATTATTTTGGCCAGAATTACAATTTAGGTCTCTATTTCCTGAACCATCCTTTTTAGGGATTTATGCAGTTATTACGATTCCTTTTATATGGAGTATTATTTTTACATCTAAGAATAAAAAGTTGGTAGGATTATCTTTCATTATTCTATTGCTTTTAGAGATGATTACTTTATTGGCAAATAGTAGAACTGCAACAGTTTTTTTAATAATAGATCACATATTGCTTGTATTGGCAATTTGTATTCAGTTTAGAAATAAAAAATTTGTAATACATTCGGTTCTTGTAACTTTAATAGGGGTTTTAGCTTTTATAGGAAATATAGCATATACATCTAATGTTCTTTATGTACAAAATGCTACTACTAAAAGTATAAATACAACTAATGCAACAATTAAAAATATATCAACTCAGCAGGTTGCAAATGAAATTACATCTTATGGAGAAAACAATATTACGTCTTTATCTAAAAAAGATGGTCGTAGTAATAACCAAAGATATGGTGTTATGAAAGCTGATTTGAATATATTCATAGAAAATCCATTATTAGGTATTGGACAAGGTTTACGAACCCCTTATGTCCTAAATCACTTAGATGAAGATACATTGAATAATACAGAAGTTAAAATGTGGATTGATAATGTTAAAAATAAAGGTCTTATTAATATTTCAATTCCCATGTTAGGCGAATATACCTCTCGTTTATCGGAAACAGGGATTATAAGTTTTGTATTGTTTATGGGACCTATTGTATTCTTATTAGTCAGATTACTTATTTATGTATTTAAAAATCCAAAAGATATATGGATTATATTTTTTACCATTGCTTATATAGAGTCTTTGTTGACCGGGATAGGAACGACTTTAAATGAGCTGTATTATTTTTGGATATTATTAGGGTTTGGTTATGCATTAGTATATACGAGAAATTCATATCGTAATAAGGTGGATGAAATTAGTGAATATTAAGATTTTAGTAGCAACACATAAACAATATTGGATGCCTGAAGATTCTGTTTATATGCCGATTCATGTAGGACGAGACGGTAAGGCTGATATTGGTTATACAGGGGATCATACAGGAGATAATATATCTTCAAAGAATGCTAATTACTGTGAATTGACGGGCCTCTATTGGGCGTGGAAAAATCTTGATGCGGATTATATTGGTCTTGTTCATTACAGACGTCATTTTACACGCAAAGAGGTACGTTCTGTAGAGGACAAAAAGAATCAAATTTTAACGGGTGAAGAATGGGAGAAATTACTTTTACAATATCCTGTAGTAGTAGCAGATAAGCGTAAATATTATATTGAGTCTAATCGTTCTCACTATAATAATGCCCACCATAGCTCAGGACTGGATGCAGCAGAGCAAATCATCGCTGAAAAATATCCCGAATATAGCGCTGCTTTCACAAAGGTATGCAATCGTACCTGGGCGCATATGTTCAACATGTTTGTTATGCGTCGAGATTTATTTGATCAATACTGTGAATGGATGTTTTCCATCTTAGAAGAAATCGAAAAAAGTGTTGATATTTCTGATTATGATACATATGAAGCGCGTATCTATGGCTTTGTTAGTGAAATCTTGCTTGATGTATGGATTGAAGCTAATAATATTAACTATAAAGAACAAAATGTATCTTTCATGGAACCTCAAAATTGGATTAAAAAAGGTGGATTATTTTTAAAACGCAAATTATTTGGGAGATAATATACTGACTATGATAAAGGTAATAGAACTTCCTATAGATAAAGATATGGGAGGTTTAACATCTTATGTTCTTCAATTATATAGAATGATTGATAAAAAAGAATTTGAATTAACACTACTGAGTTATGATGATCCTCAAAATTTTGATGTAAATTATAATGTAGAGACTGTTAGTAGACCATATCATATTATTCAATTTTATAAAAAAATGAAGTGCCTGCTTTCTGAAGGTAAAGATATCATTCATTTTCATCAATCTTATGTCAATATTATTCCTATTTTGATTGCTAAATTAGCTGGTTTTAAAACTATTATTTTACATACGCATAGCTCTAGTATAGATGATAATCGAAAAATCATACGCTTTCTAAAGACAGGATTACATAAGGTTGGAAGATTTTTATTACCTTATTTGGTTGATACTTATATAGGCTGCTCTACTAAGGCCTCAGAATGGATGTTTCCTAGAACGTGTATAGATAGTGATTCATATTATTTATTACATAATGCTATCGATTTAGATTTATATGATAGAAATATAAATCTAGGGTTGGAGGTTAGACAAAAATTCAACATTCCTAAGGATGCATTGGTAGTAGGACATATTGGTCGTTTTACGCCTGTTAAAAATCATCCTTTTATTATCGATATATTTAAAGAGGTATTAAAACAAAATCCTAATAGTTATTTATTTCTCTTGGGGGATGGTGTAGAACGTCATAAGATTGAAAGTCTTGTAAAATCAGCAGCTATATCTGACAAGGTTATTTTTATGGGGTATGTAAATAACACTGTGGATATTATGCAAGCTATAGATATTATGATATTACCTTCTTTATTTGAAGGGCTCCCCCTAATTGCTATTGAGTCTCAAGCATTAGGTATACCAATATTAGTATCTGATACGATTACACCAGAGGTTGTGTTAACTGATTTATGTAGGACTTTATCAATTGATAATCCTAAACCATGGGCTTATGAGATTATATCTAAATTTGGTAAGAATAAATATATTGATTATAGAGCTAGAATTAAAGAGTTAGGTTATGACTCCAGTGTTGCTATAAAGAAGATTGAAAATATATACAAGGGAAAACAATGAGTCTAAAAGGTTATATAAAAGAGAATCTACCATGGATTCGATCTATCTATAGAAAAAGATGGGCTCCAATTAATTTAATCCATAATATTTATGATAAGCCAGTAGTTGTTTTACTTTATCATAGAGTAAATTATTTAAATCGTGATTTATTTAATATTAATGTAACTCCTGATAATTTTGAAAGACATATTCGAATTTTAAAAAATCACTATAATGTAATAACTTTTAATGATTTAAAAAGCAATGATATAAAGGAACCATCTGTTATTATTACCTTTGATGATGGATATTATGATAATTACAAATATGCCTTTCCAATTTTAAAAAAGTATCAAGTACCAGCGACGATTTTTATAACATCTGGCGGTGTAGATACGGGTAAAGAGTTTTGGTGGGATCGATTAGAAACTGTTTTATTCGAAAATAAAAATCTACTAGAATCAATTGAGTTAGATATATTAAATCAAAGACATATATTTGATGTATCTGATGATAAAAAGCGGTTACATAGTTTTTATATATTACACCATATGCTTTTTTCTCTACATCCTAATGAAAGAGATATGATGTTAGACAGATGGTATGAGTCTTATGGATTGAAGGTTAATCCTAATAATAGGACTATGACTTCATCGGAGTTAATAGAGTTATATCAAAGTCAGTTAATCACATTAGGAGCGCATACTATTCATCATCCAGCGTTGAAACAAATTAGTAGAGAAGAACAAATACATGAAATACAATCTTCTAAGCTTTTTTTAGAGAACTTGTTACATACGGATATAGATATTTTTGCGTATCCTTTTGGTCATAAAGAAAGTTTTGATCAAGTGACAGAACAAATTGTTCAAGATCTAGGATTCACATATTCAGTTAGTACTAAAAGAGCACAGCTTCATTCTAATACTAATCCATTTTCTATACCTAGATTCGGCATTGAAGACTGGTCAGAAGATGAATTTATACGACAAATGAAGTTAGTATGGTTTGAAAATTAGGAGATTTTTATGATGTTGACTATATCTGAAATTCAAGATCATTTATATATAATGCTTAAAGAGTTTGATTCCTTTTGTAAAGAGAATGATATTAAATATTCGCTATCAGGAGGATCATTATTGGGGGCCATTAGACATAAAGGTTTTATTCCTTGGGATGATGATATAGACATTTGTTTAAGTCGACCAGATTATGAAAAATTAATTACTATATTTCCAAAGGTTTTTCATAGCAATTACCTGCTTAGATCTATTGAGCGTAATAACTCAAAATATCCTTTTGCACGATTAGAAAAGCTTGATATCAAGATTGAAGATGAGTACAGTAATGCTAATCAGTTTTTATTTATGGATATTATGCCTGTTGATGGATTACCAAATGATAAAAATGAAGTTGTTAGTATCTATAAAAAACGTAAAGTTTATAGTAAAATGCTCGAATTGTGCGATGCTAAATTAGGTCATGGTAAATCATTTAGTAGAGCATTTATCAAGTCTATATTAATTGTTTTTGCTAAATGTATGGGATATAAATATTGGGCTCATAAATTAGATCAATTAGCAAAACAGTATGATTATAATACTTCTGATTATGTAGGAGCTATTACTGGGGGCGTTTATGGTGAAGCTGAATGTATGGTAAAAGATGCTTTTGAAAAACGTGTCCTTATAGAATTTAGAGATTTAAAATTAGAGGTTTTTTCATGTTATGATACATATTTAAGTAATTTATATGGTCGTAACTATATGGAAATACCGCCAGAAGGTAAACGTAAAATATCAAGTATTAGAGCATATGAGATTTAATGTATAGGGGTATAGCATGAATATAGGTATTATTTTTGCTGGAGGAACTGGACAACGCATGAGTTCAACTGGCACACCGAAACAATTGCTAGAAGTTAATGGGAAACCAATATTAGTGTATACGCTAGAATACTTTCAAAATAATGATAATATTGATGGAATTGTTTTGGTAGTATTAGAGTCTATTATTGGAGAGGTTAGTAAATTAGTACAAAAATATAGTTTGGATAAAGTAAAGTCGATTATTCCTGGTGGAAAAACAGGACAAGAGTCGATTTATCTTGGAATTCAAGAGTCTTCAAGACTATATGATCAAGATAGTATAGTTTTGCTACATGATGGGGTTAGACCTATTATTTCTGACGAGCTAATTAATACGTGTATATCGTCCACAAAAACATATGGTAATGCTATTACTGTTTCACAAGCTATAGAAACTATTGTTTTAAAAGATAATGAGCCTTCCCATGTAGGGAAAATACTTTCTCGAGATGAATGTTTACTTGCTAAAGCCCCACAATGTTTCTATTTAAAAGATATTTATAAGGCACATGACAAAGCAAGATCTGAAAACTTGGAGTTCATAGATTCGGCATCTATGATGCAGTTTTATGGGACTGAACTGTTTACAGTAATAGGACCAGCTGAGAATATTAAGATTACAACACCTATTGATTTTTATACATTTAAGGCTTATTTAGAAGTAAAAAATAGCCTCAATATTATGGGATTATAGGCTGATATTATGCGGACAGTTAGTGCAATTAAGAACATAAATTCCACGTTAATTGTATATGGATTTAATATGGTATTACAGTTCATTATCCGTTTTGTATTACTATATTATTTATCCATTGAATATTTAGGCTTGAATGGTTTATTTGATAATATTTTGACTGTATTATCTCTTACTGAATTAGGTATTGGTCCAGCTATTATATTTAGTTTATATTCTCCTTTAGCTAATCATGATTTAGAAACAGCAAAATCAATCATGAGAATATTTAAAAAAGCATATATTTATATTGGTACACTTATTCTATTCTTAGGGTTATGTATATCGCCTTTTGTTCAACATCTTATAAAGGTACCTCCTAATATTGCATATTTAAATATTTTCTTTTTACTTTTTGTTGTTGATACGGGTATTAGTTATTTTTACTCTTATAAAAAATGCTTGCTTATAGCTGACCAAAAACAATATATAGCTAACTATTACAGAGGGATTACTCAACTGATAGGGAGTTTATTCCAAATTGCCTTAGTCATTTTAACTCATAGTTTTTGGGTATATATTATTCTACGTATATGTATGACTTTTTCTGAGAATTTTTTAATAGCTAGAAAAGCCGATCACTTATATTCGTTCTTAAATGAAAAGAACATTCAGCCTTTAAATAAAGATATATACCAAAGTATTATTAGAAATATAAAGGCCTTAATACTTCATAAAATTGGTGGTGTTACTGTTTTTGGAACATCAAATATTATTTTATCAAAATTTGTAGGTTTAAGTGCTGTTGCGTTATATACGAATTATTATTTGATTATTAATGGCATCGATAAGTTGTCTGATCAGGTATTTAATGCACTAAAGGCATCTGTAGGAAATTTGAATGAGTCTCATGATGATGCTCATAAATTAGTCATTTTCAAGAGATTAGAATTTATGACAGCCTATTTGGCTTGTTTTATCTGTAGTAACTTGTACCTTTTGTTAAATCCGTTTATTACCATCTGGCTAGGAAATAGCTATCGTTTTGATGAAAGTATAGTGCTTTGGATGGTCATCAACTTCTATCTAATGTTTATGCGTAAAGGCGTCTTAGTATTTAAAGATGCTATGGGGCTCTTTTGGCAAAATCGATATATGTCTTTAATAGAGGCCTTAATAAATTTAGGATCTTCCATTGTTTTGGTTCAATATTTTGATGTTTGGGGCGTGTTATTGGCTATGTTTATTAGTACGATTTGTATGCCTTTTATAGTTGAACCATATGTTTTGTTTAAATACGGATTACGTTGGTCTTTGGCTAGTTATTTTAAACTTTATTTCCGTTATACTCTAATTACATTTATATTAGTTTATTTCAGTAAATTCTTATCACAGTTTATTGCTTTGGATAGTGGCTGGTTTGGGCTTTTACTGGGGGTTGTATGTAATAGCATCTTTATAATAGTGGCATGGGGAATATTATTTATTAGAAGTAAAGAATTAAGGTTTTATCTTGATTTAATAAAAAGTAGGCTATAAGAAGGGGATAATAATGAGAATAACTGTAACTGGTGGGGCTGGATTTATTGGCTCCCATTTAGTTGATCGTTTAATAGAGGATGGTCATACTGTACAGGTTATTGATAACTTATATACAGGAAATAAAGAATTTGTTCATTCGAAAGCACAATTCGTAGAATTGGATATTAGAGATCCAAAGTTATACTCTGTCTTAGAAGAATTTCATCCAGACTATATATTTCATGAGGCTGCACAAACTGAAGTTTCCACATCTATGAGTGATCCAATGTTAGATTGTGATATTAATTTGATGGGGTTAATCAATTTACTTAATGCAGCAGTAAAACTAGATGTTAAAAAGTTTTTGATGCCATCTTCTGCAGCGGTTTATGGTAATTTAGATACATTACCACTAAATGAGGAAATGATTGGAAATCCGTCTTCATTTTATGGATTAACAAAGTTAACTACAGAACATTATCTTCGTATCTATCATGAATCTTTTGGATTACCATATATATGTTATCGTTATTCGAATGTGTTTGGTCCACGACAAGGTAATGGTGGAGAGGGGGGCGTTATTAGTATTTTTGCTAAAGCGATTGTACAAGGCTCTCCTATTATTATTTACGGTGATGGAAAACAAACAAGGGACTTTATATATGTGGATGATGTAGTTGAAGCTAATATTTTAGGTATGCAACACCAGGTTACAGGTATTTATAATGTAAGTACTGGCATCTCAAGTTCCGTCAATTTGTTAGTGGATGAGTTTAGAAATATTAGCGGTAAAGATATAGAGGTAGTTTATGATAAGCCTAGATTAGGCGATATTAGAGATTCTGTTTTGGCAACTGATAAATCAGAAAAAGAGCTTTTATTTACAGCAAAATATAACTTACACGATGGGCTAATAAAAACATATGAGTATTTTAAAACAGTAGAGGGTTAATATTTATGAATGATGTTTTATCTTATGAGTTGGAACGCACTGTTAAAGATATTCATATTTTCTTATCAAAACTTTCAGGGAAAACTATTTTGATAACGGGAGCGACCGGTTTCATAGGATCTATGCTCACCCGATTATTTTTAGTTAGTAATATGAAATATGGAACAGATATTAATATTATTTGTTCCGTGAGAAATATAGAAAAGGCAGAGGCTTTGTTCTCTAACCTTAAGAATTCAGAACAGTTAGTCTATATTACTAATGGCCTTGCTGCATGTAATGATTCTGTTGATTATATATTTCACACAGCAGCACCTACTACATCTAAGTTTTTTGTTACACAACCAGTTGAAACGTTAAATGGTAGCATTAGTACAACATTAGACGTCTTGCAATATGCAACAAAGAATAAAGTTAAAAAAATCGTATATTTATCTTCTATGGAGCAATATGGTATTCAGCAAATAGATTATCAAAATATGACTGAAGAAGATTTAGGTTATATTGATCATTTAGATGTTAGAAGCTCGTATTCCGAAGGTAAACGTATTTGTGAATGTTACTGTAGTGCTTATTTTCATGAATTTCATGTACCTGTTTGTATTGCTCGCGTTGCACAATGCTTTGGCCCAGGTCTTTCACTTTTAGATAATCGCGTATCTATGCAGTTTGCAAAAAGTGTTATATATAATGAAAATATTATTTTACATACGACAGGACAATCTGTATCAAACTTTTGTTATATAACTGATGTACTTTCCGCTTTGGTACTATTACTGTTTAAGGGAGAAAGTGGAGAAGCATACAATATATGCAATAGTGATGAAACAAGAAGTATCAAAGATATTGCAAATTTAGTAGCAAAAGAAGTTGCTAAGGGTAGAATAGATGTGGTATTTAATATACCGGATAATGCTAATCAATATGGATATGCACATGATGTAAAGTTTATTCTAAATAGTGAAAAAATCCAGTCATTAGGGTGGAAACCTAAGATTAATATGGTTACGGGATATAAAAATCTGATTGAATATATAATTTATGAAAATGATAAATTATAAGTTCAGGTCATTTTTGAATTAATATAATTGCCTCAACGACCTTCGGGATTTACCTATTGCACGATAATAAGCTAGTCATGCATTATATGTGGGATCATGTCTTTAGTACGTATCAATATTACGATTCACCGTTATTACCGATCTATGCTGTGTTAATAGTGGCGTTCGTTTTTGTCATTGGCATGTGCGTAGACTATTTGCGGATAGCTTTTATAGAAAAACCTGTTATGAAACGCATTACGTCGTACATTGAAAGTAGTCAATCATGGGTGGTTCAGAAGGTGCTATTTTAATGTGAATTTCACCGTTTTTTTGGTATAATAAACAAGTATTCCAACGATAAAACGGAGGTAATTCTAATGCGTAAATTCTTATATATGTTAGCAGCTCTACTCGTGTTGATCGGTATTAATACACATGATGTAGAAGCTCGTACAGATGTGTATGCTACAACCTATAATGGTAATAGCTGGTATGTAGACCAAGACTCTGTGAAGAGAGTAGGGGATGTACTCAACTTTACGGTGTACACTACATCTGGCCTTAGCTATAAGGTATCATCTAGCGATAGTAACTATTACAATGCAGATGTATTCTACTATAACAACAAACTCGTTTCAGACAATGGCCAATCTGTATGGAAATCTCCAGGTATGATGGCCGCTATGCGTGTGGCACGTAGATAAAGAATAAAGGCAGCGATTCGATCGCTGCCTTTTGGTCTGTATAAGTGTACTATAGTATCGTTTATCCGTATTTGACGATATATAAGATTAACCCTATAATATAAATAGATAGCCAAGCGAGTAGATCCGTCGGGCTCATCTCAAGAGAATAAATAATTGATGAAATGGCCTTTCAGTTACCTAATTATCTAGGGATAACGAAGGGCTATTTGTCTTTTCCAAGACAAATAAGCGCCACGAGTGCACCAAAAGCAATGACTACAGTCATTACCTCTAGGATTAGCATGATTAACTCATAATCACTCATAGACAACCCTCCCTTCATAGACGAAGAGAGGCCCAACCTCGCTTAACTATCCTATATCAATTATAGGGCGAACATATAAGCGAATCAATAAGAATCTATTTATAGAAATATACAAAAATATATATACGTATACGTTAGCAGTAACTATAATTACTGCTTTTTTTACTTGTGATAATTTTATAGTTATGTGGCAAATTTCCCTCATATTTACAAGAATATAATTATTAAATATAATTAAATTATTTAATAATAGTTTATAGTGTGTAAATGAGAGAGGGTTTTTATGAAACGTATGTATAAAGCAAACCTATCTTTAGCGATTGCTCTGACGATTGCTAGCTCTGTGGTGCCTTATGTGATGGCAGAGGGGATGACGATTACTGCTACTAATGGTGGGTCATTCAAGGCTGGCGAAATGACAAACTACATATCTACCATTGAGGCAGATAATGGTAGTACAGTTAGTATTGATAAAGCTGTTGCTAATACTGGCTATAATAACAAGCCTTTCATTAGCAGTAAAGGTGGTAGTATAGTTAGCCTTAAGGAAGGCGTTTATGATGTTCAAAATGTAAGCACTCCTGTTGCAGTGGCTCAAGGTGGCACCGTTAATATTGGTGTAGACGGCAATAAAGGTAATTTTACTGGTAAGGACTTGTCTTTAGTAGGTGATGTTATCGTTAAAAGCGACCCAAATCATGCGTCTGAGATCAATATTGGTATCATTGGCAAAGAATCTCTTTGGGATGGTTTAGCCTTTAACTTAGCAGACAAAGACGCAAAGCATCCAAGTCATATCAATGTATTCCTTGGCGACTATGGTTCTTGGGAGCTTTTCTATCAAGGCGGCTTGCATGAAGGAACATTAGATGGTGGTACACAACCTAGCCATGTACATCGACTTGTAGGCTCTAAGAATCGCAACTATGCGAATATGGTAACCCAAAGTGAGCATAATAAGCTATATGTAGATAAGCTTGAAGGGCATGTAAACTTTATTTACGATCCTAATGATGAAGGTGGCGATACTGAGGATCCAAGCTATCAACCACCAACGAAAACCTATAATGGTTTAACTCCAGATTCCTTCTGGGGTGGTGATATTCATATTACAAGTGCGGCTCCTGGTGCAGCAGCTCATGTGTACACTACTCAACGAGGTCTAGACCTGTCCTCTGAGGCCAATGTGAATAAGATTTTAGATAACTTGGCTCACAAGATGTACTACCATAACTATGTTAATGGTGAAAGAAATCTTCAAGGTACAGTAGCCATTGCATCTAATGGTTCTGAATCTGGTCGTTTTAAAGTGCTTACATCTGGTCATGCCAAAGAAGGCGATATTACATGGCAAGCAGATAAAGATGGTCAAGGTAAATACGTATATGGTGAAAATAAACCTGTACCAAAACCTCAACCTAAGCCAGAAGTTAAACCAACTCCTAAACCTGAGGTTAAGCCGGTACCAACTCCGACTCCTAAACCAGAGGTAAAGCCTACTCCAAAACCTGAGGTTAAGCCAGCACCAAAACCAACACCTAAACCAGAAGTGAAACCAGTTCCAGTGCCAGATCGTAATTCTCACATTCACGTTATCATGGGTGATTTTGATACACCTCATATGCGCGGTGCCCGTTCTGCTATCATGAGCAATATCAACGGATGGAGAACATTAACAGATAATATGTATCGTCCACGCGTATTGCAACAAGGCGAACCAACAGGTATTTGGGCTCGCGTTGGAGGCGGTAAATATAGCTATGACGCAAAAGGTATCGACACAGATACAACATATACACGCATTCAAGGCGGTTACGATGCTAAAACAGGTAGCGGCTGGACTGTAGGTGGTCAAGTATCCTACCTTCGTGGCAACGATGATTACGTATTTAATGGTACTGGTAAGGAAAAAGCCTTTGCTGTAGGTGCTTACGGTGTGAAAGATCTTGGTAAAGATCAATATATTCACATCGAATCTCAAGTAGGCCGCGTTTCTAATGCTTTCACAGCTCGCAATGAAATTGGTGAAAGCCTTTCTGGAGAAACGAAAGCAAATGCTTATACAATTGGTGCACGATATGGTAAAACTGTGAAATTCCAAAACGGCACGTATATCGAGCCACAAGCACAATTGAGCTACACTCACTTCGGTGGGGATAGCTTTGATGCAGGTCGTATGCATGTCAACGAATCTGGTGTAAGCAGCACAGCAGGTGGCCTTGGCCTTGAAATCGGTAAAACATTCGGCGCAGGTAACATCTATACTCGCGTTGGTGTAAACCATGCCTTCTCTGGCACTGTAAATACAGCGTACACAACTGGCAATACTACAAAATATACAAAACAAGACCTTAAAGGCACTTGGACCGATCTAGCATTCGGTGGTCGCTATGGCTTCAATGCTAATAACAGCATCTTTGCTGACCTTAGCACAGGATTATCCGGTGACTATAAAGCAGGCTGGTCTGTAAATGCTGGATTTACACATAAATTCTAAGGATCAATTTAATAAATTATTCTTTGTAATATAGCCAATATATAAAGCCTCCTAATAGTAGAGTAATAACTTTATTATTAGGAGGCTTTTATAATATATTTCGTATATTTCTATTAATAGATTCTTATTGATTCGCCCATATGTTCTCTATATAATTGACTTAGGATAGTCAGGCGAGGTTGGGCCTCTCTTCGTTAATGAAGGGAGGGTTGTCTATGAGTGATTATGAGTTAATCATGTTAATCCTAGAAGTAATGACTGTAATCATTGCTTTTGGTGCACTCGTGGCGCTTATTTGTCTTGGAAAAGACAAATAGCCCTTCGTTACCAGTAACTGGATAACTGAAAGGCCATTTCATCATGTTTTTTATCCTTTTGAGATGAGCCCGACGGTTCTACTCGTTTGGCTATCTGTTTATATTATAGGGTTTATATCATATATCGTCAAATACGGATAAACAAGTGTATATTAAACAATTTTATATGGTTATTATTTACTAAGAGGCAGCGAATTAATCGTTGCCTCTTTTTGTATGCTTCCATCTAATAGATACTAATTTTCCAACAGATGACAATTTTTAAATATTTTTAAAATAAATGCGTATAATTCATTTACAATTCACTAAAAATGATGTAATATTTTAAATATATTTTAAAAGTGTTAGAAAAAAGTTTCTTTATTATGAGAGTGTATATCTGTCTTTTACCGTATATAAAGGCTAATAAATCAACTCATAGATATATATTCAAGTATGAAGGAGCTTTCACAAATGTGATTGTATTGTAAGTGAAATATTGATTGAGGTATAAGAGGATGAAAGGTAGTAATAAGATTTTATTGTCTGCTGTTATGATGACCTTATTGTCATCTACGATGGCTATGCCTGTTACATGGGCTGCAGCAGGTATTAATTCTGATGGACGTATTTTTGCAACTACTGCTGATAGTAAATTTGAAAGTACAGGTAATACGACTGCGAATGGTGTAGTCGCATCTGATGGTGGTCAAGTTACAATTGGCTCTTTGGACACTCCTGATGCATCTCAATTGCCTAAACGCTATCGTCAACCAGCTTTCATTACAGGCATGCTAAATAACAGTTCCATTCAAGTGGATGGCGGTGTTATGGACGTGACTACTGCACCATGGAAGTCTCCATATCCAGTGGCATTTGCTTATAATAGTAAAATTAATCTTGGTGTCGATGATGCGGGTACTGTAAAGCACAAAGTATTTAATATGCAAGGCGATGTGCTTGTATCTGATAAAATGATGCCTCCTCATCAAGAACAGCAACCATCTGTTATTAATATTGGCCTAGGCCGCGCACACAATAGTCCTAACCAATTTTCTGGTAAGGCAGTGAACACCTTAGAGGATAAGGGTGGCGAAATTAACATGACCTTTGATGGTGGCATGTGGAGCCATGATTACATGGGTGGCTTGGAATCTTTCAAAATTGATGGTAAAACGGAACGCAGTAGTATTAATAACCTCACAGGTACTCGTACGCGTGAAGGTTTCAGCCGTATTGCGCAAGATTCTCGCAGCGACATTCATGTAAATAAATTGGACGGCCATATTAATGTTATTTATGACATGAGTGATAGCACGGGCTTGAACTTCGCTAAACAAGGCTCCAAGAAAAATGGTCTTGATCCGGCTGATATCGAGGGTGGTAACTTCATCGTGAAATCCGCTGCGACTGGCTCTGCTGTGCATGGCTATGTAACAGGTGATCACCTTGATACTTCCTCTGAAAGTAATGTAAACAAGATTTTAGATAACTTAGCCCACAAATTCTACTATGAGAACTATGTAAAAGGTGAAAGAAACCTTTCTGGTACAGTATCTATTGCTTCTAAAGGTATCGTGTCTAGCTACAAAAAAGCGTTGACTACAGATCAAAAAGAAGGGGATATTACTTGGAAAGACGGTAATGGCCAAGGCTCCTATGTGGTGCCAGAACCAAAACCTACACCAACTCCAGAGCCAAAACCAGTTACACCAGTAACTCCGGATCCTAAACCAGTTACACCAGTAACTCCAGATCCAAAACCAGTTACACCTGTAACTCCGGATCCAAAACCAGTTACACCAGTAACTCCAGATCCAAAACCAGTTACACCTGTAACTCCAGATCCAAAACCAGTTACACCAGTGACTCCAGATCCAAAACCAGTTACACCAGTAACTCCAGATCCAAAACCGGTTACACCAGTGACTCCGGATCCTAAACCAATTACACCTGTAACACCAGCACCTAAACCAGTAAATCCTAATCCTGTTATTCGTGGTGCTTATGATACACCTCATATGCGTGGTATTCGTTCCGCTGTAGTAGGAAATATCAACGCTTGGCGTACATTAGCTGACGATATGTATCGTCCTCGTGTATTGCAACAAGGTGAACCAACTGGTATTTGGGCTCGCATCGGTGGCGGTAAATACAGCTACTCTGGCAGCGGTATTGATACAGCTACAGATTATACACGCATCCAAGGCGGTTATGATGCTAAAATCAGCCGTGGTTGGACTGTAGGTGGTCAAGTATCTTACCTTCGCGGTTCTGAAGACTATGTATTCGATGGTTCCGGCAAGGTGAAATCCTTCTCTGTAGGTGCTTATGGTTTGAAAGACCTTGGCAAAGATCAATATGTACATGTAGAAACTCAAGTTGGTCGCGTATCTAATGACTTCACAGCTCGCAATGAAATCGGTGAAGCTATGTCTGGTGATACAAAATCCAATGCGTACAGCATCGGTGTTCGCTATGGTAAAACATTGAAATACGATAACGGTTTCTATGTAGAACCACAAGCACAATTGAACTTTACACACTTCGGTGGCCGTAACTTTAATGTAGGTAATGTATTTGTTAACCAATCTAGTGTAAACAGCACTTCTGGTAAAATCGGCCTTGAATTGGGTAAACAATTTAGCAATGGTAACCTTTATACACGTTTTGCAGCAGGTCATGCTTTCACAGGCAATGTAAAAACCGCATTTGCTAGTGGCAGTATTGCGAAATTAACAGAACAAGACCTTAAAGGTACTTGGACTGAACTTGCATTCGGCGGCCGTTATGGTTTCAATAGCAACAATAGTGTATTCGCTGACGTTGCCACAGGTTTGTCTGGTGACTACCAAGCAGACTGGGGCGTAAACGCTGGTTTCACGCACAAATTCTAAGTGTAGATTTATTAAATAATCTTTTGTACAATAGCTAACATATATAGCCTCCTAATAATAGAGTCATGACTTTATTATTAGGAGGCTTTTATTGTATGGAGTATAGAACTAACTATATAGCCACCTATGCATTTTTCTTCTAACCTTAATGAAAAACTATATAGACGAAATACGATATATCGTGTATACTAATGAAAATGTAAGCTACTAGAATCATTATTGATTGAAGCACACTGTATTAATAAATTTACCATGCTTAGTATGGGGGTCTCTATGGGGATAAAAGTTCCTCAAGAGATAATATCTATTACATGATAAATGAAGTAGCTCTGGGGAGGGCACTTCGAGAGAGGAGACTTATGAAACTAATTAAATTATTACCTATTATGGCAATTGCTTCTGTATGTGTTGCTGGCCAAGTACATGCGGCACAAGATCCTTTGATGATGCCTGAACAACCTGCGGCTCCTTTGACTGCAGAACAACAAGAAATCTCTCTTGCTGTTCCTAGTGAAGAGGTAAAAGCTGTAGTATCTGAATTTGCATCATTCCAATTGGGGATGAGCAATTCTTTAATCAAAGACGACAATCGCGTAATGTCTGGTCAACAACGTTATACTAATAACGTGTTGTACTACATGAATGTTCGTCGTGACTGGTACATTACAAGCCATCGCTATAAAAAAGACAGCTATGCTCGCGTAGCATTAGATCGCTTGTACTTAGATTACAAAGAATTCTTCACGAATAACACTACAGTATCTGAAATGAATCAAGCTGAATATGAAAACCAAATTTTGGCAATTCTTGAAAAGAATACAGCTAACGTGTCTAATGATGAATTGCGTTTCTACATGAACGAAATGGTAATTTACAGCTTGAAAGAAGCTATGCGCGATGGTAACAACCGCGTTAAACGCATCCGCTAATCGGTATATATAACTATATATCTATGAAAGAGGTAACGGCATAGGCCGTTGCCTCTTTTGTTTTCAAAACAAATGCCCTCGTAGGATTCATTCCTACGGGGGTTTGTTTGTTATTTGTATTCACTATTATATTCTTTATGAATTATTATTTATGTTATTTACATATTTTTTCGATGGCAGTATAATCTACTTGTAGAATTATGAGGAAAGTATGAAGGAGAAGTGTTTTGTAGTGTAACAAGGGAGGCGTATGATTATGAATCACGCAAAGAAACTACAATTATTAGCAGTACTCGGAGTTTTGACCATATCTTCTGCTAGCTTGGTACAGGCTGCAGATATTCCTGTTGTTTCTAGTGGTGGTGCCACTTATAACATTGGTTTACAAGGCTGGTCATCTTTCACTAACTCAGATAATGTACATCTTGGCGGTCAAACTGGGGCGGCTAATAGCGATCCCTATGCCCATGTAGGGGATCCAAATGCAAAGGGTAATAATATTGCCATCGGTCGTCTTGCCTTGAATGGTTCCCAAGGTGGTGGTAACGTAGCGCTCAGTTCTAAGACATTTGTAGGCGGTAAAGGTGATTATAACTTCTTAGGTAACTTTGCAGCAGGTTATAATTCAACCATTTCTGATACGATTGCTATAGGCTACTTTACAGGTTCCTACTCTCAAGGTAATAAAAATGTATGGCTCGGCGCTTCTCAAGCTGCCGCTAGTAAGGGTAACAATACAGTATTAATCGGTTCTAACTCCACTGTAAATGGTAATTTTAACTATGGCATGGGTCATGGTGTTATCTTTAAAGGCGATAAGAACTCCGCTATTGGCGCATATAACAAAATTGAAGGTAACCAATCTGGTGCCTTTGGTGTAGGTACGTATAATGTGGATACTGTTAAGGGCGATAATTCCTACAGTGTTGGTAACAAGAACCAAGTGAGTGCTAATAATACATTCGTAGTGGGTAATAATGTGAAAACATCTCTAGACAATGCAGTTGTATTAGGTAATAATTCTACTGCTGAAAGTAGTGATGTAGTGAGCACTCCTAGTTATACCTACAATAATGGTGTTACTGAAAGCTTCGCCGGTACTGCTCCTGTGTCTACTGTATCTGTTGGTGCAGCAGGTCAAGAGCGCACTATCACTCATGTTGCAGCAGGTCGTATTACAGCGGATTCTACAGATGCGGTTAACGGCTCCCAGTTATATGGTACAAACCAACAAATCGATGTATTGCATCGCGATGTACGCCACGTGGAAAAAGAATCCAACCGCGGTGATGCTCGTGCCGCAGCACTAGCTGCATTACATCCACTACAATTTGATCCTGACCACAAGGTCCAAGTTATGGGTGGCTATGGTCACTACAAGGGCGAAAATGCATTGGCTCTTGGCGTAGGTTACTATCCGAAAGAAAACCTACTCCTTACAGCAGGTACAACTGTAAGTGGTGATTTGATGACTAATGTAGGCGTATCCTATAAATTCGGTGAAAATAAGACACTCGCTAAGATCTCCCCTGCATCCTATAACGCACTAGAACAACGTGTGGATACATTAGAAGCACAAAACAAAAAACTACAAGAAACAGTAGATATGCTTGTGCAAAAACTTAATGAAAAATAGAATCTAATATCTAATATTTAATATTCAGTGTAGTAATATAGAGTAAGCTTTAATATTGATAAAGGATATGAAAGAGGTAATAACATGGTTATTACCTCTTTTTTATATACATATAATAGTAATATAATACGTTTCTAGTGACCTCTTATCTTGACATACATAAACATTATTCGATACACTAATATATATTTCATTTGTTGTTCATGAATTTTAAATGTAGAGAGTAATGAAACGTATTGTGTGTATCGCCTTGAGTGCCCTATTGTGTTGTGTGGGTACAGCTGAGGCAGAAAAACAACAATTACATAATGATAAGGGCGTAGTGTCTGTAAAAACTGATGCTCAAACAGAGCGCATGAAGTACGCATCAGAGGGCTTTCACATTACGCCTGCTGCCACACCGGACCATGTGATTGGCCAAGGTGGGCCGCTCATCATGGATCGGCAAGATACTAAGACCGTGCAGTATAGCAATGTAGATGCAGTGAACCGCGCCATTAATGCGGTGGCTATGTCTAATGTATCTAATGCTATGTATGGTGCCAAAGGTAAGCCGTGGATGCGACGCACTACACTGAGCTTCCAGTTCCAAGAAGGGTGGAAGCCACTCTATTCGGTGGAGACTGTTCAACCATTAGGTCATTACGATAATTCGTCTCGCGATGTGTGGTTTACGCAGCAGCGCATTTCTCGTGCGTCGGACACCGGTACTACCCTCAACATAGGCGTTGGGTATCGTCGTATTTCCAAGGATGATCGTCGCCTTTATGGGGCACATCTATTCTATGACCACCGGTTCTTGAATCGTCATAATCGACTCAGTGCAGGCCTTGAATATATGTCTGGTGAAAGCGAGTTCCGCTTCAACTGGTACGGTTCTGCTTCTGATGAACGCGTCCTAGATGTAAATTTACATACCTTGGAACGGGTGGCCAATGGTTATACTGTTGAATATGGTAAGACTTTCAAAAATGCTCGTTGGGCTAGAGTCTATGTAGAAGGATACCATTGGAATCAAGAACGTCAGGCCGATAAGAATGGTTTGCGCGTTGGCTCTGAGTTACAGCTCACACCACGTGTGTCTGTCGATATGGGCTATAACAAACCGGAACACAGCTCTGGCGGTGTATATGGTAAGATTACCTTCCGCTTAGCAGGCGCTCCAATGGCTTGGTATGGTGGCAAGCATCGTTTAGAACAATCTGCAACGGTTCGCGATAAAATGCTCAACCTCGTAAGACGAACTAATACGGTTTTTGTTGAACAATAATTTTGATAACTGAATAGACAAATTGAATAGTCATGCCATTCCCTGCGTTCATTTTATTTTAATGAAAATTAAATGAAAAACAATCTACTATTGTTCCTATATAAGTGATATACTCTAGGTAAGGGAAACGTTAGTGTTCAAATCAAATGTTCTTTATAGATAATGGCTTTTTATAAAAGCCATTATCTTATTATTGATGCCGTGTGATCGCCCGTTCATCTTAGTTACTCTCCAACTATTTGATAATCTTTGTATTGTGTTTACTTCAAAATCTCTCTCTTAATAACAAACCTATATCATACGGCACCGGTAAGGGGTTCGCCTTCCTCTTACCCAAAAAAGGGTAGTTAATTCTCATCGATTAACTATCCTTTTTTATATTCTCTTAATAGATATATAAATTACTGTTTACAAAATTCGTATACGTGCTACAATATTCATATAAGACTCATGAATAAAAAGTGAATTTTAATGCAAAGAGAGAATGATAGGTTTTGTAGTTTGTAAACGGAGGTTCAAAATTATGAACAAACGGAAACGTTTATTAACTTTGTTAATCAACGGTGTATTGTTATCTAGTTTATGTGTTGTAGCGAGTGCAGCCGATACGGCAACGGGCACTGGTGCTGGCGTAGCGTACGGTACAGGTAGCAATGCTCCAAAAGCTGAAAACGTGGCTATTGGTCCTAATGCTAAGATTGGTTATTCCAATGGTGCCAGTGCTGCGACAGGGGATATCGTAGTCGGTAAGGATGCTAATATTAATAACTATGCTAGCCAAGGCGGTAGTGTAGCGATTGGTAAAAATGCAAAAATTGAAAATATGGCCGGCGGTGTAGAGGCTAGCTTTGCATTAGGTCAAACAACATATAGTGGTAGTTGGCTCTCTTCTTCAAGAATTCCTGCAGATCCAACAAAGGTAGTAGGCAGTGTTGCAATTGGGGATAATACATTTGCTCGTACTGGTAGTACTATGATTGGTTCCCATAACTATAAAGGTGATCTTGGTGATACAACTGTAGATTCTGCTTCTACACGTACATATGCATTGAATGCATATGCTACTACAGTCGGTGCCAACAGCTTCACAAACGGTGCCTTTGCTACAAACACTGGTACGTACAACATTATCTCCAGTGGATATAATGGTGGTCGTTTAGCAAATCCTGTTAAAAACTTGGGATCCACTATTAATGGTTCTTTAAATAGCATCGAATCTAAAACAGCTAATAACTATTACTCTGGTGTTGCTAATAGTATCGTTGGTACTGCAAATAGAACGTTTAATTCCAATGGTTCTATTATCATGGGTGCCGGCAACGAAATCACTAACTCTGTTAAATCTATTTCTGGTGCACCGGAGGATGGTGGCAATTCTGCGAAAGAATTAGCCGAAAAATTCCGTGAAGCCGTAAAAGAATCTAACGGTGGTGGCGCAACGATGGCCTTTGGCGGCGGAAACAAAGCAGACTACACATTGCGCACATCCATGATTGGTATTAATAATACTGTAACAGGTTCTAACGGCGCTAAAAGCGCAGATAACTTTGTAGTAGGTGTTGGTAATACTGGTACAAATGTACAACATATGACGGCTATTGGTTCTAAGAACACTGTATCCGATGCTAATAATACAGTTATCGTTGGTGACAACCGCAAGGTAACAGGTGCTAATAACTCTGTTATTATTGGCTCTAGCGATGCAGAAACTACTACAACTGTAAATGATGCAGTGGCTATTGGTCATAACACTGAAGTATCTGCTGAAGGCGGTGTAGCTCTTGGTAGTAAATCCAAAGCGACTGTAGCAGCTGGTGCAGCTGGTTATGATATCAGCACAAAAGCGGCATCTACTGATACAAGCTCCACATGGAAAGCCACAGCATCTGCTGTATCCGTTGGCGACGTAGCTAATGATGTAACACGTCAAATTACATCTGTTGCAGCTGGTACAAATGATACTGATGCGGTTAACGTAGCACAACTTAAAAAGGTAGAAACTAAAATCTCTACTGTTGAGGCAGATGCTAAAAAACATACTACTGTAGTAGCAGGCGATAATACAACTGTTACATCTGGCACTAATGCTAATGGTGGTGCTGAATATAAAGTAGCTGTTAATAAAGACTTAGTAGAAATGAGCTCTGCTAA
This sequence comes from Veillonella orientalis, assembly GCF_018406505.1. NCBI lineage: Bacteria > Bacillati > Bacillota > Negativicutes > Veillonellales > Veillonellaceae > Veillonella > Veillonella orientalis. The sequence goes on from NZ_AP022322.1 coordinate 55,553, forward strand.
CTTCGGCAAAGCTACTGACGACGTTCGTGCTCGTATCGATAAAGACAGCGCTCGCTTCTTTAACGGTAGCGAAAATATCGGTGTTACACCTAAAGGTATCCAAATCGAAAACACAGATACATTAGAACAAGCGAACTTCACTAAATACGGTATGTATGCAAGTGAAGGTAGTAAAACTGTTTACTACACTACAAATGGTATCAGCGCAGGCGACCAAATTATTAATAATGTGAAAGCTGGTGTAGCAGATACTGATGCAGTTAACGTATCTCAACTTAAACGAGTACAAGATCAAATCGCAGCATCTACTCAAGTTACAACTGTAACAGCTGGTGACCACATTAAGGTAACACCAACTGTAAATGGTAATACTCACGACTATAAAGTATCTCTTGCTGATGATATTGCTGACCAAATTACAAATAACACAACAAATATTACTAAAAATACAAATGATATCAAAAATATCAAAGGCGACTTATCCAAGATGGATAAACGTGTCAATAAATCCGTAGCAGGTGCAGCAGCGTTGGCAGCATTGCATCCACTTGATTTCGATCCAGATGCTAAATGGGACTTTGCTGCAGGCTATGGCCATTACCGCAGCGGTAATGCTGCCGCATTAGGTGCTTTCTATCGTCCTAATGAAGACGTACAACTTAGTGTAGGTTCTACTGTTGGCAGTGATGAAACAGTATTCAATGCTGGTTTATCTGTAAAAGTAGGCGCTCATAGCGGTGTATCTCGCTCTCGTGTAGCAATTGGTAAAGAAGTATTAGCTCTTAAGAAAATAGTAGCTGAACAAAATGCTCAAATTCAAAAATTGACTACATTGTTGAATGGTGTTGCTGGTACTAAGATGAAAGCCGATCACACAACATTGTTCCCAGATATCCCTACAAACCATTGGGCATATGAAGCTGTAAGCGATTTATCTCGCCGTGGTTTAGTAGAAGGCTATCCAGATGGCACATTCGGTGGTGACCGTATGTTAACACGTTATGAATTTGCTCAAATTGTATACCGTGCCATTCAAGACGGCGTAACAGTTAATGATCGCCTTGTAACAGAATTCAGCCCTGAAATGGCTTTGTTCCGTGTTGACACTGTAGCTAAAAATGCTAAAGGTGAACCAACAATTGAACGCGTTCGTGTTAATAAAAAATAAGGATACTATTAGTTTATAGTGTTCACACAACTTAATAAGTAGCTACTATGCATACCTCAACTCCACCCCGAGGTAGCATAGTAGTGAACATAAAAAAGCGTAACTGATGAGACGGCAATCTTATCAGTTACGCTTTTACTATGTGCAGATATAAATATGAATCAATATATCAATCTATATCTGTATTTGTATTTAGATTTAGATTTATATTTATATTTATATTTATATAAAGGTATATCTATTGTCTGAAGTATCCCAAAGCAGTGATATGTTGAATTGATTCGTCTAGATATTGTTCACTAGGCACCGTAAATGTTTCACCATTTCGAGTGCGTGTAATCGTTAGTGTTTCATCTAGAATTGCAATGAGCTCTGCACGAGAGATTGGTTTTGCCATTTGCTTCATTACATATAGTAAGCCTTCATCTACACTAGCATCCTCTTGGTTAAACATATTACCCAACGTCATGTACTGTTTACCATTACCTTCAATTAGTGTGGCAACATAATTAATAAATCGCTCAGGAATATAGCTAACATTTTCTACAAATGGTAAGCATTCATAATTCTCACCATATGCATTGAGGTGGTTGAGGATAGAGAGGTGGAATAGGCGCACATATAGCTTATTCATATCAAAGGTTTCGTTTGGATAATGTTCTTCTATATATTTTTGAATATCCTCTATAGTAAATAGTTGTTTTGTATTCATAAAATACTTGATAGTTTGATGTAAAGGATCTGTCCAACCATTTGGTGTACCAAGTCTATCCTCTGCAAGCCCGCAATAGTAAATGCTTTCAAGAATATCTTTCTCTACTGTTTCATTACGCACGATTGCATCTGTATTGCATTGTTTAGTTAATAAGGCCATGCGGAATTGTGTATCGTAAACAAAATCGTAGTATTGCTCTTTGGCCTTGTAATCATTGTTAGAGAGGACCTTAATATTATCTACGATGCTGTCATCTAACCAAGTAATAAAGGATTTTTCTAATCGTGCATCACCAATATATACGCAGCCTTGATGCTCTGCACGCTCAATAAATTGAGCCACATAAACAGGATCATTAAAGGTTTCTAAATATTCATGGGCTACATAATAGTTATTGGATTGCAACACACGATTGATATTATCGATTTTATAACCAGACTGTTTTTGAATTTCATCGTCCATCTTCATGGTTTCCGCAATTAGCTTTAGCACATTCTTTGTGTAAATCGTACGTTCTTGCAAGCTATCTTTTTTAGCCTGTGTTTCAGAATAGAGCATAATGTCGCGAATTTGTTCCAATCGTTTCCAACCAGGATATGTATTGTACGATACATAGGCGATACCGCGGTCTGATAAATTGCGATTACAAATAGATAAGATTTTATCTTTTACAATATCTGGCACCCAAGACCAGATGCCATGGACGATGATGTAATCGAAGGTGCCGAAATCATCATCAATGTCCATAATATCTTTTTCTAGCAGTGTGATATTAGTGAGACCGATAGATTTGATTAACTCGTTACCATGCTTAATTTGGACAGGGGATAGGTCGATGCCTGTGAAAGTTGCTTCTGGATAGTACAGCGCTTGAGGAATGATATTACCACCACAAGAGGAACCAAGCTCGAGGACACGGGCACCCTTAATTGGCTCTGGATTGAGACCGTATAGACGTGCTTTGGCGATTAAAGAGTTGATAGCACAATTAGAAAATGCTTTTGATACATAAAGAAAATCATCGTAAGAGTCCTTCAATGCATCAATCTCTTTTTGATCCGTAGACTTTTGATGCGGTGGAGCACTAATTATTTGTTGTGATTCATTATGATTGTTTTCTTTATTTTCTTTATATACTTCATTAGAAGTGTTTTTTGATGGCTCTTTAGTTTGTGTATCCATAACGAGTCCTTTCTTATTCTTTATGGGTAAATACCAACTTATATATCTATAACTATATTTATATCTATAACTATATTTATATCTCTATCTCTATCTATATCTCTATTTATATCTATATCTATATCTATATGAACTACCTATTTATACAGTTTCTAAAATGATTAGTATCATCTCCTATGGGATGACCCAATTATACCGCATTATGATTTAGTATATCATAATTTTTATCAAAATCGGCCGAAAAATTCATAGTTATTTCATTTATGAGCTTATATGTGAAAAAAATATGAAAGTACCTTTAAAAGGTTGTTAGATGATTATATTCATATTTTTCTATGATCCATATTTTATAGATAATATATAAATAGATGCCAAAATCGAGAAAAATCAATGAGATTAAATCAATTAATCGTTTATTTATAACTTACAATAATATTATTATCGAAAAAACTAGTACTGCATCGAGAAAAATAGATTATATTTTATAAAATACGTATAAAACACCGAAAAAATGAGTAAAAAAACACTCATATATTAAATTTTGTTTAACAAAATAAAGGTTCTGACAACAAATCGTGCTGTTTATGATAAAAACATGAAGAAGACTATTTACAACATTTTCGATATATGATATTCTGTTCATGACACAAAATGAAAAAAATATGAAAGATACTCAGAAAGGCGTAAAGGTATGGGAAATTTAGGCTTTTCCTTCTTTTGTATTTAAATGATTTAATTATAAGGATTGTAATTGTGTCTAGTTAAGAAAGGGGTTCATAGTAATATGAATAAAATCTTTAAAGTTGTTTGGAGCAAAACTAAAGAGTGCTACGTAGTAGTTTCCGAAGTTGCAAAAAACAATGGTGGTAAGAAAAAAGCTCTTGCTAGCGTATTAGCTGGTTTGGCAATTATGGGTGCTGGTGCGCAAATGGGTACTCCAGTACAAGCGGGTGCTGATAATGCTGGATCTGCGGTTAATATCTGGTCTGAGAAAAGAGTTGATACACCTACACCAGGTGGTCCTGGTGTAACTAACGCTAACACAAGAAATACTGCGGGTGATAATTCTGTTACCATTGGTCAACAATTAACAACTGGTACTGGTGCAGTAGCTGTTGGTAGATTATCTACTGCCGTAGGTGATCGTGCGGTGGCTATTGGTGAAAATGTTAATGCTAAAAAAGAAGATACAATTTCTGTAGGTAGTTCTAACAATTCTAATACTGGTGGTGGTATCACTATTGGTAAAGGGAATACTGCCGACTCTACTGCAAATGGTGGTAGAGCTGATGGTAACTCTCAAATTGCTATCGGCCGTGATAATAAAGCGACCAAAGAAGATACTTTAGCACTTGGTCGTGAAAATACAGCATCTGGTAATGTTTCTCTTGCAATTGGTGCCCGTACTGAAGCAACAAATTCCGGGTCTATTGCAATTGCTGGTAATGGTGATGGTTACAAAACTACATCTACAGGCTTTGGTTCTATTGCAATTGGTATGCAATCTAACTCCACAGGCACTGCTTCTACTGCAGTAGGTGGTGTTTCACAAGCAACTGCTAAAGGTGCCTCTGCTCTTGGTTATAAAGCGAATGCTACTGCTGAAAGTGCGACTGCATTAGGTCAAGAGTCTGTTGCATCTGTAAAAGATGGCGTTGCTCTTGGCTCACAGTCTAAAGCAACAACAGATAAAGGTGTGGAAGGTTATAATCCTGCTGATAGCCGTACAAATACATATGCTGGTTTAGCTGGCAATGTAAAAACATCTACATTAGCAGCTGTTTCCGTAGGTGATGGAAAAAATGCAACTCGTCAAATCACAGGTCTTGCTGCAGGTAAAGAAGATACTGATGCTGTTAACGTGGCTCAATTGAAAAACGTTAACTTAAAATATGCTGGTAATAGTGGTAGTGGCGATGTGTTGTTGAACAATGGTACATTGAACCTTAAAGGTGAAGGCCTTATCTCTACAACTGCTGATGCTACTGGCGTTACAGTTAAATTGACTGAAGGCGGCAATATTACTACTAATGCTGATGGTAAAGCTGTAGCTCCTACTAAAAATGGTGTTGCTACAACTGACAATGTAACTCAAGCAATCAATAACTCTGGTTGGAAAGTAACTTCCGCTAACAATGGTGGTACTACAAACGGCACTACTTCCGAAAAAGTAAGCCCTGGTGACACTGTTACTTTCAGCGCTGGTAAAAACATTGTATTAGACCAAGCTGGTAAACAATTCACATACTCCTTGAACAAGGACGTTGACTTGACTAACGGTGGTTCTTTAACAATTGGCGATACTAAAATCAACAACGGTGGCATGACTATCACTGGTGGTCCATCTGTAACTAAAACTGGTATCAACGCTGGTAACAAAAAAATCACTAATGTAGCTCCTGGTACAGACGATACTGATGCAGTTAATTACAGCCAAATTAAAGGTTTAAGAACTGAAGTTAAAGCTGGTACTAACGTAACTGTAGATAAAACTCAAGGTACAGATGGCCATGATATCTACACTGTAAATGCAACTGCTACTGGTGGCACAGCTTCTAGCTGGAACATTAAATCCTCTGCTACAGACGGTAAAAACAAGGGTATTACAACTGCAACAAACATTTCTGATGCTAAAACTGTAGAAATGCAAGCAGGTAAAAACTTAACTGTGAAACAAGCAGCTACAGCTAACGGCGCTTCTGTTGAATTCGCATTGGATAAAGATGTTGATTTAACTAATGATGGTTCCTTAACAATTGGTGATACTGTAATCAACAAAGATGGTATGACTATCACTGGTGGCCCATCTGTTACTAAAACTGGTATCGACGCTGGTAATAAAAATATTACTAATGTAAAAGCTGGTGAAAACGATACTGATGCAGTTAACGTAAAACAATTAAAAGACGCTAAAACTAAACTTGTAGATGGTAAAAATACTACTGTTGAAGGTGATGGCTCCACAGCTACTCCTTACAAAGTTAATGTAGAAGGTGACTTGAAAGGTATTACATCCATTTCCAATGCTGACGGTGGTCCTAAAATGACAATTGGTGGCAACTCCATCAACATTACTGGCGGTCCACTTAACATGGGTGGTAGCAAAATCACTAATGTAGCTCCTGGTACAGATGATACTGATGCAGTTAACGTAAAACAATTAAAAGCTGCTAAGACAGAAGTTAAAGCTGGTGCAGGCGTAACTGTAGCTAAATCTCAAGGTGCTGAAGGTCAAGATATCTACACTGTAAGCTCCACTGGTGCTACTGGTAACACAGATCCTTCTAAAGTTGAAGCTGGTAAAAATACTACTGTAACAGGTGATGGTACAGTAGCTACTCCTTACAAAGTAAATGTAGAAGGTGACTTGACAGACATCTCCTCCATTACAAATGGTAACGGTTCTGGTAAAATCTCCTTCGTTGGTGATCAAGTTGTAAAAGTTGAAGGCGACAACCCTATTTCCTTAGATGGTAAAGGTGGCTATGTAACTGGCTTACAAAACAAAGATTGGGATATTACTAACCCAACGTTTGTTTCTGGTCGTGCAGCAACTGAAGACCAATTGAAAAAAGTAAGCGATGGCTTCAACAACACAGTTAAATTGGCTGGTAACACTGGCAACACAGATACTCAAAAATTGAGCCAAGCTGGTGGTTTAAGCTTTGGTGTAGTTGGTGCTAACAACGGTCAATACATCAAAACAACTGCTTCTGGTACAGATGTAGTAGCTGATTTGTCCGATGACGCTAAAACTAAATTAAATAAAACATATACAGTATCCTCTGGTTCCACTAATGTAACTGTAACTCCAACAACTGTTGGTGATAACACAGATTTCAAAATTAGTGTAACTAATACTGCTACACCTGGTGGTGCTTCCTCTACTGAAAGTGTAGTTAAAAAAGCTGATGCAGCTGGTGATACTAACATGGCTGACATTGCTGTTGAAAACGGTAAAAACTCTGGCGATCAAGATGCTCAATACTCCGTTAATGTTTCCCGTAACGCAGTTAAAGATGCAGCTCGTGAAGCAGTAACAGTAAATAATGGTGGTAATACTGATAGCCCTATCACTGTAACTCCTACAGATGATGCTACTAACCACAACACTTCTTACGCTGTAACATTCGATGGTGCTAAAGCAGCTAAAGTAATTCCTTTGACATACAAAGCTAATGGTGCTGGCGCTAAAACAGTTACATTAGAAAAAGGTTTAGACTTTACAAACGGTACAAATACTACAGCAGAAATCGATAATGATGGCGTTGTTAAGTACAACTTGAACAAAGACGTTGATTTGACTAACGGTGGTTCCTTAACTATTGGCGATACAGTAATGAACAACGGTGGTTTAACTATCACTGGTGGTCCATCTGTAACTAAAACTGGTATCGACGCTGGTAATAAGAAAATTACTAACCTAGCTCCTGCTACTGATGGTACAGACGCTGTTAACTACGATCAATTGAAAGCAGCTCGTACAGTTGTTACTTCTAAAGATAATTCTGTAACAATCAACAAAACAGAAAATGGCGATCAAGTAACATATGACTTGCATGTAAATGCAGCTACTGGCACAGCATCTACTTGGAATTTGAAATCTGGTGCAGTTTCTGCTACAGAAGGTACACATTCTGGTGACACAGATCAAAACATTGCAGACGGTAAATCCGTTACAATGCAAGCTGGTAAAAACTTGACTGTTAAACAAACTAACGACGGTGCAGGTAATACAGAAGTTGCATACGCTCTTGATAAAGACCTTAAAGATCTTACAAGTGTAACAACTGACAAAGTTACTACTAAAGAAATCGGCTTACAAGATGCAGCTGGTAACACTACTACAATCAAGAAAGATGGCGACCGCATTACATACACTAATGATGGTGGTACAACTGTAAACAAAGTAGCTAACCTTGATGATGAATTACACATCACACCTGGCAGCTATGAAGTAGGTGCAACTGATAAAGATGCTAATGCTAAAAATGATGAAGTAACATTGACATACACTGATGGTAATGGTACTGAAAAAACAAATACATTTGCAAAAATCAAAGGCGTTGCTAAATCTGATCTTTCCAACATCACTGATGCAGGTAAGAAAGTAATCACTGGTCTTGGTTCCATTGTTAAAGGCGGCGAAAACGTTAACGTAACTGAAGCATCTGATGCTACTACAGGCCAAAAAACTTACACTGTAAATGCTGTAACTCCAGCTGTTTACACTAAAGCTGATGGCACTAAAGTATACAAAATTGTAGATCCTACAACAGGTGCTGTTACATACAATACAAAACCAGATGGTACAGGTACTGCTGTTCCTGCAAATGATGTTATCGTATCTTTCGAAGATTCTAACGGTAACACAACTGGTGGTAACACAATCATCAACAACGTTGGTTCTGCTATCGATAAAACTGGTACAGCTACTGGTGATACATTCTTAACTAAACTTGACGATGCAGCTACTGCAACTCCAAATGCAGCAGTAAACGTTAAAGACCTTAAATCTACATCCGATGCTATTATCGGTAAAGAGCTTCATATCGCTCCTACAGCAGTTAAAGCTGGTAGCACTGAAACTAAAGGCGGTGTAGTTGACGGTACTGAAAACGTATACAAATACGATGCAGCTACTAAGAAAGTTACATTGACTTATAATGATGGCAATGGTAATGCTGTAACTGATACTAAAGCAGTTATCGACTTCTCCGACTTGAACATCCCAACTCCTGCAGCAGCTTACAGCTTCAAAACAAATGCAGCTGGTAACGTTGACGGTAACTCTACTGAAACTGAAGTAGCAAGCGGTAAAACTGTAAACTTCGGCGCAGGCAAAAACTTGACTGTAAAACAAGAAATCGGTACTGATGGTAACCAAACTTACACTTATGCATTGAACAAAGACTTAACTAACCTTGATAAAGTAGTTGTTAATGGTAAAGACGGTAAAGATGGTACAGACGGCGTAACTATTACTGGTCCTTCTGGTACAGCTGGTCAAGATGGTAACAACGGTAAAGTTGGCATCTCTGGTAAAGACGGTAAAGATGCAGTATCTATCTCCGGTAAAGACGGCGTAGGTCACATTGGTTTGACTGGCCCTGCTGGTAAAGATGGTAAAAATGCAACTGCCGACATCACTGTAAAAGATGGTGTTCCTGGTGTTGACGGCCAACCTGGTGAAACTATGACTCGTATCGTATACCAAGACAAAGATGGTAACGAACATCAAGTAGCAACTCACGATGATGGCATGAAGTTCGCTGGTGACGACGGTCAAACTGATGATACTAAAGTTATTAAGAAACATCTTAACAACGTAGTAGATATCATTGGTGGTGCTGATAAAGATAAATTGACTGATAACAACATCGGTGTAAATAACGACAATGGCAAATTGAAAGTTCAATTGTCTAAAGACCTTGATCTTACTAAAGATGGTTCCGTAAAAATTGGCGATACTACAGTTAACAACGATGGTTTGACTATCAGTGGTGGTCCATCTGTTAAGAAAGATGGCATCAATGCTGGCGATAAGAAAATCACAGGCGTTAAAGCTGGTGAAGACGATACAGATGCTGTAAACGTTAAACAATTGAAAGATAACGCTACAACTGTTACATCTTCTGATAACTCTATCTCTGTAACAGACACTAACACTGATCCTGCTAAAGGTCATGCTTATGACATCAAGATCAATAACCAAGGTGTTGTAAACAACGCTCAAATTCCAGTAGTATACACTAAAGAAGATGGTACTAAAGTTTACAAACAACCAAATGGTACTTTCACAACAAATGTTGATGGTACTGGCGACGTAGTTCCTGCAAACCAAGTTATTGCATCCATGAACAATGCTGCTAACTCTTCTACAGATCCTACTAAGTTACAAAACGTTGGCTCCTCTATTGCTGATAAAACTGGCGATACTTACTTAGATAAGATTAACAACGCTGCTGCTGATCCTCATGCTAAGACTGGTGCTGTAAACGTATCCGACCTTAAAGAAACTGCTGATGCAATCGGCAACAAAGGTTTGAACTTCGGTACACAATCTACTGGTGCTAATAGTGAAATCCATAAAAACTTGGGTGAAAAACTTGAAATCGTAGGTGAAGGCACTAAAGCTGATGATAACTACAGCGCATCCAACATCAAAACTATGACTAAAGATGGTAAAGTTGTAATCGGTCTTGATAAAGATCTTAACGGCTTGAACTCCATTGGCGTTCCTGGTAAAGATGGCGTAGCTGGTAAAGATGGTGTATCCATCTCCGGTAAAGACGGCGCTAACGGTATCGACGGCAAAGTTTCCATCGGTAAAGATGGTAAAGATGCTGTATCCATCGCTGGTAAAGACGGTGTAGGTCACATTGGCTTGACTGGTCCTCAAGGTCCTGCTGGTGCAGATGGTACTGGTGTAGATATCTCTACAGATCACGGTTCCAAAACTCTTGTTAAACCAGAAGCTAACAATGGCGACAAATCTGAACGTATCGTATACGTACCAAAAGATAAAGATGGTAACCCATTGAAAGATACTGATGGTAACCCAATCAAACGTGAAGTAGCAACTATGGACGATGGTTTGAGATTCACAGGTAACAACACTGATACTGAAAACAAACATGCGTTGAATACACTTGTTAAAGTTCAAGGTGAAGGTGTGACTGCAGCTCAATCCACTGCATTCCAATCCGCTGCTGGTAACATCAACGTAGTAGCTGATGGTAACGATACATTAACTGTTAAATTGAACAAAGACCTTAAAGGTATCAACTCCATCAAGAATAGCGACAATGGTCCTGCATTGAACTTCAACGCTGGTGACCTTTCCGTAACTGGTGGTAACCTCAACATGGGTGGTAACAAAATTACTAACCTTGGTAAAGGTACTAACGATACAGATGCGGTTAACTTGAAACAATTGAAAGATTCCCGTACAATCGTTAAATCCACTGATGGTACTGTAGGTGTTCAAGAATCTGAAAGTGCTGATGGCGCTAAAGTATACGACTTGTCTACTGGTGCAAGCCCTCGTTTCGATGAGTTAACTGATGAAATCGGTCGTGTAGGTGCACAAGGCGCAGCTCTTGCAGCATTGAAACCTATCCAATACGATCCATTAGAACCAACTCAAATCATGGCTGGTTATGGTAACTACCGTGGTAACTCCGCTATTGCAATGGGCGTTGCTCATTATAAAAACGAGTCCACAATGATGCATGCTGGCTTAGCTTGGGCAGGTGGTTCCCGTCACATGATGGCAAACGCTGGTGTAACTTGGAAAGTTGGCAACCGTGATAGCGAAGCTGCAGTAGCAGATCGTTACCGCAAAGGCCCTATCAGCTCTGCTTATGCAATGCAACAAGAAATGGCTTCCGTTAAAGCACAAAACGCTGGATTAAAAACAGAAGTATCTGATTTGAAAGCTGAAAACGAACAAATGAAAGCTCAAATTGCTGCTATGATGGCAAAACTTGGTATGTAATCATTTGTGAGTGTAAGAACTGAATGAACAAAGGAAGGTATGCGCTACCTAGCGTAGCGCTTACCTCTCCCTATTGTTTATGAAAATAATGCTTTTAAATATAAACGTGAAACGCGTGAGAGATACTTTCACCATAATCTAACGATAGAAAAGAGGAATATAGAATGAAAAAATCTACATTACTTGCTTGTGCAGCGGCTCTTGTTATTTCTACAGGCGTTGTAGGTGCACAATCCGCTCCAACATATGACGATAATTTGATTTTACGTAATCCAGTATCTGCTCCAGCATTGGGCAATGTAGTATTGGTTCCAGTGGCTAGTCCACAAACAGTGTCTGCTGTTCATGACTATGTAAAAGCTTGGCAAAATGCGGAGATCAACATCGCAAAAGCTAAAGTGAAATACGAAAACCATGAGCGTATGACTAAAGCTGAGAAAAAATGGTTACATTCCTATGATAAACATAATTACGCTGACTACTTCCGTACACATTCCATCGGTCGTGTACATGGTCAAGAAGTGTTCTTGAACTGGAATGGTGAAAACCGTAATAAAAACGAATACGAATATTTCGAAATGCCTAAATACAATAAAGAAGATGGCTTCACTAACAGCTATGGTTACAATGTATTGCGCGGCATGACAGATCGTATTAACGAAATCATCCAAAAACAAAAAGAAGTTGGCGGTCCTATGACTGACGACGAAGCACAAGCATTAGAAGATGCTATTTTGGATGTAATGGCTAAAGACCAAGAAAACGTTTCTAACGAAGAACTTCGTCACTACATGAACGAAACAATCTGGTTCGCAGCTAAACAAACTGTAAAAAATAAAGCTAGTGAAGAACCTACTGTTCAAGATGAACACACTGTAGATCTTCGTGAAGCGATCAATCGTCCAGCTAACCAAGAAACTAAAAAAGTAGACTTGCGCGCTGCGATTCAATAATAAGGTTTGTAAATTTAACTATAAATCATTAACACACTGAGAGCTCGGCATAAACGATATACAATGAATTAGGAAGATGATGTGTGACGCACAGTGTATATAATGAACAACTACATATGGCCCTCATACGGCGATTGTTTGAGGGCCTTGCTGTTCCCTGGACCCCGACTAGGGCACACAATCCTTATGCGAAACGACGCCATCCGAAAGGATGGCGTTGTTTTTTTGCGTTTATATATTGTTTTCTATACGTATATGACTCAATAAGATGACTCTATAATTGTGTAATTATAAACAATTATAAAATAATAGACTGATTATATTAACTACCTATTTCTACTCATTTATGAAGAAACGCTTGTTTGCTATGTTGATGACTTCATCTAATTTAGAATGTTTATATATGTAAGATGAAGATGATCTTGCATAAGATATTCAAATATAATGTAAATATAAACTGGGGTGCTCTGTTTTATACTCTTATATATATAATGTATTATATTATATATAATACTATTATAAAGAAAAGCCTTATTTTATGCGGATGTGGAGATATTTCCACATATCTAGAAAACTCGATTTATATTATTTAGAAATATAAAATTTATTTTAATTATTTTAGGAATTTCTATTTACAATTAGTTTATAAATTGTTATCATATTAATATCTTAATGAATGGTATGTGAACGTGTGTCATAAACAATTCATGAAACAAAAAATGTATATAAGGCATTTAGTGTTTTCTTTATAAGAGAGAAAGGGGTTCATAGTTTCTATGAATAAGGTTTTTAAGGTCGTTTATAGCAAATCTAAAGGTTGCTACGTAGTAGTTCCTGAAACTGCTAAAAATAATAACGGCAAGAAAAAAGTTTTGGCTAGCGTATTGGCTGGCTTGGCACTTGTTGGTGCAGGTGCTCATATGGGCACTCCTGTAGAAGCGTATACTAGTCCAGATAGAAGCGTTAATACAGATAACAGTCGTATCAATATTGCGGCTAATGCTAAACCTGCTAACAGTGTTGGCGTTAATTCAATCGTTGTAGGTTACCAAAATACAACTGATAATGAAGATGGTACTACAGCTCTTGGTGCTAATAACCAAGCTTATGGTAACTCTGGTTTAGCGATAGGTAATCAAAACGAATCTAGCGGTGGCGCTTCTACTGCTATTGGTGCTGGCAACAGAGCAAATGGTGCTGCAACGGTAGCTATTGGTAACGTAAGTAATGCGAATGCAAATGGTGCTATTGCTATTGGTTCCTATAATAATGTCAACTATACACCTAACACTTGGCAAACAACACCAAAACAAGCTGGCGATCACTCTATCGTTGTTGGTAGTTATTCACATGCTGCAGGCAATCAAAATGTTGCGATTGGTAATAATGTAAAAACTGAACATGATGATTCTGTAGCTATTGGTGCTGATGTTTCTGCTTTGGCAGGTCACAACATTGCTATCGGTTCTGGTGGAACAAAGGCACAATCTGCTCCAGGCAAAACTGGTTCTGCAGCAATTGCGATTGGCCTTAATGCACAAGCTACATATGGTAATGATACTGGTGCATATGACATGATTGCTGTTGGTAATCAAGCAACTGCATCTGCTAATGCTGCAACAGCTATTGGAACATTATCTAAAGCAACTGGTAACAACTCTACTGCAATTGGTAATAAAGCTACAGCATCTGCTTCCGGTGCACTTGCATTTGGTCAAGCCACACAAGCGACTGCACATGGTGCTCTTGCTACAGGTAATGGCGCACAATCTAAGGGTGTAGGTTCCACTGCTGTTGGCCGTACTGCAAAAGCTAATAATGATGGTTCTGTTGCAGTAGGTTTTAATGCAGAGGCTACAGGTGACCATGCAATTGCAATTGGTGGTGATGGTAAAGGCGCTGCTTTCAATGATAGCCCTAATACATACGATGGTTTAGGCAATAAAACTACAGCGACTGCAACAAATGCTATTTCTGTAGGTTATAATGCAAAAGCTGATAAAGTGGATGGTGTAGCACTAGGCTCTAATTCTGTTACAACTACAGACAAAGGTGTTGTAGGTTATAACCCATCCGATCCACATGAACGTAAATACGCTCCATTAACTGGTAATGTGAAAACAGCTACTACAGCTGCTGTATCCATCGGTAATGGTCAACAAATGACTCGTCAATTGACTGGTCTTGCTGCAGGTACTGCAGATACTGACGCTGTTAACGTGGCTCAATTGAAAAACGTTGGCGTTGCTGTAACTGGTAACACTGGTAAAAGTGATTTCTTAACTGATGGCGGTAAATTGAACGTTATCGGTACAGGTCGTGTATCTACTGTAGCGGCTCATGACGGTGCAAAAGACTCCAGAATTACTGTAGGCTTTGATGATACTGGTATGGTGAGAGCTGGTAAAAATGTTACTGTTGATGAAAAAACTGTAGACGGTCGTACTACTTACACAATCAACGCTGCTGATACAGCTGCTAAATATGACTTCTTAACAAATGCTACAGCAAACGGTGGTAAAGTTGACGGTGAAGCAACACCTACAAAAGTTCAAAGCGGTAACACTGTTAACTACGCAGCTGGTAAGAACTTAACAGTTAAACAAGATATTGAAACATCTCTTGGCCAACAAACATATACATACTCCTTGAACAAGGATCTTAAAGAAATTACATCCATCACTAATAAGGATGGTGGTACTACATTAAACTTTGGTCCTAATAACATCAGCATCACTGGTGGTAACCTAGATCTTGGTGGTAATAACATTACTAACCTTAAATCTGGTGGCGACACAATCAACAATGCTGCAAATATCGGCGATGTTACTCGTATCTCCAAAGCTAATGATAAACACATTAAACCAGGTGAATACGCAGTTGATAACAACGGCAAAGTAACTATGACATACGTTGATGGTAACAACAAAGACGTTGCTAACGAAACTGCTGTTATCACAGGTATTGCTAAACAAGATCTTTCCAATATCAACAAGGGTGGCGAAACAGTCATCCAAAATCTTGCTAAAAAATCCATCGATATGGAAAATGGTAAGAATACAAAGGTTAGCAACCGTGAAATCAATGGCGTTAAAACTTTCAAAGTAGATGTTGAAGGTGATTTGACTGACATTACATCCATCACTAATAAAGGTGGCGACGGCAAAGTTGTATTTGGTGGTAACCAAACTGTAAACGTTGCAGGCGATCACAACATTAACTTGAATGCTAAAGTTGGTGACATCACTGGTTTAACTAACGTAACTTTGGATGCCCCTGACTTCGCTAAAAAAGGTCGTGCAGCAACTGAAGAACAATTGAGCATCGTTAACAACGGTTTCAATAACACAGTTGGTTTGACTGGTAACACAGGCGCTACTGAATTACAAAAATTGAACAAACAAGGCGGCTTGAGCTTTGGTGTAGTTGGTGCTAACAATGGTGAGTACATTAAAACAACTGCATCCGGTAGCAATGTAGTAGCTGACTTATCCGACAGCGCTAAAAATAAATTGAACAGCACTGTTGTAGTAGAAGGTAAAAATGCTGCGAAAGTAACAAGCAATGTAATTCAAAATGCAGATGGCAGCACAAAAACTGTATATACTGTAGATGTTAACAACGTAAAACCTACTGCAGCTTCTACTGAAAAAGTACAAGCTAAAGCAGACGTAGCTGGTTCTAGCGACAAAAACATCGCTAAAGTTGCTCCTAAAGCAGGCGATCAATTCGGCGAAGCTGGCGCAACTTACGAAGTAAACGTATCCCGTAACGACGTAAAAGATGCAGCTCGTGAAGCAGTTACTGTAAATACTACAAACACAACTAACAACCCTATCACTGTTACACCTGTACAAGATGAAGCAAATCATAACACTACATACCAAGTAACATTCGATGGCGACAAAGCTGCTAAACAAATTCCTTTGACTTACAAAGCGAATGGCACAAACGAACAAAAGGTTACATTGGATAAAGGTTTGAACTTCACAAACGGTAAAAACACAACAGCTTCTGTAGATGCTGAAGGCGTTGTTAAATACGATGTGAATAAAGATTTAGTTAATATCAATTCCATTTCCAATACTACAAATGGTCCAAAAATGGAATTTGGTCCTAACTCCATCAACATCACAAATGGCCCTATCAACATGGGTGACCAAAACATCGCTAACCTTAAATCTGGTGGCGATGTAGTGAATAACGCAGCTAACATTGGCGACGTAACTCGTATTTCCAAAGCTAACGACTTGCACATTGCTCCAACATCCTCTGATCGTCAAGGTGAAACTACTACATCTTACGCTTACGATGCAGCAAGCAAATCTGTAACATTGAAATACAATGATGGTAACGGCGTTAATCAAGCTGGTACAGTAGCGAAAATCGACTTGTCCGGTTTGGCTGATCAAATCAAAGATGGTTACTCCTTCTCCACTGACGCTAAAGGCAATGTAGTTGGTAACCACGCTGTTACAGCTGTTGGCAATGGTAAAACTGTTTCCTATGCTGCAGGCGATAACTTAACTGTAAAACAAGATATCAATGCTGCAACTGGTGAACATACTTACACATATGCATTGTCCAATGATGTTGATTTGACTCCAAATGGTTCCTTGAAAATTGGTGACACTATTCTTAACAATGGTGGCTTAACAATTACAGGTGGCCCATCCGTAACTAAAACTGGTATCAACGCTGGTAACTTGAACATTACTAATGTGAAAGCTGGCGTAAACGATACTGATGCAGTTAACGTAAAACAATTGAAAGATGCTCGTACAGTAGTAACTTCTAACGATAACTCCGTAACAGTTAATAAAACTGAAAACGGTAACCAAGTTACTTATGACTTGCATGTAGCTCCAGGCGCTGCACAATCTGTATGGAATGTGAAATCCACTGGTAATATAACTGCTGATTCCGAAGCAGCTGCAAAAACTATCACTGATGGTAAAACAGTTGAAATGGCAGCAGGCAAAAACTTGACTGTAAAACAAACTAGCAACACAGATGGCGCTAAAGTTGAATTTGGTTTAGCTGGTGACTTGACTAACATCAAGACTATTAAAAACGAAGGCCCTGCTACTTTCACAATTGGCGGCAACGAATTCAAATTCGATGGCGGCAATGTGAACATGGGTGATAACAACATCACTAACCTTAAATCTGGTGGCGATGTGATCAATAACGCTGCTAACATTGGCGATGTTAAACGTATCTCCAAAGCTAACGACATTCATATCAAAGACAAAACATACACAGTGAACGCTGATAAAACAGTTACATTGGAATATGTTGATGGCAATGATAATGCAGTGAACAAAACAGCTAAGATCGACTTGAGCAACTTGCCAACAGGCGATAAAGCTGCTGTTGAAAGCGTAGTTAAAAAATCTGCTGCTGCAGGCGACACTAACATCGCTGACATCACTGTAGCTGACGGTAAACAAACTGGTGATGCGAATGCTAAATACGAAGTAAATGTTTCCCGTAATGCTGTTAAAGATGCAGCTCGTGAAGCAGTGACTGTAAACAATGCAAACAACAGCAACAACCCAATCACTGTTACACCTGTTCAAGATGAAACAAACCATAACACAACTTACCAAGTAACATTCGATGGCGATAAAGCGGCTAAACAAATTCCTTTGACATACAAAGCGAATGGCTCTAACGACCAAAAAGTTACATTGGATAAAGGTTTGAACTTCACTAATGGTTCCAACACAACAGCTTCCGTAGCTGCTGATGGCGTAGTTAAATACGATCTTAACAACAACGTAAACTTGACTCCATCTGGTTCCTTAACTATTGGTGATACTGTTGTTAATAACGGTGGCTTGACTATCTCTGGTGGTCCATCTGTTCTTAAAACTGGTATCAACGCTGGTAACTTGAATATCACTAACGTAAAAGCTGGTGTAAATGATACTGATGCAGTTAACGTTAAACAGTTGAAAGATTCTCGTACAGTAGTAACTTCCAACGATAATTCCGTAACAGTTAACAAAACTGAAAACGGTAACCAAGTTACTTACGACTTGCATGTAGCTCCAGGTGCGGCACAATCCGTATGGAATGTGAAATCCACTGGTAATACAACTGCTGATTCCGAAACTACTGCAAAAACTATCTCCGATGGTAAAACAGTTGAAATGGCAGCAGGTAAAAACTTGACTGTTAAGCAAACTAGCAACAACGACGGCGCTAAAGTTGAATTCGACTTGGCTAACGATATCAAGATTGGTAATGATGGCAAAGACGGTAAAGACGGCGTTGATGGTAAAATTGGCGTAAATGGTAAAGATGGTTCTTCCGTTGTGATCAACGGTAAAGACGGCTCCATCGGCCTCAATGGTAAAGACGGTAAAGACGGTCTTACTATGAAAGGCGAAAAAGGTGCTGACGGTGTAACTCGTATCGTTTACGAAGATAAAACTAACAACAAACATGAAGTAGCTACATTAGATGATGGTTTACGCTTCGACGCTAACTCTGGTGGCGAAAAGAAAAATAAACTTGGCTCTAAAGTAACTGTAAAAGGTACTGGCGCTAAAGCTGATTCCGAATATGATTCCTCTAACATCAAAACTAGCATCACTCAAGGTGCTGATGGTAACAGTGAAATCAATATCGGTTTGGCTAAAGACTTGAACAACATCAACACAATTAAGAATGGTGGTAATGCTACTTTCACAATTGGCGGTAACGAATTCAAATTCGATGGCGGCAATGTGAACATGGGTGGCAACAACATCACTAACCTTAAATCTGGTGGCGATGTAATCGATAACGCTGCTAACATCGGCGATGTAAAACGTATTTCCAAAGCTAACGATTTACACATTGCACCAACTCAATCTGATCGTGCAGGTGAAACTACTACATCTTACTCCTACAATGTAGCAGACAAATCCGTTACATTGAAATACAACGATGGCAATGGCGCTAACCAAGCTAATACAATCGCGAAAATCGACTTGTCTGGTTTGGCTGATCAAATTAAAGACGGCTACTCCTTCTCCACAGATGCGAAAGGTAATGTAGTTGGTAACCACGCTGTAACAGCAGTAGGCAACGGTAAAACTGTATCCTACGCAGCAGGCGATAATTTGACAATTACTCAAAATATCGATAATGCAACTGGTGAACAAACTTATACATATGCATTGTCTAATGACATCAAAGTTGGTAACGACGGTAAAGATGGTAAAGACGGTGTTGACGGTAAGATTGGTGTAAACGGTAAAGATGGTTCTGCTGTTGTAATCAACGGTAAAGACGGTTCCATCGGCTTGAATGGTAAAGACGGCAAAGACGGTATTACTATTAAAGGCGCTAATGGTCAAGACGGCGTAGACGGTAAAAATGGTACTAATGGTATCACTCGTATCGTATACGAAGATAAAAATAACAATAAACACGAAGTGGCAACTACTGACGACGGCATGAAATATGCTGGCGACGATGGTCAAACTGACTCCACTAAAGTTATCGCTAAGAAATTGAACCAAACATTGGATATCACTGGTGGTGCTAATAGCTCTAAATTGACTGAAAACAACATCGGCGTGAACAACGTAGATGGCAAATTGAAAGTTCAATTGGCTCAAAACATCAACTTGACTCCAGCAGGTTCCTTAACAATTGGCGATACGAAGATCACTGACGGTGGTTTGGTAATCAACAATGGTCCATCCATCACTAAAGGTGGCATCAATGCTGGTGACTTGAACATCACTAACGTGAAAGCTGGCGTAAATGACACTGACGCAGTTAACGTAAAACAATTGAAATCCGCTAAGACAGAAGTTAAAGCTGGTGACAACGTAACAGTTGATAAAACAATTGGTGCTGATGGTCAAAACATTTACACAGTAAATGCAAAAGCAACTAACCTTGGCGATGCTGAACTTAACTACACAGCTAACGGCGGTGCTAAACAAAAAGTTAAATTGTCTGAAGGCTTGAACTTCGTTGACGGTAACTACACTAAAGCTTCCGTTGATGCAAACGGTGTTGTTAAATACGACGTAACACTTGGTAAAGTAAGAGACGGCGTTGACGGCAAACCAGGCGTAGATGGCCAAAATGGTATCGCAACAGTTAAAACTGTAGTAGATACAATCAACAACTCCGGTTGGAAAGGTGACGTTACTGGTAACACAGTAGGCGATCACAGTGCAACAATCGTAAAACCTGGCACAACTGTAAACTTCGGTGCAGGTAAAAACTTAACTGTTGAACAAATCGTTGATGCAGTAACTGGCAACCACACTTATAACTATGCATTGTCCGACGATATCAAAGTTGGTAATGATGGTAAAGACGGCAAACCAGGTGTTGACGGTAAGATCGGTGTAAACGGTAAAGACGGTTCTGCTGTTGTAATCAACGGTAAAGACGGCTCTATCGGCTTGAATGGTAAAGACGGTAAAGATGGTCTTACTTTCAAAGGTGCTAACGGTCAAGACGGCGTAGACGGTAAAAACGGTACTAACGGTATGACTCGTATCGTTTACGAAGATAGCAACAAGAACAAACACGAAGTTGCTACTACTGATGACGGCTTGAAATTCACTGGTAACAATGAAAGCGTTGTAAACAAAAACAAACTTAACTCCACAGTTAAAGTTAAAGGTGAAGGCGTTACTGAAGAGCAAGAAAAAACATTTGAATCTGCTGCAGGTAACATCGCTGTAACTGCTGATGGTAACGATACTTTGAACATTCGCTTGAATAAAAACATCAAAGGCATCGACTCCATCCAAACTAAGGAAATCCACTTAGGTACACCTGATAATTACACAACAATTAAGAAAGATGGAGACCGCATTAAATACGGCGACAAAACATTCGCTAACACTGACGATATTTGGACAATCCAAGCTAATGGCACAGATGTTCCAGCTAACGGCGGTAAAGTAAATGTTAAAGGTGCTGACGGTATCACAGTATCCAAATCTGCTAATGGCGAAATGACAATTAGCGGTGCTGGCCTTGGTACAATGAACAGCTTCAACGTTAAATCTTCTGGTAATACTACTGCTGATTCTGAAACAGCAGCTAAGAGAATTACTGATGGTAAAACTGTTGAATTCTCCGGCGGTAAAAACCTCACTGTAAAACAAACTAGCGACGAAAACGGTGCTAAAGTAGAATATGCATTGAGCAACAATGTAGATCTTACTAATAAAGGTTCCGTAACAATTGGCGATACTAAGATCACCGATGGTGGCTTGGTAATCAACAACGGCCCATCCGTAACTAAAGACGGCATCAATGCTGGTAATAAACAAATTACTAACGTTGAAGACGGTGTAAACGACACTGATGCGGTTAACGTACGTCAATTGAAAGCAGCTAAAACTAACCTTGTTGACGGTCAAAACACTAAAGTGACTGGCGACGGTTCTAAAGCTAACCCTTACAAAGTTAATGTTGAAGGCGATTTGAACAAAATTACTTCCATCACTAACAAAGAAGGGGATGGCAAATTAGAATTCAAAGGTGACCAAGTAGTTAACGTAGCTGGCGACAACACAATCAAGCTTGATGGTAAAACTGGTGACATCACTGGCTTAACTAACAAAACTCTTGATTCCGCTGACTTCGCAACTAAAGGTCGTGCCGCAACTGAAGAACAATTGAAACTTGTTCAACAAGAAGCAGCTAAGAAATCTACTGAAAAAGTACAAGCTAAAGCTGATGCTAATAACATCGCTAAAGTAGCTCCTAAAGCTGGCGATACATTTGGTGCAGCTGGTGCAACATATGAAGTATCTGTAGATAAAAATGACGTTAAAGATGCAGCTCGTGAAGCAGTTACTGTAACAGGTGACAACAAAGCGATCACTGTAGACGTTCAACCAAATGCTACTAACCATACAACTAACTACCAAGTTAACTTCAATGGTAAGGAAGCAGCTAAACAAATTCCATTGACTTATAAAGAAAATGGTGGCAACGCTAGAACAGTAATGTTATCTGATGGTTTAGACTTCTCTAACGGCGTAAATACTACTGCTCACACTGATGCGAACGGTAAAGTATCCTTCGACGTGAAAGGTGACCTCACTAACATCACTTCCATTTCCAATAACTCCAATGGTCCTAAAGTATCCTTCGGTGGCGATACTGTAAATATCACTGGTGGCAACCTCAACATGGGTGGTAACAAAATCACTAATGTTCAAAAAGGCACTAATGATACTGATGCAGTAAACGTTAAACAATTGAAAGATTCCCGTACTACATTGACATCTGATGATCATTCCGTAGTATTGAAGAAAACTGAATCTGCTGACGGTGGCTTGAACTATGACCTTTCTGTAAAAGGCGCAGTTGACCCTCGCGTTGATCAATTGAACGAAGAAATCGGCCGTGTAGGTGCTCAAGGTGCAGCATTGTCCGCATTGAAACCTATGCAATATGATCCATTGGAACCAACTCAAATTATGGCTGGTTACGGTAACTACCGTGGTAATTCCGCGATTGCAGTGGGCGTAGCTCATTACAAAAACGAATCCACAATGTTCCATGGTGGCTTGTCCTGGGCTGGCGGTTCTAGCCATATGATGGCGAATGCTGGTGTAACTTGGAAAGTTGGTAACAGAGATGCTGAAGCAGCTGTAGCAGATCGCTACCGCAAAGGCCCTATCAGCTCTGCATACGCAGTACAAACTGAAATGGCAGCAATGAAAGCTCAAAATGCCGGATTAAAAGGTGAAGTATCTGACTTGAAATATGAAAACGAACAAATTAAAGCTCAAAACGCTGGTCTACAAAGTGAAGTAGAAGTATTGAAAGCTCAAATGGCTGCAATGATGGCGAAAATGGGTATGTAATTTAGTTAGCAAATGGATACAACTGGTACGGGTTCCTTCGGGAGCCCTGAACCAGCACATTAATTCGACTATGAAAAGAGGAATAGATATGAAAAAATCTACAATGCTTGCTTTCACAGCGGCACTTTTATTGAGCGCAGCATCCTTTACTGGTCACGCAGCAAGCGCACCAACATATGATGATAACTTGATCTTGCCAAACCCTGCATCCGCACCTGGTTTGAGCAATGTTGTATTGGTACCTGTGGCTAGCCCACAAGTAGTACAATCTCTTCATGATTATGTGAAAGCATGGGAAAATGCTGAACAAAAAATCGCTTTAGCAGAAGCTAAACGCAACAATCATGAACAATTGACTAAAGCTGATAAAAAATGGTTGCATTCCAAAGATAAACATAACTATGCTGATTACTTCCGTACACATTCTTTAGGTCGTGTACATGGCTTTGAAACAGCTTTAAATTGGAACGGCGAAAACCGCAACAAAAACGAATACGAATACTTTGAAATGCCTAAATACAATGAAAAAAATGGCTTCGTAAATAGCTATGGTTACAACGTATTGCGTGGCATGGTAGATCGTGTTAACGAAGTTGTACAAAAGCAAAAACAAGTAGGCGGTCCTATGACTGACGACGAAGCACAAGCATTAGAAGATGCAATCTTGGATATCCTTGCGCAAGAGCAAGAACATGTATCTAACGAAGAACTTCGTCACTACATGAACGAAACAATTTGGTTCGCTGCTAAAGAAACCGTTAAAAACAAAGCGAGCGAAGAACCAACTACTGCTGATGAGCACGTAGTAGACCTTCGCAAAGCTATTAACGAACCAATGGGTAGCAATGACTACAATAAAGTTGATTTACGCAGTGCGATTCAACAATAAACGATATCTATAGTAATGTAGGTGTTGTAGCCTTTTCTTCTCTCGTTAAAAGGCTTAGTTGATCTCTAATACATACTGATGATATATGATGTATCCCTTACATACACATATATCTAAAATGACACATTGGCCCTTATATTGAGTTTATGAGGGCCCTATACCCTGGACCCCCGACTAGGGAACACAAATCCTTATTAAACAACGCCATCCGGTTGGATGGCGTTGTTTTTATTTTATATAGTATTTTGGTATATAGTGTTTAGACTTATGCTTAAAAGCTATTAAAAGCTATTAGTTAACTACATAAAATCAACTAATAGCTTTTGATTTTTAACTATTCTATAGGAATGAAAATAAAATGAAATTCACATTGACTTTATAATTAAAAGCCCATATAATGACGATAAATTGCTAAAATTCGTTTGTAATTAATACTCTGTATATGTTCGGAGCAAAATGGTGTGAAGATGTAAATAAGAAATATTTAATGTATACTTGCTATGCTATTTCTTTTATTACATCTTTGCCGTTTTTAATATTTTTAAGTCGATTATTTGTCGACACATTTAAAAAGGCAATATTATTTATTTAGAAAACAAATAAGGAGACAATTTAAATGAATAAAAAATTACTGTTAATGGTTGGAGTATTATCTATTATTGGTTCTACTACTATGGCAGCTAATGAAAATACTGTAATTGAAAATAAGCCAAATGGCGATGTGGTTTATCGTGCAGAACATGTATTAGATCCTGGTCGCAATATTTATGACAAAACTACAATTAATCATAGTGGAATCGTGATTAATCGTAATAACGATGTAAACAATATTTATATTGGTTTTAATAATCCTCATTTAGCTGAAAACGATGGCATTGGTTATGTTAGTTTTGGCAACAGTATTATTCATCATGTTGCCAATGGCATTGCCGGAGATGATGTTGTCACTGTATTCCAACTAAAAGATGTAGAATCTATTGCAAAAAATAACGAAGAAGTAATTAATGATATTTCTAAAGATGTAGAAAAAAATAAAGTAATTGGTAAAATTTCTATGGATTGGTTAGAAAATCATGAAGGACGAATTCAAAATTTAGAAGATAGAGTTGTTGATATTAGTAGCAATACTTTAAAACAAGCTAATCAGTATACTGATGCACGAATAGCAAAAGTAGGAGCATCTGCCTCTGCGTTAGCAGCATTACATCCGCTTGACTATAACCCTGATCATAAAGTTGATGTTATGGGTGGCGTAGGTCATTATCGTGGAAAAACAGCAGCAGCTTTAGGTGCAGCTTATCGCCCTAATGAAAACTTAATGTTTACAGTTGGAACAGCTATAAATGGTAAAGACTCTTCTGTAAATGCAGGTGTATCTTATAAAGTTGGAGCTAAAGATAGTACATATAAAAGCCAAGCTTCATTAGCAAAAGATGTAGAAGACTTAAAACAAATGGTAATTAAATTACAAGCTGAATTAGAAGAAGCACGTAAGAAATAATTAATAAAAAAGAGAAGCTTTGGCTTCTCTTTTTTACATTGATATAGATAACAAAATATTGGGCATTGAATAACCACAGCAAATTATAACAACTGGAAAGATTATTATAGAACAATATATAGTATTATATAGTGACATAGAATGATATACAGTCATATATAGTCATATATAATCATATATAATCATATATAATCATATATGTTGTTCTGATAAATATATTAGTATAAAAAGGATAATATATACTTAATTAGGGTTATAAACTCAAATTGAATAGACTATTTATAAAACTAATAACTACTATATGTAGTATATATGGTGGAGAAATATACTATATAAGGTGATTCAGAAAAAAGTTTGCAAAATTTTAAAATTAGGGGTTGCGCCCCTCGATTCTTTGTACTATAATAGCTATGCAGTCGTTCGAAGCGACTGTTTATTAGTTAGCAAACACTAGATAAAATCTATGTTTGTTGATAATCGTTTTAGAATAAAAACGTAATTCCTGGTTGAAACAGAAATTACAAAATTCTAAAAAAAGATTATAAAAAGGTGTTGACATGAAAGTGACAACATGTTATTATAATCTAGTCGCCAGTTGGTGAAACACTTCGAAAGAAAGTGCATCGGAGCTAGATAAAATCTAGTTTAACTGGTACAGATCTTTGAAAACTGAACAATGATAGGTAATCAATCATATGATTGAACATATGCCAGAGTGCGGGTTTTGACAAAGTCAAAACCAACCATAATTCAAAGTTACTTAAATGTAACGACAACAAATAATGAGCTATTCAAATAGCTTCAAGATATCTTGGAGAGTTTGATCCTGGCTCAGGACGAACGCTGGCGGCGTGCTTAACACATGCAAGTCGAACGAAGAGCGATGGAAGCTTGCTTCTGTCAATCTTAGTGGCGAACGGGTGAGTAACGCGTAATCAACCTGCCCTTCAGAGGGGGACAACAGTTGGAAACGACTGCTAATACCGCATACGATCTGACCTCGGCATCGAGGATAGATGAAAGGTGGCCTCTATTTATAAGCTATCACTGAAGGAGGGGATTGCGTCTGATTAGCTAGTTGGAGGGGTAACGGCCCACCAAGGCGATGATCAGTAGCCGGTCTGAGAGGATGAACGGCCACATTGGGACTGAGACACGGCCCAGACTCCTACGGGAGGCAGCAGTGGGGAATCTTCCGCAATGGACGAAAGTCTGACGGAGCAACGCCGCGTGAGTGATGACGGCCTTCGGGTTGTAAAGCTCTGTTAATCGGGACGAAAGGCCTTCTTGCGAATAGTTAGAAGGATTGACGGTACCGGAATAGAAAGCCACGGCTAACTACGTGCCAGCAGCCGCGGTAATACGTAGGTGGCAAGCGTTGTCCGGAATTATTGGGCGTAAAGCGCGCGCAGGCGGATTGGTCAGTCTGTCTTAAAAGTTCGGGGCTTAACCCCGTGATGGGATGGAAACTGCCAATCTAGAGTATCGGAGAGGAAAGTGGAATTCCTAGTGTAGCGGTGAAATGCGTAGATATTAGGAAGAACACCAGTGGCGAAGGCGACTTTCTGGACGAAAACTGACGCTGAGGCGCGAAAGCCAGGGGAGCGAACGGGATTAGATACCCCGGTAGTCCTGGCCGTAAACGATGGGTACTAGGTGTAGGAGGTATCGACCCCTTCTGTGCCGGAGTTAACGCAATAAGTACCCCGCCTGGGGAGTACGACCGCAAGGTTGAAACTCAAAGGAATTGACGGGGGCCCGCACAAGCGGTGGAGTATGTGGTTTAATTCGACGCAACGCGAAGAACCTTACCAGGTCTTGACATTGATGGACAGAACTAGAGATAGTTCCTCTTCTTCGGAAGCCAGAAAACAGGTGGTGCACGGTTGTCGTCAGCTCGTGTCGTGAGATGTTGGGTTAAGTCCCGCAACGAGCGCAACCCCTATCTTATGTTGCCAGCACTTTGGGTGGGGACTCATGAGAGACTGCCGCAGACAATGCGGAGGAAGGCGGGGATGACGTCAAATCATCATGCCCCTTATGACCTGGGCTACACACGTACTACAATGGGAGTTAATAGACGGAAGCAATACCGCGAGGTGGAGCAAACCCGAGAAACACTCTCTCAGTTCGGATCGTAGGCTGCAACTCGCCTACGTGAAGTCGGAATCGCTAGTAATCGCAGGTCAGCATACTGCGGTGAATACGTTCCCGGGCCTTGTACACACCGCCCGTCACACCACGAAAGTCGGAAGTGCCCAAAGCCGGTGGGGTAACCTTCGGGAGCCAGCCGTCTAAGGTAAAGTCGATGATTGGGGTGAAGTCGTAACAAGGTAGCCGTATCGGAAGGTGCGGCTGGATCACCTCCTTTCTAGGGAGACATACACCAGGCCAAGAGCTTGGATGTCACTTAGGTCGACACTTTGGCCAGTAAGTAGACGTAGCATATGCGCTAGCTGTACTTACAACCTAACATTGTTCGGTTTTGAGAGATCTGTAAAGACTCTCAAACAACTCCATAAAGGAGTTTTGTTCTTTGAAAACTGCATAGAAGAATTAATATATATTTGTAAGGTCATCTCTTAGAATTTCTAAGTAGGTTGACCCGAGCACATAGGAAATAATTCTCTGACTTAATGGTGACGTACATGAAAATGTACGGCTACAAAATAAACGACAATGTATCTAATGCATGTCAATGAAATCTTAAGTAAAGATTTTAAGGGCGTACGGTGGATGCCTTGGCGATATCAGCCGAAGAAGGACGCGGTAAGCTGCGATAAGCTACGGAGAGGTGCAAGCAACCTTTGACCCGTAGATTTCCGAATGGGGGAACCCGGCAGTGGTTATGCACTGTCACCCATAGCTTAGACTATGAGGAGGGCACCTGGGGAACTGAAACATCTAATTACCCAGAGGAAAAGTAATCAAACGAGATTTTCTTAGTAGCGGCGAGCGAACGGGAAAGAGGCCAAACCGGAGCGGGCAACCGCACCGGGGTTGAGGACAGTCATCAAGTGTAAATGAGGTAGAAGAATCGAGCTGGAAAGCTCAGCCGCAGAAGGTGAAAGCCCTGTAATCGAAACCTTGCATACATGGGACTGTATCCAGAGTACCACGAGACACGTGAAACCTTGTGGGAAGCAGGGGGGACCACCCTCCAAGCCAAAATACTGATATCGACCGATAGCGCATAGTACCGTGAGGGAAAGGTGAAAAGAACCCCTGGCGGGGAGTGAAAGAGAACCTGAAACCGTATGTCTACAAACAGTCGAAGTCTGTATATATATCAGGACGACGGCGTGCCTATTGAAGAATGAACCGACGAGTTACTGTTGCTAGCGAGGTTAAGTGGAAAACACGGAGCCGCAGCGAAAGCGAGTCTGAACAGGGCGTTCAGTTAGTAATAGTAGACCCGAAACCGTAGTGATCTATCCATGGCCAGGTTGAAGCACAGGTAAAATTGTGTGGAGGACCGAACTCGTGAGCGTTGAAAAGCTTTGGGATGAGTTGTGGATAGGGGTGAAATGCCAATCGAACACGGAGATAGCTGGTTCTCCCCGAAATAGCTTTAGGGCTAGCCTCGAGGTTGAGAGTATAGGCGGTAGAGCACTGATCGGGCTAGGGGCCATACCGGTTACCGAACCTAGTCAAACTACGAATGGCTATACTTATACTCGGGAGTCAGACAGTGAATGATAAGGTCCATTGTCAAGAGGGAAACAGCCCAGAACACCGACTAAGGTCCCAAATGTTACACTAAGTGGCGAAGGATGTGGAATTTCCAAAACAACCAGGATGTTGGCTTAGAAGCAGCCACCATTTAAAGAGTGCGTAATAGCTCACTGGTCGAGAGACTCTGCGCCGAAAATGTCCGGGGCTAAAGTGTAAAACCGAAGTCGTGTCATATGCAGCAATGTATATGGGTAGGGGAGCGTTCTCATTGGGTTGAAGCAGTACCGTAAGGAGTTGTGGACTGATGAGAAGTGAGAATGTCGGTATGAGTAGCGAAAAGAATGGTGAGAATCCATTCCACCGAAAGCCTAAGGGTTCCTGAGCAACGATCGTCGTCTCAGGGTAAGTCGGGACCTAAGCCGAGGCGGAAAAGCGTAGGCGATGGACAACAGGTTGAAATTCCTGTACCGGTGTGAATCGTTTGATCGATGGAGTGACACAGTAAGGTAGGTCAGCACGCGATTGGAAGTGCGTGTTTAAGCATGTAGGTTGAGCTATAGGCAAATCCGTAGCTCTAAAAGCTGAGATGTGATGACGAGTTACTAGCGATAGTAACGAAGTGATTGATCCTACACTGTCGAGAAAAGCTTCTAGGTAGAGACACATCGCCCGTACCAAAACCGACACAGGTAGGCGGGGAGAGAATCCTAAGGTGCGCGGGAAAACCCTCGTTAAGGAACTCGGCAAAATGCCTCCGTAACTTCGGGAAAAGGAGGACTCATGTAGTGTGAAGTGCAGCAACGCATGGAGCATGAATGAGTGGCACAAGAGAGGCGCAAGCGACTGTTTACCACAAACACAGGTGCCTGCTAAAGCGAAAGCTGATGTATAGGTGCTGACACCTGCCCGGTGCTGGAAGGTTAAGAGGAGGGGTTAGACTTCGGTCGAAGCTCTGAATTGAAGCCCCAGTAAACGGCGGCCGTAACTATAACGGTCCTAAGGTAGCGAAATTCCTTGTCGGGTAAGTTCCGACCCGCACGAAAGGTGTAACGACTTGCGCACTGTCTCAACGAGGGACCCGGTGAAATTGAAGTACCTGTGAAGATGCAGGTTACCCGCGACTGGACAGAAAGACCCCATGGAGCTTTACTGCAACCTAAGATTGAACTTAGTTAATGAATGTACAGGATAGGTGGGAGACTTAGAATCTAGGACGCCAGTTTTAGAGGAGTCGTTGTTGGGATACCACCCTTTCATTAATTGATTTCTAACGGGCCGAGTAACGACCGGCCGGACAGTCTTAGGCGGGCAGTTTGACTGGGGCGGTCGCCTCCTAAAGAGTAACGGAGGCGCCCAAAGGTTCCCTCAGAGCGGACGGAAATCGCTCGAAGAGTGTAAAGGCAGAAGGGAGCTTGACTGCGAGACGGACAGGTCGAGCAGGGACGAAAGTCGGGCTTAGTGATCCGGTGGTGCCGAGTGGAAGGGCCATCGCTCAACGGATAAAAGCTACCCTGGGGATAACAGGCTAATCTCTCCCAAGAGTCCATATCGACGGGGAGGTTTGGCACCTCGATGTCGGCTCATCACATCCTGGGGCTGAAGTAGGTCCCAAGGGTTCGGCTGTTCGCCGATTAAAGTGGTACGTGAGCTGGGTTCAGAACGTCGTGAGACAGTTCGGTCCCTATCCATCGCGGGCGCAAGAAACTTGAAGGGGGCTGCTCCTAGTACGAGAGGACCGGAGTGGACGAACCGCTGGTGTACCAATTATCCTGCCAAGGGTACAGTTGGGTAGCTACGTTCGGGACGGATAAACGCTGAAAGCATCTAAGCGTGAAACCAGCCTTGAGATGAGGTTTCTCATAGCATAAGCTAGTAAGATCCCATGTAGACGACATGGTTGATAGGCCAGGTGTGGAAGAGCCGTGAGGTTTGGAGCTGACTGGTACTAATAGATCGAGGGCTTTACTTAAATAAACATTAAGCAGACATGTGCAAACAAATATATATACTTCTATGTGGTTTTCAGAGTACAAACTCTGACAGATTCAGTGGCGATGGCTATGAGGATCCACCTGTTCCCATCTCGAACACAGTAGTTAAGCTCATAAACGCCGAAAGTACTTGGCTGGAGACGGCCTGGGAGGATAGGAAGCCGCTGATTAAGCATAAAATAGAGGGTCAACCCTAAAAGGTTGGCCCTCTATTTTTGTGCTCTAACGAGCACAGCTTTTATACCTGCTAGAGCCGTCTCCAGTCAAGGTTGTACAAGTTTTATCTATGTGTGTTAATCAATAGAGTCGGCGTTGGGAAAAGTAGGGCAGTAGAAGATGGAGGAGTGAAACGACGACAGATTCACTGCATCACTTTCTTCCGAACGTAAGATTTACCGAACTGCGAAGCAGAGAAGGGAAATCCACAGTGAGGAAGCAAGTAGGGCCACCGAAAAGTAACTAGATCTATGCGACGTATGGGGCCCACACATCACTTTCTTCCGAACGTAAGATTTACCGAACTGCGAAGCAGAGAAGGGAAATCCACAGTGAGGAAGCAAGTAGGGCCACCGAAAAGTAACTAGATCTATGCGACGTATGGGGCCCACACATCACCTTCTTCCGAACGTAAGATTTTCCGAACTACGAAGCAGAGATGGAAAATCCACAGTGAGGATTGATAGGAAGCCGTGGCTAGTGGTAGGAGGCAAACTAAATCTACACGCTAACGCGGCACAACGTGCCAATGTTACCAAACCGTAAAGTAGTTGAGTAACTCTACATTATGTAAATAAAACTCCTATTGAAGTATTTATTTAAAAACGTATAAAACCCCTATAATCCATCATACCGGCTTATAGGGGTTATTTCTTATACTAAGCTTATCTTTAATTGTTTATCTAAAGCAAATGCAATTTTACACATAGTAGTTAAACTAGTGTTTGCACCTTTCTCTATACGTGCGATTGTAGACTGTGGCACACCAGATTTTTTCGCTAAATCACGTTGTGTTAAACCCGCAGCTTCCCTCGCTTTTAATACTGCTACTGCATTTTCTAATCTAGCTTTTTCTTCTAAATAGCTTTCTGTTAAAGCAGGATTATTTCTATCTTTCTCAAATATCTCATCTAATGTTTTTAGTGGCATAATACTCCTCCTCAAATTCGTATTTTATTTGTTTTGCTCTTTCTATTTCTTTTATCGGTGTTTTTTGCGTTTTCTTAGTAAATCCATGAGTGATAATATATTGGTTGTTTTTTACATGGAAGTATAAAACTCTTTGAATATTTGACGAAACTTTTGATCGTATCTCGTTTATTTCGCTATCTAATTTTTTTACCCATTCAAGTTGAATTGCTGCTTGTATACCAGCTTCTTCAATCATTTCTATTGTGGCACGTAATTTATTTCTGTCTTTAACAGGAAGAGAGTTATAAAACTCTTCAAACTCGTTATGACCATTTGGTCTAGTATAAGATATAAACTTCGGTTTCTCCATCCAAATCCTTCTTTCTTTCATGATAGCATATATGCATTCAAACCTCAATTTTAAAGTAATTGCTCATCCGAATTCTTACTTTTACTATATAGATAAATTGTTAGACTTTTGTAGCTTAAAGAAATAATGAGCATAGTTCTTTAGGCTTGTAATCACTATTCAAGTCTTAAGGTATTTAACTATCCTTAAAGGTCTATAAATAGAAGAAATCAAGTTGTATCATTTATTATTATAAATACGTTTAGTAGTTTATATTCATTAAGACATTGGATTATGTTGGTAAAACAAGGGGATACGAAAGGGAGATATTAAGAATTTGTCTAAATTTACCTATCTATAATTATCATTAATGAACGTGCTTTAGGATACGTTTTTTCCTTATAGCTATGTTATACTAATTCTAATACTATATTTTCATAGGAGGTCTTATGACTAAGAAAATTGCGGTTCTCGTGAATGAGGATACAATGCAGCGCTGTTCTTGTGGCGGTTGCTTAAAAGCATTTATGAATAAAGCGGATTCCTTTGAGCGTTATGCAGATGAGGATATTGAGTTGGTAGGTTTCACCCATAGCGGTGGTGATCTTGCCAAGAAAATCGAGTCTTTCAAGAAAAAAGGTGTTACTACCGTCCATCTTTCTACATGTACGCGTGGTAAGAATGAAAATTATGAAAGCATCGCAGAGCAGTGCGCAGAGGCAGGCTTTGATGTAGTGGGCTATACCCATGGTGCTGCCGTTTCTAAAGACGGTAAAGAAGCCGTTATACTTTCAGCAAAATCTGTAGTAGGTGATGAGTAATCTGTGATAGCGAAATAATTTAAATCTGTGATAGCGGAACAATTTAAAATAGATGAATAATTGTTCCACTATTCATTTTGTATTTACTCTGAACATATAAGATGTAATCAGTGTGTAAATATTGTGATTGAGAGAATGGTGATACTGTTACAATACGTAAAATACGATTGATAGTGGTATCTATATATAGAATTGAGACATTTGAGAGGTTAATACAATGAACAAGAAACTTACAGCAGCTACGTTATCTGTAGCTATGGCAGCGACAATGGCACCTGCTATTATGCAAACAGCTCCTGTGAATGCTGCATCTAGTGCAGTACAAACATTGGCAGGTGGTGCTGTTGCTATGGCTTATGTATCGACTGCATTAAATAAAATGGATAATTCCGAACAAGGCCAACAAGAAAGTTTGGCACGTACTAAGGAGAAAACTGGTTACTTGAACGATAGTGCAGCGCAAGCACGTGTACAACGTATCCTGAAAACTTTAGAGGCTTCTCCTAGCGTAAAACGTTCTTATGTTGTCTATGCAAACCCTGATACAGAGTTTAATGCCTTTGCAACGCTTGGTCGCGTTATGTCTGTTAATAAAGGTGCTTTAGATACTCTTGA
The DNA here is from genome assembly GCF_018406505.1 of Veillonella orientalis. NCBI lineage: Bacteria > Bacillati > Bacillota > Negativicutes > Veillonellales > Veillonellaceae > Veillonella > Veillonella orientalis. The sequence goes on from NZ_AP022322.1 coordinate 89,890, forward strand.
TGATGATCAATTGGCTTATGTAATGGCCCATGAAATTGCTCATGGTGAGCATAAAGATATTATTAATGGCGCTAAAAAGCAAATTGGCCTTTCTACAGCAGTCGGTATTGCAGCTGGTGGTAGTGAAGGTGCTGCATTATTATCTAATGTAGCCGGCAACTACTTGTCTAACCAAGTATTTACAATGAGCCAAGAAAAAGCAGCCGATGAATTAGGCTTCAAGATTTTAAGTGAATCTCCATACAATGTAGGCGGTGCAGCTGGTTCTATGGCGGTATTACGCAACAAAGTGGGGGAACACTATCGTGAAGGGCTTTCACAAGTAGTGGCACCTAATAACCATCCTAAGTTGTCTGATCGTGTAAATAACAATATTTCCCGCATGTACACATACTCTGGAAACCACGTAAACGTGTCTAATGGCGCAGTTTACGTGAACGGCGATAATATCTATAGCCCAGCAGGTAGCGGCCGCTATACAGGGGAAGAACGTGCGTATTACATGGCTGGTAAATTAGCACGTCTGTACCATAACAACCAAATTACGCCAGGCGCTGCATCTTACAGCGGTGGCACTGTAACGGTTGCAGGCCAATCCATCGTATCTACTCCAAGTTCTGACGTAGCACTACAAGTGGCGACAAACCTTAATAATGCATTTGTAAAACCAGCAGGGGCAGCAGTCAATGCTAAAAATCCTGGAAAGGTAAAACAAGAGAAACCTAAAAAGGTAAAACAAGAAAAGGCTAAACCTGTAAAAACTGAAAAAGTTAAATCTGCTAAAGGTAAAGAAGTAAAACCCGTTACTAAGGCTTCTACAACAAAACATACAGCTAAAGCTACAAATCATTCAAACTCTACGAACAGTGGACGTAAAACAATCGATAGATAATAATTGTTACAGCTATAAAAGACCGGGCTATAAATAGCTCGGTCTTTTTTGTATGCCTTGAAGGCTACTGTATTACTGTATGGAACGAATAGTATATACGTTAGTCTGTATATGTTATAAAACTATAGATTTTCTATAACAAAAGCACTATAATATTAAGTATCTATATATATCAATATATTGGGAATTTTTTTTATATAAGAATATTATCTTTGTGATGTGCAAGCTTGTTACCCGTAGTTGTGCGTCTAACATTGCGCTTGTTACTTTCACAGTTAGCATAGCCTCCCATAGAGGCCGTTTCTTTTTTAGAGGAGTTGGATCTGAATGAAACAACCAGAATTGTCGCCGTATATGATGGCTCGAAAGCCATCTGGCATTCGCTTAGGACAAATTAAATTCTTGGAACGTAAGAACCCACCAATTTTGGTGAATGGTTCTATTGGTAATGTAATGCGTCCTATGCATCCCGCCATGCAGCGTCGGTTGTTCGATTTGGGCGGTGTGAATAGTCCGTTCCATAATGGTATCGTGCCATACGTACCAACTACGGGGACTGATGAATGTCGCGAAGCATTCCTTCACATTTTACGCAGCCAAGGTTTCGATACAACTGGTCTTGATGTACTCGTAACCGACGGTGCATCCATGGCGATGGAAATCATCATGCTTGGCGTGTGTGGTGGTGCAGGCGAAGAGGAACGTCCTCTTTTAATGTTCAACCCATCTTATACAAACTATGATGCGGTTGGTCTTCGTATCGGTCGTAAAACTGTAACTGTTGAACGTCGACTTAACGAAGATGGTGAGTTTGAGTTACCATCCGTTGAAACAGTAGAACAACGTATTATCGATACAAAACCAGGTGCGTTGCTCATCATTCCTTACGATAATCCAACAGGTCAATTATTCAGTAAAGAAACGTTGATTGAATATGCAAAATTATGTGTTAAACATAATTTGTGGATTATTTCTGACGAAGCGTACCGCGAATTGGCTTACGAAAAAGGGAAAGAAACATCTAGTATCTGGGCTTTAACCGATAAGGATGTGCCTGGCATTGAAGGCCGTCGTATCAGTCTTGAAACGGCTAGTAAGGTATGGAATGCTTGTGGTCTACGCATTGGCGCCATCATTACAGATAATAAATTATGCTATGAAAAATCTGTAGCTGAATATACAGCAAACCTTAGTGCTAATACACTAGGCCAATATATCTTTGGTGCTTTGGCTCATGAAAGCCACGCAGAGCTTCATAACTGGTATGAGCAACAACGGGACTACTATCGTAAGATGATCTTTGAACTCCATGAAGGTTTTAAAGCGGTAGAACCTGATTTCATCGTATCTCGTCCAGAAGCGTCTATTTACTTTGTTATCGACGTACGGAAGGTAGCAAAACCTGGCTTTGATGGTGTAGAATTTGCTTCTTGGTGTGCTGAACATGGTGCAGTAAGCCTTGATGACGGCAAAGAGTATACACTTCTCATGGCTCCACTCAATGGTTTCTATAGTGGCAAAAAAGGTGAAGAGAATCCCGGCAAAACACAATTGCGCGTATCATTCTGTGAAAATCCAGACCTATTGCGCTTGGCACCTGAATTACTATCTAAACTATTCAGAGCTTACGAAGCACAACGATAGAAGAAGTATAATTCCAATATAATAGATGCCCTCCTTTTGGAGGGCATTTTTAGTTGAATTATTATTACCATAATATTGTTAGTAAAATTAATAAAATAATGATAGAATTATGATATAAGGAGGTGTATATATTGATTAATATTAGACCTGTATCAGACTTGCGTAATAAATTTCCTGAAGTTGAAGAAACCGTTATTACAACGAATTCGCCTGTATTTTTAACTAAGAATGGATATGGAACTATGGTGTTAATGAGTATTGAACAATATTCAGCATTAACAGATCCTATTGAGTATGCCTTGGATGAAGCCGATTCTGCAGCAAAAGAAAGTAAAATTCGATACTCTGGTGCCGATGTATTTCGTCGCGTAAGGGAGAGAATCGATGGAGCGGAAATATAAACTTACGATTTTACCATTAATTTACTATAATCGGCGAGATTTACAAAATATATTAGATGATTAAAAATCAAAAAGAGCTATAATTACATGTGTTATAGCTCTTTTTCTTTTATCCCTAAGTATAGTGAATAAGGGAGAATTTTATTTTCTGTTTTCATCATGATCGGATCCCTTAGTATTGATTTCGGCAGCGAGTTGCTCGCCAAGCGCAGAGGTTTCCTCTGTTATAGGATACGAAGTGTCTTCTAAGTTAACCGTTTTTAATAATTTATCGATACCATCCGATTGGATGGATACCTCTTTGTTATACCATTCGCCGAACTCACGAATTACTTCTTCGTTACGGCGGAAATAGGTATACTGATCAATCTTGCGAGACTCTACGAGTTTCGCATTTTCTAAGATGCTCATAAATGTAGAGATGGAAGATTGAGATACACCACAGCGCTTTTGAATACTCTTAACACTTACACTGTTAGGGAAATCGATAAGAGTTTTAGTGTGTACTTGTACACCGAATTCTTTCTCTGGGTGCTTTAGCCACAATATAATATCTAACCGATGTGGATTTGATAATGCTTTCAAGATTCTTAACGGGTCCATATGGCCTCCTCTGGTAATTCCAAAATAATGAGTGCCTAACCTTGACCGTGGTCTTGCATTATGCGGTCGTATTATACGCGTGTTGCTCCGTATAGGGTTTTTCCTACTTTTATCATACGCTACTTTCACGGTGAAAGCTAGAAAAACTTATAAATTTCACGAATTGATGAATTTTATTGCACTTAATTAAAAATCCTAGTATGCAATAGTATGAGTTTATAATGAGTATATATACATCATATAGAGTGATATATAACACATTTTCGTAAAATATAGAATATATTTATTTTTTTTGCCGATTTTTTAAAGGTGTTTTCGTTCTTCATAGAGAATATATATATACTGTATAAACTTATGTAAGTTAAGCTTTCATTTAAAGGAGCTGAGTATATGGCAATTGATCGCAATGAAACATTTGACGTTATCGTCGTTGGTGCAGGACCAGCGGGCTCTGCGGCGGCACTACGCCTCGCAGAACAGCGGGTAAAAGTACTGCTCATTGAACGTGGTACTGCACCAGGCGCTAAAAATATGATGGGTGGACGTATTTATACGCATTCTTTAGAACGTCTTGTACCGGACTTTAGAGAACGTGCACCATTGGAACGCAAAGTGACAAAAGAGCGCATTTCTATTGGTACTGGCAATGAAATGACGACTGTCGAGTATAGTTATCAAGATGGTCAACCGAATGAAGAATCCTACGTAGTATTACGTGCTAAATTCGATAAATGGCTCGCTGAAGAGGCTGAGAAAAAAGGGGCTCTTCTCGTATCCAATGTACAAGTGACAGACCTCATTACTGAAGGAGAAGGCAAAAAACAACGCGTTGTAGGCGTTCGGTGCCACGATGATGAAGTGTATGCAAAACTCGTTATCATCGCAGAAGGTTCCAATACATTACTATTGGAAAAATCTGGCATTACAGGCCCTACAGATCCAAGTACAATGGCAGTAGGTGTAAAAGAGGTATACAAACTTAAAAAAGAAGACCTCGAAAATCGCCTCATGTTATCTGGCGATGACGGTATGGCATGGCTTACTTTAGGCGATATGACCTCTGGCTTATTAGGCGGTGGTTTTATTTACACAAATAAAGATAGCCTTTCTGTAGGTATGGTTGTAGGCCTTGAAGATATTGGCAAAGCTGATCGTTCTGTAGATGATATGCTGTCAGCTTTCACAAGCCATCCAAGAATTGCACCATTATTGAAAAATGGCCAATTGAAAGAGCATAGTGCCCATCTCGTACCTGAAGGTGGCTATAAATCTATGCCTAAGTTGGGCGGTAATGGGTATATTATCGTTGGTGATGCGGCGCGTATGTGTATGAATCTTGGCTATACTATTCGTGGTATGGACCTTGCCATCGAGTCTGGCATGTGTGCAGCCGATGCAGTTAACGTAGCATTACGTGACGAAAATATGGATCGTGTAGCTAAATTATATGAACGTCAAATCAAGAACTCTTGGTTGCATAAGGATTTGAAATTGTATAAAAATATGCCTGCATTCCTTGCATCCAATCCTCGTATATTCAAGGAATATCCATCTCTCGTAAACAATGTGATGCGCGATGTATTCACTGTTAACGGTGATGGTGCAGTACCAATGATGAAAAAATTGATGGGTCGCGTTGGTGACGTTGGCCTATTTACCTTGATTCGTGATGCTTGGAAAGGGGTGCGTTCCCTATGAAATTAGAAGAGCGTTTGGGCACCAATAAATATTATGTAGATGAAACGTCTCCTCATATCCTTGTGGATGGCGCTGGTTTTAGCCACGAAGAGAAAATGAAACTCGTAAACGGCTGTCCTGCCGGTCTATATACATTACAAGAGAATGGCGATTTAGCCTTTGATTTTGCTGGTTGCTTAGAGTGCGGTACATGCCGCGTTCTTTGTGGCGAAACAATCGTAAAAACATGGAAATATCCGCGTAACGCTAAGGGCGTAGAATTTAGACAGGGGTGAGTGTATGGAGTTATTAGTATGTATCAAACAGGTTCCAGATACATCTGAGATTAAGCTGGATCCGGAAACAAATAATCTCATCCGCACAGGCTTGCCTAGCATTGTAAACCCTGACGATATGCATGCGTTAGAAGCGGCTCTTGCGGTGAAAGACCAATATGAAGGTAGTCGTGTGACCGTTCTATCCATGGGCCCTCCACAGGCTGAAGAAGCGCTTCGCCAGTGTTTATCCCTCGGTGCCGATGATGCAGTACTCGTTACAGATCGCGCGTTCGGTGGTGCCGATACATTGGCTACTAGCTATACCATTGCGTCTGCCATCCGTCATATTCAACGGACTATGAACCGTCAATTCCAAATTATCTTCTGCGGTAAGCAGGCTATCGATGGCGATACGGCACAAGTAGGTCCTCAAATTGCAGAGGAACTCGGTATGGCACAAGCAACGTATGCTTGTAAATTTGCTGTAGATACAGCGGCTCAAAAAGCAACTGTAACACGGGAGCACGAAAATGGTTACGAAATCGTAGAGGTTCCATTACCATTGCTTGTAACGGCTACAGCTGAGCTCAACGAGCCGCGCCAACCAGGCCTTTGGAGCTCTATTTATGCGAAACGTTACACTATTACTCACATTACATTGCGCGATATGCCACATATTGATGAAAGTCGTATCGGTCTTAACGGCTCTCCTACGCGGGTGCGCAAGGTATACCAACCACCTCTTCGTGGCAAGGTAGAAATGTTGCCATCCATCGAGGAAGGGGCTAAAAAGGTTCTTGAATTGGCTTATCATATTAAGCCTGAAAAATTTGCTCATCTATTGGTGCCAAATGATGTACCTGTTGATGTAGTTGAGGATAATGATGAGGGTGTAGATGTAAAAGATCCTGTGCAACGGGCTGCGTCTGTTGAAAGCGTATCCCCTAGTGAGTTTAAGGCGGTAGCTGCCGCTAAAGGTGATGAAGGTTCTAAAGGAGGTGACCGGTAATGGCCGTAACAAATTTTGATGAATATAGAGACGTCTTTGTTGTAGCCGATACCATCGATGACGTGGTACATCCGGTTACGTATGAACTAATCGGTCAAGCTCGCCGCATTGCTAAGGAATTGGGCCAGCTCGTTCAAGTTATGTTATTGGGTGAGAATGTGCAAACCGAAGCAGAGGAACTGGTAGCACATGGTGCTGATATTGTTCATGTTTTTGAAAGCCCCCTTTTGAAATACTATACAACGGATGGCTACACTAAGGTATTAACAGACTTCTTTGAAGACCATAAGCCTAATATCCTCTTAATTGGTGCCACAAACAATGGCCGTGACTTGGCACCTCGTATGTCTGGTCGTATGCAAAACGGCGTTGTTGCGGACTGCACAATCTTGACGGTAGATACGAATGAAGGCCTTGTAGAATGGACACGTCCTGCCTTGGGCGGCAATATTTTGGCGGAGATTATTTCTCCAAACCATCGTCCTCAAATGGGTTCTGTACGTCCTAACGTATTTAAAAAACCTGAACGAATCGCAGATAGCTGGGGTCGTATCCAAATTGAGCAATTCGACCTCAAGCCTGAAGATATTCGCATGAAGCGTTTAGACTTCATTCCGTTCAGTAAAGATGGCTACAATATCCAAGAAGCAGATATCATTGTAGCTGGTGGCCGTGGCATGGGTTCTAAAGAAAACTTTGATAAGCTTTACGAACTAGCCGATGCTATCGGTGGTGTTGTAGGGGCTACACGCCCACTCGTTGAAAAAGGATGGATTGAATTGCCATATCAAGTAGGTCAAACAGGTAAAACTGTAAGCCCTAAACTATACTTGGCATTCGGTATCTCCGGTGCTATCCAACACGTGAGCGGCATCTCCGGTGCTGACACAATTGTGGCTATTAACAACGATCCAAACGCAGAAATCTTCCAGCACGCTAACTATGGCATCGTGGGGGATTGCATGGAAGTGTTAAATGATATGTTGGCGCATCTGAAATAAAAGCTAGCGTATTTGAGCTCTATAAATCAAATTAAATAAAACAATAGGGATACCTATCCTCAGCCTTCATGGGTACGCGTAGCGCCCAAGGCGGCTTCGAATAGGTATCCCTATTTGCTTTCTAACTGTAGTAGAGCTCAAATATTTTGTCTTACATACAGATGCGCCAGCATATTATTCTAGGAAATAGTAGAAGGCTCTAAAGCGAGCTAAGTCGTTTTCAGAAAGGGTATCCTCTTTTTATTATCATATTCATAAATCTATAAGCCACTTTATGTATTCTTTTAAATCCTATCTGCGCCGACATATCATTTAGGGGAAAAGGAGAGAATGCTACGCGGAGGGCTCCAATGTATACACTATTTTTATCGTTTATAGGTGGTAGGGTAGCGTTTTTTGATTTTTATAATGGTATAATTAACTTATTAGAATAGAACGGATTGATGATGAGGAGGCTTTTATGGCTCGTAATATTTTTGTCACTGGTGCAACGTCTGGTATCGGTCTTTGTATTGCTGAGGCTTATGCCAAGTATGGCGATAATGTGTTGATTTCTGGTCGTCGTGCTGAGTTATTGGACGAGGTACAGGCTCGTTTGTCTAAGGAATATGGCGTGCGTGTTGAGACTTTAGTTCTTGATGTGCGTAGTCGCGAGGATGTTGAAAGCAAGGTTCCTGCTGCTATCGAGGCTTTTGGTGGCGTCGATGTGCTCGTTAATAATGCGGGGCTTGCACAAGGGCTTGATCCCTTCCAAGATAGTGCTGTTGATGATGCGGTGACTATGATTGATACCAATGTGAAAGGTCTTTTATATGTAACAAAAGCAGTACTACCTTTTATGATTGATAAAAATGAAGGTCATATTGTAAATATGGGTTCTACGGCAGGCATTTATGCATATCCTAATGGCGCAGTATACTGCGCTACAAAGGCAGCGGTAAAGACATTAAGCGATGGCATTCGCATGGATACCATAGCTACAGATATTAAGGTTACCACCATTCAACCAGGCATCGTCGAAACTCCATTTAGTGAAGTACGATTCCACGGTGATGCGGAACGAGCTAAATCTGTGTACGCTGGTATTGATGCAATCCAACCAGAGGATGTGGCTGATGTTGTATTGTATGTAACGAACCAACCTAAACGCTTACAAATCTCTGATGTAACCATCATGGCGAACCAACAAGCGGCAGGCTTTATGGTACATAAGAAATAATAGGCTAAATACTAAGCTTGTTAAAATGATATAGGTAGCATTTATTACTTGAAATCCTATATCATTTAGGATATACTTATTAAGCGTATTTTAATAAATATAATTTTACAAAATGTATTTTGTGGAGTATATTATTATGACCTCACTACTAAAGAAATCTTTGTTGATGGCTTTAGCTTGCGTCTGTGTAGGTTCTTATGGAGTTGTTGCGGCTCAAGGTGCTACGGATGCACAAACTAAAACTTCTGGCCCCCTAGAAATGTCTGTTGAAGCAGCTGTTCCTGGCGTTGTTATGCCAAGTCCTGTACATGTGTTTACCACTGTAGAAGCAGCGTCTGAATATATAGGGTTTAGACCTCAAATGCCAAAGCTGTTGCCAGTAGGATTTAATATTCAATCTGTCATTACTTTAGAGAAAGTCATTTTGCAGGTTGTGTACGTGTATGAACCCGGTATAGATCCGTACGTAAATAAGGCCGGTGGTGCTCTTATTTTTTATCGTACATCTACTACATTAAAAGGTGATATCAGCGATGACCATAAGATTCATAAGGTGATAGAAACTGAAAGTGTAGACGGTACAAAGGTTACTTTCAAAGGGAGTGACAAAATGGTCTATCTTGCATCGTGGATGAAAGATGGACAAAATCACTCTTTAGGATTTCAGCGCCCCGTTACACGAGATATGGCGAAGGCTATTATCCGTAATATTGTTGAGGAAAAATCACATACAAAATAAATGTGTTTTTAATAATTTTTATGTTACGCGAAGGGAGATTATACCCATGGTCAAAAAATTTGTATTACTAGCAGTTGCGTGTGCGTGTGTAGGTTCTTATACTGTTGCTGGTGCACAAGGAACTTTTGATGTGCCACCTGATCCAGCTAAACCTATGGCAGTAGAACAGGAAGCGCCTATGGTTGGCATGCCAAGTCCTATGCATGAGTTCAGCACTATTGATGAAGCCGCTAAATATATGAATATTACACCTCAATTGCCAAAGGTATTGCCTGTGGGCTATAATATTGAGTCTGTAAGCACAATCAATAAAGATGTATTGCAAGTTGTGTATGTTTACCAAGCTGGTGAAGATGCGACTCGCAACCAAGCAGCAGGCAAACGCATCATTTATCGCGTAGCTAATACAACAGGTGATATCAGTGGTGATCATAACAATTATCGTGTCACAGCTACAGAAAAAGTAAACGGTACAAAGGTTACTTTCAAAGGTGGCGAAAAAATGGTATACCTCGCAGGTTGGACGAAAGATGGTCAAACACATGCGATGTACTTTGAGCGCCCTGTAACTCGTGATATGGCAAAAGCGATTATTGCTAACACTGTTGCACCTACAGCACATGCAGCATATACAAAATAATATAACAGTCCAGCCTAGTGGGATAGGCATGCGAGCTGTGGTGAAGCACTCGCATGGACACTGTAAGGGTTATATAAGAAGCGGCCCCTCTCATGAGGGGCCGTTTTAGTATATATGCTAAAATTTCATAATGAGAATCATTCTAACATACCTATATGGGTATATCTAAAAATTAGAATCATTGTTAAAATTAAATATAGTTGTTTTTTGATAAAGAAGGCAGGTGATGTATTGTATCGATTAATACTACAGCGTTTGGCAAGTATTGTAGGTATTTTATTGGTTGTTACCATCGGTACATTTGTATTGATAAAATTATCTCCTATTGATCCCGTGTCGATGAAGTTTAATCTTCTAGGAGCTACACCAGATCCAGTTGTAGTTGCACAGATACGAGAGCAGTTGGGGCTCAATGATCCTTGGTGGCAGCAATACTTACGTTGGTTAGGTCAAATTGTACAAGGGGACTTTGGTGAGTCCATTCTGTACGCTTTACCAGTAGCGACCATTCTTGGTGGCGCCTTGCCTAATACCTTAGGGCTCGTATCCTTATCTCTTGTTATAGGGATAGTGGTGACCATACCGCTCGGTATGCTATCTGCAAAGTATCAAGACTCATGGATTGATCATGGGGTTCGTCTCGTTACATTCTTAGCGTTAGCAATCCCTGGGTTCTGGGTCGGTTTATTATTACTGTACTTATTCGGTGTTAAATTGCAGTTAGTGTCGGTAACGAATACCACTGGCTTTTCTGCCTATGTTCTGCCCGCGGTAACCCTTGCTTTATGGATATGTGGTCTCTACATTCGTCGATTGCGCAATGCTATTTTAGAAGTGTCGCGACAGCCCTTTGTACAGGGGGCGCGAGCATTAGGCTTGCCAGAATGGATGGTCTACACCCGTTACATATTCCCTCATGTAGGACTTATGTTGTTGCCTATGATGGGGGTAACGATGGGCGCTATGCTAGGTGGATCTGCCGTTATTGAAACGGTATTCGCAATAAAAGGTATTGGTTACATGATGGTGCAAGGTATTATGGCTCGTGATTATGTATTGATGCAAGGCTACATTATTTGGATTACTATGGTGTTCATCGTGATTAATATTATCATTGATGTATTGAGTGTTTGGCTGAATCCGAAGCGAAGAGCCGCTATAAAAGGAGGCTCCTATGAGTAGACGAAAGCCTTATACTTTATATGTAATGTTGGTATTATCCGCTTTGTGGATTGTATTTTTCCTGTGTGCTCCGTATATAGCACCCTTTGATCCTGAAACGACGAGTGTTGCGGACCGCTTACAAGACATTAGTAGTACCCATCTATTAGGGACTGACCAACTCGGTCGTGATGTGTGGTCTCGTATTCTCTACGGTGGTAAAGCCTCTTTAGGGATTGCTTTCACCATCATTGGCATTAGTGGGGCCATCGGTATCGCTATTGGTGGATTAGCAGGATTCTCTACACCTCACGTTGACCGTTGGTTATCTCGTTTAATCGATTTAGTACTTGGCTTCCCGAACATGGTGATTGCCATTGCTTTCATTGGTATCATGGGACCGAGCATTACGAATGTCATCATTTCCTTGTGCATTACGAAATGGGCGGAATATGCCCGTATCACGAGAGGCCTCGTACAGATTGAACGCCACGCGGAGTATATTACCTTTGCTCGCATGTCGGGCGCTTCAAACCTACGAATCCTATGGCGCTATATTCTGCCGAATGTACTGCCACCATTGGTAATCGTCATTATACAACATCTAGGGGATGCTATCATCTTGGTAGCTAGCTTCTCACTCATCGGCATCGGCGTTCAACCGCCAGATCCGGAGTGGGGTGCTATCTTGTTAAGTTCCCGAGATTTCCTACAAACGGCGCCGTGGCTGTTGATTTACCCAGGGCTCGCCATTTTCATTACTGTTGTTTTATTTAACTATATTGGCGATGCGTTGCGCGATGCCCTCGATGTATCTCGTTAACCGTGCTGTGTATAGATTTTTATGGTGAAAGCCTCTTTCACAGAGGCGATGTTCAAAAAGGAGAAGTTATGAAACGTTGGTTATTAGCATGTCTCACAATGCTGTGCATGGTGGCTCTCTTGGTTGGTTGCGGTAGCGATACTGCTAAAGACGGCAAACAAGGGAAGCATATGAATGTTGGTTTGTATTGGTTTGGTGAAACATTAGATCCAACTCACGAATGGGATGCATGGACATTGACTCGTATCGGTGCAGGTGAAAACTTAGCCGTTGTAACACCGGATATGAAATTTGCCCCACAATTGGCAGATTCTTGGGAAAATGTGGACCCTACAACATGGAAATTCCACATCCGTGAAAACGTTAAATTCCACAATGGTACACCGATGACACCTCAAAAGGTAAAAGAGTCCATCGAGTATACGATGAAACAAAGTGCTCGTTCCGCTAAAGCAGTTAAAATCGAGTCCATCACAGTAGATGGTCAAAACTTGATCATTAAAACTACAGAGCCTAATGGTTCCTTGTTATCTAGCTTGACTGAACCTGCTTTCGTTATCATGGATACTGCAGATCTTAAAGACGTAGCGTCTAAACCAGTTCTTACAGGCCCTTACAAAATCACTAATTTCAAAAAAGGTGAAACAATTGAACTCGTTGCCTTCGCAGATTACTGGGGCGGCAAACCAGCTCTTGATTCTGTAACTGTAAAAGACATCGAAGACAACAATAAACGCGCTATGGCGTTACAATCTAAAGACGTAGACGTGATTCAAAAAGTGGACTCTGCTAACCGCAGCTTGTTCAAAGACGGTTTCAATATTCAAGATATCGCAGGTGTTCGTGTGCTTATGTTGAAAGCAAATCATACAGAAGCATCTCCATTGCATGATAAAGCTGTACGTAATGCGATTGCTCATATCATTAACTATGACTCTATGGCAAAAATTGTTGGTAATGGCTCTACACCAGGTGGGGCACCATTCCCTCCATCTGCAAACTTGGGCTTTGATGCGATTGCTAATAAACCGATGACAGACCTAGCAAAAGCCGATCAAATCTTGACTCAAGCTGGCTATGCTAAGAACGCAAACGGCATGTACGCAAAAGACGGTAAAGACTTAGCGATTACTCTTGCTGTTTGGGGTAAAGACACAAGTTTATACGAAGAAATTCAACAAGAGTTGAAAAAAGCTGGTATCGCAGTAACTCTTAAAAAATTACAAAGTCCTGATGAAGTAGATACACTTGGTACAGATGGCTTTGATTTGGTAGAACGTAATGTTATTACTATGTCTACAAATGATCCTTATTGGTTCCTCAGCTTATTCTACAAAACTGGTGCTAAAGCAAACGTTGGTGGCTACTCTAACCCTCAAGTAGACGCGTTAATCGACCAATTGTCCGTAACATTTGATCAAAACGAACGCTCTAATATTGCTAAACAAGCACAACAAATCTTAGTTGATGACGTAGCAGATATCTACTTGTTATACCCAAGTGCAACAGTTGTATCTACTACAAAAGTTAAAAATGTACCAGTACATCCAATCGATTACTACTTATTAACAAAGGATTCTACTATTGAATAAATCTGATTGTATCGTATTTGATGATGTATCGATTTCATATGGTTCGGAGCAAGCGGTACGGAATGTATCCTTCTCCGTACCTACTGGTGAGGTCTTTGCTATCGTTGGTGAAAGTGGCTCTGGTAAATCTACGTTAGTTCGTGCCGCCTTTGGCATGTTGAAACAAGCTAACATTAGCGGCCAAATTTTGCTAAATGGCACTGATGTTTCCACCTTAAGTGATGGTGATTGGCGGCAATTGCGGGGCACGAAGATTTCCATGATCTTTCAAAATCCTAGCGCCTACTTAAATCCAAATCGCACCGTAGAAAATCACTTCAAGGATTTGTTCCGTGCTCATGGTGAAAGCTATGATGCAAGTCGCGTTATAGATATGCTTAATCTTGTTCACTTAACCGATGGAGAACGTATCTTGCAGTCCTATCCGTTTCAGTTGAGCGGTGGTATGCAACAACGGTTAGCAATAGCCTTAAGCCTCATCTTAAAGCCTGGCATCGTGTTTGCTGACGAACCGACTAGTGCCTTAGACATGCTAATACAAGCTTCCGTACTAGACCTTATGAAAGAGGTTACGCAGGCTCTTGGGGCAACAGTAATCATCGTAACTCATAACATCAAGGCGGCTGCTCGTATTGCCAATAGCATTGGAGTTATGAATAAGGGGCAACTCGTTGAAGTGGGATCATCCGAAGAGGTCATGGCCCATCCAAAGGATGAGTATACTCGTATCTTGTTAGATTCCGTAACGAAAGTGGTGTAGTATGATTCAACTCGAGAATATATGTAAACAATATACGAACCACCATCATACGGTCCATGCCGTTGATAACGTATCCTTTTCCGTGGCTCCCAATGAACGCGTAGGTATTGCAGGTGGCAGTGGTTCTGGTAAAAGTACTCTCCTTAGACTGATTGCTATGTTAGAAAAACCTACCTCTGGGAGTCTGCGACTCTTTGGTGAAGACGTAACATCCATTCAAAACCATACAGAAATATATCGTTCTATGCAGATGATGTTCCAAAATCCCTTGGCGGTGATTCCTCCAAGGATGAACTTAGAAGCATTTCTTTTAGAGCCGTATATTAACTATGGTCTTATGGATATAGCGGCAGCAAAGGACGATATCCGTAAATGGATACAACGGGTCGACTTACCGGAAAATACGGTTCATAAATACCCGCACGAAGTCAGCGGTGGTCAACTACAACGTGTTGTATTGGCACGGATCATGCTGATGAATCCTAAATTAGTACTCTTTGATGAACCTACATCGGCCCTTGATGCGGTGAATCAAAAGTTGGTGCTAGACCTCCTACAAAAACTATATACGGAACAACCCTTCGGCTACGTATTTGTCAGCCATGACATCGGACTATTACAAGCTGTAACAGACCGAATCATCGTCATGAAAGACGGACAAATCGTGGAAACCATCGAATCAAAACGACTCAAAGAAGCGGTACATCCATATACACAAGCACTTGTGGAAGCGAGTGAGTAAAAAGAAAGAGCCCCTGTTTGAACAGGGGCCTTTTGCTATATATTTATTATTTAAGTACGTAAGTGTTGGTAAAGCAATTGCAATAACTTATATAAGAAGTCAAAGTTAATTTGAAACATATAGGTTTTGTAGAAAGCATAACAGATTGACATATCGCGAAATTACGATATAATCATTTTAGAGGTGACTAAAGATGAATCAATTAGAGGTCTTTAAAGCACTTGCTAATGAATCACGTCTACAGATTCTATTTTGGTTAAAAGAGCCAAAGCGTTACTTTACGCATCAAGAACCGGTAGACATGGTGGAAGTCGGCGTCTGTGTAGGTCAAATCCAGCTCAAATTAGGTGTTACCCAATCGACGGCATCGCAATATTTGTCTGTATTGCAAAAGGCAGATTTGGTGATTGCTACACGAATTGGCAAATGGACCTATTACCGTCGCAACGAGAAAACCATTGCAGAGTTAGCAAAGTTGGTAGAAACTAAATTATAAAAGAGCATGAATATATAACACATAAGTATGTGTCACAGAATTACTAGTGAAATGATTGTATTGGTAATATTAGTATATTGATAACACCAGTATATTGATACGATGTGTACTATCTTGTGAGCATGATTATATAGGATTGCTTTTTTATTCACTTAACATATCGGTAATTCGCAATATGTAAATGTGATATTACTTTTCAGTCATCAGCCAAATTATTTAATATAGTACCTATAAAAGTAGGAGAAAGAGGCTATAATGGCACAACATAACTTAACAGATACAATTACATTCCGTCGTGGATTGACGATTCCTAACCGCATTGCCTTGGCTCCCATGCAAAGTCAATCTTCTTTAGAGGGTGGCTATGCAAGTAATGATACGATCCGTTATTACAATCATCGTTCTAAGGCAGCAGGCCTATTGATTACTGAGTTTCATTATGTTAGTGAAAATGGTGGCCCAGCGTACATGCCTGGCTATCCATCCCAAATGGGCATTTACTCTGATGTTCACTTAGAAGGGTCTAAGAAAATTGCACAAGCTTTAAAGAAAGACGGCAATAAAGCGGTTATGCAGATTCATCACGGTGGTCGCATGGCGATTGGTCGCTATATTAATCATCAAGATGTAGTAGCCCCTAGCGACTTACACCGCAAGTTCCCTGTTCGTGCTCTTACTGAAAGTGAAATTGAAGAGATCATTGCAGATTTTGGTCGCGCTACAAAACGAGCTATCGAAGCTGGCTTCGATGGCGTAGAGATTCATGGTGCTAACCACTATTTATTGCAACAATTCTTCTCTGTATTAACAAACCACCGTACAGATAAATGGGGCGGCTCTTTAGAAAATCGTATGAGATTCCCATTAGCCGTTGTGCGTGAAGTAAAACGCGTAGTAGAAGAAGCTGGCGCACAAAACTTCATCATTGGCTACCGTTTGAGCCCAGAAGAAATCCACGGACAGATATTGGTTATACTTATAAAGAATCCCTTCAACTCGTAGAGGCTATTGTAAAAGAAGAGTTAGACTACATCCACTTATCCTTATGGGGTGGCTATGATTCTAAACCAGAAGGCGCAGATCAATCCTTTGGCTCTTTATTTAAAGCAGCCCTCGATGATGAAACAAAGCTTATTATTGTAGGCGATGTCTTCAGCGAAGAATCAGCTCGTGATGCCGTAGAAAACTATACTGACATCATCGCAGTAGGCCGTGGCACTTTGGTGGATCCTGAATTTGGTCATAAAATCATGAACGGTAAAGGCGATACCATCGTTCACGAAGTAACTCCAGAACATGTTCCAAACATGCACCTAACACCAGGCCTATTTGAAGCCTTCACACGCACTGACTCCTTGGGTTTGCCGCCATTACCTGGTGCAGAATCCATCTATGACCAACATAGAGGCACATATGATAACCATCCACTGGCAATTCCATATGCGGAACAATAAAAAGCAAACACCAACTAAATTAGTAAATAACTTCGTAAATGAACTCGTAAAAATACAGATTATTAAGTAAAATTTTTAGTTAAATAATTGAATCACAATACCTTAAAACTATACACTCATATACGACTTGTGAAAGCAAGTTTGTAAAATAAGAGGCTGTAGCAGAATGCAATAATAACGAATTCTGCTACAGCCTCTTTGCTTATTATATTTTGTTTATTACTTTTATAAATTAATTATGCTTATATATGCAGCGGTTCAGCCACAAATTGATAAAATAAAAAAAGAAATTGATGATATAAATGCTGAATTTAATGAGACTGAAATAAACACTTTAGGTAATCGGTGGAAGAACTCTTATGATCAATATAAGCAGGCAAATGATACTTTAGAAAAGTTATATAAAGATGGAGCAAAATTTTTAAAAGACAATTATTCTGATATAGTAGGACCTAGTTACAACAAAAGCAATTATAAGATTGATAAGGAGCAGGCATGTTTACTGGATGATTCTTCAGTAGAATTAAATAAAAGTATACTTAGTAAGACTAATTTAAATGAGATTAGAGAAATACCTAGCCCAGTTTATGATATAAAATCATTTATGCAAAGTTTAAGTAGCCTTTTAAAAGAAAGTGCTGTAAAAAGTGGCGTTATAAGCTTTTCGAATAATAAGGAACGGGAATGGATTTCTGAAGGTGTTCGAATTCATAATTTATCAGAATCATGTACATGTTTATTTTGTGGTAGTAGTATAGAACCTAGACGGTTGGAGGCGTTACAAAGTTTAATCTCAAACAAAGCAGTTGAGATTCAAAATAGAGTTGTCAAATTAAAAGAGATGATAGAAAACAAATATGTTGTTTATTTAAGTGATTTAAAGACTAATAATATAGAAGAAGACCTTTTGCCAACATTAAAATCAGAATATAACTCTGCCAGATTAAAGCTTTTAGATCTAATTGCTATACATGATAAATATTTCGATGATATTCTTAATATTCTAGATAAAAAAGATGCATACTCTAGTATGGAAATGCCTTTAATAGAGGAACCATTAGAATTAACCAGCAAAATTATTGAGATCAATAAAATTATTGTAAAGCATAATAAAGAGAAGACCTCTCTTTATATCAAACAAAAAGAGGCTAAAAATAAGCTAAAGTTCAATTATATTGCTGAATATAATCAAAAATATAATTATGAATGCTTAGAAAGTGATTATAGTCAAAAAAAGAACATATATAATGAATTAGAAGGTAAAAAACAAGAAAAATACAAAGCACTTAAAGAAAAACAAGAGAAATTGGTAGAGTTAAGAGCCAAGATTATTGATGAATCTACTGCAATGGAGTTTATCAATAATCAATTAGTGATCTTGGGGCATAATTCTTTTAGTTTAAAGCAAGTAGGAGAAGATCGAACCTATAAGCTTTATGATAGTAATGGAAATCAGCGAGATATTAAATCTTTAAGTACTGGTGAAAAAAATATCATGGCCTTTTTGTGGTTTGTTCAAGATTTATCAAATATCACTAAAGGTGCGGATAAAGATAAAGTTATTGTTTTAGATGATCCTATGAGTAGTAATGATGATTTTGCGCAGTATTTCATAATTATGTTGATACAGGATTTATTAAAACAAGCTGAGAATAAGAAATATCAGATATTTATTTTAACGCACAATATACATTTTTATTTGAATTGTAGATATAGATGGTGGAAAGGATGTACAAAAGCTGAATATGATAAATGTACAATTCATTTGAGGAAGTATGATACCAAAACAAAGCCCATATATATTTATAAGGAAAAAGATGATTTAACTAATAGTTATGATGCTTTATGGGCTGAATTAAAATGGTTATATGATCAAGATAAGCCCGAGTATATGGCGAATCCATTAAGATGTATTATTGAGACATTTAGTAATTTTAATAATTTAAGTGATATATATAGTAACCATAAGGAATTAGAAAAATTACTAAATGTTAACTCTCATGGAATTGATGATTTTAATATGGATATCAATGGAAAAACACGAGAGGACCTTATGAATTTAGTTAGGGCTCTTTTTGAGTCACATAATGCAATTTCGCATTTTAATGGTTATTGGCAGGATATGGAAGCATGATAACATAAATTAAGGTGATAAGAATTATGATAGATGAGCATATTTGGAATAATTTAAAATTGGGGCTAGATATTTTATATGAAAAGGATCAATATCTAATAAATAATGAAGTGAATCAATATGTTAGTGAAAGATCTATTACTCATAAATTAGGGTGTTATTTATCAGGTTTAATTAATGAATATGATGTTGATTGTGAATTTAATAGAGATTTAGATGCTGTTAAGAAAATGGGCGATGATAAGATTATTCCTGATATTATTATTCATAAGCGAGGGAGTAATGACGATAATTATATTGTTATTGAAGTAAAACCTTGGTGGAATGATAAGAGAGAGGATTTTATAAACGATGAGAATAAACTAAAATACTTGACCAATTATAACAATCAGTATAGATATAAGTATGGTTTAAGTTTAATCATTAATAAGTATAGAGAAGATAGCAAAGTAAAAATATTTATTGATGGTAAAACTGATGATATTTATCATAAAATATAAAGACAATGACTATAATGTAAAAAGTAGCTCCTTATATAAGGAGCTACTTTCATTTTTGTACGCCGAATAGGCATGACTAAACCCCCAGTTAAACTGGGGGTCGGTAAAAATTCTTAGAGAAAAGGAAAGAACCTCCTAGTGATAAAATGAAGTTGGTCTGGCAACCACAACATTTTAATATAGGAGGTTCAATGTCAATGAATGACGTAAAAAGCTTATCACATAGTAAATGGAGATGTAAATATCATATTGTTTTTGCTCCAAAGTATAGAAGGCAAATAATTTATGGTCGGATAAAAGCTGATGTAGGTAAAATTTTAAGAGATCTATGTAAGAGAAAAAATGTAGAGATAATAGAAGCGGAATGCTGCCCAGATCATATTCATATGGTAGTAACAATACCACCACATTTAAGCATATCGAGTTTTATGGGATATTTAAAAAGTAAAAGTAGCCTCATGATATTCGATAAACACGCAAATTTAAAATATAAGTATGGAAATAGACATTTCTGGTGTAGAGGATATTATGTGGATACGGTAGGACGATATGAAGGAGCGATAAAAGAGTATATTCGCAATCAATTACAAGAAGATATAGCGCAAGATACATTAAACTTTAAAGAGTATACTGACCCGTTTACGGGTGAGCCAGTAAAATAGGCATAATAAAAGCCCCCGAGTAGGGGGCAGCCAGTGGTAATAGAGTGGTTGTCAGATCATTCAATGCCCTCTTTAGAGGGCCACCACTAGAGAAAGACCCTTATAGGGTCAGAGCAAACCACCCGTTCTACGGGTGGTTATGATTATTGATTATTCAATTTCCGCTTTCAAATCGATAATATTTTTTGCGGCTACGCAGCCAGGGCAGTCACAGAATTCTGCACCTTCTGCTTTGATGTCTTTAGCGTGCTGTAATAGGTTAGCAGCACCTTCTTCGCCGAGGATTTGTATAGCGAGTTCAGAACCTGCAAAGCCGATAGTTTCGTCGATAAGTGCAATGTTTTGCTCTGCTACGGATACGAGTTGCTTTGTAAGCTCTGCTTGTTTTTCTGTGCCTTCTGCATCGAGCCAAGATTGAGCAAATTCTTTTACTTTAGGATTGCTTTGTGGTGCATCTAATAATGCTTTTACGAGTTGCGTTAATTGTGTATGTGTCATGATTATTTCCTCCATATAAGTACTAACTATAGTTTTGGAATAGTGCATTTAGTATCATATGAGCACCTGTTCCTTTTGATGATTTCATTATAACATCTACAATTATTTTGAATAGTAGAATGATTTACGATAGATACTATTAAATGTGATAGATTTATGATAATAGCTGGTTTAATTTTTGGGGGCATAAAAAAGAGGAATGCTTTCACATTCCTCTTTAGCTTAGTTAGAATAAATCTGAGTGCTTTAGGTCCTTTTTGAACTTACTGCTAAGCACTAATCTCAACATAAGCGATTACTCCAATCCTAAATCCTCAATCATTTCCTTTACATTAGCATATGATTTTGCTTTTACTTTTCCTGCTAATATATCTTTCGTTTCTTGAATAGCAGCTTCTGTTTCTGCATTATAACGAGGTTGTTTAGGTTGAAATGGAAATCCACCTTCCATTAGTGATGTGTGGAGAAAAATATTAATCGCATCAGTTACGGATATGCCAAAGCTAGCATATAGTGCTTCTAATTGTGCTTTTACAGCTGGCTCGATACGCAAACTGATAGAGGCCGTTTTAACCATAGTATCACCTCCTGTTACTTATAATGTAATGCTTATGCTTTAAATTAGCAATCATTTGATTACGATTTGGAAGCAAAATGCTTTTCTTTTTCTGGAGGAAAAATCCTTACAAATATAAGAGTATTAGGATTTTAGGTGATATAATTAACTTACTATATGTAGTTTGTTTACAGGGGATTGTATCATGAAAAAGGTTGTATGCGCGTTAGCTATGATAGCTTTCATAGGTTCTATCAATATTGTGTCTGCAGATGACTTGATGCGGTTTCGTCTTAATGGTAATTCTATTTATGACCAGCCCTATGGTGACAGAAATGAGTTTCCATGTCCTGACAGACTTGGTAGTTGTACTATTACTGATAGTGATTATAAAAGTACTCGTAAAGGTCAATCGCTAGAGGTGTTTGATACTGTATATGAGGCTAAGCAACATTTGAACTTTAAACCGCAGTTGCCAAGTGGATTAGAGGGGTTACGTCCTGTACATGTATCCGTTGTGGATTACGATGTATTACAAGTCGTGTATGCTTATCATGAGCTTTTAAAAGGTAAGTATTTCGACAGAGTCGATGATATGCCGAAATATATTAAGTATCGTGTATCGATTCTATCAGGTAATATCGCAGGCGATTATAAGGATTACTTACCTCAGCAAACAGATGTTGTAAATGGGATGACGGTAACCTATCGAATGGTGGATGACGACGTTTATTTAGCATCTTGGGAACATGAGGGGCAAAACCATGTGTTCTTATTTAATGAACCAGTTTCTGTTGAGCGAATTAGAGAATTGATTAACAGTATAAGCATAAATTGAGTTATTTATCGTACTATCTTTTTAAGTAAGATTAGCTTATAATATACATATAAAGAGAGCCCATTAACGTGACTAGGGCGTTAGGCTCATCTAAAACTGAACAAAATTATGATGGCGCCTAACGTGTTAGAGGACTGCACTCCTCTATACGTTAGGCGTTTATCGTTGTACTACTTAACTAGTGCAATGATAGTGACTACTGATAACAGAACTATGATGATTACAGAGGTAACATATGAACGAAAAATAGCAGGATGGTAGCCCTGCTATTTTTATTGAAAAACTATTTTAAGTGTAGTATATTATAGATAGGCAATTGATAGTTGTGCAATTAACTACAAAATCCCTCGGAGCGGCTACTCCGAGGGATTTTTTACATTATTACGCTAATGCTAGAGCGTTGGGCTAGTTGCTAAATAAAAGGGCTAGGAAAGCGTCTAACCACTTGCAAATGTAGTAGGCGATTACAGGGTTATAGGACAAAAAGTGTTGCTGTTAATGCCGATGGAGGTAGTTAAATACTGGCTCTATCGGCATTTTATCTTTTTGAGTAACTTTTACATATAGGACAAAAAGTGTTGCTAAAAAGTCTGAACTCCCTTGATTTTACTGACTCAAATAAGGTTTTATCTTTCTAGAAAGATATATTTTTTAGAAGGAGTATAATTATGAAACTAGTCAGATGCCCTAGTTGTGGTTTCATTTGTAAGAAAAATGGTAGAACAAATGCGGGTTCTCAACGTTGGTATTGTAATCAATGTTCTTGCTCATTCACAAATAAAGTGAATAAAACTAACAATAATTTACAGATGTTTTTGGATTGGTTATTTGGTAAACACACACAGTTAGATATGGCTGGTGATGGACGTTCATTTCGGAGAAAAACATCACAGTTTTGGGAACTTTGGCCATTACCACCAAAAGTTGAATCATCAAGTAGCGTAGTATTTGTTGATGGTATTTATTTAGCTAGAAATGCTTGCATTTTAATCTGTTGTAATGAGACGCATGTCTTAGGCTGGTATGTTTGTAGATATGAACATTCTAAGGCTTGGGAGGCTTTATTACGACGTATTTCACCACCTACAGTAGTTGTATCCGATGGTGGTACCGGCTTTCAAAAGGCATTAAAAAAAGTTTGGCCGAAGGCCAAACTACAAAGATGCTTATTTCACGCATTTCAACAAGTAAAACGCTATACAACAATACGTCCTAAAACGATTGCTGGCCGTGAATTATATGGAATTGCAAGGGATTTATTAACGATACACACACAAGATCATGCCGTAAAGTGGGTACAAAACGTTATGTCATGGAAAGTACGACATAGAGTATTTCTATCAGAAATGACCGTTGACGAAAATGGTACGATACGACCTAAACACGAACGACTCATAAAAGCAGAAAATTCCTTAATTAAATTAATCAATAAAAGATGTTTGTTTACTTACTTAGATACATCATTAACATGTACCTGTCCGGCTACTAATAATCGTATAGAAGGTGGCGTAAATGCTCAGTTACGCGCTATGTTACGTAATCATAGAGGAATGTCTATTGAAAGACGAATAAAAGCGGTGTTCTGGTGGTGCTATATGCACTCACCGAACCCGCTTTCTAATGCAGAAATACTTAAGGTTATGCCGACCAACAAGAGTATTTCTGATATATATCATACCATACATGAACAATCTAGGTTAGAAGCCTCTATTCCAACTTGGGGTGATGCTATTGTTTGGAGCGATTTGCATAATTATGATCGCCTATTTACCAATCTTTGGGACTGAAATAGCAACACTTTTTGTCCTATAACCCCGATTACATTTACCATGACGGCTAGCCAAAATTGATAGTTGTTGTGCAATAACTACACCCCCTTTCTGTTGCCAGATTAGGGTTAGCAACACTTATAGTATAGCAAAATATACTTTACACAAATAGCGATATACAGTCCTCTTTGTTGTGCTTGATATTAAAAATAACGGAGTTTTTATGAACGCAGAAAATTACAAGATTTCAAAGCTGTCATATATAGAAAAAGGTAGTAATGAAATTATGGAAAGATACCAAATACGCGCACAATATGAAACGGAACCGCCTCATGGTGATGCTATATATTCTATTTCTATAAAGGGGAAATCATTGCCGTTTTGGATTTATGGTAGGGATGTTACTTTCATAGGTAGTAGTATGGTTATGGTGGAGTCTGTAAGATGTAAAACTTGGGATCCCATTGAAACCATGATTATTGATCTAGAGAATGAAGTGTATGCTAGTTTAAAGGAATGGTATACAGATATTTCGTTTGTTAATCATCGAATAGAGCTTACTAATCAAGTGGTAAAAATGGATAAACGCATTCTAAATAATTTTGAGACTTTAGAGTGGATAAGCTTTTAAGATTGATTGTGCTAGTTACTAACGAGAATATATTATATTCATCTTATTTTAATTGACATAAGTCTATAGAATACAGTACAATACCCTTATATCTTAAAACAAGCTATGAATGGGTATAAAGGTTTACAGATCCTGCTTTCAGAGAGTTGCCGGTTGGTGCGAGGCAATAGAGGTTGTACGCTGACACTCTCCCGTGAGCTTTGGTGGCGAATGCAGCAGTAGTCATCGACGGTGGTTCCGTTATACCCGCAACGAGTCCCAATTAGGGTGGTACCGTGTTATGAATATAACGCCCCTTTGAGCAACGACAGTTGTTCTGAGGGGCTTTTTTTATTGTAAAAGTCTAGTAAAATTACTGATTTGATGTATCTGTGTTGGCATTAGCTGAAATAGTATTGAAATCGGCGGTTTTACTAAACTTTCACAATGGATAGATATAATACAGTGTTATGTTTTATTAGAATAGAAAAGGTGAAGATTATGGATCAAAATCGCGTATATTTCTTCGATACAACCCTTCGTGATGGGGAACAAACACCTGGCGTAGCATTACAAACACCAGAAAAGGTTGAAATTGCGAAAGGCCTTGCACGCCTCGGCATCGACGTAATCGAGGCTGGCTTCCCAGCAGCATCCCCAGGGGATTTTGAAGCAGTACAAACGATTGCACGCGAAGTAAAAGGCACAACCATTTGTGGCTTGGCGCGCGCCAACGAAAAGGACGTACAAAAGGTAGTTGAAGCATTGAAAGATGCGGAACGTAGCCGTTTGCATGTGTTTATTGCTACATCCGAAATCCACATGAAATATAAATTGAAAATGACTCGCCAAGAGGTATTGGACCGCGTTAAATCTATCTTAGAGTTTGCAAAAGGCAAATTCGATGAAATCGAGTTCTCCGGTGAAGACGCAGCTCGTACAGACTTAGACTTCTTGTGTGAAGTGTTCGGTGTAGCTATTGCTGGCGGTGCCACAATTCTTAATGTGCCAGACACAGTAGGTTATATGATCCCTAACGAATTTGCGAACAAAATCCGTTACATCAAAGAACATACACCAGGCATTGAAAATGCAATTATCTCCGTTCATTGTCATGATGACTTAGGCCTTGCTAATGCAAACTCCTTGGCAGCTATCGAAGCAGGTGCTCGTCAAGTTGAGTGTACAGTTAACGGCCTTGGCGAACGTGCTGGTAACGTGGGTATCGAAGAAGTAGTAATGGCTCTTAAAACACGCCACGAATACTTCGGCGATCTTCAAGTGAACATCGATACAAAACAATTTACTAAATTGTCTAAACTTGTAAGCCGTTTGACAGGCGTAGCAGTACCTCCCAATAAAGCAATCGTTGGCTCTAATGCCTTTGCTCATGAATCCGGTATTCACCAACATGGCATGATGAGCAACCCTGAAACGTATGAAATCATGACTCCTGAGTCCGTAGGGGCTGAAAAAACAGACCTCGTATTGGGCAAACATTCTGGCCGTCATGCCTTTGCAGATCATTTGGCAAAACTTGGTTTCCAATCTTTCACAGAAGAGAAAATCAACGACCTCTTCGCTAAATTCAAAGAATTGGCAGACCGTAAAAAACAAGTATACGATGATGATATTATTGCGCTTGTCGTAGATAACTTACATCACAAAAAAGCATTCGAGCTTGTGGCTCAATACTATAAATTAGGTGAAAAAGGTTATGCTTATGCAGACGTACGCCTCATGACACCAGAAGGTGAAAAGGCCGATGCTGCTGTAGGTGATGGTCCAGTTGACGCATCCCTTAAAGCGGTTGAACGTGTTGTGGGCTTGCCAATCAGCTTAAAAGATTACCAAATCCGTGCTATCACAGCCGGTAAAGATGCCCTTGGGGAAGCAACCCTTAAGGTAGAATACAACGGTCGCTTGTATCATGGTCGTGGTATCAGCACCGATATCGTTAAATCAAGTGTAAATGCATATATTAATGCAGTTAACTCAGTATTCCTAGCTATGGAGCTAGAACAACAGGAGGAACAATAATATGGGTATGACCATTACTGAAAAGAATATGGCTCGCCACGCAGGTCTTGATGTGGTAAAACCAGGCCAAATCATCGAATGTCATTTGGACGCGGTATTGATGAACGACATCACATTCCCACCAGCGCGTAAAGAATTTTTGAAGATCGGCAAACCTGTATTTGACCGTCATAAAATCTACTTGGTGCCTGACCATTTCACACCAAACAAAGATATTCAATCCGCTACACAAGCGAAAGTAATGCGCGACTTCGTACGCGAACATGGCATTACAAACTACTTTGAAGTTGGTCGTATGGGTATTGAGCACGTTATTTTGCCAGAAAAAGGTCTTATCGGTCCTGGGGAAATGATGATCGGTGCTGACTCCCACACTTGTACATATGGTGCGGTGAATGCATTCTCCACAGGCGTAGGCTCCACTGATGCGGGCGTTGCTATGGCTGAAGGTAAAACTTGGTTCAAAGTGCCTGAAACTATTAAGGTTGAGCTTATCGGTAAACCTAACAAATGGGTAACTGGTAAAGACGTAATTCTCGATTTAATCGGTCAAATCGGCGTAGACGGTGCTCGTTACATGGCCCTTGAATTTGGTGGCGATGGCGTACAACACATGACTATGGCAGATCGTCTTACAATCTGTAACATGGCCATCGAAGCAGGCGGTAAATGTGGCGTATTCCCTTACGATGAAATTACTGAAGAATACATCAAAGGCCGCGTAAATCGTCCTGTAGAACCTATCAATCCTGATCCTGATGCAGTGTATGCTCAAACGATTACAATTGATTTATCTAAATTGCAACCAGTGGTAGCATTCCCTCACTTGCCATCTAATACACATTACATCAACGAAATCGACAAAGACATTAAAATCGACCAAGTTATCATCGGTTCCTGTACAAATGGTCGTTACGAAGACTTGGTGGCAGCTGCAGAAATCTTCAAAGGTCGCAAGGTGGCTCCATTCGTTCGTTGTATCGTAATCCCTGGCTCCCAAGATGTATATGACCAGGCTATGAAAGATGGTCTATTGGATATCTTCATTCAAGCTGACTGCGCTGTGTCCACGCCAACATGTGGTCCATGCCTTGGCGGTTATATGGGTATCATGGCTGAAGGGGAACGCACAGTTTCCACAACAAACCGTAACTTCCGTGGTCGTATGGGTCACGTTGATTCTGAAGTATATTTGGCAAGCCCTTACGTGGCGGCAGCAAGTGCTGTGTTAGGCCGCATTGCAGGCCCTGAGGAGGTTTAATATGGATTTTGAAAGCAAAAAAATCTGGCGCTACGGCGACGATGTAGATACAGACGTAATCATTCCGGCTCGTTACTTGGCGATTGCTGACTGGAACGAATTGGCTGAACATGCGATGGAAGATATTGATACTACTTTCGCTCCTAATGTGAAAGCTGGCGAAATCATGGTAGCTGGCAAAAACTTTGGTTGCGGTTCCTCTCGTGAACACGCACCAGGGGTTATCAAAGCGAAAGGCGTGCCTGTTATCATAGCACACTCCTTTGCACGTATCTTCTTCCGCAATGCTATCAACATCGGTTTACCAGTAATTGAAATCGGTGAACAAGTTGATCGCATTGAAGCAGGCGATGCTATCGGCGTAGACTTGTCTAAAGGTATCGTGTACAACTTGACTAAAAACGAACAATACCAAGGGACTGAGTTGCCACAATTCATTCAAGATATTGCGGCAGCTGGCGGTCTTGTGAACTTTGCGAAAAACCGCAAATAAGGGCGAGCCAAACACTCGTCTCAAGCCTCCACTGGCCGGGTCTGACTTCGGCCTGCGGCCTCCGCAGGGCCAAAGTCGTTTTCGACGAGCATTCGGCTCTTGGGAGTGTGAAGGTTCGACACAGGCTATATAGACCTGAATAGTGCAATAAAGGCTGATGAGTTTGTGGCTCATCTATGAGCATTTACTATATGGAGAGGTAATATGAGCGAAAAGAATATCGTATTGATTCCTGGTGATGGTATCGGTACTGAGATTATTGCTGCAGCGAAGGCTGTGTGTGATGTGGCTTTTGAGAAAGCTAATGTAAAGGTTAATTGGATTGATAAAAAAGCGGGCGGTGCGTCTATTGATGCATACGGTGTGCCTTTGACTGAGGATACTATCGAGGCTTGTAAAGCGGCTGATGCTGTATTGCTTGGCGCTGTAGGCGGTCCTAAATGGGATAATGTAGATCCTTCTATTCGTCCTGAGAAAGCAATCCTAGGTCTTCGTAAGGAGCTTGGCTTGTTCTGTAACTTGCGTCCTGTAAAAATCTATCCATCTTTACAAGAGTATTCTCCTCTTAAAAAGGAACTCGTACAAGATGTAGATTTCGTTATCGTTCGTGAGTTGACTGGCGGTATTTATTTCGGCGAACGCGAAGAGGCACAAGGGGAAGGTGCTAATGAGTTCGCATGGGATAAAGAAACATACAGCCGTTACGAAGTAGAGCGCATCATGGACATCGCTATGGAAACAGCTCGCAAGCGTAACAAAAAGGTTGTATCCGTAGATAAAGCAAATGTATTGGCTTCTTCTCGTTTGTGGCGTAAAATCGCTCAAGAGAAAGCGGCAGCTAATCCAGACATCGCAACAGATTACTTCTACGTAGATAACACAGCAATGCAACTCGTTGTAAATCCTGCACAATTCGACGTTATCGTGACAACAAACTTGTTCGGTGATATCTTGTCTGACGAAGGCGCTGTAATCTCTGGTTCCATCGGGCTTTTACCATCTGCATCCATGGGGACTGGCACGGCATTGTACGAACCAATCCACGGTTCTGCACCAGATATTATGGGCCAAAACTTGGCGAACCCATTGGGCACAATCTTGTCCGCTGCGATGATGTGCCGTCATTCCCTTGATTTACCTCAAGTGGCTGACGCAATTGAAAAAGCTGTTGAACAAGTGCTCGTTGACGGTTACCGCACAGGCGATATCTACCGTGAAGGGTTAAAACGGGTAGGTACAACAGAAATGGCGCAAGCTGTAATCGAACGATTATAAGATCAGTGCGAGTTAGTACGTACTTATGTATTGAAGAGAGGGTAGTAAGGCCCTCTCTTTTTTGTGGGAGGCGTTATGTTATCTTATTTTTTACTTGCCTTATCCATAGGGCTTGAGTTATTTGCTACAACTATGTTGAAAGCATCTGATGGCTTTACGCGGCCGTTACAGACTGTTGCTTGTGTGCTTGGCTATGTAGGATCTTTCTATACATTGACGCATGTTTTGAAATATATTCCACTCAGCGTTACCTATGCTACCTGGTCTGGCGTAGGCCTCGTGGTGACAGCACTCATTTCAGTCTTTATCTTTAGTGAGGGCTATAATATGTACACCATTTTGGGGATAGGTCTTATTGTAGTTGGTGTTGTCATCCTTAACTTGTGGGGAAGTGTAGGAAATTAACGATATTTGTAGTCTGTATCTAATATATTAAAAACTTATGCATTAGAATATTGTAGATGTAATCAGTGGGCAAAACATTTCCAAGGAGGCCTTTATGAATTCTTCCATGTATCGAAATTTAACCATTACTGCATTATTGATGGCGTTAGCCATCATGATTCCTATTGTGATGCCTCTGAAAGTCGTCATACCGCCGGCTTCGTATACGTTGGCCAGTCACGTGCCTATATTCTTAGCCATGTTCTTATCTCGTAAGATGGCGGCTTGTGTCGTAATAGGTTCGACGCTAGGATTCTTCGTAGCAGGGTTCCCTCTTGTTATCGTTATGCGCGCTGCATCTCATATCATCTTTGCCTTGATGGGTGCTTATTATATAAAACATCATCCAGGTGTCTTAACAGGAGCCTTATCCTTTGCTGCTTTCAACCTTGCTTGTGCTATCGTTCACGCTATTGGTGAAGTGCTTGCGTGCCTATTATTCTATACGACAACTACGATGCCTAATATTGATCTTATCTACGTTGTATTCGTTCTTGTAGGCGGTGGTACTATCATTCATAGCATGGTTGATGGATATATTGCGCTATATATCTATAAAGCAATTCCAGGACTATCAAAAGAGGGTAGTAAATAACTACACCGATAATTGCATATGCTCTTAACCACTCATGGTGTATCAACGGTATACTAATATAAAGTATTTGATTAACCCTGAGTGGTTTTTTAGAATAATTATCAAATCTGTACCTACAGATACAGACTTAACTATGCGATATGGTTATAATAAAATCATAGTTAATGACCGAGTTGTGATATATGCATAGGTATATACATAGGTACATATACACAGATACCACATAGGCCATACATATTGTTAATTGTGAAAGACTTTCACAAGAATTATGGAGGTTATTATGAGAAAGCATATAAAAAATAACGTATCTTGGGTTGGTAAAATTGATTGGGAATTGCAAGAATTCCATGGTTCTGATTACAGTATTAATAATGGATCTAGTCAAAATGCGTACTTGATTGAAGAGGAGAAAACCGTCCTCATCGATACCGTATGGAAACCTCATTCCTCAGAGTTTATCGATAATTTGGAATCTGAAATTGATCTAAACAAGATTGATTTCATCGTATGTAATCACGGCGAAGTCGATCACAGCGGTTCCTTGCCAGCTTTGATGGAAAAAATCCCTAATACGCCAATTTACTGTACGGAAAATGCCGTTAAATCCTTGGTTGGTCAATATCATCATCCAGAATGGAATTTTAAAACTGTGAAGACAGGTGATTCTGTAGATATCGGCAACGGTAAATCCTTGGTATTCGTAGAAATGCGTATGCTCCATTGGCCTGACTCTATGGCAACCTATATGACCGGCGATAATATTTTATTCTCTAACGATGCGTTCGGACAACATTTTGCGGTAGAAGAATTGTGGGCCGATAAGGCTGATCAATGTCGTCTATGGGCAGAGGCGATGAAATATTACGCTAATATTTTGAATCCATTCTCTCCGTTGGTAAAAGCTAAGGTTGAAGAAATTCAAAAGCTCAACTTGCCAATCGATATTATCGCTACTAGCCATGGTGCAATTTGGCGTGAAAATCCATTACAAATCGTAGAGAAATATTATGAGTGGTCTCAAGCATACCAAGAAGACCAAATTACAGTCGTATATGACACTATGTGGGATGGTACAAAGAAATTAGCCCATAAAATTGCTGATGAGATTGCTAAACAATCTCCTGATACACGGGTTAAGATCTTTAACATCAGTAAAACAAATAAAAACGACATCATGACAGAAGTATTCAAATCAAAAGCGATTGCTGTTGGTTCTCCGACAGTAGGGAATAGTGTTATCTCTTCTGTAGCTGGTTGGCTCGACTTTTTGCGTGAATTGAAGTTCAAAAATAAAAAGGCTGCCGTATTTGGTACCTACGGTTGGTCTGGTGAATCTACGAAAGTCCTTCGTGAAGAATTAACTAAATATGGTTTCTCCGTGGTAGAACCTGAAATTAAATGTAACTGGAATCCAGATACAGATGATTTTGGTAAAGCAGAAGAACTTGTAAAAGCCTTGTTGGCATAATATACAAAAAGCTCCTAACGTTCATATAACGTAGGAGCTTTTTGGTTTTTATGATAGCTATGGAAAGAATATGGATGCTGTATATATAGATTAAGCCTTGTTTTGTAAACTTATGCAGATATTTTAGGTGATATGTGCATACTTATCAACTTATTTAAATAGATGTAGAATACTATTAAGAATAAAAATAAAATTATTATAAAATTCAGAAAAATGATTAATTATTCTCTTATTGGAAATTCAGAAAGTGTTCATGAAGTTAATATGAATAAGGGTTGATAGGCTATTTGAAATATTTATAAAACTTATTAAAGCGACGATTATTTATAAGTTATATAAAATATATTCTGTAGAATCCTTAAAAAGGTGTGATTTTTCTTACTCATCATTAAAAATGATAAGTATATTAATACAACAAAGAATGCCAGTAATCATGCTATTTTTTGGAATTATGAAGAGTTATTAATGAACTTTATATGGAAAAAGGCTTGTTTATATCGTAAAACTTTGATATGCTATGCGGGTAATCGACAATATAAATTTTTCTTAAAATGAATTGAATATATTTCTTAGCTTAGAATAAGAAGTATATTTTATCAGCCCGAGGAGAGAGGCGGAACTTAGAGAGAATGAAAAATTGTATTGTGTTTGGTTAAGAATTTTAATTTAGTGAGGGTGTAAGATGAGAGAAAACAAACATTCCAAAAAATTAGCGTTTGCTGTATTAGCTGCAGCTGCAGCAGTAGGTACTGCTGTTGCTCCTGTTAGTGCGGCAACACCTGTATCTACAGCAGATGGTTTTATTTTTGCAGCCGTAGGTGATCAAGCTGGTCAAACTCCAGATATTACACATAATAGTGTTTCTTATGGTACTGTTGCGAATGGCACAGCTACTAGTATTGCAGTTGGTCAAGGTAATACAATTACAAGCGCTAACGGTTCTAGCAGTGCATATGGTAACCAAAACACTATTAATGGTAACCAAGCTAATGCTTTCGGTGATGGCAACACTGTAACAGGTGCGTTCGCACAAGCTTTCGGTGATAGCAACGTGATCAGTGGTACAAATGCTATCGGTTATGGTTATAACAATACTGTAGAAGGTACAACTACAAACTTCCGTGATCGTACTTTCGATAATGAGCCTGATTCTGCTACATTATTAAACGGTTCTTGGAATAGCAACTCCGTAGCTATTGGTTCTAAAAATACTGCAAAAGGTAGCTCCGCATTGGCAGTAGGTAATGAAGCAAAAGCAAATATGAGCGAAACAATTGCTATCGGCCATGAAGCTCAAGCTGATAAAACTTGGGGCATTGCAATCGGTACTCGTGCAACTGCTACTGATGTACGTTCTTTAGCACTTGGTCACCAAGCAAAATCTACTGGTTACAAAGCTAATGCTATCGGTGCTGATGCTACAGCAAATGGCAACCATGCTAATGCTATTGGTTCCTCTGCGACAGCTACTGGTGATCATGCACAAGCATTCGGTGCTGGTGCTCAAGCAACAGGCGTACGTACTAACGTATTCGGTTCCGATGCAGCTGCAACTGCTGATTACAGCATTGCAATCGGTAACAAAGCTAATGCATCCACTGCAAACTCCATTGCATTAGGTGCTAACTCTACTACTCGTTCTGCAACAAATGTAACTAACGCAACTGTAGCTGGTCATACATATGGTGGCTTCGCAGGTACTAGCCCTGTAGGCTCTGTATCCGTTGGTAAAGCTGGCCAAGAACGCCAAATTCACAACGTAGCAGCTGGTAAAATTTCTGCTGACTCTACAGATGCTGTAAACGGTAGCCAATTGTACTCCGTAGCAAATGATTTACAAACTCAAATTAACAATTCTACACCAGGCGCAATCAACAACAATATTACTAACTTGAACAACCGTGTTGGTAATGTTGAAAAACGCGTTAATAAAGTAGGTGCAGGTTCTGCTGCATTGGCTGCTTTACATCCATTGGACTTCAACCCAGATGACAAATGGACAATCGCTGCTGGTTATGGTCACTACCACAATGCTAACTCCGCTGCATTGGGCGCTTTCTACCGTCCTAACGAAGACACAATGTTCTCCGTTGGTGGTACTGTAGGTACTGGCGAAACTCAATTGAACGCTGGCGTATCTCTTCGTCTTGGTAAACGTTCTCCTGAGTCCCGCTCTCGTGTAGCTATGGGCCGTGAAATTGCTGAATTGAACGCACGTCTTCAAGACATGGAAAACAAATATAACAACTTGTTACAAATCTTGACTCCACATGCAATTGATCCTAGCAAAACTGCTGAATTCCCAGACGTTCCTCGTAACCACTGGGCTTACCAATACATTAGCCAATTGGCTGGTAATGGTATCCTTGTTGGCTACCCTGATGGCACATTCAAAGGCGACGTTAAGATGACTCGTTACGAATTCGCTACTATGTTGTACCGTGCACTTCAAAATGGTGCTCCTATCGATGACAACATGAAACGTGCTATGAACGAATTTGGTCCTGAATTACAAAATATTCGTCTTAACCACTTCCGTGTTGACCGTATTTCTGGTGCTGACAACGATCGTCATAAAACAGAACGTGTTCGTGTTAACAACGAACCAAAAAATCAACGTGACGTATACGGTTCCCGCATTAACCAATAATACGTTGATAACAACTTCCCCTCGAGCTCGTGAAAGCTCAAAAACAGGATGTATCCTTGTGATACATCCTGTTTTTTTGTACTTATATAGATATTAATATATTGCCTCTAAAATATTAATATTTATACAGTCTATGTATATTGGATAACTTTTATAATAGAGAAGTGTTGATGCCGGATGATATATTGATATTACAATATATCATCCTCTATTTTCTTATTAGACATCAAAATTTCATGCAATATTTATGTAAATATATTGCAACTTAATACATATTGGTGTATAATAACGTTTATAAGTAATAAATATACAAAACTAGTGAATAAAATATAAATATGAGGGAAAGACCATGAAAGAATTTAGACAATTAACAGTAGCGGATACAGCAGAATATCATAAGGTATTAATCGACGGCTATGCGGCGATTAAAGACTATCCAATTACATTCGATGCTATCGATTTTACAGAAGAAGAATCCAAGGAGTGGATCGAAACCTATCCTGTATATGGATTGTATATTGATGGGCAACTTGTTAGTTCTATTACGTTCTGTATGCCGTGGATTAAATATTCTACACCGGATAAATTTCCACACATTGCTCACTTTGTAACGGCACCTGAGTTTAAAGGTAAAGGCTATGCTCGGGAAACATTAGGCTATGCGGAAGAGTTGTTGATTAATCAATTTAAAACTCCTGCTGTTACATTAGGTACAGCACAAGAGCATCCATGGTTGCCTAAAATGTATGAATCTTTTGGGTTTAAAGCTTATGATAAAGTTCATTTTAGAGGCAAACAACATACTACTATACTTTTCAAAAAAGATTTATTATAGTTGCCTAGTAACTAATCAAACCTTATACATAACTATTTTGATATAGAGTGTACTTAATGTGACATAATAACTGTATCAAATGAGAGTAATGTATAAGGTTTATTTGTTTATGCAAAAAATACATATTGGGGTATATAATGTAAACATATATATTATATAATGTAAACATATATATTATATCTATGGACTATAGAACTAGTTTATAGATGGTTTGTAGAAAGGATGTGAGACTATGTTAGTCTTATCTGGTATTTTAGTGATGGTCATCGGTCTGATGCTGCGCTTTAATGCCTTGTTAGTTGTCGTAGCCGCAGGTTTTGTAACGGGCCTTGCAGGTGGTCTCAGTATCAACGATATAGTTGGTGCCATTGGGGAGGCTTTCGTTAAAAATCGTTATATGTCATTATTTATTTTGATTTTACCTGTTATTGGTCTTATGGAACGTCATGGCTTACGTGAACGGGCAGAAATTTTGATCGGCAAGATCAACGCTGCTACGGCTGGTCGTATCTTTATGATTTACTTATTTGTGCGCCAAGTAACTGTAGCTTTTGGTATTAACATGTCCGGTATGGTTGCCATGGTACGTCCGTTGATCGCACCTATGAGTGAAGCTGCAGTAGCTCAAGGTCGCCCAGTATCTCAACGTACTCTTGATAAGGTGCGTGGTATAGCTGCTTCTGCAGATAATATAGGCAATTTCTTCGGTCAAAACTTGTTCCTTGCTGCTGGTGGGTTATTGCTTATCAAAGGTGTTATGGAACAATTAGGCTATTCTGTAGAGTTAACAGATATGGTGTTATACGGATTGCCAACTGCTGTTTGTGCCTATATCGTTAACTTCATTCGCTTTATTATCTTTGATAAAACAATTCAAGCCTCTGTAGCTCGTGACGAAGAGGATATGAAAGCTGGTAAATTAGTACCTAATGAATTTAATATCCTTGTTACACCAGAAGAATTAAAGAAGGAGGCTGAATAATATGTTAGAACTTATCTATAAAATGCAGCCCTTAGATTATGTATATCTTCTCGTAGGGATCATCTTATTTATCTTTGCCATTCAATCATTTTTAGATAAAGAACATAAATATCGTATCGGTACAGGTTTATTCTGGCTCT
Organism: Veillonella orientalis; assembly: GCF_018406505.1. NCBI lineage: Bacteria > Bacillati > Bacillota > Negativicutes > Veillonellales > Veillonellaceae > Veillonella > Veillonella orientalis. Next base: position 126,771 of record NZ_AP022322.1, read on the forward strand.
TGTACAGTGTGTCCTTTATCTTTGGTTCTTATCTATCAAAGGAAATCAATGGCTGGCTCGTTATCGCCATGGCTGCTATCGTCTTGGTAAAACAACTCGGCAAAGGTCATTACTTTGAATCTCCTATTGAATTCAAAAAAGACGAAGCAGTCCGTATTGGTAATGTTATTTTCGTACCGGCTTTACTTGTTGGTATCATCACATTCATCATTGGCTTCTTTACTAAATTAGGGGCTCTTGTAGGCATTGGTATTGCGGCCATCATTGCTATGGGTGCTGCTCTTTACATCACTAAGGGTTCATTTAATCAAGGCTTCCATGAAGGTCGTCGTCTTATCGATGCTATCGGTTGGACTGCTATCTTATCCCAATTATTAGCGGCTCTAGGCTATTTATTTAATTTAGCTGGCGTTGGTAAAATTATCTCCAGTGCTGTAGCTAGTGTGGTGCCTGCAGATAATGTATTCCTCATAGTTGTAGCATACTGCATCGGTATGGTCATCTTCACAATGATCATGGGTAACGCTTTTGCAGCCTTTGCGATGATTACAAGTGCTATCGGTGTTCCAATGCTCGTTGTAGCTCATGGTGCAAACCCAGCTGCTGTTGGTGCTATCGCAATGCTTGCTGGCTATTGCGGTACTTTGATGACACCTATGGCGGCAAACTTTAACATCGTACCGGTAGCGCTCCTTGAAATGCGCGACCAATATGGCGTTATTAAAGCTCAACTTCCAATTGCATTGATTATGCTCGTATTAAACATCTTATTGATGTATTACTTTATTTAACTCATTTTGTGAAAGTACGATATTCTTATGAAACTATATGATATATCCTTTTAAGGTTACGTGTCATGTTTGATTATTCTAATGCACCATAAGATATCGTTATGAGGTAGTGTGATGAAAACAATTTTGATTACCGGTTTTGATCCATTTGGCGGTGAACCTATTAACCCAGCTTGGGAAGCGGTAAAAACAATGGATGGCTATACCGATGGTGATTATAAGGTAGTGACTCAAATGGTTCCTACTGTACGTTACAAATCTGTTGATACTGTGAAAGCAGCGGCTGAACAATGCGAACCAGACTTTATTCTATGTGTAGGTCAAGCAGGGGGGCGCCCAGATATTACAGTGGAACGTGTTGCTATTAACTGCGATGACTTCCGTATTCCAGACAATGGAGGCAACCAACCTGAAGATGAACCTGTTGTAGCTGATGGCCCTAGTGCATACTTTGCGACATTACCAATTAAAAATATTGTCAATGCATTGCACCAAAATGGCATCCCTGCAAAGGTTTCTAATACAGCGGGTACCTTTGTATGCAATCACTTGATGTATGGTGTATGTCATTATGCGGCACAAAAGGGCAATATCAAAGCGGGCTTCATGCATATTCCGTACTTGCCATCTCAAGTGGTGGATAAACCAAATCAACCAAGTATGGCTGTTGAAACTGTACGTGCCACATTGGAAACCATCGTTCACGTATTAGCTCATGGTGAAAGTTACAAGGCACAAGATATTAACTATACAACACCGCATGAATAAATGTGATATCTATATGAGAGAAGGTCTTTTTAATGAATAAAAAGTTGGTAGCAAGTTTAGTTTCCTGTATGGTATTGGGTTCTGTAAGTGTGTATGCAGCTAATCCATTTTCCGATGTAGATGCTTCTAGTTGGGCGTATCAATCTGTTGAGCAATTAGCAAATGCAGGTATTATTAATGGATACCCTGATGGAACTTTCAAAGGCAGCAATCCTATTACGCGTTACGAAATGGCTCAAATGGTGGCTAAAGCGATGGCTAACCAAGATAAAGCTAATGCGGAACAACAAGCGATGATTAATCGATTGGCCGACGAATTTGGAAATGAACTCAACACATTAGGTGTACGAGTAGCAAAATTAGAAAATCAAGTAGGGAATGTGAAGGTGACTGGTAATTACCGTTTGCGTTACCGCGGCAGCGAGTTGAAAAATGATACCTATGCGTATGGTAAACATTCCTCCTTTGATTATCGTGCCCGTGTTATCTTTAATGCTAAAGTTAACGATAAAACTGATGCTGTTGTACGTATTCAAGGTTCTAGCGAATTCGGCAATAGCAATGCTACACAAGGTAAAATTAATCTTGCCTATGCAGATCATCATTTTGGTAAAGACACAACATTGCGCGTAGGTCGTCAATTATATACACCAGGTTTAGGCCTCATGTATGATGATCTCGTTGATGGTGCCCGCCTCATGTACAAACATGGCAAGCTTGATGTGTCCGCTAGTTATGGTTACTGGTTGGGCGGCGCTCCTACATACCAAACTAAAGACAATACTATTACTGCCGCTATGGTTGAAGTTAAGGGTAAACTCAATAAACATGTTACCCTTGGCGGTATGTATGGTCGCTTCCATAATGGTAAATTGTACCAAGGCCAAGATGTGGATGCACTTACTGGTAAACAAGTTAAATCCTTTATTGATTCTCCATACAAAAACATTTGGGGCCTCAACGCAAACATGAACTTTAAACGTTGGAACGTCTTCGGTGAATGGCTTACAGCACCAGGCGTATCTGATTCTCATGCGTGGATGGCTAGCCTTGGTTATGGTAACTATGACATTAAGAAAGCTCATACTTATAGCGTTCGCGGTCAATACTACTATGAAGAAGCAAATTCTCCAATCTTCAGTAGTGCCTTTGCACCTGCTTATAGCTTCTACAATCAACACTATGTAGATAATAAAGGTGTCGGCCATGTACGTAATGGCTTCAAAGGCTTTGTAGCTAATGTAAACTACGTACCATTCCAAAATGTATCTATCGGCGCTTACTATGGCTTTGGTAATAAAGATATGGACGGTAATAAATTAGGTGATTACTGGCGTACAGATGTAAACTTCATGTTCTAATATATGTTGTTTGCATAACACATAATAGTTATATGATACATAATAGTTATATAACAGCTCATGTTTACATAGCGTATAACATTTACGTAACACATAATCTAAATAAAGCTCGAGTTATATCTAGAAAAGATATAGCTCGGGCTTTTTTTACCTATAGTTACTACTTTGTTAATGCATGTAATGTTATAATAAATGAAAATGTTACTATTTGTGGAGTGTGAATAGGATGTATGAAATTGTAAATGAACCAAATTTAACCATTGTTTTTGATATGGATACGGAGTTATCTCAATTTGGTGTGTTTGGCGTATATATTAAACAGGGCTACAATATCTGTGCTGGGTACATTGACCCTAGTGACTGGTCTGGCATTCGTACTGGCTATAAAGAATTAGTAGATTTGTATGAGACTTGTAAAGGGACAGCAACCTTCACTTATGTATTAACTGGAGAAGGGGATACCCTCACATTCTCGTTAGATCAAAAGGGTGCTTTGACGATAGATGTTACTATTTGTACTACTTACAATTACAAATGTAATATGACAATTGAAAGTTTAGATCAAACATATTTGCCAAAATTCATTGAATTTTTCAAAGAATTTCTGGAACGAGAGCCGAAATAAAAAGAGTCGCGTCTTTAAGATGCGACTCTTTTTCTGTACCCAGTTTCTATATACAATTATTTTGTAACAACTTTAAGATCTACAGGGATTTTAGCTTCTACAGCTTCGCCTTTGATAACTTTTTGAGCTGTATCAATAGCGATTTTACCCATTTGGTCTGGTTGTTGAGCAATTGTTGCAGCCAATGTGCCGTCTTTAACAGCTTTGTCTGCGTCAGCAGTACCGTCGAAGCCTACGATGAAGATTGTTTTGCCTGCGGATTTAGCTGCTTGGATAGCGCCCAATGCCATTTCGTCGTTATGAGCGAAGATAGCTTGTACATCAGGGTTAGCTTGCAAGATATTTGTTGCTACGTTCAAACCTTTTGTACGGTCGAAGTCAGCACTTTGTTTTGCTACTACTGTTAAGTCTTTGTCAGCTACGTTATGGAAACCTTGGCCGCGTTCACGAGTTGCGGAAGCACCAGGGATACCTTCGATTTCAGCTACTTTCGCAGCTTTGCCTACTTTATCAACGATAAGTTGTGCAGCCATTTCGCCGCCTTTTACGTTATCGGAAGCGATGTGAGCTACTACTTTACCTTTGTCAGCAGAACGGTCAACAGTGATTACAGGAATGTTTTTAGCATTTGCTGCTTCTACAGAAGTAGAGATAGCTGCAGAGTCTACAGGGTTGATGATCAACACGGAAACGCCGCTTTCAAGCAAGTCGGAAATATCGTTTGCTTGTTTTGCAGGATCGTTTTGAGCATCAACGATTTTAACTTTAAGACCAAGCGCTTTAGCTTGAGCCTCAACGCCTTCCTTCATAGTTACGAAGAATGGGTTGTTCAATGTGGAAACAGAGAAGCCGATAGTGCCAGATTTTTTGTCGCCGCCGTTATCAGCGCTTTTACCACAGCCTGCTACAAGACCGATAACCATAACGGCCATCGCCAACAGTAACAATAGTTTTTTCATAGGAACCTCCTAGGCTTTCTTACGGTCTGCAAGAACAGCCAGTAAAATAACAATACCTTTTACAACTTGTTGATAGAAACTGGAAACGTCGAGAATATTTAACCCGTTGTTGAGGGTACCGATAATTAGGGCACCAATTAATGTGCCAACGATATGACCACGACCACCAGCAAGGCTTGTACCGCCAAGAACTACGGCTGCGATAGCGTCAAGTTCGTAGCCTGCACCTGCTGTAGGTTGTGCAGAGTTAAGACGAGAAGTGATGATTGCACCAGCGATACCACAGAGCATACCAGTCAAGGCATACACGAAGATTTTAACGCGGTCAATCTTGATACCAGCAATGTAACTTACCTTTTCACTGCCACCTACGGCGTATGTTTTACGGCCTAAGGATGTGCGGCTCAATACGAACCAAAGGATGATGAAAGCAAGGAACATTGTGATGGCTGGAACTGGAAGGCCTGCAATATCCCCTTGGCCAAAGCCGTGGAATAGAGGGTCTTGTGTAAGACCGGAGATAGGGTTACCGTCTGTGAATACTAGTGTCGCACCACGATAGATTGTCATGGTCGCCAAGGTAGCGATAAATGGAGCTACGCGGCCATAGGTAATAACGAGACCGTTAATACCGCCCAATACAAGGCCTGCACCGGCTGCTAATACGATAGCCAATACAGGGTCAGTACCAGTTACGATGAGGTTGGCCATCACTGCACTAGAGAGGGCAAGGATGGAACCGACGGATAAGTCAATACCGCCCGTTAAGATGACGAAGGTCATACCAAAGGCGATGATTGCATTGATGGATACTTGGCGCAATAAGTTACGCAAGTTAGAGAATTCAAGGAAACTGTCGTTCATGACAGAGATAATGATAAATAATAGGATGAGGCCGATGAGGGGGCCTAATTTTTTTACATATTGTAGAGCTTTGCTGTCCATTATTGTCCTCCTGTGGCTAATGTCATAATCGATTCTGGTGTTGCATCGCTGCGATCCAAGATACCTGCTACGCGACCTTCATGAATGACCATAACGCGGTCGCTCATGCCGAGCACTTCTGGTAACTCAGAGGACACCATGATAATGGACACACCATCGTTCGTTAATTCGTTCATTAAATCATAAATATCACGTTTTGCGCCGATATCGATACCTCGCGTCGGTTCGTCCATGATGATAATGGATGGCTTTTTACCAACCCATTTCGCGATAACCACCTTTTGTTGGTTGCCACCAGATAGGGACGATGCCGGTTCGTGAATAGATTGTGTTTTAACGCCTAGTTTTTTAGACAATTCGTCAGCAAAGGAATTGAGCTTGCCCTTATCCAGTACATGAGATGGACAAATTTCGCTAAGGTTCGGCAATGTAATATTGGAACCGATGGAAAAATCGAGGATCAAGCCCTCGCTCTTTCTATTTTCTGTGATGAAAGCAATGCCAGCTTTGATGGCATCTTCTGGTTTTTTACAGTTCAGAATGGAGCCGTTAACTGTTACGGTACCGCCATTGTGTTTATCTACACCAAAGATAGCACGCATGATTTCTGTACGGCCCGCGCCCATGAGGCCTGCTACGCCGAGGATTTCGCCTTTGCGCAAGGAGAAGGAGATTTCGTTGTCGAAACCTTCTGGTTTAAGGTTATCGACGCTCATCACAACTTCGCCTGGTGTAGTAGTACGAGCAGGGTAGAACTCGTCAATAGAACGACCTACCATGTGGCGTACCACTTCGTCTACAGAAATCTCAGCTGTTGGTTTTGTAATGATGGTGTGACCATCACGCATAACCGTGATGGTATCGCATTCACTAAATACCTCTTCCATACGGTGAGAGATATATACGATAGCCACGCCACGGGCTTTCATTTTACGCATCATTTTGAACAATGTCGCCGTTTCACGCTCTGTGAGGGCTGCTGTCGGTTCGTCCATGATGACAACCTTGGTATCTAACATCAAGATACGAAGGATTTCTGTCATCTGTTGGTGACCGACGGAGCACAGGCCCGCCTCAGTTGTGAGGGGCAATTCGATGCCTAGTTCGCGGCATGTATTTTCTGCCTCAGTGAGCATCGCTTTTTTATCGAGCATACCAAATTTATTGCGCTTCGGTCGCATTAAATATAGATTTTCTAACAATGTTAGATTTGGCCAAATGTTGAGCTCTTGGTGGATGAACGCCACACCGTTTAGCTCGGCCTCTCTCGGGTTCGGGAAGGTGCGCTCTACGCCGTCGATGGTGATAGTACCAGCGTCTGCCTTGTGAATACCCGTAAGGATATTCATGAGGGTGGACTTGCCGGCCCCATTTTCGCCCATCAAGGCGTGAACCTTGCCTTCCTTGAGGGTAATACTTACATCGCGCAGTACCTGGTTTGTACCAAATGCCTTCGCAATGCCTGACATAACAATTTCCATAACTACTCCTATATGATTGGTGAAAGTATCTCTAATGTATGTAATAGATTTGATAGTTGATTTTTGCAAGCCGAACTGCCTAATTTACAGGTTTGGATGCTTATAAAACTAGTCGGTTAATCTATTGCTCTACGGACGATCGCTGAAAATACAATCGGCGCGCAAGATAATGTTTGCATACGGAGATGCTTCACCAGTTCTAATAATGCATTTGCATTGTTTTGTTGCTTCTTTGAAAGCTTCATGGCTCGTTTCAATCCATTCATATTGATTGGATGGGAAGGTAGACTCCAAGAAGTCATAAGCTTCAGGATTATATTCCTTAATTTCTGTTGCCACATGAACCGCTTCGGATTTCATATGCTTAGCGATGATGGATACTACTTGCTCGAAGCTTGGTACACCAAAATCTAAGGCTAAATCAATCTTTTGAACCCCTTCAGGTACTGGCAATCCGCAGTCGGAGATACAAATCGTATCTGTGTGACCTAAATCGGCAAGCACCTTAGCGATATGACTATTTAAAATGCCGTGTCGTTGCATGGATAACTCCTTTTTCTATTCAATATGCTAACTCTTTGCCAAGAATGCAGCGACCTCGTCCTTCGTAGGCATGCCACCTTGGGCGCCCAAGCGTTGGATGGAGAGGGCCGCAGCTGCATTACCGTAGTGCAACGCATCGGCTAAGCTTTTACCATTAACGATAGCTGTTGCAAAGGCCCCGTTGAAGGTATCGCCTGCGCCTGTTGTATCTACTGGTTCAATCTTGAAGCCAGATACGGTGTGGATTTCACCGTTGTCGGCGTAGCCTACACCCTTACTGCCAAGAGTAACGATGATTTTGTTTTCGTTTGCCAATAATGTTTTCTCTGTGGATTGGTTAGGGTAGAGAGCAGATAATTCATGTTCATTTGGTGTGATGTACGTAGCCAATTCTAACCATTCAGGATTGAGGTCAGCTGCTGGAGCTGGATTTAAGAGGACTTTCACATTAGCTTCGTGACAACGACGAACGATATATTCGATGGTTGGAATAGGAATTTCATTTTGTACCATTACGAGATCTGCTTGCTCGATAGCAGACCAAGCATTATCTACTACAGATTGATCCACCTTAGCATTAGCACCTGCAATAACGATAATGCTGTTATCCCCTTCGGCCAATGTAATGTGGGCTGTACCAGTTGTAGTATCTGGAACGGTAACGATGTAGTCTGTATTGATATGATTTTCCTTTAGGTTATCCATAATCATTTGGCCGTATGCATCTTCGCCGATACAACCAACCATAGTCACCTCTGCACCGAGACGAGCAGCAGCTACCGCTTGGTTGGCACCTTTGCCGCCATGTGCGATGTGCAATTCGTTGCCCATGATTGTTTCACCTGCAGTAGGGCGTTTGTCCGCTAGGACTACAATATCCATGTTGCAACTGCCTATAACAACAATGCGATTCATAATAACTCCTTAATCAGCCTCAGCCCTAAGTGGGACCAAAAATGGATATCGTTAATTTTTATACACAAAAATTACGGTGATTTATACAGCAAAGTGTATATAAATGTAATCGATAACCGCATAGGCGTTTACTTTCACATATTAGTATAACTTAATCATTTATTAGTATAGCCTAAATACAGAACTTTATCTATATAAATAACTATAAAATATGGGTATAAGAAAAGGTATATTCAAAATCTGTGTTATATGAGTAAAAATGTACTCTTTTGATTTTGGATATACCTTATATTAAAAATTAATAGACTATACTATTTATATTTTTTCTAACATTTTATCTATGCTATCAAAGGATTTCTCTAGAGATAGAGTACGCCCTTGGATAATATCATTTTGGCCTTCTACAATAGCAGATAATATATCTATCTTAGCTTGTAGAATGCTAGTTGTAGTATCATTAATATTTATTGTATTACTGTAGCTTTTACCTATATTCATAGTCTTTAGGCCTTTATTGTTAATATAGTTATATATTAATGAAAGCTTGGTTTGTCGTAGTGTGTGCCTGGTTCGCCAATACCAATGCTTGCGCGGTGAAATGGTGTTTCATCATCTACATGCAAGATGTCGAAGATGGCTTTTACTACAGCTTCCCGTGTAACTTGGGCATCGTTAAATTGAACGCCTTCAGGGATGAGTTCATAATTTGTGTTTTCTGGATCATTGTAGAGCCATGTGAGGCGCAAGATTGTGTAGTTTAAATTGGATTCGCGCAACACATTGCGTGCTTGGCGTTCGCCTTGTACATAGCTAATCGGTAAGTTGTCGAAGGTCCATTTTTCAAGTGCTGCTGGGAATTCACCAGAGAGACCAGCCATGGAAAGACCGATAACGCGGCGTACATTTTTGCGGCTCAATGCTTTCACAATGGATGCCATATCACTGCCAGACTCCATAGCACCTACAAATACGATTTCTGAATTTGTTACAGCTTGTTCTAATTTAGCAGGGTTTTGGAAAGAACCCTCGATGACAGTAACGCGCTCATGTTCTAAGATTTCTGGATGCAAACGAGTAGATAATTGGCGACCATATAATGTAAGGTGCATATCTGTATATGTTAATAATGTAGCAGTCAACTTTTGTGCAATTTGGCCAGCGGCCCCTAAAATTGTAATATATTTGTACATATAGACCTCCTATGTCCTAGGCATAAGTATTTATAGGCATTATATCACAAGTATATGACTAAAATGTGAGAGGCATTTGTATTTTCCTGATGAAAGGAGCTATGTGACTGATATAATAAAATAGAGATATTAATTGCTAAAATATATATTGTTATGTAAGACTTATGTATTTAAGAAATCTTTCTAGGAGGACGTCATGGATTTAAAAGAAGTAAACTTACTTTCAAAAGAAATAAGAAATAAATATTTTGAACTAGAAAAAGAGATACATGGTTCTGTTTGGTCCGTAGAAGAAGATGCGTTGGCATTCTTAACTGATGCGGGCTTAGTGGGTCGATTGACTATGGATAATCAAGGTCGTTGGCCTAGTGCAGACAAAGAATTGTTACCATCTAAAATCGGCGAATGTGTGTGGTGGTTAGCAATCCTTGCGGAACGCATGGATCTAAGCTTTGAGGAATGTGTAGAAACGTTTCTCACTGAAAGATTAAAAGATCTGAAGTAAGTTTATAACAGTCAATATGCTATTCTTAACCCTCATGCGTGCAAAAGTCCTCGAAGAGTGATAAAATATAGATTATATATTCATTTTTAGAAAAGAGGCTATTATGGAACGGATTCAAGATCTTGTGTACACGCATGTGCAGGGTGGCCAGTTTAGATGGGTCACTGTCAGCACATTGATGCTCGCATTGGGCACGATATTGCATTTGGTGAGCCCTAGTGTGGCTGGGGTAACGCCGAACTGGACGATTGCTACATACTGCGTAGCTATTTTATTGACTCGTCCAAGTTTAAGTCAAACGTTGGGGATTGGCCTTGTAGCGGCCCTCATCAATGTTTTGACATCTAAGTCAGCATTCCCTTACGGCAACTTGTTGTCTGAACCAGGCGGTGCTTTGACGGCAGCTCTCGTGACGCGCGCTATGTTGTCCGTGAAGTTCCGCAAAATCGGTGGTTTTGATTTGACGCCAATCCTATCTGGCTTCTTAGCGACTGTTGTATCTGGCGGTATCTTTGTTACCATTTTGTGGAAAGTATTGGGCCTACCAGACAATGTATATATGTATGGTATGTGGCCGATGGTTCTTATCGTAGGCGCTTTGAACGGTGCTATTACGCCAATCTTGTACATTCCTGCGCAACGTCTATTCTCCAAACGCGGAATGTTGCCAAGTACAGATCAATTGACATCTGACCATAGTCATATGACGATCTTGCCTGAGAGCCAAGCTAAGATTTCCATTGAACACGTAAATTATTACCATCCAAAGGCGACTACACCATCTCTTGAAAACATCAATCTCGACGTACATGATGGGGACTTCCTCGTTGTGACAGGTCCTGCTGGTTGTGGTAAAAGTACTCTTTGCATGGCTATGGTAGGGGCTGTACCTAAATTCTACGGCGGCCGCCTTGAAGGCATGGTGTTCGTAGATGGTAAAGCGACTACGCAAATGGAAATTCCTGAATTGGCTAATCACATCGGTGTGGTTCTCGCTGATTACGATACACAACTCGTAACGATGACAGTTCGTGAAGAAGTGGCCTTTGCTATGGAAAATCGCGGTTATGACCGTGAAACCATTAAAGCTCGTTCTGAAGAGGTGTTTGCACAAGTTGGTCTTGTCGGCTTAGAAGACCGCAAGATTACTAGTCTATCCGGTGGTCAACGCCAACGTTTGGCGATTGCTTCCGTATTAGCTACGAACCCAACTGTTCTTGTTCTTGATGAACCAACGAGCTCCCTCGACCCAGATGGGACTGCCGAATTATATCGCCTCGTAGGTGATTTGAACAAGAAACATGGTATTACCGTTGTTGTTATCGATCATGATTTGCACGCTGTATTGCCGTATGCAAATCGCATGGCTCTCATGGTGGATGGCTCTATTGCGTGCGATGACGATGTACCAACTACGCTTTGTTACATGTACGAACACAATATTCACGTAGATGCGTTGCCATCCGTGTTCACTACGTATATGGAACTTGAGCAAGCGGGCTTCCACAGCGATGAGCCTTGGCTCAGCATCGAGTCTGCTATCAAGGGCTTGCACCAAATTGAAATGGCTCATGCTATTCAAACTGAGGTGCATGGTGAAAGCAACTCTACCAATAACCAAACAAATACTACTGTAGTAGAAGATAGAAAACCTATTCAACGCGTTGATGATGTACAAGGAAAGGACGGTGGCGCTCATGCTTAAGGTTGAAAATATCCGCTTTGGCTATGTGCCATCTGTAGACATCTTCCGTGATGTGACTTTCACCATCGAAGGCGACGAATATATTGCCATCGGTGGTCGCAATGGTTGTGGTAAAACGACTATCACTCGTTTGCTTGTAGGTCTTGAAAAGGCGAGCGAAGGCCGCATGTACTATAATGGTACGGATATTACATCTATGCCGCCATCTAAACGTGGTCAATTTATTGGTTATGTATTCCAACAACCAGATCGCCAAATGTTTAGACCAACAGTAGCCACAGAGGTTGCTTTTGGTCCTGAATCACTAGGTCGCAGTAAATCCGAAGTGAAACGCATCGTTGATGAAGTGTTGGAGCGTACAGGTATCGCTCACTTACGTGAAGCCTATCCTCCAACATTGCGCCGCGGCGAAAAGCAACGTGTTGCTATTGCTTCTGCACTAGCAATGCAATCTAAAATCCTTATCCTCGACGAACCAACAAGTGGTCAAGATGGTAAGGAAACTAAAGAGTTGTTAGCACTATTGCGTCAACTTAATCAAGAAGGCATTACGATCCTTCTCATTACACATGATATGGAAATCATGGCTAGCGAATGTAGCCGTGCACTCATCATGGGTAACCAAACCGTTGCCTTTGATGGCAGTCCAGAAGAACTGTTCAAGAAATCTACGGATGAATTGCAAGACCTAGGCCTCACAAAACCGCCAAGTGTGGAACTTTCACTAGCGGTACCATCCCTAGGCTATTGCAAATCCATGGATGAATTGAAATCTAAGTTAGTGGCTCAGTTGGGCAGAAAATAGGAGGGACATATGGAACGTTTAGTACCGTTAACAAAAATCTTGATGACCCTCGCTGTATCCGTGTGGGCCATTCTATTACGCGACTGGGTATCTCTATTGGCCTTAGTCGTTGTAGAACTTGTCGTGTTATTTGTTGCAGGTTTATTGATCAAACAACGTAAGGCCGTAGCGGCATTGACTAGTTTTGCCGTATTCCTTGGCATCATTCAATTCCTCGGCAGTGGCGATATAACATCTGCCATCGTATCCGGCTTGCGTATGCTTGCTATGACGCTTGTGTTTATCTGTCTATTGGCAACTACAAAATTGCAAGACCTTACAGCAGCGCTCGTAACACAATGCAAAATTCCTTATGAATATGCATTTATGTTCACGGCAGCACTTCGCTTTGTGCCTGATTTCATTGCTGAAAGCCATGCTGTACAAGAGGCGCAAGCGTGCCGTGGTTTATCCTTAGAAGGAAACTTCATTAAACGCATGAAATCTTACGCATCCGTAATCCAACCATTGCTCTTAAAATCCTTGGGCCGCTCCGAAACAATGGCGTTGTCCCTAGAACTACGCGGCTTCGGTGGACCTACACATAGCTTTGCAGCGTCTGTAGGCTTGAAAACAATTGATTACGGTGTCATTTCAGTACTGGTAGTAGTAACAATTGCTTTGTTTGCTATTGTAGCTTAACCTCTGATTAATCAAGAATATATCTTGTAAAAAAATCTATTTATGTTATACTACAGATAGGTAGTAAAGCGTACAAGATTACCTACAATATAACAAAAAAGGACGAGTTGCCGCTCGTCCTTTTTCTTGCTTATTTTTTACTCTTATTTTGTAACCAATAGCTATAGGTAGTTACAACTAAGGATACAATAAGAGGGGCAAGCAAGGTACCCCAAAGCGTACAAAATAACGCCTCCAATATAACACCTCCTTTCTTCTGGAGGTGATTTTATTATATCATTTTATAATAGATATAAGTGGTTAATTTATATAGAGATACCAACTTTTTGAGGAATTCTTATGAGTGAATTATTAATACGCCCAATTACACAGGATGATGTAGCATCTTGTTTAGATATTTATAATTACGAGGTCATAAATGGTGTAGCCACCCTTGATCTTGAACCCCGTACGTTGCCAGAATGGCAGGAGTGGTTTGCGGCGCATCAGACAGCGGAGCACTGCATTTTTGTAGGGATTATGGACGATGTTGTGGTAGGCTATGCATCGCTTTCACCATATAGAACAAAGGATGCTTTCAAAAGTACCGTCGAATTATCTATCTACATTCATCAAGGATATCGCGGCAAAGGCGTGGCGTCTAAATTGATGGCCCATATATTAGAACATGCCAAAGAAACGGACACATTACATACGGTAGTGTCTGTTATTACTGCAGGAAATGCAGCGAGTACGGCATTGCATGAGCGCTTTGGATTTACCTATTGTGGTCTAACACCTCAAGTTGGTTTTAAACATGGTAAATATCAGGATACCGAAACATACGCATTATTGGTATAATAAAACGTAGATAATAATACATATATAATAAACGATATATAAATGGAAATATTAATTAGATATATTAATAAAGTACAGATGATAGATAAGGGTTCGTTACGGGTTAGGGCGAATAGGGTGATTGAATGAACATGAAAGATGAACGACAGTTCGTTGGCTATAGCAAGTATCGCAGCCGACTTGTGGACGGTCATGTACATACAGAATTGTGTCCCCATGGTAGTGGCGATCGCACAGCGTTGATGATTGAAAAGGCCATCGAGTTGCGCATTGAAAAGGTGTGCCTCACTGAGCATGCACCATTGCCTGCGGGCTTTGCTGCTGAATACGGTGGCGACAAAAAGGCTTATAACACGGCGTCTTTGAAATTGAATCAAGTAGATTCCTATCTAGAATTAGGCCGTCAATTGCAACGTGCTTATGGCACGCATATCGACATCTCCCTTGGCTTTGAAGTGGATTACATTCCAGGCTTTGAGACGGATATTCAAGAGTTCCTCGACCGTTATGGTCCGTTGACGGATGATAATATCTTATCCGTTCACTTTATGGAAGGCGTTAATAATGCCTTTTACTGCTTAGACTATAGCCCTGAAGAATTTGAAAAGGGCTTTGGTCCGTGGATTGAAAAGCAATATGAGTTGTATTACAAATATTACTCCACAGTGCGCCAAGCCGTACGTGCTGACCTCGGTGAATATACGCCAAAACGAATTGGTCACTTTGATTTAATCAAGAAATACCAACACCACTTTGGCTTTGAGCGTCACTTGGATCGCCGCAATGCGCAGGTGGTAAGCGATATCTTACATATTATGCGCGTACAAGGGCGCGAACTAGACTACAACATGAGTGGCTTCTTTAAACCAGACTGCCGTGAAATGTATCCAAGCCGCTTTATTCAAGGCATGGCTGCTATCATTGGGGTGCCATTCGTACTAGGCTCTGATGCACATAGCATAGCTGATATAGAAAAAATTTGGGGCTAGATTGATGAGAAAGTTTTTTCTTGGGATTATTATTCTCATAACTTTAATAACAGCTTTTATAGCTTTTATGTTTTATCATGAACCATCATCAGATGAGCTGGTTGGCCGTAGTGTAGTTTTAGAGTTTGGGCCTAAGAATGAAATTTATATTAGCAAATTGGGTAGCCAATTTATTGTATCTGATACTAGTTTCTCTAACTCTAAATTTCCTTATTTCTTTGATGCCTTTGTAGAGAAAGATAAGGCTGGCAGCTCGTATCTATACTTATTATGTAAGGATAATATGATTGTCTTTGATAATAATATGAATTGTATTCTATTCTTCTCCAAACAAAATCAAGAGTCCAAAGCTTTATTAGATCATGTAAAGAAATATTATCATTTTGATGCAAGTAAAACGAAGTATAAGATTGAAGACTTAGATGAAGTTGATAGGTCTATATATCTATCGTTACAAAGTCAAAATTAATCCTTAAAACTCTGGAAAACGGGGAGAAAATGAGTAAACTTGGAATATTAGGATATTTTTTTGTTTTTATATCTATATCATTATCTATAGGGTTATATAAAATTGAGATCCGTAAATGTTCATTTGATGAAAAATATGAATATATGAAAAAACATAGAATTTTTGGTAGCCTAACAAAGTATTTATCTATAATCTCTATTATAAGTTTAGTGGTATTAAATCTTAAATTTTTAATGGATAAAGATTATAAATTTATAGTAGATTATGGCAGTATTTGGTTGATTTTCTTCTTTTTTACAATACTCACGGGATTTTGTCAAAAAAGAGATAGTATATATTTTAAAGAGGGCCTTATTGCAGCGTTTTCTGCATTATGGGGGATTATCGTATTTACTTATGCGTTTAGAAAAGTCCTTTTTTAAATAGAAAATATATATTGTTTTACTATATTAGACTAATGATATGGAATTCTTTAAGAAACCATAGCAAAGGGGCATCTCGAAGGAGGTGCCCCTTTAGTTATTAATAAGGAAAACTACACTTTATTAACAGGGAAATTCTTTATGCTATACTTTAAACTGTGTTAATATGATAAAATAAACGGTATAAATACTTGAACAACTAGGTTTATTACCTATAATGACCCATAATTAAATTTGAGTAATACTAACGGTTCTATTGACAATTCTATAGAACCGTTATATTATAATTTCATACTTTAACAAAGTAAAGCGATAAAATAGAAAAGTATCGATATAGGTAAATTTTTTCTCATAACAAACTGAATAGCTAGATGACTTAAACCGTCATATAACTTAAGTGGTTAATACAGATGACATATAGCATTCAAAAACATGAGAAATGATATAGATCAAATGATAGAAAGGATGTTTACGATGGAACAGCAGCAATTACCTACGGGGTTCCGTGATGATATAGGGGTCGTAGCCGAGCGCAAGGATGATGTGAGCCAATATGTGCTCGGTTTATGTCGTAGCCGCCAGTACACTAAGATCTCTACGCCTCTTGTAGAGTACAAGGATGTATTCAATGGCTATGCAATGGGCCGCGGTCAGCATATGTACGAGTTCATGGATAGTTCGGACGCGTCCGTCGTAATTCGTCCTGATTTGACCATGCCGATTGGGCGTTTCTTGGCCACCACTAATATTGAATTGCCTCGCACGTTCTACTACTTAGGCGATGTGTTTATGAAAAATAAAAAGCACCGCGGCGATGTGAACCAAGTAACACAAGGCGGCATCGAGATGGTTGGCTATGAAGGTATTGAAGCAGAGCAAGAGTGCTTTGCCATCATCAAAGAGGTAAACGAAACCCAGCTTGGTAATAACTTATTGCTTGAGATTGGGGACGCTCGTTTCTCTCGTGCTATCACCGATGCGTTAGGCCTTAGTGATGAGGAAAGAACAGAGCTATTAGACGCTTTGTTTACTAAATATTTACCACGCTACAACGAGTTGATTTCTGACTTTAAAAATAGTGCGTTATATCCATTCTTAACTGTATGGCCTCGCTTGTTTGGGACGGTCCGAGATATTAAGGATGAGCTCAACCAAATCATCTTGCCAGCAGCGGCGCAACGTATATTAGATAATCTCATCGATATGGCTAACCAAGTGGCTCAAACAGGCCAACAGGTTCGTATCGACGTGTCTACAGAACCGCTTCAATCTTATTACACAGGCCTCACCTTCAGAGGTTATGTGGATGGTGTGTCCCAATACATCGTCAGCGGCGGTCGTTATGATGGCTTGTTATCTAGCTTTGATGGTACACCGATGCCGGCCGTTGGGATGGCTTTTAATATTGATGTGTTGACAGATGTGACCTTGAATGGTGAAAGCAACAATCAAGATAATGGCAAATTGCGTATCGCTCTTACAAAGGGTCGTGTAGAGAAGGATTTTATTCCTCTCTTAGAAGCTTGTGGTATCGATTGTGAGCCGTTGCGCAACAAGGCGCGTAAGCTCATCATTCCATTGGGCGATGCCATTGAGGTTATCCTCGCTAAAGGGCCTGATGTAACAACATACTTGAAAAATGGTGTAGTAGACCTCGGCATTGTTGGTAGTGATGTACTAGATGAGCAAGATGATACGAGCTATGAAATGCTTGATCTACAAACGGGCAAATGCCAATTTATATTGGCCTCTTTGGCTGGCTATAACCCTAAAGAAGGGCGCCGTCAACGAATTGGTACGAAATATCCAACCATTACGAAACAGTACTTTGGAGCGCAAGATGTAGAAATCATCAAAATTGAAGGTTCCGTTGAGTTAGCACCTCTCGTAGGTCTCGCGGATGCTATCGTAGATATTACAGAAACGGGCACAACATTGCGTGAAAACAACTTAGAAATCTTTGACTGGCTACAAAAGATTTCTACCCGCTTAGTAGCTAATCCATTAGCACTAAAACAAAAGAGAAATACCATTTTTAAACTTATAGATCAGCTTTCAGAAGCCATTAATAAATAAGAGATAGAACTAATAGTGCGAATAGCATATAGGAAGAAGGACATTTGATGAAAATTTATAAGGAATCATTAGATACGATGCTCAGTATCGTACGAGATTATACACAACAAACTACAGATATGGAAATTGAACGCCGCGTGTACGATATCATTGCTGATGTTCGCACTAATGGTGATGCGGCCTTAAAGGCATACTCTGAAAAATTCGATGGTGTATCTATCGAAGACTTCAAGGTGCCTCAAGAGGAAATCGATGCCGCTTATGAGTCCTTATCTGATGATTTAAAGGCCGCATTATTAAAAGCAAAGGCTAATATTACAGAGTTTCACAGTCGTGAAATCGAGCAAGGCTTTGTGGACATGGATACACCGGGCATCATCCGCGGTCAAAAGGTGATTCCATTGGCTCGCGTTGGCCTTTACGTTCCTGGTGGTACAGCAGCATATCCTTCTACTATTATCATGACTGCGTTACCAGCTAAAATTGCAGGCGTTAAAGAAATCGTTATGGTCACACCTCCTCAAAAGGACGGCATCAATCCTGCTGTTTTGGGTGCTGCCAAGCTTGCTGGCGTTGATGCGGTATACCAAGTAGGTGGTGCTCAAGGCGTGGCGGCCCTTGCATATGGTACTGAAGGTATTCCAAAGGTGGATAAAATCGTAGGCCCTGGTAATATTTACGTTGCTACAGCAAAGCGCCAAGTGTTCGGCCAAGTTGATATCGACATGATTGCTGGCCCTAGTGAAATCGGCGTTATCGCTGATGATAGTGCTAATCCAGTACACCTTGCAGCAGATCTTTTGTCCCAAGCGGAACATGATCCTCGGGCGCGAGCTATTATGGTTACTACTAGTGAAAGCCTAGCAAATGCTGTATCCGATGAGGTAGAACGTCAATTGAAATTGTTGCCTCGTGAAAGCATCGCTCGTCCAGCTATTGAAAATAACAGTTATATTGCCGTTATGGACAGCGTTGAAGACATGTTTACGGTTATGAATGAAGTGGCGCCAGAGCATTTAGAAATCCAATTACCAGATCCAATGAACTATATGAGCCTCGTTCAAAATGCAGGTTCTGTATTCCTTGGTGCCTATGCATCTGAGCCATTGGGCGACTACGTAGGCGGTACAAATCACGTGTTGCCAACAAGTGGTACAGCACGCTTCTCCTCTCCGCTTGGTGTATATGATTTCGTGAAACGTACATCCTTTACACAATTTACAAAAGAACGGTTAGAAGAAGTGGCAACACACATTACTACATTAGCTCGTACAGAAGGCCTTGAAGCACATGCTCGCGCCATCGAAGTACGCTTTGAAAAATAGTGTATATAAATAGATTAGATTATATATTTGGAGTCTATATTTAAATACTGATTTAAACATAGATTGAAATAGCAATTAGAAATATAGATTGTAACAATAGATTTGGAGTATAGAGGTCGTTATGATACGCACAGGTACGGTGCAACGCACCACGCAAGAAACAGATATTACAGTAGAACTTACCCTTGATGGGGCGCAAACGAGCTCCATCTCCACAGGGATTGGATTTTTTGACCACATGTTGACGCTGCTGGCGAAACATGGACGATTTGGCCTTGTAGTTGAGGCAAAGGGCGATACATATGTGGACGCTCACCATACGGTTGAAGATATCGGTTTGGCGTTAGGTCAAGCTTTGGTGAAAGCCCTTGGCGATAAGGCATGCATCGAGCGTTACGGCGATGCATGGGTTCCTATGGATGAAGCACTAACACAAGTTGTAATCGACTTGAGCGGCCGTCCATACCTCGTGTTCCAAGGCGAATGGAGCACTCCAGTTCTTGGGGGCAACTTTGAAACAGAGCTAGTGGAGGATTTCTTCCAAGCGTTAGCCATGAGCGGAGCTATGAATTTACATGTTCGTAATTTATATGGTCGCAATACGCACCACATTATTGAAAGCATGTTTAAGGCTACAGGCCGTGCGTTGCGCAAGGCTGTTACTATTAACCCAGATATTCAAGGGGTAAATTCTACAAAGGGCGTTATTTAATATAGTCATTTAATAAAGGAGAACCTATGATTTTTCCAGCTATAGATTTACAAGATGGTCGCAGCGTTCGCCTCTATAAAGGTGACTTCGCGCAGGAAACGGTTATCAATCCTGATCCAGTGGACCAAGCAAAACAATATGAAGATGCCAAGGTAGGCGCACTCCACCTCGTCGATTTAGATGGTGCTAAGGCGGGTAAGCCTGTTAACGTAGACATTGTAAAAGCAGTGCGTCAGGCTTTCACAGGCATCCTTGAAATCGGTGGTGGCATCCGCGATAAAGTGGCTGTTGACCTCTATTTAGGTTTAGGCGTAGACAGAGTTATCTTAGGTTCTGTAGCCCTTAAAAATCCTGAGCTTACGAAACAGGTTATCGCTGAATATGGTGCAGAGCGCATCGTTATCGGTGTAGACGGTAAAAATGGAAAGGTCGCTGCTGAAGGTTGGCTCGATCAATCCGATGTGCCTATGACCGATTTAATCGGTGCCATGATTGAAGGCGGAGCAAAGTACTTTATCGTTACCGATGTGGACCGGGACGGTACCATGCAGGGGGCTAACGAAGACTTGCTCGGTGATTTGCAAAAAACATTCCCTACAGCTCGCATCGTCGCTTCTGGTGGTGTTCGTAATTTAGAAGATATTAAATCCCTTGAAGCAAAAGGCGTCATGGATAGTATCGTCGGTAAAGCGCTATATGAAGGAACGATTACATTAGAGGAAATCGCTGAGTATAACCAACGATAATTATAGATACGACAGTATTGTGTTTGCTTTATACTATATTGTATAGCATGATGGACGGAAATATATTGAGTAATACTCAATGGAGAGGAGATTTATGTTAGCGAAACGGATTATTCCGTGCCTAGATGTGGATGATGGGCGCGTTAAAAAAGGGGTTAACTTTGTTAACCTCATAGATGTAGGTAGCCCCGTAGATATTGCGGCCTCCTATGAACAGCAACAGGCTGATGAATTAGTATTCTTAGATATTACGGCTACCGTTGATGCACGGACCACCATGCGCGACGTGGTGCAAGAGATTTCTTCTCAGGTTTTTATGCCACTCACTGTTGGTGGTGGTATCAAGACCGTTGAGGATATGACGGCCTTGCTGAAAGCTGGTGCCGATAAGGTGTCTTTGAACTCGGCAGCTCTTGCAAATCCTGAACTCATCACCGAAGGAGCTCAAAAGTTTGGTAACCAATGTATGGTAGTGGCTATCGACGTAAAAACAGACGAAGAAACTGGCGAATGGTATGCGTACACGCATGGTGGACGTAAGCGCACTGAATGGAAAGCTCTCGATTGGGCGAAGGAAGCCGTGTCTCGTGGCGCAGGTGAATTGCTCGTAACGAGCATGGACAAGGACGGTACTAAATCTGGCTTTGATATTGAACTATATAAGGACATTGAAGCCGTTGTAGATGTACCTATCATCGCATCAGGCGGTGCCGGCAAGGTTCAAGATTTTATAGACCTCTTTGAACAAACCGGCGTTACTGGTGCACTGGCGGCATCTATCTTCCACTTTGGAGAAATTAAAATTCCTGATCTTAAAAATGAATTACGAGCTCGAGGAATTACTGTACGATAAAGAATGTTCTATAACTATAGCTGAAATAATTACACTACGGTAAAGAGATTGAATACCTACCGTATGTTAAAGGTACTAAATAAAATATTGAATTTTGAAAAGATTACTTGTATTAAAGGATTACAATATGAAACCGGATTTTGAAAAGGGAAATGGCTTATTGCCAACGGTTGTGCAAGATGCAGATACAAAAGATATCCTCATGGTGGCGTGGATGAACGAAGAAAGCTTTCACAAAACACTAGAGACAAAGGAAACGTGGTTTTGGTCTCGTTCTCGTCAGGAGCTATGGCACAAGGGCGGTACGAGCGGCAATGTGCAACATGTGGTGAGTATGGCCCTCGATTGCGATGGCGATACCTTGCTCATTCAAGTGAAACCGGAAGGCCCTGCATGTCACACGGGGCGTACAAGCTGTTTCTTTAATGATGTAGAGTCATAGCGGTCCATAAGAGAACAATAATGGCAGTCAATGGAATCGGCATAATAGGATAGACAAAAGAGAATATAAATATAAGAGATATAACGGAGTTAGATATGGCACAGCAAACATTGAACGAATTATACGAAATTATTAAGAACCGCAAGGCTCAACCTAAGGAAGGTTCTTATACGAATTACTTATTTGATAAAGGGCTCGATAAAATCTTGAAAAAGGTAGGCGAAGAGGCTACTGAAGTTGTCATCGCTGCAAAGAACGAAGACCCTCAAGAATTGATTTACGAAACCGCAGATGTGTTGTATCACTTGCTAGTATTACTAGCAGAGAAAAATATTCCTTACGAAGCCATCGAGACAGAGCTTGCGAGCCGTGAAGGGGTAGTGAGCAAGACTACAGATCGCCCAGAAATTACGAATTTATAATGAACACCGTATTGTGAGCTTACATAGGTTCATATGAGTTAAGAAAATAGTTAGAAAGGATAGCTTATGAAAGAGATAATTCGCACATTGAAACCTTATATACCTGAGGAACCGGCTGCAGCGGTGAAGGAACGCCTCGGTGTGGAGCGCTTGGTGCGTTTGTCTGCCAACGAAAACCCATATGGGACCTCTCCATTGGTGCGTGAAGCTATCCTTAGCTATGTAACATATAATGATGCTAACTATTATCCTGATGGGAATGCCACTGATTTGCGCCTAAAATTAGCAGAGTATTGGAAGGTACAACCAGAACAACTTGTTATTGGTGTAGGCCTCGATGAGGTCATCGCTATGGTCAATAAAACATTGATAAGCGCTGGCGACTCCATCGTGGTAAGCGTACCTGCTTTCTCCGAGTATGCATTAAATGGCCTTGTGGAAGGTGCTGAAATTCGCGAGGTTGAGGCCGATTTTGAAACAGGTCATTATGATTTCTCTGCCCTTGTGAAAGCAGTGGATGAAACAACACGCCTCGTGTGGATTTGTAATCCTAACAATCCAACAGGAACCTATGAGTCTGTTGAAGATATTCGTAAATTCGTAGCTGCTGTACCTAAGGAAACATTGGTCATCATCGATGAGGCATATATTGATTTTGTTACCGCTGTAGCAGTTCCTACAGCACGAGCGCTTTTAGATGAGTTCCCTAATGTAGCTATCATGCGTACCTTCTCCAAGGCATATGGCCTTGCTAATTATCGCGTAGGCTATATGATGACACCTGTAGAGTTGGCTAATTACATGCAAACTATCCGCTTGCCGTATAATCTCAATACCTTGTCCCAAGTGGCTGCAGAAGCTGCTTTTGAGGATCAAGCATTCCTAAGAAGAACAGTTTCTCAAAATGCAGAGGAACGGGCAAAATGGGAGAGTCTATTTGATGAATTAAACATTCACTACTATAAGAGTGAAGCGAACTTTATTTTCTTTACTGTACCTGATGCGGAAGGCTTAGCTGATGCTTGGCTAAAAGAAGGATATCAAGTGCGCCGGGGACAACGGGATGGTTGGTTGAGACTTACCATTCCTATGGCTCAAGATGGAGCTGTTATGCGCGGTATATTAAAAGAATTCATGAATTAATCTGTATAGGATACATCAGATATACTAATTAAGGCTGTTGAAAGGAGCGTATTATGATTGCTATTATAGATTATGATGCGGGTAATACATTTAATGTCCAGAAAGCGTTGGCCTATATCGGACTAGATGCAGTGCTAACAGCAGATCCGAATGTCATATTAAATGCTGATGGTGTTCTCTTACCAGGTGTAGGTGCCTATGCATCGGCTGTAGCCGTTCTCAAGGATCGAGGCCTCGTCGATGTCATTCAGGAAGTGGTAAAACGAGAAATACCGCTATTAGGTATTTGCTTGGGTATGCAACTACTATTTGAAGAGTCCGAAGAATATGGACCCACTCCAGGTTTAGGTCTCATTCCAGGAACGGTAAAAGAAATTCCTCGCGACCTTGGTCTTAGCGTGCCTCACATGGGGTGGAACAAAAATACAGTACACCATCCAGATAGTGCTTTCAGCAATGTAGACGATCAATATACCTATTTCGTTCATTCCTATTATGTAGATACTGCCCCTGAGTTTATTACATCTACTGCAAACTATGGTATCGATGTACCAGGTGTTGTTGAGCGTGGTAGAGTATATGGGATGCAATTCCATCCTGAAAAAAGTGGTGTGGTAGGTCTAAATCTATTGCGTGCATTTGGCAATATTACGGAAGCCTGTGTAGCGGCGAAAAAATAAGAGGGTAACTCTATGTTAGCGAAATGTATTATCCCTTGCCTCAGTGTGGCAAATGGTCGTGTTCAGAATGGCGTTCAATTCCGTGATATGGTAGATGCCGGCGATCCTGTAAAATGTGCAGAAGAAGCGGTAGGCCATGATGCAGGTGAGTTATTGGTAACGAGTATCGATAGGTATGGCATGGGGCTTGGCTTTGATATTGAATTATATCAAGCTTTAGCAGAGGTTGTGGATGTACCTGTAACAGTCTTTGGTGGTGCTGGAAATATACAGCATTTTGTGGATTTATTTACAAAGACGAATGTAACTGAAGCTCTTGTAGGGGCGTTGTTACATAACAAAGTTTTAACTATAAAAGATATTAAAAAGGCCCTTCATGAATCAGGAGTCGTAGTAAGACAATAGATAATTACTATCAAAATAAAACGATAAAAGCATTCTCTAAGTAACGGAGAATGCTTTTTGGTTATGTCTTTAACTCATAATGTACATCTAAAATGAGAAATTGATAATTGACACTTCTATGTTTAGATATACAATATTATTGTAAGTACTAAAAGTTTTGAGAGCCAATGTGGCATGGATGTGCAAAAGATTTATCAGATATTTTTATATAACACCATGTCACACAAGACAATTGGAGGTGTTTATATGGTTATGAATGGTATTTACTTAGTTATAGCCTCCGCGTGTATTCTAATTTTAGCGTACCGCTTTTATGGGGCTTTCATAGCGGCGAAAGTATTAACATTGGATGAATATCGTCCAACGCCAGCTATGGTCCACAATGATGGTCACGATTACGTGCCAACTAACAAATGGGTAACATTTGGTCATCACTTTGCAGCGATTGCTGGTGCAGGCCCTCTTGTAGGTCCTGTTATCGCAGCCCAGTTCGGGTATTTACCTGGTGCATTATGGATCCTTATCGGTTCTGTATTAGCCGGCGCTGTACATGACATGGTTATCTTATTCGCATCCGTTCGCTATGATGGTAAATCTATTGCGGATATTGCACGGGAAGAAATTAGTAAATTCGCTGGTTTCGGTGCTATGCTAGCTACATTGTTCCTATTGATCATCACCCTTGCTGGTATGGCCGTAGTAGTAGCTAACGCATTGCATAACTCCCCATGGGGTTTCTTCTCCGTATTTGCTACAATTCCAATCGCTATTTTCATTGGTATTTATTTGAAATGGTTGCGTCCTGGTAAAATTCAAGAAGCAACTATTATCGGTGTAGCGTTGATCTTCGCAGCTATTATCTACGGTCCAAACGTAGCAGCTAGTGAATACGCTTCTTGGTTTACATATGACTTGCAAACCATCGAAATCATGCTTGCCGTGTATGGTTTCTTTGCAGCAGCATTGCCAGTTTGGTTATTGCTTGCTCCTCGTGACTACTTGTCCACATACCTTAAAATCGGTACAATCGGCGCATTGGCTCTTGGTATTATCATCGTAATGCCTGAAATTCAAATGCCAGCTGTAACTCCTTACATCTGGGGTGGCGGTCCTGTATTGAAAGGTTCTGTATTCCCTTATATCTTCATTACTATCGCATGTGGTGCGTTATCTGGTTTCCATACTGTTATCGCAACAGGTACAACACCTAAAATGCTTACTAATGAAAAAGAAATCTTGCCTATCGGTTATGGTGCAATGTTAACAGAAGGCTTCATCGCTATGATGGCGTTGATTGCCGCAACTGCATTGCATCCAGATGATTACTTTGCAATCAACTCCACTGTTGAATCCTTCAAAGCATTAGGCCTTCAAGTTCATGAATTGCCAGCATTGTCTGCGATGGTTGGCGAAGATTTGATGCACCGTCCTGGTGGCGCCGTATCCCTTGCAGTAGGTATGGCTCATATCTTCTCCAGATTGCCTAACATGGATCACTTGCTAGGTTACTGGTATCACTTCTGTATCATGTTCGAAGCATTGTTTATCATGACTTTGATCGATGCTGGTACTCGTGTAGGTCGTTACTTACTTCAAGAATTATTAGGTCATTTCCATCCTAAATTCAACGACCAACATTGGGCTCCTGGCGTTTATGGTTGTGCAGCTTTAATTTGTATTTTGTGGGGCTACCTAGTTCTACAAGGTAACATCGGTATTATCTGGCCTTTATTCGGCGTATCTAACCAATTATTAGGTACTATGACATTAGCTGTAGGTACTACAGTTATCATGCGACTTGGCCGCAAACGTTATGCATGGGTAACAGGTATTCCTTGTATCCTTATGGCTATCGTTGCTATCGCTGCGGACTTTGAAAACGTATTTAACAGCTATATCCCAGCTGGTAAATGGATCCTAGTAGCATTCAGTGCTGCTATGTTCCTCATGATCCTTATCGTATTGGTAGAAGCTGTACGCAGCTGGATTCGCTTGTCCAATATTCCTCAAGATTATCGTACACAAGCTGAAATCGAAGCTGAAAGCCTTGTAAAATACGGTAAAGAAGCAAAAGCATAATAGCTTGTTTTATTAAATATTTAAAAGAGCACTCGTTATGAGTGCTCTTTTTTTAGATAATTAGTATGTTTCATAGAAATTTATGGGATTGAAAATAAAATTCTATAGAATTTGTTGACATACATTATAATCTAATATACGATGTATGTAGTGATGTATATTACTACAATAAAATAGTTAGGTAACGGCGCCTTGCATGCAGAGTTTCTGCGAGCAAGGCGCTTTTTGTATGGAAAGGAGTTTCTTATGGTCAATATGATTGATACGGGCAACACAGCATGGGTCTTGTTATGCACTGCCTTAGTATTCTTTATGACACCTGGTTTAGCGTTGTTTTATGGTGGGATGGCGCGTAGTAAAAATGTGCTAGGTACGATCATGCAGAGCTTCTTTTTGATTGGTGTCATCTCTGTTGAGTTTATTTTGATAGGCTATACATTGATTTTTGGTGATGATCTACATGGCATCATTGGCGACTTTAGTAAATTTGGCCTTGGTGGTGCGGAGACAGCAGTCTTAAGTGATACACATATTCCTGAACTTGCCTTTGTAGCATTCCAATGCATGTTTGCTGTTATTACGCCAGCCATCATGAGTGGCTCTATTACAGGGCGTATGCGCTTTGCCCCCTTTGTAATATTCGCTTTACTATGGTCTATCTTTGTATATAATCCGATGGCCCATTGGATTTGGGGCGGTGGATTCCTCAGCGATTTAGGCGCATTAGACTTCGCCGGAGGGCTTGCGATTCACGTGTTGTCCGGTGTATCTGGTTTGACATTATGTATGCTGCTAGGCCGTCGTCGCGGCTATGGACGCATGCCTATGCTGCCTCACCATTTGCCGATGACAATTCTTGGGGCCGCTATTTTATGGTTCGGTTGGTTTGGGTTTAATGCAGGATCTGCTCTTGGCGTAGGCTTCCTTGCGGCTAATGCAGTGTTAACTACACAAATCTCTGCAGCTGTTGGTATTGTAGGATGGGTGCTAGTAGAAATGATGCATCGCGGTAAACCTACTGTGTTAGGGGCTGCCTCTGGTGGGGTGTCTGGGTTAGTAGCTATTACACCAGCTGCAGGCTTTGTAACGCCTATGGCCGCCATTATTATTGGCTTTATTGGGGCAGTCGTATGTTACCTAGCGGTAGCGATCATTAAAAATCGCCTTGGCTATGATGATTCTCTTGATGCCTTTGGTATTCATGGTGTAGGCGGTACATGGGGCGCTATTGCTACCGGTTTATGGGCTACCACAACTATTAATCCAGATGGGGCGAATGGGTTGTTCTATGGTGGTTTCTTGTTAGGTCCTCAATTGCTTTCACTCGTGATTGCCTATGTATTTGCTATTGTAGGTACATTTATACTATTTAAAATCGTTAGCGCTTTCATGGACATGCGTGTTAGCATTGGTTCTGAATCACTAGGTATTGATATTAGTGAACATGGAGAAGGCGCTTATAATCAATCTGAATTTAAAAGCTCAGGTCGTTTTATTTCGTCCAATCAAACGTCCTTGTTATGATTTGTGAATGATAGATAGTACTTGTAGGAGATAAATATATGAAACGGATGAAAAAGGTAGATATTATTGCTCGTGCTGAGCAACTAGAGGATTTAAAAGAGGCCTTAAACAAGATTGGTATTCAAGGTATGACAGTATCACAAGTCTTTGGCTGTGGTCTACAAAAGGGCCATACCGAAGTATATCGGGGCCAACAATACGATGTGAATCTCATCCCTATGGTAAAAGTAGAAACCGTTGTGTGTGATGTGCCTGTGGATCTTGTAATGGACACAGCGCGAAACACATTGCAAACAGGTGAAGTAGGGGATGGTAAAATTTTTGTATACGATGTAGAAGACGCTATGCGTATACGAACAGGCACAAGAGGTACCAAAGCCGTAACCGATGACGAAGCATAACAACTGAATTCTTAAATAGAAAAGAGACGAGATTTAATCTCGTCTCCTTTCTATTTCCCTTTTCTAGATAATACTTCATAGCCTTATTATTAGCATTTAGAGAATAGTTTTATTTTGATTGGACATCTTTATAACTAATGTTATGAAAAGGAGAGCCTATACCGGATAAGCGACTTAGCTCGCTTTGGAGCGAAGAAGGTATAGGCTCTCCTTTTCAATCTAAATGTAGTAATATTACAAGACCAATCAAAATAAAACTCACATCCTCAACATGATATAATAAGGCTATGAAACATTATATACGTTCCTATTGGACAAAATATAAACAATTGTATAAGAAAGGCTTAAAAGGTATTGCTACTTTTCTTGCCATTGGAGCGATTATAGTCTTTGTGCTCGCTACGATAGCAAGCCGTGGGATGGGCGTTATTTTTAACGAGGTAATGGCTCGTCAAACGATGATGAGAGGGACTGTAACGGTAGAGAGTTTAACTGCAACACCGTGGGGGACATTATCCTTTACTGACTTGGTATGGAAGGATCCAGAAGGCCGAGAGTTACTCACAGTTCCAGACGGAAAGATTCGCGTTAATATGTGGGACGTAATAACACGGAATTTTAAGGCCTCTGCTATAAACGGAATCGAGCTAAATGATGCGACCATTGTAGTCGATTTAGACGATAACAACCGTCTTGACTTTGTGCCTGCTTCACCTGATGTAAACAAGCCAATCAATGAGGTAGGGCCGCGACCTAAACCTCCTAAAAAGACGACTCAAGAGCGGCAGGAGGAACTGGGCAAGAAGGTTCGTAACTTTAATTGGAACGGTCAACATTTAAATCTTACGATTACATTGAGAAATAACCAGCTGGAAATCTTTCAGAAAAATCGTCACTATGTAATGAGGAACGTGAATTCTAAGATACATCTTGATAGTAACCGTGCTATTCGTATTGATATGGAAACGGGGAAGTTCGGTGGCACAGCCATTGGTGATGGTCTTACACTAAAAGGTCGTATTGATCTAAAGGATGTATTAAAGCATCGCATGCCTCAGTTAGACTTGCAGTTTGATGTAAAGGGTGTGGACCCATCATCACTCGGTTTTGGCGATAATATCCACGATGCAATGACCTTGCTGACAAAAGTAACAGGTGATTTTAATCGTCCATTGGCTAAAGGTCGTGTAACGATGCCTGTTTTACGAATTCCTGCGCTTACCTTTGAAAATGTAGTAGGCGATGTAACGTACCAAGACGGCATTTTGAACTTTGAAAATGTAAATGCCAATGTATACGGTGGAAAGCTAGAGGCAAAGGGCATATATAACTTAGATACTCGAGCTTATACGATTACAGGGATAGCAAAGGACCTTGATAGTAGTGAGGCTCTTAAAACACCTGAATTTGTTGTACCGGTGTCGGCTAATTTGAACTTTAAAAGCGAGGGCCAGCCTCGTGACATGGAGGTGTGGGGAAATTTCTGGTCTGGTGAAGGCCATTATATGCTCATTCCTATTAAAAATATTACAGGAAACTTTCACAATAAAGGACGTCATTTATCCTTTAGTGATGTGACAGTTAATACGAATATTACGACTATTTCTACAGATGCGTTGCGTATCGATAATGGGCAGCTCACCATGGGGCCTCTCAACATTACATCCCATGGGGGTAGTAATTTTATCCTCTACGACGAATCCTTCGATGAGATCGATGAGAATATGGACCGGATTAAAGCGGGGATGAAGCAAGCTGGTGAAAATAGTAAACGTGCCTCTGAGTCAGCTAAAGGTATAGATAGCATCAAGGTTCCCGATGATGTAAAAGAATCTGTTGGTGATGTAAAACGCCAAATGGATGAGGTGAAAGATGCTTTCAAAGGTATCAAAATAAAGTGATAAATGAAAGATAAATGATATTAACTCTCTTTCATTGTGCGTTTATTTAGATAGTTTATAATAAATCTCCGTTATCATAATTTTTGATAAAATACTTTTGTGTTATTTGGAGGTTTTTTATGAAAGCATCAAAACAATTCTCTATCGTTTTGGCCGCAGCTGTACTTGCTTTTGGCGCTGTTACAGTAGCACCACAACAAGCAGACGCTTCTTATGGCTACAAATATACTGATTCCCAACGTCCACCAGTATCTACTCCAACAGGTTATGTTAATCCAGCCATGGGTTCTACAGTAACTGTTACAGATCCTGCACCTACTACAAATAAATTGACTACTCCTAAAGCTAGTACTACTATTGAAAACATTACTGTGACTAATGTTGCACCAAAATACTCTGATTACAATGATATTGCAGCATACTCTCTAGCAGTAGCTGACTATTTCATGGCGAAGATTATGGCTATATATGGTAATGGTAATACAGCTCTTAACCGTTATGGTTTTGGCAGATAATATAGCCATCAAATTTAGTAAAACTAATTTCGGATAACTATATATGCTATATAATAAAAAGGTCCCGTATGGGACCTTTTTATTTGCATAAATTTTTTAATGCGTTGAGAGCTTGCTCAACAATCTCTTAATTTCGGTTATCGATCTAATCCGTTAGCACGTTGGTATTCAGATTTGTCTGTAGATTGAGCTTGATCGTCTGTAGTTACAGTATCTTTAGCTAAGGATTTCTTAATTTTAATAAGAGGTTTTTCTGTAGCCTTTGGATCTTCTTTTTTCTTTACATCATTTTGAGATGGTGGCAAGAATGTGTTGAGTTCATTCTTGTGAGTTACCTCTGTATTTGTAGTAGATGCTAATTGTGCGCGTTGAGGGGCGATGAAGATTTCGTCCTTTGTAATTTTTACATCGTTCAATAATAATTTGAATACTTGAGGTTTTACAAAGATAGTACCATCTACCTTGCGAGCTGCAGGCAAGAAGGATTCAGAAGTATCAAGGTTGATAATCTTCAATTTGCCATGGCGCACTACCTCTGCAGAATCAGGTTGGATAGCTAATGTAGCGATATTCATGTCTACTAATGCTGTTTTAGTAGGCTCATCCCATGCTACCTTATAGCCTAAAGCTTCAGATACTTGGCGCAATGCTACGAGTGGTTGACCATCTACATAGATTACGTTTTGTTGACCGTTGATAGGTTCAACAACCTTGCCATCTACATTGATATGATGAGCAGTGGTAACAGATGCTGGTTTTTCAAGGTTCATAGCTGGACCTGGATTCTCCATGCCGATGGCTGCTTGTGCAGGTTGTACTGCGCCAAATGTGAAAGCTAGTGCACCTACAGCGATGCTAGATAAAATAAGCTGTTTTAATTTCATAAGGGACCTCCATAAGGTGTTATATTTCTCTGAATGTATTAACCTTACCAAATGTATATGAATATTTTATTATAAATTTTAATTTTATACAATCTATATGTGGGCGCAATCTAATTGAACTAGATTATGGGGATAGGATAGTTTATTTAGAGATGTAGGATGGACTGGTCATTTAACTATAGTCTGAAATCGTTTATCTCTATAAGTTGTGTATTCTTTTATATGCTATAATTAAGTGTTACATGAATTATTCAATATATCTAATTATAGAGTTCTAGAATGTATAGAAAGAGGTTCCTTATGGCATCCGGCAGATCTGAAAAAGAGTTACAAGGGGTAACGATGTTAGGTCACAAGACCGATTACCCAACTGATTATGCACCACAGGTGTTAGAGGCGTTTGATAACAAGCACCCTGATAACGATTACTTTGTTAAATTTAACTGTCCTGAGTTCACAAGCTTGTGCCCTATGACAGGTCAACCAGACTTTGCGACCATTTACATTTCTTACGTACCAGATAAGAAAATGGTAGAGTCCAAGTCTTTGAAATTATATCTATTTAGTTTCCGCAATCACGGGGACTTTCACGAGGACTGCATCAACATCATCATGAAAGACCTTTTGAAGTTGATGGATCCTAAGTACATCGAGGTATGGGGCAAGTTTACGCCGCGTGGTGGTTTGTCCATCGATCCATACGCAAACTACGGCAAGCCTGGTACAGATTGGGAAAAGACGGCAAAAGAGCGCCTTCATTTCCATGATATGCAGCCTGAGCGCGTAGCATACCGTTAATATGGCATACGAATATTTAACAATGGTCACATCGTTCATAATGTTTTTTATGATCGGTGTGATCTTGTCTATACACCCTGCATCCATAATCGTAGGGGAGCATACGAAGTTATCACATCTGAGTCGATGGACTCGGTGGAATGGGTATCTTATTTTTATATTGACCCTGTTTATTGTGGATGTACTCATAACGAATGGCCTATATGCTGTATTTTATGATGTGTATGGCAATCTATCTGTTCTGCGTGAGCTGGCTATTGATCCGATGGCTATATTCTTTAGTGAAAGCTTCCAAATAGGCGTTGTTATCGTCTTTGTTCTAGTGTTGCTACAAGTGTTAGGTCTCGTCGATTTGGCTCATGGTGAAAGAAACTTATCGTTTCACTATGACCAACTGCATCAAGGTAAAGAACAACCTTCCTGGATGGAACAGTACATGGCCCATGAAAAGGGCGGGTTGGGCTTAGCTATTGTAGGATTGATTTACATGTTGCGGATGACCATGAGAACTATGTGGCCTTATATTATATGCCTTATATGGTTCAAGCTTATAGCGATGCTTGCTAATGTGCTACTTTCACCAGTCATCAATCGGTTAATGCATGTTGAAACGATGACATCAACGCATATCATACTAGACCCTTATGTAGCGATATATGTGATAGCAGGATTCCTGTGGGGCTATGTAGCGCTACACTATGACATAGATAAGGCGTATAATGTAGCGAATAGTACCGTGATAGCTATCGTTCCGCGACTTACCGTTATACTAGGGACAGTCATCTTTATCGGACTCGCGCTAGTTATTATTATGGTGCCTGTTACTTGGGGTATGGTGGTAGACACACTGACAAAATTATAAATAAACCTAGTTATTTCCTATATTTTTAGGGCTTTAAAAGCGGTTCTCATTCTCTTGACAATGCATAGATGCAGGTGATAGAGTATGATTGTATTTATGAGAATACACAAATGGTTATATCCAGTGTATAGAGAATAACAAGGTGAAATTCATATCGTCCTTGGGATGTTCCTGAGGACGATTTTTATCATCTATCACCAAAAGGAGAATCAGATGAGTATAGTCACAAATCAAACAACTGAACTGATTGGTAAAACTCCGGTATATCAATTACCAAATACCAATATTTATGTAAAACTTGAAAAATATAATGTAGGCGGTTCTGTGAAAGATCGCGCAGTACTTGGTATGTTGCAAGATGCTAAGGAAAAAGGACGCCTTCACGAGGATAGCATCATCGTAGAGGCTACAAGTGGCAATACAGGTATTGCTCTTGCCATGGTGGGCGCTATCTTACATATTAAAACTGTAATTATTATGCCTGAAAGCATGAGTAAAGAACGTCGTGAACTTATTAAGGCGTACGGTGCACAGCTCATCTTAACACCAAAAGAAACGGGCATGAAGGGCGCTCTTGAACGAGCAAATGAAATCTTAGAAAAATATCCTAATGCGTTTACTTTAGGCCAATTTGTAAATCCTGCGAATCCAGATATACATTACCGTACTACGGGCGCTGAAATCGTAGAACAAGTGCCCAATGTAGACGTATTTGTGGCAGGTATCGGTACAGGTGGTACTTTCACAGGTGTTACTAGACGATTGAAAGAGCATAATCCGAATCTAAAATCTATCGCAGTGGAACCAACAGGATCTCCGGCTATTACAGAAGGCAAGGGTGGTCCTCACAAAATTCAAGGTATTGGTGCGGGCTTCATTCCAGAGAACTTCGACCAAAGCTTGATGGACGGCGTACAAACTGTAAGTGATGAAGAAGCTTTTGGCGAAGTACAAACCTTTATGCGTGAAAGCGGTGTTTCTATTGGACTTTCAGCGGGGGCAGCCATCGTAGCAGCTAAGCGCATTGCACGAGAAGAACCAAAGGCGAATATAGTGGTTATTGCACCAGATGGGGTAGAAAAATATTTATCCCTCTTGGATTTTGCTAATAACGAATATGTAAAATAACGGATTTCGCATAGATAAAACATCATATGTATAGGAATACAGACCACATATGTTGTATACTATATGTTATATGAGTAGAGTTATTTGAGATGGAGTCACTATGATGCAAGGTTTGCGTGAATTATGGGGCAAAATTCAATATAATATTAAGCGCGTAATGGATTCTGACCCAGCCGCAACAAGTGTGTGGATGGTTATTTGGACGTATCCACATATTACGGCCTTATTCTGGCATTTCTTTGCGCACCGCCTCTATAAGGCGGGGTGGCCAACCTTGGCGCGTCGTGTGGCATTACATTCTCGTCACGTAACGGGCATTGAAATTCACCCAGGGGCAACGATTGGCCGCGGTTTATTTATTGACCATGGTATGGGCGTTGTAATCGGTGAAACCGCCATCGTAGGGGATAATGTAACACTATTCCACCAAGTTACACTAGGGGGGATGTCCTCTAAACAGGTAAAACGTCATCCAACAATCGAAGACGAAGTGCTCATCGGTACAGGCACAAAAATCTTAGGGGATATTACCATTGGTGCGCGCACAAAAATCGGTTGTAATCTTGTTATTAAACATGATATCCCTAAAGACATGGTTATCTTTGAAACAGATCCAGAAAATATGTATGTCCGTAAACCTCGTCGTACTAATAACGGTAAGTCGGAGGAAAAGAAAATTCCCGATGGCTACATAGAATACTATATTTAATATAGTAGTAAAACAAATCTGGTTCATCGAATCCATGTTGAAATAATACAATTGACAATGCCTTATTGGGTATGATATGATTACCCAGTAAAGCATGGAGGATTACTCAAGAGGCTGAAGAGGACGGTTTGCTAAATCGTTAGGGCGGGTTACCGTCGCTAGGGTTCGAATCCCTAATCCTCCGCCATGCTGAGACCTCACATCACGCGATGTGAGGTCTTTTTGTTTATTGTAATATTTACTAGGTATGGACCTTAATGTGTAAGAACTCAAATGAGTTTAAGGTCTTGTAAATATTGATGTATACAGGCGTGTAAGGTTATAGAGTTGACGTATGACAAGGGGTTTCATATAATAGATTGTACAAAATGTAATTTTAAGGAGACTCTTATGAATACAAAATATACACGTCACATACATTTACTTCGTCGCGCTGTTGGCATCGGTACATTATGTCTCGTTGCCTCTGTTGGTTTCGTTCATGCTGAAAGCATTGCTATTCCAAGTGCACGTCCTATGATGGACGGTGTGAGTGCTGATGTAGAAACGGTTAGTAGCTCTAGCAAAGTACAACACCATGTGAGTACAGGTGTAATTACACCAAGTGATTGGACGTATACAGCGTTACAAACACTAATTAAGCACGGTGCTATTACAGATACACATGGTTTTGTTTTTGATGGTAATACAAGCTATACAAAAGATGAGCTTATGCCTCTTATTGATGAGGTAGTAACAAAACGTGAACAAATGAATGAAAACGATCGTCAATATGCATTGCGTATTTACCAAGAAAATATGCGTGATGTGATGGACTATCGGATTGCTCGCGATAAGAAAATTACTCAAGACCGTCGTCAAAAATTAGACGAAAAGCGTGCTGAAAAGGCTAAGAAATCTGGTAAAACATACCAAGTATCTAAATCTCAACAAGATGCTTTAGATACGGCTAATGATGAGGTAGCAAAACCAGAGGAGCGCGCTTTAACTGATGAGCAAATCAAAGAAAAGATGAAGAAGTTCAAAATTGATGATTCTCGCGTTAAAGTAAATAATAATGTGCGCATCCGTTATACAGGTGGTAAGGATAGTAAATCCAAAACCGATGCTCGCATGCAAACGGAGATGACCTTTACTCTATAACCCTTTATAAGGAGTTATAATGATTGATTTCTTAAAGAAACAGTTGTTTACTGTTCACCAAAATGGTAAGCACCAGGTGAGCGAGGTCTTTAAATTTATAGGGCCTGGCATTATCGTAACTGTAGGGTTTATCGACCCTGGCAATTGGGCGGCTAATCTTGCGGCTGGGGCCAGTTATGGTTACGAACTTTTATGGGTAGTAACACTATCTACGATTATGCTGATTTTATTGCAGCATAATGTGGCTCATTTAGGCATTGTACGGGGCCAATGCTTATCAGAATGTGCCTATGAATTCTTGCCTCCCTATGTATCGCGATTTGTGTTGAGTACAGCGGGCATTGCAGCTGCGGCGACGGCATTGGCTGAATTTATCGGCGCTGCTATTGCATTGAAAATGCTCTTTGGCATTCCGCTTCTGATAGGTAGTGTATTAACGGCCGTTATATGTACTGTTATGCTCATTACAAACTCCTATCGAAAACTGGAGCGGATTATTGCAGGTTTTGTATCCCTTATTGCATTGGCCTACCTCGTTGAGGTCAATATGGTCAATGTAGACTGGGCGGCAGCAGGCATTGGGTGGGTAGATCCTAAGATTCCGAATGAATCGATGCTCGTTATTTTGAGTATCTTAGGGGCTGTTATTATGCCTCACAATTTGTTCTTGCACTCAGAAATTATCCAAAGTCGCCAGTTCAACACGCAAGATCCTTCTGTAATGAAGCGCCAATTGCGTTATGAATTTCTAGACACTCTATTATCTATGGGTATTGGATGGATGATTAACTCTGCCATGATCTTATTGGCGGCATCCGTGTTCTTTGCTCATGGCATTGAAGTAACCGAGCTTGAACAGGCGGAGGAGTTGTTACGACCTCTCATTGGCCCTGCAGCAGGTACTATCTTTGCTATCGCATTGCTCTTTGCGGGCTTTGCATCGTCTGCTACGGCAGGTATGGCAGGGGCGAGTATCTTTGCCGGCATGTTTGGTGAGTCTTACGATATGAAAGACTTCCATACTCGATTAGGCTTGGCTTTAACATACATTCCGGCATTGCTGTTGATTGTATTTGTTACTGATTCATTCCAAGCATTGTTGATCTCTCAAATGTTTTTGAGTTTGCAACTACCTATTACAATTTTCTTGCAGCTCTATATGACGAGTAGCCGTAAGGTGATGGGGCAATATGCGAACCATAAATATACGAATGTACTATTATGGGGCATTGGTATTGTTGTTACTGTTATGAATATTTACCTACTCATTGTAGGGTAATAGGAAAAGACCGCGTTAGCGGTCTTTTTTGTATAATAGATGTTCAAAAATCATAAAGTTACATTAATCATAAAGTTACATTAATCATGTAACATTGTTTTATTAGAATTACTTTGTCATATAACTGGTATAGTTGTTATGTAAAAAGTGTATCCATGAATAACCATGTGGGCTGTAAAATATGTTACAATTAAAGATAGTATAAATCCTGTAGGGAACATTCCCTCACCAGTGTAATAGATAGAAATTAGGAGGACCTAATGGCAGACGAAGTAAAAGTACAAGATGCAATGCAATCTGATTTTAGTGTTGTAGTAAACGACATTGCAGAGGAATTATTAACGCGCCTAAATATGGATGAGGATGGCTCTGTTATCGACATGTTCCAAACAGGTTCTTTTGATCCTTGGCAATTATTCGTGTTCTTTGGCGCTTTAGAAAAAGCTCTCGTTGATTTTAGAACTGATAAACGCAAGAAAACAGTTATTGTTCACGCCCAACCTGAGGCTCTTATCGGCATTGGTCGCGTGGTAACACCTGTATCTACTATGCTCGAACACGTTCTAATGTCTCGATTGAACGACATGAGCGAAGGTCGTCTAGAAACTGGCATGCTTACAGTATCTGCTGGCAGCATCGACTACGAAGGTGTAAATTTAAAAGGTCGTCACGTTGTTATCGTATGCGATCTTGTAGATGAAGATTCTGATTACCTTAAAGAATGCATTAATTTATGTAAAGAAATGAAAGCTAGCCATGTAGTGGCTGTGCCTCTTATGTTGTGGAATCCTGAGTTGATCGACAATTTGACAGAGGAAACTATCAAGGCGGAATTATCCCATGAAAATCGTCCTCTCTCCTAGTAAGACTAAAACGATTACTACTGTTGACAATAATGGGGCAGTACATACTGCGGTTCAAGACGGTCAATTTCAACCGCACATTACGCAAGACCTTGTAAAACATGTACAGTCCCTAGATGTGGCGGCCCTTGGTAAGGCTTTGAAACTCAAGGATGATAAGGCGCAGGCTCTCTTTGATTTTTATCAAGATTTTGCGTCTCATCCTGTAGGGCTTGCTTGTGAAAGCTACGATGGTATTGCTTTCAAATATTTGGATTGGGGCAACCTATCTGATGAGGCTAAGGTCTTCGGTGAAAGCCATCTTGTTGTAATGTCTGCCTTGTACGGCGTTGTAGAGCCAACAATGGGTGTTAGAGACTATCGTCTCGATATGGTCGATAAGATAGGCATTAACTTATATGACACGTGGCGTGAAGCGGTAGATGCCTACTTTCACAAGGAAGATTGGATTCTCAATCTAGCATCTAAAGAATATGCCAAAATGGTAAACCATCCAAAGGTAGTGACCGTTGAATTTTGGGAGTTACGAGGCGATGCATTTAAACAGATGAGTACGTCCTCAAAAATGAGTCGCGGTGTGATGGCTCACGAATGTTTAACTCGACAAGTGAAACATGTGCGGGATTTGCCGCGCGAAGTGAATGGGTTTACCTGTGTCACTGACATAGATTCCATTACTATACCAAGCGAATCGATGACGGTTCGTTATGAAAGGAAGTGATTGTTTGCAAGTGCAAGATATTCTTGCTAAAGATCTCGTTGGCGATGAATGGCTAACCGAGGAAGAATTGCGATTTCTCATGTCTGTAACTGATGAAGACGAGTTGCAGTTAATATATAAAAAGGCTTATGAAGTAAAGGCAAAATATGTACAGCCTGTAGCGTATTATCGGGGCCTCATTGAGTTCTCGAACCGATGCATCAAAAACTGTAATTACTGCGGTATCCGTCGTGAAAATGATAAGACGGAACGCTTTGATATGAATCGTGAAGACATCATTAAGATGGCACAGTGGGCCTATGACCATGAATATGGCTCTATTACACTCCAATCTGGTGAACGCAGTGATGATATATTCGTCGATTATGTAGTAGATCTCATTCGCGATATTAAAGCCATTGGCGATGGTTCCCTGGGCATTACGATGTGCGTAGGGGAACAAAGCGAAGAGGCGTACCGCCGCATGCGTGAAGCCGGTGCGAGCCGTTATTTATTGCGCATTGAAACAACAAATAAAGAACTGTATCATAAAATTCATCCTCAAGATGAATTGCACTCCTTTGAAACGCGCGTTGAATGCTTACGTCGTTTGCGTCGTGTAGGCTTCCAAGTAGGTACAGGTGTCATGATTGGTTTGCCGGGCCAAACAGAGGAAGATTTAGTGAACGATATCTTATTCTATCGTGATATGGATATCGACATGATCGGCATGGGTCCGTATGTGGTACATCATGATACGCCCCTAGGCCAAGAAGCATTAGCGATGGGCATCGATGATGAAGCTGGTAAATTGCGCCGTATTCAATTAGGCCTTAAGATGATTGCTTTAACCCGCTTATTCTTGAAAGATGTCAATATTGCAGCTACTACTGCATTACAAGCTTTGGATAAACTGGGCCGTGAAAAAGGCCTTGCTGCAGGTGCCAATATATTGATGCCTATCATTACCATTCCGGAACATCGGGCAAAGTATTTGTTATATGATAACAAACCTTGTGTAGATGATAATGCAGATAAATGTAAAGACTGCTTAACGCGCCGCGTTATGTCCATCGGTGATACCGTTGGGTGGAAGCAAAATGGTGACTCCAAACACTACGGTAAACGGACGGGAGAGTTTTAGCTTTCTCTGTGTAGCTAATTCATTGATTCTATTATAAGTTTTGGGGTAGTTTTACCTATATATAGATGGGGCCCCATTACATGAGGTGTATTATGGAGACAAAATGGTATTCTGATTTTTGGCGGTTATTTGCGAGTCCTTTTAAAGGCGGTATTGATTAAGTTGTACAGTCTGGTACATTGAAAAAAGGTTTCTGGGGCACTGTATTCTTATGGGCTATTCCATATATTATATTGGCTTTATTTGGGACTATGTTAATTCCATTTCTCCCTCATAATGAATTTACTGGTTTAACCTATTTACTCGGTATCGGTGCCAGCTTTATGTTCATCTTTGCATGGCTTATTTGTATCGGCTGGTCCTTTGTGATGGTTGCCATCGGTTCCTATGTATATAACTGGGTTATCACTAAGATGGGTGGTACCGACAATGTACAGGCGATTATGAAAGTTAGTTGGTATCTACAAGGGTATGGGGTACTATTATTTAGTATTGGTTATACGATAATCTTGGTTTTAATGGGCATATTAGGTCTAGCATCCGATAGTAGAGCTTTTGCTGGTGTTATCTATTTTGTAGGAACAATAGCCTTACTTGTTATATCCATTTGGGTATCCTTAGAACTTATGGCAACACAAGTAATGCTTACGAAGATGAAAGTATTCATTGCTAGTATCTTAACGTCCATAATCTTCGCTATAATTTGGGCACTTTTCATGGCACTTCTTAGTGGCTGTGCCTCTTTAGTGGGTAGATAATACTGATTTATAAATTAATATTAATAAAGAGTCCTCTTTTTTTGATAAATTTTTTCGGAAAAAGAGGACTTTTCTATTTGGGTGTCGAAATGTAATAGCAAAAGCCGTAATTTGCCATTAAGGAGGCGATTCCGATGAAAGAGTACAGTAGTGATAAAATTAGAAATGTTGCTGTTGTTTCCCACGATGGTGCGGGTAAAACAGCTCTTGTCGAATCTTTGTTGTTAACCTCTGGTGCGGTTGATTTCGTAGGTAAAGGCCAAGACAATAAACATATTATGGACTTTGAACCTGAAGAAATTAAACGTAACGTAACAATCCAATTGGGCATGGCTCCATGTGAATGGCATGACCACAAGGTTAACTTCGTAGATACTCCAGGCTATAATGAATTCCATGGTGAAGTTCGTGCCGCTTTGCGTGCGTGCGATGGTATGTTGATGGTACTATCCGCCACATCTGGTGTAGAAACTGACACAGTTCGCGCATGGGATTATGCAGTTGAATTACAAATGCCACGCATGGCATTTATCAATAAAATGGATGTGGATGGTGCCGATTTCTTCGGTACTATTGAAAGAATGCGGGAATTATTTGGCAAAGGCATTATGCCATTGCAGATTCCTATCGGTGAAGGCGCCAACTTTGAAGGCGTCGTAGACGTAGCAAAAATGACTGCGTTTACTTACAAGGACGGCCAACCAACAGAGATTGCTGTACCAGCTCACCTTATCGAAAAGGCTCAAGAAATTCGGGAAATGACCGTAGAAGCCGCGGCTGAAGGTAGCGATGAATTGTTGGAAAAATATTTAGAAGGCGAAGAATTATCCTTAGAGGAAATTCGCCAAGGCTTGCGTGAAGGGATGATTAGTGGCCGTGTGTGCCCAATCATGTGTGGCAGTGCCACATCTCGTATTGGCCTAGATCAAGTATTGGATCGTATGATCCGTTACATGCCGGATGCAACTAAAAAAGTGATGACCGCAACTGATGCGGAAACCGGCGAACAATGTGTAGTACATGTAGATAAACCTTTAACTGCATTTGTATTTAAAACATTGTTAGACCCATTCGCAGGCAAACAAAGCTTTGTACGTATCTTCTCTGGTGAACTAAAAGAAGGCGACCGCCTTTATGATGTAAACCAAGGTGTAGAAGAAAAATGGGGCAAGATGGTTACCCTTATCGGGAAGCAACAAATCCCTGTATCTACCGCTAAAGCTGGCGATATCGTAGTGATACCGAAATTGGCTAATGCTAAGACTGGCGATACATTAACTGCTCCTGACTTTAAAGTGACATACGACGCTATCCGTTTCCCTCAACCTCTATACACAGTAGCATTAGAACCTGTGAAAAAAGGTGAGGAGGAAAAATTAGCTAGTGCTGTTCTAAAAGTAGCAGAAGAAGATCCTACTTGCGTAGTAGTGAAAAATGCTGAGGCCCGTCAACTACAAATCGATTGTATGGGCGAGGTTCATCTCGAGCATATCCTCAACAAAATGGATCGTAAATATGGCGTACAAGCTAAACTTGTGACTCCATATATTCCATACCGCGAAACAATTAAAGGCTCCGCTGAAACCGAGTCTAAATATAAGAAACAAAGTGGCGGTCATGGTCAATATGGTCACGTTAAGATTCAAGTGGACCCATTATACGATGGAAGCGAATTTGCATTCGTAGACAAAATCTTTGGTGGTGCTGTACCTAAACAATACATACCAGCAGT
Organism: Veillonella orientalis; assembly: GCF_018406505.1. Classification (NCBI taxonomy): domain Bacteria; kingdom Bacillati; phylum Bacillota; class Negativicutes; order Veillonellales; family Veillonellaceae; genus Veillonella; species Veillonella orientalis. The sequence goes on from NZ_AP022322.1 coordinate 169,989, forward strand.
GGAAAAGGGTGCCAAAGAAACCCTAGATAAAGGCTTAATTGCGGGATATCCTATGATTGGCGTGCAAGTGACACTCTTGGATGGATCTTACCATAGCGTAGACTCCTCAGAGTTAGCATTTAAAGTAGCTACGTCACAAGCTATCAAGGATGTAATTCCTAAGGCGAAACCAGTCCTATTAGAACCAATCTATGAAGTTAACGTGTTTGCACCAGATGCTTTCATGGGCGACATCATGGGTGATTTGAATAGCCGTCGAGGTCGTGTATTAGGCATGGAACAAAGTGAAAGAACAGGTATTTCTGTTGTTAAAGCACAAGTACCATTGGCTGAAATGGCCGACTATGTAACTGCATTGCGCTCTATCACTCAAGGACAAGGCGTATTTAACCGTCAGTTCTATACTTATGAAGAGGTTCCACATAAGCAAGCGGAAGAAATTATCGCTGCTCGTAAGACTCAAGAATAAAGTTAAGAACATGTCCACGTACTGTATCAAATACAGTTAGAATCACTACAACTGAATAGATAATTGCATATCGTAACAACTTAATAGCATAACAATTGACGTAAGTCATAAATTTGAATAGTATTTTACACGAGCCCTCCATATATGTAGCGTATGGAGGGCTTTTACTATATTTGAAATAGATTAGGATGGGCTTAATCGATAACGGAGAATATAGGGACCTAATCATTGGTATGTATAGATGCAGTGGAAATCATAGAATTGCTAGTCCTTTATGTATATATGTGCTAACATTAAGATAATATAATTGCTTATGTATCGGGTGTTATTTCCATATATCGGGAAAGGATCGTATATGTTTTTCTCTAGCATTACTGCAGATTATACAAAAATGGGCTATCCTAAAGCCATCGTACGAGCTTTAGATTTCTTAAAAAATACAGATTTGAAAGCATTGCCAGGTGGCCGTCATGCCATTGAAGGGGACATGATGTACGCCAATGTAGACGATGTAGAAACAAAATTGTTTGAAATTACAAAACCTGAGTCTCATCGCAACTATGTAGATATTCAATTCATGGTAGATGGGGAAGAAAATATGGGCTTTTTCGTAGATAAAGGTCTTGTTAAACCGCTAGAATCCTATCCAGAACGAGATTGCTATTTCTATCCAAACGAATCTGTTGATGAAGGACACATCCACTGTCCAGAAGGGTATTATGCAGTATTCTTCCCATCTGATATCCATAGACCACTATTAGCTGTTAATGATAAGCCTATTAAAATTCGCAAGGTTGTTGTAAAAGTACATGTAGATCTCTTAGGCGACTAATCCTATGAAGCGATATGAAATTATAGGTGTCTTACTAACCCTATTAGGAGCTGTTTTATGGGGCGTATCAGGTGCTTCAGTACAGTTCTTAAGTAACTTTAGGGATATGAATTTGGAATGGCTAGTTACCATGCGATTAATTACAGCAGGACTATTAACTGTTATCTATGCATGGTTTAAATATGGTAATTCTATCTTCCATGTCTTTCGTAGTTTAAAAGATACGGTAGGCCTTATCGTTTTTGGCGTATTTGGCATGGCTTTATGCCAATATACATACTTTAAATCCATTGCTTTAGCTGGGGCTGGTATTGCGACGGTGCTTCAATACTTGGCGCCATCAATGATTATTATTTATATGCTTGCCCGTTATGGTAAAAGGCCCTCTAAAGGGGAAATTATTTCCGTTATACTAGCCTTAGTAGGTACGATTTGTTTGATGGGGAATGATGGCTTTTCTATGGAGGGATTCCCACTGGCAGTGCTCGTATGGGGACTTCTATCTGCTGTAGGGGTCGCTGTATATAGTGTTTCTCCTGTAGATTTACTATATAAATATGGAACCTTGCCGATTGTAGGATTTGGTATGCTTCTCAGTGGTATTGTGGCTGCTATTTTATTTCATCAGCCAAATTCGTATGCTATGTGGGATGTATGGACTATTATTGGCTGTTTCAATGTTGTCTTTTTGGGGACCATTGTATCCTTTAATGCTTATTTAGAAGGTGTTAAGAGAATAGGTGCCGTTCCAGGATCCATTTTGTCATCTATTGAACCGATTTCGGCAGCTTTCTTTGGATGGGCTTTGTTAGGCAACCAATTTAGTGCATTAGGGCTAATTGGCATGGCCATGATCATCGCTACAGTTATTATAATTGCTCTAGAAAAACGCACATAGTTTGAGGTCTCTTTGCTGTATATTGCGGTTTAGAGGCCTCTTTGTTATGATTGTACATAATGTGAAAGTAGTTGTTATAGGAGGTTGTATGGAGGAAAAACAATGGAAAGGTATGGCCCTTGCCATTTTAGGTACCCTACTTTGGGGGCTTTCAGGCACATCTGTACAATTCCTTGAAAGTGCAAAGCATATCAATGTGGAGTGGCTATTAGAAGCGCGTTTGCTCATAGCAGGTATATTGACGATAGGACTTGCGTATATAAGGGATGGTAAGCGTATTTTCGCTATCTTTACAGAACCTAAGGATATAGGGAAATTATTAATATTTGGTATTTTAGGTATTGCTTTAGCTCAGTACTCATACTTCAAGTCCATTGCCATTTCAGGCGTCGGTATTGCTACGGTCCTTCAAAATGTTGCGCCTACGCTGATCATTATCTATTTGTTTTTGAGATACTTTAAAAAGCCATCTGTACCAGAGTTTTTCTGTATTGTATTAGCCTTGGTGGGAACACTCTGTATCGTCATGCAAGAAGGGCTAGATGTTTCGAACTTTAATGTGCTTGCTTTATTCTGGGGGCTTGTATCGGCAGCTAGTATCTGTGTATATACATTGCAACCTATTGAGCTATTAAAGAAATATGGCTCCACATCCATTGTGGGCTTTGCCATGTTTATCTGTGGTATTTTATCCTTAGCTATGTTTCAACAAGTAGAATCGGAAGCCCTCTGGGATGGCATGACCTGGTTAGGATTATTCGCCATCATCATACTTGGTACAGTCGTATCCTTTAATGCTTATATGGAAGGGGTTACACTCATTGGTGCTTTACAAGGCTCTATACTTTCATCCTTAGAACCAATCTCAGCAGCGATCTTTGGATGGGTATTGCTAGGGAATCATTTTACGCTGGTCGGTATTTTTGGCATGATTTGCATCATTGCAACCGTATTCATTATCGCCTGGGATCGACACCGTCAAATCAAACGAGAAGTACTAAAAAAATTAAATAAAGAGGAAATTGTGTGATCTGCGTATGTATGCTCTTTTATTTCTAAAAACCTCAATATAAGTTATAATAAATACAAGAATTATTATTGATGTATATAGAAATTTATAATTCTGTATACATAATCTTATTGGTTGACTATTTAATTAGCTATTTGTGTAGCTCTTTATATAGTTGAAGTATAGGTATCTATTGTATTTTAGGAGGTAAGTATGTCTGTAAAAGATTTCGTACAACAACGCCGCGATGATTTTATCTCTTTACGTCGTGATTTTCATATGTATCCAGAGCCAGCTTGGCTCGAATATCGTTCTGCCGCTAAAGTAGCTGAAAAGCTAATTGCCTTAGGGTATGATGTGGCACTCGGTGCAGAAGTGCTTGATTTAGATTCTCGTATGGGTTTGCCTAGCGAGGATGTTATGAAAGCAGCCATGGCTCGTGCTATGGATGAAGGTGCTGATCCTGAACTAGTAGAGAAGATGGGCTATGGTAAAACAGCTATTGTGGCAACTATGAAGTTTAGTGATGATGGTCCTGTAGTAGCGTTCCGTGCAGATATGGATTCCAATGATGTTATCGAATCTAAAGCGTCTAACCATATTCCAGCTAAGATTGGGTTCCGTTCTCGCCATGATAAAGCGATGCATGCTTGTGGTCATGATACACATATGACAATGGGCCTTGGCCTTGCAGAATATATAGCCACACATAAAGATGGATTAAAGGGTACTATCAAACTTATCTTCCAACCTGCTGAGGAAGGTGTACGTGGCGCTAAAGCGATGGTAGAGGCTGGCGTAGTAGACGACGTAGACTTGATGTTTGGTATGCACATTGGGTTTAACGAAAAGCTATCCAATTGCTTTGCTTGTAGTGACCATGGCTTCTTGGCGACTACGAAACTTGATGCTGTGTTCCATGGCTATTCTGCTCATGCTGGTGGTTCTCCAGAAAAGGCCCAAAATGCTATGCTTGCAGGCTGTACAGCAGTTCTTAACTTACAAGCTATCGCCTGTCATAGCCAAGGTGCTTCTCGTATGAATGTAGGCGTTTTTGAAAGTGGTACAGGTCGCAATGTTACACCTGATGTAGCTGTTCTTAAATTAGAAACTCGCGGTGCTACTACAGAAATCAATGACTACATGATTGAACGCACAAAAACTATTATTAAAGGTGCTGCAGAAATGCATGACTGCACCTTTGAAATTACAAAACAAGGCGAAACACCAGCTGGTCGTATTAGCGATGATTTAGCTCGTGAAGTACAAGAAATCATTGAACCATTGGGCATCTTTAAAGAAGTACCGTTTGATTATAGTGGCGGTGGTAGTGAAGACTGCGCGTACTTCTTGAACCGTGTAATTGATCGTGGCGGTCGAGCAACATATATGGTATTGGGCTCAGCTATTAAAGCACCGCATCATAATCCATTATTTGATATCGATGAAGAAGATATGTTAAATGGTATTGTTGCGTTAGGTACAATTGCTACTCACTATTTAAAATAGGATATATTGATTGAGATATTGTGATGCATACATCTAAACTATAGGTACATAACTATATAGATGTATACATCGAAATATGTATAGTGTGCTATATATTAAATCTAATATGAGTATTAGATTGTGAGGTGTTATATGATTCAACGAGATCGTTTAACTAAAGATTTTGAGGCTATGGCACAGTTGACTGCACCTGGAGAAGGTATTAATCGTCTAGCTTTCACCGATGCAGACTGGAAGGGACGCCAATATATTATTGACTGCATGACTAATGCGGGACTTACAGTGGAAACTGATGGTTTCGGGAATGTTATAGGCTATAAGGTTGGTAAGAATCCTGAGTTACCGATTGTTATGGTTGGTTCTCATACGGACAGTGTACCGAATGGGGGCAATTATGATGGTGTTGTAGGTGTATTATCTGCTATCGAAGCGGTTCGCAGTATGACTGATGATGGTTTTGAACATGACCATACCATTGCAGTAGTAGACTTTATGTGTGAAGAGTCTAGCCGCTTTGGAGCAGCCACATTAGGCAGTAAAGCTATGCGTGGTGAATTGACATTGCAAGATTTACAACGCTTAGTAGATAAACAAGGTGTGTCCCTGTATGATGCGTTGAAAGGTCGTAATTTAAATCCCGATGCTATTGAGCATATGGAATATGAACGACCTGTAAAGTCTTTCACTGAAATACATATTGAACAGGGTAAGGTGCTAGAACACGAAGCGAAACCGATCGGCGTTGTAACTGGTATTGCCGCACCAGAGCGGTTCTATGTAACCATTCGTGGTAACGCGGATCATAGTGGGGCCACACCAATGAACTTGCGCCATGATGCACTCTGTGGGGCTTCTAAAATCATTCTCGGTATTGAGGAGATTGCATCCATGCAAGAAGAGCCTCCAGTGGTGGGTACAGTCGGTGTAGTAGAGGTTGTGCCCGGAGCGATGAACGTTATTCCTGGGGCCGTTAAACTGGGCGTCGATATTCGCAGTATTTCTAAGGTGGCCCGTGATTCTGTGGTTACTCTCATTAAGGAATATATTGATGTTATTGCAGAGAAACGAGGCTTATCCTATACGATTGAGCCTGTTGCACAGGATCATCCTGTAGCGATGCATCCAGCTATGATTCGAGAAATTGAAGAGGCTGTTCAGTCTGTAGGCGTAGATTATATGACTATGCCAAGCGGTGCTGGTCATGATGCCATGCATTGGGCTGATGATGTTCCTACAGGAATGATTTTTATCCCATGCCGTGAAGGTATCAGCCATAATCCAGCTGAATTTGCAGATATGGATGACATCGTTACGGGAGCTAAGATATTAGACACGGTGCTAAGAAAGCTTAGCTTAGAAAGTACTAAACTTAACTAGTTTGAGTATTGTGGAATATTTGAGGTAGATATAATTTAGTTAGCTCTATGTTAACTAGCTAAGATATCATATTTTACGTAGTTAGAAGGATGTATTCCGTAATAGAATGGCAGAGGATACTTGCGATTGGTAGGGAATACATGGATTGGAGAGATTATGGTTATTGCTGGTATTGTTATCGTAGTGGCAACGTTTATTGCCATTATTAAGCAGTTTGAAACACGGCTTGTGTTGTTATTATCGGGCTTATTAATGTGTTTTATTGGTGGACAGCTTAGTGCTGGTACGACAGCCTTTGTAAAAGAGCTTACAAATCCAGGTCTTGTACCAACTATTTGTACAGTGCTTGGTTTTAGTTATGTTATGGAGTATACAAAATGTACAGAGCACATGGTATATTTCATCTCTGCAGGCCTTAAAAAAATGACTAAAATCATCATTCCTGGTGCTGTTATTATTACGTTCTTGATCAACATTGCGTTACCTACAGCGGCAGGCTGTGCAGCTGCAGTAGGTGCTCTATTAATTCCTGCACTTATTCGCTCCGGTGTGCATCCAGCGATGGCAGGTTCCGCTATTTTCTTAGGCACTTGGGGTAGTGCATTGAGCCCTGGTCTTATGTTTAACCCTCAAGTAGCACAACTCGCTGGTGAAGACGTAATGACCGTTATCGCTAGCTTCTCTATGCAAGCCATTATTGGCATTGTCGTAGCAGCTATTTTGCTCAATATCGTAGCTATTGTTAAAAAGGAAAATACAGGATATGTATTAAAAGATGCTAATGCGGAAGAAGGCAAAGAATTTAAAGTAAATTATTTATATGCTATCATCCCAATCATTCCGCTTGTATTACTCGTACTCGGTAGTAAACAAGTAGCAGTGATTCCAGAAATTTCTGTTCCTGTATCTATGCTCATTGGTACAGCTATCGGTATTATTGCCGTACGTCCTAATGTAACGGAAGCAGTTAAAAAATTCTTCCGCGGTACTGGCGATGGTATGTGTGATGTTGTGGGTCTTATGGCTGCGGCGGCAGCCTTTACTGCGGGTATGCAGTACATTGGGCTTACAAATGCACTCATTGATGGTATGAAGAACTCTCAACAAATCGCTCAAATTGGTGCGGCCTTTGGTCCATTCTTATTAGCTGTTATCTCTGGTTCTGGTAATGCAGCAGCCCTTGCATTTAACGGAGCTGTAACACCTCATGCGGCAGACTTTGGCTATGGCATCATGCAACTCGGCTCTATGGCCCAATTAGGTGCTGGCATCGGTCGTAGTATGAGTCCAGTAGCAGGTGCAGGTATCATCATTGCTGGCCTTGCAGGCATTAACCCTATGGAAATGGCAAAACGCAATGCTGTACCATGTATTATTGCTACAGTAGTGATTATGCTATTGTTACTATGATTAGATTAAAATGTAGCTGTAAAACTATAAATTCATAAATTACAGATATATTAAAGACGTTAAACTTTAGAATACACAATAAAAGAACCCTATTTTGACATAAAAAACTGCACCTCCAAAAATTGTGCCCAATTTTTGGAGGTGCAGTTCAATCATGATAGGGTTCTTTTTATATATCTTTATATTATTTAAGTTTGAAGCCAATCCAGAGAGCGGAAATAATAAATAAGCCACCGCTAACCCAGAATAGGGTAGTAAAGCCTAGCCATGCCATAAGGCTAGCACCACCGACGGATCCTAAGAAGTAGCCAAAGAATAGACAAGATTGATTGTAGGAGAATACTTGTCCTGTAAATTCACGAGGCGTTTTTGAGGATAGATAGGTGTTTAAAGCAGGCAACATGCCACCTAAACCAAAACCTTGTAGGAACCTGATGATTGCAAGTTGATATACATCAGAAACATAGGCTTGAGGGATATTTAGAATCCCTACATAAATAAGAGATACTACTAATACTTTCCGTGGCCCGATCTTGTCGACTAATTTACCTAGTGGAGAACTACTCATAAGTTGAGCAATACCCATAGCGGAGAATACAGCGCCTGCAATAAATGCTAGATTTTCTGTATCACTAGGAACGATTCCCTTAATATATACAGAGATAACAGGTTGTAAGGACATGATGCATATTGCATAGATAAAGGATGCTACACATAATGCGACAATACTATTAAATTCCGGTATTTGCTCTTTCAACTTACGGATGGAAAGTTTTTCAGGATTCGGTTGTGGTACATAATTTTCATGGATGAATATAGTAGCCAGCACACCAGCTAAACCCATGAGCGTACCGACGATGATGAAGTCATTGCGAATGCCTACTGTATCTGCAATATATCCACCCAATAAAGGCCCTATTAGTGAACCAGCAAGATTAGCAGATGCTAATAATCCTAAGGCCCAACCTGTCCGCTCAATAGGTGATTCTGAAGCTATTAATGTAATTGATGCCGAGTAAAAGCCACTTACTAGACCTTGGACGAGCCGGATTAAAACAACCCCTTCGGGTGTAGTTTGAAAAGCAATTAATATATTGCATAATGCCATGCCAAAGCTAGATCGTATTAATGTAATTTTACGACCTTTTTTGTCGGCCACACGTCCCCAAAATGGAGCAGCCAAGCAAACTATAATATAGGTTGCACCTGTGGCTAACCCAGACCATAAGGACATAGCTTCTGGAGTTTGTACGCCTAAATCATGAAAGTATAAAGGCAGAATTGGAGCTAACTGGCTTACACCAAAGGCTGTACAGAATACACAGACTAAACTGATGTACACCGTTCGTTTCCACGTTTCCAACGTATCCCTCCTTTCTTAGTTTTAGTATGTTCTTAATAAAATAATACGCTTATTTCTTTTTAATTTCATCCCAATCGCTTAAGTCCGGAAGTTTATTGCTTGTTATAGACTCCTGAATCCAGTAGTTGATGGAGGTTAAGTTGCAAGACTCTCGTTCAAAGCCATATACGTTGTCTTCGTCTACAGTGGCATAGAGTCGAATGCGTAAGTTTTTTCCTTTTGCGCGCTCGATGTAATAGCTAATGCATTGCTCATCAATGCTAGAAGGGCGAACAGAAATCATATCATACTTACCATTCGCCACTCCTTCTAAGGCATCCTTAATCATTTGATTTGAAAATTCATATTGATTGAGGTAGAAGATATCGTTGTCACAAGTTAATTCATATTCTCGTGGAGGCGTAGTGTTTTTGTACTGTTTCTCCCAGCTTTCATCAATAACAGGTAATGTAGCATGATCATAGAAGTCTTTAATTAAAGCGAGACCTGCAGGAATTGACATTTCTTTAAAGTATCTTATTTCATATACTCTAGGATCCACGTTTTCATCCTGTCTGCTAGTATCCTCAATGTAGCCGTATAGATAGATAGTACAAGAGTTTTTGTCTTCATTGTGGTACATAACGATACTGTACACATCGTAAATTACGTTTTCTATGGATTGGCGATTATCGTAGATGATAAAGCTGAGATATTTTTGTGTATCCCATTCCCGTTGAATGAAATTCCAGTCGTATTTATTCGTGCGCCAACCAGTAGTAGAGTCCTCAAAGATTTCTAATACATCTACGGAGTTTTGAGGCCAAGCAGGGGGCATAGGATTACAAGTTGTAGAAGATTGTTTAATGCCTGCTTTGTACTGATAATGTCCATTAACTAGCTCAAAGGCTTCTAATCGCTCAGATGCTTCGTCAGGAATCGCTAACGGCTCACCAGTGCCTAACCAATTATCGTTTGTTGTGTTGAGACGTTTGATGCTTTCACGAGCATGCTCGTAGAACGTAACGGCTTGGTCTAAATCAGGTTCTTTTGTAAAGGCACCAATTTCGTAGCAATAGCCGGCGGCCAGTTGCCATAGATGGTCCGCATAGTCATAACTACCATATCTATCGTGACATTTGCTAGCCTGATTAATGCACTCTATGGCACTTCTCATTGCATGGGTATTACCTTTTTTGAAAGTAAATACATAAGCGAGATATGGCCAGATAGCATCGAGCGTGTAAATAGCCGGTTGTTGCAATAAGTGAGCAATGCGAGACCAGTCTTGGGACTGACCATCGATATTCAATGTGCGAATAATGATGGCTTGCATTGTAACATAAGCGTGGTCGTCAAAGTCTAAATAATCTGGGCTTATAGCAGCACGCTCGTAGTATTTGAGGGCCTTTTGAATATTCTGAGGAATTCTTTTGTTAGACTCACATGGTTTTGCATAGTACTCGGCAACTTCACGCAAACACATGCCATTATTCATGGCGGCACCGCGCTCAAAATATTCGAGGGCTCGTTCATGCTCCCCCCGAGATTTACAAATATCGCCTGCTAAATACATCATGAGTGGCAAACCTGCTGCAGCCCCTTCAAAAATGACTTGTTCTTCCATTGCCCTATTATCTTGCTCGGCATAGGTAAGGCGCAAGTTGCGGTACGCAATGACAAGGCCTGCCGCTGCGGATTTATGTAACCATTGCTGCGCAATGGCCGTTACTTTATTTGCCAATCTATGTTGATCTACTTGTACAAATAAAGATTTTAAAAAATGAACAACACCGGATGGTTCACCTTCATTAACTATCTTTCGTGCAGATGGCAAGAACTGGTAATCTCCCCATTGGAATACATTGGCAATGGCGTAGGCACAGTAGGAACAACCATTTTGGGCTCCCTCATAGACGCGCTGGAATGCTTGATTCTTCGTCATAGGTAACTCTTTTTCAATAGTTGGTGTAAGGGCACCAGAGGTACGCATAGCTTGTAAAATAGCGATGGCACTGCCTTTGCGAATAGCTGTATGTAAATAACTATATGCCTTTGTGTCATCCTCAGGAAAGCCTGCTTCAATCCAGGTGAACTGAGGGCCAGAATAGACGCGCGCCAAAATAGCATACACATCGCCAATACCAGGAATCTTTTGGCCTTCCTCGTCAAGTTTCACAAGGGTGTCAAGCTCAGCCTTCCCCGCCCAAGCTATATCTTTATTACACTGGTGGAATATTTTATTGAAAGACTGCTGTATTTGATCAGTGAAATAAAAACTCATACTCTCTCCTCCGCATAATAATCAGTAAAACCTGATAACATATGTAGTTTCAGTATACTATTAGTATTTAGAGGAACACAATATAAATTATCGATTGCTTGAGGAATAATATATTCAATTTTAATTATTTATATTAGAATAGATAGAAAACTGGGTGTGATATAACAATAAAAGGGATGAATATGAGAAATATAAATTTTGATATGATGATTGCCGTATTTGGAGCTTGATATTATTATTTATCTATATATTTTTGTATTGATTATATTTACATAGCTTTAATTTGTAGATATCCTTCGGTATGAGAGAGAAGAGAGCTTTATTTTAATGTGGTTACATAATGAAATTTCACTATTTAAACAAAATATAGAAATGCTGCGAGTGAATCAACGTATAGGCCGATTGGCATTTTTGTGGGCTGTGCTCGGTTTAATGGGAAGTAAATTTTTAGCGTACCTTCTATTTGTGGTATTGATAGGATTTATTCAAGATGGTCTGTTTCAAGGCAGTACATATTTGTCATATATTTATTTTGGATGTTTGCAGATTATACATGTAATTGCATCTATTTTTATCCTCAAACGTAGACTAAATGACTGTGGTTCATCCTTGTGGTATATGATATTAGTTCCCATAGCATACCTAAGTTTGTGGGTGTATTGGGGGATGAGTTTTAGTTGGGAATCTATATCTGAAACCTTTATCAATACAGGCTTTCATTGGGACGGATTTTTCTGGCAATATTTCATCTTGGCTTGCTTTGCGTTGCCTCTTAGTGTACCGGATTCTAATAAGTATGGTTTAGATGAAGGACGAGATAGCTATAATAACTATATTATTTCCTATACTCGAAGTTCCACGATTACTAAAGCTACAAATAATAGTAAATTTGACTATATTTGTAGCTGTATATGGGATGTTTTATTTGCTAGAATCTTTGATGTTAAGGGAAGGACTCCTGTATCAGCTTTTTGGGTTGGTCTCATAGGAACTCGTCTTTTCATGGATGTCATTATGAATATGGTTATAGCCGTAGTATCGTTAATTGTTCAGCTTGGTATACCTCTTTATATACCACGTTGGGGATTTATGGCTATCCTGATATGGCCAGCTATAGCAATGATTACATTAGGCATACGTAGACTTCATGATTCCCTATTAAGTGGGTTATGGATTATTGGTCTTTTCGTTCCGTATATTAATATTTTTGTTAGTTATCATCTTTTGTTTAAAAAATCTTGGCATATTGAAAGTTAAGATTCTCCTTGACTTTCATTCTATAGAAACATTATAATCAGATTATAATTTTATACTCGCCTAAAAGAAACCGATGAGGTGGAGATAAAAATAGGAAATGCACTCACAGAGAGCGGGATTAGCTGAGAACCCGTAGTACGCAGCTTATTAAATGGACCACCGAGGGCGCATGGAACAGAATGAATTTCATTCCTAGTATGGTGCGACGTCACACGAGCGTTAGTCGTGAGGGATATGTTAGTATCCTGCGAAAGAGGAGTGCGCTGCATTCAAACAAGGTGGTACCGCGATTTATAGCCTAATACAAGTATTTTCTAATACTCTTGTAAAAATAGAACTATAGACTCGTCCTTGACGTTATATTGTCATGGGCGAGTTTTTTTATTGGCAAATGCCAGATGGAGGTTCTCATGATTTTTCCTAGTTTAGACCGTGTGAAAGCTATCGCACCGGGCTACGATATCGTGCCTGTATATATGGAAATTTTATCCGACGTACGCACACCGATTAGTGTGTTGAAAGCATTAAAACAAGTGAGCAGTCATACGTACTTGCTTGAAAGTGCGGATAATAGTAATCATTGGGGCCGTTACTCCTTCTTGGGCTATGATCCTAAGATTGAGCTCTTCTGCAAAAATCATCAAATGACTATTAAAGACGGTACAACACGTACCTTTGAGTGTTCTGACCCAGCTGCAGAGATTCGTAATATTTTGAGCCAATATAAAAGCCCTCGCTTAGAAGAGTTGCCAACCTTCACAGGTGGCTTTGTAGGCTACTTTGCTTGCGAATATATTCGCTATATCGAGCCAACATTGGACTTCCCAACACCAGATGACGACTCTGCTATGGTCAACGATGTTGACCTTATGCTTTTCGATAAGGTTATCGCATTCGACCATTACAAAAACAAAATCTACTTGATTGCTAACATCAGCACAAACGATTTGGAACGCAACTACAACAAGGCTGAGCTTGAGTTGAAAGCATTAGCTGATCTCGTTGTAAACGGCAAAGAGGCAGATGTTCCAAAAGGCATCCTTAAAACAGAGTTTACCTCTGAGTTTACAAAGGACGAGTTCGAAGCAGTTGTTAAAAAGACACAACATTACATCAAGGAAGGGGATATCTTCCAATGCGTTGTATCTAACCGCCGTGAAGCTGAGTTTGATGGCAGCTTGTTAAATGCATACCGCGTATTGCGTACATTGAATCCATCTCCATACATGTTCTACCTATCTGGTGGCGATGTAGAGCTTACTGGTGCCTCTCCAGAAACATTGGTAAAACTAACAGATGGTAAAATGTACACCTTCCCAATTGCAGGTACTATGCGCCGTGGTAAAACGGAAGCAGAGGACCTCGCTATTGAAGAAAAACTCATTAACGACGAAAAAGAGTTAGCTGAACATAACATGCTTGTTGACCTTGGCCGTAACGACTTAGGCAAAATTTCTAAATTCGGTTCCGTAAAAGTAGAGGCGTTACATATGTTACAACGCTTTTCCCATGTCATTCACATTACATCTACTGTCAGCGGCGACATTCAAGACGGTAAAGATGCCCTCGATGCTATCGGTGCTACATTGCCAGCTGGCACATTGTCCGGGGCTCCTAAAATTCGTGCTATTGAGATTTTACATGAACTTGAAAAAAGCCCGCGCGGTGTATACGGCGGCGCTGTAGGTTACATCGATTTCTCCGGTAACATGGACGTATGTATCGGCATCCGCATGGCCATGAATAAAGGTGGCAAGGTTTACGTTCGAGCTGGCGCTGGTATCGTTCGCGATAGTGTTCCTGCAAGCGAATACAACGAAACTTTGATCAAAGGCCAATCCATGATTTCCGCAATTACAGATGCACAGGAGGTAGAATAATGGTACTCCTTATAGATAATTACGATAGCTTCTCCTTTAACTTATACCAATTAGTAGGCTCTATCGATCCAGATATTAAAGTCATCCGCAGCGATGAATTAACAGTTGAAGAAATCCGCGCGTTGAAACCAGATTACGTGATACTTTCACCAGGACCTGGTAGACCAGCTGATGCGGGCGTATACGAAGACCTATTGCGCGAATGCAAAGGTGAGTTCCCAATCCTCGGCGTATGCCTCGGTCACCAAGCCATCGGCGAAGTATTCGGCGGTACCGTTTCCTACGCTAAGCAAGTTATGCACGGCAAACAAAGCGTAGCTAAACAAGTACACCCATCCAAAATCCTTAAAGGCGTACCAGAACAATTTGAAGTAGCACGCTACCACTCCTTGGCGATCATTGATGAAACCATGCCAAGCGAACTCATCGTTACATCCGTTACAGACGACGGCGAAGTAATGAGCGTAGAACACAAAGACTACCCAATCTATGGCGTGCAATTCCATCCAGAATCCATCATGACACCGAACGGGGAACAAATGATTCGCAATTTCTTAGAAAAATAAACTACAGTCTAATGTATGTATCGAGGGGCCATTGTTTGGCTCTAGAATGATAAGGCAGAAATAAGGCCTCTCGGAACTCCGAGTGGCCACCACACCACCATTCCCATTCCCAATAAAGAAATGACCTGTGCATTACTCCATATAATGCGCAGGATCATTTAATATATATTGAATTGTTGTTCATTTTATATTGGTTATGAATGTGGGTAGGGCATATAAATGATTAAATGTCATAGTGTTTATGTGAGTTCACGGGGTTCTAGGCCCGACTTTGGCCCTGAGAAGGCCGCAGGCCGAAGTCAGACCCGGCCAGTGGAGGGCATAGGTCCACGTGAATCACATGTAATATGAATGCAAATATATGCCCTACCATTGCATTGAATACAATAAAAATGAACAACAAGTAAGGAGTTATAAATGATTAAAGACGCATTATATGCAGTAACGCACGGTCAAGATTTATCCTACGACCTTGCTAAAGATACAATGAACAAGATTATGAGCGGCGAGGTAGCCGAGGTTCCTATGGCTGGTTTCTTGTGCGCCTTGGCGGCAAAAGGCCCTACTGTAGATGAGGTTACAGCCTTTGCTGAGGTTATGCGCGAGAAGGCTGGTTCTGTGCCTCACGAAGGTACAGTTGTAGAAATCGTAGGTACTGGTGGCGACGAAGCGAATACATTCAACATTTCTACTACATCTGGTTTCATCATTTCTGCCGCAGGTATTCCTGTAGCAAAACATGGCAACCGCAGTGTATCTAGTAAATGTGGCGCTGCTGATTTGATCGAAGCATTGGGCGCTAAATTAGAGCTTAATGGTGAACAAAACGAAGCAGTTCTCAATAAAGCTAATATGTGCTTCATGTTTGCTCCTGTATACCACCAAGCGATGAAATATGCAGGCCCTGTACGTAAAGCATTGGGCGTTCGTACTGTATTCAACATTCTTGGACCATTGGCAAATCCAGCAGGTGCTACTGTGGAGTTGATGGGTGTTTACGATAAATCTTTAGTAGAACCATTGGCTCGCGTATTGGCTAACCTCGGTGTGAAACGCGGTGCTGTGGTACACGGCTTTGATGGCCTTGATGAAATTACGGCTACCAACAAAACGTACGTATGCGAAATTAATAATGGCGCTTTCACAAGCTACGAGTTCGATCCTAAGGACTATGGTTTCGAATATGCTGATAAAACTGAGCTTGAAGGTGGCGACGCTGCGGTAAATGCTGAGATTACACGCCGCGTTCTCGGTGGTGAGCAAGGCGGTAAACGCACCGCAGTTCTTCTCAATGCTGGTATGGCGATTTACCTTGCAAAAGAGGGCCTTACATTAGCAGAAGGCATTGAAGAGGCGAAAAATATGATCGACTCTGGCAAGGCTCTTGCTACGATGGAACAGTTTGTGAAAGCAACCCAAGAGGTATAACCATTGATTTTAGATAAGATTGTAGAGGCTACTAAAGTTCGAGTGGCCCAAGAAAAAGAGGTAGAAACGCATGAGGCTGTGAAAACAGCGGCCTTAGCGTTACCATCTGATACAGGATTTCCTTTTGAAGCAGCCCTTCGTCAGCAAGACTTTAACTTCATTTGCGAAGTGAAGAAGGCATCTCCTTCAAAAGGGATTATCGCTGAGCACTTTCCGTATTTAGACATCGCTAAAGAATATGAGGTTGCTGGTGCAGCAGCCATCTCTGTATTGACAGAGCCAGACTTCTTTAAAGGGGACAAAAAATATTTACAAGAAATCGCTAGCACCGTAGAAATCCCTGTATTACGCAAAGACTTCATCATCGATGAATACCAAATCTACCAAGCAAAGGTGTGGGGCGCTAGTGCAATCCTATTAATCTGTGCATGCCTTGATGTGCCGACATTAACAAAGTTTCGCGAGTTAGCAGACTCTCTTGGCTTGTCTTCCTTGGTTGAGGCTCACGACGAGCATGAGGTACAAATGGCTATCGATTGCGGTGCCCGTATTATTGGCGTTAACAACCGCAATTTAAAAGACTTCACCGTAGACGTACAAAACAGTGTACGCCTGCGAAATCTCGTTCAAGACGATGTGATTTTCGTATCCGAAAGCGGTCTAGAAACACCAGAGGACATCCAAGTATTGCGGGATAACAATATCGGTGTAGCCTTGATGGGGGAAACCTTTATGCGTTCTCCTAACAAGGTTGAAAAGTTGGCATATCTCTACGGCCCAACCTACTATACACCAAAGGTTAAGATGTGTGGCATCTCTAAGGTGGAAACAATCCCTGCAGTAGTAGAGGCAAAACCAGATTACATGGGTCTTGTATTCGCGCCAAGCAAACGGCAAGTCACAGTAGACCAAGCTAAAACATTAGTGGAAGAACTTCATAAACAATACGCAAAAACATATGGTGCAGTTGAAGCACCAATGAATGTTGAAACAGCACAAGATAATAAGGAATTTGTCCAAGAAAATCCTAATTTTGAGAACATTAAAACGGTAGGTGTCTTCGTCAATGAAATACTAGATAACCTCGTTACAATTGCTAAAGAAGTCAATCTTGATGCGGTGCAATTGCACGGCGATGAAGATGAAGCTTTCATCCAAGCTCTCAAGGAGAAAACAGATGTAGAGGTTTGGAAGGCTGTTCAAATCCGTAGTGCTGCAGATGCAGAGGCGTGGATCGATAGCAGTGCCGATATGCTATTATTTGATGCGTACCATAAGGATGAACGAGGCGGTACGGGCGAAGTGTTCGACTGGTCTTGCTTAGATGAGTTTGAACGTCCGTTTATGCTCGCAGGTGGTATCGACGTTACTAACGTGGCGCGTGCTATTCGCACAGTTCGACCTTATGGCATCGATATTAGTAGCGGAATTGAAACAGATGGTGTGAAGGACGATGAAAAGATTAAAGCTTTCACCAACATTGTGAGAACAATAGCTCACTAAATCACAAAAAATACATAAATCTAAGATATAATAATATTTTAGACACATCCGATGGAATTCATCGATTGTTGAGATAGATGCCAATAGTAACGCTATACAGGCGTGTTAGTAGGAATGGCATATGGAAAGGTAAGTTATATGAGTGAACAAAGACATGGTTATTTTGGCTCCTTCGGTGGCCAATTTATGCCAGAAACATTGATGAATGCAGTCATCGAATTGGAAGAGGCATACAACAAGTACAAAGATGATCCTGATTTCGTACGCGAACTTGAGGATTTACATAAAAAATATACAGGCCGTCCATCCCTTTTATACTATGCAGATCGCATGACAAAAGACCTTGGTGGCGCCAAAATTTATTTGAAACGTGAAGATTTGAACCATACTGGTTCCCACAAATTGAACAATGTAATCGGCCAAATGTTATTGGCAAAACGGATGGGTAAAACTCGCGTTATTGCTGAAACTGGCGCAGGTCAACATGGTGTAGCAACAGCTACTATTGCTGCGTTGATGGGCATGGAATGTGAAGTATACATGGGTGCTGAAGACTGTGAACGTCAAGCGCTTAACGTATACCGTATGGAGTTATTAGGTACTAAGGTGCATCCTGTAACAAGTGGTACTAGCACATTAAAAGATGCTGTTTCTGAAGCGTTGCGCGAATGGACAAACCGCATGTCCGATACGCACTATGTATTGGGCTCTGTTATGGGCGCTCATCCATTCCCTATGATCGTTCGTGACTTCCAATCCATCATCAGCCGTGAAGCGCGTGAGCAAATCCTTGAAGCAGAAGGTAAATTGCCAACAGCTGTTATGGCTTGTGTAGGTGGCGGTTCCAATGCGATGGGTATGTTCTATCATTTTATTCCTGATGAAGGCGTTCGCCTTATCGGTTGTGAAGCGGCAGGTCGCGGTATCGATACAGAGGAACATGCAGCGACAATTGCAAAAGGTTCTGTTGGTATCTTCCATGGCATGAAATCTTACTTCTGCCAAGACGAAGACGGCCAAATTGCTCCAGTATATTCTATCTCCGCAGGTCTTGATTACCCTGGTATCGGTCCTGAACATGCGTACTTGCATGATAGCGGTCGCGCTGAATACGTACCTGTAACGGATGACGAAGCAGTAGATGCTTTCGAATACTTGTCTCGCTTAGAGGGCATTATTCCAGCTATTGAAAGTGCTCATGCAGTGGCACATGCACGTAAAATTGCGCCTACTATGAGCAAGGACGATATCATTATTATTTGTTTATCTGGTCGTGGCGACAAAGACGTAGCGGCTATGGCGAAATACAGAGGGGTGGATCTTCATGAGTAAAATTAAAGACGCTTTCACAAAGGGCAAGGCATTCATCCCATTCATCAGTGCTGGTGACCATGGTATTGAAAATACAGAACGTTATATTCGCGTGATGGTGAAAGCTGGCGCCGACATGGTAGAGATTGGTATTCCGTTCTCCGATCCAACAGCAGAAGGCCCAGTTATTCAAGAAGCGAGTACACGTGCACTTTCTACAGGTGTAAAAATTAATGATATCTTCGATATGGTGCGTCGTTTACGTACTGGCGAGGATGCCGTGACTATCCCACTCGTGTTCATGACCTACTTGAACCCAATCTATGTGTTCGGTCGTGAAAAATTCTTTACCCTCTGCGAAGAGGTTGGTATCTCCGGCGTTATCGTGCCAGATATGCCGTTTGAAGAAAAAGGAGAACTCGCTAGCGTTGCTAATAAACACGGTGTTGAAGTGGTATCCTTGATCGCTCCAACATCTGAAAACCGTATTGAAATGATCGCAAAAGACGCAGAAGGCTTTGTGTACTGCGTATCTTCCCTCGGGGTTACAGGCATGCGTAGCGAAATCAAAACAGATATTAAATCCATCGTTGAAACGATTCGCAAATATACAGATATTCCTGTAGCTGTAGGTTTTGGTATCTCTACTCCGGACCAAGCTGAGGCTATGGCGCGCGTATCTGACGGTGCTATCGTAGGCTCTGCTATCGTTAAAATCGTTGCAGAACATGGCGAACATGCGGACCAAGCGTTGTTTGACTACGTACAATTTATGAAACAAGCTGTGCTAAAAGCTGACGCATAATAAATAGATAATACAATACATACTAAAAAGGACGTTATACATGTGTATAACGTCCTTTTTAGGTTAGTTAGTTTAGTTATGTGTTATATGACTGGATAACCAGTTATGAAAGGGGAATGATTAGCCGTTTGTAGATTCGGAACGTTGATGTTGTTCACTGCGTTTTGCAGTTGCATTTTTGTCATGTTTTTCGCGTTCAGAAATTTTGTGTTTTCTATGTTTCTTTTGATCTGGTTTGAACCATGGATGAGCACTGCTGTCCACTGTGCCATCATCGTTCTTTACCATGCGATGGTTTTCACCGATTTTGAAGTGGTAATCTTTGGCTTGTGCTACATTGGCACCAATACCAACTGATAAGAATGCTGCCAAGCTGGCCATAGCTACTACTTTAGTCAATTTAGCGTTCATAATTATTATCTCCTATACAAACTTAATTGCACGAATTTTAGTTGTAAAAAATATATTATTAGTATAGATAAATTTAATGAAGAAAAAATGAAATAAAAGGTTTGGTAAAGCATAGTATAATAGGATTATCTAAGTTTGTATCATATCTAAATATAGTAGGAGATTTATGAAGCAGAGAGAATTTGAAATCCTCTATCGTGAGCTAGTTGAAAACTATGCGAATCATAAGGGACGAACAACGACAGCCGACTTTTGGCTTACCATAAGCGCTATGACCTTTGTATACGGTCTAGTTATATTCATAACAGGTCTTGCGACTTTCATTCCTAATGGATTTCTATATGCCATATCCTTAGGGGGCGGTGTATTGACTGCATTGACGGTAGTATTAACATTGCCGACCATTATGCTCGTTGCAAGACGGTTGCGTGATTCTAATAATGATCCAACATTGATGATCCTTGTCTTTGTTCCTATTTTAGGATGGTTGGTTTTGCTGTACCTATTATGTAAACGGTCGGCTCCAACACAAGAAGTAAACGTAACTAATGAACAGATATCTGCAGAACCAAGTATAAAGGAAAAGAAATCAATTTCTGGTGTCTTCATCGTGGCTATCCTTGTTTTAGGTTGGGTTGCTAGCAGTGTAGGGACATCTATGATGGGGCATAATTATATGGTAGAAGAAACAGTCTTTGGTAATTTAGGACAAGGTGCTTTTACCAAAAAAGCAAATCGTTTACTACGTAGTGATTCTGCTACAACAGAAGGTTATCTAGTTGTAAAAGAGTATTACCAAGCACTTGCGAATGGGGATTATCATAGTGCGTATCGAGAATTGAGTAGTCGTGAAATGGAACGATATGGCACCTTTGATCTTTGGCAACAGGCTAAGGCGAAGGAACAACGTTCTGTTGTGGAAACTATACGATTGGATTATGTGTCTCAAGATGTGGATGATGATGTAACGGTGGATTATATCGGATATAGAGTGGACTTTGTAGATAAAAGACCATCTACATTAGTACGTTTATATAATGTGGGTAACGGTTGGAAAATCGTTGGTTTTGAAGAGTTTGAGGAGGACTAGTATGGCATCTGTAAATGTATACGATTTAAACTATACCGATGCTTTCGTGCTAGGCATCAAAAACTACGCCAATTTTAAAGGTCGTGCGAGCCGTAGTGAATACTGGCGATTCATGGCTGGAATGATGATGATTCAAGGAACACTAGGGGGCGTAGCCATTCTTTGTAAAGGTATTGGTCTTTATAACTTCGAGTCTATTATTGATACGATTAGGTTGTTAGTCACTTTATTTTTTGTGATTCCCAATATTGCCATCACAACGCGACGTATGCATGATATTGGCCGTAGCGGCTGGACTCAACTGATCTCCTTTATTCCCATTATAGGCTTCTTTATATTCTTGAACTATGAATTGAAACGAGGCGATGAAGGAGAGAATGGTTACGGTGAAAGAACTGCCTATATACCTATTACTAGGAATATAAGTGAATCTACAGGGCTTGAAGCAACTCCATCTCGAAAACAAGACTGGGTTATGGGCATTACCATCTTTGTTCTCCAATCCATCGTCTTTGGTGATACTATCGGTGATATATTATGGTATGGCATTAATGCCAATGGTTACATATAGTATTAACCTGTATCAAATAGCATACTTATTATTTTATTTTATAAAAGTTTAACAACTCCTTTATAGACAATATAACACTTTGTAGTAAAATGAAATCAAGATGAATTTAAAAATATAGATATGGTTATGTTACAACATATCTAAGTTACTATATGTGTTAAGAACAACAGGACTTTATGAGCTTCACTGTTTCCTGCTGTGAATGGAAGGAGTTTAGTATGAGACCTTGTCCCTATTGTGGACACGAGGTGTTAAAAAGTGAACGATACTGTCCAAACTGTGGACGTATTCGTAAAGCACCCATTTCGTTAGATAAATATAGTCTAGGCATGATTGAAAACTTTAAACAATGTTTTGTTTATAAATACGCTGACTTTGAAGGGCGTGCTAGCCGTAGCGAATATTGGAATTTCTTTTTGGTGTATCAATTGCTATTTGTAGCCATTCTATTTACTTGTGCATTCTTGAGCTATATCAGTCCGCTCTCTAGTGTGGTTGGCGTTGGCTTCGGGCTAGTCATTCTTGTACTTATGTCCGTCGTTATGGTCATCCCTAGCGTAGCTGTTGCAGTACGACGCTTGCACGATCAAGGCCGTTCTGGCGGAATTGTCTTTGTGGGACTCGTTCCTGTCGTTGGTACAATTATATTGTTAGTGTTAATGGCTCTTCCTGGTGAAAGCCATACAAACCGTTTTGGATTACCAACAGGGCACGTTATTCTCACAAAGCAAATGGCTCATGAAATTGGTTTGATTGATGCTACACCTACCACAGGCCTTACAGCAGGATTACTATGTGCAATCTTTGTGCTGTGGTTCTTGGTAGATCGATTACTAACGACAAGTGTGATGTAGTCATATAAATAATATATTTTTTTATAAAAGAAAGCTCCTACTTAATGTAGGAGCTTTTGGTGTTATTTACTACTAGTTAATATACTATCATCAAAGGTGATTTTATCTATGATGACAAGATTGTGGTTAGATCCGATAGCACGATTACCATATTTATGGAATTTTGTTTCTAATTCAAGACGTCTAGCATTTTGCATTTGCTTTAAAATATCATTAGTTACAT
The DNA here is from genome assembly GCF_018406505.1 of Veillonella orientalis. NCBI lineage: Bacteria > Bacillati > Bacillota > Negativicutes > Veillonellales > Veillonellaceae > Veillonella > Veillonella orientalis. The sequence continues at coordinate 193,018 of NZ_AP022322.1, forward strand.
CTGGAGATGTTTCTTTTTTATATCGAATACCATTAATTAATAACGTATTGTCTTTTTCAATATATCTAATGATTGTACGACCTTCATCATAGCTAAGTTGGTTTTTATACTTATCTTTTTCTTTATCATCTTTTTCATTTTGAGGTGTAATCTCTCTAGCTGTTGTTGTCCGAGAGTCTTTTTGAAGAATAAAGTTGATGTTATACGTATTATTGGCTTGCTTTACACTATCATCAATTGATGGGAAGAGAGTTCCATGAGGACTAGGGTAGTTTTTCTCTGATTTATAAAATAGTTTATCTTCTGTTACCATATATTCTTTGCCATTTTCTTGGAATGTTATACGGTACATAACATTGTTGCCATCATAGCCAACCCAAGTTCCTAGATACTTGTTTTCGCTTTCACTTTTGCCGCAGCCTACAATGATAATAGTAGATAACAGCATAACCATAATTAAGCTAAGTTTAAGAATGTATTTCATATGCCATATCTCCTTATTTTGCGGTATCTAAAATAGAATCATTAAAGGAAAAATCAAATTGAATTGTTGGCTTTGGTTTAAAACTACCAAATGTATCTTTTTTGCGTTCTTCCACAACAAGTTTTTTCATATCTTCTTTTAAGGCTGGTAAATAGGCTTGAACAGAATTATCGTCAGATTGCTTTTTGAAGATTACTTTGTCGAAAACTAAGGTGCCATCTTTTTCGTTATAAATAATTGGTTTAGGACCTACATCTAATTTATTGTCGATAGCAACAGTAAGTTTGTTGTGTAAAGAATCACTAGACTTTGTTAAGAGATAGTCTGCATTGGCAGGAGCTGTATCCCCGCCATTTTTAGTGTCATCGGCTTCCTCAAGACCACTAGAAAAATAATCCATTAAAGGATAATAGGAGTAATCATATAAAGATACTAATAGTTGGCCGTCGATATTTTCAATGATTAATTCTTGAATATCATCTTTATCATTAGTTTTATTATAAGCAATCCAAGTGCCTTCAAATTTGCTGTTAGCATTATTGTTTTTGTTATTATTATCACTACCACATGCAGTTACGAAGAGCATCGTAAAAGTGAGTAATAGTGTAATTATAAAGTTACGTTTCATATGCTCTCCTTATGCTGCATCGCCATAATATTTACGACGTAAGTAGAAAATGTAGCCACCACCAATGACAGCAACAATAGCTACGCCGATGCCAATATAGAATAACCAACCGTGGCTTGGTTTAAAAATAAAACGAATATGACTGTTTTGCGTAAAGGTAACAGTATTTTTATCTGTTAGTGTTCCGGTTTGAACACTTGCTGGATCAATTTCACCAGATACGGTAACTGTTGTTTTGCCTTGAGATGTTCCTAAATCTACAATATAAGTACCAGAAGTTGTTTTTTCTAAGGCAAGTAAAGGCCCTTGGTTTTTATTTCTTAACGTCATAGCATCTCTAACTTTATTAAGTTCTTCAACGTTGTTGAACTTTGAGTTAACAGTCCAAACATTATAAGGTGTTTCATCACCATTATCTACAGTAATCTCTTTTCCTTGATCATCAAGAGCCTTGATGGTATAGTCTTGAATATTGTATTCATTTATAATTTCTGTAATAGAGTCTTTTGGCAATGGGCCAGCTTGTGAATTGATTTGAGCATTCCAAGTGCCACTACCATCACTATCAATTTTTACATCTGAATCTATTGTGGCACACCCAGATAGTAGTAACATACATAAACTAAGAATCATAAGGGATAATTTTCTCATAGTATTCCTCTCTTTCGCACTACAAATATAAACTATCTATAAAATGTTATTTATGATATATTGTACATTAATTAGATAAATCTAGGCAATATGTGTGGTTGAAAGGAATGATGAAATGTTAATGAAGTTTAAACAGGTTGGTATGTTTAAAAGTATATTAATTATTTTAGTGATAATTTGTGCTTTAGTAGGCGTTGGATACGGCGTATATAAAAATATGACGTATAAGAGTACTCCAGAGTATTCGCTAAAGTTGATTTACGATGTGATTCAAAATGGTGATGAAGAAACATTAAAAAAATTAATTGATATTGATACTTTGGCGAATAGGAGATATGAAAAAAAGTTAGCTCTTTATAGACAATTAATAAACGAAGGTAAGGAAAAAGAGATTTTATTTCCCTATAAAAATCGAAAGGTAAATCTTGCTGAGTTAGAGCATTTATTAGCTAACGACCGTTTTAATAATGATATACATACTATTTTTACAGGTGGTGATGTAGATTCTCTAATGAAAGGGGAATCTCCAAATGCTAGATTTGTTGAGCATATTCTTATGTTACGTGAAGTTGATAGATTTAAACTAATTTCTTTAGAAACATATAAGATGTCCTCGGAACAAATTAGCGTTGTAATTGTTGGTTTAGATACAAAAGATAATAACTTGAAAAGTTTGTCTCTAGAAATGAAACAATTGTCAGATGGTATGTGGAAAATAGTTTGGTATGATTTTGCTTCTTTTGGATTTCCTGATTTAGAGCGAGATTATAATTAGTCTAATTACTCTAATTACTCTAATTACTCTAATTAAATAACTATAACTTAGTAGAATCTATTTGACAATATAGGTCTAGGAGCCCTATAATTATCTATTATATGAATATTGCGTTGAAAAAGACGGCACGTCTCAGACGGATTTAGTAGAGACCAAACTCATGGGCTGAAAGGTTTGGAAATCTAGAGATTTGCGGATCACTTTGGAGCAAGCGGCAACGCCGCCGGTGAACACCGTTATATGTTTAAGTGGCTTTCACTGTTTACGTGACTAGCTCGCCTAATGTGTTACAGTCATGCGCTAGCATGGTCTGACAATCAAAGAAAAGCAGGGCGAAGCTTTCACCAGTAACGAAGGTCAGTAGGGTGGTACCACGGATATTACGTCCGTCCCTTCGGGGGCGGGCGATTTTTTTATGTAAAAGGAGCACATCATGGATTACGGTAAGACGTTACATTTGCCTGAAACAGAATTCCCAATGCGCGGCAATTTGCCTAAGCGCGAACCAGAAATTTTAAAGTTCTGGGAAGACAACAAAATTTATCAAAAACGTTTGGAATTGCGTAAAGACGCAAAACCATTCATCTTGCATGATGGCCCTCCATATGCGAACGGTAAATTGCACATCGGTCATGCCCTCAACAAAACGTTGAAGGACATCATCATGAAATACAAAACAATGACTGGTCATTATACTCGCTACATCCCTGGTTGGGATACGCACGGTTTGCCAATCGAGCATGCGGTTATTAAAAATACTGGTCTTAACCGTCATGAAATGGCGCCATTAGATTTGCGCAACAAATGTAAGGAATATGCATTAGAATGCGTAGAAACTCAAAAACAAGACTTCATTCGCTTTGGTGTATTAGGCGAATGGGAACGCCCTTATTTGACATTGCGCCCTGAGTTTGAAGTTAAACAACTTGGTATCTTCGGCGAAATGGCAAAACGCGGCCACATCTATAAAGGTCTTAAAACTGTATACTGGTGTACACACTGTGAAACTGCATTGGCAGAAGCAGAAATCGAATATGCTGAGAAAAAATCCTTCTCCATCTACGTAAAATTCCCTTACGTATCTGAGAAAAAGGTTACATTGCCAGCTGGCGTAGATCCAAAACAAGCATACTCCGTTATTTGGACAACTACTCCTTGGACAATGCCTGCCAACGTAGCTATTTCCGTTAACCCTGACCTTGAATATGGTTGGGTAAAAGTAGGCGACGAATACTACTTGATGGCCACTGAACTCGTTGATGCAGCTATGAAAGATATCGGCATCGAAGACTACGAAATCGTAAATCGTTTCTCTGGCGCAGACTTAGAATTGGCTGAATTCAAACATCCATTCGTAGAACGTAATTCTACTGTATTGTGTGGCGACCACGTAACACTTGAAGCAGGTACTGGTTGCGTACATACAGCTCCTGCACATGGTGAAGACGACTTTAACATCGTTATGCGTTATAACAAGGAAGGCAAAACTGAACTTCCTATCGTATCCCTTGTTAACGAAACTGGTAACTATACTAAACAAGTAGACGACAACCGTTATGGTGATACTGAATTCCCATTGGCTGGCGTAGAAATTCATGATGCTGAAGTGCCTGTTATCAAAATCTTGGCACACAACAATGCATTACTTCATAAATCTAGCTTGCGTCACCAATACGCTCACTGCTGGCGTTGTAAAAACCCTGTCATCTACCGTGCTACAGAACAATGGTTCTCCTCTGTAGATGGTTACCGTCAACAAGCTTTAGATGCAATCGACAACCAAGTACAATGGATTCCTAAATGGGGCCATGACCGTATCTTCAACATGGTTCGCGACCGTGGTGACTGGGTAATTTCCCGTCAACGTATTTGGGGCGTGCCGATTCCTATTTACTATTGTGAAAGCTGCGGCGAGCACATCATCAACGATGATACTATCAAAGCATTACAAGAAAAAGTTGCTGTAGAAGGCTCCGATGCTTGGTGGGCTCACAGTGCAAAAGAATTGTTACCAGAAGGCTTCAAATGTCCTCATTGCGGTCATGATGAGTTCAAAAAAGAAACAGACATCATGGACGTATGGTTTGACTCTGGCTCCTCCTGGGCTGGCGTACTTGAAGTTAACGGCTTAGATGTACCATGTGCTATGTACCTTGAAGGTTCTGACCAACATCGCGGTTGGTTCAACTCTTCCTTGTTAACAGCAGTAGCAACAACAGGTAAAGCACCATACAATTCCGTATTGACTCACGGCTTCGTTGTGGACGGCGAAGGTCGTAAAATGTCTAAATCTGTAGGTAATACAGTAGCACCAAGCGACATCATCGACGTATACGGCGCTGACGTTATGCGTTTGTGGGTATCCTCTGCGGATTATCAAGCAGACGTACGTTTGTCCAAAGACATCGTAAAACAATTATCCGAAGTATACCGTAAGATCCGTAATACATTCCGCTTCTTGCTTGGTAACTTGGATGACTTCAATCCAAATACTGACAAAGTGGCTTATGCTGATATGTCCGAATTCGATAAATGGGCATTGTTGCGCTTAGAAGAAGTACGTCAAAAGGTTACTGACGCATACGAAAACTATGAATTCCACATGTTGTACCATGCAATTCATAACTTCTGCACAGTAGACTTGAGCTCCATCTACCTTGATGTAATGAAAGATACTATGTACGCTGAAAGCAAAAATAACGTAGCTCGTCGTTCTGCTCAAACAGCAATGTATGAAATCTTGAAAACATTGGTAGCTATGGTATCTCCTGTACTTTCCTTCACAGCAGAAGAAGTTTGGAAGTACATGCCTAAAGAAGAAGGCATGCCTGAATCCGTTATGCTTCAAGATTGGCCACAAGGTCATCCTGAACACTTCAACCAAGAATTGGCTGATAAATGGAACCAATTGTTAGACTTGCGTACATCTGTACAAAAAGCATTGGAACTTGCTCGTCAAGACAAAACAATCGGTCACCCATTGGATGCATCTGTTACAGTATATGCTGAAGGTGCTGCATTCGACGCATTGAACGCCCTTGGTGAAGAAGGCTTGGCTAAACTTGTTATCGTATCCGAAGCTCACATCGTAAATGGCGCTGCTCCAGCAGAGGCTGTAAAAGACGAAGAAACAGGCGTAGCGACAGTAGTTGCTCCATCTGAACTTGAAAAATGTGAACGCTGCTGGATCCACCGCGATACAGTAGGCCAAGACAGCGAACATCCTACACTTTGCCATCGTTGTGCAGAGGTTGTTAAAAATTTATAGAAATTTATGAATTCATTGTATACTATCTTTCTCATATAACTAATCGTATTAATTGTGACATTGTCATTTTCCTCATGAAATCTTAATGTGTAAATTTTTACTCATTTCACATTAGATTTAATGTCCTAGTTTAAGATGTTTATAGTTAGTTTAGTTATTGTGCTTATATGAGAAGGAGGAAGAGCAATGGTAGCAACTATCGTTAAAGCAATTTTGGCTGCACTTACTGGTTTAGCAAACGCAATCTTGCCTTTATTCAAATAACAATTTCATTCCCCAGAAAAAAGACCACCCAGCTTGCGGGTGGTCTTTTTCTTATGCCTGAAAATAGAAATCAATTTGTAACATAATGATTTAGAGAATCTTTAAGTGTCGTTTAACTATAAGGAGTTATATTGACTATAGAAACAAGCATACCTATAATGAAGATGAATTAACCATGAAATGAACGTGAAGAACGGGCAGTGTTGTGTGGTTTTATTTCTTATGCAAAACGAGGGGAGCGTATAAGTCATGAGAAGAAACATAATTATTAAGGCGTTGGTGTTAGGGACTATAGGATGTGCGTTTAGTGCTACAGGTTTTGCAGCAAATGTACAAAATGGACATGGCCAAGGTATTACAGATTCTACTACAGAAGTAAATGGGGCTAAGCATGAAGCGGTTCGCTCTAGTTGGATGGATCGTACAGATATTATAGTCGGTACCCAATCTAAGGTAGGGGCTCAAGTTTCGGTAGAAACATTACAACCCTTAACCCATTATGATGAAAACTCTAAATCAGTTCTATTCGTACAAGGTGGCATCGGTAAAGGCGGACAAGAGGATCAAGCTAGCTATTTCTCTGGTGGCAATGGGGGATATTGGTATCCATACAATCCAGTTACTAAAAAAGGCGAACAACGGTATAGACCTGAAGAACATCATAATACTAAATCATTGGGAACTGTTGCTAATGTAGGGTTAGGCTATCGGATTCTCAGTAAACATGAACATGCTTATGTAGGTGTTAATACGTTTTATGATCATTCCTTCTCGAAAAAATATAACCGTATTAGCGGTGGCTTGGAATATGTATCTGGCTTTAACGAAGTTCGCGCTAATATCTATAAGGGATTAAATAGTACAAAATCTGAACCTTATAATGTACCTTTATATGAAGGTTATTTTGAATTCTTGTTAGATGGTGGCACTGCAGGTTATACAGTTTACAAGTCTCAAAAAGCATTGTCCGGATATGATGTAAGCTATGCACGCACCTTTAAGAATGCTCGCTGGGCACGTGCTTATGTAGGTGCTTATCATTGGAATGGCTTAGGCGCCACAACACATGGTGAAGGTCCTGCCTTAACTCTTAATGTTGGTAAAAGCCACGGCTGGCAAGCTGGTACTACATTACAACTTACACCACATGTTTCTCTAGATGTAGGGTATACATCAGACAATAACAATTCTAGTGGTGCCTATGGCTTTGTTAAATATACATTAGGTACATCCAAGTTTGCTTGGCATGGTGGTAAGCATAGTGATGATACTATTACCAATGCACGGGCTAGAATGTTAGATAAAGTAGATCGCAGCCCGATGCGAGTAGGTAATACCTATGAAGAATTCTGGATGGTAGTACCTTATGATCACTTATAAAGGCTAGTGGGGAGACAGTAATATATGATAAGCAAGTTAGTATTTAGAGCCATGGTTTTAGGTGCTGTAGCATGTGCATTTAGTGCTACAGGTTTTGCAGCAGATGTACAAAATGGACATGGACAAGGTATTGCAGATTCTACTACAGAAGTAAATGGGGCTAAGCATGAAGCGGTTCGTTCCAATTGGTTAGATCGAACAGATATTGCTATAGGTGTGCAAACTGGGGGCTCATCTGATTCACACAAGGGGATGTTCCCTAGTGATTATAATAATAACTTTTACAATACAATATCAGATTACGGGAATATCACTAAAGCCTATATAGAAACATTACAACCTATTACCCATTATGATGAAAACTCTAAGAGCGTTGTGTTCGTACAAGGTCGTATTGGCCGTGGTGGTGAGAAAATCTCCTCTAAAGAGGTAAGAGGTTATTTCACTCCAGACCTTGTAATGTCACCATTTGGGTTTGATGTTTTTACGGAAATCAATACAGATGAAAAAACATCTGAGTCGTTAGGAACGGTTGGTAGCTTAGGTGTTGGTTATCGTATTCTTAGTAAACATGAACATGCTTATGTAGGTGTTAACGCTTTTGTAGATCGTGCTTTCACAGGAAATTACAATCGTATCAGCGGTGGTGTAGAGTATGTGAATGGACTCAACGAAGTGTATGCCAATGTGTATAGAGGCCTTGGTGATAAGGAACTCGTAAAAGGCGGTGGCGGTAATCCATATCCTAAACGGTTGTATCCTAATGGCTATCCAGATACATTCCCATACAATACCATTCCTAGTGAAAATTATAATACCTATGTAGGTGGTGGCGTGTTAGATGGCTACGAAATAGGGATCGTAAGGTCCTTTAAAAATGCACGTTGGGCTCGTGCCTATGTAAATGGGTATCGTTGGAACGGCAATGGATTTAGCCATAAACAAGAATATAATTGGGGGCGTCCAGGTCATTGGTCTGTGCCGTGGTTTACTGCACGAAATGCTAACCATTATAAAGGCATTAAAATCGGTGCTGAATTACAATTGACACCACATATATCTTTAGATATTGGGTATAACAATGCTAATAATATGTCGAAAGGTATATATGGTACTCTTAAATATACATTAGGTACATCTAAATTTGCCTTCTGGGGTGGCAAGCATAGTGATGATACGATTACTACAGCTCGCTCTAAAATGCTAGATAAGGTACGTCGTCAAGACATGATTGTAGAATCCTTTGATGACATTGAATACGATTATTTGGCGCCAATTGATCATCTATAATACCACTGTAGTTTAGATTATAGATATTAAATAAGACATGTAATAATAGGAAAGTAATTTATATGAGCAAGACATTAATGATAAAAGCAATGGTTTTAGGTGCTGTAGCATGTGCATTTAGTGCTACAGGTTTTGCAGCAGATGTACAAAATGGGCATGGCCAAGGTATTGCAGATTCTACAACAGAAGTGAATGGGGCTAAGCATGAAGCAGTTCGTTCTAGCTGGATGGATCGTACAGATATCGTAGTCGGTGTTGGCATGAAAGATTCTGAAGAGTCGAGTAGCCATCACTTCCATAATTTTACGTCTTGGGAAAATCATCCTATTGTGGGGACTTCTGATAAATCCAAATCTACAGAACTCAACAAGTTATACATTGAGACATTACAACCTATAACCCATTACGATGAAAATGCTAAAAGTGTTGTCTTTGTACAAGGTCGTATTGGACGCAGTGGAGAAAAGATATCCTCTAATAAATTAAATAATTATTGGGTTCCAGCTAGACCTGCAGGGACGTTTACGGTATATAATGGGCAAACAGATAAGGAAGAGTCCTTAGGTGTAAATGCTAATGTTGGTGTAGGGTATCGTCGCCTTAGTAAAAGTGAGCATGCTTACGTTGGTGTCAATGCATTCTATGACCATGCATTTAAAAATGGATATAAACGTGTTAGTGGTGGCTTAGAATATGTGGTAGGGCTTAATGAATTCCATGCCAATATTTATAAAAATTTAGGATCTAATGAAAGAAAATATATAGGCCTTCATGGGCGAACTGATACATGGTATGATCCTACAGGATTGTATCCATATGGAATGGATCCTGATCAAAGTCTTTATGATTATGCTAGGGTTGATTATGAAAATCACTGGGCTCTAAGTGAAAATACTGTAGCTAGAGGTTATGATATTGGCTATGCTCGAACATTTAAAAATGCTAGATGGGCTCGTGTCTATGCAGACTATTATAACTGGCGTGGTAGAGAGGCTGTAAAAGTAGGGTATTATAAATTACCTAAACGCGATGCTATTAAAGGCTTTAAAGTGGGGGCAGAATTCCATATTACACCACATCTTACTCTTGATGCGGGTTATAAAACAGCGTCTCATCATTTGAGTGGTCCTTATGCAACTTTGAAATATACAATCGGTACATCTAAGTTTGCTTGGCGTGGTGGTAAACATAGTGAAAGTGCCATTACAACAGCACGCTCTAAGATGCTTGATAAGGTACATCGCAGTGATATGGTTGTACAAGAAACTGTAGAAGAAACTTATGATCATGGCGTTGTCGATGTAGGTTTATAGGGGCTTCCGCATACACTACCCTCATGATTATTTATAATAGTTTAGCTTGTTCATAGGTTATAAAAAAGGAGCTAGTACATTATGTACTAGCTCCTTTTATGTTCTGGGTCATTTTTATTGTAATGCCTTAGGCACACTGAGTTTTTTCCAATTATCTAGCTCAGGTATTTCCAAGGTGTTGATTGTTTTTTGAATCCAGTAGTTTAAGGATACTTCGTTACCTAACTGTTGTTCAAATAAATAGGTATTGCCTGGTGTATCGAGAGGTTTACCATCCTTGTCGATGGAGTGGCGCATGGATTCTTTCAGATAGAGTTGCACTCTAAAAGGATTTGCGTGATTGCCTCTGAAAATAAAATAGGAGGGGCCAATAAAGTCATGGGTACGGACATTAATTTGTTCGTACTTTTTGTCTTTTAAGCCTTGTAATGCGGTTTGTATCATTGCGTTAGCATCGTCGTACTCCTCAAGTAGGAATGCTTGTTGATCTACATCGAGTACATAATGCCAAGTTGGTTTTTCCTCGTTCGTTTCGATGGACCAGTTATCTCCTAATGCAGGTAATTGGTGCGTATCGTAGAGGTCTTTTAATAGCTGAATGGTATTCTCTTTTTTGAATAGTGCTCGATAGATCATCTCTTGACCTTCTGTAGGGTCATAGCCATGTATTCTGACTTGGTACGTATCACGTGGCATACGCTTTACATCTAGCTTAAAGATGTTTCGTAGCTTGTCTGGTATGGAGAGGAAATGATTGTAAAAGCTCAGTTTCATTTCTTCTTGTGATTCTAAAGCATGCTCGATGGTTTGCCAATCATATAAGGTGGTATCCCATAAGAAGTCATCCATGTTTACAGATAAGCGAGCTGCATTTTGAGGCCATTCAGTGTGACCAGGCCGTACTGTTGAGGTAGACTCTGTAAAGCCCTCTTTATAGTGCCAATGGCCATCTATTTCTTCGAAGGCTGCTAAGCGCTCTTCTGCTTCATTATCGATAGGGATATCCTTCAGCTCTTCATCAAGGTTTGCCTTGTGAGATAGTATATATTGATGAGACTCTTCGTAATAGGCTACAGCGGCATCTAAATCCGGTTTGCCTGTGACATAGCCTTTTTCATAGGCATACCCTAAGGCAACTCGCGTTAAAGCTCGTGTAATATCATAGAAGAGAACACGATCTTCCTCTTCTAATGCGCGCTTTTCCTCATCTAGTACACGTGTTAAGGATTGTACACCGAAACGTATATTTTTCGTTACCCCTAAGCCATGGATTCGCATATAACCAATATATGGTAAGGAGAACATAAAACGCTCTTTTGTGGCTGCCATGTGTGTTAAGTCTGCAATGAGACTCCAGTCGAGAGGAAGGTGGCCTATGTGGAAAATATAACCGAAGGCCGCTTGCAATGCAGCATAGCCGGCGTCGCTAAAATGCTTAGTAGCTGCGCGACGGTAGAGGCCGATTGCTTTTACAGGATTATACGGAATTAGGCGGCGTAGTTCTTTCGTATCATAAAAGTGATAGTAATAATCCGCTAATTCGGCTGTGCTTTCAGCTTGGCCCAAGGCGGCACCTTTCGTGAACCATGTGAAAGCATCCTCAAATTTTCCATGTTCGTGACAGTCTAGGCCCGTGTAGAGCATCATGGTTGGATTACCTAGCTCAGCAGCCGTTAAAGCTACACGGCGCGCATTATCAAAATCGCCTTCGTCGATATAGATGTTACGTAAATTGCCTTGGAACATGGCAAGTCCATTGTTGAGGGCCTTGTTAAACCATTCTTTGGCGAATGTAGTAGCATTTTCCTGTAATGTTTCGTCTGAAACAGTGCCTTGTAAGGTTGAAATGCGTTCTTGTATAGAACCTTTTTGTAAGCTTTGTTGAATCCGTTTTGCCAAGCTTAGGCGGGGCGGTGTAATCATATCTCGAGCTAGGCTAATGCGATCATCATCGCGCCAGAAAAAGACATTACCTATAATGTATTGGCAAAAGGCATCGCCTTGTTTAGCGTAGTCGTAAACGATATGAAATGCATCATTAAAGGATATTAACATATCCTTTTCAACCGTAGGCGTAATGGTTCCATTGATACGCAATGCTTGTAAGGTGCCGATAGGACTACAACGGCGAATGCTATCGTGCAAGCATTGATAGGTACGCATGTTATTTTCAGGGAAATTAGATTCCTCCCACGTAAAGCGTGGACCTGCGTAGATACGAGCCAATAAAGCATATGCATCAGCTATCTCTCGAGACTCTGGATTGTTTGCTATTTTTAATGCGTCCTCTTTAGTGTCAATTTCGTTTTCCAGAGAGGTAGTCATATCGTTGCGCAAGGCTTGATGCTTCGTTTGCTCAGGGCTTTGCTGATTGTTTACGATGAGCTCTAATTGGCGTAAGCCTTCTTGAGCCATCTCTTGATTATATGATGTGAAAATCATGTGGAAGACCTTTTCTAGGCGTTCCGTAAAGTACTGTGCCATAAGGCCTCCTTTATATTAATTACATTTACTATAGAATACATATTTATTATATAACGAACGTAAGAGACCGCAAAAGAGGAAAAAACCCCTCTGAAGTCTTTCAGAGGGGTCATATTTATCCTAGTTCATAGAGATAGATATTATTTTTTGTTGTAATCGCCGAACCATTTGTCGTAGATTTTTTGGTAAGTGCCGTCTTCTTTAAGTTCTTTAAGAGCTTTATTAACAGCTTCTTGTAAAGCTTTGTTGCCTTTTTTCATGCCAAGAACTGTACCTTCAGCTTTAGTAGGTTCGCCTACGAGTTTAAGGTCTTTGTCAGCACCTTGTTTAAGGTAGTACATAGCCACTGCGTTATCGATGATAGCACCGTCGATTGTACCAGCTTTCAATTCCATGAAGATATTAGCATTGGAATCAATTTGTTTTACTGTTGTATTAGGGATTTTTTGAGCCATTTCAACAGGGATAGTACCGATTTGAGCACCTACAGTATGACCTGCTAATTCATCCATGTTATGGATTGTTGTGTTGTCTTTACGAACAACTGTGATGAAACCACCTTGATCGAAGTATACATCGGAGAAGTCCAATGCTTTTTCACGTTCAGGCGTAGCATTGATGCCTGCTGCGATCATGTCGATATCGCCAGATTGAACTGCTGGAATCAAAGCATCGAAGCCCATGGATTTGAATTCCATTTTTAAACCTAATTTTTTAGCAATTGCTTCGGACAAATCAACATCGAAACCAACGTATTTGTCGCCTTCAGTAAATTCGAATGGTGGGAATGTAGTTTCAGAACCTACACGCAATACACCCTCTTGTTGTGTCATTTTTGGTTTGTCATTACCACAACCAGCCAATAAACCCATTGCTGCTACCGCTACGAGGGCGATGGCTGTCAACTTTTTGAATTTAAACATAGAAACCTCCTCAAACATCCATATACATGATTTATCAAATTCTGTTTATATTGTACGGAATTTTACAATAATAGGCAATAACATTGTATAATTAAGAGTAAATGAGTTTTCTATTCTTTATTGTAGAGTACTAAAATTCTTTACAATAATTTGGATATATACATGGAGGTAATATGTCTCTTACGAATACCTTTTCAGATCTTTGTAAAAGATTTGCACCTGATGCGTTTGCTATTAACTATACATTAGCTAAGAATCCTGAGCTTTCTAGTCATGAATTTGAGACCGTAAAAACGATTGGTGCTGTTCTTGAAAAATATGGTATGGATGTAACTTATGAATTTTGTAATCTGCCAACAGCGTTTAAGGCGTCTGCTGTAAAAGTAGATAATCCAAAGGGGCGCTTGGCTATCCTCTGTGAATATGATGCATTGCCTGAAGTAGGTCATGCATGTGGTCACTCTGCCAGTGGTTCCCTGAGTGTACTCGCTGCATTAACGCTACGCAAAATGCAACAAGACGGCGTTGCTTTCAATATGGACATCGATATCATCGGTACACCTGATGAAGAAGCCACAGGTTGCAAGGTGGATATGTGCAATGCAGGCGTGTTTAAAGACTATGATTTAGCTATCATGGTTCACCTCGATGGTGAAGAAACACGACCTAATTCACAATTCTTGGCACTAGACTGTTTCCGTGCTAAGTATCATGGTAAACCAGCCCATGCAGCAGGTGAGCCTTGGAACGGTATTAATGCGGTAAACGGAGTACAACTTGCTATTCACGCGATGGATATGATGCGCCAACAAGTGCGACCTGAAACGCGCATCGGCACATGGATCATTGCTGGTGGTACTGCATCTAATGTTATCCCTGAGTTTGGCGAGTTAGAGGTAACAGTACGTCACACTGAACGTGAATATTTAAATGGCCTATCTGAACAAATCAAAAAAATCTTTGAAGGCGCTGCTCTTTGTACTGGTACAACAGTAGATGTAGAGTTCTATGGCAATCCTTATGATGATATGAACCAAAACCATCGCGGTACTACTCTCATTGAAGAGGTGATGACTGATATGGGCATTGAATTTAAGCCAGGCCCAGCAGATATTGGGGGCAGCTCAGACATCGGTAATGTGAGCTATCAATGTGCGGCGTTCCACCCTAAATTACGACTTGCTGGGGACGATAAAGTATGCCACTCTAAAGAATTCGCAGCCGCTATGCTAGAACCAACCATTGAACAAACAATCCTTGATGGAGCCAATATTATTGGTCGTACATTATTAAGTTTGGTAGAAAACCCAGCAGTATTAGAAGAGATTGTGGCTGAATTTAATGCATCTAAGTAGCTGAATTTAATGCATCTAAATAACTTTATTTGTATGCAATCTTACCAACTAGCATTTAGATAAGGGATTAATGCTAATACAGTGCTTTCTATATCGATGGGGTGAGCTGTAATATCTTAGATAAAATTCATTGCCTCCTTCAGAATTACTGATAATAGACGATAATGGGATGTTGCCATTGATAAAACTTTGAATCTTGGTGAAATAGGCACCTAACTCACGGTCGTGATAATAGAGCGTCCAGACCACGTTATTTCCCGCGATGACCGGAATGTACTTAAGCTCAAGAAATTCGAATAAACCGGCTATGGATATATCATCTGGTACGATAAATTCTTCGCGATGCCAACTAGCATCATCGGCTGCACAAACTGCATCTCGATCAATTATGATACGCATATAGTTTCACTTCCTATCTATGCCTTATATACTATCTATGTCTTACATACTATCTGTGTATTCTTTTAACAGATATATTTGTAACTATTACTGTACTACTGATTGAAAATAATATCTATCCATTTATATACCGTATTAAAGGAGGCTTTATGTCCTCAACTGAAACCTTACAAATTAAAAAT
The DNA here is from genome assembly GCF_018406505.1 of Veillonella orientalis. NCBI lineage: Bacteria > Bacillati > Bacillota > Negativicutes > Veillonellales > Veillonellaceae > Veillonella > Veillonella orientalis. The sequence goes on from NZ_AP022322.1 coordinate 208,414, forward strand.
TATATAGGTCTCACCGGCGATAAACCCATTCGATTCATTGCATCTGATGTAGATGGTACCTTGGTTAATGATGCGAAAGCAATTCCTAATGAGGCTATCGAGGCGATTCGTGCCGCTCGTGAAAGTGGCATTCGTGTAGCCATCGCTTCTGGTCGTGCTTGGAATGAAATGAACGATGTCATCGAGAAGTTGCCATGCTTACGCTATTTTATGTGTACCAATGGTGCCTATGTAATGGATAAAGATGAAAAACGCACTTTATTCCATGTAACATTTGATAAAGTACAGGCCTTATATTTATTGCGTAAACTCTTAACCTATGGCGTTTATGTAGAGGCCTATGTGAAAGATAAAATCTTTGGCATGTATCCGCCGTCTCGTTGTATTACACCTGAACGCTTATGTGCCTGTGTAGATGAACGTAATGAGGGCGATGACAGTAATACAAAGAGTTCTTATAGCGTAATGAATAATCATATATCTGCTGATACAGAAGGACATCTACCTGGTGAAACCCATGATCACTATGCCTTGGCCGAAGGTGATGCAGCAGCGCATACAAAGATGTCTGAGTGTGAAGTAGAACAGTCTAATTTCTTCTTTAGACCTAATATCCGCCCATTTATCTTGGCAACACGAACTATGGTGCCTGATTTACTAGCTCATATGGAAGCCTTAGATGAAGGTCCTGAGAAGATGCAAATCTTTTACGGCGATGAGCCTATGCGCCAAAGAATCTTACAAGATTTGCGTGATGAATATCAAGGTATGTCTCATGATGGTACAGGTCGTGAACGCTTTTATGATGTACTGCTCTCTAGTGAAGGTAATCTTGAATTCGTACTACCACATACCACAAAGGGAACCGCTGTAGAAGCACTGGCAAATCACTGGAAATTTAGTCCCGATGAAGTCATGACCTTAGGGGATAGTGAAAACGACCTATCCATGCTGCGTTTTGCAGGTGCTAGCGTAGCTATGGGCAATGGGAAGCCAAATATTAAAGAAGCAGCGCGTTATGTGACGACAGATAATAACCATCATGGCGTGGCCAAAGCAATCTATTCCGCCATTGCGTATAACAATGAATTACTAAAAAAACAGTAATCATATCTCAAATTAGAGATACTACCAGTTAAATGTAAATCTTTCTAATTTGGATTGTGTTCGATATGTGTAAATCTGAGATACTACCAGTTAAAAATAAATACTTTTAACTGGTAGTATCTGAAAAAACTATATATATTTGTTTGTCGGTTTGTATTCCAGTCGGTTTTATAGTGAGGCATTGCTCGAAAGTGTATTACAGGTAATACATTGCTTTAGCTGCTGTTAGAGCGAATGCTAAGTTAGTTTTATTAAACCCATAGGAGGTGATGTAGAATGGGAAATCTAAAGTTTAATATAGATGATACTTGTGTTAAGTGCGGTGCGTGTGCCGTAGATTGTCCTGTTCAATGCATCACCCAAGGAGAGACTCGGTTTAACATAGGTAAAGGGTGTATCGGATGTGGCGATTGTTATTCAATCTGTCCCGTAGGTGCGGTAAAGATGTCTAAACGTGAGCCTGAGAAAGAATAGTCTCTTGAAAGGGTAGAGTCTCTTACAGGGCATCTCATTGTATTGAGTTTTGTATAGAGTAAAACTAAAATCCGAACATTAAAATATTAATCATAAATTTCATACGGAATATATGGAGTCCATATACTTCGTATGGTATAATGAAATGTAATGAAATTTAGCGTTTTGTTCGAGAAAACGCACCGCCAGTACAGAAATGTAAGGGTATTAAAAAATAGTGAATATACTTTCACAAATAGATGCATATGGAGGAAGGCATGGAAAACAAGGAATTTGTTATTGTTGTTGACTTTGGTGGTCAATATAATCAATTGATCGCGCGCCGTGTTCGTGAAAATCACGTATACTGCGAAGTATATCCATACAACAAAGCGCTGGACAAAATTAAAGAATTAAAACCGCAAGGTATCATCTTCACAGGTGGCCCTAACAGCGTGTATGAAGAAAACTCTCCAAAAATCGAAAAAGAGATTTTTGAACTTGGTATTCCAGTTCTTGGCATGTGCTATGGTATGCAATTTATGGCGCATACATTGGGTGGCGAAGTTAAATCTGCTGACAACCGTGAGTTTGGTAAAACACCTACTAAAGTGGACACTACATCTCCATTGTTCAAAGGCTTGGACGAAGACCAAGTTGTGTGGATGTCGCACGTTGACTATGTAGCAAAAGTTCCTGAAGGGTTCGAAATCATTGCGCATACAAAAGACTGCCCTGTTGCATCTATGCAAAATAAAGAACGCAAATTATACGCTATGCAATATCATGCAGAAGTATTGCATACTGAACATGGTAAAGAAATGCTTCACAACTTCTTGTATGAAGTATGTGGTTTCACAGGCACATGGACAATGGCAAACTATGCAAAAACTGCTATTGATGAAATTCGTAACACCGTAGGCGATGGTAAAGTATTATTGGCATTGTCTGGCGGTGTAGATAGCTCCGTTGCGGCAGCTCTTATTTCTAAAGCTGTTGGCGACCAATTGACTTGTATCTTTGTTGACCATGGTTTAATGCGTAAAAACGAAGGCGACGAAGTTGAAGCAGCTTTCAAAGATTCCGGCATGCATTTCATCCGCGTCGATGCAGAAAAACGCTTCTTAGATAAATTGGCTGGTCTTGAAGACCCAGAAGCTAAACGCAAAGCTATCGGCGAAGAATTCATCCGCGTATTCGAAGACGAAGGTCGTAAAATCGGCTCCGTTGACTTCTTGGCGCAAGGTACAATCTACCCTGACGTTATTGAGTCCGGTACTGGTGAAGCAGAAGTTATCAAATCTCACCACAACGTAGGCGGCTTGCCTGCAGTTGTAGACTTCAAAGGCCTTATCGAACCATTGCGCAACCTCTTCAAAGACGAAGTACGTGAACTTGGTTCTGAATTAGGCTTGGCTGACTACCTCGTATGGCGTCAACCATTCCCAGGTCCTGGTCTTGCTATTCGCGTAATGGGCGAAATCACGAAAGACAAACTCGACATCTTGCGTGATGCGGACTACATCTTCCGTGACGAAATTGCAAAAGCTGGTCTTGATCGTGACATCAACCAATACTTTGCAGTATTAACATCTACACGTACTGTAGGCGTTATGGGTGATTTCCGAACATACGATTACACATTGGCATTGCGTGGCGTAACAACAACAGACTTCATGACTGCTGACTGGGCGCGTATCCCTTACGACGTATTGGACACAATCTCCCGTCGTATCGTAAACGAAGTACAACACATCAACCGTATCGTGTACGATATTACATCTAAACCACCTGCTACAATTGAGTGGGAATAAGATGATTTGCTTAATATAGCTAACATACAAAAAATACATAATATAGTTTAGTCATCCAAAGAGTCTGTCTTTGGATGACTTTTTTATAGGTCTTCAAAAAATGTGTTTTAGATGGTAATAGAAATTTCGTATTAGTGATTAAAATGATAAAAGTATCGTATTTATTTGTTGTTACTATGAAAAATAAATGAAATTAATGATGTGGTCTAATTATCTAAGGTGTTATAATAAAAATATTAAGATTTATAGTATATTTACTAGATTGCATGAATTTCATAAAAATAATCTTGATTTGTAAGTTTTAATGAGGATGGTATATAAGTTATGGCAGCAAAAAATAATACAGATATTGGGTTTGAAAAACAAATATGGGATGCGGCTTGTGTTCTTTGGGGGCATATTCCTGCTGCAGAATATCGAAAAGTAATTGTAGGATTAATATTTCTTCGTTATATATCAAGTGCTTTTGAGAAACGCTGTGAAGAGCTTATAAAAGAAGGCGACGGATTTGAAAATGATAGAGATGCATATGCAGAAGAAAATATTTTCTTTGTTCCAGAAGAAGCTCGGTGGAGTACAATTGCATCTGCTGCACATACACCTGAAATTGGAATAGTTATTGATAATGCAATGAGAGCTATTGAAAAAGAGAATACAACACTTAAAAATGTTTTACCAAAGAATTATGCTAGTCCTGATTTAGATAAAAGAGTACTTGGCGAAGTTGTTGACTTATTCACTAATGAAGTCAAAATGGACGGTACCGAGGCGAGTAAGGATTTATTGGGAAGAACATATGAATATTGTATTGCTCAATTTGCTTCTTATGAAGGCACTAAGGGTGGCGAGTTTTATACACCGTCAAGTATCGTTAAAACTATTGTCTCTATTTTAAAACCATTTAATAATTGCCGCGTATATGATCCTTGTTGTGGTAGTGGAGGTATGTTTGTGCAAAGTGAGAAATTTGTACAAGCTCATAGTGATAACAGAGGAACTATCTCTGTTTATGGTCAAGAATCCAATGCTGATACATGGAAGATGGCTAAAATGAATATGGCGATTCGTGGTATTGATGCTAATTTTGGTCCATATCATGCAGATACATTCTTTAATGATTTACATAAAATATTAAAAGCTGATTTTATTATGGCAAACCCTCCATTTAACCTGTCTAATTGGGGGCAGGAAAAGTTAAAAGATGATGTTCGCTGGAAATATGGAGTACCTCCTGCAGGTAATGCTAACTATGCGTGGATTCAACATATGATACATCACCTTGCGCCAAATGGAAAAATTGGTCTTGTTTTAGCGAATGGTGCACTATCATCACAATCTTCAGGAGAAGGGGGAATAAGAAGAAGAATAATAGAAGATGATCTTATTGAAGGCATAGTAGCTTTACCAACACAGTTGTTTTATAGTGTCACTATTCCAGTTACCCTTTGGTTTATTTCGAAGAATAAGAAACAAAAAGGAAAAACACTTTTTATTGATGCTAGAAATATGGGGTATATGGTTAATAGAAAACATAGAGATTTTAGTGAAGGCATACAGGCAGATGGTAGTCTTGGCGATATTGATTTACTGGCAAAAACATTTGAGGATTTTCAAAATGGTGTATTAGAAGAAAAAAAAGGATTTTCTGCTATAGCCTCAATAGACGATATTGAAAAGCAAGATTATATATTAACTCCTGGACGATATGTAGGTATTGAGGATAAAGATGATAATGAGGTTCCCTTTGAACAAAGAATGACAGAATTAACTTCAGCACTCTCAGATATGTTTAAAAAGTCTAATGATTTGCAAGTAGAAATTCGTAAGATTTTGGGAGCAATTGGATATGAACTTTAATTGGGATAATAAAAAAATTGGAGATATCGTTGATATAAGGCGTGGAGCATCACCTAGACCTATTCATAATTTTTTGTCAACAAAGGGTATGCCTTGGGTGAAAATTGCAGATGCTACATCGGATCCTTCTCGATATATATGGGGAACTAATGAATATATTATTAATAAAGGCGTAAGTAAATCAGTTAAGGTAGATCCTGAAACATTAATAGTCTCTAATAGTGCAACTCCAGGCTTGCCTAAAATTATGAAAATAGAAGCATGTGTTCATGATGGATGGTTAGTATTTTCAAATTATAGAGGCGTAACACGTGACTTCTTATACTATAAATTTATTGATATTCGTAGAATGCTTGTAAATCAAGCTAATGGAAGTGTATTTCAAAATTTAAAAACTGATATTGTTAGGGACTTTAATATTAAGATTCCTAGTATTGATGTTCAGAATTGCATTGTTAATATATTATCTAAACTTGATGAGAAAATTGAACTTAATAGTGCTATAAACAAGAATTTACTTCAGCAATCCCTATACATATTTGAAACCCTAATTAACAGTACCTCAAAAGATGGATGTATCGGTGATTATTGTACTCTCAAATCTGGTTTTGCTTTCAAAAGTAAGTGGTGGCAAGATTCCGGGATTCCTGTTATAAAAATAGGCTCTATAAATCAAGATTATTTAAATCTATCTAACTGCTCCCATGTCTCAGAAGATAAGATATCACTCGCAAAAGATTTCATTGTTTCTGGAGGTGATCTCCTCATTGCCATGACAGGGGCAACCATTGGAAAATTCACCATGGTACCGAAAATGCATAAAACAATACTGGTTAATCAGCGTGTAGGAAAATTTTTCCTTGGCGAAAATCCGATTAATAAAATTCCTTTTATATATTGTACACTCAAGCAACCAGAAATAATCTCAGAAATTATTAATCGTGGTCAAGGAAGTGCTCAGCCCAACATCAGTGCATCCGATATAATGTCTATTCCTTGTGTCATTCCTCAAACAGACAAGATAAATAACTTTAATTTAAAGACTGCACCTATGTTTGAACTGATTATTAATAATCAGTTTGAAAATTTGATACTTGCAAAGATGAGAGACTTGCTACTACCACGATTGATGTCTGGTGAAATTGACATTTCCAATATAAGTTTTTAAGCCGCTAAATTCTTGTTTATTATACATGGTGGCAAATATTAATTTTATGAAATACTCATTTTTGATAATAGAGAGAATGTAAATATATTTACAAGAGAGTTATAGGAATAAAATTAACTTTTTAATAGGGGGGAATAGTAATGCTGAATTTTTTTCGAGAGGAAGATTATGAAAAATCATTAATTGAATTATTTCAGAATGATTTAGAGTATGAATATGTGTATGGCCCAGATATAGAAAGAGATTTTTATAGTCCCTTCTATGAAGACATTTTAATTGAGTCTTTATATCGTATAAATCATGGTGCAACTAATGATGCGATTCAGGATGCATTATTTAAACTTAAAAATTTTGAAAATGGGGAGCTTGTACAGAAGAATGCTATCTTTATGGACTACTTACAGCATGGTATTCCTGTAAGATATTTTGTTGATGGAGAAGAACGCTCTTCCATTGTTTATCTTGTGGATTATAAGAACTCTGAAAATAATTCATTTGTTGTAGCCAATCAATGGACTTTCATTGAAAACAGTAATAAACGCCCTGATCTCATTCTATTTCTAAATGGTCTACCAATAGTATTAATGGAACTTAAGTCTCCTTCTCGTGAAGAAACAGATGCTTCTGAAGCATATAGGCAGCTTCGTAACTATATGCAAGAGATTCCATCAATGTTCATTTATAATGCTATTTGTGTTATGAGTGATCAGTTGATTTCTAAAGCGGGTACAATTACCTCAGGTGAAGACCGTTTTATGGAGTGGAAAACAAAAGACGGTAATTATGAGAATACCCAATATGCACAGTTTGATACATTCTTTGAGGGTATATTCCAAAAAGAACGATTACTTGATATTATTAAGAACTTTATTTGTTTTTCAAATGAAGGAATAAATAGCTATAAAATCCTTGCTGGATATCATCAATATTTTGCAGTAAAAAAAGCTATTGAATCGACTAAGCACGCTACTGTTACTGATGGTAAGGGTGGAGTTTTCTGGCATACTCAAGGTAGTGGTAAGTCCCTTTCAATGGTATTCTATGCCCATTTGTTGCAGGAGGCCCTAGATAGCCCTACTATTGTTGTTCTTACTGATAGAAATGACCTTGATGATCAACTCTATAGTCAGTTTGTAAAGTGTAAAGACTTTTTACGACAAGAACCGTTACAAGCAGAAAGTAGAGAGAATCTTAAAACCTTACTAGCTGGGAGACAGGCAAATGGTATTATTTTCACTACGATGCAAAAGTTTGAGGAATCAGATGAACCTCTATCTGAACGTCATAATATTATAGTTATGGCGGATGAAGCACATAGAGGGCAATATGGACTTGCTGAAAAAATTAAGATTACAAAGAATGAATCTGGTGAGGAAGTAGCAAAACGTGTTATTGGTACGGCCAGACTTATTCGCAATACATTGCCTAATGCTACATATATTGGTTTTACAGGAACACCTATTTCTTCAAAAGACCGTAGTACGCGGGAGGTCTTTGGCGATTATATCGATATCTATGATATGACACAGTCTGTTGAAGATGGTGCAACACGACCTGTTTATTATGAAAGTCGTGTTATCAGATTGAATCTTGATCAAGCAACATTGAGATTGATTGATGCTGAATATGATTTGATGTCTTTGAATGCAGATAATGAAGTTATAGAGAAAAGCAAACATGAGTTAGGACAGATGGAAGCCATTCTTGGTAATGATAATACTCTAGATTCTCTTGTGCATGATATTCTTGATCACTATGAAAATAATAGGGAGTATTTACTTACCGGTAAGGCAATGATTGTTGCCTATTCTCGCTCTATTGCCATGAAAATCTATAAACGTATTCTAGAGCTTCGACCTAATTGGGAAGAAAAAGTTGCTGTAGTCATGACTTCTGGTAATAATGATCCAGAAGAGTGGCGACAAATTATTGGCAATAAGCATCATAAAAACGAACTTGCTAAGAAATTTAAGGATAATAATAGCCCTTTAAAAATTGCTATAGTAGTTGATATGTGGTTAACAGGTTTTGATGTTCCTTCTCTTGCTACCATGTATATTTACAAGCCTATGACTGGACATAATCTAATGCAAGCAATTGCTCGTGTTAATCGTGTATTCCGTGATAAAGAAGGCGGGCTTATTGTTGATTATGTGGGTATTGCTACTGCTTTGAAGCAGGCGATGAACGATTATACATCTCGTGATAAAAAGAATTATGGTGATACAGATGTTTCTATGGTTGCATATCCTAAATTCTTAGAAAAATTGTCTATATGTCGAGATATATTCCATGGATATGATTATTCTAAATTTAAAAGTGGTACGGATCTTGAAAGAGCTAAAACGATTAGTGGTGCAGTGAATTTCATTATGGATAAAGAACGGGCAGAGGATAAGGAGGTATTTGTAAAAGAATCCCTTATGCTTCATCAAGCACTCTCTCTTTGTTCGTCGTTAGTTAATGAAGATGATAGATTTGAAGCAGCATTCTTTGAAGCTGTTCGTGTACTTGTTTTGAGACTTACTAATACTGGCGTTGGTAAAAAGATTTCATTACCAGAGATGAATGCAAGAATAAATGAACTTTTAAAACATAGTATTAAGAGTGATGGTGTAATTAATTTATTCTCTGATATTAAAGAAGAGTTCTCTTTATTCGATCCTAAATTCTTGCAAGATGTTGCTAATATGAAGGAAAAGAATCTTGCAATTGAATTGTTGAAGAGATTAATTTCTAACCAAGTCTCTGTTTATCGCAGAACAAATGTAGTTAAGTCTGAGAAGTTTAGTGAAATTATGCAACGCTCACTAAATGCTTATTTAAATGGGATGCTAACAAATGAAGAAGTTATTGCAGAGATGTTAAAACTAGCAAAGCAAATCGCAGCTGATAGACAAGAAGGGGAAAAACTTGGTTTAACTGCAGATGAGTTAGCCTTTTATGATGCATTGGTAAAACCACAGGCTATTAAAGATTTCTATGAAAATGAAGAGCTAATCTCGATAACGAAAGAATTGGCTGAGACACTGCGTAAGAATAGGACAATAGACTGGCAAAAACGTGAATCAGCAAGAGCCAAAATGCGTATGATCATTAAAAAGCTTTTGAAAAAGCACAAATACCCTCCAGAAGGAATGGATGATGCAGTTCAGACTGTAATAACACAATGCGAGCTATGGACGGATAATTATGATATGGAAGAAGAACATAAAGTTTATTCCTACCCGACGCCAACGGAGAAACCGTTATCCCTGGTTGCCGATAATATAGGGAAAGATAATTGATCCTACACTGTGATAACAGAGAGAATACTTATGAATAGGATTTTGTAATTCTATAGCTTTATATTTTTGACAAAACGCGCCTATACTAAGTAAGTAAAACGTTTACTGTAATAGTTCATTAGTTATAGTTCATTAGTTATAGTGGGAGTTATTCTATGATTACTCTTAGACAAGGAAAAGCAAAAACGATTTTAGAAAGTTCTTTAAATAGCGCTTTTACTGCGGTGGAAACATATAATAGGCCACGCACTCAGTTTAGAATTGAAAACTATATTATTCTAATGATTATAGCTTGGACAAAATTATTTCATGCATATTTTCAAGCTACAATCGGAGAACGCTATTTCTATAAAGAGCGAAATGGAAGATATAAGCTCGTTGATGGTGAGAAAAAGGCCTGGGAGTTAACAGAATGTATAAAAAATTATCAAAAGAATTCTGAGGATAAAAAATTAACAGAGTCAATTATTGCAAATTTAAAATTTTTTATAGGGATAAGAAATAAAATAGAGCATCGTTATTGGGATTCTAATTCTCTTGATATATTGATTTTTGGTGAGTGCCAATCTTTGCTTTATAATTATGAAAATTTAATAGTTTCATTATTTGGAAATGATTACTCATTGAATACAAGCTTAGCCTATGCTTTGCAGTTTTCGCATCTTAGAGCTCGTGAACAATTGCAAGCACAAAGAGATTTACTTTCTAAAGATATGCAGGATATAAACAGATATATTGATAAATATAAAACAGATTTATCTGATGAGATCTTTAATAGTCAGGAATATAGTGTAAAATTAATACAAATACCAAAGGTTAGTAATACTAATCGATGTGATTTATCGGTTGAATTTGTTAACTGGAGTAATCTTAATGAAGAAGATAAGGCTAATTATAATAAGCTAACTACTATAATAAAAGATAAGGTAATTAAACAGCCTGTATCAAATGCAAATATGTTGAGACCAAAAGATGTTATAAATGCGATTAAAGAGAAAACGGGAGTTGAAATTAGTCAGAGAAATCATTGTGATTTATGGAAAGCCTTTAAAGTTAGGCCTGAAACTAACGCAACTTCAAAGTTTGATACAGATACAAAATATTGTATTTATGATGAAGCACATAATGATTATTTATATACAATTGAATGGGTAGAGTTACTTTCTGTTCTGATTGAAAATCATGGATTTAATAAGGAGAATATACATACTAACTGTAAGGGTGGGATTAACGTATCAGATTATATTGTGGAATCATAAAACCACCTGCTATGCGGTTGCGGCAACGAAAGTTATACAAAAAATCACCTTGCTTAAGTATAATGTAGGTGTTCAAGCCGCATTATATGCAAAAGAAAGGTGATTTTATATGACAACAAAGACACAGAGCCTTGCGCACACAAAATGGTTATGCAAATACCACATAGTATTTACACCTAAGTATAGACGTAAAGTTATATATAATCAATATAGAAATAGTTTACGTGAAATACTGCGACATTTATGCGAATATAAGGGTGTCAAGATTATAGAGGGGGGGAGCTTATGGTAGATCATGTGCATATGCTAGTATTAATCCCACCTAAAATATCAGCTTCATCTTTTATGGGATATTTAAAAGGTAAAAGTGCACTAATGATGTTCGATAAACACGCAAACTTAAAGTATAAATTTGGAAATAGAAGCTTTTGGTCCAAGGGGGATTATGTAAGTACAGTAGATTTAAATGAAGCTACCGTAAAAAAATATATACGTGAGCAAGAGTTACATGACTAAATGAAAGATAAACTTAGTGTAAAAGAATAACCCTTTTTAGGGTGGCAAGTAATACATATCCTCTTTAAGGGGACCGTTACGATTCAATGGCTATGCGGCTTTCACTACGGGCTTATAGCCCGTGAGCAAACCACCCGTTTTACGGGTGGTTCTGATTAGTCTAAAAAATTGGTATACTGATTTTAGGTTAATAAATATTATGTTTTAGATGTTAGATCGTGAAATTGAGGAACTATGAAAACCACAAGATCTTTTGGCGAGTATCCCAAATATTCTCTCCACGATGCAAGGGTACAGAAAATAGAATACGTAGACGATAGTTTAATCTTTACATTTGACTATATTTTTTCTTATGAGAATGGTGTTGAACAAACTCATAAGGCCAAGATTGTATTTGAGAGATGTGATGTTGATGATTTAGAAATTCTTGTCTTTAATAGTACAATATTAGATGCTTTCACAGGTAAAAGGATTGAGTTATCTCAGTATCAGCAGAAATATAGTGAAAGTGAATTCGAGGTCATTACAGAGACTTATAACTGGGGCCGAGCAGTATTCCAAGGGTGGTTATGGACCGAAGGAAATCCCGTACATTGTATAATGAACATATACTTTAAAGGGGATATGGTATATGTAGTTGATGAGGCTTGAAATGAGTGATTTAGATTTTACTATTTGCTGTACAGTTACTTTCTTCAGCAAGAAGAGGAGAACTCCACCGAATTTGAATAATGGAAAGTATTGCCCTCATCTTGTTATAAAGGGCTCTGAACAGCTGTTAGGAGTAAACTTTATTGATGGTGACGATGTCATCTTTGATCGGTCAATACGAGCTAATGCGTTGCCACTGTATGAAACTGTAGAATATTCTGCTCTACAAGCAGGTACAGAGTTCCTTATCATGGAAGATGGCAATGTTGTTGGTGAAGGGATTGTAAAAGAAATCTTTCAGCATAAACCGTATGGGAAGAAATAATTGTAGAGTATTATATCCGTTGGAGTTTATATGATTCATATTATTGATGGCAAACCGTATTTAGATCAAGTAAAAGAGCTGATTCAAGAATATACGCAGTGGCTCGGTCGCGATTTGTCATTTCAGAATTTAGATAAGGAATTAGCAGATATTAGTGAGAAGTATACGGCGCCAAATGGTGAATTATTGGTGGCTATCGATGATAATGATGTGCTGCTTGGCATGGTGGCGTATTATCAGCATAGCGATACTCGTTGTGAAATGAAACGTTTATATGTGCGTCCCGAGGGGCGTGGTCATGCTATCGGTGATCGTCTGATTGAAAGTATTATGGACCATGCTAAGGCATCTGGATATAAAGAAATGGTGTTGGATACAATTGAACCGTTGCAAGCAGCAATCCATTTGTATAAGAAGCATGGTTTTGTTGAATGTGAGCCGTATTATCATAATCCAATGGATGATGTTATCTATATGAGTAAATCACTTATTTGATATCATCTATTAGATAATGTATGTATAATAATCTTGGGATCAAGAATTCTAAGAAGCTAGGAATTCATTGGAGGGCTTTTATGGCGATTACGTATACCGAAGAAAAGAGTTTTACGCCTCAACAGGTAGCAGATTTGTTTCTATCTGTTCGTTGGGTGGTAGGCAAGTATCCTGATCGATTACACAAGGCGCTCATGAATTCTTCTCGTGTGATTTCTGCTTGGGATGGTGACCGTTTAGTTGGTCTTATTCGTGTCATGGATGATAGCGAGTTGGTGTGCTTCATCAATTATGTTCTGGTACATCCTGATTATCATGGTCAAGGTATTGCAGGTCATTTGCTAGAAATGGTGAAAGAGGCTTACAAGTCTTACTTGTACATTAATGTTATGATTGGTGATAGCAAGAATGCACCATTTTACGAGAAGCATGGATTTAAAATTAAAGAAGATTCCTTGCCAATGCAATATCGTAATGTGCCGAAATATACAAAAAGATAATTGGTGGGATAATCTGTATAGCAAGTAAGTGGTCAAATTGTTAATAAAAGGCTACACGTACATATCATTACGTGTAGCCTTTGTTATGTAAAACAGTATATACTAAAACGGATATGTAGATACGATGGAGAAGGATATGGATATTTTAATACGAAAAGCAACAACCAAAGATCTAGATTTAGTGACACATATTGAAGCAACTTGCTTTCCTCCTGCGGAGGCGGCCCCTCGTGAGGCATTTAAGGAAAGATTAGACCATTATGCAGGGCAGTTTTTAATTGCTTTTGACGGCGATACGCCAATCGGTTTTATCGATGGTTTTGTATCTGATGATGAAATCTTAACAGATGAGATGTTCGCTGATGCTTCCTTGCACAATCCAAACGGTGCTTGGCAGATGATATTTGGACTAAATACATTGCCAGCGTATCGGAATCGTGGCGTAGGCGGTAAGTTAATTGAAGCTTTCATCGATCTTGCGAGAGAGGAAAAGCGTAAGGGTGTTATTTTGACATGCAAGGAAGAAAAGATTCATTATTACGCAAAGTTTGGCTTTGTGAACGAAGGTGAATCTGTATCTGATCATGGCGGTGCTAAGTGGTATCAGATGCGTATTGTGTTCTAGCCATATAATTAAATACAAAAGAAGAAGCTGAAATCTTGCAGACTAACATTGATTTCAGCTTCTTTTTGTTGGGAAGATATGTATTTTGAAGGAGTCTGATTAAAATTAATTAAATAATTTCTTTAACTTGTGCCACGCCTTTATCGGTCAGCATATAGTACCCATTTGTTACATACAATAGGCCTTGTTTCTTAAGGTGTGATGCGGCTTGGTGGGTATAGTCTGGCTTCCAGTTCAAGTGTTCATGAATGGTGCCGATACCATTTTCGATGGCCGCCACAGGTGTATTCATATGGGTATAGATGTGGCAGAGCATCATCGTTTCTCGATAGTGACGACGCAAGTGGCGTTGGCGAAGATAGGTTGCAATATAGCCTGTCTTTGGTGTGCAAATAACGGCAATTAATAATGCGAGACCGATTGTTGTTGCGATAGCACCTGCAATGGATACGTCTAGGGTGAAAGCGACTTCCGTACCGATAACGGCACAGATAATACCGATGATGATACTGCTAGTGAGCATGGCTTTCACAGAATCAGTCCATAAATAAGCGATAACTGCTGGTCCAATCATGAGTCCAATAACGAGGATAGCGCCTACTGCTTGGAATGAAGCCACCACGGTAAGGGACACCATGGTCATCAGCACGTAGTGGATGAGGGCGGGCATGAAGCCGAAGAGCCCTGCCAATAGTGGATCGAAGGTAGATAGCTGCAATTCCTTGTAGAAGAGCATAACTAATACGAGGTTGATGACCGCTACCCCTAGGGAAATCCATAGAGATACAGGACCTAAGTCGGTGGAGTTTACAATCCATCTGTCGAATGGAGCGAACGCGATTTCCCCTAGAAGTGCCGTATCTACATCAAGGTGTGCGTTGCCGCTATAGAGACTGACGAGGATGATGGCAATGGAGAATAGAAGGGGAAAGATGATACCAATGGATGCGTCTTCGTTGACGAGGCCCGTATTATGAATCATCTCTGTAAGCCATACCGTTCCTACGCCGACTAGTGTTGCCCCTACTAAAAGCAAGGGAGAGTTTAAGTCTTCCGTTACAAAGAAAGCGAGCACGATGCCGAGGAATACGGTATGCGTAATGGCGTCAGCCATCATGGACATGCGGCGCAGCACGAGGAATACACCAGGGATAGCGCACGCGATGGATACTGCGATGGCGATGAGTAAAATCTCTGTATGTACTGTCATGGGGCACCTCCTATGCGAGGCTGTCCACCCTCTGCTCTATATATCTTTTGTTGTAAATCGGCGGGACTTATCCTTGCGGTTTCTGATAATAAAGCTTGTTTTGATTGTTTGTTTCTACGATATTGCCACAAGATGCCTCTATTAGGTGCAAATATGAGGCTCAACAGTACGATAACCGACAGAATGACGATGATCGCAGGACCTGTAGGCAGTTTTTGTACTGTTGTACTCCAAATGGTACCGCCGATAGCAGATACCATGCCGAAACATCCTGCTAGTACACACATGGTACCTAACTTGTTCGTCCACTGACGGGCCCCTACGGCCGGTGCAATGAGTAAGGAACTAATCAAGATAGCACCTACTGATTGAATGCCGATGATGATGGTCATGATCAATAGTGAACGATATAAAATGAGTGTAAAGGTGACGGGAGTTTGCAATGTTTTAGCGTATTCTACGTCAAAGGAAATGAGCTTTAGTTCTTTCCAAAATAAGGCTGTTAAAACGATAATGATGAGCGCTGCCGCCGATGTAATGTACACATCGCGAGCTAATATGGTGGCGGCCTGTCCAAATATAAATTTTGAAAGCCCCGCCTGACCTGCATTGTTTAGACTTTGAAGGTAGGTGAGTAGAACCATACCAAGACCAAAGAAAGCAGATAGTATAGTAGCTAGAGCACCATCAAATTTGATTTTACTATTTTCTACGGTGATGGTAATGAGCCACGCCGCAGTGATAGAGGATAGTGCGGCGCCCAAGATGAGAACCTCAATATCTTTGATGCCTGTCAGCAAGAATGCGATGACTACACCAGGCAGTGCTGCGTGGGAGAGGCCGTCACCGATGAGGCTTTCCTTGCGCAGTACTGCGAAGGTGCCTGCAATACCACTGGCAAGGCCCAAGAGAGCTGTGCCGAGCAATACCATCTGTGTCGTGTAGGATTGGAGAATGGTCATACAATCCTCCCCTTGCCGTAGGTGCGCTCGATGGCCTCATCAGTAAAGGTATCTGCTACGGGGCCATTGGCAACAGTTTGCTTATTGACCATCGTTACCCAGTCGAAATATTGAGGTACCGTATTTAAATCGTGGTGTACGACGATCACCGTTTTGCCGCGCGCTTTCATTTCTTGTAAAAGCGAGATAATGGCGTGCTCCGTCGTTTTGTCGACGCCCTTGAAAGGCTCGTCCATGAGGTAAATATCTGCCTCTTGTACGAGGGCTCTCGCGAGGAATACACGCTGTTGTTGGCCCCCTGAAAGTTGACGGATTTGCCTATTTACATAGTCGCTCATGCCCATCTTTTCAATCATGGAGAGGGCCAGCTCCTTATCCTTTTTACTTGGTCGTTTGAACCAACCTAGATGACCATAGCGACCCATAAGTACAACGTCTAATACGGTAGTAGGAAAGTCCCAGTCTACGCTACCGCTTTGAGGTACATAGGCGATTTTCTTGTAATCCTTTTTGTCCATTGCAAGGTGGTGGTCGATATAAAACTTAACACTACCTGAGATAACTGTTAATAGGCCTAACATGGCCTTTAATAATGTAGATTTACCGGCCCCATTCGGGCCGACGATGGCCGCTAAGGAACCGATGGGTACCTTCATATCTACGTCCCATAATACGGGTTTTGTCGTATAAGCTACGGTCATATCTTCAACTTCAACGGCCCATTCCATAGAGACCTCCTTTTATCAATAGTGCTACTATCGCTGTATTGTTAGTAGTACTTGTATTTACATAGGGCGTACACTGTATGTCGTCCTTGTTTTGAAACGTTATTTGTTATTTAAGTGCTTTAGCGATGGTATCGATATTGGCTTTCACCATGCCGATATATGTGCCGCCTTCAGTGCCTTCAGAACCGAGGGAGTCGGAATATAATTCACCGCCAATGGCAACATTCCAGCCTTTAGCCTTAGCTGCTTCTTGAACGGCTTCAATTGTTTTGTGTGGTACAGAAGATTCTACGAAGATCGCTTTGATTTTGTGATCTACGATGAATTGAACAAGTTCATTCACATCTTGTGTGCCTGCTTCTGTAGCAGTGCTAACACCTTGCAAACCTTTTACTTCAAAGCCGTACGCGCGAGCAAAGTATTGGAAGGCATCGTGTGCTGTTACGAGAACGCGAGATTCTTTTGGAATAGATTCTGCTTGAGCTTTGATGTATGCATCTGTTTCATCTAATTTAGTGAGGTACGCATCATACCGTTTTTTGAAATCCTCTTTGTGAGCTGGATCTGCTTTCGCAAGACCTTCGTAAACCGCTTTAGCAGCTAGTTTCCAGTTAGCTACATCGAACCAAATATGAGGGTCTTTAGTTTTCACGCCATCTTCTTCGTCAAAGTCGAGTAAAGTAGCTGGATCAATAGCGTCGGATACGCGGATGGTAGCTTTATTTTGTTTTGTTAAATTGTCAAAAATGGAACCCATTTTACCTTCTAAATGAATGCCGTTGTACACCACAACATCTGCCTTAGACATAGTTGTTACATCGCCAGCGCTCGCTTGATAGAGGTGAGGGTCTACGCCTGGGCCCATGAGACCTTGTACTGCTACATGGTCACCGCCAATTTCTTTTACTAAATCCGTTAACATTGTCGTTGTAGCAACAACATTTAATTTCTTTTGACTATCTTGTGCTGCATCTTTACCACAACCTGCAAGAGCTAATAGCATAAGTGCTAATGATACGACGACTAATACGACTCGGTTGAACTTCATAATAAACCTCCTTTTTATAGATACTAATTTTAAAAACCTTAACAATCTTGTTTGAGGGAAATATTTTGCTCTAATAATGAATTAATTTGAAAAGGAATATTTCTCTGAATTTAAACGGAAAAATAGCCGCTACTAACGTAGCGGCTATTGGCAGTAATACGTTCGTCTGCTTGGGTCACGATCCATTAGTGGATGAGAGCTTGTAGATGGTTTGGCCCAATGAGGGCAACGATACCAAGTACCATCATGACCTTCATTTGAATACGCTTTCTACGTCTCATGATGAACCTCCTTTGTGTAGTTTTTTGTCATATCTACCTGATATGTAAGTCCGAACAGTTATCTTGAACTCAATATATCATAAATGAGAAAATTTATCAATAAGAAAATATTCTTTAAATATTCATCTTTATTTAGTATGATATTATTTATAGACTTACAATAACTAAGGAGGCATATTATGAATAAATTATTCCGATTCACTGCGGCGGCTTTACTTGTTGCATCCTTTGGCGTATTAGGTAACTATACAGCTGATGCCGCTAAGTTCTTAGAATCTCCGCGCGAAGTGGAAATTGTAAAACCTGAGTTGCCTGAGGTTCCTCAAACAGCTACAGTAGCGCCTAATATGCGCGTACGCTTCTTAATTGATAAAAAAGGTAATGTTAAAAATGTATTCGTAGAACGTTCTTCTGGTTATGCACCAGTAGATGAAGCTGTGAAAAAGGCAATCCTTCAATGGAAATTCACACCTGCTATTGGAGTGGACCAAAAGGCTCATGAATCTATTATTGGAATGACAATTACTCTACCTAAACAAGCTGTAACAGCTAAATAAGGAGAATGTGATGAAAAAAGTGTTGCGTTGTACTGTATTAAGCGCATTGTTTGTAACTAGTATGGTAGCCTCTGTGTTGGCGGCTCCATTTCAATTGCCTGTAGCCATATCTACTCCATCTGTAGATCAAATTAATATTACTGGTTATGGCGATTCGATTCATAGTGCAGATGTGCGTTTTACCATTAATGAAGATGGTTCTGTAGGGGATATAGAGGTCGTAAAATCTAGTGGCGTTACTGCCCTTGACGAAGCGCTTGTTGAAAAAATTTCTACATGGCGTTTTACCCCTGCTACAGATTCTAATGGTAATCCAGTAGCATCTTCTAAAACTGAATATATTGATTTTAGAAATTAATAGAAGGCACTCATACATTGTATGGGTGCTTTTTTATGTGCTGGTGAAAGTACTTAAGGGTTTAATTATATGGGGTGAAAGTATTTTGTGGCTCAATTATCTTGAGAAATGTATCCACAGCAACTGAAAATTACTTTCAAAATAAGTATAATAAATGTATATTTAATATAGTAATAATATATTGTATATACTAATAGTCTTTGACCCGTGGAGGTATAAGCATATGAATCCATTACAGCAAAAGCTAGACATTAATAACGAACGGTACAGAATTATTGTATCTATTAAAGAGGATTATTTAGACGGTAAATTATCCTTGGAAGAGGGTAATCGTATTTTAAAAGAAAAGTTAGGTACTTGCACGCCTGACGAATTTGCTTATGCAGAGCAAAGTTTGAAAGGTGTCTATAAGGATGAAGAAATACTAGACAAGATGGATGATTTGTTGAATTTATTTGACGGTGTATTAGTGCGTGCCGAAAATGAGTACCCAGAGAATCATCCATTGTGGGCTTATTTAGAAGAAATCAATGCTGTTGAAAAAGTAGCTCTTGAAGCGGATGAATTATTAAAACAAGATAAGTTTATTAAAAATCCTTGGCTTGGCATATTTGATTCCTTAGCAGAATGGCGTATCCATCTATCTCGTAAGCAAAATCAATTATATCCAATGTTAGAAAATCATGGGTTTGATCGTCCTACCCGTATTATGTGGACCTTTGATGACGGCGTACGCGATGCTATCTCTGCATCCTATGCTTTGCTTCGGGAAGATAAATATGAGGAGTTTTTAGCATCTGTTCCAGAAACATTGGCAAAGTTACGTGATTTGAACTCTAAGGAGTTAGAGGTTTTATTGCCAACATCCTTTAAATTATTAAGCGATGAAGAGTTTGTGCGCATGAGTAAAAATGATCATGAAATCGGCTATGCTATTATTAACGCACCAGGTTTATATGTCGTGCCAGGTATTAACGATTCCGCAGCCTCATTAAATGGAAATGCTGCTAGTCAAAATAGTGCAGTATCTAATGAGTTTCTAAATGATTTGGCAGGCTTGTTATCTAAGTATGTAGGTCCTGTAGGTGGAGCACAAGTTGGCAAGGATACAGTCCTCGATGTGGCGACAGGTAAATTAACCTTAGAGCAAATCAATTTGCTGTTCCGTCATCTTCCAGTAGATTTATCCTATGTAGATGAAAACGAACTTGTTAAGTTCTATAGCGATACGCCACATCGCATTTTCCCTCGCAGTGCCAATGTTATCGGTCGTGAGGTAAAGAATTGTCACCCTGCAAAGTCTGTTCACATTGTAGAGGAAATCGTAGAGAAATTCCGTTCTGGTGAGCAAAACCAAGCTGAATTCTGGATCAATAAACCGGGATTGTTTATCTACGTTATTTATACAGCGGTACGTGATGAAAATGGTAAATTCCGCGGTGTCTTAGAAATGATGCAAGATTGTACTCATATTCGTGAACTTGAAGGCTCTCGTACATTGTTGACTTGGGATAAGACTGATTTTGTAGGAAATACAGACAATAGTAATGGTAATGATAAATCCCTAGCTCAAGAGGCTGCAGAAGAAGTAGATGAAGAACCACTCACTACCGATGCTGACGGTCGTTTCCATATCGATGCAAAGACAACTCTATCTAACTTGATTAAACAGAGCCCTGAAGTGGTAGATTATTTGATTTCCTTAAATCCTAAATTTGAGAAGTTGAAAACGCCGATGGTAAAAGTGATGGCAAAGGTAGCTACTATTAAGATGATTGCAGAGCGCGGTGATTTTAATGTAGATGATTTAGTCGGTAAAATTGATGGATTTATTAATAGAAATAAAAAGTAAACTAGAAAATAGATATAGAGGATATATTTGGAACTTGAATTTAGAAGATAAATATTTGTTTTTCTAGAATAAAAGGCTAGGTCATATGACCTAGCCTCATTTTATTTTTTATTAGTTGATGTATATTCAGTTAGCTCTTTTATATTAATCATTATTAGAATAAATTCAATAAAACAGATAGAGTTATTAAAATATTTTATATAAAATGTGTTGCACTAATTTAAAAAAAGCATGCATTAATTTCTTATAATTCATCTGTTTTGTGTATACAAATTTGTCTGAAAAGGGTACAATAAAACATAATGAAAGTATTTGCGGATGCAGTATTTTCTTATCTTAAACTACTTTTACAAGAGAAATTACGTATATATTAAAGGTGAGGATCTGGATACTATGTCGACAAGACGCGTTTGGAAGCAAAGTGAAATTAAAACAAACCCATTATTTTCTAAGATGCGCAGTACTATTGAAACTGCATTTTATGGAAACAATGTAACGCCTATTACATCTGTGGCACAAGCGTACCAATTTGCCACTGAAGAACCTGGCGTTATCGTCCTCGATATGCCTGTATATAAACCATGCGAGCAAGGTTTGCCAGCTGATGCAAAGGTACTTGTTACAAATGATGGTAAAACTACAGGTCGTTATGCAAAAGCTCGTCGTATTATTGGCGATGAAGGCATTGACGAAGTGGAACTCGCTAATATTGCACGTGATGCAGTCTATGATAGCCGTGGTAAAGAATGGATTTCTGCTGATACTATCGTAGGTCTTGATAAAAAATTTACTGCTCGTGCTCATTTGATGATTCCAAAAGATCACGCATCTATTTTGTATTCTTGGATCATGAACTTTAAGTTCTTTGATGCAGCTGTAAAAGAATTCTACAATGATAGCGTAGAAATTCCAGAAGGCGACATTTATATCTATTCTGATCCTGACTATGTGGTACCAGGCCATCCAGGTGGGCTTGCTATTTTTGACCCAGCTCATAACTGCGCTATGATTCTTGGTATGCGCTACTTCGGTGAACATAAAAAAGGTACCCTTACATTGGCGTGGTCCTTGGCGAACCGCTTCGACTATGTAGCATGCCACGGTGGTATGAAACGTTACAATCTTGACAATGGTAAAAGCTATACAATCGGTGTATTTGGCTTGTCCGGTTCTGGTAAATCCACATTAACTCATGAAAAGCATGATGGTCGTTATGATATTTCTATCTTGCATGACGATGCGTATATCATCAATACTAATGACTTGAGTTCTATTGCTCTTGAACCTACATATTTCGACAAAATGCAAGATTACCCTGTGGAACATCCGGCTAATGAATTCTTGTTAACACTACAAAACGTAGGCGTAACTATGGATGAGGATGGCCGTAAGGTTGTGTTGGCTGAAGATGTGCGTAATAACAATGGTCGCGCTATTAAATCTCAATTCTGGACAGATAATCGTGTAAACTACGTAGATCAACCAGTTAATGCTATTGTATGGCTTATGAAGGATAAAACATTACCACCAATCCTTAAAATTGATGACCCTGTTTTGGCATCTACAATGGGTGCAACACTAGCTACACGTCGCTCTACTGCTGAAAAGCTGGATGCTCACGTTGATCCAAATGCACTTGTTATCGAACCATATGCAAATCCATTCCGTACATATCCATTGGTTCGTGACTATGAAAGCTACAAAAAATTATTCTCTGAATGTGGTGTACAATGCTACATTATGAACACAGGCTTCTTCTTGGAAGACAAAATTCCTAAAGAGGTAACTCTTGATTTATTAGAACGTTTGGTAGAAGGTACATTGGACTTCAAACCATTCTATAAATATGAAAACCTCTCTTATGTTGAGGTTCCTGGTTTTGAACCACCATTCCAAGTGCGTGAATACCATCACCAATTACACAAAGCTTTCGAGTTCCGCTATGACTATGTAGAAAAACTTATTGGTCATAAAAACGAATTGCCCCGAGAAGTATTGGATGTATTGAAAACTCTAATGTAGTCTCAAAATTTATTAAATCCTCAATATAATATTGAGACTGTCTAACTGCTCAAATAAAAGGCCCTCCTTGTGGAGGGCTTTTTATTTTGTGGTAATATATACTTATGATAAATCAATAATGTTTTGTTATAAGGTGTTTATATGGATATAAAGGATATTAAATATATAAGTACTATCGTCGAGATGGTATCATTTTCAAAGGCATCTAAAAAACTATATATTTCTCAGCCTGCATTGAGTCAAAGTATTCGTCGCATTGAGGCTGAATTAGGGGTGCCGTTATTTGCTCGAGATCGTACAAAGGTTATACCAACAGCTGCAGCGTTACAAATTGCTAAAGAGGGGATGCCTTTAGTTCGAAAGGTAGAGGCTTTAACGCAGTCTATCATTAATCAAGGGTCTGATGCGGCTTATCATGTGCGTATTGGCTTGTCTCAATTCTATGGTCATCATATGTTGGGCAAAACATTGAAGAGCTTTCAACAAATTGAACCATCCTGGGAATTTCATGTAGTAGAAGGGGAGTCCCATTTTTTGGAGCAACAAATTTGTGATGGATTGGTTGATGTAGGTCTATTTCCAACACCAATTTACTCTCAAGCTCTTGAAAGTTATCCTGTGTTAGATGAGCAAATTTTATTAGCTGTTAGTGTAGAGAATAAAAAAGCTATAGCTATTGCTGACTCGCTCATGACACCGAATGGAATACATGAGATAGCACCATTTGGGTCTTTCCCTTTTATTCTCATAAGAGAAGGCCTTAAGTTGCGAACCTTGGTAAATCGTCTATGTCAGGCTGAATCCTTCGTGCCAAAAGCTGTTATTGGTTCTGAAAACTTAGATACCTGCCGCTCTTTAGTAGAAGATGATTATGGTATTACTTTCTTGCCGAGTACACTCAATAGCAAAGGTGATGATGATAAAGTTAAATTCTATCCTTTAGCATCAAAACTATGTTTCCGTCAATTAGTTCTTGTAGCGAGATCAGATAGAGCAAAGCGATTCCATTTGCCTGAAGTGGCTCAAGTTATGCAACGATTCTTATAAATTACACAGATGGAATGTTAGAGTGTTAAGTACTGTTTGCAAATAATAATTCATATAAAACAATATCAACTATAGTATTATATAGATAAAGAAGACTAATTCCTATAAAATTTAGGAATTAGTCTTCTTTGTTTTATGAAGAAAATCTGAAAGTATCGAATTTGATAAATGTAGTTATTATAATGATTTATAAGTATAAATGGGTCAAAAATTTCTCAAAATTTAATTGACAAATGTCCTTTCAGAAAATATACTTATAGTAGTTTAAAACATATTTTGGAGATAGGATTTAAAACCCATCGTTGAGGTGGAATTAACTTGCATAAAAGTAGAATATGTTTTCTTATTAGTATTAGTTGGCCTACGTAGGCCCCTAGGAGGATTATTATGAGTAAAGATGTGGAAAATAAAAATACCCATGATCACAGCCATGGCGAACATCATCACCATCATGATCATGACCATCATCATGACCATGATCACTGCCATTGTGGCGGTCACCATCACGATCACGACCATGATCACCATCATGACCATGACCATAGTCATGGCAAAGCGTTGCCTACGGATAAATGGGTGCCACACACTCATGAACCAGGGGTACCTCATGAACATGGCGTAAACGACTACATGAAAGCCGTTGCAGAATATCGTAAAACTTGGCCTACAAAACAAGATGTTATCGAACAAACACCAGATCCAGCTGTACGCGAAATGATTCTTCGCATGGAGCAAATTGGTTGCGATACAGTATTTGACCGTTTCGATAAACAACAACCACAATGTACTTTCGGTATTGCAGGCGTATGTTGCCGTATCTGCTTCATGGGTCCATGTAAAATTACACCTAAGAGCCCTCGCGGTGTCTGTGGTGCTGATGCTGACCTTATCGTAGCTCGTAATATGACACGTGCTGCTGCAGGTGGCTTGACTCAACATGGTGCGCATGCTCGTGAAATCTTGATTTCTTTGAAAGCTGCCGCTAATGACCAATTGGATATTCCAATTATGGGTGAAGAAAAAATTCGTACTGTATGTAAAGCTTTCAACATCCCTGAAGAAGGCCGTTCCTTAAAAGAAGTGGCTAATGACTTGGCAGATGTATTGCTCGAAGATTTGAGCCGTGCATTGCCTGGCGAATATAAAACAATTACAGCGTTAGCTCCAGCTGAACGTCGTGAAGTATGGAAAAACTTGGATATCTTGCCTATTTCTGCGTATAATGAAGCATTTGATGCATATCATCGTACATGCGTAGGTACAGATGGCGATTGGGAAAGCAATATGAAACAATTCTTGCGTTGTGGCCTTGCTTTCACATTCACTGGCGTAGTGGCAGCGGACATCGCAACAGATGCATTATTCGGTCTTGGTGGTCGTCGTACATCCAAAGTTAACATCGGTGCTTTGAAAAAAGGTTATGTTAACATCGCTGTTCATGGTCACTTGCCAACATTAGTATCCCAAATTTGTAAAATTGGTGCCTCTGAAGAGTACTTAGAAAAAGCGAAAGCTATCGGTGCTAAAGGTATCCAATTCTACGGTATCTGCTGCTCTGGTTTGTCCAGCATGTACCGCTACGAAAACGTTATTCCATTGTGTAATGCTATCGGTGCGGAACTTGTACTTGGTACAGGCGCTCTTGATTGCTGGGTAGCTGACGTTCAAGACGTTTACCCTGCTATCATGGACGTAGCACGTTGCTTCAACACAAAAGTTATTACTACATCTGATGCAGCTCGTTTACCAGGTGCAGAACACATCGGTTACGATCACCATCACACTAACTTGTCTGAAACAAAAGCATTGGCTCGCAAAATCTTGGATCGCGCTCTTGAAGCTCATGAATTGCGTAAAGGTATGCCTGTATTCATTCCGCCATACGAAATCACTGCTGAAGTTGGTTTCTCTCCAGAATCCACTGTTAAACATTATGGTTCCTTCAAACCATTGGCAGAGGCTTTAAAATCTGGTAAAGTTCGTGGTATCGTAAACGTAGTAGGTTGTTCCAACCCTCGCGTTATCTACGAAAAAGCAACTGTAGATATCGTTGATACACTTATCAAAAACGGCTGTATCATCTTAACAAATGGTTGTGCATCCTTCCCATTGATGAAACTTGGTTATTGTAATACAGATGCTATTAAGAAATGTAGCCCTGCATTGCAAGAGTTCTTGGGCGATGATCAACCACCAGTATGGCATGTTGGCGAATGTGTAGATAATGCTCGTTCTTCCGGTATCTTTGCTGGTATTGCAGGTGAATTAGGTCTTAACTTGCCACAAATGCCATTTGCAATGTCTAGCCCTGAATGGTCTAACGAAAAAGGTATCGATGCATCCCTTGGCTTCCGCTTGATGGGTATCAACTCTTACCACTGCGTTGAGCCACCTACACAAGGCTCTGATGCTGTTACAAAATGGCTTAAAGAAGACACTAAGGATATCTTAGGTTCTGTTATGTATGTAAATACTGATCCTGCTAAAGTAGCTGAAAAAATCTTAGCTGATATCGATGCTAAACGCGCTGCTTTAGGTTGGGCTGAAGTAAAATAGTTTATCTTTTGATAGATAATAATTTGTAGTTAAGTATAAAAACACCCTCTATAGATCTTATAGTTATTATGACTATTAGAATTAAGAGGGTGTTTTTTATTGTTTGTGGATATATTTTTTACTAGTCTTGTATTAGCCGTAGTATGATGTACTAATTGTTTTAGACCTATTAAAGTGTGATGGTTTCACCATCTTCAGGCACTGCTACATGGCTTTCAATGTTGTTGCCTTTGATAAATTTGCGCACATCCTCACGGCTTGTTGCTGTGTGATTAACTGTATCCATGTGAACCGCAATAATTTTTGCCTCTGGTTTGCGTACCACCATGCGGCCAATATCTTTTGTACCCATAATAATACTATCTTCAAAGCCTAAAACTTGAGCATATCCAGTGTTCATAATAATAACGTTAGGGTCGAAGCGAAGGAGGGCCTTCTCTACATCACTTGTCCAAACTGTATCGCCTACAAGGTACACAGTTGGTTCGTCTGCTGCTTCAAAAATAACACCCATCGCATCGCCTGCTAATGGTGCGAGAACTGGATTTGCATACATTTCTACCGTGCCGTGGGAGCCACCTGTTTTTCTTAATGTGATACCATTAAACTCTAGACTTTCAAAAATGATACGTACATCATTAAAGCCTTGTGAAGTAATAAGTTCTTTGTCCGCTGTATTTTGTACAAAAATAGGAAGTGATTTTGGAATAGCATTAATTGCCGTTTCATCCCAATGGTCGAGATGTGTGTGTGTAACTACCACTGCAGTTACATTGCTTAATAGATTGTCCATTGATAGAGGTAAATCAACCATAGGCATTCTTTGTTGATAGTTAAATGTTCCTTCAAAACCAGGATAAGTATCTTTTGGTGCTAAAAATGGATCAATAAGGAATGTTGTATTTTTTATTGTTAATTTTCCTGTAGCATTTCGAATGTGAGTATATTGTGTCATAGTTATCTCCTTAATTAAATTATTGTCGATTTAATTGAATAGATTATCATTTGTAATCTCTAGAACTAGTGTATCTTGTTTTGGTATACTAGTCTCAACAATAATTAACACTATGTTTATTAATAGACACATTGTATAAAAGTGTCTATGTTGGAGGTTATATGATAACTCGAAAAGAAATGACACGTATGTTGTTAAAAGAAGGCCTGCTTAGTTGGTTAGCAAACAATTCCTTTGAGTCTGTAACAGTAACATCGTTGTGTAAAGCTTCGGGTATAACTCGTTCCACTTTTTATTTACACTATAGTAATATCATGGAAATTGTTGATGATTTAGTGGATGATGCAATCGCTTATTCGAAGCCAGGAATGGTAGATAACAACAATTTACAAACTATAGCTAACACCTTATCAGCTGCTTCTAATTCTGTTTCGTTGAGAGAAGCATACGATTCTATTTTTGATAGATTGCCTTTATGTCAGCGTATTATACGACATAAAAAGTATTTACCTTTATTTTTAGATGAACAAATTTCAGAATATGTATTACAACGCATTATAGGACGTGAAAAAGATCGACAAGGGCTCGTTATAGCAGAATCTCTTGGTATTTCGTTTGATGTTGGGGTATCTGTTTTTGTATTTTTAGTACACGGTCTATATGCTGTTAATAAACAATATAAGTGGTCTCAGAGCGATGAGTGGTTAGAAGCTCAGAAAATTATTTTTGAACTCGTTTATCGTGGATTACAAAATAAATAGAATTTATACACGCTTGTATTTTGAGATTCATTAAAGTTTTATACAACGAAAAAAGGACTCCAACTGGAGTCCTTTTTTCATGTAAGGGGAGTGTTAGTATTAATATCAAATGAACCATGTATTTAAACAAGTAGTAGGTTTGGGGTTAGTAATACTTGTCGGGAGATAAATACACGTATGGTAACCAGGGAATTGTTACCTCTATTTATCATTTGACATTGTCATTATAAGAACAAAAAATGAGTCGAAAATGAAATTTTTTAAGAAATTTCTTTTAATTTCTTGAAATTCTAAAAAAGATAATAATTAAGTTTAATTATTGTTGATAAATATGGGACAATTTTGGTATTATATATAAAGGAGAAGTTGTATATTTTATAAAGGTTTAATGGCTATTAAAGTTTTATAAAGTATACAGCTCTTAGGCATGAGAGGAGCAGTCATATGAGGAAAATATTAACCATATTGTCCCTTTTGTGGCTACTCAGTATAGGGGGGACCGCTAACGCAACGGACTGGTATTATGTTGGACCAGATGCGTCAGGAAACCAATTATTTATTGACAATGACAGTGTTCAAAAAAGTGATTATGATGCGCTTTTGTGGCTGCGGGTCAATGAACTGGGTGGCGACGAATTGCGATATAAAGTGTATATAAGTAGATATAATCGTACCATGGAAACGTTAAAGGTAGATGCGTACATGGCAGACGGTACACCTTATGAAAATGTAGAGTATAATGAAAACCCAGAACCTATTGAAGGCAATACAAATGGTCAAGCCATTTATAATTTATTGTGGCAATAAAAGAACCATCTAGCACAGCAAACTAGATGGTTCTTTTTTATATGTGTAAAAAAATTATAAATCTTAGGAATATTTTTTATATACAACATTCTCAAACGAGAATGGTATATACGAAAATTTAAACTTGGGCAGAATTGCGACTTAGCTCCAAGTCTTGAATCATTTGGAGATCGTCTTGTGGAGATCGACCACCAGTTGTTAAGTAGCCACCAACCATGATGCCGTTAAGACCACCTTTTAAAGCATAAGCTTGTAAGTCACGAAGATTTACTTCACGACCGCCAGCTGTACGAATCAATGCGTTTGGCAAGATGAAACGGAACACAGCGAAGGTACGTAAAATATCTAGAGGACGTAATGCTTTATTATTTTCAAATGGTGTACCTTTAACAGGATTTAAAATGTTGAGTGGTACAGAGTCAATATGCAAACGTTTAAGCTCGAATGCCATCTCTACGCGTTGTTCTAATGTTTCATTAAGACCGAAGATGCCGCCAGAGCAAACTCGAATACCTGCTTTTTGAGCATTATCGATAGTAGACATTTTATCTTCGTAGGAATGGGTTGTACAAATATCTGGGAAGTGACTAGGCGCTGTTTCGATATTGGAGTGGTATCGAGTTACACCCACTTCTTTTAATTTGAGAGCTTGTTCGTAAGTTAACAAACCAAGAGAACAGCAAATTTCGAGACCTACTTCGTTTTTAATACGGTCTAATACGCGAATGATTTGGTTAAATTCATTTGGGTTATTAGTATTACGACCACTCGTTACGATAGAAAAACGAATAGCGCCTGCTTCTTTAGCTTTGCGTGCCGCATCGAGGATGCTTTCATCATCCATGAACTGATATTCTTGAACACCTGTTTCGTGATGGGCAGATTGGGCACAGAATTTACAGTTTTCAGGACATTTACCAGAACGTGCATTTACAATGGCACATACATCCACGGAGTTGTCATTGAAATGCTGGCGAATTTTATCGGCCATAGCAAGTAAAATCATAGTGTCATCATCTGAAGTATGAATCAGCTCGATTGCTTCTTTCTTAGTAATTTCGCCGCCGTTCATAATGCGGTTGGCAATAGTAAGGATTTTTTCGTATGTACCCACTTGGGTTGATTGTTGATCTGTAGGCAAAGCCATAATAGCCTCCAAGAATTGTTAACTTAATAAAAACATAAAATATTGACAATTTGATTGTAAACGTTCGTGTATAAATTGTCAACTTAATGTATTTTTAAGTTAACAAAAATGTCGCAGTAGGTTTTAGACTATTTTGAATACAGGTAAGGCCTATAGTTTGAATCTAATGGGAGATACTATATTTTAGTATCTATTTTGATAGATTGATTGATAGTTATTTTTAAGTAATCTTTACTGTTTTGTAGTATAATAAAATATTGTAATTACTATATATAACTATAATAAAAGTACTAATACAAGGAGTGGATATAGATGCAGCCATTTCGATTTATACACTGTGGTGACCTGCATTTAGGGGCACCCTTTCAATATGCTACAGGTATTAGCCGCGCCGTTGATCGCGCCGTGAGCGAAGCTACCTATGTAGCCTTTGATGCAATTATTGACACTGCTATTGATGAGCATGTTCATGCGGTTGTCATAGCTGGTGATATTTATAATAGCGAAGATCATAATTTAGAGGCACAGGTGCGATTTGTGCGCGCCATGTATCGCTTGGCGGAACATCGCATTGCAGTATATATGGTGCAAGGTAATCATGACCCTGCTGAAAGCTGGAAGGCGCAACTGCAAATGCCAGATAATGTGCATGTATTCTCTAGTGAACAAGTACAACGTTTCCCATTAATTGTTAACAATATAGAAATTGGTGGCGTTTACGGTATTAGCTGTGGCCATGGTAATGAAAGCGACAATTATGCGCGCCAATACCGCGCCTTTGAACGAGATGAGTTTTCTTTGGCTGTCATGCACGGCACAGTCGGTTCTAGTGTAGGCTCTGAAAACCATAATGTGACCGGCCCGTGCAGTTTAACTGATCTAGCAGAGGCGGCTATGGACTATTGGGCGTTAGGATATATTCACAAATCTCAAGTTCTTAGCGAGGAACCTCTTGTTGTCTATTCCGGTAATCCCCAAGGTTTACACCGCAAGGAAATAGGCCCTAAGGGGTGCTATCTCGTCTCTGTATCTCATAATGGTCATTGTGAACCTCGTTTCATTGAAACAAGTGCAATCCGTTTTGAAGAAATCAAAATTGATATTGCAGGCATGAAAACGGAAGCAGAATTCTTAGAAATTTTACGCCATAAAAAAGAGAATCTGCGTAAGCAACATAAGAAAAATATCTTGCTTTCCATTGTTCTCGTAGGTACAGGTCCATTGCATCGTTTATGTACACAAGAAGGTGTGCGCAAATTATGGTTGCAAGAGTCCCAAAGTGAAGAGAAAAGCAAGTCTATATTTGTTATGCCTTATCGCATGATGTGTAATACGCGACCTAGCATTAATTTGGCTGAACGTAGATTGTTATCCGATGTGGTAGGGGATTATTTACGCGCCTATGATGATATGGTCGATGGCAATGCGGTACAGACGGTACGTCAAATTTTGGCAGAACGACCTGAGTTTAAACGCTTAGGTGTATATGCCGATTTGTTGAGTGATGGATTATTGCTTCGCGCCTTGAAGCGCTGTGAAATTGAAGGTGTTACTGTATTGATGGGGGCTAACGATGAACATTAAACGCATACGATTTGATGAATTTGGCCCGTATCGCGACTGGTCTTTCACTACGGGAAATCATGGCGTTCAGCTCATGTATGGCCCTAATGAAAGTGGCAAAACCTCTTTGCTTGAAGGGATGCGCAC
This sequence comes from Veillonella orientalis, assembly GCF_018406505.1. NCBI lineage: Bacteria > Bacillati > Bacillota > Negativicutes > Veillonellales > Veillonellaceae > Veillonella > Veillonella orientalis. The sequence goes on from NZ_AP022322.1 coordinate 240,472, forward strand.
ACTTCTATTTGGTGGTACTCATAAGGCTTATGGGCCTATGACGGGTTCCCTTGATGTAGAGCGTAATGGTGAAAGCTACTACATTGGTCGTAAGGGTAAACAACTAGACTTTTACAGTCCTGGAAATCCAGCCATTCATGAGGAGCCAGCTCAATACTGGTGGCATGGTATTGATAAAAAAACATATAATCGAATTTTTGCATTGACCCTTGATGATTTACAAGGGCTCGATGTTCTACAAGAGGTAGAGGTTCGGTCTCGTTTCTTCGGTGCTGAAGGGGGCGAGCATTTAGGCTCTGTCGTAAAAGATGTGGAAAAAGGCGCTACTGATCTATTAGTAGCTTCCTCCAATGGTAAACGGCGCATCAATGTGTTGATGGATGAGCTTAAAGACAATCGTCAAAAGTTAAGTCATTTAGCCGAGCATGAAACGCAATATGTAGAATTGCAAAAAGCCTTTCACAGTACGGAACAGACTGAAGCAGAATTGCAAGGTCAGTTGCAAGAGTGGAAGGAATACCGCGATGGTATAGACGTCGTATTGCGCGCATGGGATACGTATCGCCGTAGCGAAGAAGCGCGTATGCATATGCAACAGTACAATAGTGAGCTTGCCTTGAGTCGTGATGAGTTTCTTCGTATCGATGAGGACATCAAACGAGCTCGAGACAATATGCAGTTGTGGCAAGAAAAGGAAGCGGCCTTGATGCCAGCTAACTTTAGCCCGGATAGTCCATTTGGTACGTATGGTCAAGATATTGAAGACCTTATCCAACAAGGTGCCAAGTGGGAACAATTGCGCCGGGAGTGTGAAGAAGGGGATGCATACATTTTTAAGGTACGAGAACAATTAGAGTTTTCTCGTTCTATGCATTCTGCGTGGCGTGATGATGAGCCGATGGCTGATGATGTGAATTGGTTTGAAGGAGAGCGCTTAGCAAGTCGCTTGCGCACTGCTAAAGATCAATTATTACATTGGCAAGATCGCAAGCCTGCTGAGGCCTCTGATGATTTGCCAGCAGCCAATCTCGACGGAGCATCGTTACCAAATTACAGCGAAGCGGATTTGGCAAAAAAAGAGCATCTTGAACGTGAACTAGAGCTTATCTTGATGGATATTGATCGAGTTACAGAAAAACGCGATAGCTATGGTCCCGATGCACAACCGAGTAATTTGCCAAAGTGGTTACAACGCATTAGCGGCGTAGCAGCCGTTATTGGTGTACTACTTGTATTAGCGGGCCTCTTAGTATTAGAGTCCGTTCTATATACAATCGGTGGATTTATATTGTTAATCCTATCTATGGCATTGTTCTGGTATGCTACATGGCGACGTCATAATGGTAATTCCGATGTATCTAAACTGAACTATGAGTTACAAATCTTGTCCTCTCGTAAATCTGATGTAGAGCATCAGCTAGAGGCAATCATTAAAGCCGCAACACCTGTAGCGAGCCCAATTCCATCCATAGAAGGGGCGGCACATCTTGATCGTTGGATCCAAGAGGGACATACGTTACAAGCTATTTATGATGAAGCCCTTGCAGCTTGGCAGAATTGGTTACCTCAAGGTGCGGCGAAGAGCCTTAATGAAGATGATTTCTTCGGTCTCAAACAAGAGTACGATCAGTACCATGAACAGTTACGTACTATTGAAGGTTATGAAAAACGCTTAGCAGAACATAAAGAAGGCTTACGTGTTATCGAAGACCAAGCGATGACATTGTGGTATAACCTTGGTGTGGAGGCGCCAGTATCTCCAACAGAGTTAAAACGTATTTATAACCAATACAAAAACTTCCAACAAAATAAAATTGTATGGGAACAAAAGGAAGCACAACGTAAAAGCTTCCGCAATGAGTATGATAATTGGCACCGCAAAGAAAAAGAATTACTACTTCGTCAACAAGAGCTTTTGCACAAGGCTGGTATGGAAAGCTCCAACGAGTATCGTCAACATCTTATTGATGAAGATCAATACAAGCAATGGCAAACCATTTACAAACAAAGTCAGGTTCAGTTAGACTTACTAGCGCCTGATGCGGAGAATAGGGATTTATTCTATCGCCGCTTGCGTGAAGGCAATAAGGATAATTGGCTTGATGAATTGGCGCATTCTGAACGAGAAATAGCATCCATTGAAGACAAGTTGGCAATATTATATGAGCGCCGTGGTCAAATTGTGGAGTCTATGCGTGCCCTAGGTTCTGACCAAGAGCAACACCAAATGCTTCAAGAGCGTGAAGCGTTACAAAATGAACTGGAATCTGCTCTCGAAGATTGGGCTACTCAAGTGTTGATGAGCCACTGCATGGATAAGGCTCAACAGTCCTATGAGCAAGAAAAACAGCCTCATATGTTAGAGCTTGCATCTTCTTATATAGAACGTTTGACTGGCGGTATCTATACCTTTGATATCCTCGGGATCAACGAAGGGGTAGCACTGGTTAATGGTAATGGAGAACGCTTAGAACTTAAGTTCTGGTCTAGTGGCTTAGCCGATCAAGTCTACTTGGCATTGCGCCTAGCATTAGCTAAGGTATTCTCTTACCAAGTTGAATCCTTGCCAATTATCCTAGACGATATTCTCGTGCGCTTTGATGAAAACCGTCAACGTAGTGCCTTAGAACTATTAGCAGAAATAGGCAAGAACCAACAAATTTGGTTGTTTACATGCCAACGCTCTGTATTTGATATGGCTCAATCCGTTACAGGTATTGATTGCCATAGATTAAGTCGCAATTAAATATAACCCCTGTGAAGGTATATAGCTTTCACAGGGAATAGTAATGGCGACGTTACAAATGATGTAACTAAAGTAACTGTTTTAGTTATCATAGTGTGTTAGTATTGATTAGAAAGAAAGGGGTTGAGTACTTGAATACAGCATATTTAGATATGATCCAAGGTAAGAACCCTGGTGTAACACCTGTGTGGTATATGCGCCAAGCTGGTCGTAGCCAAGCGGAATATCGCAAAATCAAAGAAAAATATACACTCTTTGAAATTACAAAAGAGCCTGAATTATGTGCTCGTGTTACAGAGCTACCTGTAAAAGAATACGGCGTTGATGCAGCCATCCTTTATAAGGACATTATGAGTCCTATGGTGGGGATGAATGTAAAGGTAGAGCTCAAGGCCGGTGTGGGCCCTGTGTTTAATACACCGATTCGCTCCATGGCTGATGTAGATACATTAGATACCTTTGATCCTACAAAGGTAGATTATATTGGAAAAACGATTAGTCTATTAACATCTGGTATGCTCGACGTTCCGCTCATTGGGTTCTGTGGCGCACCATTTACGATTGCGTCTTACCTCATCGAAGGGGGACCAACAAAGAATTATAATAAGACCCGTGGCATGCTTATAGGTGCACCAGATGTGTGGAATGCATTGATGACAAAGTTAGCAGATATGTCCATTGAATATTTGTCTATGCAAGCCGAAGCAGGTGCGAATGCATTACAAATCTTCGACTCTTGGGTTGGTGCAGTGAATGCGGACCAATATAAACAAGGTATTTATCCTCATATGGAACGCATTATTAAGACTGTAAAGGAGCGATACCCTCACTTGCCTATGGCTATGAATGGTGTTGGTACAGATCATCTCGTATCTATTTGGTCTCATTTGCCATTGGATGTAATCGCTCTTGATTGGCGTAGCTCCATCGTTATGGCGAATGAACGAGGCGTAACACAAACGGTGCAAGGTAATCTCGATCCAGCCTACTTATTTGCTGATGAAAAAACATTAGCTCACGAAGTGGATCGTATCTTACTTGATGGTGTTCGTTATGGCCGTCATATCTTTAACTTAGGTCATGGCGTATTCCCAGAGGCGGATCCTAAAAAGCTCCATTGGCTCACAGACTATGTACATGAACGCAGTCGTGAATTATGGGCACAAGAGGGGTAAGCTAGTGAACATCGAGAAAAAAGGATTATTATTCTTATCCTATGGTAGCCCTTCAAGTAAGGATGATTTAGTGCCATACATGACGAGTATTCGTCATGGTCGCGTGCCGACCGATTCTGAAGTTGCAAATCTTACCCATCGTTATGATGTCATTGGTCAGTGGTCCAACGTAGAATTACAAACGATGGCAGAACGTCAATATAATAGACTGCTTACTTTGTTACCATCCATACCATCGGCCATTGGATATCTTCATATGAAGCCGTCCATTGCTGATGCGGTAGATGCATTAGTCAAACAAGGTGTAGAGCATATTATCGCTATCGTCACGTCCCCATTCTTTACGTCTCTTGGTACAGGGGCCTATGAGAAGCAAGTACAAGCTGCAATTGGTAACCATCAGGGTGTAACCTTTGATGTGATTCGCTCCTGGTGGGATCAACCATCATTCATGGAATATTGGGTAAAAGCCGTTTCGGATTGTATCAATGCTACTAACGATGTATTTGTAATTTTTAGTGCTCATAGTATACCGCTTATTAATAGCCATAATGGAGATTCTTATGCGTTAGCCTTAGAGGAAAGTGCCCGAGAAATCGCAGAACGTTGTGGTTTATCTAATTGGTCTGTGGCTTGGCAGAGCGCGGCCCCACATGGTCAATGGTTAGGTCCTACCGTAGAAGAGGCCATCAATCAAGCTCTACGTAATGGTGCGATACATATCGCCTTTGTACCATTTGGCTTTGTCAGCAATCATGTAGAGGTGTTGTACGATAATGATGTGGAGTGTAAAGAACTCGTTGATGCGGGCGGCGCTGTATATATGCGTGCACAGATGCCGAATTGTAATGAAACATTCTTACAAGCTATGGCGAGTGCAATATTAGAAAGGATTCATTCGTGAATGTAACAATTGTGGGCGGTGGCCTAACAGGATTGACAGCGGCTTATTATTTAGGTCATGCAAAGCCGGACTGGAACATTACTCTTTACGAACAAGCACCACGGTTTGGTGGGAAAATACAAACACAACGGGTTGATGATTTCGTAGTGGAATTAGGCCCCGACTCGTATTTAGGTCGTAAAACAGAAATGACGGACCTAATCTATGATCTTGGCTTAGGCGATACCCTTGTATCGAATGAAACAGGGCAAGCCTTTGTGTATGACAAGGGTTCAATCCATCCTATTCCAGGGGGCTCCATTATGGGAATTCCAACGGAAATGATGCCCTTTGTGAAAGCAACGCTCATTTCGTGGCCTGGGAAATTACGCGCTGGTTTAGATTACTTTAAAAAGCCCTACCAACTTGATAAAAATGGTGACGTATCCATTGGTCATTTCTTTAAATACCATTTGGGACAAGAAATGATGGATAAGCTCATCGAACCATTATTAGCAGGTATCTATGGTGGCGATATCTATAAAATTAGCCTATTGTCTACGTTCCCTCATTTTATTCAAGTAGAACAAAAATATGGGAACATGGTAAAAGGTATGATGGCTGCTAAGATGGGACACTCCAAAGCGGGGGTTACCAAAGCGGCTAAAGGTGCTGTTGCTGAAGGTGACGTACCGCGTGCAGGTAAAGGGACTATGACAGACCGTCAATTTGAAAGTCATGAAGCGAAGTCCGCTAAGGCACAAGCGGATATGGCAAGTCGCAAAGGCACTGCTGCTCAATCTGGTATGTTCCGTCAATTGACAGGTGGCCTTGAAAGTGTTATTACGGCCATCGTTAAAACCATGCCTAGCAATGTAACACTACATACCAGTGCATTAGTCTCTGATATTCGTTATACTGATGGTCAATATGCATTAGACGTCGTAAAACAAGATTCCGAGGACTGTAACTGTAACGGTCAATTAGCAAGTCGTGAAAATTCTGATGCAGAAACAAGCCATAACACTAGCGTTACTAGTGATGAAGTCACTGGTAATGCAGATCAAGTCATTATCTGTACACCGCCGGCAACGTATAACCAATGGTTCAAAGATGATGCTGGTTTTGATTTCTTGCGTTCCATGGAACAGTCTAGTTGCGCTATTGCCATTATGGCCTTTGATAAAAGTAACTTCGATGGTGAATTAAAAGGCTCTGGCCTGTTGATTACACGCAATACAGATACACCTCTTACGGCATGTACAATCCTTAATCAAAAGTGGCCTCAAACAACGCCTGACGATAAAATCGTATTGCGCGTCTTTATCGGTAAACCTGGCAATGATGTAGTAGAACATCTCAATGATGAGGAACTTTCAGAATTAGCGGTAAAGGAAATACAACGTATTATGAGTTTCTCTACGCAACCTGAATGGGTTCGTATTAACCGTCTCATTCATTGTATGCCGCAATATAATGTGGGCCATCGTGCAGGTATTAAAGCTGTACGTGAACATGTGGCGAAACACTATCCAAATTTACATCTCATTGGTACACCATTTGATGGCATCGGTATTCCTGATGGTGTAAAACAGGCGAAAGAATTAGTACAGTCTATTGTGGATAGTAATGAAAATTGATATTAATAAATAATTATAAGAAAAGACTCCATGTGCTATAATAGTATATGGAGTCTTTTCGATTCTTATAGTAATAGAAATATATCATTTTAATATAATCACCATAGATAGGAGTGATCATAATGGGGAAAGCAATCCCTACAGTAGAAGGTTGGCATAGCCAACACATGGTATTTGCCATGGACTTTAGCGCATGGAACTGCTTTACAGCTGAAGAAAAAGCAGAAGCGCGCAACGAATTAAAAGCATTTTTAGCGGATCTTGAAGCCAAACATCAAGCTAAAGAAGGTAGCTATGCATTCTATGATTGCAATGGCGCAAAAGGGGATTTAATCCTATGGATCCTTGGTCCATCCCTTGAATACTTGGCACAAGTAGAACGCAAATTCCGTCGCCTCGCTATTGCAAGTGTATTGGTTCAAACATATTCCTATACATCTGTAACAGAAGTAAGTGCTTACGTTAAAGCTAAACTCGATACAGAAGAAGTTAATCAAAAACTGTACCCTCATGTACCTCGCGATAAATACATCTGCTTCTATAACATGAGCAAAAAACGTGAAGGCGATGATAACTGGTTCATGCTACCACCTCAAGAACGTGGTATGTTAATGAAATCTCACGGCGAACTTGGTAAAACATACTTAGACGTTTTATCTGAATTCACTACAGGTGGCTGTGGACTAGACGACTGGGAATGGGGTATTACCATCTTCAGTAACGACGACATTCAATTCAAAAAAATCGTATACGATATGCGCTTTGAAGTAGCCAGTGCAAAATACGGCATCTTCAGCGACTTCTACGTTGGTACCATCATCGACGATGCACTACTAGAAGAAATCTTTGGATAATAAAAGGGACTGCCTAGCAGTCCCTTTATTCGAATTTGACGATATATGTCTTAAACTCTATAATATAAATAGATAGTCAGACGAGTAGGAACGTCAGGCGCATCTCAAAAACTAATTATCTAGGAAATGGCCTTTCTGTTTATCTAATTACGCATGGTAACGGAGGGCTATTTGCTTTTTGTGAGGCAAATAAGCGCTATAAGTGCACCAAAGGAAATGACTAACGTCATTATTCCAATGATAACTGTAATAAGTTCAAAGTCACTCATAAGCTCACCCCCTTCTATAACGAAGAGAGGCCCAACCTCGCTGACTACCTTAAGAATATTATAAGCTGAACAAATATACGATACAATAAGTAACTATTTATTGATATATATGAATTAAATGATAAAAAAGGGACTGCCTAGCAGTCCCTTTTCTTCCCTCGAAATGAAGGCTATAATTTTGAACAGAAAATTTGTTAACGTCTTGTACTGCGTAAAATATAATTCACTATGTTTGAGTAGCTTATCCATAACTATATTTTCATAAAAGAAAACCCCGCATCAATCCGACTTACGAGGTCAAGGCCCTAGGCCGCAGACCTGATAAGTATGGAGGAGAGATACGGGGTTTCTTTTATCACTTAGTTAAGAAAAGTGAATTATATTTTGTTGTACGGTCCAGTGAACGTAAATTTTCTGTTCCAGAAAATTATACGTTCATATTTGCTGCCTTACGTACGTAGAACCAGTAGCATACTGCTACAGTTACGATGTTGAAGGCTAACAATACTGCGAAGGCTGGATAGATATTACCGAATGTGGAATATGTAAAGCCGAAGATTTTAGGTGTAATGAATGCACCGTATGCAGCTACGGCAGCTACGAAGCCTGTGATTAAAGAGGAAAGCAATGGATTGCCAAATACGTGAGGAATCATACGGAATGTAGCACCAGTTGCGAAGCCACAGCATACGAATGTCAATACGGACATAGCAAAGAAGAATGGGAAGTTGTGCATATCTACGCCAACAGCAATCAATGCAGTTGTAGCACATAAACCGAGAAGGCTCACAAAGGTAACTTTTGTACCGCTGTTGATTTTATCGGCTAACCAACCACCTACAGGACGAAGCGCACCTGCTACAAGTGGGCCTACGAATGCGATAGAAGCAAATGGAATTTCAGGGAATTCTTTACCTACTAAAAGACCAAGTGCAGCTGCATAACCAGAGAAGGCACCGAAGGAACAAGTATATAACAATGTAAGTGCCCAAGTGTGTTTGTTACCAAAGATTTGTACAAGGTTTTTAGGATTTGGTTTTTCTAATGGCAAGTTATCCATGAATCGTGTCATAAGTGCAAGGATAACAACGAGTGGTACGATCCACATGAAAGCAGCATTGGCAAGGTAAACTGCATTGCCTTTGATGATAGCTGGTGTTACACCAAATACGCTACCTAATGCAGCGGAACCCATAGCGAATGGAGCTAAGAAGTAGATTACGGAGATACCAAGGTTACCAACGCCGCCGTTGATACCAAGAGCTGTACCTTTTTCAGATTTAGGGAAGAAGTTGCCAATGTACGCCATGGAGGACGAGAAGTTGGCGCCCGCTAAACCGATAAGGGCAGTTAAAATCATGAATGTCGTATAAGAAGTTGTTGTATCTTGAACAGCAAAGCCAAGCCATACAACAGGAACTAATAAAATAAGTGTGGAAATAAATGTCCAGTTCTTACCACCGATTAAGGCTGGCATGTAGGTATATACGAAACGTAATGTAGCACCTACAAGACCTGGTAATGCGGCTAATGTAAATAATTGATCTGTTGTAAAGTTAAAGCCAGCGCCATTTAGTTGTGCTGCAATGGTTGCCCATAAATACCATACACAGAATGAAAGGGTTAATGCAATTGTGGATATAACCAAGTTTTGTTTAGCAATTTTTTTACCAAACTTTTCCCAAAATTCTGGATTATCTGGTTGCCAATTAGCCACAATTTCGCTACGGCTTGCCCCTACTTGAGGCATTTTTAGTTCGCTCATTTTGAACTTCTCCTTACTGAAAAACTATACATGCAATGAAGACATGGAAGATACAATTATCAGTCAATGTATATGAATATTGCAATTTATAGAATTTCTATAGAAAATATTCGAATTACTTAGAGAACTGAGTTATAATTATTGTATCAACAAAATTTGCAATGTCTTATATCACAAATATATTATATATTGTAAAATTTTTTGTGAATGTGACATAAAACACACATATTCTGAAATTAATAAGTTATAATAATCTTATATATACAAAAAAGTATATAATACATGTGCTTTTACTATAAATAGATTAGTATAACTAATGGATTTTATTTTAAAAGTACAATGGAGTGGTGAAGGTATGGATAAAAATTTAATTAACCAATTACTTGCTTTGCCGGGCGAGGAACTCCATCTTAAAAAAGGTGATTTTCTCTTCCATGAGGGGGACAAGGCAGAACACTTTTACGTAGTGTTAAAAGGTAGAATGAGCATTAAGAAATTCGAATCTAGTGGGCACATTTTTGCGTTGCGTCTAGTAGGTCCGAATAATGTAATTGGTGAGGTTCCGTTGTATGAGGAGAACACAAGAACGTATGTGTTCAACGCCATCGCTCGGGAGGATTGCTCTGTTTATTCCATTCGCTATGATGTGTTAGAGCCAGCTATTGCAAAAGATCATTCATTGGCTATTGCGATGATGCAAATCTACACATTACATATGCGTCGTCAACAGGCAAAATACCGAGACTTGCTACTATATGGCAAGAAGGGAGCATTTTATTCTACCTTGTTGCGCTTAGCCAATAGTTATGGTGTAGAGCGCGAGGATGGTATCTTTATCGATATCGCCCTAACAAATCAAGAGTTGGCTGAATTTGCTGCCACATCAAGAGAAAGTTTAAATCGCATGCTAAGTGAGTTGCGTAAGTTGGGCTATGTAGCCTATGACAAACACCATCTAGTAATCTGTGATTTTGATGCTTTAATCGGATTGCTTGATTTAGAGGTTGATAATATAGACCCTAATATTAGTAATATCGAATAACAGTATTTTCTCCTTTGTGTTAGCTCAGCTAGCACAAAGGATTTTTTTGTAGTTTTGAAGGAGGACACGAGATGAGCTTGTTGTCTCAAAAGTTTAAGTTTCTTCGCAAGAAGAACGTATCTCCAAGCGGCCATCAAATAACTGAAGATGGCGGTCGAGAGTGGGAAAATTTTTATCGTGACCGTTGGTCTTACGATAAAGTTGTCCGCACAACGCATGGCGTAAACTGTACTGGTTCTTGTAGCTGGAATATCTACGTTAAGAATGGTGTTGTAGCGTGGGAAAATCAGGCTACTGATTACCCTGAAACACCAGATGATATGCCGGATTACGAACCACGTGGGTGCCCTCGTGGTGCAACATTCTCTTGGTATCTCTATAGCCCATTGCGCGTAAAATATCCATATGTGCGCGGCGAATTGGCTGAGCTTTGGAGAGAAGCTAAAAAGCATGCTAAGAACCCGATCGAAGCTTGGAAATCTATCGTAGAAGATCCTGAAAAAGCGAAAAAATACAAATCTGCCCGTGGTATGGGTGGCTTTGTGCGCTCCACATGGGATGAAGCGACAGAAATTACTGCTGCATCCTTATTATATACTGCAAAAACATACGGCCCTGACCGCAACGCAGGCTTCTCTGTAATTCCAGCGATGTCCATGTTGTCCTATGCAGCAGGTGCACGTTTCCTTAACTTAATGGGTGGTTCACCATTGTCCTTCTATGACTGGTATGCCGATTTACCACCTTCTAGCCCTCAAGTTTGGGGTGAACAAACTGATACTCCTGAATCTGGTGACTGGTACAATGCTGGTTACATCATGACTTGGGGTTCTAACGTACCATTGACTCGTACGCCAGACGCTCACTTCTTAACAGAGGTTCGTTACAAAGGTACTAAAGTAGTATCCGTATCCCCTGACTATGCAGAATCTACAACTTCTTCTGATGCTTGGCTCAATGTAAAAGCCGGTACTGATGCGGCTCTTGCTATGGCAATGGGCCACGTAATCTTAAAAGAATACTACATCGATAAAGAGACTCCATACTTCAAAGAGTATGCTAAAGAGTTCACAGATATGCCATTCCTTGTACGCGTTGAAGAAATCAACGGCACTGTACAACCAGGCCGCTTCTTGAATGCTAAGGATTTGGGTCGCCAAGAGGAAGGCGCTAACTTCCAAATGGTATTAATCGATGATACAACTAATGAAATCGTTGTTCCTAATGGTACAATGGGCGAACGTCACACAAATCCACAAAAATGGAACTTACGCCTTGAAAACCGCGATACAGGGGCTAAAATCGACCCTCGCTTATCCGTGTTTGAGCAACGTGAAGATGTGACTGTTGTTAAGTTGCCATACTTTGGCGATGAAGAGCACGAAGGCGTAATTGAACGTGCTATTCCAACTATTACAGTACAAACTGTAGATGGTCCTGTAAAAGTAACTACCGTATATGACCTTATTCTTGCTAACTATGGTATCGATCGTGGTATCGGCGGTGAAGTGGCTAAATCTTACACTGATGACACTCCTTACACACCTACATGGCAAGAAAAAATCACTGGCGTAAAAGCTGATATCGCTATTGCTACAGCTCGTGAATTTGCAGATAATGCAGAAAAAACTAAAGGTCGCTCCATGATCATCATGGGTGGTGGTATCAACCACTGGTACCATGCGGATGTGATTTACCGTACAATCTTGAACCTTATCATGTTCTGTGGTACAGAAGGTGTTAATGGTGGTGGCTGGGCTCACTACGTAGGTCAAGAAAAACTTCGTCCTATTGAAGGCTGGGGCGGTATCATGACGGCTAACGACTGGAGTAAAGCTCCTCGTTTGCAAAATGGTACATCCTGGTTCTACTTTGCTACAGAGCAATACCGTTCTGATTGCATCGACTTGGCAGACCGCGTATCTAAATTAGCTAAGCCTCGTTATCGTCACCCTGGCGATTACAACGTATTAGCGGCTCGTTTAGGTTGGTTGCCATCTTACCCTACTTTCAATAAAGGCAGCCAAGAATTGATTAACGATGCTCGTGCAGCAGGTGCTGGTACAGAAGCAGAAATCAATCAATATGTGGCGCAAGCATTGAAAAACAAAGAATTACAATTCTGCGTAGAAGATCCAGCGGCTAAAGAAAACCACCCACGCAACTTGTTTGTATGGCGTGCAAACCTTATCGGTTCTTCCTCTAAAGGCCATGAATATTTCTTAAAACATTTACTTGGTACAAAACATGGTGTTCTTGAAGATGATGATGCACCAGTAAAACCAGAAGAAATCAAATGGCGCGAAGCAGATGAAGCTGGTAAGCTTGACCTCTTAATCGATATCGACTTCCGTATGGCTTCTACAGGCTTATACTCTGATATCGTATTCCCAGCTGCTACATGGTATGAAAAAGAAGACTTGTCTTCTACAGACATGCATCCATATGTACACGTATTCCAAGCAGCTGTTGATTGCGCATGGGAAACTAAATCTGACTGGGATACATTCCGTACCCTTGCAGAAACAGTATCTCGCGTAGCGAAAGAGTCTGGCTTCACAGAATATGAAGATATCGTAGCATTACCTCTTGGTCATGACAGCCCAGGTGAAGTAGCTCAGCCAGAAGGTAAGGTTCTCGATTGGAGCAAAGGCGAATGTGAACCAATTCCTGGTAAAACAATGCCTAACCTCGTTCATGTAAAACGCAACTATAGCCAAATCTTTGAAAAATTCATTGCTTTGGGACCTAACATCGAAAACAAAATGGGTGCTCATGGCTTGGCTTGGGATGTATCTGATGAATATCAAACATTGTACGCACAAAATGGTACAATCGATAATCCAGAATTCATTTCTCATGGCCGTCCAAGCATTTACGAATGTAAAGAAGCTTGTAATGCTGTATTGACATTGTCTTCTTGTACAAATGGTAAATTGGCTGTTCGTTCTTGGAAGGCAATGGAAGAAAAAACTGGTCTTTCTGATCTTGAAAAGAATGCAAAAGGTCGTGAACAAGAAAAAATTACCTTTGATGACATGGTTCGCCAACCACGCTTCATTATTAGCTCTGTAACAAGTACTGGTAAAAACGATAAAAACCGTCGTTATTCCCCATTCACAACATCTACAGAAGATAAAGTACCATTCCGTACCGTAACAGGTCGTCAATCCTTCTATTGCGATCATGAAATGATGCGCGATTACGGTGAAGCTATGGCGTTGTACAAACCTGTATTGTCCTACAAACCAGTACAAGGTGACTACAAACAAGAAGGTATTCCAGAAATTACATTGAAATACTTAACACCACATAATAAGTGGTCTACTCATAGTATGTACTTCGATAGCCAACAAATGTTGACATTGTTCCGTGGTGGTCAAACTATTTGGCTCAACGAAGATGATGCAGCAGAAATTGGCGTTAAAGATAATGACTGGGTAGAAGCTTTCAATAAAAATGGTGTAGTTGCAGCTCGTGCAGTTGTATCTCCACGTATTCCTCGTGGCATTTCCTATATGCATCACTCTCAAGATCGTCACATCAACGTTCCTGGTACGCAAGTTAAGAAAGACCGTCGCGGTGGTACACACAACGCACCAACTCATATTCACATGAAACCGACACACATGATTGGCGGTTATGGTCAATTGAGCTATGGCTTTAACTACTATGGCCCAACTGGTAACCAACGTGATATGACAATTGTGGCTCGTAAGTTGAAGGAGGTGGATTGGCTTGAAGATTAAAGCTCAAGTATCCATGGTCCTAAATTTGGATAAGTGTTTAGGCTGTCATACATGCTCTATCACTTGTAAAAATACATGGACGAACCGCGAAGGCGCGGAATATATGTACTTTAATAACGTGGAAACTCGCCCAGGTGTAGGCTATCCACGTAATTGGGAAGACCAAGAAAAATGGAAGGGCGGCTGGACGCTAGATAACTCTGGTAAATTAGCTCTTTCTACAGGTTCTAAAACAAATCGTTTGATGAAATTATTCTTCCATCCTGAACAACCAGAGTTGAAGGATTATTTCGAACCTTGGACTTACGACTATGAAACATTGATTCATGGCGGTCGTAAAAATAACCAACCAGTTGCTCGTCCTCGTTCTCTTGTAACGAAACAAAAAATGGAAGTTACTTGGGGTCCTAACTGGGATGATGATTTAGCAGGTGGTCAACATGCTCGCTCTGATGTGAACTTAACTAAGATGGGCCAAGATATCGTGTTTGACTACGAAGAAGTATTCATGCGTTATTTGCCTCGTCTTTGTAACCACTGCTTGAACCCTGCATGTGTAGCTGCATGTCCATCTGGCGCGATTTATAAACGCGACGAAGATGGTGTGGTTCTCGTATCTCAAGATGTATGCCGCGGTTGGAGACATTGCGTTCCATCTTGTCCATACAAAAAAATCTTCTATAACTGGGAAACTAATAAAGCTGAAAAATGCGTATTCTGTTACCCACGCTTAGAAAATGGGTTGCCTCAAATATGTGCTGAAACTTGTGTAGGTCGTATGCGCTATGTTGGCGTTGTATTCTACGACATGGACAAAGTTGAAGAAATGGCAGCTACAAAAAATGAACAAGATATTTACGAAAATACATTAGATTTGATTTTGGACCCTCATGATCCAGAGGTTATCAAAGCAGCTCGTGCAGAAGGCATCTCTGAAGCATGGATTAAAGCAGCTCAAAAATCTCCTGTATACAAACTTGTAAAAGAGTGGGGCGTGGCATTGCCATTGCATCCTGAGTATCGCACATTGCCAATGGTTTGGTATGTACCACCACTCAGCCCAATCTTGCAACGTGTAACATCTGATGTATACTTGCCAGATGCACATGAAATGCGCGTACCTGTACAATACCTTGCTAACTTGTTTACAGCAGGTAATACAGAAATTTTAGCTCGTACATTGCAACGTGTTCTCGACATGCGTGAATACATGCGCCGTCGTGAAACAGGTGACGGTCCTATTGAACATAAAGTTGATTTAACAGAGGATCAAATGTACGGTATGTACAAATTGTTGGCATTGTCCAAATACAATGATCGCTTTGTTATTCCATCTGACGTAAAAGTATCTCGCGAAGGTCGCCTAGAAATGCAACATAATCGCGGTTTTGCTTGCCCTACAGGGGGATGTCAATAATGAAGGATGCTCAGAAAATCGCTCTTATTGCGTCATTTCTTCTACGCTATCCTGATGAACAATGGTATAACGAACTACCTGAATGGAGAGAGGACGCCCAATCTGTTGGGCATCCTCAACTTCGCCAAGGTTTATTAGAATTCTTCGACTATGTAGAGGAATCCGATAAAAAAGAATTTGAAGACCAATATGTTCGTACCTTTGATTTTAGTCAAAATACAACTATGTATTTGTCGACTTATGAATTACAAGGTACTGGGGAACAAGCAGAAGAACTCGTTAAATTTAAAGCTTTCTTCCTAGAAAACGACTATGATTTGCCAAAAGAAATGCCAGACTATGTTCCAGCACTTCTTGAATTATGTGCCGTTATCGATGATGAAAAAGCAAAAGAAATTTACGACTATTGTAAGCCAAAATTGGAATACATTAGAGAACGCTTCATTGAGGCTAAATTGCCTTATGCATTCTTGTTTGATATTATCTTGTCTGTTGCAAATGGATTGGAGGACGGTGCACGATGAATCTATTCCTTTGGGGCGCTTTGCCTTACATCGCTTTCACCTTCTTAATCGTAGGTACTTTGGTTCGTTTCTTCTACTTTGAAAGAAACTGGACTACAAAATCGAGTGAATTTTTAGAGAAAAAACAATTGCGCATTGCCAATCCATTGTTCCACTTTGGCTTGCTTTGCGTTATCGGTGGTCACGTAGTAGGTGTGTTAATCCCTAAAACTTGGACTGCTGCTATTGGTATTAATGACCATATGTACCATCAAGGTGCGTTATATATGGGTGCTGTAGCGGGGCTTATCTTTATCGTAGGCTTCTTGCTCTTGATGAAACGCCGCTTCACAGTAGCTGAGTTAAAAGTTAACACATCTCGCCTTGATAAATGGTTATACTTGTTCTTAACATTAGCCATTTTCAGTGGTATGGCTGGAACATTGCTTAATGCATCTGGTTTCTTTGATTACCGCGTATCCATCGGTCCTTGGTTCCGCAGCCTATTAGCGTTTATGCCGGATCCATCCTTGATGGAAGGTGTACCATTTATGTTTAAATTCCACATGTTCGCGTGGATGGCAGTGGCAATCATCTTCCCATTCAGCCGTTTGGTACACTGTTTGAGTGCTCCACTCAACTACTTAACACGTCCGTTCATCGTTTATCGTAAACGAGATGAAAAATAATTAGGATGATGATTGATTTGTACGTCCTTTATAATATGACAAATTAATCTTAGCCCCTTGTATTGATATTAGTTTATGCTAATCAATACAAGGGGCTTTTATTTGCTAATTTTGGTTAGCGTAGTTTATATACTATAATATTATTTCTGATTGAAATACCTATTTTTACAAAATACTTTGCAATTGTTTATATAGTTAGAATAAAAGACTAAATTAGAATTATTCTTATAATGAATGCTACCTATCTAATAAAAGTAGTCTACAAATTTCGATTTAAATGATAAAATATATTAAGTAAATTTGGCGTTTCAGGAATTATGTTAGAGAGGTTTAAGATGAATCAAGTGGAAACGAAACAGTATAAGAGTATTTACCATATCTTTATATGGATTGCAGTATTTTCTTTAATTATGATCGGTTTGTTGGAATGGGGGTACATTGAGAGTGGTCGTGCCTTTGGTAACTATAAAGTATATACAGGCCTTGTACCTTGGTGCGCGTGGATTGTGATGACTTATTTGGCAACGCGCCCTAAATGGTTTACTAGTCGTTATAACTTAGGTGAAATGTTCAAGATTCACCGTGCATTAGGTATTGCTTCTGTAGCTGTTATTGCGTTCCATTTATATCTCTATTTTGGTAAAGCTGCTAAATCCGTTCTCGGTTGGTGGGGTGGCTATGTAGCCCTTACTTCCTTCAGTATTGGTACAATCTCGGGCCTTGCATTTTTAACTCCAAAACTTAGAAAAGTAACTGCATCTAGCCGTAATATTGGTATTTGGCTTCACCGCTTAAATCTTGTAGCATTAGTTGCTGCAGATATTCATATCCATGGCTTTACGCGAATTTCCAAAATGGTACCATTCCTTCAAGTGTTTGATATCATTACATATGGTCTTGTGATTTATTGCATCTACTTGATGTTTAAAAAGAAATAATATGAATTGCTAAAGTCCCTTCTGTATAGTACAGAAGGGACTTTTTTAGTTATATTTTTATTTTCCAAGAAATAAAATATTCTATATTATCAGTTTGATGCATAATTGATTGTGAGATTGATATACATTCTCTCTTTACTGACCTAATGAAAATTGCTATTATCTGTATGTTAAATATGATAATGATAATTATAGTCATAGTTATAAAATTTCATTATCTTTTAATTTTTTATTAATCATTATTTATTGTGTGAGGTTTATTATGATTAAACGTAAAATGACCAGTGCTTTTGCAGTGGTAGCCATGATGGGTGTGGCTACAGCGTTTGCTGTTAATCCATTTTCCGATGTTCCGTCCGATAGCTGGGCATATCAAGCAGTAGATCAATTGGCTACAGCTGGTATTATCAATGGTTATCCTGATGGTACTTTTAAAGGCCAAAATAACATTACTCGTTACGAAATGGCTCAAATGATTGCGAAAGGCATGGCTAATCAAGATCGTGCTAATGCAGAACAACAAGCTATGTTGAACCGCTTGGCCGATGAGTTTTCCAATGAATTGAATACACTTGGTGTGCGTGTAGCTAAATTGGAAGACCGCGTAGGCAATGTAAAGGTTACTGGTGATGCTCGTATTAACTACATCGGTAGAGAGGGGATCGATGGTTATGATTACGAAGATAAACTTACAGCCCGTGTACGTTTAGGCCTAGATGCAAAGGTTAATAAAAATACATCTGTAAAAGCTCGTATTACAACAGGCTCTATTGAACTAGGTGATAGTTCTAAAGATGCTCAAGCTAATTGGGATTTAGCATATGTAGAGCATAAATTCGGTAAAAATGTTGTAGTTGATGCTGGTCGTTATACCCAAAAATTTGGTGGTGGCTTGATTTATAGCTCTAACTTTGATGGTGTAGGCGCTACAGCGAAGCTAGGTGATAAAGTTACATTAAATGGTGCATATGGTTATATGACAGCAGGCCGTTTTGCTAAGACTAGCAGAGAAGATAACGGTGATGTAGGTCTTATTAATGCCCATGTAGCTGTTAATGATCACTTTAGCTTTGGCGGTATGTTTGCTCATGTAGGTACAACAAATGTACGTATGGGTAATGGCAAGAAAAATAACGAATTCGATAATGTATATGGCTTTAATGCTAAATATAATGTTGGTAAATTCGGTATTGATGGCGAGTGGGTAAAAGCATCTGGCTTGAGTGATTCCGATGTTTGGAACGTAGGCGTTAAATGGGGCGATTATAAAATTAACAAGAAAAACTCTTGGGTTATCCGCTTAGATTACTTTGATCAAGCTAAAAATGCACCTGTATTTAAAACGCAAAAATATGAATCTAATGATTTATTGAAGAAAACACGTTATGAAGGTTATAAAGCATGGCAATTAGGTGCATCTTACGCACCAGAGAAAAATATTGGTATTAATGCATACTATGGCTTCCATGCGAAAACACAAGATGGTAACCGTGTAAATGATTTCTACCGTGCAGACCTCAACTTCAAATTCTAGTTCTAATTTTAGGATGGATCTGGATTTAATAACTAATTAGTTTTAAGTTCTAAGTAGAATGCTATGTGGATTGAAATTGTTAGCATGCTACATTAGGCCAACTAGATATATACTAGTAGTTTGTATAAGAAATAGTGAGGTTTATATGGCAGAAGTAGTAAAAAAACAGTTTAAGAGTAAATACCATATTTTAATATGGATTGCGGTTTTATCCCTAATATTTATGGGAATGGTAGAATATGGTTATGTAACAGGAGGTAGATCATTTGGTAACTGGAAGGTTCACTTAGGTCTTATTCCTTATGTTGCATGGCTTGTATTAACATATATTGCAACAAGACCAAAATGGTTTATCAAACGATATAATCCAAAAGAAATGTTTGAAGTTCATCGCATCGTAGGTATCGTTAGTGTTGTTCTTGTATGTGCACATTGGTATGTATACTTCTTGAAAGCATTGAAGTCCTTCTTAGGATTCTGGGGCGGTTATATCTCCCTTGGAGCCATGTTTATTGCTCTTATCTTTGCCGTATTGTACTTAACGCCTTGGGTAGGCAATATGGCAAAATCTGTATCTCGTAAAAAAGCAATCTGGATTCATCGTTTGAACCTTATTGCTATCATTGCAGCAAATATTCATGTTCATGGTTTTGGACGTTTGTCTAAAATGGTACCATTCTTGCCTGTATTTGATGTAGTGACGTATGCACTTGTTATTTACTACATCTATTGGATGTTTAAACAAAAATAAATGATATATACGTACTTTTATTCTTATAAAAGTCGTATAATCATAGAATTAAAAAGAGACCATCTCTACCCTTTATATGTGGAAGAGATGGTCTTTTTTTGTAGTTTACGATACAATAATATTATGAGTATATTCTATTATTTTGTGCAAGTATATACTGATAAGAAAGAAGGTCACTATGGAGTCTTCTTGGAAACGAATTATCTATTTAATCTGTATTATACAGATCGGTGGGGGAATAACAATTATAGGGGTACTATCATTCCTTCCGTTATTCCTTATAGAGTTAGGTCTACATAATCCAGGTGAAGCTGCTATGTGGGCCGGAATTGTATCAGGGGTAACGCCTTGTATGGTAGCGCTTAGTGCACCGTATTGGTCGCGTAAAGCAAATCAACTGGGACCTCGTAAGGTAATGATGTTTATCTTATTTACCTTAATGGTTACAGTCGGGGCCTGTGCTTTCACCCAAACCCCAGCACAGTTATTAGCCCTAAGGGTATTACAAGGTGTAGTTGGCGGGTATGTACCAATCGGTTTGGCTATTATTGTACTCATTACGCCTGAGGAAAAGGTGCCATGGGCGATGGGGCTGTATCAAGCATCTATGGTGATGGGCCTCGTCTTTGGTCCTCTTATGGGCGGCTTAGCGGCTGATCTATTAGGCTATAGAGCGCCATTCTTTGTCTTTTCAGGATTGACTGGTATTTGCTTATTAGGTATCTATTTCTTAATGCCTAATTTACAGTTTAAGCATAAGGTAGACGCTCAAGAATCACAGGTTTCTTTGATTAAATCATTTTTGATGATACCTCGAGTTCGTCTATTAGTGGCGATGCAGTTTTTATGTAACTTTGGTATTACTGGTATTGGTCCCATCTTACCGCTTTATATCAAACACTATATGGCAGTAAATGATGAATTTGTGGCTACCATTGTAGGGATTATTATCTTTGGGGCTGGTTTGTTTAGTGCCTTAGCATCCATTTCAATCGGTAAGGTAACACAACGATTGACCATGCCTCGTATTATCTTTACTGCTACATGGGCGGTGGGATCTTTATTTATTTTGCAATACTTAATGCCTAGTATATGGGGACTTGGCGTATTCCGTGCTATAGCCGGATTCTTTATGGGCTTTATTACGCCAATTGCAAATACGCTGATATCCAAGGCCGTCCCTGTTGAGCGACGCGGCATTGTCTTTGGTGCCGTATCTAGCGTAGCCATGATGGGTAATGTTTTAGGCCCTGTTATTAGTGGTGTTATTGCGCGTGCCTTTGGATATGGTGCTGTGTTTTGGTCTACGGCGACAATATTCTTTGTGGCGTCCTGGTTTGTATATCGTAATTTAGTTATGTCTCGTGAAAGCAGTTCATCATAGTGAATCTACTTTCAATGAAATATAATAATTGTAGTTGTAGTTGTAGTTGTAGTTGTAGTTGTAGTTGTAGTTGTAGTTGTAGTTGTAGTTGTAGTTGTAGTTGTAGAGAAAAATATTATGTGAGTAGCAAATACCAATGAGAGGGGTTGGTGTATGTTGTGTAGTGGGCTAGTAGATAGAGTAAGGCTACTAATTATAAGAGAGATGAGAGTGTATCGTTATGTTGTTGAAACAATTAGAGTATTTTGTGTGTGTAGTTGATAATAATAGTTTTACTCAAGCTGCGACAGAGCAGTATGTGTCTCAATCTGCTATTTCACAACAAATTAAAGCCCTTGAAATAAGTTTAGGCGTGGAGCTGATGGTACGAGAAAAACGAAGCTTTCACCTAACACCAGCAGGGCAATATTTATATCGATCTGGTAAAAAATTACTAGAACGCTTTCACGATATTAAGGTAGAAACAACCCGGATTGGTACAGATGCACGTGTTAGCTTACGAATTGGCTATTTAAATCGCTATAGTGGGATGGCTATGCAGCAAACGGTCATTCGTATGGCTAAACGCTATAAAAACCTAGATATCCGCATGTATAGTGGCAGCCATGAGGAACTATATGGCATGTTAGATGATCGTCGCGTAGATGTAATATTTAATGATCAGTGGCAGATTTTATCTGATGATTATGAAAGTCATTTGATTGATAAGGCGACCACTGTAATTGAAGTGCCACAAGGTTATACAAAGGAAGGTAGCGTCGAAATTAAAACTATTGATGACTTACCACTTATCTTAGTTTGTCGCGGTAAGTATACGCTAGCTGAGGAAGAACATTATCGTAAGGCCATTGGTTATGTTGGTGCCTTTGCATATGCTCGTACATTAGAGGAGGCTCGCTATTTAGTAGCAGGTCAACAAGGACTATTGCTGCTTGATCGTTTTAAATATTTAACCGACTCCATGCCAGGTATTGAGCGCAAGGTATTAACTAACCATGGTAAATCGATGGAGCGCAATTACTACTTTGTATCGCAACAAAATCAAAGTAACACCTATGTAGAAGCCTTTAGAGAAATGTTTAAACAAGTTTTAGCAGAGTTTTAATGTATCAAAGACGGATTATGTAAAATAAATTTAATCGTCATATAACAAATAAACAATTACAATATAAAAGCCGTTAGCATATGCTAACGGCTTTATTGTTTGAATATTGCTTTATTGAGGATCGTTTAATTAAACATATTCCAAGAGCATTGTAACACCATCGATGAATAATTTTATACCATAAATGACGAGTACTGCACCACAGAAGCGATTGATCCAAGCCATATGGGTAATTTTGATTTTTTTAGCTAATAAATGCATGGTGGCAGCCAAGGCTCCAAACCACATTGGGGTCATAGCTAGGAAGCCTCCAAAGAAATAATAAATACCTTCTTCAGGTATATTAGCTTGAAAGGCGCCGAGCATCATAGTTGCATCAAGAACGGCTTGAGGATTCCCCCAGGATACAGCGATAGCGGATAGGATAATTTTACGAATTGGAATATTCGTATTTACATTGCGTATATCTGGTTCAGTTCTGAATATATTAAAGCCCATGTATACAATCAGTAGGCCCCCAAAAAGGAGTACGATAAGCTTTGTAAGAGGCCACATTTCAAGAATGGCGCCGATACCAAAGAAGGCTGCCGTACTGAGGCTCATATCAAATAGTGCCAATATGATAAGGGTCAATATGATACGACGTATAGGCTGTACCAATGCTGTGTTGATGATGAAGAGGTTTTGCATGCCAACAGGGGCAAATGTTGCGAGACCGACAAGAAGTCCTTGTAAGAAGTACATGTTAACCCTCCTAACTATAGTATGATAAAGTACTAATAAGGTGAATAGTAGCACGAAACCCCTCCATTACTGGAGGGGTTATTACTATTCTAACTATATACAATTATATCATATTAAAATAGGTATGTATATTTCTTACCATAAACCAATCATATGTTGTGTAGCTAGGCTGACTGCTGTGATGGCAATCCAGCAACAAGCACCCAATGCAAGGGCAGAACCACCGGATTTTATCAATTTTACGATATTAGTATTAAGACCGATAGCAACCATGGCCATTGTAATAAAGTATTTGGAAATAGTTTTGAATACACTCAAAAATTGAATATCTACATTCGCATAGGATAATGCTGTTGTAATAAGAGAACAAATCACAAAGTATAAAACAAATTTAGGGAAGATTTTAGCGATGCTAACACTGCTACCATCAGCTTGAGCAGCACTTTGTTTTGCTTTATATACTTGGTAACTTGCTAAACCTAAACAAATCGGAATAATTGCAAGGGTACGTGTTAATTTAACGATTGTTGCATATTCTAGAACTTGTGTACCAGTGCCTTTCATGCTATCCCATACAGCAGCAGTAGCTGTTACAGAGGATGTATCGTTTACAGCGGTACCAGCAAATAGACCAAAGCCCATATTAGAAAGACCAATAGCATCACCAAATGGAGGGAATACAAAAGCTGCTACTACATTGAAGAAGAATACAACGGAGATTGCTTGGGCAATATCTTGATCCTCTGCCTTGATGACTGGTGCAGCTGCAGCGATAGCAGAACCACCACAAATGGAGGAACCTACGCCGATAAGTACAGCTGTATTAGAGTCGATATGAGTGAGTCGATAGATAACATAGGACACGATTAAGGATGTAGCGATGGTTGAAATGATGACAGGTAATGAAATCCAACCTACATGTAAAATCTGTGTAATATTTAAGCCAAAGCCCAATAAAATAACGGCCCATTGTAAAATCTTTTTGGATGTAAATCCAATGCCGGCACCAGTTTTTTCGCGTTTCCAAGATGTGAATATAGAGCCAATAATTATACCTAAGATAATGGCAAAGATTGGACTACCAATAAGGTGAAATTCCAGGCCTAATAGCCAACAAGGAATAGCGAGGACTGCACAGAGCAGAATGCCTGGCAATGTTTTTTGATTGATACCCATAATAAAAACCTCCTTACTGTACATACAGTTCACGTCATATGTGGTATCATGTGGCGTTTCTCTTCTATAGTTTTAATAGTACCACATTGGGGGAATTATAATCTACTAGTAATGTAAGAAATATACAGTATATTCATTTTTGTAAATATATAAGAACGAAGAGTATAATAAATGAATATTAATTATAAATATTGAATTAATACGATTTTTGTGGATTTCTTATGAAGGATATAGGTTATAATAAATATTTATATGTGATGAAAATCTCTTGTTTTTCATTGAATATATTGTATATAATGAATAGAATCTATTTTATAGATAGAAATGTAAATGAGGTACCTTATGATTGATATTAAAAAAATAATTGAAACCAATAAAGAGTATGTGAAAAACCACCCAGAATTACCAAAAGCAGGATTAACAAGCCATCCTACAAAAAAACTAGGTATTGTCACATGTATGGATACGCGTTTAGTCTGCATGCTAGAAGAGGCATTAGGTTTTAACCGTGGTGAAATCATCGTTATAAAAACAGCCGGTAATAGTGTAACACAACCTATCGATAATATCGTACAAAGCTTGCTAGTTGCTACCTATGGTATGGAAATTGAAGATGTATTAGTCATCGGCCATGAGAACTGCGGCATGATTGATTTCTCTGCTACAACTTTTATGGAGTCCATGAAAGAAAAAGGTATCAGTGAAGATGCGATTCGCATGATCGAACCAGGACTTATTGATTGGATGGATCGTTTCCACATATCCGAAGACAATGTAATCTATACAGTTAACTTCTTGCGTAACCACCCACTATTCCCAAAAGGAATGGGATTCTATGGAGGCATGATGGATCCTGATACAGGCGAATTCCGTTATATTGAGATTTAGTGGTGACCTCGATGGGGCCCCGTTAGATAACTACATTTAGGTAAAAAAGAGTGATGACTAACCTCTACGCTCCAAAGCGAGCTAAGTCGCTAATCGGTTAGTCATCACTCTTTTTATAACTGTATTTATGAACTAGTCCCATCGAGTCTATTCATAAATCAATAAAACGAAATTCACTGTATCAAATAAGTAAGAGGGAAAAGTTATCGTCCTTTTTCCTACTGCACCTATGAATTAGTCCCATCAAATCTAAATGTCCATTAACGAGTTAGCGTAATTTCGCCGTATCGAGAGTGGGGGAGAAATTAATGGGGCCCCTTTACATAACTACATTTAGGTAAAAAAGAGTGATGACTAACCTCTACGCTCCAAAGCGAGCTAAGTCGCTAATCGGTTAGTCATCACTCTTTTTCTTTTTCTCCATATATAGCCAACCTATTATTCTCGCATTTATGGTTGTAGATAGGACTATATGGGACTGTTACATAAGTACAGCCATAAAAATCACAGAACCTAGTAAAGAGCGACTTAGCTCGCTTTGGAGCGATGAGCTAGGTTCTGTGATTTTTAACAAGGCTCGCACTAATGTATGGGGGCCCCATATAGTCCTATTATGGTAAACCTTAAGCGTAATAATAGGTTGACTATATATTCCCTTTGGCTGTATATTGTAATTAGATTGTAAACTTACTCACATAAATTGGTTAACCTATGCGGCGTTAAGTATCGCTGAGAGGAGACGTGTATGAAGCAGTTAGGTATTTCTATAATTGGAACCGATACAGATGTAGGCAAGACGTTTGTGACAGGGTTGTTAGGGGCTATGGCTGTTGATGATGGCTTTGCGGTTGGTATGGTTAAACCGGTGTCCTCCAGCGCAGTACCTTTTCCTGAATGTGTAACGATGGATGAGGATAATTATAATGTGGATCTTGAAAGCAAGGATGCTACATATTTGATGCGTGCTGCAGGCGTTCCTGAGTCGCGCCGTCACGAGGTTAATCCATATGCTATTGCTGGAGATTTTTCTCCTCGTCTTGCAGCAGAATTAGCTGGTATAGAAATCGATTATGCTGGTGTAGTAGCTCATACATTAGATGTTGTCAATCGCTATGATTTAACCTTTGTAGAAGGTGCTGGTGGTATTACAACACCTCTTTACGGCGATAAAACATTCACGGATTTAATGAAAGATATTAAATTGCCAGCTATCGTTGTAGCTGATGGACGGTTGGGCTCCATTAACCGCGCTATTTTAACTTGTGAATACGCGAAGATGCATGGTATTGAGGTGAAAGCTATCATTGTCAATGATACGACTGCAGTGGATCCGTTCTTGTTGAAAACAAATGTGGAAGACATGGAACGATATACAGGTATTCCTGTGGTGGCTGTTGTACCGCCATACCAAGGTCCGGATATCCAAAAGGTTCAGCTTGGTTGGGCTCGGTCCTTTGTGGACTCTAAGAAGGTGTGGAATACAGTACTAGGCATATAGTAGTTAGATATTGAAATTTAATCTGGCCTAATCATTTATCTTTATAGATTGTTATAGTAGTAGAGCTTTATAGGGATAGGGAATTATAGTTTGTAAAATTGTACGTATGAGGTGACGAAATGGCAGAGAAACAGCTTTCACAAGCAGCACAATGGGATCATGAGTTTGTATGGCATCCATTTACACAAATGCAAGATTGGTTGGCACAAGAACCAGTAGTAATCGAACGTGGTGAGGGGGTATACCTCATCGATGAGAACGGTAAAAAGTATTATGATGGCGTGTCCTCCTTATGGGTTAATATTCATGGTCATAATCATCCTGTATTAAACCAGGCATTGAAGGAACAAGTAGATAAAATTGCTCATAGCACATTGCTCGGTCTTGTAAGCCCACCATCTGCACAGTTGTGTAAAGAATTAGTAGAGCTCGCTCCAGACGGTTTAAATAAGGTATTCTTATCCGATGATGGTAGTACAGCTATTGAAGTTGCCATCAAGATGGCCTACCAATATCGTCAACTTGTAGGGCAAACAAAGAAAACTAAGTTCATTGCTCTCAACGCGGGTTATCATGGGGATACATTGGGTACTGTATCTGTAGGCGGTATTCAATTATTCCACCAAGTATTCCATAATTTATTGTTCAAACCGTTGACATTGCCAAGCCCTGGCGTATATCGCGACGTAGCAGATCGAGATAAAGCCTTTGAAGAGTCTTTGGCTGAATTAGAGCGCATCCTCAATGAAGAGGGGGATGAAATTACAGCTCTCGTTATGGAACCATTAGTACAAGCCGCGGCAGGCATGCTCGTCATGCCTGATGGCTATTTGAAACGGGTTCGTGAATTAACTGCGAAACATGATGTATTCCTCATTGTCGATGAAGTAGCCACAGGTTTTGGTCGTACTGGTAAATTCTTTGCCTGCGAACACGAAGATGTGGCTCCAGACTTCATGACCTTATCTAAAGGGATTACTGGCGGTTATATGCCTCTCGCTGCCACATTGACGACACAACGTGTATTCGATGCATTTCTCGGTACCTTTGAAGAAAAGAAAACCTTCTACCATGGCCACTCCTATACAGGTAATGCCTTGGCTTGTGCCGTTGCATTAGCTTCGTTGAAAGTTTTCCGCGATGAAAAGGTCATCGAAGGATTGCCTAAAAAAATCGAGGCTTTCACCAATGCATTAAAACCTATTGAAAAATTAAAACATGTGAAAGAGGTTCGTCAACGAGGCCTCATCGTAGGTATTGAACTTGAAAAAGATGTGACCACTCATGAAGCATATCGTCCAAATGATGCGGTAGGGGCTAAGGTGGCTATTCTTGCTCGTGAACAAGGCCTTATTTGCCGTCCTATCGGCGATGTAGTAATTCTCATGCCTCCATTGGCGTCCACTGTGGAACAATTAGAGGATATGGTTCGCATCGTTGGTGAAAGTATTCAACGAGCTACCGAAGAAGAAGGGATTCTCGAAGATTTACGCCCAATTATTCTATAACGATTTACGTCTAAGTATTTTATAAAGATTTAGGGTAAACATAAAAGCTATATATGTCATGATGCTACGTGAGTAGTGTGGTCGACATATATAGCTTTTTATATTTATTTATTATGATGTTTTAGTTATGTCTTTAAACTATAGACTATACATTGTGAAAATTCGATGATATTTCTGCATATCTATGATACTATATATGTATAAAGGAGGTCATCGTATGGACATTTATGTAATTATGCAAGTTATTATTTTATTTGGTGCCATCTTCCTTGGTGTTCGCCTCGGTGGTATGGGCATCGGTTACGCTGGCGGCCTTGGGGTAGTATTGTTAAGCCTTGGTATGGGTATGTTCCCTGGACAGATTCCGTGGGATGTAATTCTCATCATCATGTCTGCTATCGCTGCCATCTGTGCCTTACAGTTAGCCGGTGGTCTTGATTATTTGGTGCGTATTGCGGAAAATATTTTGCGCAAAAACCCTAAACACATCAACTATTTAGCACCAACAGTAACGTATTTCTTAACTCTGTTGGCTGGTACTGGTCATACAGCATTTTCTATGATTCCGGTAATCGTAGAGGTGGCAAAAAGTGAAAACATTAAGCCATCTGTACCTTTATCCATCGCCGTTGTAGCGAGCCAAATCGCTATTACAGCGAGCCCAGTATCTGCAGCAGTTGTTGCTATGAGTGGTTTCCTTGAACCATTCGGTGTAAACTACCCAACATTACTCGCTATTTGTATTTCTACAACATTCGTAGCAGTTATGATTACTGCCTTTGTTATGTCTACATTTGCGAATAATGATTTGTCTTCTGATCCAGTATACCAAGAACGTTTGGCAGCAGGTCATGTGGCTCCACCTCGTGAAAAGAGTGCTGATTTCCACTTGAAACCAGGTGCGAAAACTTCTGTATTGATTTTCTTGATTGGTATTATTTGTATCGTATTCTATGCAACTGCCATCTCCAAGAACATTGGTCTTATTAAACCAGTTATCTTCGGTCGAAATGATGCCATCGTTGGATTCATGATGATTATTGCGGCTGCTATTACATTCTTCTGTAAGATTGATACAGCACAACTTGTTAATACAAGCACATTTAAATCCGGTTTATCCGCATGTGTCTGCGTATTAGGTGTAGCATGGTTGGGTGATACTTTCGTAAAAGGTCATATCCCTGAAATCAAAGCTCTAGCATCTAGCTTGGTAACAGCGTATCCATTCCTATTAGCCGTAGCATTCTTCTTTGCTAGTACATTGTTGTATAGCCAAGCGGCAACTACGCAAGCATTGGTACCAGCTGTAATTCTAGCTCTCGGTATTACTCCAGAGAACCCAGGATCCGTATACATTATCATCGCATCCTTCGCAGCTGTATCTGCACTTTTCGTATTGCCTACATACCCAACACTTTTAGGGGCTGTACAAATGGACGATACTGGCTCAACACGAATCGGTAAGCTCGTATTTAATCATCCGTTCTTCATCCCTGGTGTACTATCCATTGCTATCGCAGTAGCACTTGGCTTTGTAGTGGCTCCATTGATGCTGTAGTTGGTAAAAGCTAAATAAGGCTAATTCAAACATATTCAAATAAGAAATGGACGTAACTTTCAAAAGTTACGTCCTTTTTGTTTGATTTATTTAGAGAGTTTTTATTAACCTTTATTCTTACAATCTTTACATGTTCCGGCAATTTCCAAATGATGCTCCGTCACCGTAAAGCCTGCATCAATTAATTCCTGTGGCATTTCTACAACAGGGCATGTGTGCAGAGGTATCATGGCTCCACATTTTGTACACACTGCATAGTGGCGGTGTGTATGCGGTGTAATTTCATAATATGCCATATCGCTACCCATGAGTGTTGTACGGGTAACGATTTCCTTTGTTTCTAACAGCTCAAGAGTGCGGTAAATAGTAGACATCCATGTAGTGCTACCATCGCCTAATCGCTCTGCGATTTCCATAGCCGTAATAGGTTTATCTGTAGTTGTTAATACGGACCAAATGGCTTCGCGCTGTTTGGTTTTTTTTATGCCTTCAGGCCAACTTGTTGTATTCATAACGCTCTTTCGATTCTGTTTTAATACTAAACTTGTTATACAAGTATAAGTAGATAATTTTTTTGCACAGGATAGCCATCTTATTTTGCTAATAGAATAGCTATCTATATATTGATGATTATCTTTGTTTACTTGCTAAATTGCATACGGCGTAGGATGGTTCTGATATTTTTAATGACTAATACTACGAGTAGAATTGCAACTGATATTAGCGATACAAAACCACCTGGAGCTACATTGAGATAGTAGGATCCGAAGAGGCCGATAATCATGGCTAGCAAACTAAATCCAATAGAACAGAGTAATGTCGTTCTAAATCCTTTTTCTAGTTGTAATGCCGATGCTACAGGCAAGGCAATCATAGCACTTAATACGAGAACACCAACGATTTTAATAGAAATGGATACGGCCGCAGCCATTAAGATGGCAAAGATGTAATTGATAAAATCAACCTTAACACCGGCTACACGAGCTGCCTCTTCATCATAAGCGATGTAAAGAAGTGAGTTATATAAGAAATATAAGGTTAAAACAGATAGAATTGTTAGGGCTGCAATACTAATCATATCCGTAGTGTTTACGGTTAAGATACTGCCAAAGAAGAATACATTGGCGTTAGCTTTTAATTTACCTGAACTAATAAGGGTAATAGCTGTACCGATGCTAAGAGATAAGATAATAGTAAGAATCAGATCGAGATGGTGAGAAAAATATTTTCGCAAGAACTCGATAAGGGCACCGCAAATAGCAGTAAAGATAAATGCTCCTAAGATAGGATTCGTATTTGTTAATAAGCCTAATGTAATACCTGCTAGCGATGCGTGGCTCATGGTGTCGCCAATCATACTAGACCGACGAAGTACCATGAAAATACCAATACATGGACATAATAGAGAAATGCAGATAGCTACGAAGAAGGCATTTTGCATGAAATCATAACTAAACATGGTGCACCTCCTTAGTTGTAGTATCATCGACCTGAGCCTGAGCCTGAGCCTGAGCCTGAGCCTGAGCCTGAGCCTGAGCCTGAGCCTGAGCCTGAGCCTGAGCCTGAGTTGTTACATCTGTGAAGCAAACGCAGCTTTCGTGATCCATAGGATTGCGTCCTGTGCTGTGCATAATTTCACAAGCGTATTGTTCAGGGGAGCAAAGATGACCTTGTCCATTTGCGATATGGTAAATATTAGTTGAATTGGCTAAGGCCATTTCAAGGTTATGTTCCACCGAGATAATCGTAATGTGATGAACTTGATTTAATTCGCAGAGGAGTGAGTAAATGCCTTCTTGGCTTTTACGGTCAACACCAGTAGATGGTTCATCAAGTATGATGAGGTCAGGATTACCGATGAGGGCACGAGCGATAGATACGCGCTGTGCTTGACCACCAGATAGTTTGCTAATTAAACGGTCTTTGAACTCCATCATATTGGTGAGTTCTAAGACACGATCTACTTCATGTTTATCTTTAATTTTTAATAGCTTACGGTAGGAATCAAGTATTTCTTTTACCGTAATAGGGAAGCCTGCATGAGAGAAATCATTCTTTTGAGATACGTAGCGAATGTTGTTTGTATCTCGCTTGATAGAGCCTTTCACAGGTTTCAGGAACCCTAAGATGAGACGTAGAAGGGTACTTTTACCAGACCCATTGTCCCCAACGATGGATATATAATCACCACTGTGAATATGTAAGTTAAGGTCATTCAACACATAAGGTGGCTGACCTTGATAGGAAAAATAAAGATGTTCAATAGATAACATATAAAAACCACTTTTCTAATTGACAAAATCTTGAGTAAGTTTATACTATAACTATATTACAAATGCAACTGAGTCGCAACTGCAACTATAGAATGATTAATATTCTATGAATGCATAGCGATCAGGATTAACAAAAGGAGGACTACGATGGTCAAAAAACTAGTTTTGTTAGTTGTAGGCATCATGATGGCCGCTCTATTTGCAGGCTGTGGCAATGATGCACCGAAGGAACAAGCAAGTAAGAAGATCCAAGTGGTAACAAGTTTTAATGCAATGGCTGAATTTGCAAAGGCTATTGGCGGTGACAAGGTAGAGGTATCTACTATTATTCCAGATGGCGTAGAGCCCCATGATTTTGAGTTGAAACCTGACAATATGAAACAATTGGCAACAGCTCAAGTATTCGTGTACAACGGTTTCGGTATGGAACCTTGGGCACAACAAGCGATTGATGCGGCTAAAAACAGCAAGCTCATCACTGTTGTTGCTACAGAGGGCGTAGAAGCTATCAAAAATACTGATCCTGAAGAAATTAAGGAACATGGCGCAGAAGATCCTCATGCATGGTTATCTTTAAAAAATGCAAAAATCGAAGTGAAAAATATTAAAGATGCTTTTGTAAAAGCTGACCCAGCTAATAAGGATTACTACGAAAAGAATTACAATGACTACGTAGCTAAACTTGATGAAATGATTAAGAAATATGAAGGTCAATTTGCACAAGCGCCTCATAAAAACTTTGTTACAGGTCATGCAGCATTTGCGTACTTATGTCGTGACTTTGGTTTGGAACAAAATAGTGTAGAAGATGTATTTGCTGAAGGCGAACCAAATGCAGCGCAATTGGCAGAACTCATCAAGTATTGTAAAGAAAACAATATCACTACTATCTTCGCAGAAGAAATGGCTAGCCCAGAAGTATCCAAGACTTTGGCAAGCGAAGTTGGTGCTAAGGTAGAAACTATTTACACAATCGAAAGTAACGAAGATAATAAAACATACTTAGAACGTATGGATGAAAACCTTACAAAAATTGCAGCATCTTTGAAATAAGATGAATGAAAAGCAGCCCTAAAATGAACTGCATCCCCTTTACTGGACAATCAGTAAAGGGGGTACAAAACAAAGGGCTGCTTTTTTATTTGTATGCTATGTTAGTTTCAACTAAAGTTTAACGAATATAGTATAATATATATTACGAGATAAAATAAAAAGGAGGTCCAACATGGTTATCACTAATAGATTGGGGATTGCCGATTCCCCAACATTGGCTAGAGAAGAAGAACGAATAAGTAAAAAAGCGGCAACAACATTGTTTGAAAAAAACTTACTTAATGATATGCCTAGTGGTACGTGGACTACCTTGCAAAAAATACATACTATATTATTTCAAGATATATATGATTTTGCTGGTACATTGCGGACTGTGAATATTGCAAAAGGAAATTTCCGCTTTGTTCCTGTCATGTATCTTGCTGAAGCGGTTAAAACTATTGAAGATATGCCGCAATCTACCTTTGATGAAATTATAGAAAAATATGTTGAAATGAATGTAGCCCATCCTTTTAGAGAAGGTAATGGGCGGAGTATGCGATTATGGCTTGATCATATGCTGTGTACAGAATTACTAAAGACTATAGACTGGAGTCAAATTGATAAGGAAAAATATTTATCTGCTATGGAGCGAAGTCCAGTAAATGATTTAGAAATTAAAACTGTTCTAGCTAAGGCGCTTACAAGTGATATCAATAATCGAGAATTATTTATGAAAGGCCTTGACCATAGTTATTATTTTGAAGGCTATCAATTATTTAAGAGTGAGGATTTATAAGGTATAGTATTATGAATGGTTTGTTTGGTCCTTATATAGAAAAATGGATGCATTTAATCACTATTAAGAATATGTTATTATTAGCTGTTATATCAGCAATCATAACTGACTTGGGGTTACATATATTATCGCTAATTTTCTCCAAAAGCCCATTTTTTAAAACATTTATTTGGGAGATTATAAGCCCCGTAGAGATTGAGGTAGTGCCTATCGTTGGATATGTACTTGGAATTGTAGCATTTGTTCTCGCATCTTCTGGTATTTTATATGGTATTTTCAAGATCTTTAAGGGGCAGGTTACATATAAGCAACTAGTAGCAGACTTACTTTTGAATACTTGTATTGCTGGTTGGATTCATTTAATTTTTGTGCTTTTTGCTGCACCTATTTATCTCTTATTAAACTTACAAATTCGAGGTGGGGCGGGCGGATTAAGTACGATAGAGCTCTTTAACGTCTTTGTTATGGCTCAGCTTATGTCTAAGCAATTTGGATTAAGTCCTTGGATCACTGGGATTTCCTTTTATATAGTATCTTTCATCTTTGGTGCTGGCGGTATTATATTGTCCATGTCTCTTTAAATACATATGTAATAGAAATGTTGATAGATGCTAATAGGTGTCTATCAACTTTTTTATTACTATATTTATTTGGATAATTTATAATGAATTTATATTTAATTTAAAAGTGTATTATGCTACAATGATAAAAATATGTGCTTTAGATGTTTTGGAGGGGAACATATGGAACGAAAATGGTATTTAGATTTTTGGGCTTTGATTAGAGAGCCTTTTAAACGTGGCATTCCAGAGATTGTTGAATTTGGTACAATTCAACGCGGTTTTGCTGCAACGGTAGCCATGGTTGCGATAACTTTAGTATTTTCTGCTATTACAGAGTTGCTATTGGCTTATGTATTTGGTGCTCATATAGTGAAACTGGGTAGTGTTATAGGCCGATTTGCTGGTCAAGGTGTAATGTCCTTAACGCTTGGTTTGATAGGTACGTTTTTTGTTTTAGCAATTTATTCTGTTATTTTTAGTCAGGTAGCTAAT
This sequence comes from Veillonella orientalis, assembly GCF_018406505.1. Lineage (NCBI taxonomy): Bacteria > Bacillati > Bacillota > Negativicutes > Veillonellales > Veillonellaceae > Veillonella > Veillonella orientalis. The sequence continues at coordinate 275,447 of NZ_AP022322.1, forward strand.
AAGTTTGGGGCCCATACTAATTACGAATCTGTTTTAAAAATCTGTTGGTATCAAAGTGCATATACTCAGTTTCTATCAATAATGATAGGACTCCTTGAGATTATGCTGGTTATCATAGCAAAGGGATTAGGCTTTTATGAGGCATCATCAACGCTTGGATTAACCATATTTAATTATTTTTTCCAAATCGTCAATCTAGGCACTTTTATTTGGTTTTTGTGGGTCAGCTTATCACTTATGGGACGTCAAATTGAAAAGGGACGACTTGCGACTTTTGGTATTGGAATTTTGGCATCTTTAATTCCTGTGGCCTTTATTGGCATATTGGTAGGCATGGTTATGCTTGCTACATCTAGATAATTACATAGCATGAAAAATATGAAAGCAAGGTATGATTATACCTTGCTTTTGTGCTATAATAATGAACAGAGTATGAATTAAAAATAAAATTATTGTTAGAAATTCGTAATCTTGTGTTGTGTGCGGCATCATTCTATATGGAATGGTGCTATTCTTGTTGAGTAAAAGGTGGTGAGAGGTATGATGGCAGGTTTAGTAGAGTTCGTATATCGCTTATTAAACCCCATTGAAGAAAAAAATCCACGAATGTACCACTATGATGTTACCTATGGACAGCTTGCTTGGATGCTCGTATTGACGCTCATATGCTATCAATTTACCATCGTCGGTGAAAGTGTATATTTAGATGCTATACGTGCTTTGATACGCAACTCATCACTATTAGTGAAGTGGCAAATGTTTTCTCTTCCCGTAGGTCAACATGAGATACAAGTCTTTTTTGAACACTTAAGTAAACCGCGTGAGTTTTGGAATATCGGTCGGTTTGCATGGGTAATTTTAAAAGCGGCCCTCGTGTCTGGCATTGTTATAGGCTATGCGATAATACAAAAACGTAAGTTCTATATCCGCGGCGTAGTCACTGGGGTTTTACATATGATGGCCTTTGCTCAATTAGTAGTAGCTATGATCACTCTTACGGCAGGTATTATGTTGATTCTTACGACCATACCAATTCTGCTACAAGCTATTATTGGTTTTTGTATGATTGTATTATGCATTCTTAGTACTGTATTGTTACTACAGACCATGGGACGTATTGCAGGGGCTTGTATTGATGGTAGTGCTTATGAAGGCCTAAGCATTATGTTGCTTGCCATTCTAGTGGCTTTGTTGTGTGAAGTACTATATACATTAACTCGATAACAGATAAGGAGCATTATGACTTGGTATAAGGATATATTGCATTTATTCACGAAATTAAGTGAACAATCCTTTCAAAATATTATTAGAAATGGATCCTATGCTCGCGCAATTTTAAATCTCATAACATCTACCGTTGTATTATATGTAATGACTTATGCGTTGCCTTTGATAGTGAAAGCCGTATCTCCCGCATTAGGCATAAAACGGATGACAGGGTTAACACATTTTGATATAGTGAGTGCCTTCGGAAATGCATCGTTTTTAATTTTTCAGATTATCCTAGGAGCTTTCGTTATTTGGCGATTACTTATATTGTTAGGAGGCACAGGTACCTATAAGGGAGTAATGCAGAACTATATTTATGGCTTAGCTTATACGAATGCACTCCGTACCGTAGTATTGGTATTGGTTCATATAGTGGGTCTTATATTGTTCTATTTATCTATACCGAAATACGTAGGTGATATGGCCTATCTTGTTACCATGTTTAGTCAGTATTACGCTGTTTTTATTGGGGCACAACTCATGCGCCGCTATGTTAATCTAGGAATCGTTAAAACATATATTGTTATGTTTGTTGTGGCTTTGCTATCAGTATCGGTATTGCCTCAATGGATCCGCTTTGTACATACGCTAGTTAAATAATTTAAGACCATACTGTAGTATAACCGCAAGATGAAAGTCTTGCGGTTTTTTTATCGTTTAATTTATATTAAAATTAATTATATATAATTTAAATCTGGGGATTTATGATATAATTAAATTTATAGTATAGTTGAGAGCGGAGTTAGTTATGGATACGACATTTTTACGAGAAATATCCCTGCTGGTGCGTTCACCGAAGAAGGGAATAGATGAAATCTTCTGGTTTGGTACCTTAGAAAAGGGTATTAAAGCTGGCCTTGCCGGTTGGTGTGCCACTCATATTTTAGGCTTTGCTTTAGGTATTGTTCTGTTACCTTTGGCCATGACCTTTGGTGGTTTTTTATTTGGCTTTATTCCTGCTGTATATGGCATATTTTCTATATTGAGAGAGATATTAGGCCTTGGTATATATTGGTTTGTTGGTAGCTTTATACTGTGGAAATTACTGAGTGTTCTTTTAGAGCGTGAGTTTGATTTCAAGCAAGTATTAATGGGCACTGCTTATGTGGAAGGCTATACCGGGGCACTGGGATTAGCATTAATTTTGGTATCTATTATTTGCATTTATATTACGCCATTTTTGATGATCCTATTAGTTCCTTTAGCACTAGCCTATGTTTGTGCCGTTATCTATGTGGCCGTTATGCTTTTATCTCGTATTATGAAAGTAGAGCCTCTTACAGTAGGGGCTGTTTATGTGGTATTATTTATTATAAATCTTTTATATAACTGGATTATGCGCATACTGTTTGCGTAACTATATAAAAACCTCCTAGTTTATACTAGGAGGTTTTTTGTTGCTTCATAATGTTGTAATAGCAGTTCTACATTATCTTCGTCGTATTCGATTTGTTGGGACCATCTTGCCACTTGTTTAAGTGGAGAGCCTTCGAGGGCACTTGTCATAAGTATGTATTCCACACCATCCTTAGCATAGGAAAGGATGGCTTCTAAAGAATAATCTGCTAGCATATCGATTTGACGATATAAGATGTATTGGAATACCTTATTGAATAGCCCCATATCGTGAGTGGCAACATAGGTTTGAACAGAGGTAGTGAGTTTATCTATATCATGAGATAATGCACTGATTTGTGCAGTCCATTCTTCATCGATAGGCTCTGTTGTACTATATAGATCTAATAGTCTTGTATAATACTGTGCGTCAGGGGATGGAATATATTGAAATAGTGCTGGATCTATATCAAAGGCTAATAGTTCAAATATATTCTGAATAGTTAAACGTTCATCAGGACTAAATTCGCCGTTATCGTCTTCAATAGTAAAGATTACTTGATTAGACTGCATGTCTTCTGCTAGCAGTTCTACCGATGCTTCACAGGATAAACCAACCCCACATAGCTCGAGGTCCTCAATATATTTATAAAATCGCGGATGCATGTGACATGTATCGCATAGGCCTTCTTCACCTAGTTCGAGCACCACCTTACAGAGGCCATTTTCATTGAGTAACGGACACATAGGTTGTTCTTTAGAAAAGACGAAATGGCTACCTTCGGCATCGACAGTGATGGCTTGTCGTAAGCTTTCACCAAGAGGTCCTGTCATGGCATGATAGCGTTCAGCAGTGGTCTCGTCAATATCGATGGTCCACAGTTGGCAGCATGTATTTTCACATCGATCTGCTTTGCATTGAAATGTGTGATATATAGTAGGATATATTGAAATCATAATGGTCTCACTTGTAGTAAAAAATATTCTACGTGCATTGTATCATAGGGCAGTGGACTATGCATTAATATTATAAATAAAGATTAATAAATCGTATCGATTTAGTGTATAATTGTATATATACACTATGGTCCTGTTTGAGAGATGGAGGAGCCTATGAAATCCTTATTTATAAAAGGTAGCCTTGTATTAGCCTTGGCAGCAGTGTTTGGTATGCCAACTGCAAGTGCGGCGCCTTTAGTAGCAGTAGAACCAACTATTGCAGTTGTTGATGGAAACCATGCAGCAATTGTAGGTGCAAATGGTTTATTAAATGCATTTATTCAAAATCATCCAAATGCAGCTATCACTGAAATCGCTTTTGATGCGGATGGTGGTCAAATTAGATATGATGTAGAAGGTTTTGATGAAAGTGGTAAATATGAGCTCACTTATATCTATGCAACAAATCAAATCTTTGAAAAACGTGAAGGTGACTTCCATAAATCCTTAAAGAAAAAATCCTTTGATCCTCGTGAAATCTTACCACCAGCAGCGGTAGTTAACTTTGCTTATGCTCAAACACAAGGCAAAGCGACAAGCCTTAATGAGTGGTCTGTACAATATGATAAAGGTAAAATAGTATACAAAGTTAGCTTCGGTACAGAAGGCGACAAAGAGGTTGATGTACGTATTGATGCTATGAATGGTACGTTGTTGTCTGTTAAATTTGACGACTAAACTATGGTGACTAGTAAATATAACTTAATAGTAGAAGACTTATTATCTTAAATATAAGAATTAAACTCCTTAAAATTATCTTTTTTTGTAGAAAAGGATAGTTTTAAGGAGTTTTTTGTGAACATTTGCTCATGAAAGGGGATATTTACATTATGAGAATTACAATGAGTGTCTTTTGTTCCTTTATTTATGGGGAAAAAGGCTTTTTAGAGTTAGTTCATAGAATACTTAGTTGTAAATCGACTACTATAGAAATTCATTGAAATTACATATAAATTCATTTTATTCTCACCCCAAAATAAGCTAGACCGGTGAGTTCTACATTTTTATTTCATAGATTATCGATAATATGTGTCCAGTCAAAAGACAGAACTCAAATATATCGGGAGTTTCCAGACTATATATCTACAGTCCACGCTAGATATATGTTTTGGAACTATAACGATGACACCGAGTTGGTTGAAATATATATGCGTAAGATTGCATATATATGAATTATCAAGGAGGATATTATGAAAAAATCTATTTTGAAAAGCAGTATTGCTTTAGCAGTAGCTGGCGTATTTGGTGCTACTGTAGCAGTAACAGCAGCTGAACAAGCAACACCAGTTCCTGTAACTCAAGAGGTAGCAGCTACTACAGCTCCTGTCGCAGAACCTGCTACTCATCAAGTAGTTCCTACCATTCAAGTGACTCCAGCAGCTAAAACAGAAGTAGCTCCAGTAGCAGCTAAAGCAGAAGTAGCTCCTACAACATCTAAAGTAGTACCTACAGCAGCTAAAGTTGAAGTGACTCCAGCTACACCAGCAGCTAAAGATACTACACCAGTTCCAACAGCAACTCAAGATGTAAAAGCTCCAGTTGCTCAAGACACTGTAGTTCCAGCAGCAGCTAATCCAGCAGCAGCAACTCCTACAATTGAAACTGCAGCAGTAGCAAAAGCTCCTAGCGAAGCTAAAGTAGTACGTGCAGCAGATAAAAAAGTAGAAGCTAATAAAGACGAAAAAAATACTAAAAAAGCGCAAGCACACAAAGCGCCTAAAGTAAAAGCTGACAAAGCAGTTAAAGCTGATAAAGCTGTAAAAGAAACTAAAGAAGTAAAAGCAGATAAAAAAGCTGACAAAAAAGAAACTACTAAAGAGGAAAAAAAAACTCTAAAAGTGGAAAATCACAACCTAGCACAACAAGTAAGCAAGCAGGCGTAGTCGATCAAAATAGTATTTTCGTAATTGGTGCGAATTATTTAATCGATCAATTTGAAAATAAATATGGCGACTCTAAGATTACTAAAGTATCCTTCAAAGCTGCCGACAAAACTGCTATTTATGAAGTAGACGGTTTCAATGCTAGTGGTGCCCATTCCATGACTTTAGATGTGGCAACTGGTAATGTAACTGAAGGTGCTCCTAAAGCATATGATGCATCCATGGAAGCTAGTGCTATTGATGCCGGTACTGTGTTACCTCCACATGTGGCGATCAATGCAGCCTTCGCACAAACTGGTAATGTAGCAACTGGTATTAACTCTTGGTCTGTAGTGAACCAAAATGGTAAACCTATATATACTGTAGAGTTCCATGATGCACAAAACAAACCTGTATCCATCGCATTGGATGCTAAAACAGGTATGGCCGTAAAATAAGCTAATCCTAAGCCTATCCTACTGTAAAGCAAACCCCTTTAATACACGAACACTAAACACATAATACTATACACACATACATAATACACTTACACACATACACAATACACTTACACACATACACAATACACTTACACACACAATAAACAATTACACACACGCAGCCCTCTGGATTGGATAGACAAACATTGACTCTCTCCTATGCCGTCTGTCGTTCAGAGGGCCCCTTATGCATTGTGGTTCCCTCCCAATCATAAGATTATATACTTGGTATATAATACTCTCTCTCACAATAAGAACGTAACTGCTTTACAGTACGCTAGGTATAGGAGAGCAGGAAAGCCCGTAATACATGTAGACCGCTGCATGTATTACGGGCTTTTTCTATGTTAATTTAATATAAAGATATACCATATAAGGAAAATACATAGTAAAAATTGAAAAAGCGCAGATACAATTCATATCTGCGCTTTTGGTATATGGAGCATTTACTATTAGTAACAATAGTTAGCCTTTTATATGTATTGTCGAGGCACGCGTTCTGAGAAACCACAAAAGATTTCATAAGGAATTGTAGAGGCAAGGGCGGCAATCTCAAGTGCAGAGATGCTTTCATGACCTTGAGAACCTAGGAGCACAACCTTGTCACCTGGTTGTACAGTAATCGTATCTGGAACGGCCACCATGAATTGGTCCATACAGATGCGACCCACTACAGGACAACGTGTGCCATGAATGAGGACTGTACCGCGGTTGGATAAGCTACGAGGATATCCATCTGCATAGCCTACAGGAATGGTAGCAATCGTCATTGGTTCAGGTGTTACATAGGTAGAACCATAACCGATACCTTCACCTGCTTCTAGTCGCTGTACATGTACTACTTCGCTATGGAAGGAGAGGACTGGTTTTAACCCTAATCGATTTGGTACATCAAGGGATGGCATAATGCCATACTGAATAATACCAGGACGGGCATCGGTGAACAAGCTATCTTTTACGGATAACAACCCAGCACTATTGGCAAGGGAGAAGCGATAGTCCGCATCAGGTCTAAATGCACGAATTTCATCGACCATTTTATGGAACTTTTGCGCCTGCCCATGAGCGTGGCTTTGATCCGCCGCATCGGCGTTACTCATATGAGAAAAGAAACCGTCTACTTCAAGATTTTCATAGGATTCAACGCGTTTGATAAACTCAACAGCATCTTCAGGCTTGATACCAATACGATGCATGCCTGTATCGACAGCGACAGCAACGCGAATAATCATATCGTGGTTTTCCGCTACTTTATCGAGGGCATCTAAATCGGTAGATTCGCATACGGCAGGGATGGAATTCGTGTCTGCTACAAGCTCAAAAGATTGTGGCCGTGTGAGACCTAGTAGGTAGATTGGTACCATAATACCTGCATTGCGAAGCGGAACAGATTCTTCAGGAATGGCAACGGCTAAGGATTCATAACCTTCCTCAACGGCAATACGGCCCATCATAACACTGCCGTGGCCATAGCCATTGGCTTTGATAACAGCGGTGGATGTGCTCCATTCCGGTAAACTATCTTTAATTTTGCGCAAATTCTCGCGAACGAGACTTGTATTTATGGTCAAATAGGTAGGTCTCATGGTATTCCTCAATTCTATATAACATTACTTTTATTTTATAACTTTTGGGGAATTACACAATACTTTTGTGAAAGTTTTATACAGAAATATTGGTATTATTTTGAATTTTATAGCTTTTCTGCATATATTATATACAATAATTGTGAAAGTATACTAATTAATATTGTTAGCTGTGATATTAATAGTATAAATTTATATAAATAATAGTATAATTTATAATAGAGTATGATATATGCTTTTTCTAGCTAATAGATTGATTATGAATGATTTAGACAAAATTGTAATCATCTAACATCGTGAACATAGCCAGATTACTTGTAGGTTTGGAATTTATAAATATATAATATAGTATCTATGTAGGAGGTTCTCATGAGCGAACGTGTGGTAGTGGTAAACGCAGGTAAAATGAATTATGACCATGCATTAGATTTTTCTGTGTTATCTAGTGATGTACAGGTTTATGATGATAGTACAAATGAAGAGCTTATTGAACGCATTCAAGGGGCTCGCGTTGTAGTTACAAAAGAATTACCCGTAGGGGCTGATTTGCTTTCACAATTCCCAGATACTGTAAAACTCATCGTAGAAGCGGGTACAGGATATAATAATATCGACCTTAATGCAGCAAAGGAAAGAGGCATCACTGTGTGCAACATCCCAGCGTACAGTACTGAACGCGTGGCACATACGGTAATTATGATGATCCTCAATTTTGCATCTACCATGCAGAAACAAATCAGCATGCTTGCTAAAGGTGATCGCAGTAATTTCACAAAATATTTACAAGTGAGCCACACAGAAGTGAATGGTAAAACATTAGGGGTTGTTGGTGCTGGTCACATCGGTATGGAAGTTATCAAAGTAGCAAAAGCACTGGGTATGAATGTCTTGGTTCATACGCGCACACCAAAGGCTGATGGAGATGGCATTCGTTATGTAAGTCTTGATGAATTACTTGAAAATAGTGATTATATTACATTGCATTGCCCATTGAATGAACAAACTAAGTACATGATTAATAAAGAAGCTATCAGCAAAATGAAAACTAGTGCAGTCATCGTAAATACTGGCCGTGGGCCTCTCATTAATGAAGCTGACCTTTGTGAAGCATTAGCGGCTAAACGCATTGCCGGTGCAGGCCTTGATGTACAAGAGGTGGAACCTCCAGCAGAAGATAGTCCTCTATATACACTGGATAATGTTATTATTACACCTCATATGGGCTGGAAAGGTCTTGAAACACGTCAACGCTTGGTAGGCATCATTCGTGACAATGTACAAGCATTCTTCAAAGGTGAACCAATTAATGTAGTATCTAAATAAAATAGATATTAAATAAATAGGCTGTCAAAGGAAATGATGAACTGAACATACAAAAATCAGTATATAAATAATAGAAAATAAAACAATCTATAAATACAATAAGAGCCGTCCCTGGTTGTGTGGGGGCGGCTCTATTGTTTAGGGCTATCATAGATCAAGTTTTTAATATATATGTGTATATATATCAAGGGAGGTAGTTATCCTCAAACTTGATTATGATTGATGTTGTGTTTTGATGGGACTCCACCAATGGCGTCGATAGGCCTTGATGCCTTCCACCACGGTTCTTGTCGCTTTAGCCGCTAAATCTTTTGTTGCAGCCGGTATGCCCTCTAGGCGATAGGTGAGACCTAACTCCTTATATTTAGCAGTACCCATAACGTGATATGGTAAGCAATCAACGGCTTGTAAGTTTTTCAGAGATCCTAGGAAAAAGCCTAGACGATAGTGATGATCTGCATTATCTGTAATCGTAGGAACTACAACGTGACGAACCCAAATGGGAACTTCTACGTCTGCTGTCAATCGAGCAAACCCAAGAATGGGCTCTAACGGTTTGCCTGTTAACCACAGATGTTTATCAGAATCAATCTCTTTAAGGTCCAGGATGACGAGACTAGTGACACTGAGTAGCTTACGGTAGGCCACCTCTTGGTGGGGATCAAAACAAATTCCACTTGTATCTAAACAGGTATGGACGTTTTTTTCACGGAAATATGTGAAAAGCTCAGTAACAAAGTCGATTTGCATTAGAGCTTCCCCACCTGTGACGGTGATACCACCATTAGTATAAAATTGGCGGTTACGTTCGTACTGGTCCCACAATTCCTCAACAGTCATAAATTTAACATCATCGCTACTTTCATTCCATGTGTCGGGATTGTGGCAATAAGCACAACGCATGGGGCATCCTTGGAGAAAAACCACCATGCGCATGCCTGGACCATCAACCGTACCCATCGTTTCAACCGAATGAATACGTCCTGTCATAGGAAACCTCGATTAGATTTGTTGATGGAATGTACGGGAAATAACTTCGTCCTGTTGTTGTTTTGTCAATTTGCTGAAGTGCACTGCGTAACCAGATACACGAACAGTTAATTGAGGGTACAACTCAGGATGTTTTTGAGCGTCTAACAATGTTTCACGAGTGAACACGTTAACGTTCAAATGATGACCGCCTTTTTGGGAGTAGCCATCCAATAACTCTACCAAGTTATCAACTTGTTGTTGGTTGCTCATGGGTATTGCCTCCTTTCAACCAAGACTAACACTCGTATCGGTGCCGGTGAAAGCAGTCCGATACTATGGAAGACGTTAATTATCTTCCTTTATAGTAACATTCGGTTCGCTACACGCGAAGTTTGTATTGGAGTTAGGCAATTGAGATGGATCTAACTCAATATCAAAATCGCTAACGGACACAAATGTTTCACCAGATTTACCTAATGCGTCAGGAATGATAGAGAAGGTATTGGAAATACCATCGGAGCTATCACGCCATGGCATTTTTGCTACGGATGCCAACGAAGAAATAGCACCGTGAGTATCACGACCATGCATTGGGTTAGCACCAGGAGCGAAAGCTTCACCAGCTTTACGACCATCTGGAGTGGAACCTGTTGCAGTACCATATACTACGTTGGAAGTAATTGTTAACAAGCTCATAGTAGGAACGGATTGACGGTATGTAGGATGTTTACGAATCTTGTTCATAAATGTGGAAACAACTTTTGCTGCCAAGCTATCTACACGATCGTCATCGTTACCATATTTAGGGAAGTCACCTTCGATTTCGAAATCAACAGCAATGCCGTTTTCGTCGCGAATAGGTTTTACCTTAGCATATTTAATAGCAGACAAGGAGTCAGCTACTACGGATAAACCAGCAATACCAGTTGCAAACCAACGAGTTACTTTGCGGTCATGCAATGCCATTTCTAGTTTTTCATAAGCATATTTGTCGTGCATGTAGTGAATGATGTTCAATGCGTTTACGTATACGCCTGCCAACCATTCCATCATGTCGTCGAATTTTTCCCATACTTCGTCGAATTCTAAGTATTTGGAAGTGATAGGGCGGTATTTAGGACCAATTTGCTTCTTTAATTTTTCGTCAACGCCGCCATTGATTGCATAAAGCAAGCATTTAGCCAAGTTGGAACGAGCGCCGAAGAATTGCATTTCTTTACCAATACGCATTGGAGATACGCAACATGCGATAGCGTAGTCATCACCAGAGTTAGGACGCATCAAGTCGTCATTTTCGTATTGGATGGAAGATGTTTCGATGGACAATTTCGCACAGAAGCGGCGGAAGCCGATAGGCATGCGAGGGGACCACAATACAGTGAGGTTTGGTTCTGGAGCAGGACCAAGGTTAGTCAATGTATGTAGGTAACGGAAGGACATTTTGGAAACCAATGTACGACCGTCAGTACCCATACCACCGATGGATTCTGTAGTCCAAACAGGATCACCTGTGAACAAGTTATTGTATTCATGGATACGTGCGAAACGAACCATGCGCAATTTCATGATAAAGTGATCTACGAACTCTTGGATTTGTTCTTCTGTATATGTACCGTTGCGAAGGTCACGTTCTGCGTAGATGTCTAGGAATGTAGAGTTACGACCGATGGACATAGCAGCACCGTTTTGCTCTTTAATAGCGCCAAGGTAGCCGAAGTAAATCCATTGCATAGCTTCTTTAACGTCTTTAGCTGGTCCAGAAATGTCGTAACCATAAGATGCGGCCATTTCCTTCAATTCTTTCAAGGAACGGATTTGTTCTTGGATTTCTTCGCGGTCGCGAATTACTTCTTCCAACATATCGCCCATTGTGATGCTGAATTGTTCTTTTTTATCTTCGATGAGGTAATCAATACCATACAACGCGATACGACGATAGTCACCGATAATACGGCCACGACTGTAAGCATCAGGCAAACCAGTTACAATGTGAGCTGTACGAGCGGCACGCATTTCAGGTGTATATACATCAAATACGCCATCATTGTGAGTTTTACGGTGCTTTTTGAAGAAGTCTTCTGTTTGCGGATCCATTTTGAAGCCGTATTCTTCAATAGCAGATTTTGCTGTACGCAAGCCACCATAAGGGAACATAGCGCGTTTTAGTGGTTTATCAGTTTGCAAACCAACGATTGTTTCGAGGTCTTTGTCGATATATCCTGGCGCATGGGCAGTAATGTGTGTGGCCACGGAAGTATCGGCATCGAGCATGCCGCCTTTTTCACGTTCTTCCTCGTAAAGCTTCATTACTTGATCCCATAATTTTGTCGTTCTTTCTGTAGGACCAGCAAGGAAGGAATCGTCCCCTTCATAGGGAATATAGTTTCTTTGAATAAAGTCGCGTACATCAACGGCTTTATCCCACACACCTGTGTTAAAATCTTTCCATGCAGTATGTTGCATTTTGCACCTCCATAAAAGGATATAACTATAGATTTCTATGCCTATAGTGTACAATGTTTGTCCTGATTTAACAAATTTTAAATGATATATATTTTCAATACATACTATGCGATTTTCGTAAGAATGGATGTTATTTGTAATATAATAATATTGAAAACACTATATAAATACATTGAAAGTATAACTAATTACTTGATTTATTTGAGTTTGGATTTTGAAGAATCAATTATTATATTATCTTTAAATAATGAAAATTTATATCAATAAATAGAGAGTGTTCGATATGTTGTGATGTATCTTCTTGGAATTGTATGGCCTTATTATGGTAATATTTAGATAGTATTGATTATGGAATTGTGTAGAAAGGTAGATGCTAATGACAAATCGTATGAAAGCTGTTTTAGGGGCATCTGCCACAATCGCTGTATGGGCAACAGCCTTTCCTTTTGGTAAGTTGGCTTTGCAATCAGTAGACGCACTGACACTCTCTGTAGCGAGGGTTGTAGGTGGTGCTATACTCATGCTAATTATTGGTGTATTTAAGGGATTACACATCCCTACATCTTGGCGTGAATGGGGTATATACATTTTGTTAGGCGCTACAGGTAACTTCGTTTATCAAATTGTGTTTAATGAGGGATTGCGAACAATACCGGCCGCTACATCTAGTATTATTATGGCTTTAACACCAATGACAACAGCACTGATGGCATTGGTAGTCTATAAGGATAGAATACGCCCTATAGGTTGGCTCTTCACTATAACTGCTTTTGTAGGGGTAGCCATCATTATCCTTTGGAATTCCACTCTGACCATTCCAATGGGGGCCATATGGACGTTGATTGGTATGATACTATTTGCGGTTTATAATATTCTAAATCGCGGGCTTAGTCTGAAAGGTTATGACTCTATTACTATCGCTATGTGGTCCATGTTCACAGGTGCCATTATGGCACTACCTTTTGCAGATCATGCTATTGAAATGATTGGAGCTGCACCAATTACTGCGAAGCTTGCTATGATATACCTAGCATTCTTTTCCAGTGCATTAGGATTCGTATTCTGGAGCTATGCCTTTGAACATGCTGAAAAAGTTTCGGATGTAACCAATTTTATGTATATCTCGCCAATTGTGGCAGCCGTAGTAGCAGCCTTTTTATTAGGAGAATATCCTAATATGGGACTCTATATTGGAGCGCCCATTATACTAGGATCATTGTTCTTATTTAATCGATATAGATGATAGGTTTGATGTAAAGGACCAAAAGTATATAGATACGAAAAGAACCTCAACATTTCTGTTGAGGTCCTTTTTGTGTTTGACAGTCATTATAAATTGTAGTAATCTAAGTATACAATTAAAACATACCTTAAAGATATGTTTTAGAAAAATATTAATTCCTACTAATGAGTAGGGAAAGAGGTGGTACAGTGATTGCTATACGAAACGTAACGAAAGAGTTTGACGTTAATAAGCAAAAGGTTACTGCATTATCTGATGTAAACTTTACCATAGAAAAAGGCGATATATTTGGCATTATTGGCTTCAGTGGAGCTGGTAAATCTACACTGCTTCGCATGATTAATGCCTTAGAGGTACCTACCTCTGGTCATGTTGAAGTAGATGGTGTGAATATCAATGGTTTAAGTTTTAATGAGCTTAGAAAGGTTCGTAAGCGCATCGGCATGGTTTTTCAACAGTTTAATTTGTTGAATGCTAAATCTGTGTATGATAATGTGGCTATCCCGCTAATTCTTAATAAGGTGCCAAAATCAGAGATTGATAAAAAGGTTAAAACCTTATTAGATTTTGTTGATTTAGGCGATAAAGCAAATGCATATCCTGGCGAATTATCTGGTGGTCAAAAGCAACGTGTAGGTATTGCTCGTGCGCTAGCTACAGATCCATCAATTCTGCTTTGTGATGAAGCAACAAGTGCTCTTGATCCAGATACGACAGAGTCTATTCTTCAATTATTAGAGCGCGTTAATCGTGAACTAGGGGTAACAGTTGTTATCGTAACTCATGAGATTGATGTAATTCAAAAAATTTGCAATCGCGTTGTGGTTATGGAACATGGAAAACTCATAGAGAGTGGTTCTGTACTTGAGGTGTTTAGTAAACCAAAACATGAAACAACGAAACGATTTGTTAGAACTGTCATTCCTGATGAAATTCCATCAACAGTGAAACATACCTTGGCCTGTGATAAAAGGCCGTATACTATTCTTAAGATGCATTTCTTAGGAAATAATACGACCGATAATGTTTTATATCATATTAATAAAATTTTTGATTTAGAAACGAGCGTGTTATTTGCTACAGTAACGGAGTTAGAACATACAGTACTTGGTATTTTTATTGTTCAGTTTATTGGTGATGATCTTGAAGTGGGCAAGGTAAAAGAGTATCTTGTGACACAAGGTATTGAATGGCAGGAGGTGACACTATAATGGACTTCTTTATGAAAGAACTTGGTGTTCCCGGTTCGCAGTTATTGCTAGCCGCAGAACAAACATTATATATGGTGTTCCTATCTCTATTTATTGGTACTGTATTAGGTCTAATTATTGCAGTTACACTGGTAGTAACAAATCCTAATGGTATCGTTAAAAATAGTATTGTCTATACCATTACAAATACCATTGTTAATATTGTGCGTTCCGTACCATTTATCATTTTGATGGTATTTATCTTGCCATTAACAAAGATGATTGTAGGGACTCGTGTGGGAACCACGGCAGCTATCGTACCACTTGTTATATTTATTGCCCCTTATCTAGCTAGACTCTTTGAAAATTCTATTTTAGAGGTTAATAAAGGAATTATCGAGGCTGCACAATCAATGGGAGCCTCTCATTTTGAGGTGATTTGGCATTTCCTTTTACCAGAAGCAAAGGGTTCGCTTATTCTATCTATTACAACAGGTACCATAGGTCTTATTGGTGCTACTGCTATGGCTGGTGCCATTGGTGCAGGTGGTGTAGGTGATTTGGCCCTCACCTATGGTTATGAACGGTTGAACTTCCCATTGATGCTATTTACCGTTGTTATTTTAATTATTTTTGTTCAAATTATTCAAACAATAGGGAACTACTTTGCACGTCGTGCACGTCGTTCCTGATTTGATGAAATAGATTCTAGTCATCTTGATTGTGAAAGTATAAAAGTATAGGAGAATATACCATGAAATTAAAAAAACTTCTTGCCCTCGGTGCGGCATTAGTATTTAGCGTAGCTTTTATCGCAGGCTGCGGCTCAAACAGTAGTGATAATGGTGCTAAAAAAGAGTTAAGCTATAGTAAATCTCAAGGCCCTTACTCTGAATTGTTTGAAAAAGGTGTAAAACCAATTTTGGAGAAACAAGGCTATACCTTTAAGGGCGTAGATATGTCTGACTTGGTACAAGCAGACCAAGTGTTGAGCGATGGTGAAGTAGATTTCAACGTTGAACAACATACAGCATACATGAAAAACTTCAACGAAAAACAAAATGGTCATCTTGTAGCCTTAACTCCAATTCCAACAGTACCAGCAGGTATCTTTAGTGGTTCTAAAACATCTTTAGATCAAGTGGCAGATGGTGATACTATTGCAGTACCTAATGATGCATCCAACATGGCTCGTGCTTATGCGTTATTGCAAAAAATCGGTTGGATTAAACTTGATCCAAATAAAGATTTAGCGACAGTAACACAAGCAGATATTATTGAAAATCCTAAACACCTTAAATTTACAGAAATGAAATCCCTTACAATTCCTTCTGTACGTACTGATTTCGATTACATTGTCATTACTGGTGCGATTATCTATAATGCAAAAATCGATCCTAAATCTGCATTGGCAAATGAAGATGTATTGCCACAATGGTTGTTACAAGTTGTAGTTAACGAGAAAAACAAAGATGCACAATGGGCAAAAGACATTGTAGCAGCTTACCACTCTCAAGAATTCAAAGACTACATGGAAAAAAATAACAACGGCTTATGGTTTGTTCCAAAAGGTGAATAATATAATTTAGTAAGCTAATTACAATTGAAATATTTTTACAAAATAGATAGATAGCGATACCAATTAGATTCAATTCTTTACTTCTAAGGGGTATCGCTTTTTATTGTTATAAAAGCTATTACTAACAGTTTATTAACTATTAATAAGTATTATGATTGAGTTTATATCATCTTATTAAAATTTTTGATATACTAAATAGGCAATTTTTGCAATTTTTGTTTTGAAGTAGTAAGGAGAGTTTCTAATGAAGTTGAATTGGAAATTATTCGCACCGCTTGTAGTAGCTATTATTGTATGGCTCATCGGTGCTCCTGAAGGTCTTAGCGCAAATTCTTGGATTTATGTAAGTATTTTCGCTGGCCTCGTGGTAGGATTGATTTTAGAACCAATCCCACCAGCTTTCATCGGTATCATTGCAGTTACCGTGTCTATGTTGTTTAAGGTTGGTCCTGCCCCTGTGGTAGATAAAGCAACCGGTGTCGCTAAGGCGATTACTGATGCGCAAGCTATCAGCTGGGGACTTAGTGGTTTCTCTAATGCCATCGTGTGGTTGATCTTTGCAGCCTTCATGATTGGTATTGGCTATGAAAACTCAGGCCTTGGTCGTCGTATTGCCTTGTTCTTGGTAGCAAAGCTCGGTAAGTCCTCTTTAGGTCTTGGTTATGCTATCGCTATTACGGACCTTGTGTTGGCTCCATTTATTCCAAGTAATGCGGCTCGTTCTGGTGGTACGATTTATCCAATCGTATCTAGTATTTGTCCAATGTTTGACTCCTATCCAGATAAGAACCCTCGTAAAATTGGTTCCTATTTGAACTGGGTAGCGTTGGCAACTACATGTGTATCTAGCTCTATCTTCTTGACTGGTGCAGCGCCAAACCCATTGGCTCTAGAATTGTCTGCTAAATCTGGTATCGTAGCGGCGAACTGGGGCACATGGTTCTTGGCATTCTTGCCAGTGGGCCTTATCTTGTTCATCATCACTCCGTTGTTGACCTATGTATTCTGCAAGCCAGAGGTGAAAGGTTCCCCTGAAATTGCAGCGTGGGCAAAGGATGAGTACAAGAAGTTAGGATCCATGACACGCAGTGAAATTTTCATGGCCTTGATTTCTGTGTTGGCTCTTGTATTGTGGATTGGTGCTTCTACATTTAAAGTAAACCCAACTACAACAGCTTTAATTGTTATTATCTTAATGATTTTCACTAAGATTATGACATGGCAAGACTTCCTTGCTAACAAACCAGCATGGAATGTTTTGACTTGGTTCGCTACACTCGTACCTATGGCTTCCGGCCTTAAAAATGTAGGTTTCTTGGACTGGCTTGCTAAATCTGCAGGTGGTTCTTTAGTGTCTCTAGATCCAACTATGGCAGTTCTTGGTTTGCTGTTAGCATTCTGCTTGCTTCGTTACTTCTTTGCATCTGGTACTGCTTATGTAACGGCTATGGTAGGCTTATTTGCTACTCTAATTCTTCAAATTCCTGGCGTTGATCCAGCGCAAGTTATGTTGATTCTTTTAGTACCAATGGGGATTATGGGTATTCTTACACCATATGGTACTGGTCACAGCCCAATCTGGTTTGCTAGTGGCTATAATAAAGGCCCTGAATTCTGGAAATTAGGTGCTATCTTTGGAATTATCTACCTCGCTATCTTTATCGTGGTGGGGATTCCATGGATTCAGTTCGTAATGCCACTTTTAGGATAGCTAAATAGAGCCCCTCGTATCATTCTGCTCGCTCTCCATCCCTTGTAAGTCGAGCTTACAGAACGCTACGAGGGGCTTTCCTTATATCCGAAAATGGCATAGCTCACTTCAAGAGGGCAAGTCGCTTAGTAGATACAATGTGACTTCTTTTTATCCTAAAATGGCAATACTCCACAAAGCTCGACAAATCTAAAAAAATAAATATAATAGTGGTGTGATAGTAAATTTCTTATCTCGGTTTTCTAAGGGAGGTGTTTATTATTATGTCTACTTCTGAGCGTGTGGTGCAATCGATTTTATATGAGCTTGGTTGTATTTTAATTGGTTGTTTGGTAATGGAGTTTGTTCCGCATGAGGGACAGCCTTTTGTATTAATGGTTATTTTTTCCTTACTAGCTATGGTTTGGAATTTTGTGTTTAACTGGATTTTTGATAAACTAGTACCAGGTGATCGATTAGCACGGGGCCCAATTATCCGTACAATCCATGCCGTATTGTTTGAAGGTCTATTTATGCTTGCTACTGTACCGATTATTATGTACATGATGCAGATGACCTTTTGGATGGCTTTTATGACGGATATAACGATGACATTGGTTATCTTAGGTTATACGTATGTGTATAATTGGGTGTATGATCGAGCGCGTCTATATTTTGTAGAGGCTTAATTTGAAATATGAGGTAGGTACCTCTTGTAAAATCTATATCGTATAGTAGGAGGTTCTTATGTCTACAAAGTCTATTACGGGCACAGGTCTATTGTTGGCCGTAGCCTTATTGGCGCAAAGTTTGCGTCTCATTTTCCCCTTTATTCCTAACCAGGTGAGTATGTTCCTCATCGGTTCTATTACATCTGCTACGTTTGTACTCGCCACATGGCGCTATGGTTGGAAAAATGGTCTCGTTATCGCCTGGATTGCGCCTGTAGTAGCGCATTTACAAGGTATGTTGCCGTTGCCACCGTTTATTTTGATTACCGCCCTTGGCACGACTGCCTATGTATTTGTAGCCTATTGGTTACAACATAAACCGAAGGTATTGCTTATTGTTGTGGCGGCTTTAGTGAAAGCAGGTGTTCTATTCGGTGGATATTCTTTGTTCTTCTCTCTATTCCAATTTCCACCGAAGATTGTAAATACTATGTTGTTTGTGTCTAGTTGGCCGCAACTAGTGACGTCTTCTTTGGGCATTATCTTGGCATTGCTTATTACAAAACGTACAAAAAATTAGGCTAACTTAACCTAGAGTTATGGCAAGCCATTCAAAATAGATATGACTTTTTGGGGGCACTCATGGCGTATGAGTGCCCATTTTTGTTGACCTTAATCATTGTCTACTTTTATAATTAATATATTGTATACAAATATGAGGAGTTGAATGGAATGAAATTTAATACAAAATGCGTTCATGGCAGCGGTAGACCAGATAGCACTGGTGCAATTTCCCCTGCAATTTATATGTCTAGTACATTTTCCCATCCAAAGTTGGGTGATACAACAGGTTATCAATATACGCGTGAGTCTAATCCAACGCGTGACCGCTTGGAACAATTGATTGCAGGCCTTGAAGACGGTACAGATGCATTGGCATTTTCCTCTGGTATGGCCGCAGTGGATGCTGTATTCCATCTATTCTCCCCTGGAGACCATATCATCTTAGGCGATGACTTATATGGTGGCTCTATCCGTATGTTCACAAATATTTACGAACGAAATGGCATTGAGTTTACCTATGTAGGTACATCTGATCTTGATGCGGTGAAAGCAGCTTTCAAACCGAATACAAAGGCCGTTTATATTGAAACACCTACTAATCCTATGATGGAGATTACTGATATTCGTGCTCTTTGTGCGTTGGCCCATGAGCGTAATGCGCTTGTAATCATCGACAATACATTCTTGAGCCCATATTTCCAAAAACCTTTAACGTTGGGTGCAGATATTGTCGTTCATAGTGGTACAAAATTCATCGGTGGTCATCACGATGTTATTTCTGGTTTTACCATTGTAAAAGACGATGAATTGGCTGCGAAATTGCGCTTAATTTATAAAACTGTAGGTGCTTGCTTATCTGCAATGGATAGCTGGCTCGTTATCCGCGGCGTCAAAACATTGGCCCTTCGTATGGAGCAACATCAAAAGAATGCCATTGCTCTTGCGGAATGGCTCAAAAAACAACCTAAGGTTACAAAGGTATTGTTCCCAGGTCTTCCAGAACATCCAGGCTATGAGATTAATAAAGCCCAAACAACAGGCTTCGGCGGTATGTTGTCCTTTGAAGTAGATAGCGAAGAAACGGCTAAAAAAGTATTAGAAGGCATTGAGCTTATTCAGTTTGCTGAAAGTCTTGGCGGTACAGAGTCCTTGTTGACTTACCCTGTAACGCAAACACATCCAGATTTAAAACCAGAAGATGCAGAGCGCAAAGGTATTACACGTCGCTTATTGCGCCTATCTGTAGGTATTGAAGATACTGATGATTTGATTGCGGATTTGGAACAAGCTTTCAATAAATAAAGGAGTTCCTATGGGACAATATAATTTTGATCAAATTTTAGATAGAACTCACACAAAATCTTTAAAATACGATTTTGCTGTAAAACGCGGTAAACCAGCTGATGTGTTGCCATTCTGGGTGGCAGACATGGACTTTGAGGTTCCCCCTGAGTTAAAGCAAATCCTATTGGACCGCGTGAACCATGGTGTCTTTGGTTATACCGAATCCGATGATGAATACTTTGAAGTGCTACAAAATTGGTTTACCACGCGCTTTGACTGGACGCCAGACCGAAAATGGCTTGTTAAAACTCCAGGTATCGTCTTTGCTTTGGCCATGGCTGTTCGCGCTTTCACCAATGAAGGGGAAGGCGTGCTTATCAATCAACCGGTGTACTATCCATTTAGTATGGTTATCGATGATAATGACCGTCGTCTCATCAATGTGCCATTAATCAAAGGTGAAGAGAAGTACACCATTGATTTTGAGGGCATTGAACGGGCTATCGTTGAAGAGAATGTTACATTATTCCTATTATGTAATCCCCACAATCCGGTAGGCCGCGTGTGGACTGAGGATGAGTTAAAATGTCTTGGCGATATTTGTATTAAACATAATGTACTCATCGTAAGCGATGAAATCCACGCTGATTTTGTTTGGAAAGGACATACTCATAAGGTCTTTGCTGACCTAGGTGAAAGCTATGCAGAACACTGTATCGTATGTACTGCACCGAGCAAGACTTTCAACATCGCCGGTTTACAAGTAAGTAATATTTTCATTCCTAATGATTCCTTACGTCGCCGTTTTATTAAAGAAATCGATCGCGCTGGCTATAGTCAGCTAAATACGATGGGCATCGTTGGTTGTGAAGGGGCCTATAAAGTTGGGGCACCTTGGCTCGACGAGTTAAAAGAATATATTCAAGATAATATTCAATTCACCATCGACTATGTAGCAAAATATATGCCGAAAATTCATGTATATCGTCCGGAAGGGACATATCTCATGTGGCTAGATTGCTCCAAGTTGCCATTAAGTCCTAAAGAACGTGATGAATGGATTATCAATGAAGCTAAATTGTGGCTTGATACTGGTTCCATGTTTGGCGTTGATGGGGAAGATTTTGAACGTATCAATGTAGCGTGTCCTCGTAAAACATTGGAAGAAGGTCTTGAAGCTTGGCGCCGTGCCTACGAGGCTAGAGGGTTTTAACTAAATTAGTTATTTTTTTTTAGATTAGGTTATCAAATTGTTTAGTGTGTAGAGGTGATAATATGCCTATTAAAGTAATAAAAAATTTACCGGCCATTACGAAATTAGCTCAAGAGAATATTTTCGTGATGGATACAGAACGGGCGGAGACTCAACAAATCCGACCTTTAAATATTCTGTTAATCAATTTGATGCCTACTAAAGAAGTTACAGAAACACAAATCTTACGTGCTCTTAGTAATAGTCCATTACAAGTGAATTTGACACTACTACATACTGCATCTCGTAAGGCTAAAAATACGGATGAGCAATATTTAGATACTTTCTATCGTACCTTTGATGAGGTGAAAGACGGGTTCTTTGATGGTATGATTATTACAGGTGCTCCTGTAGAGTTAATGCCTTTTGAAGAGGTAGACTATTGGTCTGAGTTAGTAGAAATTATGAACTGGAGCGAAGAACATGTATGCTCTACGTTCTATATCTGTTGGGGAGCTCAAGCTGGTTTGTATCACCACTTTGGTATTAATAAATCCATCATGGATGAAAAGCTATTTGGTGTGTACGAACATGATATCTACAATGATCGACCAGTACTCTTACGTGGCTTTGATGAGAAGTTTTGGATGCCTCACTCCCGTCATACTACAGTTTCCTTGCAACAAATTAAGGAAAACCGCGATTTGGAATTATTGGCGGGCTCTGACCCAACAGGTGCCGCTATCGTTCGTAGCTTAGATAATAAACATATCTTTGTCTTTGGTCATGCGGAATATGATTGGGATACACTCAACCGTGAATATGAACGGGATATCAAAAAAGGTATGGATATTGCGGTTCCTGAAAACTATTTCCCTGATGATGATCCTAAACAACGTCCTATCGTACGGTGGCGTTCTGTAAGTACATTGTTATTTACAAACTGGTTAAACTATTATGTTTACCAAGAAACACCGTACATTATTGAACAAATTCAAAAAATGAAATTTGAACGTGATAAGAACTTAGGTGCCTATATCTAAAGTATCATTAGTAGAAGATCCCCTAATTACTGCTGAAATCTCTAGTGTGAGATGATATAAAGAAAGTAATTAGGGGATTTTTATTTGTTATCAATTGAGTTCGCTTTGCAGTTTTGCAGAATAGCGAGCTTTGGTTTGTATAGATATATTGGATATAGCTTTAAGTTATGTCTAACAATATAAATTAATAGTAGACATAATTTTTAAAACATAGTAGTATACTAGGTATAAAGAATGAACTCAATTCACAGTTAATATAAAGGAGTTGTTATAATGAGCAAACAATACAGATTTGAAACATTACAATTACATGCCGGTCAAACGGTAGATCCAACAGGTTCTCGTGCAGTGCCTATTTACCAAACTACATCTTTCGTATTTAAAGATGCAGAAGAAGCAGCAGGTCGTTTTGCCTTAACTAATCCTGGTGGCATTTATTCCCGCCTTGGCAATCCTACTACAGATGTATTAGATGCCCGTGTGGCAGAACTTGAAGGTGGTGCTGGTGGTATCGCAGTAGCATCTGGTTCCGCAGCGATTACATATTCTATCTTGAACGTAGCTGATGCGGGCGATAATATCGTTGCTGCATCTACATTGTACGGTGGTACTTATAACTTGTTCACTGCTACATTGCCACGTTTGGGTATTCACACTAAATTCGTAAACCCAGATAATTTGGAAGAATTCGAAGCAGCTATTGATGAAAACACTAAAGCTGTTTATATCGAGTCCATTGGTAACCCTGGTATTAACCTTGTTGATGTACAAGCAGTAGCTGATATTGCACATAAACACAATATCATCTTGATCGTAGATAACACATTTGCATCTCCATACTTGTTCCGTCCATTAGAACATGGTGCTGACGTAGTTGTACACTCTGCTACTAAATACCTAGGTGGTCACGGTACAACATTGGCTGGCGTAGTAGTAGAATCTGGTAAATTCGACTATAAAGGTTCTGGTAAATACCCTGGCTTCTCCGAAGGCGATGAACACTACAATGGCTTAGTATATGGTGATTTGCCAATCCCATTCACTGTAAAAATCCGTGCTCAATTGCTTCGTGATACTGGCGCATGCATTACTCCACTTGCATCTTGGCAAATCTTGCAAGGCGTTGAAACATTGTCCTTGCGCGTAGAACGTCACGTAGAAAATGCTCGTAAAGTAGTAGATTTCTTGACTAAACATCCTAAAGTAGCATGGGTAAGCTACCCAGAATTAGAAGACAGCAAATACAAAGCTTTAGCCGATAAATACTTCCCTAAAGGTGTTGGTGCTGTATTCACATTCGGCGTAAAAGGTGGCAAAGAAGCAGGTATTAAACTTGTGGACTCCTTGGAAATCTTCTCCAACTTGGCTAACGTAGCAGATGCTAAATCTCTTGTTATTCACCCTGCATCTACAACACATGCACAACTTAACGAAGAACAACAAAAATCTGCTGGCGTAACACCAGATATGATCCGTGTATCCATTGGCCTTGAAAATATCGACGATATTATCGAAGACTTGGCTCAAGCTTTGGATAAAGCATAACTTCTTACTTCCATTATGGAAATATTATAGATCAAACTTTCAGAACATACAAATGACATTCTTGAGCTTTGACCTCGCTTAAGAAATAGAACACAAACTATCAGACCTATAAAACTTATACAAAAGACCTCCCTTCTTGGGAGGTCTTTTTGTGTTGAAGTATGTATTCTAGTTAATTGTAAATTAGATTGTTGTGTTATGGTAGATATCTATAAATATATAGTAATATCTGGAGGATAGAAAAAAGACCTTGGATTCAACGATCCAAGGTCTTTTAAAGGGAGTATAGTGTGTGTAACGTTTGGTCTGTGGTGTGTGAGCACAGACCCTTTACCTATTGTGTGAGATAGGGTTTTGGGAGAGCCCTTTATGAGTTATAGGGCTCTCTAAGTTTGTGTGTTAGTTTGTGTTAGAGAGTGTATCCATTGGGATACTGTGTGTATAGTATGTGTGTTATATGTGTAGTGTGTCATCTTAGTGGGTTAGGATAGGGGTTCACTAGATGAAAAGAGCTTCTTAGTATTTTGTAGTTTTTACTTTAGCGCTTAAAACTTTACCGTTCATGCCATCAACTTTTACTTCTGCTTTTTTATCGCCACCAGTTGTCATGTCGAATTTGTATACAGCTCGGCCGTTTTCACGTTCAACAGTCCATTCCATAGTTTGGAAGTCGGAACCAACTTTTTCAAGAGCTTTTGTTTCAGCTACTTCAGGGATGATGATGTTTTGAACGTTAATAGTTTTGTTAGCTTTAGCATAGCCTTTAACTTCTTTACCAACGATTTGGCCAGTTGCTTCGTCTACTTTAAGTTCTACTGCACGATTGTTGTAGTAACCTTCTACTTCATAGTAAGGGTTATGTTTAGCATCGTAAGAAATAGATTTTACAGTAGCGCCAGGGAAGTTTTGTTGGAAAACTGTAACAGCGCCCATGTAATCAACAGAATAGTTAGCTTGAGCGGATGGAGCTACGCTACCAACGCCTTTCCAGTTGCTATTGTTGTTGTAAGCATGGTTGCTAGCTGCGCCAACTACGCCTGCTAATAATACTGTACTAACGCCAAATGCACATAATACCTTTGATACTTTTTTAACATTTTTCATAATGAATGCCTCCTAATATAAGGTACTTTTATATACTGTTTTGTGAAAGTAGATTTTACTCAATCTACTTACGTATAATTTAATGTTGCTACATGAATATAAGATGAAATCCAAAGTTTTTTGTATGAAGATGAGTATATCTTTTAGTTATTATAAACGATTGGTAATAACTATAATGTATAGTCAAAATAACAAAATACTTGAAATTGCCGTATATATAGTATTAGACTACATAGTTAACTAAAAGTCAACACACGTAGTTGACAATTAAAAATACAAGTGATTTAATTTAGATAGTTAGTAGATTGTAGTTTGTTGATGTGTTATTAATGGAGGTATACCATGAGTTCTACCGTGTCGAAACAAGGTCGTATCACTACCCGTCAGTTAACGATGACAGCACTCTTTGTCGCATTGATTGCCGTAGGTGCTTTTATACGGGTACCATTACCAAATTGTCCATTTACATTACAAATCTTATTTACTACCCTCGCAGGCATTGTATTAGGCAGTCGATTGGGGGCTGCTAGCGTTGGCATATACATTGTCTTAGGTTTAATTGGAGTACCGATTTTTACATCTGGTGGTGGTCCTGGTTACATTTTACAACCTACCTTTGGCTATTTGATCGGTTTTATGGTAGGTGCTTATGCAGTAGGTCGTATTGCAGAATCTATGGAGAAACTTTCCTTTAAACGATTATTAGCAGGTTCCATATTAAATCTATTTATCGTATATGGTCTTGGTATGATCTATCTATACTTCATTATGAACTTGTATTTAGGTAAACCAATTGGAGTAGAGGCCGTTATTATTACATGCTTCTTGATTCCAGTAGGTCCAGATATCTTCCTTTGTGCCGTTGCGGCATCTCTTGGCAAACGAATTGTTAAAGAATTACATCGATAATATAGTCTTTATATAATATTATTATATATTTATTAAAACCGAGGCGTTATGCCTCGGTTTTATTTGTTTACAGATCTATTTAAGACTGTTTAATGATATCTATTTAAGATTGTTTAATGATATCTCTTTCAGCTTTATTAAGACTATTGATTTAATATTATTTATTTAAGGATATACATAACCTAAAATAGGTTCTGCTGTTTTTATTTTGGTTACTTCTACATATGGTTGAGCACGACCGTGGAAGTCTCGTGTAGATACTTTGCCTTCGATAGAAACCCATTGTTCATTAGCTAAACTATCGCCATCTGTTTTATGAGCTGTCATGCCAATGGGAGCTACGTCAGCGATGCAACAAGACATGGCCATACGAGAGATGGTAAATTCATTAGATTTTAGCGTATTATCATCGCGATTTACATAGCCTGTCATATATACAGTGTAGTCCTTGTATTGCTCTACATTAGAGCCGACCTTTACTATGGTTTGATAGAAGTTATCGGAGTTTAGTACGATTTCTTTTTTGTCTTTAGAAATGCCAGGCTCTTTGCTTTCACTATTAACGGTAATAACCTCACCTATAGCATCATTTGTAAAATCAAAATTATTCGTATCATCATTAACCCGTGCCGCGCCGTGAACACCAGTATTAGGAACTAGGACAGGGGGAACAATGAGCAAAACTACGGGGATAATAATAGGCACGATAGAACGTAAATTGTGCTTGTAATAGCGGGATGGAGCCCAAATGATAGTTGCTAATCCACCTAATATGAGAGCTATGCTACTGATGCCGAGCAGTAGTTCATATCGGGGTGCAATATAGTTCAAATAACGGCCCGTCAGAATTAGGTATACACAGCAGATACCTAAGATGAGATAGAGAGCGCCTTTCACGATTGAAAAGCGATCTTTCAGTCCTAATTTCATAGAATCATCTCCTTTTATATTTATTACGAACTGAAATGGTAATGACTAAAATTAGCCTACAAAGAATTGAAAACCTAATGCTGTTATATAAGACATAATTACAATAGTTATGCCTAGACGAAGTATGAATGAAGTTGGCATATATTGTTTTAAAATATATACATTTTTAATATCGAGCATCGGTCCTAAGATGAGGAAGCCCATAACTGAGCTTATAGGAAATAGGGTGCTCAAGGATTTGCCTATAATAGCATCTGATGTAGAACAGATTGAGAAGAAGAAAGCTAATACTAGCAAGATTGGAATAGCCCACACGATAGGTAATGTGATACCCGCATTGATGAGCCAAGGTTTTCCGTATACTTGGACTACTGATAAAACAGAGGCTGCCATGGAGAAATAGAATAAGAGTTGGGAAAACTCTTTTTCCATATGAATTAACAATCTTTTTTTGTTGATGTATTTACTCTTAGATGACTCTATTAAAATCTCTTCGTAGCTAAGATTCTGGGTATTTCTAGATTTCATTATTTCCTTTGAAGGTGGATAGAAGCGGAACGATAATGCCACTAATAAAGCTACGCCAAGTCCAAGGACGATACGCCATACAGAAATCATGGGATTATCTGGAAAGGCATACCAAGTGGAGAGAATGGTAATAGGATTGATGATTGGGCTGGCTAGCATAAATAGGAGGGCCACTGATAATGGTACGCCTCTATCTGTGAGTGCTTTGAATAATGGAATAATGGCACAGTCACATACAGGTAAGGCTAGGCCACTAACCATAGCGGCACCATAGCTTTTCCAAGAATAATCGCCTAATAGTTTTAGTAGTACGCTCTGTGGCACAAAATAGCGTATAACGGTTGACCCAATAGTTCCTAATAAAAGGAATGGAATCGCTTCGACAATGAGCCCTGTAATGATGGCAAAGCATTGATGAATGGAGTAAGGAATGTCATGACGGAACGCGGTAACTAAAAGTATATAGGCGGTAATGCCGATAACTAATAGATTTGGTATGAGGCCCCACGTAGAATTGCGACATAATTGCTCTACCTTTTCTGGCGTTGGCGCTGTTACAATCTTGGCCTCTCTATTATAGGTCCGTAATAAGGCATGGTGTGTATCGGTCTCCGTGATGATGCAATCTGCACTGTATAATTGGCTTGTTACGTCATTACCTAAACCAGGCAACATCGATGCGACGAATTGATCCGTACAAATATATAATACCTTTTCAATTTGCAACATGTGACGCAGCTTATCACTGTATAGCAGGGTTTCTAGCTGGTGAAAGCTGACCATACCATTCCATTCAATCCATATTTCTTTGGGATTTGTCTTATTGATATAGGTTGCGATTTCGTCTGCTATAGAACTATAGGTGTCAGGTTGATTAGGTGTGATTGCACTGAGTTTATCAGGGCTAAGTTGTAAAGCATCTTTAATAAGTGATACAGAGCCTTGTTCGGCACTGATACATGCTGTGCCGCCAAGTT
Organism: Veillonella orientalis; assembly: GCF_018406505.1. Classification (NCBI taxonomy): domain Bacteria; kingdom Bacillati; phylum Bacillota; class Negativicutes; order Veillonellales; family Veillonellaceae; genus Veillonella; species Veillonella orientalis. Next base: position 304,205 of record NZ_AP022322.1, read on the forward strand.
TTTTACGGTATTGTAATTGTTCATTTATGAATGTACTTTTACCAGAACCGATAAATCCGGTAACGATATAAACAGGTATCATGATTGACACACTTCGTTATGTACCATTGGCACATTAAAATCAGTACCAATAACGACTAAGCTGTAGTCAGTGGATTCGCTAGGTACTAGGGAGCAGTAATGCGTACCGTATTGCAACTCATGGGGACCTTCGGTGGTAGGTACAATACCTTTAGCACGGAGCACACTGTCTGGCATACCTTCCAAGATCGTTTTCCACTGTAATACAGTGAGTGTGCGCAAGTCTTTAAAGGTATGACTCATAAATAGATGCTCATCATGTAATGAATTGTCATCATGACAGTGATAGAGGCGTTTAATATAGTCTCGTAAGGAAATGGTATCCCATGACTCTTCGTGAATAGGTGTATTGGGAGCTAACTCGTGAATCATGCGCTTTGTAATGCTTGTTTGTTGAACATCCTCGGTGTGACTCAAGAAGATAGCGTCACTGTTTGTGATTTGATCTTTAAAGAATAAACCAAAGTTTTTGATAAACATAGGTGCTTGCATAGCATCCACCGTTGTTACTGAGGCGTGAACATAGGCGGATTTCGCAATGTCTTCATCTTCACATGTATGGATGATTTCACTCAATTTGCTGACCCCAGATGGTTCGATATAGATAATATCTACATCATAATTTTGAAGAATATCGAGTAATGCTTGTTGGAAATTTCCTTGTAAGCTGCAGCAAATACAACCAGACGTTACTTCACGAATAGTAGCACCTGTTTTAGCAAGATTTGCCGCATCAAGACTAGTTTCGCCAAAATCATTTTCTATAATTAAAACCTTGTCTGTAGGTTTATGTTCTTTTAGTATATGTTGTAAAAATGTTGTTTTTCCCGAACCTAGAAATCCGGATATGATAATAATAGGAATCATATGTGCCTCCTGAGTAAGATAAACACAGTATACACCTATAGAATAACACAGAAAATACATCCTAGGGTATATGCATAGTTATGAGAGCTCTATTATTCTTAAAATTCTCTTTAAATATATGGATTATATACATTATATGAGTATATTAACAGATGTATTTAATATTCATAATTAATTGTGAAAAACCTAGGGATTATCAATTTCTCTATATATGAATGAATACTCTTGTTTGAATATATATTAATTTTATATTTTTTTGAAAAACATAAAAAAATCCCTCCTATAGAAGGCTTAGTCGGGAAGAGTTGACTGAAGCCCTCATAGGAGGGGGGAAGAGAATTCGTTATATAAATCTCTAATTAGATTACTTTTAGTATACCAAATTATATATAAAGTATGTAGTCATTATTTAAAATAGTGTATGTTTATTGTAACTTTATTGTAACTTAGCTAACAATGCTTTGAGGTATACATACACGTTTTCAACGGATGGTAAATGAACGCGTTCCATTGGTGTATGTGGACTTACGATAGTAGGGCCAAAGCTAATCATTTGGGTGTTTGGTAATACGCCTTTCAACAAGCCGCATTCAAGACCTGCATGAATAGCGTTTACATTAGCTGGTGTATCAAACATTTCATTATGTAAGGAAATAGCTTGTTCTTCAAGCTTGGAGCCTTTATCGTATTCCCATGCAGGATAACCACCAGTACGCTCTGCAGATACACCTAGTGTTTTCGCAAGTAATATCATTTTCTTAGCCAAGAATTCAAGACTGTTGCTATTGGAGCTACGGATGGAAATGAGTATTTCAATAGTATGTTCGTTTTCTCGTACGATAGCGATGTTGTTAGAAGTTTCTACAAGATTTGGGATAGATTTGCTTACAGAATGAACACCATCTTGTGCAAGATAGATGTATGTAATAAGAGCTTCTGTTGTGTCATCTGCATATACTACATCAGGAGTAGCGACATCTTCTACAACAAATGTAAGACCTGGATCTTGGATACCATATTCATGGAGATATTGCTTTTCTTGGTAGGCGATTAATGTTTTAATGGCCGCTACATCTTCAGCGCGTACGGATAATACAGCAACTGCTTTAGAAGGAATGGCATTATGTTTTACGCCACCTTCAAAGGATGCTAAGCATACAGGATATTGTTGTTGGATATCATAGAGTACACGTGTTAACACTTGGTTAGCATTAGCCCGTTGTTCATTGATTTCAATACCGGAGTGACCACCTTTAAGGCCTGTTACGGTAAAAGATAAGCCTGCATCATAACCAGGTTGGTTGTTTTCGCGCAATAATGGAATGTTTACGTGAACATGACAACCGCCAGCACAGCTAACAGTGAAGTCGTGCTCTACCTCTGTATCGAGGTTGAGTAAGTAATCGCCACTTACTTGGCCTTCTTTAATGGCGAAAGCGCCATCCATGCCAGTTTCTTCATTTGTGGTGAACAATAATTGCATAGGTCCATGTTGTTGACTATCATCTTCGAGGATGGCAAGCATCATCGCACCACCCATACCGTTGTCCGCACCTAGTGTAGTGTGGTCTGCGTGCATCCATTCACCTTCGATGATGTTTGCAATAGGATCCTTGGAGAAGTCATGATTGGAGTCATGATCTCGTACACAAACCATATCGATATGGCCTTGTAAGATGATAGAAGGTCGGTTTTCATAACCTGGAGACGCTGGCTTTTTGATGACTACATTAAATTGATCGTCTTGATGAACCTCAAGCCCCAAGTTTTTAGCAAAGTTTACGATATAATCGCTGATGCCTTTTTCGTTTCCTGATTCACGAGGAATTTGGCTCATTTCTTTAAAGATTTCTAATACGCGTTTTGCTTGAACGATTGATTCCATAATGGTTCCTTTCATTCTCATGTAAATAATAGATATATATGTTGATTGATTATACGGAATACTTAGTGTTTTTATTAGTATCTGAATTTGTAATACTAATAAAAGAGTTTATCTCAGTAATAACTTTCACCGACACATATATGGAATATATAAATAGTTAGTATATATATAGTTATATCACAAGAATGATTATTAGGATAGTTTATGGAAACTGTAGTATATGTATGTACTGGCTATATAGGAATAATAATGTATAATGAGGATATACGATTAACGATTGATTAAATCCATTAGATTTTAGAAGGTTGGTGAACCGATGCAACACGACAGTCGCAATATTAGTATGCTCATGGATTTTTATGAGATGACCATGGCACACGGCTATTTTACACAACATGAAAATACGGATCGCGTCGCTTTTGATGTGTTCTTTAGACGCAATCCAGATAAGGGTGGCTTTGCCATTTTTGGTGGTCTTGAACAAATCGTTGAGTACATTTTAAATCTACACTTTGATGAAAGTGATATAGATTTTTTACGGAATCAAGGGATCTTTAGTGAGGAATTTCTAAACTATCTTAAAGATTTCTCCTTTACTGGTGATGTATATGCGTTCCCAGAAGGTTCTATTATTTATCCAAACGAACCAGTTATAACCATCGTAGCCCCTCTCATAGATGCACAAATCGTAGAAACTGCAGTGCTAACTATGATGAACCATCAGTCCCTTATCGCTACAAAGGCTAATCGCATCGTTCGTGCTGCGGATGGGCGTGTAGTAGCCGACTTTGGAGCTCGTCGAGCTCATAATGTGGATGCCGCTGTATATGGTGCGAGAGCAGCCTACATTGGTGGGGTACAGTCTACGGCAACTGTTTTAGCGGGCCAACAATTTGGTATTCCTGTGAGTGGAACCATGGCTCATAGCTGGGTTATGTATCATGATTCTGAATACGAAGCTTTCAAAGCTTACGCTGAAGTGTATCCGGATGGGGCTGTATTCCTTGTTGATACCTATGATGTATTAAACTCTGGGGTTCCTAATGCTATTAAAGTAGCTAAAGAGGTATTGGAACCTATGGGAAAACGCTTAAAAGGTATACGCCTTGATTCAGGTGACCTTGCTTACTTAGCTAAAAAAGCGCGTCGTATGCTTGACAAGGCAGGCTTAGAAGATTGCAAAATTATGGCTTCCAATAGTCTTGATGAATATACAATAACCTCTTTATTGGGACAGGGTGGTCCCATTGATATCTTTGGTGTAGGTGAAAGACTGATTACCTCTAAGAGTGACCCTGTATTTGGCGCCGTATACAAGATTGCTGGTGTTGAAAAGAATGGTTTGTGGGAGCCTCGCATCAAGATTTCTGAATCTGTTGAAAAGATTACGAACCCAGGTTTTAAAAAGGTGTATCGCGTATACAATGATAAAGGGCGTGCCATTGCAGATTTATTAACATTGTTAGAAGAGGTGCCAGATACGACAGAACCATATCGTTATATCGATCCAGAACAACCATGGCGTGAATTGTACTTTGAAAATTGCACCTTTAAAGAGATGAAACAACTCATTATTAAAGATGGCAAGCTTATCGTAAAATTGCCGACATTAGAAGAGCTTCGTCAATACGTTAAAGACCAATTAGACCGCGAAATTTGGTTAGAAGAACAGCGCTTTGAAAATCCACATCGCCATTACCTTGATATGAGTCCAGGATACTATCAAATGAAAATGGATTTATTAAATCGTATTTTCCGGAAGAAGTAGGAGGGCTTATGTTAGACAATCCAGAAGCAACAAAAGAGGCTCTCGTTCAATGGATTAGAGACTATTTTAGTCAAAATGGGCCTAGCTGTAGCGCCGTAGTGGGCATTTCAGGTGGTAAGGATTCCACAATTGTGGCTGCTTTATGTAAAGAAGCCCTTGGGGCAGAACGCGTAGTAGGTGTTCTTATGCCGAATGGAATTCAGTCTGATATCGATGATGCTAAGGCTGTAGTGGCACATTTGGGGATTCCACATATCATAGTGAATATTGGAGCTGCCTATGAAGCTTTGACAAACGCTATCATTCAAGGTGAAGGTTATAATTCTGTTACGGGTAGAACTGATATATCCAAGGATGCAGGAATTAATACACCACCGCGTCTTCGCATGACAACGCTATATGCAGTAGGGCAAAATTTGCCTAATGGGGCACGCGTAGCTAATACATGTAACGGATCTGAAGATTATGTAGGGTATTCTACAAAATATGGCGATAGTGCGGGGGACTTTAGTCCTCTTGCAAATCTTGTCGTAGAAGAGGTACGCCAAATAGGTCGATTACTTGATATTCCAAAATATCTTGTAGATAAGACGCCTAGTGATGGACTCAGCGGTCTATCTGATGAGGATAAATTAGGATTTACCTATGCTGTATTAGATCGATATATTAGAACTGGAGAGATAGAAAATCCTGAAACGAAAGAACGTATTGATTATTTGAACCGTATTAATAAGCATAAATTAGAATTGATGCCGTCCTTTCACCCACAATGTTGAGAGAGGACTTGTTTTAGCTAGTCTAATTCATGCTAATGTTGATTAACAAAAGATTTACTATTTCTTATGTATCTTTATGATGGAGGTAATATGGAGACAAAAATAGCTTTGATTGGTACGGGTGGTACGATTGCTGGACAAGGCGCATCCGATACAGATTTGACGGGCTATACTGCAGGGGTACTAGGGCTCAATGAAATTCTAGATTCTGTACCTGGCACGGAACCATATGGTCCATATACATATACTCAGTTTAGTAATATTGAAAGTTCTGATATTACTGTCCAGCATTGGTTGGATTTAGCCAAGTTAGTACAAAAATTAGTTGATCAAGAGGATATCGGTGGTGTTGTTATAACTCATGGTACAGATAGTATGGAAGAAACAGCCTATTTCCTTAATCTTACTGTTCATACAGATAAGCCTATCGTTATCACTGGCTCTATGCGACCTGCTGGGGCAATCAGTGCAGATGGTCCTATTAATTTATTACAAGCGATTCAAGTGGCAAGAACACCTGCATCTGTAGGTAAAGGTGTACTTGTTGTTCTAAATGGCTATGTTGATGGGGCCCGTGATGTATCAAAAGGGAATACAACTAATGTGGCTACCTTTGACAGTCCATTATTAGGTCATCTTGGTATCGTCCAGGATGGTGTAGCTCATTATTATAAAGCCTCTACTCGTCGTCATACGAAAGAATCCATCTTTGATGTACATGACTTAAAGGAATTGCCTCGTGTAGTCATTTTGACTTGTTATGGTGGTATGGATGACATGGTGCCAATGAGTGTAGTTGCCACTAACCCTGATGGACTCATCTTGACTGGATTGGGTCATGGTACAATTCCTCAAAATGTACGTCAAATAACACAAAATACAACATTCCCAACTGTACGGGCCTCTCGTACAGGGAGCGGCATGGTATCTGCTGTACCACAAGATGCACTAGCAGGCTATCTCGTAAGTGATACATTGAGTCCACAAAAAGCTCGTATTTTATTGATGCTGGGGCTTACAAAAACTAAAAATCTTAAAAAGTTACAACAGTTCTTCTATGAATATTAATTAGAAAATAAAAAAGATTTGAGAAAAACTCTCAAATCTTAATTTGATATTCATTTTCAAGTATTATACTATGTGTAACAGTTTTATATGCAATGAACCGCACATCACGATCGCTTAGGATGTGCGGTTTTTTATTTCGTCTAGGATGCGTATTTTTTATTCGGCACCAATAGCATTTTCTAAGGCCCGTTGTATACCTACATAAACCGCTTTAGCCAATGTGTCTCCAAATAGGGAGAAGGAGCCGGCGTCCGTTAACACATCACCATTTGTATCTATGGTGAGAATGATACCATCTGTGGATGTTCCTGTAGCAGAAGTCTTGCGTTCTTTTGTAATTGCTTCAGGAATGTCTTCGTTGATAAATGGATAGAGGCGTACACTTTCAACCCCCCAATCTTGGAGGGCTGCGGTTTTAGCCTCCGTAATTGTCATGATGGCTTTCACCATGGCGCTGTCAGTTAAGGCCTTATTCGTAAAGACTAGTATGTTGATTGTGCCAGGCGTCACAAACGCTCCGTCCCGTTCTTCATAGCAATACCCTGTGCCTGCACGATGGGCCGTTTTTTCATAGCCTGCAGTAACGATGGTCTCCACAATCGTATCGTGTTCCTCGACCTTGGCGTATGCGTGAAGGTTCATTGTAGCAGATGTAAGAAGGGCTGTACTAAAATGAACAGGTGTATCGATTTGCTCGAATTCTTGGGCTAAATAGTTGGCTACAGATCCACCAGGTAAATCTTTTTCTGTTTCAATCTGATAAGTTAATTGTTGATTTCGTACGGCTAACGTATGGTGATACCCACCATTGAGTTGACCACTAGATAAGGCATAATGGATGTCGTCAAAGTGTACTGTAACGGAATTTAATTCTTTCGTTACATGACCTCCTGTTGCAAGCTCTTGTGGTGCTTCATATGGATTGTTAAACATATAAGTCTCCCTAGATTTAGATTGTTATATATGTAATATAACGATATAATAACTTTACTATATCGTGTAAAATATATTTATTAAATTATAGCATATATGTTTATGATGACCATATTAATAGATGTGCTCAATTATTTATAAAGTTATATTATTGGAGGTTTAATATGGGCAATATTTTTTATTCTGCATCAGAAATATTGTTTAAAGATGCGAATGTATTGATTCAATTTCGAGATTGGTTCTTTTCTCAAGCAGGCAATATATTATTAGCTCTTATTATATTTTGGGTAGGTCGTTATGCTATTAAATGGGTGAAAACCTTTGCTGTCCGTATTATGACTAAGGCCTCTTATGACTCTGCTGCGATGAGCTTTATTACGCAGATCATCAATTATGCATTGCTAGTAGGTCTAATATTGATTTGCTTAAATCAAATTGGTGTCCCTACTACATCCTTTGTAGCTGCCTTTGGTGCCTTTGGTTTAGGTATTGGTTTGGCCTTACAAAACAACTTATCTAACTTGGCATCAGGCTTATTAATTCTTATATTTAAGCCTTTTAGAGCAGGTCATGTTATTCAAGTTGGAGATACTGTAGGTAGTGTTAAGTCTATTCAATTTATGTATACTATTATCACTACTAAAGATCAAAAAAATGTGTATATACCAAACTCTATCCTTACCTCCCAAGCCATAACTAATATTGCTTATACCCACGAAAGGGTTATCCCGTTCGTCTTTGATATTGGTTATAACAATAATCATCATGAAGCAATTAAAATCTTAAAAAATATTTTTGCTGCTGATAAACGTGTACTCAATCCTAAAAACATGGAAATTGGTATTTCTGAATTTGGCGATAACTCTGTACGCATTGCTGCCTATGCACGCGTTAAGTCGAAAGACTTCTTAGATGTGCAATATGGAATTATGTCTGATGTAAAAGATGCGTTCGATAAATATGGTATCGACATTCCATATCCTCAACGTGTTGTATATCTTCAAAATGTAGATAACTCTACTGGTGAAATTAAGGGAACTAAGAAAAAGGCAAGTGGAACGGATGTTGCCATTGATGATAACCCTGAAAGTTAATATGTGATACAGAAAGTGAGATATATGATATCTTTAACAACTAATGTTTGTATAGTCTGGAAACGACTTATTTTGATGATAGCCTTTATAGGCGCTATTATTTTCGGTACTAGTGTTTCTCATGCGGCGTACATTGCGCCGCCATCTACGATAGGTGAGGCTGTTGTTCTCATTGATGCGGATACAAAAGAAATCCTATTTGCAAAGAATCCTGATAAGTGGATGCATCCTGCGAGCACTACGAAAATGGTTACATTGTTAACAGCTCTAGAACTCAAAGGTACACAACTTGATGAACTGGCGACTATTAGTAGTTATGCCACTAGTATGGAGGAATCCAATCTGGGGGTTCGTGTTGGTGATCAAATTACCTTGGAAGGCGTTCTTGAAGGCATGATGGTTGCCAGCGGTAATGATGCGGCCGTTGTAGTAGCAGAAAATGTAAGTGGCTCTGTAGAGAACTTTGCAAAGGACATGAATCGCGTTGCTGCAAAAGCAGGGGCAAAAAATAGTGTATTTTTAAATCCTCATGGTTTGACACAAATGGGCCATCACTCTACGGCTCGTGACTTGGCGATGATTGCGGCGTATGGTATGAAATACCAAATGTTCCGCGATAAAGTAGCCAATGATTATTATAAGGTGCCTTATCAAAACCGTACGCCAGAAACAATTCGTACCACAAACCATTTCATTCGCAATAAATATCCCGGTGCTAATGGTTTAAAAACTGGCTTTACGAATGCTGCAGGGGAATGCTTGATTGCATCGGCTACCCGTAATGGTCATACTATGATTGTAGTCATGCTTAACGATGATAACCGTTGGGAAGAAGCAGTACAATTCCTTGATTACGGCTTTAAACTTCGTGGAGTTATTTAGGGGAACTATTGTGTAATGGGGGTTATATGAGTTCATTCTTTGCATTTTTAAAACGGATGCGCTTTATCAATCGATGGAGCCTCATGCGTAATACAGAAATTGAAAATATTCAAGAACATAGCCTTGAAGTGGCTATGGTAGCTCACAATTTAGCAGCTCTCAAAAATGAATACTTTGGTGGTAATGTGGACATTAATAAGGTAGCGGTCATTGCCATGTATCATGAGGTGAGTGAAATCTTTACAGGCGACATGCCAACACCGATTAAATATTTTGATCCAAAACTTCGTGAACTGTACGGTGAAGTTGAAACATTAGCACAAGAGAAAATGTTATCTACCTTGCCAGAACGATTACAAGCTGTTTATAAGCCTTTCATAGTAGATGCAGAGGATAATCCTGAGTGGCCTATCGTTAAAGCGGCAGATACAATTTCGGCCTATATGAAATGTGTAAACGAACTCAAGGCAGGGAATGATGAGTTTAAAGAAGCACATGACTCCATTTTGGCTAAACTGAAAGCACTCAACATGCCAGAGGTAGATATGTTCCTTGAGACTTATATGCCTGCTCTTGGTAAAAGCTTGGATGAGCTAAATTACTACGAAATCAAATAATGATTAAAAAAGAGACGACCAGCGGTCGTCTCTTTTTATTCTATAAAAATAGCCATAACATCTTAATAGACGTCACAGCCATTTTACATCTCAAATACAAATTATAATATCTATTTTTCTTCAATAATATTTTGGTTTCTCATTAATATTTTCTTCCCACGCCATGAGAATGCCCGGTGCCCATATTTAGCTTTGAACTCTTTGTTTGCAAGCATTTCTAGTTCATTAATATCGATGTGTGGTTCGATTTGTTGGAACTCGGGAATTGGTGTTGTGGGAATACCTTGATTATGAGGGCAAACCTCTTGGCATACATCGCAGCCAAATACTAATGGGGTTTTAGCGATAATATGTTGTTCTTGGTCGGTGAGTTCTCCTTTTTTCTGGGTTAAGTAGCTTTTACAAGTATCATATTTGAATTCTTCGTGCCCTAAGCATTGACCTAGACAAGCGGTAATACAACGATTACAACCCATGCAAGATTGTTTAAGCGGTGTGTTCGGCTCAAATTCTAAGGTGGTTAATATCGTTCCTATTACTACGTAGGATCCCCATTTAGGACTGATAAAACAATTGTTTTTGCCATAAAAGCCAAGGCCCGCTAAGTATGCCATGTAACGGTCTGCCAAGGGAGAGTTGTCACAATGTATAGAAAACTGAGCTGAAGTATTTATTTTTTGTAATTTTTCAATAAGTTTTTCTAAATATTCATTAATGACCAGGTGATAATCTGTGCCCCATGTATAGCGGGACAGATTGGATGGACCATTATGTTCTACGTAGTATGGAAAGAGACAGACAATAGCACTTTTAGGTGTGAACTCAGTTGTTCCTAGTAGTCGTTCCTCCACATCTGCAGCTGTAAATGGACAGGGATTAGTTTCGTACAAAATGGTTTTTGCATTTTCAGGTAGAGGCCAAGGGGCAATCCCAAATTCATAAATATGTAATTCTTTGCAAAATTCCTGTAAATTTATATCTTTCATCATAGATTTAGTGGCGAATAATTGGTAAAATAAAAGTATAAGAAACGTGAGGAATTCTATAGATTCCTGCTAAGTTTGTAGTTCGGTGATATCTGTATTTTTGTGGTTATCATCCAGTTCTGTTAGTATTAGTATACCATTGAGAGGACAGATTATGTTAGCATTTATGAAAGTATTACAACCGAAGACGGTGGAAGAGGCTTATGAATTAGCCACAAAAAACAAAACTGCCCCAATGCTAGCTGGCGGCTGCTGGTTGCGTTTAGGTCGACGCACATGGCCTGCAGTGATTGATATGGCTAGTCTTGACTTGCGTTATGTTCGCGAAGAGGATAACGAATTTGTCATTGGTGCTATGGCAACGCAAGGCGACGTGGAACGTTTTGAGCCATTACAACAATTCTGTGGTGGTGCTGTTGTTAAAGGTGTTAAAGAAATTCTTGGCATTCAATTCCGCAACACTGCTACTATGGGTGGATCTGTAGCAAGCCGCTTCGGCTTCTCCGACATTATTCCTGCATTAATGGCAGTACATGCAGACATCGTTACTTTTAAAGGCGGTCGCATGTCCATACATGACTATATGAAATACAGAGAACGTGATATCCTCGTGGAAATTCGTATCCCTAAAGTAGATGTGCCTGTAGCTGTAGAGGCTCTTCGCATCTCTCGTGGTGACTTCCCAGTGTTGACAGGTGCACTTCGCCGTGATGACAAAGGCGTTGAAGTGTACATCGGTACAAGACCTGGCGTGCCTCAATTAGCAGAAAAAGCAAGTGCTCTGCTTTCAGAAAAAGGATTGTCTGCAGCAAAAGAAGCCGGTCAATTAGCATCTGAAGAGTTAGTTTACCAATCTAACTCTCATGCGTCCAAAGAATATCGCATGGAAATGGTAAAAGCAATGATTCAACGCTTGTCTAAGGAGGTGGCACAATAATGGAACTCGTACTTAATATTAATAATAAAAATGTAACTGTTAATGTGCCAACTGATGAAATGTTGTTGGATACATTGCGTAATCTCGGTTACTATAGCGTACGTTGTGGCTGTGACACAACAAACTGTGGCCTTTGCACTGTATGGGTAGATGACGAAATTATCTTGTCTTGTGCGTATCCTACATTTCGTGCGCCAGGTCATAAAATCACTACATTAGAAGGCTTGCAAGAAGAGGCTGAATTATTAGCGGCTTGTATTGCTAGCGAAGGCGCTGACCAATGCGGCTTCTGTACAACTGGCATGATGATGAGTGCTATCAACTTGAAACGTAAAAATCCAAAGGCTAGTGATGATGAGATTCGTGAATACCTCATCGGTAACTTGTGCCGTTGTACTGGCTATGAATCACAACTTCGAGGGGTTCGTAAATTCTTAGAAGGAGGCCTAAAATAATGAATAAGCACATTGGTAAATCTTATGACAAGGTTGACTCTAAAGGTATTTTGACGGGTAAACCGTCTTATACTGGCGATTTTGTTCCAAAAGATGCGCTCGTTATTAAGGTTCTTCGTAGCCCTCATGCACAGGCGCGCATTAAATCAATCGATACATCTAAAGCTAAATTGATTCCTGGCGTAGAAGCAATCTTTACACATGAAGACGTGCCTAATACTCGTTTTACCTTGGCTGGTCAAACCTATCCAGAGCCATCTGCTTATGATGCGCTTATTTTAGACCCTGTAGTTCGCTATGTAGGCGATGAAGTGGCTCTTGTTGTTGCAAAAGATGAAGCTACAGCACTTAAAGCGATGCCTCTTATCAAGGTTGAATACGAAGTACAAAAACCTGTGCTCGATATGCATACGGCTATCGACCATGAAACAGTAGTCCATCCTGAAGATGATATTCATAATAATATCCCTGTAGGTCAAGATTATAAACGCAATATTTGCGTATCTTATCATAAACGAGTAGGCGATATTGAAGCTGAACTTGCAAAATGTGATTATGTAGTAGATGGCACTTACTTTGACCAGGCTACACGCCAAACAGCAATGGAACCATTCCAAAGTTATGGTTACATTGATGCATTGGGCCGCGTAGTTATCGTATCTTCTACACAAATTGTATTCCATGTACGCCGTCATATTGCGCGTGCATTAGGAATTCCGGCTACAAAGGTTCGCGTAATCAAACCTCGTATCGGCGGTGGATTCGGTTCTAAACAAACGGCTTGCACAGAAATTATGACAGCTTTTGTGGCGTGGACATTGAAGAAACCTTGCTACCTCTTATACGATCGTACTGAAGCACAGACTTGCTCCACTACACGTCATGCTCGTGAATGGAAAATCCGTGTAGGTGCTACAAAAGATGGAATTATCAAAGTAATTGATATGGACTCCATTACTGATGCAGGTGCTCATGCAACTCACTGTTTCACTACTACTACAGCTGGTGAGCATAAGTCCATTCCTTTATACAATAAAGCGACAGCTATCCACTACGGTACAGAAGGCGTATACATGAACCATACACCAGGCGGTGCATTCCGTGGTTATGGTGCTACAGAAGCGCTATGGCCATTAGAGTGTGCTGTTAATAATTTGGCGGATAAAATGGGCGTTGACCCTGCTGAATTGCGTCAAAAGAACTTGATTGCTCAAGGTGAACAAAGCTTGGTATATGCTCCAGATGAATATCTTGACTCTGGTCTATTCCAAGATACAGTAAACCGCGTAAAAGAAATGGCTCGTTGGGATGAGCGTCCTCATTCTTGGGATATTGACGAACGTTATCGCGGTGGCCTTGGCATGGCATTAGCGTTACAAGGTTCTGGTGTTGCTAACATTGACGTAGCATCTGTAGAAATTCGTCTTGGCGATGATGGTAACTACACATTGTATACTGGCTCTTCCGATATGGGCATGGGTGCTAATACTGTATTGACTCAAATGGCTTGTGAAATCATTGGCTGTCCTATGGAATACATGACTGTTGTTGAATCTGATACAGACATCGTACCATTTGATCCAGGTTCCTATGCATCTAGTACAACATACGTAACTGGTACGGCGGCGAAAATGGCTGCTGAAGAATTACGCACTAAGATTATTGCTAAGTTCGCTCAATTCTTCGATACAGATGTAGACAACATCGATTTTGATGGCGTTGTAGCTACTACAAAAGATGGTTCTCAAACTATGGATATCCATCAATTAGCTCCAAAATTATTAGTAGGCGTTAATGCAGAACAATTGTCTGGTTTCGCTACATGGGGCAGTCATACGTCCCCACCTCCATTCATGGCAACTATTGCAGAGGTAAAAGTAGACAAACAAACTGGCAAGGTTATTCCGCTTCATACATATTCCTGCATCGATTGCGGTACTGTTATTAATCCTAAATTGGCTCGTGTTCAAGTTGAAGGTGGCGTAGTACAAGCTATCGGTATGGCGTTATATGAAGATATACGCTATTCTAATAATGGTCGCTTAGAGACTAATAACCTTATGACTTATAAAATTCCAACCCGTCAAGATATTGGCGAGTTACATGTAGACTTTGTAGAGTCTTATGAGCCGACAGGCGGATTTGGTGCCAAATCTATTGGTGAAGTTGTTATTAATACGGCTAGTCCAGCTATTCAACATGCTATTAAAAATGCAGTTGGTGCGGACGTTCGTACATTACCTATGACACCTGAGAAGGTATTTATGGCTATGGACGAGAAATATAAAGTATAGAGATTTCTATTTACTTTTCCTTTCTAAGGAGGCCTGGTTTTATGACATCACAAACATCCTATTGGAATCGATTGATTCAGCCGGGAATCGTGGCCCTTGTTGGGGCAGGCGGTAAAACGACTGTGCTTTCAAAATTAGTAGAATATGGAAGGCTGAAAGGTCAGCCCATCGTAGTTACGACTACGACTCGACTCTATGAATCTCAAGTGGCTCATTATGAACCGATTTATACTCGAAATATTAATGAAGCTGATGAATATTGTACTGATCGTATTTTGCGTGGATATTGTGGTGCGTGGTTCTCTGGCATTACAGGAACAAAAGTGGACTCCTTAGATTGTGATCTTATCGATGGTTTAGCAAAATTGCATCCGAACTGGCAAATTGTAGTGGAAGCTGATGGGGCAAAGGAAAAATGGCTTAAGGCGCCTAAGACGACTGAGCCAGTCATCCCATCTCTCACAAAGACTACGATTGGTCTTGTGAATTTACAAATGTTAGGAGCGCCGCTTGATGATGAGCACGTACATAATATCGAGCTCGTTCAAGATATTGTGAAACGCGATATGGGTGCCATTGTAACGCCACGCATGTTGGCTGATCTTGTGCTCCATAAACAAGGTTTATTCCAATACAGTAAAGGTAAAAAAATTCTGTTCTGTACTGGTTATGAAACGGTGCAACATCGTATCATTGATGATTTTATTGATCATATTGTAGATAGCGACATTTCCGATATCATCTTAGCTGATGGATACAAAGCAAGTTGTGAAATCCGTCGCATTATTCAATGTCGGTAGGTACTCATGTCTTATGTGAAAGCAAAATCTAATACCGCTTTCAGTCCCATGAGAGACCCCATAGACCGTCGTCCTTTGCATATTGGCATTGTCCTCCTCGTAGGAGGACAATCCAAGCGCATGGGATGTAATAAGCAGCTTTTGCCTTGGCGTGGTAAAACTGTTTTAGATGCGGTCTGTGGGGCTCTTCATTGTGGATGGAATGATTCGGTAGAACTTACTGAATCCTGTAAACTACCTTTTGTAGCGGTTACTGGTGATGATCATGAAAGATTAGAACCTATAGTTACGAGCTATGGGTTTGAAGTGGTTCAGAATGAACATCCTAATCGTGGACAAGGCCTGTCCATAGCGATAGGAGTACGTCATTTGGTAGAAAACTCACCGATACCGCTAGACGGCATTCTTTGTTCTGTAGGGGATCAACCATTATTGACTGGGAATGTTGTACATCAGGTTATTAGTGCATTTAGTGATAACTTTCATTCGAAAACTATCGTCGTCCCGCATTATGGGGCGAATTATCAGTCGGGAAATCCTGTTCTGTTTGGTTCACATTGGTTTGAATCATTGCAACATATCCAAGGGGATCAAGGTGGCAAAACTATCATTCGCGGTAGTGGTAAAGACCATGTTATCAAATTGTGGATTCGTGACGATGTTGGATATGATATTGACACACCCGATGATTTTGAGCGTTTGAAACAACGTGAAAGTGAGGCATTATGAAACCATTAGTCCTTATGCGCGGAGGCGGAGACATCGCTTCTGGCGCTGTATATAGATTGAAACGTGCAGGCTATCCTGTGGTGATTAACGAAATCGCCATTCCTACCATGATTCGCCGTGAAGTATGTTATGGCAATGCTGTACATCGCGGAGAAATGATTTTGGAACGCTTTGTAGCACGTCATGTAGCCCTTAGTGAAGTAGCAGATACGTTGGCACAAGGTGTTATTCCCGTTGTGACTAGTTCGTATGAAGAGCTACTTGATACATTGAAGCCATCTATTGTGGTAGATGCTATTTTAAGTAAAAAGAATCTTGGTACCAAACGTGATGATGCAGATCTCGTCATTGGTGTGGGGCCTGGATTTACTGCAGGGCATGATGTGGATGTTGTCATTGAAACCATGCGCGGTCATTACTTAGGTCGTTGTATCTATGATGGTCCAGCGCAGCCTAATACGGGGATTCCCGGTAATGTAGGTGGTTATACTCATGAACGTGTTATTCACTCACAAAAGGCTGGTCTGTTTACAGCTAAGCGCCATATCGGCGATTCTGTACAAGCTAATGAAGTCATTGGTTATGTAGATAAAGAGCCAGTGCGGGCAAAAATTACAGGTATTCTTAGAGGTATTCTTAAGAGCGGACTCATCGTATCCGACCATTTTAAATTGGCCGATGTAGATGCTCGTTGTGAAGAATCTCATTGTTATAGTATTTCAGATAAATCCCTTGCCGTTGGTGGCGGTGTTTTAGAAGCTGTTACTGCATGGGAGTATGAAAGGAATCAAGATGGAAACGATCTATGATGTGATGAAAGACCGTCTTCAGCTTACAGAAACTACGCTGATGGTTACTGTATTGTCTGGCCCTCGTCAAGGGGATAAGACAATTTATGCTGAAGATGGTAGTGTTTTGTATGGTACACCAATCGAAGGATTTATGGTAGATAAAGCAAAGCTTAATTCTTTATGTATGGTAGGCGAAGCGGAATGTTTCGTACAACCTGTAGAAAACGATCCATCTGTCCTCGTATTGGGTGCTGGTCATGTGAGCCGTGCTATTACCGATTTATTATTATTTATCGGGTGTCGTGTAACCGTTGTAGATGACCGCCCAGAATATGTAGTTCCTGAATTCTTTGATGAACGTGTAACTCGTAAATGCTTACCGTTAGAAAACTTTAAAAATGATCTACCTCTTGATGAATATAATGGGTTTATCATTGTTACTCGTGCTCATGAGTATGATAATGTATGCTTAGAACAATTACGCGATTATTTGCCAACCTATATGGGTGTTATGGGCAGTCAAAAGCGTATTCATTATGCATTTGAAGTATTGCGTGAACAAGGTTGGACACAAGAAGAATTAGATATGGTATATGCACCAATTGGTCTAGACTTAGGTGCACAAACCCCTGAGGAGATTGCATTATCTATCGTTAGCGAATATTTGGCAGTGGTGCGTGGTAAAAAAGGCGGCTCATTGCGGAAAGGTAGAGTGAGCCATGAATCGTGAGTTTATTGAATATTTAAGTGCTCGTAAAAATGAAACACTAGCTGTAGCTACTATTTTATTTACCCGTGGTTCTACACCGCGTAAGGCTGGTACATCTATGGTAGTATTCCCAGATGGATCTATCTTTGGTACTATCGGTGGTGGTCGTGCTGAAAATGAGATTCGTCTAAGCGCTGTTGATTCCTTGAATAAAAAAGAAGCACATCGTCGTATCGAAGTTCTTTTAGATGACGATGTAGCTGTAAAAGAAGGTATGGTGTGTGGCGGACAGATGGATGTGTGGATTGAAACACAAAACATTTAAGTTCATAACTATAGAAAAAATAAAATCTTATACTCGTTTATAAATTTACAGTGTTTCTAAAATGAGTTAAAATATAAGGTACAGCCAAGCAGTTGGTTGTACCTTATTATTTTGTATAAGGAGCTATTTTTATGCATATTGACGCACTTATACATACCTTTAGGCTTCTTGATATTGCTGATATCTTAATCGTTGCCGTAGGTATTTATTACTTATATAAATTGCTTAAAGATACACGGGCCGTTTCTCTTTTAAAGGGCCTCGTTATGCTAGCAATTCTAAATTTATTGAGTCATTTGCTGAATCTATATGTTATCAATTGGATTTTGCAACAAAGTATGACCGTTCTTCTCTTCGCATTACCTGTAGTATTCCAACCGGAATTGCGTCGTGCTTTAGAACAATTGGGCCGTGGTCGAATTTTCAGTAAGGCACAGAATGTCAACGAAGAGGAAATGGATATGGCTATCAATGAAGTGATGGCGGCGGCTCGCGTTATGTCTCGTGAGCATACTGGGGCACTTATCGTTTTTGAACGTGAAGTGGGCCTCAATGACTTCGTTGATACCGGCATTTTAATGGATGCTGTGTTGAGCCGTGAACTAATTAAAAATATTTTCGTTCCTAGTACACCACTTCATGATGGGGCGCTGATTATCCGCGATGGACGTATTCGTGCAGCGGGGTGTTTGTTGCCACTAACTGAGGATCGTACATTGAGTACTGAACTTGGTACACGTCACCGTGCAGCCATCGGTTTGTCTGAACAAACTGATGCTGTCGTTGTTGTAGTCAGTGAGGAAACGGGGACAATTTCCTACACCTATGGCGGTCATATTTATCGCCATTTACCGGAAGATCAAATTAAGGAAGCATTGTGTACATTTATGGAACGCCCTTGTCAAACCATTACTGGTATGTGGAAATGGGGGGCAAAAAAATGATGATACATTTGAAACGCAATTGGCCAGCTAAGTTGTTATCATTGCTAGCGGCTATCGTCATGTGGTTCTTTATCATGCGAGATCAGAACCCTGTGATGGAGGTAACCTATACAGTACCTGTTCAAGTCCAAAATCTTGATTCCCATTATATTATAGAAGATGTACCTGATGTAGCACGCATTGTCCTTTCGGGCCCTCGCGATACGATTATGTCTATAAAGGCAGATAATCTTCGTGCATATATTGATGCATCTGGTGTAAAACCAGGTCAAAATAATGTAACCATTGGATTTACCCCTCCAGCGGGAATGAGCCTTGTTGAGGTTAAGCCTGATACTATAACAATTAATGTAGACGAATATGCAGAACGGAAAATACCGGTTGAAATTGTTCCAATTGGTAAGTTCTCCGACGATGTTGCTCTCAAGTCAGTAACTATTGTACCGAAAGAAGTAACTGTATCTGGACGTAAACAGCTTGTTAACGCTGTAAATAAGATTGTTATGAAGGTCAATATCGCTGGTCAAACCAAGAACTTTAGTTCTGTTAGTACGTTAGAAGCCTGGGATATATCTGGTAATGTATTAGATGTACACATTAATCCGAGCCAAGGTCAAGCTCAATATGAACTAAACTTATTGCGTAAAGATAAAGCCGTTCCTATTACAGTGCCAACTGCGGGAACGGTAGCTGATGGGTATGAAGTTAAGTCTATATCCGTTACACCAACTCAATTAACTGTGACTGGTCGAGAAGAAATGATTGATTCTGTTTCAGAAATTCAAACAGAACCAATTGATCTTACCGGTGCAACGAAGGGCGTTCAAGGTAATTACAACTTAGTATTACCAAGTGGTGTAAATAGTAATGTTACTACAGTACATGTTAAGGTAGATATACAAAAGAAAACTACGTAGCTAAAAAGACCCTATACGTAGCTAAAAAAGACCCTAATAGAGTAAATTCATAACTCTATTAGGGTTTGTTTTATTATTCATATATTAGCTTTTATAGTAGTGTTGTATAATAAAAGTGTATGACCATTTTCTTGTAGGTCAGTTGTTAGAAATTTAGGTCAAATAATAATGATATAAACTGCCCCAAAAGGGAGCCGAAATAGGAAAGATATGATTAGAATAATAAATCTCCGCGTGGCTGTTACGGTCAAGTCGGATATAAAGGATATTGTAGAAAAGAAATATCCCCAATTGCGAGGCGCTATTGATACGATTCATGTTGTACGACGTGCTGTAGATGCTCGTAAAAAACCGAATATTGTATTTGTGTATACCTTGTTTGTTGAGGTCCATAAGGAAGCTCAAATCATGAAAAAACTAGGTAAACAAAAGGATGTATCTGTATTTACTCCAGAGGATCCAGAACCTATTGTTTATGGTAATGTGCCTTTAGCACATCGCCCTGTAGTGATGGGCTTTGGTCCTGCTGGGATGCTAGCTGCCTTTTATTTAGCTCGTGAAGGGTACCGTCCAATCGTTCTTGAACGAGGTCAAGACGTTGATACTCGTAGCCAAGATGTAGAAACGTTTTGGAAGGAGGGCGTATTCAAGCCTGAATCCAATGTACAATTTGGCGAGGGTGGTGCAGGTACCTTCTCAGATGGTAAATTGACAACTCGCGTTACTCATCCTAGATTGCACGAGATCTCTAAATACTTTGTTGAATTTGGTGCACCTGAAGAAATCTTATATAAACATAAACCTCACGTAGGTACAGATAAGTTGCGCACCATGGTGAAAGCTATGCGTGAACGCATTATCGAATGGGGTGGTGAAGTTAGATTCGGTGCCAAAGTAACTGATTTGTTTATTGAAAATGACCATATCGTAGGTGTTGAAGTTAACGATAACGAACGCATTGATACGACGGTTGTCCTTTCTGGCGTAGGTCATAGTGCACGCGATACGTACGAAATGTTACATAAACGTAATGTAGAAATGACGGCAAAACCATTTGCTATCGGTGTTCGTATTGAACATGATCAGGCTGTCATTGACGAGTCTCAATATGGTGTAGAACCATCTAGCTTGGGTCTTGGTGCAGCGGAATATTCTCTTGTGTACCATGATAAAGAAACAGGCCGTACAGCGTATAGCTTCTGTATGTGCCCAGGTGGTCAAGTTGTAGCATCTGCGTCCGAAAATGGTGGCGTTGTTGTAAATGGCATGAGTTTATATGCTCGTGATAGCGGTGTTGCGAACAGTGCTATCGTAGTTAATGTAGGGCCTGATGACTTTGGTAATCATCCACTCGATGGTGTAGCATTCCAACGTGAATGGGAGCGTAAAGCTTATGAATTAGGTGGCTCTAACTTCTACGCACCAGCTCAGACCGTAGGCCAGTTTTTGGGGCTTTCACAAGCAACAGATGTACAAGATAGCACATATAGCTATGAACCAGGTGTAGTAAATTGCGATTTACATGATTGCTTGCCACCATTCGTAACGTCCGTGTTGGAACGGGCATTGCCGTATTGGGGACGACGTATTCATGGATTTGATGATCCTGCGGTATGCATGACTGGTGTTGAAACACGCACCTCTGCGCCGCTTCGCATGGGGCGTAATGAAGAACGTATTTCTCCAACTGTAGGTGGATTTTATCCTATGGGGGAAGGTGCAGGCTATGCTGGCGGTATTATGAGTGCAGCCCTTGATGGAGCAGAAACTGCCATTATATGCATGGCAAAATATGCAAAACCTAACTAGTTAGTAGTAGAATGTATTGTGAAGTAAACTACAGTATAGGTTCATTTTGGTACTGTAAAATACTATATCTATATAGTATATATATGTGTGGTGTATATATTGTGATATAATACACAACAGTGAATATATGAGGATTTGTGATTTTCACAATCCCTAGAGGAGGATAATTATGGCTCGTTTATTTGGTACAGATGGTGTACGTGGTGTTGTTAATGAATTTTTAACACCTGAATTAGCCTATCATTTAGGCCGTGCAGCGGCTACATATTTTGGTAAAGAAAAAGACCATCCTACATTCTTGATTGGTCGTGATACGCGTATTTCTGGCTCTATGCTTGAAAGTGCGTTAGCATCCGGTATTTGCTCTGTTGGTGGCAATGTTGTAATTGCCGGTGTTATTCCGACTCCAGCAGTAGCTTACCTTGTACGTCAACAAGGCTTTGATGCAGGTGCTGTTATTTCTGCATCTCACAATCCATATCCAGATAATGGTATTAAATTCTTTGATGGCAATGGCTATAAATTGCCAGATGAAGTAGAAGATCAATTAGAACAATATGTTCGTCAAAGTGCAGATAATGAATTACCACGTCCTACAGGTGATGGCATTGGTACCATTGAGTACAATAGCAATTTAGCTCATTTCTACGCTCACTTTGTTCGCCACACAGTGGATACATCCCTTGAAGGTTTGACTATCGTATATGATGGTGCAAACGGTGCTGCTTCTAGTGTAGGCCCTGAAATCTTGTCTGGCCTTGGCGCTAAAGTAATCAACATCAATGTAAATCCAGATGGCTTGAATATTAATCATCACTGTGGTTCTACACATATCGAAGGCTTGCAAGTGGCTGTACAACAACATAATGCAGACCTTGGTATCGCTAACGATGGTGATGCGGACCGTTGCTTATTGGTAGACGAAAAAGGTCAAGTTCTCGATGGTGACCAAATCATGCTATTGTGTGCGCTTAAATTGAAAGAAGAAGGCAAACTCAAAGATGATACTGTAGTTGGTACTGTTATGAGTAATATCGGATTCCATAAAGCAGCAGAAGAACTAGGAATGAAAACAGTTTCTACTGCTGTTGGTGACCGTTATGTTTTGGAATACATGCGTGAACATGACCTCTCCGTTGGTGGTGAGCAATCTGGTCACGTAATCTTCTTAGATCACAATACAACTGGTGATGGCATGTTAACAGCTGTTCAAGTGGCGGCTCTTATGAAAGAAAAAAATCAACCACTTTCTGAGTTGGCTGGCATTATGACTAAGTATCCTCAAGTTCTTATCAACGTTCGTGTTGCTACAAAAACAGGTTGGGAAGACAATGATATTATCAAAGCTGCCATCGTAACAGCAGAAGGTGAACTTGGTGATGAAGGCCGCGTTCTAGTTCGTGCATCTGGTACAGAACCACTCATTCGCGTAATGGCAGAAGGTCCTAACCAAGAAGAACTACAAGCACTATGCCAAGAAATCGCTGATATCATCGGTAGAGAACAAGGGTTAGCAGACTAACTCTTAATGAGTGATAGTTTAAATTGAATAATCATAATGAATAACCTTTTTGTTTTGGGTTATTTTAAGATTAGAGGGTATCATTATGAAAACAATAGGTTTAATTGGGGGAATGAGCTGGGAAAGTACGATTACGTATTACCAAGTTTTGAATGAAACTATTAAGCAAGCTTTGGGCGGTTTACATTCGGCAAAATGTATTCTATATAGCGTTGACTTTGAAGAAATAGAAAAGTGCCAGGCAAATGGCGATTGGAATAGAAGCGCTGAAATTTTATCCGATGCGGCTCAATCTCTTGAAAAGGCCGGTGCTGATTATATTGTTATATGCACGAATACAATGCATAAAGTTGCGGATGAAATAGAAAGACATATTCACATCCCTCTCCTTCATATTGCGGAAATGACTGCAGTAGAGTTAGAAAAATCAGGTATTACAAAGGTAGGTCTACTTGGTACCAAGTACACGATGCAACAAGATTTTTATAAATGTATCTTGGAAAATAGGGGGATTCATGTTGTTATCCCTAACGAAGATCAAGTCGAACTTGTGAATGATATTATATACAATGAACTGTGTTTAGGTGTTATTTCTAATGAATCTAAACAACAATACTTAGATATTATTGGTGATTTGGTAAAATCTGGTGTACAAGGTGTTATTTTAGGCTGTACTGAAATCGGACTACTTGTTAAACAGGATGATACGGATATACCGTTATTTGATACTACATTGATACATGCAAAAAATGCGGCGTTGATTTCTATTGATGGAGCATAACTTTTGATACTCTTATTTTTGTGTGATAAATCAAAAAGGATATCTGTATTTGAACTGCTATGAGATTTGAATAAAAAAGAAGAAAGCACTACTTTGAATTGCAAAATTCAGAGTAGTGCTTTTGCCATTATTTATCAGCTACAACGAGTTTATATCCATTCAAGTGAATGTTATTATTTGTTGTGTCTTCGTTAGTTAAAGATTTTACATAGCTATCACCAGTGAGTGTCCAGGTAGAGTCTTTGCTGAGTTTTATTGTAATTTCTTTAGCGGTGTTATCTGTGTTTACAGCGCCTACGAGGCTAGATCCATTAGTCATATCTAGTGCGACAGTGCTGATGGAGTCAGCTACGATGTTACCGCTAAGTTCTTGATTAGATGCGCGGAGTGTGAGGTGTCCACCGTTTTCACCGTCTTTGCCCCAGCGGGAGTCTGCCGCAGCTTTCACCAGTGTCGTAGTGTTTGGCATTAAGATTGTGTTGCCTGTAAGGTCTGCTTCAGCGGTGGTGTTGTTTACATAGATGAACGCACCTGTGGAGTGGGTTGTGAGCGTATTATTTTCAGCTTTGAGGCGTGCAATACCGCTTTCAGCATCACCGGAGAAGCTTTGGTAGAGCATGAATCCATTGTCTTTGTAGCCAGTTACATTTGAGTTTGTAAGGGTAATAGAGTTTTTACCTTCTACGACACCAATTTCACTCTTGTTGGCCACGCCGTTCACATTGTTAGCTGTAATATTGCCAGTGGAGTAGATAACAGGACTGCCTGTGCCAGAGGTTGTAAGCTTAGCTGCTTCTGCAGTAATAGTGCCTTCACCACGGTCTGTAGCAAGGGTTGCGGAGTGAGCACCTTCGGTAGTGATAGTTAGGTTTTTACCGTTTACAGTGCCTTTATAGGTTGCATCTAGACCACGAGAAGAATCGCCTTTTGTGTGGATGTTAGTATTTTCTACGTTGATCACAGAGCCTTCACCAGTGGCAAATACTGCATTAGATCCAATGCTATTAGAGGTGATGTTACTATCCTTAATGCTTGTTTGGCTGCCTTCGATGCCGAGCACTACTGCGTTTTGTCCGTGGAAATTACTGTTGTCATCGTTTGTGGTGTTGCCCATTTTATCAAATACGCTGCTATCGATGGTGATAGTGGCTTTGTTTTTGCTGATGAAAGCATTTTTGTCGCTTGTAGTATTATCAAATCGTTGGTGTTCGAATGTTTTGCTTTCACTAATAACAGATGTACCTGTGAAAGTACTAGGATTAGCTTCCTTATGAGGCGTTTGTTCATTAATTTCGCCTGTCTTTACATCATCAGGTCTAGGCACATCAGCCTTAGGTACATCGGTTTTAGGCACATCAGCTTTAGGTGCATCGCCTTTAGGCACTGATATGCTTTGGGTAGGTACATTAGCTTGTACTGGTTCTGCCCCAAATGTAGGGGCAAAGGCTAGTGCTGCAAGGGCACCGCCCGCTAAAGCAGGCAGGATGAGACGTCTTAATGTTCTATAATTACGTGAATGTGTCATATATAATAACCTCCAAATATTTATTGCGCGATAAAATCGAATTGTGTAAAATTAAGATTGTAAGAAGTATAGTAATTATCTGTGAAAATAGTATGAATGATACATGGGATTTATAAAGAAATACTAATCGTGATTTTTAGATATGTCGATAAGGATGTCTTGCTTTCACCATTCATTATCACGTATAATATAGATTGGTATACGATGTATACTTTAAAGATCTGCCGTATCTTATAGAAAGGAGTTTCACAATTCGTAAGAGCGAATAGCGCAAGTACCCGCGAAGGCAGTCGTTAGGGTAGACGAGGTGAAGAGTGATCGAATAATCAGCGGATGCTCTTCCGGCATATTCATGTCGTAACAGATACTAAAAAGCCCATTGGTAACAATGGAGACAAAGTGTATCTGAATGAATTGTATTAAAGTAATAATTAATACATAATTGAAATATTAATCTAGAACATTAATCTAGAACATTAATCTAGAACATTAATCTAGAACATTAATTAGCCTTAGTTGTTGGCTGGGGCTAGAATGCCCCCAGTTATAGGAGGATATATTTATGTGCGGTATCGTAGGATACATTGGCTTTAATCAAGCATCTGATTTCTTATTGGACGGTATGGCGAAATTAGAATACCGTGGTTATGACTCTGCAGGCATCGCTGTTATTGGTGCTGAAAATGCAATCAAAATTCAAAAAAAGGTTGGCCGTCTAGCTAATCTTGAGGCGATTGTAAAAGCAGATCCTAATGAAGGAACTGTAGGTATTGGTCATACGCGTTGGGCTACTCATGGTCGTCCATCCGATATGAACGCCCATCCTCACTCCTCTGAAGATGGTAAATTTGCTGTTGTTCACAACGGTATCATTGAAAACTACATGCCTTTAAAAGAAGAGCTCATCGAAAAAGGGTACCATTTCAAATCTGAAACTGATACAGAAGTAGTAGCTCATTTATTAGAGGATATGTACGATGGCGATTTCGTAAGTACTGTACGCCGCATGCTCGCTCGTGTTGACGGTGCGTATGCTCTTGAAATCATCTGTGCTGATGAGCCAGACAAAATCATTTGTACTAAAAAAGAAAATCCATTGGTTATCGGTCTTGGCAAAGGCGAAAACTTCGTTGCATCCGATATTCCAGCAATCATTAACTACACACGTGATACATACATCTTGAGCGATGGTGAATTAGCTATCGTAACTCGTGATAATGTATCCGTATTTGACCGTGAAGGTAATGCTATCGATAAAGAAGTATTCCACGTAAGCTGGAATGCAGAGGCTGCTGAAAAAGGTGGTTATGAACACTTCATGTTGAAAGAAATTCATGACCAACCTAAAGCAGTTCGCGATACATTTGGTACACACATCTCCGAAGATGGTAAAACTGTACACTTTGAGGAATTGAACTGGACAGCTGACGATGTAGCAGCTTTCAATAAAATCCTCATCGTTGCATGTGGTACTGCATACCATGCAGGTCTTGTAACAAAACAATATATTGAAAACTTGGCGCGCATTCCTGTAAATGTGGAAATCGCATCTGAGTATCGTTATAGCAATCCGTTGACTGATGATAAAACATTATGTATCGTTATCAGTCAATCTGGTGAAACATCCGATACATTGGCTGCTTTGAAAGAGGCTAAACGTCATGGCGCTAAATCCTTGGCAATTACAAACGTAGTAGGTTCCAGTATTTCCCGTGAAGCAGATAACACTGTATATACGTGGGCAGGTCCTGAAATCTCTGTGGCGTCTACAAAAGCGTATACTACTCAATTAGTAGCAGGTTTGTTGTTCGCTGTATACCTTGGCCAATTGAATGGTAAAATGGATCCGGCTTTAGGCGCAGAAATCCTTTGTGGTGTTAAAAGCTTGCCTACATTGATTCATGAAATCTTTGAAGTAGACGAAGATATGAAAGCCTTTGCAAAGCATTATGGCTTCAAATCTGATGCGTTCTTCTTGGGCCGTGCTATCGACTACGCAGTAGCAATGGAAGGTGCTTTGAAATTGAAAGAAATTTCTTACATCCATGCTGAAGCATATGCTGGTGGTGAGTTGAAACATGGTACTTTGGCGCTTATTGAAGAAGGCGTACCTGTTATCGCATTGGCTACACAAGAAGATGTGTACGATAAGATGATCAGCAATATCCGTGAAGTAAAAGCTCGTGAAGCTGTTGTAATCGGTATTGGCATGAAAGGTGACGAAGAATTATCTAAACACGTAGATCATACAATCTATGTGCCTCGTGCAAATAAATTCATCGCTCCAATCCTTGCGGTTGTACCATTGCAATTATTGGCGTACTACGCAGCGATTACACGCGGCGCAGATGTAGATAAACCACGTAACTTGGCTAAATCTGTAACCGTAGAATAATATATATAACCAACAGTGCTTCGGCACTGTTGGTTTATTTCAATATAGGGAGACTATTATGGCAGTTATATTTTCCGGCATCCAACCAAGTGGGGAATTAACACTTGGCAACTATTTGGGGGCTTTACGTAATTTCTTAGAGTATCAAGATACTGATGAATGTTATTATTGCATCGTTAACCAACATGCGATCACTGTACCGCAAGATCCAAAAGAGTTATTCCAAAATACTCGTAATTTGGCTGCGTTGTACCTAGCGGTTGGCCTCGATCCTAAAAAGGTAACATTGTTCGTACAATCCGAAGTGCCTGAGCATGTTAAACTCGGTTGGGTTATGCAATCTATCAGCTATGTTGGCGAATTAGAGCGTATGACACAGTACAAAGATAAGTCTCAAAAGCAAGGTGACTCTATCCCTACAGCGTTGCTTACGTATCCACCATTGATGGCGGCAGATATTTTGTTATATGGTACTAACTATGTTCCAGTAGGTGAGGACCAAAAACAACATCTTGAGTTGACTCGTAATTTGGCAGAGCGTTTTAACCGTAGATTTGGCGAAACTTTCGTAGTACCTGATATCAAGGTAGGCGAAGGTGGTGCTCGCGTTATGAGCTTACAAGAGCCAACTAAGAAAATGAGTAAATCTGATGATAACCAAAATGCTACAATTCGTCTTTTGGATGCACCAGACTTGATCGTGAAAAAATTGAAACGCGCTCAAACTGACTCTGATAACGCGGTGCGTTATGATAAAGAAAACAAACCTGGCATTTCTAACTTGATGGGCATTTACCGTGCTATCACAAAAGACAGCTATGAAGCTATCGAAGAAATGTATGCCGGTAAAGGTTATGGTGTCTTCAAATCCGATATCGCAGACCTATTGGTGGCAACTCTTGAGCCAATTCAACAACGTTACAATGAGTTGATTACAAGCCCTGAACTCGATGTTATTCTCGATGAAGGTGCTGCTAAGGCTCATGCTAAAGCAAGTCAAATGTATCGTAAAGTAGAGCAAGCTATGGGCTTGTGCCGTAAATAAAATCATATAGTAGACTTTCAATTTGTGAGGTAAGCCATGACGAAACAAGAGGCGATGGAACGCTTTTCATCAGGTACCGTACAACAGAGCTTAGAAATACATCGTGGAATTCAGTGGGCCGGTCGTATCATCGGTCTATTGGTTTGCGCCTTAATTGTAAAATATATGCCCGCCGATTGGGCTGAGCGTATATGGTATTACCTGTTGTTACTCGTAATATTGTGGACCCTTCATAGATTAGGTGAAAGTCAAGCATTTATCTGTGAAAAGGGCCTCGTGTTAAAGCGAAGGCCTTTTTCTGTGAAAGAATACTTTCACAGCCTCTTTCATGGCGATGAATATTTTGTCTTTGTCGATTATGAGCATATAATTGGATTTACTGAAGGTTGGCGTGAGTTGCAGGCCATGAATGGTCATGGTGGGATTTATGTAATACCATTAGATCTCGCACAGGTAGGGTATAAAGACAAAATGGCCATGATTGAAGCGATTCATAAGCATTCAGATACATAATGTATGCGTATATACAAAGGATTTAGTACTATAATCCTGTATGAACCATGAGAGAACTAAAAAATTCTAAAATTTATCAAATTAGCTATTTACAACTTTAATGAACTAAAGTATAATACAATCATCGGGTACAGACATGAGTTCTGTACAGCATAGAATAGCAAGTAGTTAAAGGTGTAACACACAGTGGAGGATAGTTATGAATTGGAAAAAAATGATGGCCGTTGGCCTTGCAGCAGTATCTATGATGGTATTTGTAACGGGTTGTGGTAGCGATACTAAAACTGCTAATAAAGAATTACCTAAAAAAATCGTTATCGGCTTAGATGATAGCTTCCCTCCAATGGGCTTTAAAGATGATAAAGGCGAAATCGTAGGTCTTGATATCGATATGGCTAAAGAAGCAGCTAAACGCGCTGGCATGGAAGTAGAGTTCAAAGCTATCGACTGGTCCAGTAAAGAAGCTGAGTTGAAATCTAAAAAAATCGACGCTTTATGGAATGGCTTAACAGTTTCTCCTGAACGTGAGAAAAATATCTTGTTCTCCAACACATATATGAAGGATAAACAATACATCGTCGTTCGTAATGAAGATGAATCCATTAAATCTAAAGCCGATCTTGCAGGCAAAGTAGTAGGTGTTCAACAAGCTAGTACTGGTGAATCTGCATTGCAAAATGATCCGAGTGGTAAAACTGTGAAAGAAACTAAATCTTATGCTGATTTCGTAAGTGCTTTCATGGATCTTGGTATTGGACGTGTTGATGCAGTTATCGCAGATGGTGTTATCGCTCGTTACCTCATGACAAAAGAACCTGGTAAATACAAAATCGTAGAAGGTACTGATTACGGTGTTGATAACTTCGCTGTTGGCTTCCGTAAAGATGACACTGCATTGCGTGATAAAATCAATGGTATCTTAGCTGAAATGAAAAAAGATGGTACTGCTGATAAAATCGTTGAAAAATGGTTAGGTTCTAGCGCAGACCTAGATAAGAGCGATGCTAAATAGTACAATTCGTGATATACTAATAGTACTATGGTCAGTTTGTACAACAGATAATTAAAGAACGAAATGTACACTAGAGAAGAGGCCAGATGCCTCTTCTCTAGTCGTGTTTTGAAGGAGTATTCCATGTTAGATTATTTATTGCAGATTATCCCAACCATCGCTGATGGTTTGAAGGTAACAGTATCGCTATTCTGTATTGTATGGATCCTATCCATCCCTGGCGGTATTCTACTTGCTTTGGTACGTTTATCTAAATTTACAGTGCTAGACAAAATCGTTGAAGCCTTTGTATATTTGATGCGCGGCACACCACTAATGCTTCAAATTTTATTCGTGTATTATGCATTGCCTATCATTACAGATGGTGCAGTCCAAATGGATGATGCTACAGCTGCAGTGCTTACATTCGTATTGAACTACGCAGCGTATTTATGTGAAATTTTCCGCGGTGGTATTCAATCCATCTCTCGTGGTCAGTACGAAGGGGCAAAGGTTCTTGGATTTACTTATGCCCAAACGATGCGTAAGATCATCTTGCCACAAATGTTTAAACGCGTATTGCCTCCACTTGCGAATGAGACAATTAACTTGTTGAAAGATACTTCTCTCGTATACGTATTGGCTATGAACGATATCTTGCGTATTACAAAATCTATCGTACAACGTGACTTTGACATCTCTGCCTTCTTGGTGGCAGCTTTGTTCTACTTGATCTTTACCTTTATTTTGACAAATATCTTCAACTACTTAGAAAGAAGATTTGCTGTATACGAAGATTAATCTATTCTCTAGTTGCTTGTCGTATTTTACATCCAATTATTGTTCATATAGTGGACTAATACTCAATGATTAGTATGTTTAGATAAAAGGATGCGACGATTTAAGAGGTACTTATGACATTTGTAAATATGGAGCGTATTGAAAAACGCTTTAACAATCAAACTGTATTGCGCGATGTATCGCTCAAAATGAATAGAGGGGAAATCGTTTCTATTATCGGTCCTTCTGGGTCTGGTAAATCTACATTCTTGCGCTGTTTAGGTCAATTAGAGACTATCGACGGTGGTTCTATTACTGTAGATGGCACTGTTCTTGCTAGTACTGATGCTAATGGCACTGTAAACTATGCAAGCCAAGAAACACAACATGACTTGCTATTACGCATGGGCATGGTGTTCCAATCTTTCAATTTATTCCCTCATATGACAGTGCTCGATAATATTATGATCGCACCGCGTATGGTAAAAGGCATGAAAGATGATGAGATTTTACCGATTGCAGAGCGATTACTTAATAAAGTTGGCCTATGGGAAAAGCGCGATATGTATCCATCCCGTTTATCTGGGGGCCAACAACAACGTGTGGCTATCGCTCGTGCATTGGCGATGAATCCAGAAATTATGCTCTTTGATGAACCAACATCTGCTCTTGACCCAGAGTTAACAGGTGAGGTTCTAAAGACTATTAAACAATTGGCCGATGATCACATGACGATGATTATCGTAACTCATGAAATGAACTTTGCTCGTGAAGTATCTGACCGTGTCATCTTCATGGCCGACGGTGTCATCCAAGAGGAAGGCACACCAGAGCAAATTTTCAATAATCCACAGAACGATAGAACGAAAGCGTTCTTGGAGAATATGTTATAGGAGGTCTTATGAAGTTACGTTTTATTGCCGCTACATTAGCTGTAATGGCTATGGGCACGACCTCTATTATGGCGGAAGGTTTGCAGGGTACACCTAGCACACCAATAGCTATTGTAGACTCACAAAAAGACTCTGCATCTATCTTGCCAGAACAATATAAGTCCTATGCTACTACGATGAATACAGTGGTTAAGGATTATAAAAATGGCTATACCTTTACGCTTCCTTGGCGTGTAGCAGATGGTGTTAAACTGGATATGGATGTGCGCAGTGAAAGTGAGCATATTCAAGGCTATTCTTTCAACTTAGCCGGTCCAACTCAAGATGATTCCTATACAGTGTCTTTCACAAAGCGCAATAATACACCGCAAGACGGGGTATCTCAAAAAGAATGGAATACGACTTGGTATGGTGTGCCAATCAAGGGCATGTCTGATGAAGAATACTTGAGCATTTGGCGTCAACATAGTAATGCCTTTGAAAATAATGATATTGTTGGTGGCTTCTTTAACAAGAAAGGGGCTATATCAGCGCGTTGGGATAAGACGACACCAAAATCGTATGCTGAAATGACCTCTACAGAGCCTGTTCAATCCGTATTTGAAGCGGAATTCATCATGGATAAGGACCCAACACATCGCTATAATTTAGCTAGTACTTATGCTCCTATTCAAGGGGAGTTTATGGAACAAGGTTTGATGGAACATACGATTCCGTCCTTTGAATTATTAAATAAAACTGGTTCTAGTACGATTAAAGGTGTTAAACAATTTATCTCTGGCACTAGTGACATTAGCGTAGATGAAGGCATCAAATTTAATTATCCAAAAGGATTTACCCGTCTTAATGAAAAGGGGAAAATTGCTTTCACTAAGCATAATATACGCCTTGATATTGAATCTTTTACAATTCCAGTACAAGCAGTTAGCACAGGCATGCCTACGATGATGGGCAAACAAATGCTAGGTGATTACTATCTTAAACAATTGGTTGAGGTGAATAAGGCAACCATCACTCGTTATGAAACACATATTATTGATGGTAATGTTATGTTCTACTTGGCAGGTCATATGAAGAATCCTAATACAGCTGATACATCCGCAGCGGCACCGGTATCCTTCGCAGCTACTATTATCTTAGGTAATGAAGGCAATGTAGCTGTGGCTCGTATGATTGGCCCAGCAGGCACAAGCCTTAGCACACCAGAGCTTATCGATGTGCTCGATGGATTTAAGTTGACTACTACATTGAATACGAACCAATCTTCACAAGTGTTGTAATATACACATAATATTCTTTTATTTGTATAATTCTGTATAATTTGTGCTATAATAAAAGAAATCCTCTAGAAAAAGAGGAGTTTTCCTTGATGGTCTAGAATATAATAATATAGGCTAAACGATCTTTGATCATATCCCCTTTGAGGGATTAGAAATAGGAGGGGTTATTATGGTTACCTACAAAACTATTGTCGTACCTACTGATGGTTCTGAAAATGCTAAACGTGCGTTGGAACATGCTCTCGCTGTAGCGGACCGCAACCATGCTGAATTGATTGTTGTTCACGTTGCAAACATTGTGTCTGCTATTTCCAATTTCGATCAAACACCAATTTCCGGTGGCTACGTATCTGAACAAATTGCGGAAGATATGGAAGAAACTGGTAAAGAAATTCTTAACGATGTAGTGAAAGAAATTCCTACAGGTGTAAAAGTTAAAAGCGTATTCGAAGTTGGCTCCCCTGGTCCTGCATTGTTGGCAGTAGCTAAAAAATACAATGCTGATCTTATCGTAATGGGTAGCCGTGGTCTTGGTCCATTGAAAGGCTTATTCATGGGTAGCGTAAGTAGCTATGTAACTAGCCACTCCACTTGCCCTGTATTAATCATTAAATAATTCATATCCTGTTTTGATATGATACAAAAAGAGACTTTGTTTTTACAAAGTCTCTTTTTTAATATAATAAAAATGATATAATATTTATATATATGCTCTATATATGAGAAATCTAATTTAAGCAACATCGATTAGTTATACATAAGAAATACAGATTATAAGCATGAATATGAATGAAATTGAGGGGGACTATATGAGCGACAAACAAGAATCATTGCTAAAGCTAGCAGAGCTGTTTAAAATCTTAGGTGACCCTACACGCCTTAAAATAGTAGAATTATTATTAGAAAATGAAATGTGTGTAAATCACATCGCAGAAACAATGGGAATGGGTCAATCCGCTATTTCACACCAACTACGCGTTTTGCGTCAAGCACGCCTTGTGACCTATCGCAAGGAAGGAAAAACCGCATACTACTCTCTAAACGATGATCATGTGGAGGGTCTCGTAAGAATGGGTATGGAACACGTATCTCATCAGTAAGTAAGACGATACTTGTTTAAAGTGTACAAAAGGAGCCCTTTAAAAGGGCTCCTTTTTGTATAGGTATACTAGTATTAATATAATGGGAAAAGATAATAGGCGATTGTAATAAATAGCGGCATAGTTACGGCTGATAGAATTGTGGTGCCCATAACGATTTGCGTAGCATATTCAGGATTATTCTTCATTTCAATAGCAATGAGTGCCATATTAATAGCTGTTGGGACACTATAGGTAATGACTATAGTCTGTGCTGCTATTGGATGCATTGGGCCGTAGAACATAATAAAGAGTATAGTCATAACTGCTGCGATAAGAGGGCTTACGATGAGTCGTAAGGATGTAGCGAGCATAACATCGGCCTTAAAGAAGTTTAATGGTGTTCTATTAATTTGTACCCCTAAGGCAATCATCGCAACACCAACGAAGGCATTAGCAAAAATCTTAAGAGGTGCAAAGAAGAAGAGGCCATGTAAATCAAAAGGCAATAGCTGACAAAGTAATGCTAGAGGAATGGCGTATACCATTGGCATATGGAAGACTACGTTTAAGGCATCTTTTGTACTCAATCGGCCAGCACCAGCTTGGTAGAAACCATAGGTGTTACTCGTAATGGTCTGTATAATCATAATGGATACAACGCTGACAAGACCTAAATCAGCATAGGGGGTTGCGCCATCGATGACGTAGGGCACATTGGTAAAAACAAAGATAGCAAGGGCGATGCCCATATTGCCGACATTGTTAAACATAACGCAGTTCTTTAATGTGGCGATTTTTGCTACATCATAACCTTGTATTTTGCCGACCACACCTGAAAGTATAGAGTTCAGTATGAGTACAACTAGTGCACAAAATACAATTTCTAACGTACCGGATGTAAATTTAGCTTCATACATGGCCCTAAATACAAAGGTTGGTAATAATATGTAGAAGTTTAGTTTACTCAGCGTATACAGATCTAGTTTGAATTTTCTATCTAATATAAAGCCTACGCCTATAAGCATGAAGATAGGAACCATAGAGTTCATAAATATATGGCCTATTAATTCGAATATATTCATCGTCTCACCTAGAGTTTCTCATTAATATATAGCATAGTTAATCATAATATTATGATACCATAGTATGTATTATTTGGGGCTTAAAAGTTTTATCCATTATGATTTCTTATGGTTTCTATCAGAAATATATATACAAAATGTGAGTTATTACATACATCTTAATGAACAAACTTATAGTATAATGTGAATATATCGTATATTTTAGTTTGTTATTTGATGGTGTCTCTACGGTGAGTAACCATAGCTTTCACAGTGTGGAGTCCAAAGGGATGCACAGGAGGAATTATGAAACGAATTCTATTAGTATTAATGAGCATTTTTATGCTTGCTTTTCTAGTAGGCTGTGGTAACGATGCAAGCAAACCAACCGAATCTGCTAAACCGAGTACATCCGAAAAGATTACTGTACAAGCAGCTGCTAGTCTTAAAGGGGCTCTTACAGAACTGGCTGATGCTTACAAAAAAAGCCATAATTTAGCAGATGATCAAATTGTTATTAACTTTGCTGGTTCTGGCACATTGCGTCAACAAATTGAACAAGGTGCACCAGCTAGCTTATTCATCTCTGCTGACGAAAAAAATATGAAAATGTTACAAGAAAAAGACCTTGTAAGTGATGTAAAACCGTTCGTTACAAATGAACTCGTTCTCGTAGTTCCAAAAGGTCAACCTAAAGTTGAATTAAATCAAATTGCTAGTGTGAAACGCATTGTATTGGGAAACCCTGAAACAGTGCCAGCTGGTAACTATGGTAAACAAGTATTAACAAAATTAGGTGTTTGGGAACAAGTTGAACCAAATGTAGTATATGCTAAAGACGTAAAAGCTGTAACAGCATCTATTAGCCAAGGTGCTGGTGATGCGGGCTTTATCTATAAAACTGATGCTATTGCGGCAGGTGATGCCGTTCAAATTTCCGCAGTAACACCTGCAGATTCTCATGATCCAGTTATCTATCCAATCGGTATCATTAAAAAATATGACAATGCATTGGCAAAAGATTTCTACCAATATGTAATGAGCCCAGAGGGACAAAAAGTATTAGAGAAATACGGTTTCTCCACTTCTAAATAAGAGTAAAACGCTAGCTCTCATGGCTAGCGTTTTCTTATGGTACAATATATATATTATTGTTGTTAGTCCTAGCTGGAAATATATGATTTCAGCATTATTAAATAGAAAGGGGGGATAGCATGAGTCCATTTTGGTTATCATTATGGGTGGCAAGTATTGCTCTTATTATAGTTATTTTAAGTGGCTTAGCAACTTGTTATTGGATGAAACGCTGTAAATGGGGCGGCATTGCTATTCTTGATGCCCTTATTACATTACCTCTAGTATTACCTCCTGTAGTCGTTGGTTTTGCGCTGCTTATGGTATTTACACCGGGCTATGCCTTTGGGGCTTGGCTGGAAGCCCATGGCATGAGCGTCGTCTTTGCCGCTTCTGGTGCTGTCATAGCCTCTTCTGTTATTGCATTTCCACTGTTTTATCAAACTGTACGTTCAGCATTGCAGTCCGTAGATCATAATATGGAGGATGTAGCGCGCACCTTAGGTGCTTCAGAGTTACGTATTTTCTTCACCATATCTGTACCGCTCGCATGGAAAGGTATTTTAACAGGTAGTATTTTAGCGTTCTGCCGTGCTATGGGCGAGTTTGGTGCTACCATCTTGATTGCTGGTAATATTCCAAGGGTAACACGTACTATGCCGTTAGCTATCTACTCCTATGTAGAGGCAGGGCAGTACATGGATGCCTTTGAGCTCGTTATTTATATTTGTGTTCTTACATTGGCATTATTGAGCGGAATTCACCTTATTACAAAAGGTTCCCTGTTCCGCCATACAGATAATAATTAGGAGGTTCTATGATTACATTTTCCTTTACTGTAGCTAGACCTTCTGTGACTGTGAAAGCCGATGGGGCGCTGCCGGCTGGTATTACTGTGCTGACGGGACAGTCCGGTAGTGGTAAAAGTACCTTTATCAAATGCATCGCGGGCCTCGTAAAACCCACAACTGGCAGTATTCAATGTGATGAAACGACGTGGGTTGATCGAGATAAAAAGCTTTGGGTGCCTGCTCAAGAACGCCAAGTAGGCTATATGCCACAAGGTAATATTGTATTTCCTCACCTATCTGTAGAGCATAATGTTACCTATAGTAAACGTGGCACACCGGATATGTGCGATAGTTTATTAAATCGGTTAGGTCTTGAAAAATATAGACATATAAAGGCAGGTAATTTATCCGGTGGTGAGCAACAACGGGTTGCATTAGGTCGTGCGCTCTACTCTAAACCGACTGTGTTGCTTCTCGACGAGCCATTATCTGCATTAGATTGGAATTTGCGTAAACAAGTTCGAGAGGATCTTGTTTCTATCATCCGTGAATGGGATGTACCTTGCGTATGGGTTACCCATGATGAAAGCGAAGCAGAAAGCGTAGGAGATAGACACTGGACCTGTGAAAACGGGCTAATTACGATTGCTGAATGATGATAAACATTTAAATCGTATGGTTTTGATACAGTGATAAAATACTTTAAAATTAAATAGAGATACATAAAACACCTTCATAATCCTATGAACTACATGCCAAAAACTGGACACAATTTTGAGATGTATAGTTCAGTAACTAGTGGATTGTGAAGGTGTTTTCTTTTTAGATAGTTGATAGCAATGATAGCAGTGTACTTACTATTATCTTTAATCTTTAGCATTGAATTAGTACGTTTATAATAGATGTTACTTGCTAATGCTACTTAATTTCTGTTGATATGTGCGCTGTTTTACTTATAAATCCAACGATAGCTGTAACGACAAATGCCATTGTAAAGGCTGGTAATGTAGCTCCTATTGTGCTTTCACTATGTAACATATAGTGGTATAAACCAACGGATACGGACCAAATAAGACCTCGTACGAGATAAGCGGATAATGTTTGTACTTGTTGGCGATTGATAAAGTAGTCCGCCAATAAGATGGCAATCATCGGAGCGAATACAGAGCCGATGAGGTATAGGAAGTCTGTAATATCATCCATTGGATATAGAATAGCTGCAATAGTGCCCACGAGCGTAACGATGACGGCGATGCCTTTGCTGGATGCACCGTTATAGATAGTCG
The DNA here is from genome assembly GCF_018406505.1 of Veillonella orientalis. NCBI lineage: Bacteria > Bacillati > Bacillota > Negativicutes > Veillonellales > Veillonellaceae > Veillonella > Veillonella orientalis. Next base: position 342,891 of record NZ_AP022322.1, read on the forward strand.
TACTAGATACGCCTGCAGAGTAAGCGTCCATAAAGGTTGTAGTAACGGTAGAGAAGATGATAACGATGAGGCCCGCAAGGCCAAGTCCTGCATTCATCATGATAGTAATGATGGAGTCGCCACCGCCAAAGATAGCGGCACTAAGACCTAAGGTATACATAACAATACTTGTTACTGTATAGACTGTAGCACTTGTCAGTGATGCAGAGAAAGGTTTTTTGCTTTCGCGCGTATAATCACTAATAAGAGGAAGCCAAGAGAGTGGCATGGCGATAGATAACTCGAGGGCTGCCATAAAACTCATATTTCCACTAGCTATAAGGCTACTTTCACTAGGCCATTGAGCAATCATGTGAGCGCCCATGTAGAGGGTGAGCCCTAGCAATAGAACAGATACAATAGCTTGAATATAGCCCGTATTGTGGAGGCCGATGAAAAGCCACAGGATGACAAGCGCGCCAATAGCTATCGTCCAAATCATAGGGGATAGGGGTGCTAGCTCTTGTAAGGCGAGCATAGCATCGTAGATCATGATGCTAGTCCATCCGATGAGTTGCAGCATATTTAAAAAGGCAAACCCCTTAGCCCCTAATGGGCCAAAGCTAAAAGCGGTAGTATTCATACTGCCTTGCCGCAAGCGTCCACCGATGAGGCCAGCTCCAAAGAGTAATATACCGCCGATAATATGCCCCAGTATGATGGCATATAGACCTTGGGTGAGCCCTAAGGGGGCCAGATAGGTTCCCGTCATAATCTCCGCTATGGATAGAGCGGCACCAAACCATATCATGGCGAACTGTGGTTGTGTAATGTGTGTATCTTTCATACGTCCTCCTTGCCAGGAAGTCATAGAAAAAGCCGAGTTCACAGGAACTCGGCTATTAATCCTCTATGTTCCCTACGTTGGCATTATCCAAATCAGGTTATGGGTTAAAGCGTTAGCTTACTCTCAGCCCACTCGTGTGAGCACCCCGTTATGGCTTTATTATAGGCGTCTATAAGTGAACCGTCAATTCTTTTGTTGCATAGATTGTATAATAATGTTATAACTAGAGTATAAAAATATATTGCCACTAGGGGTGCTTTTGCTGAGATTGACCATTCAAAACCCTAGACCTGATCCAGATAATACTGGCGTAGGGAAGTGGAGTGAAACATAATACTAAACTATTACGAGACCATTCCATTTGGAGTGGTCTCGTTTTTATATGTTTGGAGGTATTATGAAAAAACTAATTATTGCAAGCATATGTGTGGCCTTAGGCGTAGTGTTATCTACTACATCAATTCCTGTTGGGCCGGCTCGTATTTTTCCGTTTCAACATATGATTAATGTTATCTTAGCCGTTGTGGTGGGGGCTAGATTTTCCGTAGGTGCTGCCTTTAGTACATCTTGTTTACGGAATATATTGGCACTAGGTTCTCCTTTAGCCTTTCCTGGCAGCATGATTGGCGCTTGGTTATCTGCGTATTTATATAAGAAATACAATGTCATCTGGGCAGCGGCTTTAGGCGAGATCATCGGTACAGGCCTCATTGGTGCTCTTGTGAGTTATCCTATAGCCAATTTCTTGTTAGGTAAACCTTTGGCATTGTTGACTTTGATTACATCCTTCTCCATGAGCTCTATAGCAGGTGCCTTTATTGGTTTCATAGTATTACAAATCTTATCTCGTCGTCATCTATTACATAAGGAGGCATAATGAAACTACATACTGCATTGACAATTGCTGGTACAGACCCAAGCGGTGGTGCCGGTATTATGGCTGATTTGAAATCCTTCCAAAGTCGTCACGTATACGGCATGGCTGTTGTTACCTCTGTGGTAGCCCAAAATACAACGGGCGTACATCATGTAGAACATCTGTCGCTAGAGAGTATTGACCGACAATTACACGATGTGTATTCTGACATTGAACCACAAGCCGTTAAGACCGGCATGATTGCTTTGCCGGAGATGATGGACCTCATCTATCCTTATGTGAGTAAAAATATTCCTTATGTAATGGATCCCGTTATGATTGCTACTAGCGGTGACCGACTCGTATCAGATGAAGCGGTAAATTTCTTAAAATCTAAACTTATTCCGATGGCTACAGTGATTACACCAAACCGCAATGAAGCTGAGGTTTTAGCGGACATGTCTATTGATTGTGAAAGTGACATAACAACGGCGGCGAATCGTATCTTACAGGACTTAGGACCTCAAGTAGTTATCATTAAAGGCGGTCATATCGGTGAAGATGCAACGGATTATGCTTTCACCAAAGATGGTAGCGTACGCACTTGGTCTAGTCCTAAATATGATACGGTGCACACACATGGAACGGGCTGTACCTTCTCCGCAGTGATAACGGCGGAGCTCGCTAAAGGGCTTGATGTAATGGATGCCATTGGTATTGCCAAGGATTATATTGCACTTGCTATTAAACATAATCCTGGGCTGGGAAATGGCTGTGGCCCCGTTAATCATATGGCTTATGGCCTCTTATTTAATGGACCTGAAACGATGGATGAGCTCTTGAAAAATGACGAGAGGAGATAGTGATATGACCAATAAAAATCCATATATGAATGATCAAATTGAGACTGAACTCAATATATTAGAAATTTTACGCCAAAGAAATCCTCTCGTTATTTGTATTACCAATGATGTAGTGAGGACCTTTACAGCCAATGGTTTACTCGCCATTGGCGCATCACCTGTGATGAGTGAGTGTAGTGAAGATTTGAAAGACCTCATCGTCCATGCATCGGCGCTACTCATCAATATTGGTACTCTTACACCTGACAAGGTTAGTTACTATAAAGAGGCCATAGCACTGGCGAAGAAACATGAGGTTCCTATCGTTTTAGATCCAGTGGGGTGTCATGCGGGGGCTTATCGTTTATCTGTGGTGTTAGACTTGATTAAGACTGGTGATATCTCATTAGTGCGAGGTAATCAAAGTGAAATTAAAGCTATATACGATGCTTTAATTCCTAATAATCAGGCAGATACATCCACTACCGGTAAAGGTGTAGATGGAGGACAAATCGAGGATAGTGCTGTTATCGCATATCGTCTAGCGCGCCTTATCAACTGTCCTGTTGTAGCTACTGGCGAAGAGGATTATGTTTCTGATGGAACTCGGGTGTTTGCCGTACCGCATGGTCATCCTATTATGACAGCTGTAACGGGAACAGGCTGTCTATTAGGAGCTGTATTGGCGGCTTTCTTTAGTGCTTATTATCCATGTAAAAACAGACTATCTATCGGTGAATTTCTCGCCTATGCATTGGCTTACTATGGTTTAGCCGGTGAAAGTGCAGTGCAGGTAAGTGGCGTAAAACCTGGTAGCTTTAGTGTAGCCTTTATGGATGCCTTATATTCTCTTGGTGATGCGGTGCTTAAGTCCGAGAATCGTATACGTCCTCTAGTTGTGCCGGATCAATTAGAAGTATATTTCATCAGTGGTACGCAAGATGTGGAATTGAATGAAAATCGATTACTCTCTATCGTAGAGGATGCTTGTCGAGGCGGTGTGACTTGTTTCCAATTTAGAGAAAAGGGAATGGGCACCTTAGAGGGACAACAGAAATTAGAATTAGCCCAACAGTTAAAACAAATCTGTGCTAAGTACAATGTACTCTATATTATTAACGATGATGTAGACTTAGCAGTAGCTGTTAATGCTGATGGCGTTCACGTAGGGCAAGAGGATATGAGCCTAGAATCCGTTCGTAATCTTGTAGGCCATAAGGTGGTTGGCATCTCCATTCACTCCGTGGAGGAACTTCATAAGACTGATATAATCTATGCTGACTGTGTAGGTGTAGGTCCTATGTATGCTACAAGTAGTAAACCTGATGCACAAGAGCCATGTGGACCGGAGCGTGTCGCTGAACTACAAGCAGAAGGCTTGACCTTACCATGTGTTGGTATTGGGGGAATAACTTTAGACAATGCGAAGCCTATACTAGAAGCGGGAGCCTGTGGTGTTGCCATCATATCTGCTATTGCGCATGCAGATAACCCTTATGAGGCGGTACAACAGTTTAAGCATTTAGTGGATAGTACTAAATAGCGAATAGAACACAAAAAAAGACGATGACCTAAGTCATCGTCTTTTTGTTATTGTCTTTAGACTGGTTCGCGACGTAGTCGCGAATCATTAAACCACCCGCTATGCGGGTGCGGCAACGAAAGTTATACAAAAAAATCACCTTGCTTAAGTATAATGTAGGTGTTCAAGCCGAATTATATGCAAAAGAAAGGTGATTTTATATGGCAACAAAGACACAGAGCCTTGCGCACACAAAATGGTTATGCAAATACCACATAGTATTTACACCTAAGTATAGACGTAAAGTTATATATAATCAATACAGAAATAGTTTACGTGAAATATTGAGACGTTTATGTGAATATAAGGGCGTCAAGATAATAGAGGGGGAGCTTATGGCTGATCATGTGCATATGCTAGTATTAATCCCACCTAAAATATCAGTATCATCTTTTATGGGATACTTAAAAGGGAAAAGTGCACTAATGATGTTCGATAAACACGCAAACTTAAAGTATAAATTTGGAAATAGACACTTTTGGTCCGAGGGGTATTATGTTAGTACGGTAGGTTTAAATGAGGCTACAGTAAAGAAATATATACGTGAGCAAGAGTTACATGACCAAATGAAAGATAAACTTAGTGTAAAAGAATATGAGGACCCTTTTAAGGGTAGCAAGTAATACACATCCCCTTTAAGGGGAACGTTACGAGTCAATGGCTATGCGGCTTGAACGTAGTGAAAGCCAGCGCCTTTAGACGCTGGCCTAGTACTACGGGCTTATAGCCCGTGAGCAAACCACCCGTTTTACGGGTGGTTCTGATTAAGGAAGTTGTTAGTACTTACTGTAAGATTATATTGTACTTACAGGTGTGTTTAATTTAAATCTGTACTTACAGGTTGTTAGTTTAGTTAGTGTCGTACTTACAGATTAGATGGATTCCACGAAACGGTGGAAGAAAGCTTGTGGGTGAGCACATACTGGGCAAACTTTAGGAGCTTCTTCACCAACGTGTACGTAACCACAGTTAGCGCAGATCCAAGCAACTGGTTCATCGTTAGTGAATACTTTGTTACCGGATACTTGAGCTGCTAATGCAAGGTAACGAGCTTCATGACGAGCTTCGATTTTACCAACTTCGCGCATTTGGTAAGCGATTTTTGCAAAGCCTTCTTTTTCAGCTTCGTCAGCGAAATCTTTGTACATTGTAGTGTGTTCGTAGTTTTCACCAGCTGCTGCATCACGAAGGTTAGCTTCGATATCGGAAGATACGTCGCCACCATGAAGAGCTTTGAACCACAATTTAGCATGTGCGGATTCATTGTGAGCTGTTTCTTCGAAATAATCAGCGATTTCGTTCATGCCAGCTTTACGAGCTGCTGCTGCGTAGAAAGTATATTTTTGGAATGCTTGGGATTCACCAGCAAATGCTGCTTGAAGATTTTTTTCAGTGTTAGAACCTTTTAATTCTGCCATTTTAATACTCCTTTGTACTTACGATAATTTTCAAATTTGTTACTTAACTTCTATATTCATAACCACTTGGTTGTGAATTCAAATAATAGAATACTTATTCTACAATTTTCGTGGGCGACTTCGCCTTAGTAAGAAAACTTATTCTTGGATTAAATAGACACTTGCCTAACTCTTAAAATAGTACTTACTGATTTTTGTTTTTTCGGCACTTGCCGTCTTAACAGTTTTATATACAATGGGATATTCGTATACTTAACGAATAATCATTGTTGACTATATTGTAACATACTAAATGAGAAATGCAAGTGTTTTTGTAAAATTTATTTCGAAAATTTTCTAAATGATAAATATTATCAATGTAGTAAAAATGCGGTTTCTTAAAGGTTGAATAGTATGGGATTTATAAAATAAGCCTATTTTGATATTGAGAATGATAACTAAATGAAAAATCATTATTGATTACGTATTAATAATCTTTTCGTTAAATGTACTAATAACTCTCCATAAAATAACTATAGAATTCTGATATGTTTATAGAACATGGCATTTTTTGTATAATAAGTATATAAATACTAAACGATGTAAAAGGAGGCGCTATGGCATTTGTTAGATATTACGTAGGCGATGTGGTAAAAATGAAAAAGTCACATCCCTGTGGCAGTGATGAATGGGAAGTTAAGCGGATTGGTACAGACTTTCTCATCGTATGTAATGGTTGTGGTCATCAACTATTGATGCCGCGCCCGAAATTTGAAAAGGCAGTTAAGAAAATCGTATCTCGATTGCCCGAGAATGAATAAGGAGGACGTATGGTACGACTCACTGATTACGTAACAAGTGGGGGCTGTGCGTGTAAGATTGGGCCTCATATATTAAATCGTGTATTAAAAGCAGTGACACCTATTACCAATGAACACGTACTAGCAGATATGACAGGTGCTGACGATGCAGGGGTATATAAACTTTCAGATACACTAGCATTAGTGCAAACATTAGATTTCTTTACGCCTATGGTTAATGATCCTATTTTATTTGGTAAAATTGCGGCTGCTAATGCTTTGAGTGATGTATATGCTATGGGCGGTACGCCTTTAACAGCTATGAATATTGTGGGGTTCCCTGTGCCTCTTGTTGAACAAGGTATATTAACAGATGTATTAAATGGAGCGGGATCCATCGTAGCTGAATCTGGTGCAGCTATCGTAGGTGGCCATAGCATAGAAAATAAAGAGCCTATCTTTGGTATGTCTGTAACAGGGCAAGTGAATCCAAATCGAATTTGGAAAAACAAAGGGGCTCAAGTAGGGGATGTGCTGATATTAACTAAGCGAATTGGTACAGGGATTATGAATAATGCTCTAAAAGGTGATTTATTTCCTGTAGGTACTGAGCAGGCCGTCACTAGTATGAGTACGTTAAATCGGGTGGGAGCAGAGGTGGCTCACAACTTTACTGTGCATGCTTGTACAGACGTAACAGGCTTTAGTCTAATGGGACATTCTGTAGAAATGGCTAGTGCCTCTGATGTGACAATACATATCAAGGCTTACGACATTCCTCTCTTTGATGATGTCATCGAAGCGGCTCAAATGGGATTAGTACCAGCTGCATCCTATGGGAATCGAAAAGCTATAACAGACGTTCAAGTAGATCAGAATTTGGACCCTGTGTGGACGGATATTCTCTTTGACCCCCAAACTTCTGGTGGCTTACTTTTCTCCGTGCCTGCTAGTGAAGGTAATAAATTGGTTGAGGCCTTACACGAATCTGGCATTGACTGTGCTAGTATTGTTGGTACTGTTGAAAGTTTCAGTGGGCTAGCGGTACGTGTTACAGAATAGTTTTATAAAAAACAAGTTTTCTATTATTGGCTATCGATATTTAATTACAATATCATTAGCTGATAGCTGATAGCTGATAGCTGATAGCTGATAGCTGATAGCTGATAGCTGGTAGCTGATAGGTAATACTTTTACAAAATATTTAATGTATATAATATAGAGGTGTATGATGAGCAATACAAATGAATTAACTGTAGATGTGCGTGGTAGCTTGTGTCCAAAACCTGTGATTGAAACTAAGAAGGTTAGCGATGCGAATCCAGATGCTGTTATTACTACTATTGTAGATAATGAAGTGAGTCGTGATAATGTAGAAAAGTTTGGTAAGTCTCGCGGTTATGGGGTGGCAATCCGCCAAGATGGTAAGGATTTCTACCTCACTATGACGCCAAATGCAAATCCTGTTACAGAAGCGAGTTGCGAACCGATGAACTATGGTAATCGAGTTATCTTGATGACAAAAGATTATCTCGGTGAAGGTAGTGAAGAGCTCGGTAGAAATTTGATGAAAACCTTCTGGGTGTGCATGGTAGAAGCCGATGTAAAACCATCTAAAATCTATTTCATCAATAGCAGTGTTAAGATGGTTGTAAATGATTCTGTTCATTTAGAAAATATTAAAAAACTAGCTGATCTTGGTGTTGAAATTGCAGCATGTGGCATTTGTCTCGATTACTTTGGGGTAAAAGAAGAGCTTGGCGTAGGTAGCATTACAAATATGTACGCTATTACGGACTCTATTCTTGGGGAGAATGTAGTTAAGTTATAATTCTTAGCACTAGCATTTTAACTGACAGGTTTAGACGGAACGTCTTAGCTTTAAACGGATCGTTAATGTTATAACAATGGAATGGTATATGCTATGGTAGGAGGTGAGGCATTGGAAAATAAAAAATTGTTAGTCGTCTTTACGTCCTATTATTTTGGGGATAAAGCGGACAAGATACTAACAGAATTAGAGGTGCCTCATCAATTGATGGCTACACCTCCCGAGCTTTACGATATGTGTGGTTTATCTGTGCAAATAGATCCAAGTATTGTAGAGCGGGTTCAGACTATTTTAAAAGAACATAAGATTAGTACATCTGGCCTTTTTTGGTATGAAAAAGGTGAGCTGGCAGTACCATATAAAGCCTAGACATCTGATATGTACCCCCTTTACTGGACAACCAGTAAAGGGGGTATTTTCATGAGATATAGTTATGAATTTAAAAGAAAAGCAATTGAATTATTCTATCAAGGTGAATGGCCCAAGACACCTAAAGGTGTGAGGACAGATACATTTCATAGACAAATAAGGGACTGGGTTAAATTAGAACGACTTCATGGTTCAGATATTAATAAATGTCGAGGGACTAATAAGTATTGGTCTCCAAAAGAAAAATTTGAGTTAGTATGCCAAGTTCTTTCAGGTCAAGGTTTAAGATCAGTAGCTATTGTAGCGGGTATTAATTCTGGACAACTGTATCAATGGGTTCATAAATACAAAACTTTGGGATACAATGGTCTTATTAATAAACCTAAAGGACGACCACCAAAGGATTGCAAAATGAAAGTACCTAAGACTATCTCACCTCGAGAGCTCAAAGAGAGTGAATATGAGGAACTCATTCGCTTACGAGCTGAAATTGCTTATATTAAAGCTGAAAATGAAGTCATAAAAAAAGAGATTGCCTTGAGAGAAGAAAAGGAAGCTGCGCGTCTCAAGGCGAAAAAGCAGCGATTATCAAAACGCTCCGCCAACAAGGCTATCAACTAAAGCATCTTTTGAAAGCTATGCCAATGTCCAAATCTACCTATTATTTTGAAATTACTAAAGTAGATCTTGTAGATAAAAGAAATACAGAGCTAAAAGATGAAATTCAAAAGATTTTTACAGAACATAAAGGTCGGTATGGTGTACGCCGTGTATACCAAGAACTTCTTAATCGAGGTTTTGTAGTTAATCATAAACGAGTGCAAAGACTTATGCATAGCATGGGACTCGCAGGAAAGCGACCGAAGGAAAAGTATCACTCTTACAAAGGAAAAGTCGGTAAAGTAGCAGAAAATATCGTCAATAGAGATTTTAGTACAACTGCACCATTACAAAAATGGACTACTGATGTATCTCAATTTAATTTCTCGTGGGGAAAATGCTATTTATCGCCTATTTTAGATATGAATACGAATGAGATTATTGCTTATGACTTAGCATTAAGGCCTAACTTAGAACAGATTTCTCGTATGTTAGAGAAAGCCTTTAAGAAGTTTACTAATCTTTCGGGATTAATCTTCCACTCTGATCAAGGCTGGCAATACCAACATAACTATTTTAGACAAGCACTTAAAGAACATGGCATTATTCAGTCTATGTCTAGAAAAGGAAATTGTTATGATAACTCTGTGATGGAAACCTTTTTTGGTAGATTGAAAACAGAAATATATTATGGTTTTGAAACAGAATATTCATCATTTAATGCTTTTGCAGTAGCAATAGAAGAATACATTAACTATTACAACAACAAAAGGATCCAGAAAAAAACAAAATGGATGCCTCCTGTAAAATACAGGGAAGCATCCATGTGTTTAGGCTAGTAAATAATATGTGTCCAGGAAAATGGGTACATATCACATCGTCTAGGCTTTTTTCTTGTTTTTTATTAAAATTTGGATCCTTATATAATTTAACGGCTAACTATGATACTATAGATATATGATATTTTTTATCAATTATGGAGGTACATATGAGTAAATATGAAATAGAAAATGTAAAATTAACAGCACCTAAACTGGATCGTAAAGATTTAGAGTACGCTATGACCTATCGCTATGCTTGTAAGAAGTTTGATAGCAATAAGACAATCTCTGAAGAAGACTGGAATGCTATTCTTAATGCGGCACGTTTGTCTCCTACATCCCTTGGCTTTGAGCCTTTTGAATTGCTAGTTATTCAAAATCCAGAAATTCGGGAAAAAATGAAAGCTCATGGCTGGGGCATTCATGCGGGCCTTGAAGCAAGTCATTTTGTGGTGTTCTTAACACGTAAAAAAGTGGACTTAGAATTTGACTCCTCTTATGTACGTTACATTCAAGAAACAGTTAAGCAATTGCCTGCAGAAATAGATGCGGTATATCGTGAAAAATATGCTCAATTTACAAAAGAAGACTATAAAACCTTTGAGTCTGAACGTGCAGCCTTTGACTGGGCATCTAAACAAACATATATTGTAATGGCGAATATGATGACTATGGCGGCGTATGAAGGTTTAGATTCTTGTGCTTTAGAAGGCTTCAATCAAGATGATATGACAGCACTCTTAGGTGATGAACTTGGCCTGTTCGATACTAAACACTTTGGCATTGCTGTAATGGCTGCCTTTGGTTACCGTGATGAAGAACCACATCGCAATAAAACTCGTCGTACAATGGATGAAATTGTAACAGTAGTTGAGTAGATCATATATGTAGAACTAAATCGAAATTCTTCATTTAATCTTTAGAATTGAATGCTATATTATAAATCTACAATGATTCTAAAATATTTATAAAAACTGCATTATTTGATAGGATTTATGAATATTTTGATTAAATAGGAAGGAGTGATTGTATGTTATGGTCAATTATTGTTGGTGGTTTTATCGGGTTCCTAGCTGGTGCCATCACTAACAAAGGCGGTGCAATGGGCGTTATCGCTAACGTTGTTGCTGGTTTAATTGGCTCGTCCGTAGGTCAGTCCCTATTTGGTACTTGGGGTCCTAGCTTAGCAGGAATGTCCTTAATTCCATCTGTATTGGGTGCAGTAATTGTTGTTGCTGTAGTCTCATTTTTCTTCGGAAAAAAAGGATAGCCCTTTACTTATAATAGTAGATTTTATATGGTTAAACGTGATTTTACATGAAAGGAGTCACAATTATGGCATTAGAAGATAAATTGAACCAAGCTAAAGGTGCAGTAAAAGAAAATGCAGGTAAATTAACTGATGACAAACAAATGCAAGCAGAAGGCGCTGTTGAGAATACAGTAGCAAAAGTAAAAGATGCTGCTGATAGTGTTGTTAATGATATCAAAAAGACTGCAGATGATGCTAAAGATGCTGTAGAAGGTGCTATTAGTGGACTTAAAAATGCATTGGGCAATGATGATAAATAAAATTAAATAAAAGCTATTTTGTAGCATTAAAAAAACCAGTAAATCGATCGATTTACTGGTTTTTTGTTATTAATTTGTGTTATACGTTGAAGCGGAAGTGTGTAACGTCGCCGTCTTTCATAACGTAGTCTTTACCTTCAAGGCGTACAAGGCCTTTTTCTTTAGCCGCATTTTGGCTACCGCAAGCTTGTAAGTCATCGAAGGATACGATTTCAGCACGGATAAAGCCTTTTTCGATATCGGAGTGAATTTTACCAGCTGCTTGAGGCGCTTTTGTGCCATTTACAATTGTCCAAGCACGAGCTTCCATTTCACCAGCAGTGAAATAGTTGATAAGACCTAAGAGTGCATAACTTGCTTTGATAAGTTTAGTTAAGCCAGATTCTTCAAGGCCAAGATCTTCAAGGAATGCAGCAGATTCTTCTTCAGATAATTCAGCAATTTCAGATTCGATGCGAGCAGAAACAACAACGATGCCAGCGCCTTCGTTTTTCGCATATTCCTCAACACGTTTTACATATTCATTGGAAGAGTAATCAGATACTTCATCTTCAGAAATGTTAGCTACATAAAGAGATGGTTTTGCTGTAAGCAATGTCAACTCTTTGATCATTTCTAATTCTTCTTCTTCGAGACCTTGTGCACGAACTGGTTTTGCTTCACCTAGACCTTCGATGATGCGTTCTAGTAATGGTAACTCAGCACGCGCATCTTTGTCACCAGATTTAGCGATTTTTTCAATACGTTGTTTACGTTTTTCCACGGATTCAAGGTCTGCAAGGCAGAGCTCAGTGTTGATGATTTCAATATCACGAATTGGATCGATAGAGCCAGAAACGTGAGTGATGTTAGGGTCATCGAAACAACGAATGACTTGAGCAATAGCGTCTACTTGGCGGATATGGCTAAGGAATTTATTACCTAAACCTTCGCCTTTGGACGCACCTTCTACAAGGCCTGCAATATCTACGAAGCGCATAGCAGCAGGAAGGATGCGTTTAGAACCAAACATTTCAGCCAATACAGCTAAACGATTATCTGGAACATCAACGACACCTACGTTTGGCTCAATTGTACAGAATGGATAGTTGGCAGCTTCAGCGCCTGCTTTTGTAATGGCGTTGAATAATGTACTTTTACCAACATTTGGAAGGCCTACGATGCCTACTTCTAAATTTGTGCTCATGGTACCACCTTTTATTAACTAATTGATTTCGTTCTTTGTGAAAGCTTCCGTAGAAACTCTATCAAATAAATATTATATCATATAGATGCTATAAATTTGTACTAAAAAAGTGACACCATTAGTCACATAGGTGACTAGTAGTGTCACTAAATCCCTTTACATAGAAATCGACAAATTATATATTGATGTCGAGGCCTCTAGATGTGTCAGGTCACATTTTCAAATTAGTAAGAGATGTGAGAGCTGACGCCGGAAAACATCTACGCCTCACTTCTTCTAAGTAGTATACCATAGAAGTAGATAAAATCCCACACACTAGTGTGGGATTTTATTTTGTGTCTTATAGAGAGTGAGCTCGTAATTCTTCAGCAGAATGAGTAGAAATCCAAGCTGGTGGAATGTCGAATACTGTGTAGCAACCTGTGCCGCCGTGTTTAGCAAGGCGGTAGATACCACGTGCATAAGCAACAAGTGCAGAGCCAGTGAATTCAGGGTTGGAGTCAAGTTTTAAGGAATACTCAACAACATGACGTGTGCCGTCAGTGCTTTCACCAGAGCGAAGAACGAAGCCACCATGTGGAATACCTTTATGGTCGCGATCAAGTTCTTCTTGAGAAATGAAGTTTACTACAGTTTCATAACCTACGAAGTAGTTTTCCATAGTTTTGATTTCATTTTCAATTTTAGCTTTGTCAGCATTAGGTGCAGATACTACATAGCACTCACGAAGGTGACCTTTATAGCCATCAACGTCTGGAGTTTCACCATTACGGATTGCTTCAAGGTATTGTTCTTTAGGAACAGTGTATTGACGAGCATCAAGAACGCCATCGATACGGCGGATAGCATCGGAGTGACCTTGGGAAACACCACGGCCCCAGAATGTGTAAGATTTGCCTTGAGGCAAGATGCTTTCAGCATATACACGTTGTAAAGAGAACATGCCTGGGTCCCAACCGCAAGAAATCAATGTAGCAGTTTTAGCTTCTTTAGCTACTTTGTCTACGTTTGCGAAATGCTCAGGGATACGTGCATGTGTATCGAAGGAATCGATACAGTTGAAGTATTTTGTTACCATTGGAGTTTGTTCGATAAGGTCTGTTGCAGAACCACCGCAAAGAACCATAACATCGATTTTACCTTTGAAGTTTGGTAGATCTTCCATAGTATATGTAGGAACACCAGACACTGTTTCTAAACCTTTACGGCGAGAGAATACACCAACAAGCTCCATATCAGGTTGTAATTTTACGGATGCTTCAACGCCACGACCTAAGTTGCCGTAGCCAACGATACCAATACGAATTTTGCTCATATTAGCCTCCTATATAAATCGATAAATTTAATAATTAACATAACTATTATAGCACAAAACTAAGGTATTTGATATTTTTCTATAGAATTAATTGCCATGGACTGGAGAAGCACTTAATACATAGAGGGGACATCGATTTTGGTACAACTATATCGATACATTGCGTTTTGTAATAAAGGTCAAACTAAAAATCATATGAGTAAAAATTGACACGTATACCCCCGATATAGATACAATTGAACTAGCTTTATTTATAGTTTGAGTGTTATAGGAGGTAAGAGATGATAAGAAAGGTAAACGCTGCTGTTATTGCTGCATTGATTGTAACAGGTGCAAGTGCTTTTACTATGGCTTCAGCTACAACGGTGGAAAGTCATACAGATGGTAAGTCCATTGGTCTTAATTTGTGGGGAGAGCAAAGGCATTATACAGATGATTTGATTGTTAATGTATCTGGGCTCGGTGTAAATGGTACAAAATACCATAACAATGTGACTGGGATTTATGCACTTGATGGTACACAAGTAGCTATCGACAAGAATGTAACCGTGAAAATTACGAATCCAGCGCCGGCGGAAAGCGGAGAGAAACGCAGACCTGATTTGGCACATTATTACATGAGTGGTATCTATGCTGGTTATGGCGGTTTAACCAGTGATGGTGACAATGATGATACGCGTGTAACTGTAAAGGGCAATGCAAATATCGATGTAGTCGGTGTTGGTTTGCAAGCTAATAAAGACGGTTATATCCGTGTGCTGGGTGGGGCCGATATAAAAACAAATCCACTTGATACATCTGATACGTATTCTGCTTTATCTGAAGAAGGATTTGTCTATGTAAATACTGGTATGGATGGCATAGAACCAGGCACTAATGATGTGAAAATGTATGGTAATGTAGGGTTTTTAGATAAAAATTATGGTATAGAGAAAAATCCTCATAACCATGGTTCTGAAATTTCATTAGGTTTAACGACACCCAATTCTAAATTAGTAGGTGGTGTGCTTAACGAATTTGATGAAAGCAATAATAATCCGTACCATGGTGGTTTGCGATTATATTTACAAAATGGTGCTACTTGGCGCAATGAATGGTTAGGTGCTGAGCGCGTATATCCTACGCAAGGTCGCCCAGATAATGCAAACTATTTATATACTGGTAGCCGTGTAGAACATTTCATAGGTGGTAAAGATGCAGCTAGCAAAGGTATTATCCAAGCTGTAGACGCTCGTCCTATTACAATTAATAACTATGCTGGTCATACAGCTATCGATTACGAAAAGGGTGCTCCTGCATCTGCACAAGGTAAAGGCCAAGTAGTTATCAATCATGCTGAAAAAGGCTCATCTGTAACTATGCACAGTTCTGCAGAGGCCCTTAAAGGTTATGCAAATATTAATAATCCTAGAGGTACATTACACCAATTAGCAAATAAGTTAACATACACTAACTTTAATAAAGGGGAACGTAATTTAGGTGTAAATGTACAGGTTGATGGTGGCCTTATTAGTCCTACATACTCTACTAATCTAGGTACAGAAAGCTTCGCTATCGATGGAAAAGCTAGCGTTACGGATCAAGCTGTGATAACAACTCGTGAAAGTGAACTTGTATCTGGCGCTAAGAGTGCACTGGCTGCCTCTATGATGCAAATGAAAGCAGATACAAATGATTTACAACGCCGCCTCGGTGATGTGCGTCTTAACTCTGATAAACATGGCGTATGGGGTAAATACATTGGTGGTAAGTCTAAAATTACAGATGATGCCTATGTAAATCAAACGTACAACATGGCGCAAGTCGGTTATGATACATTGCGTGGTGACTGGACTGTTGGTGGAGCTTTACTATACGGTACAAGCAATAACGATTACGCTCTCGGTTCTGGCTCTGGTAAGACGGCTGGCTTAGCTGTATACGGTGCTAAACAATTTAAGGATGGCCGTTATGTAGACGTAATTGGCAAAGTGAACCGTTTGAAAAATGATTTCACTGTACACAATACCTTAGGCACTACATTGAGTGGTGATTACCGTAATACAGGGGCGTCCTTAAGTGTTGAATACGGTAAACGTATTAAAAAGAATAATGGCTTCTATATCGATCCTAATGCGGAATTGACGTTCAGCCGTTTGTCTGGTGAAAGCTTCGAGGCACGTACCAATACAGGCAGCACAGTACATATTGATTCTGATGCAGTAAATTCTGTTATTGGTCGCATTGGCGTAGGGATTGGCAAGGAAAGTAAAAACAGTAATGTATTCCTTAAAGCTGCGTTAGCTCATGAGTTCTCAGGTAAAATGAATGCTACGTACAGCATGGCCGGTGAGCCAATTACAGGTAGCGAAGTGAACCTAAAAGATACATGGCTTGACCTTGAACTCGGTGGTTCTTGGAGCGTACGTCCTAATACATATGTTTATGGTACTTTCACTAAAAACTTTGGTGCTACTGTAGATAACTCCTATCGTATTGATGCAGGCATTCGCCATAACTTTTAATAGATAGATGATAGTACTCATAACAAGGTTCTAGTAATTGGGACTGCTATTAATATCTCTACTATTAAATTATAAAAACTAAATAATCATATATATTAAGGCATAGAAAAGACCGATTACCTTCCTATTATAGGATTGTAATCGGTCTTTTAGTTTTATAAGTATTAGAATTGTAACGTTTTAATTCTTTCAACGGCGCGAATTGTATTTTCACGGCTACCGAAAGCTGTTAAACGAAGATAACCTTCACCGTGAGGGCCAAAGCCAGAGCCTGGTGTAGATACGATTTGAACTTGATCGAGCAAGATGTCGAATAATTCCCAACTAGTCATGTTACCAGGTGTCTTTAACCAAATGTATGGAGCATCTACGCCACCATATACAGTAAGGCCAATGGATTCAAGACCTTCTTTGATAATGCGAGCATTTTCTTTGTAGTATGCAATATTAGCACGAGTTTGTTCACGGCCTTCTTTGGTGTATACTGCTTCAGCACCGCGTTGAATGATGTAAGGAACACCGTTGAATTTAGTGCATTGGCGACGGTTCCACATAGGGTTTAGTGGTTGGCGTTCACCGGATTTAGTTTTGCCAGTTACTTCTTTAGGCACTACAGCATAAGCACAACGTGTGCCTGTGAAACCAGCAGTTTTGGAGAAGGAACGGAATTCGATAGCTACTTCGCGAGCGCCTGCGATTTCATAGATGGATTTTACAGTGTCTTCTGTACTGATGAAAGCTTCGTAAGCGGAGTCGAACATCAAAATCGCATCATTATCTTTACACCATTTGATCCATTCTGCTAAACGAGCACGGCTCAAAACAGTACCTGTTGGATTGTTAGGGGAGCAAAGATATACGATATCTACACGTTCAGAAGGAAATTCTGGAGAGAAATTGTTTTCCGCGTAAGTAGGAAGGTATACAACCTTTTGGAAGATACCATCTACTGCTTCACCAGTACGACCGCCCATAACGTTGGAATCTAGGTATACTGGGTACACTGGATCAGTAATAGCGATGATGTTATCTTCGCTGAATAATTCTTGGATGTTACCAACATCAGATTTTGCACCATCGGAAACGAATACTTCGTCAATCGCAATGTCTACACCTAATGGTTTGTAGTCGCCATCAACAATAGCTTGACGTAAGAAGTCATAACCTTGTTCAGGACCGTAACCGCGGAATGTTTCAGCTTTGCCCATTTCTTGAACGGCTTTGCTCATAGCGTCGATAATTGCTGGAACAAGTGGTAATGTAACATCGCCGATACCAAGACGAATGATATCTGCATCTGGATGCGCTGCTTGGTAATCTGCAACCTTTTTAGCGATATTTGCAAATAAATAAGAACCTTGTAGGTTTAAATAGTTTTCATTAATATTAGCCATGATGACTCCTTTTTATAATCAGATTTCTCTATATATAGTAAAGTATATAAGAAAATGGTGCAAGAGATTTCTATAGAATTTAAAAGAAGATACTATGGGGTATTTTTGGTCCATTTAATTGTATATAATGATATATAAGAAAAGTACATTATTTGTTGTTGTCGGAGGTATGTTGTGGAAATGAGTATTAAAGAGACTTTTGGTGTAGTATTTAGTGATATAAATCGAGAAGACAAGTTTTCAAAATTAACTAATCAACAAAAAGAAGTGGGAAACTTTTATAAAACATCCATTTTGAATTATCATGGATATGTTACGGGTGAAAAGAAAGAAAAGAGAAATTTATACACGGAACAAATTGCAAAGTCCATTTTAGAAAATGATTTATTAACGGCATGGAATTCTTTAGTACCTGTTAGAACAAATCATTTTGTACCTGATCATAGTAAGGAATGTGAATGTATTATTTCAACAAATCGTAAAGAAGAAATATTAGCTAAATTATTATACAGACAAGGTGATGTAGGTGAGTTAGGAAAGATTCTTGATTATCAAACACCATTAAAAAGTGAGAAGTCTGATTCTTATGGAAAAATAGATTTATTATCATACAATGAAAAGGATAATTTAATTTCTATAGTTGAACTAAAATACAGACCATCTGTGAGTGATGAAACATTATTACGTTGTATCTTAGAATCCTATACATACTATAAACTTTTGGCGTTAGATCAAGTAAAACAAAAACTGAATGATGAAAATCACCAAGCTACTTTGAATGACACTCAGGCAGAATTAGTAATATTATTTGATGAAGGTGCATTTTCAGAGAATGAAAACGGCTATGAAAGAAATCTAATGGTATCGCTTGATGATGGTAAAACTAGATATCCGGATAAAACAATTAAAACACAGCAATATAAAGAAATTAAGAGCTTGGGATTATTAAATGAAAATACCCAATTATATAAATTGTGTAAGGCTATTCTAAAGCAAGAAGAAATGTTAAAACAAATACGCTTTCTTATGCTGAAACGTAGTGGCACGCAAACTGCTAATCGTTTGAGAGATAAGGATGATAATGATTCTGTTGAATACTATGAATATTGCACAGAATGCTTAGAAATCATAAAGGATTAGTTACTATGAATATTACTGTACATCGCGGTACTCATCAAATTGGTGGTAGTGCCATAGAAATTAGTACAGCATCTACTCGCATTGTGCTAGATTTTGGTAATGAATTAAGTTTAGATGAAAAGTATACACCTATAAATCTGGATATAGACGGCGTTACAAAAGGGATAGCAGACTGTGATGGTATTGTGATTTCTCATTATCATATGGACCACTTAGGACAACTAACCTCTGTACTTCCAGAAATCCCATTATATATGGGAGAGTTAAGTAAAGAAGTAGCTATGATAGCTGCTGAACATCAAGATAAAGACTTTTATTTGCGCTTATTAGGGGCTAATACATTTCGTGGAGGCGAAGCCTTTACTATTGGAAATATACATATTAGACCTCTTGTTATCGACCATAGTGCTGCTGATAGTTATATGTTTGTCATTGAAGCAGAAGGTAAACGTGTTTTATATACAGGTGATTTTAGACTGCATGGATTACGCCATCATGTATTAGAAAAGTTAGTCAAGACCTATATAGGTAAGGTTGATGTATTGATTACAGAAGGAACCTCATTATCTAGAGATGCTGATGATCATATATCTGAAGTAGACGTATTAGATGATATTTCTTCATATATTCAAGATGGGAAATATGTATTTGTTATGTGTTCATCTACGAATATTGATCGTATTATGGGGGTTTGGCAGAATATGCCCACTGATAAAGTACTAATTTGTGATACGTATCAGAAAAGAATATTAGATACTGTTATAAATAATGTATATTATGAAAGTTCTTTGTATCGTAGACATGATAGCCCATTAGTTCTTAGTAAAGGACCGTATCCTAAATATTATATGGATAACGGATTTGTATCCTTAATAAGAGGAACTGAATATTTTATTTCTCACATTAAAGAGTTTCCTAAGGATGATGTACGTATCATTTATTCTATGTGGACAGGATATATTGAGGAGAATCCAGCATTGAAGAATTTACTAGATACATATCCATTTTATATATCCCATGCAAGTGGTCATGTTTCGAAGACTGATTTACTCAAGTTTATAGACTTAGTGAATCCTGATGTAATTATTCCGGTTCATACTGATAATCCTGATAGATTAGAGGAATTAGTACCTCATAGAAATGTGTATACTGTTAATGATAATGAGCCATTTATTTTATAATTCCTTTTAGAAAATCCAGTTATGTTCTATAATGAATTAAAAGAGAGCCATCAACGTGTGGTAGCGTTAGGCTCATCTTATAAACAGTTTTAAGAGGATTGCCTAGCGTGCGAGTATTTTGTATACTCTGTTGCGTTAGGCTTTTGTCTTTTCTCTACTTTTGGCGTAGTATTTTACTGCGCTTTTTTATTGAAAAAATATCAAAACTATATAGCATTACCATTGTTTTTGATATAATTTAAATAAATACATATTATAGTGCGATTTTACATGAAAGTGGTGTCTTTATGCTGACGATTAGCAATAAAGGATGGCTTTTTACTTCTATATTAAGTGCATTGATGGCGTTTACGTCGTTGTCGACGGATATTTATTTACCTGCCATGCCTGAGATGGGGCGAGATCTTAATGGTGATGCGGAGCTAACGTTGACTGGTTTCTTAATAGGTTTTGCGCTAGCCCAACTTTTTTGGGGCGCCGTTAGCGATAAAATTGGACGCAAGAAGCCGCTGATTATGGGGGTAGTTTTATTTATCATTGGTTCTGTGGGCTGTGCCTTGAGTTCATCGATGATGGAATTACTGGCTTGGCGTGTGTTCCAGGCCTTTGGTGCTTGCGTAGGTCCTATGTTATCACGAGCTATGATTCGCGACTTGTATGGGCGGACTGAAGCTGCTAAAATGCTATCTACCTTAGCTATTGTTATGGCTATAGCGCCTATAGCAGGGCCGATGTTGGCAGGGCATTTACTTGTATGGTATACATGGCATGCTATATTCTGGCTATTGGTCGCCATCGGTATTCTGATGCTCGTTGCCGTATTAGTACTTCCAGAAACACATCCGTTAGAGAAGCGTAGTAAAAAGTCTATAGGTCATACCTATAATAATTATTGGATTTTATTACGTAACAAAGGTTTTATGAAATATACGCTATGTGTTAGCTCTTTTTATATTGCCATCTATGCGTTCTTAACAGGATCTCCTTATGTATATATTGATGTTTATGGAGTACCAAAGGAATACTTTGGCTATCTCTTTTCTGTCAATATTATTGGCGTAATGTTATTAAGTGCTATTAATCGACGTATTGTAAGCGCTATACGACTCGATAGGTTGTTGCGATATGCCACATTATTTGCTGCCATTTGTGTATCTGTTGTAATGGGCTTAATGATTGTAGGCTACCATTCATTGTGGTTAATCGTTATTGGTTGTTTTTTATTCTTCTCCATGAATGGTATTATTGCGGCTGTAACAAATGCCTTAGCATTAGATAGAGCCGGCAGAATGGCTGGCTCTGGAGCAGCTTTACTAGGTGCCATGCAATATGGTAGTGGCATTGTATCATCGTTGATACTTACCTTCTTACCAAATGATACGGCAGACCCTATGATGGGGGTAATAGCTTTATTTGTTATTATTTGTGCCGTTATAGCTTTTCCTGATGATGAAAAATATAATCGTATATAATATTGATGAAAGCAAGGACTTAAAAAAGCAAGGACTTAAATTTGAGTCCTTGCTTTCATTCTTTTTTTAGGTTATAATAGTAAGGCTTATTGATGGTAAGCACTTCCTACCCCTATGTGTCGATAGGGGCATTAGTCCGAAAGAGGAGGTGATTTTGTATGAACAAATACGAAGTCATGTTTATTGTGAAACCAGCTGAAGAGGAAGCAACTAACGCTGTTATTGAAAAAGTAGAAGCTTTAATTGCTCGTGTAGGCGGCACAGTAGAAAAGGTAGATCGTTGGGGCAAGCGTCGTCTTGCTTACGCTGTGAAGAAATTCACTGACGGTTTCTATGTATTGATCAACTTTGAAGCAGCTCCGGCTGAAATCAAAGAAATCGATCGTGTATTGAAAATCAACGATGAAGTCCTAAGACATCTAATTGTAAAACACGAAGCATAATTAAAGCCTGGAGGAAAACATGAACTCTGTACAAATTCTAGGTAATTTAGCTCGTGATCCTGAAGTACGCTATACCAAAACTGGTCGTGCGGTAGCAACTTTCACAGTAGCTGCAACTAACACCTATATTGATTCCACAACAAATGAGACGAAAGAACAAACTGCTTTCATCAACTGTGTTGCATGGGGTAAACTTGGTGAAGCGGCAGGCAATCTTCGTAAAGGCAGTCGTTGCTTTGTAGAAGGTCGTTTGCAAACTCGTTCTTACGAGACTCAGGACGGTCAAAAACGGTACGTTACTGAAGTGGTAGCGAACTTTGTGGGCCAATCCCTTGATATGAATACTAATTCTTTCGAAGGTGGGTCCAATTTTGATAGTTTCAGTACAGGCGGAGATGATGAAAACATCCCGTTCTAGTGTCAGGGACTCCTACTAATTCGAAAAGGAGGATTCGCAATGAGAAGAGATAGAGGCAGAAAGCCAAGAAGAAAAGTATGCGTTTTCTGTGCAGACCATATCGATCAAATCGACTATAAAGATGTTGCTAAACTTCGTCGTTTCACGACTGAACGCGGCAAAATCTTACCTCGTCGTATTTCCGGTACTTGCGCAAAACATCAACGCAAATTGACTACATCTATCAAACGTGCACGTGCAATCGCTTTATTGCCATTCACTGCTGAATAATTGATGAATCAAGGCGGTATAACCATTTGGTTGTACCGCCTTTTTGCTATATAAAAAGGAGCTATCTTATGGGATAGCTCCTTTTGGTTTATATAGCTCTATATTTTTTAGGTGGTTCACCATTTTCGGTGGCTTCTTTATCGGCGCGCCATTTGCGTTCAAAGTATTTATGATACTTTACAGGAACGTCATCAGGTGTTAAGTTTTCATAAAAGCTAGTAGTTCCATTTGCCTGAGCTTGTTCGTAAAACCATGTTTTAAATTCTAGCATGGACAAGCGTGCTTGTAGGTGTTCGATTTCTACTAATACGCGATCTCGTTGATTTCTAATAATAGATAATCTTTCATTAATGCGACTATCGCCTTCGACGCAGTAGTCGATAAAATGTTTGATTTCTTTAATAGGCATACCTGTATGCTTCATGCATTCAATCAATTCTAACCAATCCATGTCTTCGTTATGGAATACACGGATACCACCAGCAGAACGTTCTACGAAGGGCAATAAGCCTTCTTTATCATAATAACGTAATGTAGAAGGTGCAACATTTAGTTTTTTTGCGATTTCGCCAACAGTATATGTCATAGGACCTCCTTTTGGGTTTATATTAAATTTTAGGTTTTCGCTTGACTTAAACCTAACGTTAAGTTTTATACTTGTTACATGCTGGACATACAGTATAGCACGGTTAGTAATACAATACAAATTTTAGTATTGTTTACATCTTATGATATCTAATGAAAGGTAAAGATATGAATTTAATTGATATAAAATCTCCAGTCGATTTAAAAGGCTTATCCCTTGCTGAATTAACAGATTTAACAGCACAAGCTCGTCAAGCCCTCATGACAAAGGTATCTGAACATGGCGGTCATGTTGGGCCTCCTATGGGAGCAGCTGAAATGATTATGGCCTTGCATTATGTATTCGATTCTCCTGTAGATAAAATTGTATATGACGTATCTCATCAGTCTTATGTACATAAGATGGTCACAGGTCGTGCATTAGCATTTTTAGATCATGATCATTATAATGATGTAACAGGCTATACAGATCCTACTGAAAGTGAGCATGATTTCTTTAACATTGGGCATACCTCTACATCGATCTCCTTAGCATCTGGTTTAGCTACTGCTCGTAAATTAAAAGGGGACTCTGAAAATATTATCGCTATCATTGGTGATGGTTCTTTATCTGGTGGGGAAGCCTTTGAAGGTCTTGATTATGCGGCCACATTAGATAGCAATATGATTATTATCGTCAACGATAATGACCAATCTATTGCAGAAAACCATGGTGGTTTGTATCGTGGCCTTCGCGAATTGCGCGAGTCTAATGGTGAAAGTTCTAACAATATCTTTAAGGCTCTTGGTCTAGATTATCGTTTTGTAGCAGATGGTAATGATTTAGAGATACTGATTGATGTGTTTAAGGATGTAAAAGATATTGACCATCCAATCGTTTTACATATCGTTACTCAAAAAGGTAAGGGCTATGCCATTGCAGAACAAAATAAAGAAGCTTTCCATTGGACTATGCCGTTTGATCTTGTAACAGGTAAACCTAAACACGTTGATAACGGACCATCTTATGTGGGGGTTATCGCCGATTATTTGATGGAACAAATTAAGGCTGATCCTACTGTTGTGGCAATTGCTGCAGGTACACCAGGGGGATTTGGGTTTAATGCTAAATGGCGTGACGAGGCTGGTAAACAATATATCGATGTAGGTATTGCGGAAGAACATGCTGTCGCGATGAGTTCCGGTATTGCGAAAAATGGAGGGAAACCAGTATTTAACGTATACAGTACGTTTTTACAACGCACGTATGACCAGTTAGTGCAGGATCTTTGTGTTAATAATAATAGTGCGGTTATTATCAATCATATGGCGTCTGTATATGGCATGAACGATGTCACTCATTTAGGTTTCTTTGATATTCCTATGCTTACAAACATTCCTAACTTAGTATACTTAGCACCTACTAATAATGAAGAGTTGTTGGCTATGACCGAATATGCAGTTCATCAACACGAGCATCCTGTGGCAATTCGTGTTCCTGTAGGTGAATTTACATCTACTGGTGTAGCTGATACGACTGATTACAGCATTTTAAATAAATCTGAAGTGACTCGTCGTGGTGAACGCATTGCCTTGTTAGGCCTTGGTAATTTCTACCATTTGGCAAATCAAGTGGCTGATGCATTGGCTAAAGACGGTATCAATGCAACTGTAGTAAATCCTAAATTTGCTTCTGGTCTTGATGAAGTATTATTGGAAGAGTTGAAAGCAAATCATTCTGTAGTATTTACTTTGGAAGATGGTGTAGTTGAAGGCGGTTGGGGACAACGTGTAGCTAGCTTCTACGGTACATCTGATGTGCGTGTTAAGAACTATGGTATTGCTAAAGAGTTCCACGATCGTTATGATGCAACTGAACTGTTAAGAGACAATGGAGTTTCTTTAGAACAGATTGTGGCTGATGCCAAACAAATTTTATCCGTTTAGTTTGATAAAATATTAAATAAATAATTCTCTCTATAAATGCAGTAGGAATCTAGTGAATTTCCGATTTCTACTGCATTATTTTAATGTTATATTTTATAAAAATATAAAAAATGTTAAAAGATTATAGATTTTTTTCGAATAGGACTATAAAAATTAGATGAAGTATTATATAATATTATCTACAGTATGTATTACAGTAGAACAAGTTTGTTGTTAATGTACAAAAATAACACAGTATTATATAAGTAAGTATTAATGAAAAGGGAGATTCTAAGACGTTGAAAAAAGTATTAACCTTAACATTAGCCGTGGCCATCGTCGCCGGTGGCTATATGTCTGAGGCTAATGGGGCGGGAGAACAGCCTTCTAAGCAGGCGCCGTCTATATCTGAGATAAACATATATACGCCTAAAGAACTCAATGCACGTCAAAAGGACTTGGTTGATATCGGTCGCTATACAGCATCCGGTGATCAAGGTGCGTTGAAAAGTACAATCGCCTCTGCTATTGAGCGAGGTACGTTGACACCGCAAGAGGTGAGTATTGCGATTCGTCAACTTTACTCTGCTGCTGGTTTGAAGCAAATGAATGCAGCTTTAGCTACATTCGATCAATTGCGTGAAGAGCGCCCTGAGTTTGGTGCTGATTACGAAAAAATGGTTCCAAAGCAAACAGGACTTAGTGCTTTATTGGGGAATGGCACTAATGGGGCTGCTTTAACAAAGCAGAAGCCTGAGGACGCTAAGGAAGCGGTTCAATATAATACATTCCGTATGAAGAAGCCGAAACCGCAAAATCGCAATCGTTCTCGCCTAGGTAAATTAGACCGTGAATTGGTCGCTGCCGCAGCTTTAGGTACGCGCGTAGGTAAAAATAATCTATTCGCTGCATCTGAAAAGAGTTTATCTGAGCTTGGCCTCAGCAAATATCAAATTGAAAATCTTGAAACTTTGATTTTCTAATATCATCTAGACCTACTTCTTCGGAGGTAGGTCTTTTTATGTTCTAAATCATATGTAGAAAAGGGAAATATAATTGACGTTTAACGCCCCCTTTTCTATAATTAATAAGATAGGTATATGACCTGTAATAATAGATATAATTAATAATTAATATAGATGTAAGGAGAAAGTATGCGCCTTCGTAGAAAACCGTGGATTGATGAAGCTATCCACGAATATGACTCTCATATTATTTTATCTGGTCAAGAGCAGTACAAGGGTAAATGGCGTGAGTTATTTGCACATCCTGAACGACCATTATATATGGAGCTTGGTACAGGTAAGGGCCGCTTTATTGCGGGTATGGCCGAAGCGTATCCAGATGCTAACTTCGTAGGATTTGAAGTGCAAATTGGGGTAATTTATTACGCAGCACAAAAAATCTTTGAAGCAGAACGAGATAATGCTAAGGTATCTCTCTTTGATATCGCTGGTATTGAAGAGATTGTTGCGCCAGGTGAAGTAGATCGCTTCTATATCAACTTCTGTGATCCATGGCCTAAGGCAAAACATGCTAAGCGTCGCCTCACATATCATACATTCCTCGACCGTTATGCTCGTCTTTTAAAAGATGGTGGTGAGGTTCACTTTAAAACTGATAACGAAGGTTTGTTTATGTTCTCTCTTGAAGAGTTTAAAGAATGCGGATGGGAACTTAAAAATGTAACCTATGATTTACATAGTACAGACCTTCCAAATGTAAAAACTGAGTATGAAGAAAAGTTTAGTGCTAAAGGGCAACCTATTTTCCGCTTAGAAGCAATTAAGCCAAAAGTACAAAAGGAGGCTTAACATGGAAACACCGAATAAGGGGGATAGTCGGTGGGGCTCACTCTTTAAAAATGATTTACAAGGTATGCTCTTACCTATATTACTCATCACGATTATAGGTAGTGTGAATATCTTTAGTGCCACCTATATTAGCTCTATTTACGAAAATACAGGACTTCTAGGGTACTTTTCAAAACATATAGGTTTCCTATTTCTTTCAATGGCAATAGGTGTTGTTTTATATCGGTATGATTATAGACAACTACAAAAGCCACATATGTTGCAACGCATAATGATTGCAACCCTAATAGGCATGGTGTTAGTCCTCGTTGCAGGCTCGGTTATTAATGGTGCGCGTCGGTGGATTGTTATCGGTCCTGTATCGATACAGCCGTCGGAATTTGCCAAGTTAGCTGCCATAATATGGACATCCGCTAAATTGAGTACCATGAGAAAATGGGGTAAATCAAGATATAATAATCCACTCACAAACTTACAAGGTTATGTGAGTGAGCGCGTAGGTTATATGTTGCCAATGTTAGTTTGGCCTATAATCTTTGCAGTGTTAACGATCTTGCAACCAGATATGGGGACAACTGTGCTAATCTTTGGGTTCTCCTTCATATTAATTTATTTAGCAGGTTTTGATGGTCGATTCTTTGGTGGTGCTTTTGCTGTAGCTGGTGTGATAGGCTTTATTGCGGCTCGTATGTCACCGTATCGTTGGGAACGGATTCAGTCTTGGTTCGACCCTTGGCCTCATGCTCAAGATATGGGCTATCAAACGGTGCAAGGCCTTTTGGCCGTAGGTTCTGGCGGTATTCTTGGGGAAGGCTTTATGCAAGGTACATCTAAGTACTTTTACTTGCCAGAAGCACATACAGACTTTGCATTCGCCGTGTGGGCTCAAGAAATGGGCTTTATTGGTGCAGTCTTTGTAGTTCTTTTGGTGGCGGCTTTTACATACTTTGGTTTCCGTATTTCTAATCGATCTCGTGATGAATTTGGCAAATGGTTAGCGATGGGGATAACCTTGCTCATCAGTGGACAAGCATTATTTAACATCGCCATGGTTTGCGGTATTATGCCTGTAACTGGTGTACCTTTGCCATTTATTAGTTATGGTGGTTCTTCATTGTTGATGAACTTTATGGCTATAGGCTTATTAGCTAGCGTTGGTCGTCGAAATGTAGAAGGTGTAAAACAAGTTGGTACTGCTGAGGCTTTGCCATCTTTACGTGAGGAAACGCAAAGCCGATTCAAACCGGCTGCTCCTAAGAGTCCTCAAAAAACGGAAATGCCTGGTCCATTCAGACCGAGAGAGACTAAAAAGCCTACTCGTAGACGACCTAGGTCTGAACGTTGATATTTAACTTATGTAGTATAAGGTAAATATATTTAGTGTGTATTTATATAGCATCTCTTAAGAGGTGCTATATAAATACAACGTACTTGTATTGTTTGTGAGGAGAAAAAATGAAGGATTATATTGATATCCAAGAACGCCCGTCCTGGGGTCGAATGTTGCCACTTAGTTTCCAACATTTATTTGCTATGTTTGGTTCTACTGTATTGGTACCATATTTGTTAAAAGTAGATCCGGCAACAGCTTTATTTATGAATGGTATCGGTACATTACTGTATCTATTTGTTTGTAAAGGTAAAATCCCTGCATATCTCGGATCTAGCTTTGCTTTCATTGCTCCTGTAGCAGGCGTATTATCTGCAGGTCTCGGTTATGAGGCCGCAAAGGGAGCCTTCGTTGTATTTGGTTTATCCTTTGTAATTTTATCTATTCTCGTTCGTTATATTGGTACTCGTTGGATCGATAAGTTATTCCCTCCAGCAGCGATGGGGGCTATCGTAGCTATTATCGGTTTGGAATTAGCGCCAGTAGCGATGAGTATGTCTGGCCTTATTGGTAATCAAGATTTAGGTATGAGCCACAGCCAAGCTATTTTTATCTCTATGTTTTCCTTAGTTGTAACCTTGCTTGGTACTGTTGTATTCCGTGGCTTCTTAGCTGTAATCCCTGTTTTGATTGGCGTTGTTTCCGGCTATATCTTGTCTGCCTTCATGGGCGTTGTTGATTTCTCTGCTGTAGAGGCTGCTCCTTGGTTCTCTTTACCACAGTTCTATGGCATGCCTGTATTTGATATCAATGCCATTATTATGATTATGCCAGCACTCTTTGTAGTATTTGCTGAGCACGTAGGTCACTTAGTTGTAACGAGCAACATTGTATCAAAAGACTTGATGAAAGAACCAGGTTTACAACGTTCCTTGCTAGGTGATGGCCTTGCGAACATCCTTTCTGGTTTCTTTGGTGCTACACCAAATACGACATACGGTGAAAATATCGGTGTCCTCGCTATTACTCGTTGCTTTAGCGTATGGGTAATTGGTGGTGCTGCAGTTCTTGCGATGATTATCTCCTTTGTAGGTAAAGTAGCCGCTCTTATTCATGCTATTCCAGTTCCTGTTATGGGTGGTGTATCCATTCTCTTATTCGGTATCATTGCAGCATCTGGTTTGCGCATGTTAGTAGAACGTAAAGTAGACTACACAAACCCTGTTAACATGATTCTTACATCTGTTATCCTCGTTGTAGGTCTTAGCGGTGCAGAACTTGCTGTAGGTCCTGTTGTATTGAAAGGCATGGGTCTTGCTACTGTAGTAGGCATGGCAATGAGTATTATCTTATTAATCCTTCAAAAAACAGGTGTTGGTAATGACCAATTGAAAAAAACAGAAGTATAATTCAAGTTGCTAGTGAGGCTACCATATAAATCGTTGCGTTTATAAGCCCAATTTGTTTTTTACTCCTTATAATAAACGACTACTAGATCAGATGTATATCTGTGAAAGTAGTCGTTTTTAGTTTACTTATTATTAGTAATTATCTTTAACTATGAAAATTATTATGGGATAGAAGTGGAGAGATAAAAAGCTATAAGCGTTGCTTACATTTATTAAAAAGACTTGACATAATTCGTTTACAATAGTAAACTTACATTAAACACATTTGTTTACACTTGTAAACGAAGAGGAGGAAAGGAAAATGAGCACAAGAGAACTTAATACTTATATCACAGATGCTGAATGGGAAGTCATGCGTGTAGTTTGGGCAAATGATCGAGTAACTAGTAAAAAAGTCATTTCCGTATTGCAAGAAAAAATGGGCTGGACACAATCCACTATCAAAACGATCTTAGGTCGATTAGTTGGAAAAGGCGTACTAAATACAGAGCAAGAAGGTAGAAATTTTATTTACACTGCCAATATTGAAGAGAAAGAAGCTGTAAGGGATTATGTAGAAGATATTTTTAACCGTATTTGCAATAAGAAAGTCGGAAATGTAATAGGAAGCATCATTGAAAAGCATGTTTTAAGCTTTGATGATATAGATCGACTAGAAAAAATATTAGAGATGAAAAAATCTTTCGCAGTAGAAGAAGTGGATTGCAATTGTCCAGAAGGACAATGCGAATGTCATTTACATCATCATTAAGCATAAGGAGGAATTTAAAATGAATAATGACAACAGATATTCATCCCATAATCACCATGATTATGACGACATAGATAAGTTAAAACACCAGCATGGAATCACAGATGAACATGGAGACCATAAGGATCAACATCACGACCATCATGCTGGGCATGATCACAGCGGGCACAGTGGGCATGATCACAGCGGGCACAATGAGCATGATCACAGCGGGCACAGTGGGCATGACCACAGTGGGCACGGAGGGCATGACCACCATCATCACGGAAGCTTTTAGGAACTTTTCTTAAAGTCATTGCCACTAGGAATCGTTATTATGCTCTTATCCCCTATGTATGGATTTGAACTACCATTCCAGTTGACTTTTCCATATTCTGATATTGTAGTAGCTATTTTATCTACTATATTAATTATTTATGGTGGACGTCCATTCTATCAAGGCGCAGTTGACGAATTTAAACAAAAAGAACCTGGAATGATGACTCTAGTTTCTTTAGGTTTAAGTGCTTCATATTTATACAGTATTTATGCTGTGATCATCACCTACGTAACGGGTGAACACGTGATGGACTTTTTCTTTGAATTTGCTTCATTACTATTAATCATGTTATTAGGTCACTGGATTGAGATGAAAGCTATTGGAGAAGCAGGAGATGCACAAGCAGCATTGGCTAAGTTAGTGCCGAAAGATGCTCACGTTGTATTAGAAGACGATTCAATTGAAACACGTCCAGTTGCAGACTTACAGGTAGGTGATTTAATTCGTGTTCAAGCCGGAGAAAATGTGCCAGCAGACGGAACTATCGAGCGTGGCGAATCACGTGTAAATGAAGCTCTTTTGACTGGCGAATCAAAAGCAGTTAAAAAAGGTCCTGGCGATGAAGTAATCGGGGGCTCAACAAATGGAGAAGGGGTTCTTTATATTAAAGTGCTTGAGACAGGTGATCAATCCTTCATCTCTCAAGTTCAGAATTTAATCAGCCAAGCTCAAAGTCAGCCTTCCAGAGCAGAAAATATTGCTCAAAAGGTTGCAGGATGGCTCTTCTATATTGCGGTCATTGTCGCACTAATAGCTTTTGTAGTGTGGATGATTATTGGAGATATCCCAACGGCAGTTACCTTTACTATTGCGACCTTAGTTATAGCTTGTCCACATGCATTAGGTCTGGCTATTCCATTGGTCACCGCCCGTAGCACAAGCTTAGGAGCCAGTCGTGGGTTACTGGTGAAAGACCGCCAAGCCTTAGAAATAGCTCAAGATGCAGATGTGATAATTTTAGATAAAACAGGTACTTTAACAACTGGTGAGTTTAAAGTATTAGACGTTGAACTTTTTAGTAACAAATATAAGAAAGAGGAAATCATTGCCTTATTGGCAGGTATTGAAGGAGGATCTAGTCACCCAATTGCTCAATCAATTATAAGTTTCGCCGAGCAGCAAGATATACGTCCAGCATCTTTTGATTCTATTGATGTGATTTCCGGTGCTGGAGTAGAGGGTAAAGCAGGCGGACACCGTTACCAATTAATCAGTCAAAAAGCCTACGGACGTAATCTGGATATGGATATTCCAAAAGGAGCAACTCTCAGTGTCTTAGTAGAAAACGATGATGCTATTGGTGCTGTAGCTTTAGGGGATGAATTAAAACCAACGAGCAAAGAGTTAATTAAAGTTCTTAAAAAGAACAATATTCAACCAATTATGGCAACAGGTGATAATGAAAAAGCAGCTCAAGGCGTGGCAGAATATTTAGAGATTGAATATAGATCAAATCAATCTCCACAAGACAAATATGAGTTAGTAAAAACACTTAAAGAAGAAGGAAAAAAAGTTATCATGGTAGGTGACGGTATCAATGATGCTCCTTCTCTTGCCTTGGCAGATGTTGGAATAGCGATCGGTGCAGGAACTCAAGTGGCGTTGGATTCAGCTGATGTCATCTTGACTCAATCTGATCCAGGAGATATTGAATCATTTATTGAATTAGCACACAAAACAACTCGTAAAATGAAACAAAATCTCTTTTGGGGAGCCGGTTATAACTTTATAGCTATCCCTCTAGCTGCAGGAATTTTGGCTCCTATTGGTATCACATTAAGCCCTGCATTAGGAGCAGCCCTAATGTCTGTGTCAACAGTCATTGTCGCCATTAATGCTATGTTATTAAGGTTAGATCCCAAAAATAACGGTTAACAGATTGAATGATTGAAACTCCTTAAAGTATCAAGATACAATAGTTTTACAGGAGAAAAAGAGATGTAAGTACTAGCTCTTTTAATACCATGAAAGTTGGTACTATAGAATCTTTATAAATTATTTTTAATATTGTATAATGAGTATATAAGTTGTATAAAATTAATTATAGAGAGGAGGGCCTATGGAGTTTTTAATTTGGATGGCTATAGGGATCGCCCTGATGGCGGTAGAACTCGTTGTACCGGGCGGTATTTTAGGGCTCATCGGTTATTGTGCATTCCTTTGGGGCGTTTTTATAGCTCTTGGAGAAGGAACGGTAGCGCTGTATGCCGTACTAGGATTGACGGCCTTGCTAATTGTCCTTATCATCGTGTTCTTTAATCACTTTGAAAAGACTTGGATAGGCAAATTATTTACCTTAGGGCAACGGTCTACGACCAAGGCTGGCTATGTATCTAATGATGTATTAGAGGACTTAGCTGGTAAAGAGGGGGTAGCTCATACTACACTGCGCCCTGCAGGTATTGCTAAAATTGATGGTAATTTGGTAGATGTTGTAACCGAAGGGGACTTCATCGATGCCGGTTCACCGATTGTGGTACTGCGTGTTGTAGGCGGCCGCAATATTGTTAGAAAGCGCGATTAAGCTTTCACCACATCGTCGTATATAATGGAGGTTATTATGGATGTAGGTATTTTACTTTTGATTCCCATTCTACTGATTGGGATTATGGTGTTCTTGTATGTTGTGCCATTAGGCCTTTGGGTATCTGCTCTTGCAGCAGGTGTTAATGTTGGGATCTTTACACTTGTAGGTATGCGCTTGCGTCGTGTAAATCCATCCCAAATCGTAATGCCTTTGATTAAAGCTAATAAAGCGGGCCTTGATGTAAACGTAAATCAGCTAGAAGCGCATTACCTTGCAGGTGGTGACGTTGACCGCGTCGTAGATGCGTTGATCGCCGCTGAGCGCGCATCTATTCCTTTGACATTTGAACGTTCTGCAGCTATCGACCTTGCAGGTCGCGATGTATTGGAAGCGGTTCAAATGTCCGTTAATCCTAAAGTGATTGAAACACCAATCATCTCTGCAGTGGCAAAAAATGGTATCGAGCTCAAGGTTCGTGCTCGTGTAACTGTACGTGCTAATATTGACCGCCTCGTTGGTGGTGCTGGTGAAGCGACAATCATCGCCCGTGTTGGTGAAGGTATTGTAACAACTGTAGGTTCCTCTGAAGAGCACACAGATGTATTGGAAAATCCAGATCACATCTCTCGTACTGTATTGGGTAAAGGTCTTGATGCGGGTACTGCATTCGAAATCTTGTCCATCGATATTGCTGACGTAGACGTAGGACGTAACATCGGTGCTCAATTGCAAACAGATCAAGCGGAAGCGGACAAGAAAATCGCTCAAGCTCGTGCGGAAGAACGCCGTGCCATGGCTGTTGCTACAGAACAAGAAATGCGTGCGAAAACACAAGACATGCAAGCTAAGGTTGTGGAAGCACAAGCTGAAGTTCCTAAAGCATTGGCAGAAGCTTTCAGAAACGGTAATCTTGGAGTTATGGATTACTACAATATGAACAATATTATTGCAGACACTAAAATGCGTGAAAATTTAGCAGATAGTGAATAGGAGTAGCTATGGACTCTATTTTGTCTTCCGTGCTATCCATCTTTTCGAATAATCCTATATTTGTTCTAGCTATCATCGCGTATATTGCTTTTTCGATTATAAAAAGTAAGAATACAGAAGAGTCTGATGACTATGATAACTATGAAAGTTCGAGTTCTGGCCAGACTTGGGAGGATATGGAGCGTGAATATGGTATCTCCATAGAGAAAAAGCCTGTAGAACCTTCAACTGAGGATTTATTGTATGATGATGATTTTTATCGAGATATTTTTAAAAATAGACCGATTGAGAATCAGCATCCTGAGGCCCCTTTACGAAAAAAGGGCGGAAGACTGTTTCAATATGATGATACGGAGACATCTGAAAAACATGTTGAAGTGCATCCAAGTAATGATAAAACTCAAACAGTTTTAGCTTCCGAGAATCATTACGATGAAGCGTCTACAACGCAACAAGGTACTCATGGTTCATCCAAGAAAACCTCAATTAAATCAACTAGCTTTAGTACTAATACGACTCGTTCGACTCGAGAATCTGTTACAGGTCCTTCTTTAAATGAGCGATTAGCTGAGTTTAAACGCGATAAAGCATCTAAAGAGGGTCGTGTTCTTCTTGAGAATATAGACGTTACGACTGCCCCAGCTGTAACCTCAACAGGTAAACGAAAAGCTAATCATGCCTTGAAAGAGGGGATGAAGTGGTCTATCATTTTAGGCAAGCCAAAAGCTCTAGAGCGGAGATATCGCTAATTAGAATGCTAACAATAAGCTCTACTAGAAGGTTGTTAGGCCATAGAATATGAATGGTTTATGCCGGATATTGTGATAGCA
Organism: Veillonella orientalis; assembly: GCF_018406505.1. Classification (NCBI taxonomy): domain Bacteria; kingdom Bacillati; phylum Bacillota; class Negativicutes; order Veillonellales; family Veillonellaceae; genus Veillonella; species Veillonella orientalis. Next base: position 378,170 of record NZ_AP022322.1, read on the forward strand.
ACTAAAATTATATCTATCGTATGTGGTGCATATAATTACATATGGAAAGAGGTTCCTATTGGTCACCTATGTGACTATTAGGAACCTTTTTTGTATTGTTTTTTCTTGATGGAGCTTTCACAATAATAGAGAAGGGAGTTCGTCTATAAGGAAAGGTGATATTATGTATCGTAATGTGCGCGTTATACCTAGACAGATATTGGAACAACTATATGTAGAAAAACAGTGGAGTGTTAGAGAGGTAGCAGAGTATTTTCAGTGTAGTGTAGACACTATTATGCGACGCATGAAGCAGTATGACATTGAGCGAAGACCTTTAAAAAAGGATATCAATATGGTTCATGTACAAGCTCTATACGAAACTGGTAAGTGGTCTCTGCACTCGTTAGCAAAGCGTTATGATGTGTCTATTACGACAATGGCAAGCCGTATGAAGGAATATGGACTGGCTTGTCAGCGATCTACGAAGAATGTATCTATCGATCCAGTACGTATTTGTAGGGCTTATAAAAGTGGAAATACTTCGGATTCTATTGCTCGCATGTACGGCATATCCCGATGGAAGGTACATCATATATTGCGCCATATGGGAATGTGTACAACGCCTAGGGCACAAACATCTCAAAAGGTAGAGGAGATGGCTTACTTATATATTCATCATCATATGAGTACAGATGACATAGGTTTAGCCTATGGTATACGAGGATCTACGGTGGCTATTTATCTACGGGAACAAGGCATAGAAATTCGTACCAATACTTTACAGTTAGATGAAAATAACATAAAAAACCTACGAGCAAAAGGGTATGGTGTTGCTAAAATAGCACAGATGATGGGATGCTCTGCTTCTGCGGTGAGAAAGCGACTAGCTATGAAAAAATATATCTCTCCTTGATGTAGTGTAGTAGATACTATATACTTAAATTTATACAATGATGGGAGGAATATTATGTTCGAAATTATCTCTGCTTTAATACCGTTTTTCTTACTTGGCATAGTTGCCGCTGGTTTATCCCGTGTATCTGGGGTGGCCTTGTCAATGATTATAGTACCAACTCTATTGATTTGGGGTGCTAATGCCATTGATGTCATCGCTTTCATGTTGCTCTTTGTAGTGTATAACAACTTTACAATGGAGACACAAGACGTTCGTTTAGATTATAAAGATCTTGTATTATTCCCTAAATGGCGCTTGTGCATTCCCTTTATTTTGACTATTATTACAGCCTACTTCGCACCAGCTGCGGGCATTGCAGTCTTTATGGCTTGCTTTGTATTAGAACTATTGGCTACCGTGTATAAACGGATTCCTGAAAATAAACGTCCTCGTTTACACCGCGTTATCGTTACATCAGTTTTAAGTGCTGTTGTAACGGCTGTAGGTGCTTATGCAGGTCCAAAAATTCCTAGCGAATACTACTTCATCTGTGCTGGTTTAGCAATCTTAGTTATTACAGGCTTTGCATGGTATGTAGGTAACCATCGAGATGCTTTTAGAGGTGCGTGGGAAACAATTTGGGCTGACTTTAATCTATTCCTGGGGATGTTTGGCGTAGAAGCATCTTACTACCCAGCGGCGCTAACTCGTTCTATTCCAAATCCAATGGATCGTATGCTACCAATGATTACTGTAGTAGGTGGTTATGCAGGTCTCATGGTGGTGTTTGGGTTGTATAATATTTTCTCCATACCATCCTTGATTACTGCTATTGGTGCGGCTATCGGTATTCGTCTATTTGGTTTGTACGAGTTTCCACGTCATGGCAGCTTCTCCTACTTGGCTATTGGCTTTGCTATAGCTGCTGTTGTGTGCTTGTACCTCGTATCTCCAACACCAGTAGGTTTTGATTATATCAATACATTGGTATCTCAACCTATCGTTCAATAATGGTTGCTCCTATAGTCGTTGCCATATCTTTTTGTTAATATTGTTAATGTCTCACATGGTAGATAATTGAATTTGAATATGTGACATAGTTCATATATTGTGTTGAAAGTTGAGTCCATACTAGATTGTGAAAGGAGTTGATGCTCTGTGGCAGAAACAATTGAAACGAGACCATTTCCGCCATTCTTACCAAAGAATACGACGGTCATGATGATGGGGACATTCCCACCAACTTCCGAAAAGCGTTCTATGGAATTTCATTATCCTAACTTTCAAAATGATATGTGGCGCGTGTATGGCTTAGTATTCTTTGACGATAAGGAACACTTTAGAAAAGGTGAGGAAAAAGCCTTTGATGCGGATAAGATCAAAGCGTTCTTATCTGAAGCGGGGATTGCTTCTTGTCCTACTGTTTTGAAAGCTATACGCGAAAAGGGCAATGCATCGGATGCATTTCTTAAGGTCGTTGAACCTGTACCGCTTGCAGAGGTATTGGACCGAATTCCACACTGTAAACATATTGGTACAACTGGTGGTAAGGCCACAGAAATTTTGTTAAGCCTTTTGCCAGAAAAGGTTAAACTACCTAAAACAGGGGAGACAATTCCTTTTGTGTTTAACGGTCGTGAATTGACGTTAACACGATTGCCATCTACATCTCGTGCATATCCATTAAGCCTTGCCAAAAAGGCTGAAGCCTATAAAAATTTCTTTAAGGCTTGTGGATTACAAACGAAATAATCTTGATAAATAAACTAATTTAATATGTATAAATAACACCTTTGTTGTTATATTGTATTTTTAATGATGCCATATAAACAGTCAAAGGTGTTTTTGTTATCAAAAATTAATGTGAATTATAAAAATGGATATAACTATATTATGATTGGCTATGTATATCTTGTTATAAATAAAATTAATGATGTATATAACATTTTAATTCTTGATTTTTATAGTGAGAGGTTTATAATTAATCGTTGTTGCAAATGGTTGACAATAGTTTAAGAAAATGGAGTTGATATTATGGATAAGGCTAAAGAGGCCTTATGGACAAGATCCTTTGTCCTTGATACTTTGATTAATTTCTTAGTATTTTTGATTTATTATTTATTAATCGTTATTATTGCGGTAGTAGCAAAGGATAATCTTCATGCCACAGCAAGTCAAGCTGGCTTGGCCGTTGGTATTTATATTATTGGTACTGTTGTTGCTCGTTTGTTAGCAGGGCGGTTTATTAGTATTTTAGGCTGTCGTAAGATGTTGTACTTAGGTTTGTTGATTTACTTGATTTCAACAGCTATGTACTTCTACACACCTAATTTATTGATGCTCGACAGTGTTCGTTTCTTAAATGGTTTTGCTTACGGTATTACATCTACAGCTACAAGTACAATCGTAGCCGCTATTATTCCAATGTCACGTCGTGGTGAAGGGATTAACTACTATGGTTTGTCTACATCTCTTGCCGCTGCAGTAGGTCCGTTTTTAGGTATTTTGATGCTTCATAGCCTTGGCTATGACTTTATCATCGCCTTCTGTGTTGCTCTTATCATCCTTTGTGGTATCGGTTCCGTTATCATGAAATTTGATGAACCTAAGCTCGATATTGATTCTGAAGAACATAAAGGCATTAAAATTTCCGATTATATCGAACCACGTATGAATTCTATTAGTCTTGTTTCTATACTAGTAGGTTTTGCATACTCTGGTGTTATCGGTTTTATGGCCGCTTATACAAAAGATTTAAACCTTATCTTAGCAGGTACATTCTTCTTCGTTGTATATGCTGTAGTTATTACGATAACAAGACCATTACTTGGTATTGTATTTGATATGAAAGGGGAAAACTTCGTTCTTTACCCTTGCTTCATATCTTTAGCACTTGGTATTTTCTTGTTGTCCATCGCTCACTCTACATGGCTTATACTCTTATCTGCTGTGTTTGTTGGTCTTGGTTACGGTACATTTATGTCAAACGGTCAAGCGGTAACTGTTAAAATCGTTCCTGTTCACCGCATTGGTGTTGCCACATCTACATACTTCATTGCCTTAGATATGGGCTTAGGTTTTGGCCCATATATTTTAGGTGCTATTAAAGAGGTAGTCGGTTATACAAGTATGTTCCATGTTACTGTTGTAGTAGCACTTCTTGCATTCGTTGCTTATTATTTCCTCTATGGCCGTTATGTAGGTACTGAAAAAGATCTTTCTTTGAAAGCTCGCGCTGAAGAAGAACAAATCAGAAATCGTAAACGCAATGGTAAACTTGCGTAGAATGTACTCTGATTTGATTAGTTTTATTTCAGTAGATGGATATTATAACTAAATTAAGAGGACTATACGAAAGATTTCGTATAGTCCTTTTTTGGTGTTAAGATATCTTAGAATTTCATTGTGTTTTAGAATGCTAGTTTTGTATTTAAATATCCTTCAAATGGCATCTAGTAGTATAGGTGCATGAGTGGTTAGATTGTAATCTATTATTTCTCAATATTAACGATGTTTACGATAATTTCTACAGCTTTTTTCATGTCATCAATACATGCAAATTCGTGACGACCATGTAGGTTTTCTACGCCAGTAAAGATATTAGGGGTAGGGATGCCCATGAAGGAAATTTTAGAACCATCTGTACCGCCACGGATAGGGTCGCAAATAGGAGTGATACCTGCTTTTTCCATAGCTGCTTTAGCTACGTTGACACATTCCATATTGTCTTTGATGATATCGTACATATTGTAATATTGATCTTTTACGGATACTTCACATACTTCGCGGCCATAGATTTCGTTTAATGTTTGACCAGCTTGTAAGAAGAATGCTTTTTTCGCTTCGAATAATTCTTTGTCATGGTCGCGTATGATATAGTTCATTTTACCGGTATCTACTTGAGTTTCCATGCTCATGAGCATAAAGAAACCTTGGCGACCGCATGTGTGTTCTGGAACAGCAGCACCTGGCAATAGAGCATCGAATTGCATTGCTAATTTAGCACAGTTAATCATAATGCCTTTAGCAGTGCCTGTATGAACAGATACACCTTTTAATGTAACTGTACCGCCAGCGGCATTAAATGTTTCGTATTCAAGTTGACCAAGGCTTTCACCATCAATAGTATAAGCAAAATCAACAGGAAATTCTTTGACATCAAAGTGATCAGCGCCAGTGCCGATTTCTTCATCTGGACCAAAGGCGCACATGATTTTGCCGTGCTTGATTTTTGGATGAGCTACGAGGTAGGCGAGGGCTTCCATGATTTCGCAGATGCCAGCTTTGTCGTCACCGCCTAGTAGTGTAAGACCATCGGTTACTACCAAGGATTTACCAATATAGTTCTTTAAATTAGGGAAATCTGCACGACGTGTGTAGATTTGATGCTCTTCGTTGAGGCAAATATCGCTACCATCATAGTTTTCTACAATGCGGGGTTTAATATTTTCTGCGTTGTAATCAGCTGTATCCATATGAGCAATAAAGCCAATAGCAGGTGCTTTTTCATCTGTATTAGCATTTAATGTGCCAATAACAAAACCATTTTCACGGTTGTAAATCACTTCATCTAAACCGATTGCTTTTAAATCAGGAACGAGCACATTAGTAGCAAAGTCTACTTGAGTTTGAGTACTAGGAATTGTTGTACTTTCCTCGTTAGACCGTGTATTTATGCTTGTATAGCGTACAAAACGTTCGACCATTGATTCCATAATGAGCCTCCTCGTAAGTAAACATACATGTTATACATATTGGTATAAATACTGTATATAATAAAGGTTCTTAATATACTTTCATTGTAGAACAGAGGGGATGAAAATGCAAAATAAATATTTATGGAACGTGTGATATTTTATTCGCATAATGCATAGAAAACCATTGAACCATATATAGTGCCGTGTTAGTATAAAGGTGAATAGTTATACGTTTGTACATTTTCTGTGAGGAGGTTTTACCATGTCGGACGAAACTCGTTCTATTCCGCCCGTAGAACCCGTATTGGATCCTAAGAAGGATTACGTAGAGATTAACTCATATGTAGTATTCTGGGGCCTATTCTATGCGGCAATTTTCACACTGGCTGTAGGGTATTTATGTTTGAAAATTGGTCAAACAGTAGATGCCTTTGCTCCAGTATCTGTACTTGCCATGGGTACAGCAGTTATTTTGAAACGGCAAAATGCTTTTGCCGAAACGGTTCACATTCAGGCTATCGCTAGTTCTAGTACGAACACATTAGCTGGTGCCATGTTCTTCTTACCGGCTCTATACATTTGGAATGTTACGGATGTAACCTTTGTACAAATGGCGATTCCTATTATCCTTGGTGGCGTACTTGGTGTTCTATTATGCGTTATGTTCCGTCGCTACTTTGTTGAGGAAATGCACTATGTGTATCCGTTCCCAAGCGGTCGTGCTGCTGCTGAAGTGCTAATGAGTAATGAAGGTAGTAAAGCGAAACTCATGCTTGGTTCTGGTCTTATCGCTCTTGTATATGATTTTATTCTTAACAGCCTTGGTTGGTGGGAAGAGGTTATCCGTACTACCGCATTTAAATGGGGGTCTGCTCTAGCAGATTCGACTAAGTTAAATGCTGCTGTAGATACAGATGCTGCGTTGCTTGGTCTTGGTTACTTCACAGGCTTGCGTTATGCAGCTATTATCGCAGCTGGTTCCTTCTTCTCTTGGTTCGTATGTATTCCAATCGTATACTATTTAGCTCCGGAACATATCATGCAAATCAATGGACATGCAGTTCCACTTGCAGAAGCTCCTATTCGTAAAGTATTCTTAGACTATGTTCGCCATATTGGTATCGGTATGCTTGCTATGGCAGGTATCATCGGATTGCTCAATATGTCTAAGGTAGTGGCTAGTGTTGTTAAAAATGCAGTACTTGATATTTTCAGTTCCAAAACTGTTGATGTTAACTTGCTTCGTACACAACGCGACGTTCCTACATCTTGGATTGGCGCTGGCATCTTATTATGTACAGTTCTATTTGCAGCATATTTCCACTTTATGTATGCTGAAAGCTTCTCCCAAACAATCGTAGCATTCTTAATCGTTCTAATTATGTCCTTCTTATTATCTGTAGTAGGTATCAGCTCCATTGCCTATACAGGTACAGAACCAGTATCTGGTATGACAATCTTCATGATTATCATCTCCGCTGTATGCTTAACAGCTGCAGGTATGACTGGTAAAGTAGGTATGATTGCAGTCCTCATGATGGCATCCTTCATCGGTACAACTATCGGTATGGCTGGTAACTTCATGTCTGAACTCAAGGTAGCACACATGACAGGTGCTACACCTAAGAAAATGGAACAATGGCAAATCGTTGGTACCATTCTTTGTGCCGTACTTTCTGTAGGTGTTATGATCCTCTTGAACGATGCATATGGCTTCGTAGGAGACCATGCATTAAATGCTCCTCAAGCGAATGCTATGGCTGCTATCATCGAGCCAATGATGACTGGCGGTAGTGCTCAATGGCCTCTATACATGGCTGGTGCATTATTTGCAATCATCTTGTGGATGGTAAAAGTTCCACCATTGGCATTTGCACTTGGTACGTACTTGCCAATGGAAATTAACACACCATTACTTATCGGTGGTTTGATTGCATACTTCGTACAAAATAGTACAAAAGATAAAGAATTGGCAGATCTTCGCTTCTCCAAAGGTAGCACAATTGCATCTGGTCTCGTAGCTGGTGGTGCTATTGGTTCTTTATTCAGTGCTGTACTTCGTATTGCAGGTGTTGATGTATTCGCTCAAGACTGGGTTGAAACACCGGAAGCAACATACCTCAGTATCGTAATGTACTTGTTACTCTGTGTATTCTTGTACAAAGTAGCTATGTACGTAAAAGCTAAAAAAGCTAAATAAAGAATAAGATATACCCTTAAGAATGTGAGTATTTTGTTTGATTAAAAATTGTTAGGAATTCTCTACTCTAGGGATGACCGCCTTTACCGAGTATTATCTGTGCTTGGTGAAGGCGGTCTTTTTATTGTTAATTTTAGGCTTATTCCTGTGTCTATCAATAATTTCTTCGGTATAACTTAAAACTATATTAATATAATACCTATTAATATAGTCGGATTAATTGACCTTAACTATATCGAATGTTATCATAATACTATAATACCTCTAGAGGTATTATTTTTATTATGTTCATATAATGTAAGTATAGATATAATAGTTGATTGAAGAGAACTCCTGTTTCTAAGTAAACAGGGTTAAGTAGGGGCAATTATGAAATTTAAGAAAATTGCAGCTCTTTTGGGAGCTTTTACAATTGCTAGCAGTCTATTTATTGCGGGCTGTGGAAATACAAATAGTAGTCAAAAGGTATGGCGCGTTGGTACTGATGCGACCTATGCACCTTTTGGTTTTAAAGATAAAGATAGTGGTCAGTTAGCAGGTTTTGATATCGATATTATCAATGCCATTGCAAAAGAAGAGGGCATCGAAGCGGATATTCAAAACTTGAACTTTGATGCACTGTTACCAGCACTACAAAGTAATACCATCGATATTGCTATTTCAGATATGACCATTTCTGAAGAACGAGCAAAATCTGTAGATTTCAGTAAACCATACTATATTGCAGGTAATGGGCTCGTTGTTAATATAGATAACACAAATATTAATAGCTTTAAGGATCTAGAAGGCAAGCGTATCGGTGTATCTATTGGTTCTACGGGGGCTGAAATTGCTAGCAAGATTCCTAATGCAGATGTGCGCCAGTTCAATATCATCGTTGATGCCTTTTTAGAACTACAAAATAAAGGCGTCGATGTAGTTATTAACGATACGCCGGTAAACGAATATTATGTTAATGGGAAGGGTAAAGGTATCGCAAAAGTCACTGGAGAAGACTATGATGCGGCACCACTTGGTATTGCTGTGAAAAAAGGTAATACAGAGCTTCTCAATAAAATTAACGATGGCCTAGCTAAGATTAAAGCAAATGGCAAATATGCTGAAATTTATAAAAAATGGTTTGGTAAGGAGCCACCAGCAGAAGATTTAAAATAGTTTGTAGATAGTACCTAAACGTATTATTTGTTATAATACGTTTAGTAAACCCCAAATGGTATGGGGAAGTATAGAGTAGGTGATATGATGGCTAAACGAAGAGCATTTTTAGATATAATTAAAAAGAAGGGCGCCCTCGTTTTAGATGGTGGGTTAGGTTCAGAATTAGAACGTTATGGCTGTGATCTTCAACATAAGTTGTGGTCTGCCAAGGTTCTTATGGATCAACCGGATGTCATTAAGAAAATACATATTTCCTACTTAGCGGCTGGTGCAGACATTATTCAAAGTTCTGGCTATCAAGCAACTGTAGCAGGCTTTAAAGGATTAGGGCTTGGTACGGAAGAGGCCATAGAACTCGTTAAATTATCTGTTCGTCTAGCTGTACAAGCTCGCAACGAGTTTTTAGAGGCTAAGGCGACTGGAGCACTTACATTGCGGGGGATTACACTTGGTGAAGAGACTCCAGATGGGGTTAGATATTTTTCTGAAGGTGCATTGCCTAAACCATTAGTGGCGGCTTCTGTAGGACCATATGGTGCATTTTTGGCGGATGGATCTGAGTACCGTGGATATCCTGATGTGCAAACTGAATATCTCGAAGTATTCCATATTCCTCGGTTAGCATTATTCTGTGAAGAAAACCCGGATATATTATCCTTTGAAACTATCCCGTCTTATGACGAAGCCATTGCCATTGCTCGCGCCATGTCTGACCCATACACATCGAGAGGAATTCCAGGATGGATTGCCTTTTCTTGTAAAGATGGACATCATGTTTCTAGTGGTGAAACCATCATTAAATGCGCGGAGATGATCGACAAGGTTAGACCTATAACTGGTATTGGTGTCAACTGTACTAAGCCGGAATACGTAGAGTCCTTGATTAAGGATATTCGGACTGTTACGGATAAACCGATTGCTGTATATCCTAATCTTGGTGAAAGCTATGATAGTGAAACTAAGACCTGGTATGGCGACCCTGCATCATTTGTAGATTATGTTGATGTATGGCGTAATGCTGGGGCAGATATCATAGGTGGTTGTTGTAGAACAACACCTGAAATTATTAGAGATATAGCTAGAAAAATTCATAAATAGTAATATAAACTAATGATATAAACATAAAAGGCTATCGATGTTAAGTCGATAGCCTTTTTCTATTAGCTGATGTTTTATTGGTTTTATATAATAAAAAAGCAGTGCATAAGCACTGCTTTTACTATGGCGGAGAGACAGGGATTTGAACCCTGGGTACGGGATAACCGCACACATGATTTCCAATCATGCTCCTTCAGCCGCTCGGACACCTCTCCATGTATTCTGTTGTGTAACAGGTACTTGTATAGTATATGAAAAAGTTAGATTTATGTCAAGCAAAAAATCGTGAAAATCTTAGACTTTCATAAGACTTTTAAACTCTATTAATTTAGCTTGGGTTCTACTGTTAGTAGTAATAATTAAATTGTAAAAATGTTACGCAACATATTGTTAAAACGTAAGATATGTATCCTTTGAAGTATAAGAAAAAAGACCGCCTAAACAGGCGGTCTTTAGTTTGTATATTATAATACTTCTTTGATTTCAGCTGCATCGATGGATGCTTTGATATCGTCTGCCATTTTTTCGATTTTTGGAAGATCTTCTGGTTTTAAAGAAGATTTGATATCAAGTGGTTCGGATATGATTTCAATGTCTTTGAAGTCGTTTTCAAAGTGAGCAACCATTGTTTTCATTGCAGCAGATGCCCAAGAGTGGTTACCAATGATGGATACCTTATGGTTTTGGAAGTTAAGTGCTTTTAATTCATGAATGAAGTTTTCCATAGTAAGGTATAGGTTCAAATTGTATGTAGGTGCAATTGTTACCAAGTTAGTGTATTTCCAAGCATCAGCGATAATGTAGGAAGCGTTAGTTTTGGAAACATCATAGATTTTAATATCTGTGACGCCGCGTTTAGACAATTGTTTTGCCAATTGTTGTGCAATAGCACGAGTGTTACCGTACATAGAACCGAAGGCAATAACAACACCTTTTTTACAAGCTGTGTAGCTGGACCAGTGCAAGTATTTGCGCAAGATATAATCGATAGTTTCAGGTGTACGCCAGATAGGACCATGTAGTGGAGCAATGCGTTTGATGTCAAGACCAGAAACTTTACGAATAGCATTTTGTACTTGAGGACCGTATTTACCAACTATATTTGTGTAGTAACGACGAGCTTCATCTTCGTAGGTAGCAACGTAATCAGTTTGGTCTGCAAAGATGTTACCGTTAACTGTACCGAATGTACCGAAAGCATCTGCAGAGAATAATGTACCAGTAGATTTTTCATATGTACAAGTTACTTCTGGCCAGTGAACCATAGGCATAGTGTAGGAAACAAGTGTATGTTTACCAAGGCAAATTTCGTCGCCTTCTTTTACAGTGTAGTATTGGTCAGGTTTTGGAGAATTGTAGAATTGCTCGAACATGCGGAATGTTGTAGCATTACCAACCATTTTACAGTTTGGATAGCGTTCCAATGTTTCCAATAATGTTTGGCAATGGTCTGGTTCCATATGGTTTACGACGATGTAATCAAGATCGCGACCATTTAATAGATGAGTCAAGTTATCAAAGTATTCTTCGCGAATTTCTGCATCAACAGAGTCTACAACACAAGTTTTTTCATCGTCGATGAAATAGCTGTTATAGCTAACACCATTTGGAATAGGGAATAAGTTTTCAAAACGTTCTGTGGTCCAGTCATTACTACCAATCCAGTAGATATTATGGGTCATTTTCTGAGCACAATGCATAATAAAATCCTTTCTTAACTCACATTTGTTATGTATAGGTTTACACGAATTTTTGTGTTTGTAAATATATCATCAACTTATAATACAGTTTTTTTCGAAAAAAATCAATATATCGACATATGTCAATGTGTTATGACTGTGATAACTTTCACATGTTAGGGTATATTTTGTAAAAGTTTGTAAATATAGCCCATTCCTAAGAATGGGCTATATAAATTATTTAAAGTATTTTACACCAGATGTAAAGATTGGCATTTCTAATTGGCCAGGAATATTCTTACTAATACCAGCACCACAGCGTTCGGAGTGGGCCATTTTACCAAATACGCGACCATCAGGACTATAAATACCTTCGATAGCAGCTACAGATTGATTTGGATTGAAGCAGCTATCCATGGAGGCAATACCGTCAAAGTCTACGTATTGTGTAGCAATTTGACCAGTTTTGTTGAATTCCAATACTTGTTGAGGGGAAGCGATGAAGCGACCTTCGCCGTGAGAAATTGGCACAGTGTAAATTTCGCCCGCTTTAGCATCACTCATCCAAGGGGATTTGGTAGAAATAACTTTAGTGTTAACCATACGGGATAAGTGACGACCGATTGTGTTGTATGTCAATGTAGGATGATCGGCGGTTAACGTTTCGATATGACCACCTGGCAACAAACCTAATTTGATAAGGGCTTGGAAACCATTACAAATACCAAGTACAAGGCCATCTTGTTTGTACAAGAGGTTTTCTAGACCTTCTGCAAGGTATGGATTGCGGAAGAGGGTAGCCATGAATTTGCCAGAACCATCTGGTTCATCACCAGCACTGAAGCCACCAGGGAACATAAGAATTTGGGATTCTGCCAATTTCGTTTTAATTACATCGATAGATTCTTTTAACTGTTCTGGTGTTTGATTGCGGATGATTACGATATCTGTTTCTGCCCCAGCACGTTCAAAGGCACGAGCGGAATCAAATTCGCAGTTTGTACCAGGGAATACAGGAATGAGCACTTTAGGTTTTGCACCTAAAGATGTACTGCGCGGTTTAGCATGTTGGTCATGAATGTACGCTACCGCTTCACCAACACCATTTGGCGCATGCATAGGGAAGATATCGTTTAATGGAGCTTCATAAGCTGCTTGAATTTCCTTAAGCGATACGGATTGATCGGCCCATTCAATAACAGGATTTGCCTGTGTTACACCGATTACTTTAAGGCCTGGTAATTCTAAGAGATAGTTAACAGCTTTAATATCTACCTCTACGATAAATGCACCAAGAGCTGGTTGGAAGATAGCACGTTCAGCATATTTATCGAATTTAACACCGATGTTGTTGCCAAGAGCCATTTTAGTAACTGCTTCAGGGATGCCTCCTTGGTCAACTACATAAGCGGAGTAAACGCGACCTTTTTCAATTTGTTCTTGTAAAACTTCACAGTTTTCCTTGAAACGATCCCAATCTGGAGTGTCATCGTATGTACGAGGTACATCAAAGAATACTAAACGATGATCTACACCTTTAAGGTCTTGGCTTACGATATTATCTACGTGAGCTGTACCAACTGCAAAGGATACGAGGGTAGGAGGAACTGTAAGGTCCATAAAGGTACCGCTCATAGAATCTTTACCGCCAATAGCGCCGATTTCAAGTTCTTTTTGAGCTTTATATGCACCGAGAAGGGCTGCTACAGGTTTACCCCAGGATTCTTTAGAGTTGAGGCGTTCAAAGTACTCTTGTAATGTTAAGTATGCATCTTCACGACGACCGCCGAGAGCTACTAATTTAGCGACAGATAAAAGTACAGCATATTGTGCGCCATGGTATGGGCTCCAGTCGGATAACTCAGGTACAAAGCCATGTGTCATGATGCTAGCAGTTGTAGTTTCCCCATTTAATACAGGTAATTTTGCTACCATGCCTTGAGTCGGTGTTTTTTGGAATTTGCCACCAAATGGCATAAGCACTGTATTAGCACCTACCGTGCTGTCAAAGCGTTCTGCTAAGCCTTGTTGAGAGGCTGTATTTAAATCGGATACGGCTGCAAGCCATTTATCTTTGAAGTTCTCTGCACTAGAAGAACCACGTAAGAAGTAAGAACGATCCGCTGGAGCTGTTACAATAGCTTCCTGCTGTTGACTTGCACCATTTGTATTTAAGAAGTCGCGGCTGATATCTACGATTGTTTCGCCATTCCAGTTCATGATGAGGCGATTTGTATCAGTTACATCTGCAACAACTGTACATTCTAAGTTTTCTTCGTCGCAGTATGCTTTGAATGCATCTACATCAGAAGCGGAGATAACGCAGGCCATACGTTCTTGAGATTCAGAAATTGCCAATTCTGTACCATCGAGGCCAGCGTATTTTTTAGGCACTAAATCAAGATTAATAGTTACGCCATCTGTTAATTCACCGATGGCGACGGATACACCGCCAGCACCAAAGTCATTACAACGTTTGATGAGTGTAGTTACTTCACCACGACGGAAGAGGCGTTGAATTTTGCGTTCCGTAAGGGCATTGCCTTTTTGTACCTCGGCACCGCATGTGGATAGAGATTCTACGGTATGTTCTTTAGAGGAACCTGTAGCACCACCACAGCCATCGCGACCAGTTTTACCGCCAAGTAATACTACAACATCGCCTGGAACGGGTTCTTCGCGGCGTACTTGATTGCGTGGAGCTGCACCGATAACAGCACCGATTTCCATGCGTTTTGCTACGTAGCCAGGATGGTAATATTCTTTTACTTCACCTGTAGCAAGACCGATTTGGTTGCCGTAAGAGGAATAGCCACGAGCTGCTTCTTGCGTAATTTTCTTTTGTGGTAATTTACCTTCTAATGTATCTTCAAGGCTCGTATGTGGATCGCCAGAACCGGTGATGCGCATTGCTTGGTATACATAGGCGCGGCCGCTCAATGGATCGCGGATACAACCGCCTAAGCAGGTAGCAGCACCACCGAATGGTTCGATTTCAGTAGGGTGGTTATGGGTTTCATTTTTGAATAATAACAACCACTCTTCAGTTTTTCCGTCTACATCGACAGGAACGATGATAGTACATGCATTGATTTCATCGGATTCATCGAGATTTGTTAAACCACCAGCATGGCGCAATTCTTTTACGGCTAGTGTTGCCATGTCCATGAGGGAACGAGCTTTTTTCTTAGTTGTATAGAGCTCAGAACGACCTTCCATGTATTCTTCGAGGGCTTCTTCAATAGGGCCTGTGAAGCGACTCGCTTCGATAGAGATATCCGTTAACTCTGTCATAAATGTGGTATGACGGCAGTGGTCGGACCAATATGTATCGAAGAGGCGAATTTCTGTAATCGTAGGATCCCGGTGTTCCACCTCTGCATATTGTTGTCTAATCATTTGAAGGTCCGCTAATGTCATAGCAAGACCATAATTTTTGATAAGTCCTTCTAACTCAGCATCGCTCATTGTCGTAAAGCCATCGATAGTTGCCACTGGTTTTGGGTCCTCTAAATTGAGAGCCAAAGTGTTAGGTAATTCAAGGCTTGCTTCGCGGGAATCAACTGGGTTAATATAGTATGCTTTGA
Source organism: Veillonella orientalis (assembly GCF_018406505.1). NCBI lineage: Bacteria > Bacillati > Bacillota > Negativicutes > Veillonellales > Veillonellaceae > Veillonella > Veillonella orientalis. The sequence goes on from NZ_AP022322.1 coordinate 393,466, forward strand.
TGGCATTTTCTTGTTCTTTTGTGAAAGTACCTTCAATAGCAAATACACGGGCACAGCGAACAACGTGGCCAGATGTAAGGGTTAGCATAGAAATACATTGGTCAGCACTATCGGCGCGTTGATCGTATTGACCTGGTACATATTCAACAGCGAATACGAAACCTTGTACAGCTGGAATTTCTTCTAATACTGTATCCACAGGAGGTTCGGAGAAAATTAAATTTTTCGCAGATTCTAAATCTTTGGTATCTAAATTTTCAATATCATATCGTTCATAAATGGTAACACCTGTAACAGGCATAGACAATTCCTGTTGTAAGGTCTGTAACATGCGTTGTGCTTCTTGGTTGAAAGATTCTCGTTTTGTTACGAATAATCGTTGTATAGCCATTGTAGCCTCCTGTAATGTATATAATTCCCTATGGGATATTGACAAATTAAGTATAGTCGGTCTAGACTTATAAGTAAAGATAATCTTACTTATTAAAAGATTAGAAATACTAATAAATATGAAAGGTTCATGAAGGTCATAGGACCTGGATTTCATGAAGATTTCTACATATTCATTATATATTGAGAGTATATAGTTATAATATAGTAAATGATATGGATATTTAAAAGTAAGACACTATTATTAGTATATAACAGAGGTGAATAAAATGGCAGTATCTGCAGATTTATATAGAACCTTTTTAGGGGTAGGCTTATATTTATCCTTTTCTCGTGCCGCAAAAGAACTAGGTGTGTCTCAATCCGCCATCAGTCAAAGCATTAAACAATTAGAAGGGGAACTGAATATGCCTCTTTTCGTGCGTACTACAAAATCTGTAGGATTCACGCCAGAAGGTAAAGAGTTGTTTGATACGGTAGCTAAAGCGTTCTCCATCCTTGATAATGGGGTGACTCAATTACAAGAACGTGTTAGCCAAGCTTATGAAAGTTTAAACCTTGCTGCTACAGATACATTATGTCGCCATTTCTTATTACCATATTTCCATAAATGGCAATTGCAAGAAAGTGAAATCGGATTGCATATCATTAATCGTCCATCCCCTGATTGCGTAGAGTTGGTACTCAATAAAGAGGCTCAGTTAGCGGTAGTTAATGATTATGAAGGCTTGCGTGATAATCCTCAATTAGAGGTCACTACATTGGCTACAATTCAAGATGTATTTGTTGGTGGCCCTGACTATAAAGGGGCAGGCTTCTTTGATCAAGGTCGCTTACTTAACGAGCCTATCTTATTATTACATAAGGGCTCTGCGAGCCGTACCTTCTTTGATGAAGTAACACATGGCGCATGCCGTAAGCCTCGTTTTGAACTTGGTAGCGTCGATGTATTGCTCGATCTTGTAGAAATTAATATGGGCATTTCCATGTTGCCTAACCATGTAGTGCAACAAAAGATGCAAGAAGGCTCCATCGTGCGTATCGATACAGATATTCCTGTACCAACCCGTGATATTGTACTTGTCCGTTCTCGTTTGGTACCTCAATCTGAAGGGGCGGCGCGCTTCACATCCTTGCTTATTAATCGTGAAAGCACTCGTGATAAGGTCTTATAATTATAAGACACACTTTTTGAGAGATTTCAGAAAGTGTGTCTTTTTATATTTTAGGCTAGTCTTATCTGTGCTATATTATATTGTTATAAACCTGTTGAATTTTATAATTCAGAGTTGAAAGTTTTTAAGTCTCTTTGATAGTTATTGTATTAGTCATATTGTTAAGGCTTTTACTTGATATAGGTTGACCCTAAGGGGTTATTTACGTTAAAATTTAAAGATAGTTATACTGCGGAGGTAAGAGCACATGGAATTATTAAAACAACGCATTCGTGAAGAGGGGATTGTCCTCAATAATCGCGTGCTAAAAGTCGATGGTTTTTTAAATCATCAAATCGATCCACAATTGTTTAAAGCAATTGGTAAAGAAATTGCTGATCGTTACCGTGATGCAGGGGTACAACGTATTGTTACTATTGAGGCATCTGGCATTGCATTGGCATTGATGGCTGCGCTTGAACTTGATGTGCCATTAGTATTTGCGCGTAAGAAAAAATCTATTCTTATGGTAGACGATGTATATCATAGTGTGGTGTACTCCTACACAAAAGAAGAAAACTACGATATTACTATTTCTAAAAAATTCTTGCCAGCTGGTGAAAAAGTGTTAATCATCGATGACTTCTTGGCATCTGGTGAGGCGGCTATGGGCCTTGCTAAATTGGTAGAAGACGCAGGTGATGAAGTGGTAGGTATGGCTATTGCTATCGAAAAATCCTTCCAACCTGGTCGCGAACGCCTTGAACATGCAGGTTATCGTGTAGAGTCTTTAGTTCGTATTAAAGAATTTAAAGACAATGGTTGTGTATTTATCGAAGACTAATAGTCTGATTATTTGTAGAGGGAATTATGAATCAAAAAGCAGAAAAATTCGACTTACTCATCGCTGACCTAAACAAAGGTGGTAACTCTTGGTTTACAAAGGAAGAAATGACAGACGATCTTCATACAGTCGTTTATCACGGCCGTTTGGATGTTCATGAGCATAGCTTGCCTGTATTCATCGTTGTGGATGATTCTGCATTCTCCTATGCTCGCATAGCTATCACAACCACATCTATTGATGAAAAAGTGATTCCTGCTGTGTTAAAAGAACTTAACACATTGAATCAAGATTATAAAGTATCTAAATACTATGTAAGCAATGAAGACAATAACATCTATATGGATGTATCTGTTCCTGGCTTGACAGAACAGTTTGATCCTACAGTAGTAGTTAATTTATTGCTTGAAGTTGTTCAACCACACTTAGATGCTGTGCATAAAGGCATTCTTAAAGTAGCTGGTTTAGCTTAATAGAGGTTGTTATGAATCCTAAAGCGTTATTATTTGATAAGTTTTTAAAAGACGAAGAAATCACATCCTTTGAACGTAAGGATTTTGATGATGAAGACGGTACTGTTGTATACCGTTCTTACATTAAATCCCCGTTGTGGGATATGCCGTTATTTGTCATTCTTGATAACAGTATTTACAGTGTTATTCGTTTGGTGTTGGGCCCTGAAAAGGTAACTGCACAAAATATGAATGCCTTGAATGCTTTGATTAACCGTGACAATGCGACATACAAAAACTATAAACTATATATTGATGAACAAGATTCTAGTCTATATTTGGACTGCGTATATATGTGTGGTGATGATGCGTTTGAACCTGCATTAATGTATGCATTGATGTCTTCTATTGTAGATTATGTACCTGAAGCTGTAGGTGAGTTGAAAGCTGCTTTTGAAAGTGGTACTCACTAATCAATAACAAATATATATTAATGAGCGTAATGTTCGGAAATTAAATAAAAGAGGGTATTCTATCTTTATAGATAGAATACCCTCTTTTATTTTTCTGGAAAATATATATATGGTGTGAAATAGTGCGTTTATTGCAAGGATATTTTTGTACAAGTTGAGAGGGGATTTGTAATCAACCAATTTGAATAAAGTTGATATAATTAAAATTGATATTTTCAAATAGTTCGGAATATAACGAATAATAAAAATAATTAATTATATAATATTCGAAAATTGTGTTGATTTTGTAAATGTTAGGTGTTACAATTTGTGTACAAGAAGGAGGTAGCACCGTGAACTATGCAAATCAACAAACTCAAAGCAAGTCTACGGAGGCTATTTGTGCGCATTTGACCCAGTCTGTTTAGGCTGGGCTTTTTTATTAGGAGGATCTATGAAGGTCGGTATTATTATGGGCAGCAAGTCTGACCTAGACACAATGAAAAAGGCATCTGCCGTACTTGATGAATTTAACATTCCTTATGAAATGGTTATTGCTTCAGCTCATCGTACACCTGAAGCTGTAAAGGATTTTGTTACACGACTTGAAGATGAAGGGGCCATCGCTTTTATAGCTGGTGCTGGTGCAGCGGCCCACTTACCAGGTGTAGTAGCTAGCTTCACTACATTGCCTGTTATCGGAATTCCTCTTAATGCAACAGCTTTAAAAGGTATCGATTCCTTGCTGGCTATTGTTCAGATGCCATCTGGTATGCCTGTAGCAACTATGGCTGTAGATGGTGCTAAAAACGGAGCACTTTTTGCAGTCCAAATTGGAGCAGCTTTCAACAAAGAATTGAAAGACCGATATGTACAGTATCGCAAAGATATGGCTGAAAAAGTATTAGCGGACAATGCTGAATTACAAGGTGCCATTAAACTATAATTGTTTGAAGCGTTTACATCATCATTTATACATCTTTGAATAGATAAGAGTAAAAGGAGACACATCATGGCTAACATCGACTTAGAAAAATTAACATTGTTGTACGAAGGTAAAGCAAAACAAGTATATCAAACAGATAACAAAGATGAGTATATCGTTCATTACAAAGATGATGCTACTGCATTCAACGGTGAAAAACATGATACCATTCTTGGCAAAGGCGTATTGAACAATAAAATTTCTTCCTTCTTCTTTGAATTGTTGAAAAAAGAAGGTGTACCAACTCACTTTGTTCGTCGCGAAGATGATCGCAATCAAACAGTACTTACATTGGATATCGTTCCTTTAGAAGTTATTGTTCGCAACATTGCAGCTGGCTCCATGGCTAAACGCTTTGGTATTGAAGAAGGTACTCCTCTTAAACATCCAATCCTTGAATTCTGCTACAAAAATGATGAATTAGGTGATCCATTTGCTAATGAATCCCAAATCACAGCACTTGGCTGGGCTACGCAAGAACAACTTGATGTAATCTCTACTATCACTTTAAAAGTAAACGATATTTTGAAAAAATTCTTGGCTACTAAAAATGTAACCCTTGTAGATTTTAAATTAGAATTTGGTACACATAATGGTGAAGTATTATTAGGCGATGAAATCTCTCCTGATACATGCCGTTTCTGGGATGCTACAACAGGTGAAAAACTCGACAAAGACCGTTTCCGTCGAGATCTTGGTAATATCGAAGAAGCGTACAAGGAAATGTTATTCCGTCTTACAGGCGAACGCGCCTAAGGGGGCACGATGAACTACGATCCAGTTTTTGATAAATGGCATGAAGAGTGTGGTGTATTCGGTGTCTATGATAGAACCGTTGATGTAGCACGCTATGTATATTGGGGACTCTTTGCGCTCCAACACCGTGGACAAGAAAGCGCGGGCATTGCCGTTACCGATGGTCATGATGTAGAACTAAAAAAAGGTATGGGCTTGTTGACTGAGGCCATTAAAGAACTACCATCCTTACCAAGCCATATGGGGACTGGTCATGTGCGGTACTCTACAACAGGTTCCAATAATCCACGCAATATCCAACCGTTAGTAATTCATTACCAAGGCGGTCAAATTGCAGTGGCTCATAACGGTAATTTAACGAATGCTTTAGCTATTCGCAAACGCCTTGAAGCAGATGGATCTATATTCCAAACGACTATGGATTCTGAGGTTATCGTAAACCTCATTGCTCGCTCTAAAGCTGAGACACAAGAGGAACGCATTGCCGATGCAGCCCGTCAAATTGAAGGAGCCTTTTCTCTTGTTATTACTACGAACGACTCCTTGGTAGGTGTGCGTGATCCCCAAGGCTTTAGACCTCTTTGTTTAGGCAAAACTGCAAATGGCTATGTCCTTTCTAGTGAAAGCTGTGCCTTAGATGCTATAAAAGCTGAGTTTATCCGTCACATCGATCCAGGCGAAATGGTAATTATCGATGACTCTGGTGTACGTAGTGTTATCTATGCAGAACCAGAGAAAATTGACAAAAAGCTTTGTGTTTTTGAATATATCTATTTTGCCCGCGGTGATAGCCATATCGATGGTCAATCGGTATATCAATCTCGTCTTAATATGGGGCGTGAATTATATAACGAAACTAAATACGATGCAGATATCGTCATGTCTATTCCTGACTCTGGCACTACAGCTGCACTAGGCTATGCTCGTGCATCGGGCATACCATTTGCAGAAGGATTGGTGAAAAACCGATATAGCGGTCGTACCTTTATCAAGCCAAATCAAGAGGAGCGGGAATTAGCTGTTCGTATGAAGCTTAATGCATTGCCTCACATTGTAGGGGGCAAACGGATTGTCCTTATCGATGATTCTATCGTACGCGGTACTACGAGTGGTATTATCGTTAAAATGCTAAAGGAAGCGGGCGCTAAAGAGGTGTACATGTGTGTAAGCTCACCAACAATTGAGTATTCCTGTCACTATGGTATTGATACGTCGGTGCGTAAAGAGCTAATCGCTGCTACACATACAGTAGATGAAATAAAAGATTATATTCATGCTGACAAATTACATTATTTGTCTCGTGAAGGCTTATGTCGTGCTGTATCTGATATAGCGCATAATGATTTATGTTTTGCTTGCTTTAATGGTGATTACAGTGTAGAGGTTCCTGCGGAACAAGAGGAAGGGGTCAAATATGTGCTCGAATAAAACTAGTTTAACCTATCGTGATGCAGGCGTTGATATTGATGCAGGTAATCGCGCAGTGGAATTGATGAAAGAATCCGTAAAACGCACCTATACACCAGGTGTTGTTGGTGATTTAGGTGGTTTTGGGGGCCTCTATTCCTTAGCTGGTCACGCTATGTCTGACCCTATGCTCGTATCTGGTACAGATGGGGTAGGTACTAAATTACGTTTAGCTATCATGATGGATAAGCATGATACAATTGGCCAGGATTGCGTAGCTATGAGTGTTAATGATATTCTTGTGCAAGGTGCAACGCCTTTATTCTTCCTCGATTACATTGCAGTTGGTAAACTTGATCCTGTGAAAGTAGCAGATATTGTGCGCGGTGTGGCAAAGGCTTGTGAAGAGTCCGGATGTGCTTTACTAGGCGGTGAAACTGCTGAAATGGCTGGGTTCTACGATAACGATGATTACGATGTGGCTGGTTTTGCCGTTGGTATCGTTGATCGTCCTAAATTGATTACTGGTGAAAGTATCAAAGCTGGCGACGTAATTTTAGGTCTGCCATCGTCTGGTGTACATTCTAATGGCTTCTCCTTGGTTCGTAAAATTGTATTCGACCATAAACAGTTATCTATGGATACAAAAATTCCAGAGTTTGGTAAAACTTTAGGCGAAGAATTATTGACGCCTACTCGTTTATATCCTAAAGCTGTATTGCCGTTAATTGAACAACAGCTTGTAAAAGGCATGGTTCATATTACCGGCGGTGGCTTCTATGAAAATATTCCACGCGTATTGCCAAAAGGCGTGACTGCAGAGGTAGATGTCACTACATGGCCACGACTTCCTGTATTTACAAAACTACAAGAATGGGGTAATGTAGCATGGCCTGAAATGTACCGTACTTTCAACATGGGCATTGGTATGATTGTTATCGTTGATCAAAAGGATGTAGAAACGGTTAAAGAAAACCTTTCTAGTCGTGGTGAAACGGTATATGAAATTGGCCGCATCGTAAGTGGTGATGGTCCTGTTGTCCTTAAAGGGGCTGAGTTTGATGCGTAATTCTAAAAAGAGATTAGCCCTCTTTGCTAGTGGTCGTGGTTCTAATGGTGAAGCACTGTATAAGGCTATGCTAGAAGGCTATATTAACGGTGAATTTGTTGTAATCATTACGGATCATGGTACAGCAGGAATTGTAGAACGCTCTAAATCTTGGAATATTCCACTTATTGTTATGGAACGTAGCAACTATGATTCTAAAGCTAGCTTCGAACAGGCTCAACTAGATGCTTTAGAGCCTTATAAGGTTGATGGTATCGTCTTGGCAGGCTATATGCGTATTGTCGGTGCTCCTTTGATAGAGCGATATGAACATCGTATATTAAATATTCATCCTGCTCTGTTACCATCATTTCCAGGCCTTCATGGTCATCAACAAGCCATTGACGGAGGCGTAAAAATTACAGGGTGTACGGTACACTTTGTTGATGCGGGAATGGATACGGGGCCTATCATTCTGCAGAATACGGTTCCTGTATTACCCGATGATACGGAGGATACCTTGAGTGATAGGTTATTACCTATCGAACATAAAACGTATAAAGAGGCGTTACGGCTGTTTTGTGATGACAAACTCACAATAAAAGGGCGTGTTGTATATATTGAAGATTGATGTGTAAGCAAAGGAAGACGTTAGATGATTAAAAATGCATTACTTAGTGTTTCTGATAAAACAGGTATTGTAGACTTTGCAAAAGGTTTAGTTGAATTAGGTGTAACCATTTATTCCACAGGTGGAACTCTTAAAGCCATAACCGATGCAGGCATTGCAGCAAAAGCGGTTGAGACGTTGACTGGTTTTCCTGAAATGATGGACGGCCGTGTAAAGACCTTGCATCCCAAGGTTCATGGTGGTATTTTGGCAATTCGCGATAATACTGAACATCAACAAGCTATGGCTGATCATGGTATTGAACCAATTGACCTTGTTGTTGTCAATCTCTATCCATTCCGTGAAACCATTGCCAAACCAAATGTATCCTTAGCGGAAGCTATTGAAAATATTGATATCGGCGGTCCTACCATGGTGCGCTCTGCTGCGAAAAACCATGCGTATGTGGGCATCGTTGTAAATCCAAACCATTATGATGAAATCTTAACGATGCTTAAAGAATATGGTGAATTGCCTAAAGAACATCGCTTTGGTCTTGCAAAGGAAGCCTTTGCTCATACTGCAGCTTATGATGTAGCCATTGCTAATTATATGAGTGGTGTCTTAAACGAAGGTCCTACACCACCTGAATATTTAAGTGCTTATGAAAAGGTAACTGACCTTCGGTATGGTGAAAATCCGCATCAAAAAGCAGCATTCTACAAAGAAATTGGCAAAGCTCATGGCATGGGGGCCTTGAAACAACTCCATGGTAAAGAGCTTTCCTATAATAACATCGTAGATATGGAAGCGGCTTGGAATATGGTGTGGGAGTTTACAGATCCTGCAGCATGTATCATTAAGCATACAAATCCATGTGGCGCAGCTACAGCGACTACATTGCATGATGCTTATGTAAATGCCTACGAAGCAGACTCTGTATCTGCCTTTGGTGGCATTGTAGCTTTAAATCGTGAAGTAGATGCAGCCACTGCAGAAGAAATGAGCAAAATTTTCTTAGAAGTCATTATGGCACCTGCTTTCACAAAAGAAGCATTAGACATTCTCGAAGCAAAGAAAAATATTCGACTCATCGAATTATCTAAACCTGAATCTGGACAAGTAACAGTGAAAAAGGTTTCTGGTGGTCTATTAGTGCAAACAGAGGATGATATCCAAGAAGACCGCGCTAACTATAAAGTTGTTACGAAGGTTCAACCAACAGAGGAACAATGGAAAGCCCTTGAATTTGCTTGGAAACTTGTAAAACATGTAAAATCCAATGCCATTTTGATTTCTAACGAAAAACGTACACTCGGTGTGGGGGCTGGTCAAATGAACCGCGTTGGTTCTGCAAAAATTGCTCTTGAACAAGCTGGTGAAGCTGCTAAAGGCGCTGTATTAGCATCTGATGCATTCTTCCCATTCGGCGACACTGTAGAAACAGCGGCAAAACATGGTATTGCAGCCATTATCCAACCAGGTGGATCCATTCGCGATGAAGAATCCATTAAAGCAGCTGACGAAGCAGGAATTGCCATGGTATTTACAAGTATTCGTCACTTTAAACATTAATTTGTTTAGTCTGATTGAGGGTTACAGTCGAGCACTAGCTCGTAATCATTGATGTGTAATGATGATTATAGAGGATATAGGTGCTTACATAAATGATGTATTGATGGCGTTTAGGCGCCGATGGAGGACTTATGAAAGTATGTGTAATCGGTAACGGCGGCCGCGAACATGCATTGGCATGGCGATTGTCCATCAGCCCTAGCGTAACAAAGGTATATGCCATTCCTGGCAGTGCGGCCATGTCAGATTGTGCAGAGCTAGTTGGCATTGATTGGCAACAAAGTGATCATTTAATTAGCTTCTTGAAAGATAATCATGTTGATTTGGTCGTTGTTGGTCCTGAGGCTCCCCTTGTGGCAGGTCTAGCAGATACACTTAATACAGCTGGAATTCCTGTATTTGGCCCATCCAAAGCAGCTGCTCAGCTAGAAGGATCCAAAGTGTTCGCCAAAGATTTAATGAAAAAATACAACATCCCAACGGCTGCTTATGGTGTGTTTCACAAGGTAGATGAAGCAAAAGAATTTATCGCTCAAACTGGTGCTCCTATTGTGGTTAAAGCTGATGGCTTGGCGGCTGGTAAGGGCGTTGTGGTGGCTATGACCATCGATGAAGCAAATGCGGCTGTAGAAGATATGCTCAGTGGAAACCGCTTTGGAGAAGCTGGTAGTACCGTTGTTATCGAAGAATTCATGGAAGGTGAAGAAGCGAGCTTGCTTGCCTTTGTAGATGGCAAGACTGTAGTTCCTATGATTGCATCTCAAGATCATAAACGCATCTTTGATGGAGATAAAGGTCCTAATACTGGTGGCATGGGTACCTATGCACCAGCGCCAGTACTTACTAATGCATTACGAGATGAGGCAATGAAGACAATTTTAGAACCTATGGTAGCTGCCATGGAGAAAGAGGGGATGCCTTATGTGGGCTGTCTCTATGCAGGTCTTATGATTACACCTCAAGGCCCTAAGGTTGTAGAATTTAATGCCCGCTTTGGCGATCCTGAAACACAAGTAGTATTGCCATTACTTGATAGTGACTTAGGTCAAATTATGATGGCTTGTGCCACAGGCACATTAACAGCTGATATGGTGAAATGGAAAGATTCCTCGGCAGCTTGTGTCATTCTTGCTTCTAAAGGATATCCTGAAACATCCTCCAAGGGTGATGTGATTCATGGTGATATTAAACAACACGATACAACCATCGTATTCCACTCTGGTACGAAACTCGTTGGAGATGAGTATGTGACCAATGGCGGCCGCGTTCTTGGCGTTGTAGGTCTTGGTAAAGACCTTAGAACGGCGCTCGATAGAGCTTATGGCCGTATAGAACACATTGATTTTGAGGGTATGCAATACCGTACAGATATTGGGGCGAAAGCTTTCAAATAAAGAAAAAGTATTTTGAATACAGTAACAGCGTTTTAAATACAGTAACAGCGTTTTAAATACAGCAAAAAAAACGTTTTGAACAGAGCAAAACCTCTACACTCATGCATATTACATGTGATGTAGAGGTTTTTATTTTCTACCTTTTAATGGTTACCTATGTTATAATAATGTAGATATAAAGAGGGCCCATCGACGTGTGATGGCGTTAGGCTCATCTCAAAATTTTGAAACCTATTGATGGCGCCTAATATGTAGAAGTACATCTTCTACATATTAGGTGTTTTTACTATAGTCTATTTTTCGTATAGCGACATACAACTATGAAATATAACAAAGAACCGTTAAAACTGAATAGTCCGGTATCATTTTGGATGAATTTCCCCAATGAAGAACGTGTGTTTTGGGTGGATCGCCAAAGTGACCGCATCGTTGTGGGCGCTAAACGTCTAGCGACGGTTAAAGATGATGACGATCGCCATAATTACGCTTATGTATTTTATGGGGATACTTTTTTTGATACTGTAAAAGACCCTAAATGGTCTAATATGGGCCATGAAATGATTGCGTTTACCCATTATTACATCGTAGAAAATGGGGAATCTTTCTATCTCCATGCTGGTGAAAGCGTACCCATCGAGGATTTTGAGGTGCCTCGCGTACGCCATAACTTCAAGGAAACCAGCGATGATAAGGCTGCTTGGGATAGCCTTATGAAAGCTATTGCTGAGGGCATCAGCAGTGGTGAGATGACTAAGGTCGTCTCCTCGCGCGAGGTGGAATTCACTAGCGAAACACCATATAATGTAGCAAGTATCTTGGCTAACTTAGTGGATAATAATCCTAATTGCTTTATCTTTGGCTATGAAAAGGATGGGCGTACCTTTGTAGGGGCATCGCCAGAAATATTAGTCCGCCATCGTGGCAGTGAAATATTAAGCTATGCCTTAGCGGGCACTGCTCCAAAGGATGGCCCTAATGCGTGGACTGAGGAGCAATTACTAACTAATACAAAAAATATCATTGAACACAATATCGTTCGCGATTGCATCGTGAATACGATGAAACAAATTACTCCAGATGTTACGGTGGGGGAAACCGGCATTATGGAGTTGTCGCACCTCTATCATTTGCGTACCATAATTACCGCAAAGGATAGTACAAAATCTCTTGTGGAATGGGCCAAGTTGTTACACCCTACACCAGCCCTTGGTGGTGAACCTCGAGAAAAGGCGCTAGCCTTATTACAAGAGTATGAATCCCATGAACGTGGCATGTACGCAGCCCCTTTTGGCTTTATGAAAGATATGGGGGACGGCATCGTTGTAGTTGCTATTCGATCTGCCCTTATCATGGATAATGTATTGTATGCCTATGCAGGATGTGGTGTTGTAGCCGATTCTAATGCGGATGAAGAATACGCTGAAACTAATAATAAAATGCGCACCATCTTGGATGCTTTATAATTGTTTCCGTACCTCTAGGGGTGTTTGAAAGGGAATATAATGAATGAATATATTGCTGCCTTGGTAGACGAGTTCTACCAACTCGGCGTCCGTCATGCGGTGTTTAGCCCTGGTTCTCGTTCTACGACGATGGCCATGCTGTTCAAGGAGCATGAAGGATTTGAAACCTATATGAATATAGATGAGCGCTCTGCTAGTTTTATGGCTCTTGGCATTGCAAAGGCTCATAAAGAACCGACTGTACTCGTTTGTACCTCAGGTTCGGCTGTGGCCCATTATTTGCCAGCTATTTTGGAAGCGCAATATAGCGGGATACCGCTCATTGTATTATCTGCTGATAGACCTCATACATTATTGCATGTAGGGGCTCCTCAGACTGTAGATCAGCACAAAATCTTTGGTACTGCGGTCAATTATTTTGAAGAATTAGCTGTGCCTCAAGAATCTCATTACTATACATATCCTCGCCAAGTGGCTCGTAAGGCCTATATGAAAGCGATGGATACGAAAAAAGGGCCAGTCCATATCAATGTACCTCTCTTTGAACCATTGGTGCCAGAATTGAGCCGTAACCATTTTGAGGCTGGTCGCAGTTCCTTTAAAGTGGTTAAACCAAACTATAGAGGTGTGTTTGGCTGTGATAATAGAAAGAAGTTGCCTCATATTAATAATGCAGTTGATATTGCTCATGGAAATGATGGTACAAATGAGATTAATGATTTATTTGAAAGATATGAGCGTATCCTTATCCTAGCAGGCCCGCAGATCGATATAGATGAAGCTAATACGATACATTCCTTTGGGGCGGCTTTACAAGCCCCTATTTTGGCGGATCCCTTGTCTAATGTAAGACGACGTTATAACTCGGCGGATAATCAAAGCAATAAAGAGGGGATTGATACTAATAATGTTGTTATCTCTACGTATGATGCAGTATTAGCAGGGCAAGCTCTTTGGCATGAGTTAAAACCAGATTGTGTAATTCAGTTTGGCCAAATCGTTGTATCTAAACGTGTACAACAGATGATTGCTAGCTGGACTGATGTGGAGTACATTGAGGTAAATCCTACCATGGACTCTATGAATCCAACAGGTAAAACTACGATACAAATGCAAGCTAGCATTGAGGTATTTACAAATTTATATGGCAAAAATAATAGCTCTGATACGTACTTAAATATATGGCAACGGTTGGAACAAGAGGGCAAGATGCAACTAAGTACAGCTATCGATGAGCCTCATTGCTTTGAAGGTCGAACCATACGTGAGTTACAAGATCACATCCCTGAAGATGGACAAGTTTTTGTTGCCAATAGTATGACGATTCGCGATTTTGATTACTTCTGGTTCGGTGGAGAATCTAAGGCTGTTCTTTATGGCAATCGAGGTGTCAATGGTATTGATGGCACTATTTCTACGGCTCTAGGACTTGCAGCCAATGGTAAACCTACGTATTTAGTAACAGGGGATTTATCCTTGTTCCATGATTTGAATGGATTGGCTGTGGCCAAAACTCATAATCTAAACTTAACCATTATTTTGCATAATAATGATGGCGGCGGTATTTTTGAATACTTACCGCAAAAGGGGACAAAGCATTTTGACTACTTGTTCTCTACATCACAAGGTTTAGATTACAGTGGGGCTGCCAAAATTTATGGTTGTGGCTATACTAAAATCTCCAGCCCCGATGAGTTGAGTTCTGTATTGGCTAATGTTAGCCAAGAAACAGGCGTTCATATCATTGAAATTCCTACAAATCGGGAATATAGCAGAGAATTGCATAAGAAATATACGAAGGTTTCAGTTGATATGGAGGCATTACTATGAGTCAGTATTTTTGCAGTATTGTAGATAATGCTTTGTGTAATCCAGCTCAGCGCATGTACTTTGACTTAGGGGAATACCGCTACGGTTTGACTGTAGTTGGCGATGGGGAACCTATCGTGTGTCTCCACGGTTTTTCCGAATCGAGCTACACTTGGGACGCTATTAATCTGCCTGGATATCGATTGGTCCGTATCGATTTGATAGGTCATGGTGATTCAGATATTCCTGACGAGGATGAGGCCTATACAATCCCTCAAATGATAGAGGACTTGCATACGGTTATTTATCATATGGTTGGCAACAGCTATTACCTCATGGGCTATTCCATGGGGGCCCGTATAGCGCTTTCCTATGCTTTGGAATATGAAAGTGAAATCAAAGGGCTTATCCTTGAAAGTGGCTCTGTAGGGATTGCTTCGGAGGCTGAACGAGCAGAACGACGCAAGGACGATGAAGAATTAGCTCACCAAATCGAACATAACGATGGTTCTTGGTTTGCTTCCCGTTGGGCGGAGGCTCCTATTTTTGAAAGTCAAAAGCAGCTTTTACCCGCGGTCACTGAATTAATTCATTTACGTCGTGCCCATAATAGTCCGTATGCATTAGCGTGTACCCTTCGTGGGTCCGGCCAAGGTGTTATGACCTATGTCGGTGATCAGTTAGAAAAATTATCATGTAAAGGCCTATATGTGAGTGGCGCATTAGATACAAAATATACTACAATAGGAAGAGATGTATTTGGCAAGTTGCCAAACTTTAAACATGTCGTCGTCGAAGGGGCGGGGCATAATGTACATATAGAAAAACCGCAGATGTTTGAACAAGCGGTATTAGATTTTTTACACAAGAAAGGTTAAGTCTATGAGCAAATTTGATTGGAAAGTATTGGATCGTAATTATGAAGATGTAATTTACGAAACATATAATGGCATTGCAAAGATTACTATTAATCGCCCACAGGTACGTAACGCGTTCCGTCCTAAAACTGTTATGGAGTTAATCGATGCTTTCACAGTAGCTCGTGAAGATAACGAAGTAGGCGTAATTGTATTGACTGGTGCAAACCACGGTCAAGGTGAAGATAAAGAAGCATTCTGCTCCGGTGGTGACCAAAGCGTACGCGGTCATGGGGGTTATGTAGGTGAAGATAATGTGCCTCGCTTAAATGTTCTTGATTTGCAACGTTTGATTCGCGTTATCCCAAAACCTGTTATCGCTATGGTTAACGGTTTTGCTATTGGTGGCGGTCATGTATTGCACATCGTATGTGACCTTACCATCGCTTCTGAAAATGCCAAATTTGGCCAAACTGGTCCTCGCGTAGGTTCCTTCGACGCTGGTTATGGTGCAGGTTACTTGGCTCGCATGATCGGTCATAAACGCGCTCGCGAGGTATGGTTCCTTTGCCGTCAATACACAGCTGCTCAAGCCTATGAAATGGGCATGGTTAACTGTGTTGTACCATTCGACAAATTGGAAGAAGAAACAGTTCAATGGTGTAACGAAATACTTGAATTGTCCCCAATGGCATTGCGTATGTTGAAAGGTGCATTCAACGCCGATACTGATGGTCTTGCAGGCTTACAACAATTCGCAGGTGACGCTACATTGATGTACTACACAATCGATGAAGCAAAAGAAGGCCGTGATGCGTTCAAAGAAAAACGTAAACCGAACTTCAAACAATTCCCTAAATTCCCTTAATTGTAATAATAGTTCTAGTCTATTACTAAATGTGGGATTCATTGTACAAACGACAAGTGCGCCTCTATATGAGGCGCCTTTCTTGTAATGTCTGTGATTATTAATCATTAATCATAAATCATAAGGCATTATCTTTGGATACGAGGTGAGACGATGGAATGGTTACGGTATGGTGCACAGCACTATCCTAATCGCATATGTATAAATGAATATACTTATAAGGATATTTATGGTGGAGTAGTCCATGTAGCTCGTAAATTAGTGCCTTTAAAAACCTCTCGTGTGGCTATTTTATCGGACAACTCTGTGATTATGGCAATCTATGTGTTGGCTGCTATGCTAGCTCATAAAGAGGTACTATTACTTAATGTACATCTTAAGCCTAATGAGATAGAAAACCAATTGAAACAATTAGGTGTTACCACCGTTTTACATAGTCAAGATCGACGGAATCAACTGCCTGATTCAATGTGTGTTATTGAGTTTGAACCTCTAGAAACTATTCTATCTGACCGAGTTTTAGAAGATATCTTTGATTGGACATTTAATGATACAGACATTGCTGCTATTATGAACACTAGCGCTACAACAGGTCAGTTTAAATCAGTACCCCTTCGATGGGGGCAAATTAGAGCTCATGTACAAGCGTCTCAAGAGGTGTTAGGTAAAACCGAACAAGATAATTGGCTTATGGTATTGCCCTTGTTCCATGTCAGTGGATTATCTATCTTGATGCGATCCCTTTATAATGGAACGGCTATCACTATATTGCCTAAATACGATGAGGCAAAGGTTTTAGAACTCATTGAAACCGAGAAAATCAATATGATGTCTCTGGTACCCACAATTTTGACTCAATTAGAACCGAAGATTACACATCATACATTACGTGTTATTTTGCTAGGTGGCGAGTTTATTCCTATGGCTCTCATCGATGCTTGTGAAAAGAAATCCTTACCTATTTACAAGACCTATGGCATGACGGAAACCTTTAGTCAAAGTGTGACCTTCTCTGTATTGGATTACCCTCCTAAACGAGATTCCGTAGGCAGACCATTACCAGGGATGCAGGTTCGCATTGATAATCCTGATGCGGATGGAGTAGGGGAAATCCATTTGACAGGTCCCATGGTTATGACTGGGTATATCGGCAAGGAGCCTATTGATGGCGATCTTAATACAGACGATATTGGTTCTGTTGATGAAGATGGATTTGTATATATTCTGAATCGCCGCAAAGATCTTATCATATCTGGTGGAGAAAACATTTATCCTAAAGAGTTAGAGGATTTAGTCTATACATTGCCATCAGTCAAGGAATGTGCCGTTGTACCTGTACCTGATCCTAAATGGGGACAAGTACCAGCACTCTTTGTGGCTTTTCACGATGGTGAAAGCATGACGTCTGATGAGATTTTATCCTTTATGACTAATTCTTTGGCGAAGTATAAAATTCCAAAATATGTAAAAATTTTACCTGCATTGCCTCGTAATGGCACAGGTAAAATTGTGCGTAATGAACTGCGTTTAGAAGATTGAGGCGCCTATGAATGATATTTTAAACTTTAAAAGTATAACTACATATCGCCTTAAATTGCCGCTACAGTTTAACTTTAAAAATGCCAAAGGTGAAGTAAAAGAACGAGAAACGATCGTCATTCGCATCGAGGATCAATTAGGTTATGTCGGTTATGGGGAATGTGTGGCTTTCACAGATCCATTCTATACGGCGGAAACTGTAGATACATGTTGGAAAAAATTGGTGGATGATTATATATTTAATCTCCGCTTGATGCGGCCTAAACCGCTTATGACCTATGTACGGCAGCTGCAATTTTGGCTAAATCGAGATCATATGCCTATGACCATTGCTGCTGTAGAAAATGCCCTTATCAATCTTCATTGTGAAAGACTTGGTGTGAACTCCGTTTCCTATATTATGGGACGACCTTTACAAGATACCATTGAAAGTGGCGTTGTTATCGGTGATGTACCGATGAATCAATTGTTAGAACGGGTAGAAGGACATGTTGCAAACGGTTGTAAGCGCATCAAGTTAAAGGTGAATCCTACAGACGGCTACGAACGGACAGCCTTAGTACGTAAGCATTACCCCAATTTAGTCTTGGCAGCTGATGCTAATCAAAGCTATTCTTATGATAATATTGATAAGATTCGTCAATTTAACAATTTGAAGTTAGCTTGTATAGAAGAGCCTTTTGCTATAACAACGCTTCAATCCTATAAGGAGTGGAAGTGGGATTGCCTTAATAACGATGATTGGCATATTGAAACGCCTATCTGTTTAGATGAATCCATATTGGGCTATGACGACTTATCCTATGCTATTGAGTATGGACTGATTGACGTACTCAACATAAAAGTAGGCCGCATGGGTGGTCTCGTACCTACTAAGGCAGCTATTAATCTTTGTAGAGAATGCCATATTCCGTATTGGGTGGGTAGCATGGTAGAGTCGGGCATTTCTAAAATGATGCACGTTCAACTAGCGGCTCTAGGTGATTCCTATATGGCAGGAGACCTATCTGATTCTAATAGATATTTTGAACGAGATCTCATCTATCCAGATTTAACCTTTAAGGATGGCGTTATGCACGTTCCTGATGGGGATGGACTAGGTGTAACCGTCTTTGATGATAGATTAGAAGCATATTGTGTGGAGAAACGAACACTATGAATTTAATAGAATCCTTACAAATTGAAGCACCTTGTATGACGAGCGATACTACATGTATTGCGAAAATGAATCTAGGCGACTTTCACAAGCAACCGCAAGGTTACCTAAATGGGGGAGCCACCTTGGCATTTGCTGAAATCATTTCTGGCATGATGAGTAACGAACTCATTGGACCAGATAAATTTGGCGTAGGTCAATCCGTTACGGCCAACCACTTGCGCCCTGTACGATGTGAAGGAGCCTTAACAGCTCATGGCACATTACTAGTAAAAGGGAAAACGTCCCATGTGTGGCGCTTTGATATGCTAGACGATGCAGAGCGACTTATTTCCCAAGTAACCGTAACACTAGCTATTGTGGACTTTGATCGGTAATAGATAACAAGTAATATAAAATGATAAAAGGACAGTATATACTATTTCAGTATGTACTGTCCTTTTGGGGTTTTGTATGTTTTAATGATTACGTTTTATTTACGAGTCACTGTATATAAGTCTTCCATATCTGGAATATCGTAAATAACCCATGTGCCATCACCTAAGTGACGCATCAAAACACGTATATCTTTTGTCATATTTCTTTTGTTGTTTTGGATTGTTACTGTTACGGTAGCTGTATCTCCATCGTCTTCAGATTTGATATTTTTAACCTCTACATCATGCGCTTTGAAGAGACGGCCATCCACAAGACGATCGACCATGGACATGTTGTCATCACTTTGAGCCGTATTATTAGTGTCTGTTGTAGTTGGCTGAGATTTAAAGCTATCTGGATCTTCGATATATTTTCGCATCACATCTTCAATTAAAGATGGACCAAATGTTTTAGCTGCTGCAATAGTAGCTTTGCCAAATGGATTGGATGTATCTATATATTTATTGCCTTCCCGTTCTAATATATTTTTTACGATAGATTTCGTATCTATATGACGTAAAGCTTCATCTGCATCTTTATCTTGTACTGCTTGATGGATAATTTTTAGCGTATAAGCTGGTGTGTGGGGAATGTACCACATGAAATACCACGCTGCTGCTAAGGCGCCAACAATAGCAATAATTAAGATGGTTATAAGTGATTTTGATTTCATTGTATTGCTCCAAAGTATTCTATATTACATTCTTATTATTTATATAATATATATTTATTTTATCATAGTCAAAGGTCCTTCACTATAATTATTAATTAGTGATACTTAAAATAATAGAACTTTCAAATATATGTACTAATAGACTATAAAGAATATATATGCTGTAAAGTGGATAAGATATATTATTGCTTTAGCTGGTTAAAGAATATATAATAAAAGTATCTTTCATGAAATTTTCATATAAAAGAGGGGTAGATTATGGTTAGTAAAAGGGTTATTATCAAATCTTTAGTATGCACGGCATTGACTTGTAGCTTTGCTACATACGCATTAGCAGCAGATAAAGATAATGGGGAAACAGTTCAATCAAGCTGGATGGATCGTACGGATATAGGTATTGGTTTCAAAGGGACTCAGGAAGATTCTTATCATGATTATGCAATGCCTAATAAACAAATGACCGATAATAATCTAAGCTATGATTCACGATTTCATTACCGGAATCATAACTCTAAGCAGAAAATGAACTCAAAGTATTTTATAGAAACATTACAACCCATAAAACAATATGGTAAAGATGGAAAATCCGTGGTGTTTGTACAAGGTCGCTTAGATGGTAATGGTGGCGAAAAAGTTTCCACTACTACATATTGGAATGGGTCGGACGCAGATTTTGGAAGAATTGTCGGTCAAGATACTTATATTGATAAAGGTGAAGTAGTAGAACATGATACGCTTGGTGTTGTCGGTACTGCTGGTGTTGGCTATCGTCGCCTTAGTACACATGAGCATGCCTACGTCGGTGCCAATGTATTCTATGACTATGCTTTTAAGAATAAATTTTCTCGTGTTAGTGCAGGCTTAGGATATGTAGCTGGTCTAAATACGATTAGTGTCAATGTATACCATGGACTATCAGAAAAAAAGGTGGGGCCTTATGACATTAACACACCTTTGCGTCAAGTACCACGGGCAATAGATTTTCATGATAGCTTAAGTTCACCACCTGATGGTATTCGAAGAACACCTCGATATTCTTATGAACATGTATTGGATGGCTTTGATATACGGTATACACGATATTATAAGAATGCCCGTTGGCTATCTAGTTATTTGGAAGGATATCATTGGAAAACAAAAGCACCAGGAGAACATCCAGCAGAGATGTTCTATATTGACCAACATAAGTGGCAATCCATACATGGGCTAAAGGTAGGCGCTAAAATGAATGTGACGCCTCATATCTCTGTAGATTTAGGAATTGGTAAAAGCAATATTAGTTCTGTAGAACCTTATGTATCTGTTATGTATACTTTAGGTAAGTCTAGATATGCGTACTTTGGTGGTAAACATAGTGAAAATGTGATGACTTCGGCACGTTCTAAGATGTTTGATAAGGTTAAACGCAGTGATATGAAGGTTGAGTATTACTGGGAACAAGACTTGCGTGACGGTCCTTGGGATCATTTATAATTAGTATCATATCTGTAGAAATACTATATAATAATTAATTTAGTATAGTTATATTTGAATTGGCACCTAAAGTTCCCTTGTAGAATTTTAGGTGCCAATTTTATTTCTGTAATTTGGGGATATAATCTGGAGTATATTGAAGTATACTAAAGTATACTGAATATAAATGGCTATTATATACGATTTTTGATGTATAATTCTTATTTCTATATATTTTGGAGAAATTCATCAAAAAATTAGAAAAAAGTACTTGCATTATATTAGTGGCTCATGTTAATATATACGAGTAGTCAACGAGAGTTGATACGCGGCCCCGTGGTGTAGCGGTTAACATGTCGCCCTGTCACGGCGAAGATCGTCAGTTCAAATCTGATCGGGGTCGCCATTTTTTTTTACAAAAAACGTGCCTCGGTAGCTCAGTTGGTAGAGCAACGGACTGAAAATCCGTGTGTCGACAGTTCGATTCTGTCCTGAGGCACCATTTGTATTCCATGCGGTTGTGGTGGAATGGCAGACACGCCATCTTGAGGGGGTGGTGAGCGTACGCTCGTGAGGGTTCAAGTCCCTCCAACCGCACCAAAATATAAGGACCTACAGTTTACTGTAGGTCCTTTTTGCTATAACATATAAAGTTGTAGGTGTATATAGGAGAGAGAAATGAATAAGAAATATTTTGTACTAATGCTGCTTTCACTAGCAATATCTAGTCAGTTTAGTTTAGCTGCAACAGTGGATGGGATAAACCAAAATACTAGTGCTGAACTGAAAAATAATACAAAGTCAAAACAGTCTGTACAAACTAAAGCCCCTGTGAAATTAGATTTTGTTGAGATTATTCCTGGTGCATTTAAAGCTGTTATAAGGGATAAATCTATAAATCCAAAAAAGCTTTCGATTGAAGATGAAATTACATTAGAACGGAAGGAGAAGGAGCACGCTTCTCAGCGATTAAAAATATCAGAAAAATCTGATTTTGGTAGTGAATACAAAACGTTTGATCCACTTTATAATGATAAGGATGAACAAGCACTAAAAGAAATTAAAAACTATAATACTGAAGCAACACGTAATCAAGGTTATTTTATTGGTGGTCGAGATAAACCTTTACGCATCGTGAGCCCATATATGAAAAAGATTGGTCAAGGAGAGATTAAGCTAACAAATCCCATTAATACTAAAGATTATAGGACGCGTGCTGAGCGGGATAAAGCAAATGAAAAGGCAATTCGAGAGTATTTAGATAAAAATAAAGGTCATGATTTATTTACAGTTCGTTCTAAACGGGAAATAAAAGAGTCACTAGAGAGCCTTTTGAAACCTATAGAATTAATTGAGTATCCTATCAATAATCCTAAAGATTATAAAATGATGCCTATGATTCCTGGTTTCCCAAAGAAAATACCTGGTTTTGCAAAAAATATTCATATGCATAGTAATCCAAGTTTTTTTCAAGGTAGGGCTTACGTACAACTTACATTTGGAGGCACACCGGAACAATTAAAGCCATATATTGATGAAGCACGTTCTAACTCTAAAGTGGTTCTTTCAAAATCTGATTTATCCCATGTGTATGTTAAACAATTTATTGATTCGAAGATGGACTATGCAGATTCTCTATCTGCATTAATTCCAAGGTCGATACTGACTGTAAAGAATACAACTGTGCCGATGGGTAAATTTATACAAGAGCGACAAGACCATCCAATTGATAAATCTGTAGATGAAATATATGAGTTGGAAAATCAAGTACTAGCAGAATTCAATAAGGTACAGATTCCAGATGAAGACAATAGTGCAAAGTATAAGAGATATTTTGAAACTCGTAAACGAATACAGGACGCTCAAGATGCATTAAAGCCTAAACAAGATTATGAAAATAAGCATTCCAAAGATAAAGTGTATCCAACTTATACTGAAAAAGAAAATCGAAAGCTTCAGCAACAATATTTGCATAGATTGTCATTTAATGAAGATTCAGTAGAAATACCTGATAATTATGTATTATATGTATTTGATTTTGGTGGCAGTTGGAATCATCCCTATTCTTTAGGCGCTGCAGTCAGCCCAGATAGAAACTATATCATTTATTTCTGCCAACAAGGTTGATTATAAAACAATAAAAGGTAGCAACATATATATTGCTACCTTTTTTGTTATATCCATCTAGGCAGAACTTTATATTATGTGTACAATCATAGTAATTAATAATATATATTGTTTTGGAAATGAGAGTGTTTTATGAAATTTAACTATGGCGATACATTGCGTATCCGAAATGAGTTATATACGATCCTAGGCAAAATTCGTTACATTGATACTCATTGGAGAATTTGGTATAAGTATAAGCTGGTTAAACATAAGAATAATGCTGAGTTTTGGATCAGTTGGAATGAAAAACATGATGTATATCAGTTTACAAAGTTATGTGGCAAAGTAATACCATCTGATATGAACGTAGTTCATCGAAGTTATCAGATGGCAATAGGTACAAGAGGGGATATAGATACAGATATAGATATTGGTGCTTTCTCTCGTTATGAAGAGTATGAAGATGATAATGGCACTCATATACTTACTATTGAAAAACGGGTTCATACGACAGAGTATTCCAAAGGCGTTTATGTTGATAAGGAATATGTGTCTCTTGAAAGCAATGCAGAGATAACTAAGCCTATTCTAGATAAAATGGATACTGTTAAGAAGGTGAGATTCATAGGGCCCATAATTTGGTTTTTGGCAAATTTCTTTAAGAATAAATAAAAGGTAGCAACAATATATGTTGCTACCTTTTGGTTTGCTCTAGAATTTAGTTGTTAGCTGTTTGCTTCAGCTGGTTGTAATTGTTCAAGTTCTGCTTCTTTAGCATCTAATTCTTTTGCGCCAAAGTGTGCAAGTACACAGAATGTAATGCAAAGAACACATGCTACTAATAAGAGGTAGAAACCTGCATTCCAACCAAATTTATCTGCTAAAACACCAAATAGAGTTGTACCAAGGTTGGCACCTACGATGTAACTCATGAAGCCACGAAGACCAACGGCAGAGCCTACAGCGAATGGAGGTACAATATCCATAGTTTGTACAGATGCTAAGAATTGAGGAATGTAGATTAAGCAACCTACGACAGCAGCAAAGAATGTAACCCACAAGAGGGATTCACTTTGCCAATAGCCAAAGATACAGAAGAAGATAATACTTACTGCAATGATTGCTGGTGGCATACGATAACCTTTAAAGAATTTATCGGAAATATAACCTGCAAAAATTGTAGAAGGAATGGCTGCCCATTCAAAGAATAAGAATGCGATGGACATTTCTGCTTTAGAGAAGCCTTTCACTTGTAATAAGTAAATAGGCAACCATGTAAGCATACCGAAACGAATCATGTAAACGAATGTATCAACTAGAGACACATACCAAGCATTTTTATTTTTTAATACATATTGTACAAAAATTTGTCTTGTGCTTAGGTGAGGTGCTTCTGCACTTCTATGTGCTTTATGAGCTGTATCGGCAATGATTTCACTAGTTGGTGGTAAGCCTTCTCGTTCTGGACTTTCTTTAATCAAGAAGCAAATAAGAATAGCTACTACAATTGCAATAATTGCAGGAATGCCATAGCTGCCTAATTGCCAGTGATCAGTAGTGGTGAAGTATAACGCAGCAGCTACGATTGGTGCTACGATACCGCCACCAAGATTATGGGAGATATTCCAAATTGCCCCAAAGCGACCACGTTCTTGTTTTGGATACCATTTAGCAAGTGTGATGAAGGATGGGCCTACACCAAAGCCTTGGAAGAAACCATTAAGAACTACTAATACTAAGAAGAAAGCGAGGCTGTCGGCAAAGCTCATAAAGATATTGATAATTGCACAGCAAATAAGACCGAAAGCCATAAATTTTGCAGGACTTGCTTTGTCAGCAAGACTACTCATGAAGCCTTTACTTAGACCGTAGGCGATAAGCATACCACTAGATAGCAAACCGATTTCCGTTTTGCTCATGTGTAAGATATCTGATAAAAAATGAGTTGATAAGGCAAAGTTGTTACGAACGATATAGTACGCAGCGTAACCAATAAATACACCGGCTAGAGATTGAAATCTATATTTGTAATATAAATTCATAATCATATTCTGTGGAACCGATGGTTTTGCCTCTTTTGGTTGTAGAAATGAAAACATAGTTATTACCTTTCTTTCATAATAACCAAATTCTAGTGCACTGCTAATAGTACCATTTATAGATGATTTATGTAAATGATTAATGCTACTAAATTAAGCGTTAGAATTATAAAATTAATTGATATATGATTATTTTACAGAAAAATGTTATTTATATGTATATAGTAGTCTTAGGATATAGTAACATGTGGTAGAAATACTGCATTCTATAGGTTTTGAAATTTATTGTAATGACGATTTATATTTTGGTATAATTATACTCATGCTGAATAGTTCTTAATTATTGTTATTTTAAGGAGATTGTATATGAAAGGTTTTACTAAACGTGCTATACTCGCTGCTTGTGTTGGTGCAGCCATGCTTATTACTGTAGGTTGTGGGTCTAATCAAAGCTCTCAATCTACTCAACTGACATATAATGGTTCCTCCACATTGGCACCAGTTATTTCTAAAATCGCTACAGATTTTACAGAAAAGAATAAAACTTGGAATCATGCGGATAGCTCTTTGCCAGATAAAGATATTACTATCTATGTATCTTCTGGTGGTTCTGGCACAGGCATTAAAGCGGTTATCGATGGCACTGCGGACTTCGGTTTAGTAGCTCGTGAAGTGAAAGACAGCGAAAAAGCAAAAATCAAAGACTACAATGAAATTAAAGTAGGTATTGATGCCTTAACAATTGCCGTAAATCCTGAAAATCCTTTATATGCTATAAAAGATAATCTTACTAAAGAAGAAATTATTAAAATCTTCTCTGGTGAGTACAAAACTTGGAATCAAGTAGATCCTTCCTTGCCTAATCAAGAAATCATCGTAGTAACACGCGATCTTGGTGGCGGTGCTCATGAAGTGTTCCAACAAAAAATTATGGGTTCTGTAGAGGTGACTAAAGACGCTATTCAAGCTCCATCTATGGGTGCTCTTGTAACTAAAGTTAAAGAAAATCCATATGCTATCGGTTACGCATCGTATGGCATGTTGGGTCAAAATAAAGGCCAAATCGTTGCCTTCAAAGTTAATGGTGTAGCTCCAACAGACGAAACGATTACTGATGGTTCTTACATGATTCAACGTCCACTTCTTATCGTAGGTAAAGGTAATATGGGCGGTGTAGCAGACGCTTTCACAAAATACTTGAAGTCTGAAGAAGGCCGTAAAGTTATTCATAAAATGGGCTTTGTTCCTGTAAACTAATCAGATAGAATAAAAGCAAGGCTACGGCCTTGCTTTTTTCTTATGAAAGGAGAGTCTATGCATTTATCAGATCGTTTTACATCTGGCATAGTACCGATTATGGCGGTATCTGTTCTCGCCTTATATATAGGGCTCGTGCTCTATATGGCGATAGAGGCGTGGCCCGCTTTGATACATATGTCTTGGACGGATATTGTAACCGGTACAGTCTGGAAGCCTATGGCACAAAGTCCTGTATTAGGACTGGCCTATATTATTTCTGCTAGCCTCTATGTATCTCTCTTATCTTTGATATGGGCGTTGCCCTTGGGGATTGGTACCTCTGTAGGTTTGAGTCTAGGTGTATCACCACGTATTCGCCAATTTTGTTTATCTACTATAGATATGATTGCCGGTATACCATCTGTTATTGTTGGTTTTATCGGTCTTATCGTAGTGGTTCCGGCCATTCAATCAATGTTTTCTTTGTCTACCGGTGAGTCTATTTTATCGGCTAGTCTCGTATTAGCCTTTATGATTTTGCCTTATATTGTGACTCACTGTACGGAATCCATCGAAACCTATCGTCAGCGTTATGAAGAAACGGCTTTGGGTCTTGGTATATCGCCGTGGCATACTATGAAAGCTATCGTACTACCTAGTGCTAAAGGTTCGATCATTCTTAGTTCTGTGCTAGCCTTCTCCCGTGCTATGGGAGAGACCATGGCCGTTATGATGGTTGTCGGTAATGCTCCCATATTGCCTAATTTGCTGGGTAAGGCTGAGCCAATTCCATCTCTTATTGCGCTTGAAATGGGTAGTGTAGAGTACAATAGCTTGCATTATAGCGGTTTATATGTAGCAGCTTTAGTATTGCTAATCATTTTGATACTGACTAATGTTCTAGTTTATATGTATTCTTGGAAAACTAGAAAGGACGGTCATCATGAAGTTATCTAATCTTGCATTAGCTACTTGGGCTTATGGCAGTCTAGTCCTAGTTATGGCAATACTTATCGCTGCTTGCGGCTATATTGTGTATCATGGTCTGCCATTAATAACCGTTGATTTCCTCTGGCTCTACCCAGCGGGCATGCCTCTCGGTGTAGAAGGGGGCATATTCCCTGCCATAATCGGTAGTATTTTAGAGGGCTTATTAACGGCTTCTATGGCGGCTATTGTATGTATTCCTTGTGCCCTATACATGGTATATGGCAATATTTCTCGTTGGAAATCAGAATGCTTTTTGTTCACTCTACGCTGTATGTCCGGATTACCATCTGTATTGATTGGCTTGTTTGGTTATAGTGTACTGATTTTATATTTAGGTATCGATAAAAGCTTATTATCTGCGTCGATTACGTTAACGGTAATGGTTATACCTTTTATTACGTTGCGTCTTGTGAAAGTATTCCACGAGTTTCCTTGTGAAACGTATGAGGCGGCTCTCAATATGGGGCTTTCACCAAGTTATATATGGATGCATATGGTCATACCGAGTGCCATGCGCGACGGATTGAGCTCTATAGCCCTTGGAGCGGCCTATGCGATGGGGGCCACTGCACCGATTATGTATACTGGTGCCGTATTATATACTAGGTCTATACCGAATATAACGGATCCATTTATGGCCTTGCCATATCATTTGTACATTTTGGTAAACGAAGGTTATTCAGTAGATTTAGCCTATGCTACAGCCTTTGTATTGATGGTAATATTACTTTGTATTAATATCATTTGTCGCTGGATAGGAGGGCGGTCTTGATGAGCACGATATTAGATATTAAAAATATAGAGGTGTCCATTGGTGAGCATCCTATTTTGCAACACATAACCTTGCCTATTACAGAACATGCTATTACTGCTGTTATTGGGCCGTCTGGTTGTGGTAAAAGTACATTGTTAGCTACGCTTAACGGTAGCTTACAGGCACCGAAAAAAGTCACTAATGGACAAATTATTTACGATGGCCTATCTGTAGAGTCAATGGATCCGCAAATGTTACGTCGCCAAATCGGTCTCATCGGACAACAACCGACCGTATTTCCTGGTACCATTGAAGATAATACGGTATTTGCTCTAAATTATTATAAAGAGTTATCCTCTGCAGACAGAAAGGCTAAAGCGATACAATGTTTAGAGCAGGCTGGATTATATAGCGAAATTAATGGTGACATGAAGCGCTTGGCAAGTTCTTTATCTGGTGGTCAACAACAGCGCCTGTGTATTGCGCGAAGCTTGACCGTAGATCCTCGAGTAATGCTCTTTGATGAGCCGTGCTCTGCCCTTGATATAAAAAACAGCGTGCATATTGAGGCATTGCTAACTGAGTTAAAAGTAAAACAAACGATTGTCATTGTTACGCATAATTTACAACAAGCTAGACGCATTGCAGACTACACTGTCTTTATGAATGATGGCCGAGTTGTAGAGTGGGGCGCTACAGCGCAAATATTCTCTGATCCACAACAAGAATTAACTCGTGATTACTTGGCTTTTGGCGGATAATCTTGAAAAGTTTACATTCATATAAATAAAGATAAAATTTTTATAAACTGTTGACATGTTTCGTTTAAAATTGTATATTATAGGTGACATACTGGCGTGTCGTTAAAGGGACTGTGAGAGAGTTTAGCCAGACTGACATACGATATAGTTCGAGAGTAACTATATACATAAAAAGGCATGCCGCTGAGAGACGAGAGAAGGGTGGTGTGTCTTTTTTGTATGTAAAATACGATGTAGCTTGCTTTTTTACAATCTAATAAGCAATGTAGATTATCAATATTATAAATATAAAATTTTATTAAAATAATAACGCTCAGGAGTTTAAAATATAGACTAAGACCTCCTTATGTAATACAATGTATTACATAAGGAGGTGCTTTATATGGCAAATATTTCAGTCCGTTTAAATGAACAAGAAGAAGAGTTATTTAAAACCTATGCTGAGTTTATGGATGAAACACTTTCTACCCTCTTTAAGAAGGCTTTACTAGAAAAGATTGAAGACGAATTTGATCTTAAGGTAGGTCAAAAAGCATTAGCAGAATACGAGCAAGATCCAGTTACCTATTCTGTAGCGGAAATGCGTGCAAAATATGGCTTATAAACTTGAATTTTCTAAAAGGTTTGACAAGCAATTTTCTAAATTAGATAAATCAATGCAACGCTATCTTTTTAATTGGCTCATAAAAAATATAGATAATGTAGAAAACCCTAGGTACTCAGGCAAATCATTGACGGGGAATAAAACAGGGCTGTGGCGTTATCGCATTGGTAATTATAGAGTCATAGCTGATATTAATGATGATAGATGTATTATTTTAGCGTTAGAAGTGGGTCATCGAAAAGAAATTTACAAATAGAGGATACATTATGAAATACTTACGTCGTGAACTTAATCAAGTGGAAAAAGAATACTTAAAACAATTTGGACAAGACTCGTTGAACCGTGTTGTTCTACACGATCCAGATACGAAGGATAAACAAGAAATACAAGATACGATTGATATTCTAAAAGACGCTATAGCTAAGAACAAACCTCTAGAACAAGTTCCAGAGGATATGTGGCGCCTTATTGAGTTTTAAATTACCTGAGTAGCTATATAACATGTACAGCAACTCTTTTATATGGTTTATTTAATGGAGATATGAATGAAGTTAAAAGGACTTATACTTGTTGTGACCGCATTGGCTGCTAATATAGGAATAACAAATGCTGAGCAGGTATCTACTCCATCTGTAGGAACACCTTTGGGTACTAAGATTACTCAAGTTGATAGAACACAATCTCTAGAGGTTATGCCTTATATGGAAAGTAAAGTAATGGGTGAAACAGAATTATCGTATGCTGTTATGTCTCGTGCTAAAAAAACATTTGATGAACAAATGTTGGAACATCGTGATGCAGAATCACGTATGCATGCATATATTGAGGAACATAATAGCAAAATAAAAAGTGTGCCGCAACGAGACCTTATTAAAAATCCTTATACACGAGAGGAAATTGAAAAACAAATTGTGGATGCTATTAATTTTAGAGAAAGTATTAAGTATCCTATTAATGACAAAGAATATTACAATCATATAGATGTAGACAAAGTGAATGATTTGTCAGGTTTTCCAAAGAAAATACCATCATTTGCTAAGCAGGTTGATATTCATTTAAAACCACCTAAGGCAATTGAAGATGGTCGTTACATCCAAGTTTCTTTCACAGGCAAACCATCAGAACTAAAGCCTTATATTCAAGATGCAGAAAATCACGCTAAGGTTGTTATTACTAAGGGTGAGGCAGAACGTGTTTCTATCAAACCCTACGAAAATGTTAAGACGAATTATAGAAAATATCTGTCTACTATATTGCCAGAAGAATGGATTGAAGTAACGAATACATACAACAATATGTATCAATATAAAGTGGCGTTAAGCAATGAGAATATTAAGCAAAAAGTTGATCATGAACTCGCTAACCAAATGAACAATCAAATGTTTATGGGATTAGAGCAAGATACTAGTCAATTAAGTTCTGATAAAGTGTTATCCAATGATGAAAATAAGGCTTTACAGAAAAAATATTTAGGTTACTATTCCTATAAGGAAGTAAACCGACCATTTGAAGCGGGATATACATTTTACATCTTTAAATTTGATTATTTGTATAACTCATTTACTGTCGCAGGGATGGCCGTTAATCCAGAACAAACTAGAGTAATTTATTTCCTCCATACAGTACAATAAAAATAAAACAAAACAAAACTAAACTAAAGGCACATTGTTAAATGAATACTTTTCCTAATATAAGGAGAAATTCAATAACAATGTGCCTTTATGTTATAGGTTGTAGAGTTCCGGTTTGCGATCTCTAAAGATATTAATTTTGTTGCGAATGTCTTCGACTACAGCGAGGTCGATATCTACGGAAGCAATGCCTTCGTTCGTATCCATTTCGAGTAGGTTCGTGCCCCATGGATCATAGACGGCAGAGTGACCTGTACTTTGAACGCGACCTACTGTGCCACAGCCGTTTACGGCACAGACAAAGAGTTGGTTTTCTATGGCTCGTACTTCATTGAGTACTTGCCAGTGGCGTAGTCGCATCGTAGGCCATTGGGCAGGTACGAATAAGAGTTCAGTGCCTGGTAATGCAGCCATTCTCACTAGCTCAGGAAAACGAATGTCGTAACAGATGACAGTACTGCAAGGTATTTCGTCTAGCTTGAAATGTGTAGTATGAGTACCGCTAGCAAAGTATTTGTCTTCTTTAGCAGGGCTAAAGCCATGCATTTTTGAATATTCACCTACGAGGGTACCTTCACGGTTGTATGCATAAGATGTATTGAATACTAGATCATCTTTCGCTACAGCGACAGAGCCGCCTACGATATTCACGTTGTGCTCTTTTGCAAAGGCGCTGAGCAATGATTTTGTTCTTTCTCCATTTCTGTCGGCAATCGTAATTAAATCATCTGATGGGTGAAAGCCTGTGTTCCAAGTTTCAGGTAAAACAATAATATCAGGATTTTCTGTAAGTGATTGAGTGAGTAACTCTTGAACGCGATTGTAGTTGTATTCTACGTCATTTACGTGAACGTCCATTTGTAAGAGGGTTAAGCGTTTTTTCATGGCAAATCCTTTATCGATTAGAAGCGTATAATTTTTGTGATTTGTATT
The DNA here is from genome assembly GCF_018406505.1 of Veillonella orientalis. Taxonomy (NCBI): domain Bacteria; kingdom Bacillati; phylum Bacillota; class Negativicutes; order Veillonellales; family Veillonellaceae; genus Veillonella; species Veillonella orientalis. Next base: position 425,827 of record NZ_AP022322.1, read on the forward strand.
ATAATTAGAATATTAAAGCATTCCATTCTAGATTACAACATAAAGTATCGTTAAAGGTGTTTTAGAGGATATATCTCTTTAGGTTATAAATCATCTATTTTAGCTATACGTATATGGGGTGGAGTTTTTACTATTCTTCATAGAAATGTTATAATATTCTGTATATAATTGTGTTCTGATAGAGGAGGACCTATGAAACGGATTCCGTTAGTAACACTATTGGTTGTGGCCTTAGCAATGCTGGTGGCAGGTTGTGGATTGCTTTCACAAAAAACAGAGCCTACTAGTTCAGCGCCACCAGTAAAAGAAGTTAAGATGGTACATCCATCGGGCATTCCTGTTCTTATGTATCACAAAATTGGTGACGATAAAGATAATGATGCGGTTATTCGTGAGGATTTATTCAGAGAACAAATGAAGTTTCTCAAAGATAATGGTTATAATCCACTAACGATGGATCAACTATATGACTATGTCGTAAATGGTGCAGCAGTACCTGAAAAACCAGTTGTATTAACCTTCGATGACGGATATGCTGATACGTATTCTATCGTATATCCACTTATGAAAGAATATGGTTTTGCAGCTACTGTATTTATCAATCCTGGCGATGTAGGCACTCGGTTAACTTGGGATCAAATTCGTGAAATGCATAAGAATGGTATCACCATTTCTAATCACGGGTTCCAACATATCGAAATGGGACAATTGTCTGAAGCTAAGCAAATAGAAAATATTACGAAGGCTCAAGAAGCTCTTGCAAAAGAAGTAGGTATCAAGGATAATCCTTGGTTCTGCTACCCTTATGGGGATAAAAATGAATTCACCGATGCAGCCACTAAGAAAGCAGGCATTAAAATGAGTATGGCCATGAAATCTGGCTGGGCTCATACAGGTGATAATCCATATAATATTTTGCGTGTTTGGGTAGGTAATGCGGTAGACATTAAGCATTTTGAAGAACGCATTAGCACTGAGCATTTCACTGATTTATAAGGAGAAATACATTGTTCAAAAAGAATTGGGTAAAGTTCATCATTATGGTGTTCTTATTTACCGTTGTGACCTCACCATTCGTGGTGCTCTTTGGACCATTTAATAATGTAAAGCGCGCTGTTATTGGTGCTATATTGCAATCTCGCCATCCTCATTACATTACGTGGCTATTTAATGAAGAAGAACTACAATCTATTTTAGGTACTGTTGGCGTGGTGAAAAGCCAAGATTTATTCAAGTTTAATGCCCGTGAAGACAAGTCTTTGAACCTTGAAAAGATTCAGTCTGCTCGTTATGTAGGCTATATCTTAGAAATTCCAGATCCTCGTCGTATCCAAGTAGGTACTGCGGCTAACATTCAAGAAAAGGGCGATACTACAAGTAATATTGCTAAAATGAATAATGCGGTAGCTGCTATCAACGGCGGTGGTTTCCACGATCCTAATGGTACTGGTACAGGTCGCTTGCCTTATGGCTTTATCTTGCATGATGGAGAATATGTTATCGGTAAGGATGTAGGTCCTGATGAAGCAGTAGACTTCGTAGGTTTCTCTAAATCTGGTAACCTTATTGCTGGTAATTATGATAAAACTCAACTTGGTGATATGAAAGCCATGGAAGGTATTACCTTTGGTCCGCCTCTTATCGTAGATGGTAAGAAGATGATTACTGAAGGTGATGGTGGTTGGGGTGTTGGCCCACGTACTGCTATCGGTCAAAAGAAAGACGGTACAGTATTATTCCTCGTAATTGATGGCCGTCAACCAGGGTACTCTATTGGAGCTACCTTGCGTGATGTGCAAGATATTTTATATGAAAAAGGCTGTTATATTGCAGCGAATTTAGATGGTGGTTCTAGTTCTACCCTATACCTCAATGGTAAAGTAGTAAACAAACCAGCCGATTTGTTAGGGGAACGCATGATCCCAACGGCGTTTATCGTGAAATAGGAGGACACATGAAACCTTTTACGCGTGTACTGAGCGCCTTTGCGGTAGGTATTCTTCTGCAAGGTGGTGTGTACCTATACCTTGATCAATATATGTTTGCACCGACTACAGATTTTAATGTGGCTGGTGCTTCAAAGGATGATACTAAGAACTTTCCTGATGTAAAGGAAGGAACTAAATATGTATCTTATGACCGTCAGTTCATGGCGGTTGTTACTGAAAGCTCTTTAAAAATTTATAAGGCTAATGAAAGCAAGCCTACAACGATTGATTTGAAGGGCCGTTCTATTAGTTACTTCAGCTGGATGCCTGACCGTAACTATGCTATCATGGGTCTGTATGACTCTAGAGAGGTTGTTATGGCCCGTCTAAATGCGGACGATCCTGAACATGAAGTAGATACAAAACTTGAAGATTTGCCTCGTAACAGTAAAATCGTAGATGCTGCATATTCCGAAGCGACAAACGTTGTTTACATGAAGGTAAAGGTTCAAGAAAACGCATATCGCATTTATCGTACTGATGCTAACTATGATACGCGTCGCGTTTATATGCAAGCTACAGATATTGGTCATATCGGCGTATTCTATGATGAAGATAGATTCTTCTATGATAATGTCAAGACTGGGGATATCTTCATGTTTAATGGTATTGAAGGTGGTTGGCGTGTTATCAATCCACCAGGACGATTCCGCTTAATCGGTGTTGATATGGATAAAACTATCTATATTGCTCGTGTTGATGAGGATAACAATGCCTTAACTGTTTACACTGGTAAACTCGGTGTAGGCTTCAAACCAGTTTATAAATATAATCATCCAACAACATTCAATGAATTAACATTGTCTGATGTAAAAACTATCATTAAGGATGGTAGTGACGAAACTACGAAGGTAACAGAAGATGATACATCTTCTAAATCTTCTAGTGATAGCAAAAAGAAATCTTAAGAAAAAGCCTTTATAATGATTCATTATAAAGGCTTTATTCCTATACTAGTTTGTACTAAAAGGATATATATGAATATATTATTTGTACGACTCAGCTACATAGGCGACATACTACATGCTACACCTGCAGCACGCTGGATTAAAGAACACTATCCAGAGTCAAAGCTCCATTGGATTGTAACACCTAGTATGGTAGAACTTTTACAGAACAATCCCTATGTAGATGAAATCATTCCATGGGAACGGGATGAATACGAAGCACATTCTAAAAAACTACATATTCCAACGATGTGGCGCATGTGGTGGGAACTTAGAGATAAGTTGAAACCATATAAATTTGATGTGGCTGTCGATGTACAAGGGCGACTCATAACAGGGCTCGTTTTATTAGCATCAGGTGCACCTATTCGCCTTGGCCTTGGTGGTACAAAAGAACTAAATTGGCTGTTTACAAACTACAAAGCAAAGCCAAGTACGGATCATGTTATCAAACGATATATAGAGGTAGCAGAATTATTGGATACTGCCGTTACAGAGCATAGTGACCTAAATGTATCCAGTGCTGTTTCTGAGGATAATGTAAAACCTTGTATAGCAAATGGGGTAACTGGTAAAAAGCTATACCACATGGACTTTTTTGTGCCATCTGATTTGCATGTTTGGGCAGAAGAACAGTGGAAATCAATTAGTTATGACACATCTTTGGAGCGTAGCAAAGTAGAAAAGCCACTACGCATAGGTCTTGTGTTAGGCACGTCCTGGGCGACGAAAGAGTGGCCTCAAGAGAAATGGTATTCTCTTATTAAATCCCTTCAGTATAGAGCTAATTTTGTTTGTCTAGGTGGTCCAAAGGAGGCTACTCAATACAAACCATTGATGGATTCCTTAACAGCTGATGGCCTTGATAAAATTATGCTAAATATGCTGGGGAAAACCACACTTCAAGAGGTAGGGGCTTTAATTGAAAGTTGCGATGTAGTAGTGACTGCTGATACAGGATCATTACATATTGCATTGGCTTTAAATAAACCAGTAGTAGCATTATTTGGCCCTACGGATCCTAAACTGTGGGGTCCATTAACGGGAAACTTTAAGGTTCTTGTTAATGATGCGTTAGATTGCTTAGGTTGTCGTAAGCGACGTTGTCCTAAGCCCGATCAATATTGTATGTCTGGTATTGACTCAGTACGAGTGAAAAAGGCGATTTTCGAATTGATAGGAGATAAACATGGCAAAGTTTAAAATTCAAAAAGGTTTATCCGATGCGGATATGATGAAAAACTTTAAAGATACTGAAAATTTTGAAGATACTATGCTGGATATGAAACGTTCTGCAAAGAAACCGGTAGTACATCAAAGTCCAAAACAAAAGGAAGATGCATTTTATCGTGAATTCCTTACAGATAAGGTAGAAACATTAATTGGTAAAATGTTGCTCGACATTAAGATGGAATACTTTAAAGAAGGGGAAGGGGACTTCTCTATCCAAGTCAAAAGAGATGGTAAAAATATTGTTCTTGAAACAGCACCTAAAAAGGTAAAACCTGAAAAATAACATGATAAAGAGCATTTAGTAAAAGAATCTACCTATAAAAGGTAGGTTCTTTTGTATATTTATAAAATGTAGAAGTAAGGGGGTTGTTATCAATAAAATTGATAAGGTTATAAGTGTACCGATGATTGTCGAATTACTAGATTTATAAATACCGATATACTATGAAAGCTGATAAATAATAACTAAAAATTATTACGAAATAAATTTTTGTTTCTCATTAAAAAGAGCAATTAATAAGAAGAAGATTTGATTAAAAATACACGTTAAACTCTAGCTTTTTAGCACTTTATTGTGAGTTCCATCACGAAAAAATCATAAAAGAATACATGAAATCATGAGTAAATTGCATAATGTGGTTGTTGACAAAGAATTCTATAAGTAGTCTAATATAAGTATGTCTTAACGATTTGTAGAGTATTTGCCTGTGTGAGCAAGTTCTACAATAATCGTAAAAAAATAGGTATGAGATAGTTGTGTGGTGGATGTATAAAATTACATACACAAAACTATTTCGATTTGGAGGATTAACATGGCTAAAAAATTAAGAATCTGCGAAACCGTTCTTCGTGACGGTCATCAATCTATTTTGGCAACACGCATGCGTTATGAACAAATGGAACCAGTGCTTGGCCTTTTAGATGAAATTGGTTATGAAGCTCTTGAATGTTGGGGCGGCGCTACTTATGATAGCTGTCTTCGTTTCTTGAATGAAGATCCATGGGAACGCCTTCGCAAATTAAAAGCTAATGTAAAAAATACACCACTACAAATGTTACTTCGTGGCCAAAACTTGTTGGGCTACAAACATTACTCTGATGATGTAGTGGAAGCATTCTGTAAAGCTGCTGTAAAAAATGGTATTGACCGTATCCGTATTTTCGACGCATTGAACGACCCTCGTAACATGGAAGCTGCTATTAAATATTCCAAAAAAGCAGGCGCACACGTTCAATCCGCAATGGTATACACTATTTCTCCAGTTCATACAACTGAAAGCTTCTTGAAAGTAGCTGAAACATTGGTAGAAATGGGTACTGATTCCCTTTGTATCAAAGATATGTCCGGTTTGTTAGGACCTGCTGATGCATATGATTTGGTTTCCACATTCAAAAAACGTTTTGGTGAATTGCCAATCGACTTGCACAGCCATTTCACTTGCGGTCTTGCAAGCACTACATACTGGGAAGCTGCTAAAGCTGGCGTAGATATCATCGATACTGCTATCTCTCCATTCGCTCATGCAACTAGCCAACCAGCTACTGAAACTATGATCGAAATGTTCAAAGGTACTGAATGGGATCTTGGTCTTGACCTTGATAAATACATTCCATTAGTTGACCACTTCCGTAAAGTAAAACAACAAATCGCTGAAGAATTCAACTTGAAACCAGCTAGCGATGTAATCCCAGCTGTTCGTCGTTACCAAATTCCTGGCGGTATGTTGTCTAATACTCAAAACCAATTGAACGAAATGGGTATGGGCGATCGCTTCTTCGACGTTATGGATGAAATGCCACGCGTTCGTGAAGACTTGGGTTACCCTCCATTGGTAACTCCAACATCCCAAATCGTTGGTACAATGGCTATGATGAACGTTATGATGGGTGACCGTTACAAAATGGTTCCTAACGAAGTTAAAGACCTTGTACGCGGTAAATATGGTGCGTTGCCTGGTAAAATTTCTGACGAAATTCGTCACACTATCATTGGTGATGAAGAACCTATCACTTGCCGTCCAGCAGATCTTATCGAACCTGAATTGGATGGTTACCGTCAAGATTTAGCTTCCAAAGGCTACAATGGTATCACTGACGAAGACGTATTGACTTACGCTATGTTCCCAGAAGTTGCTATTAACTTCTTCGATGCAAATCGTCGTTAATCCAAATATTAAAAGAGGATTCCTATGGAATCCTCTTTTTTTATGTATAAATAAGGCAATTGAATTATATATGAGTAGAGAAATATTTTGATAATGATAATATAAGGTAAAAGAATTTATTTTTACAGATATAGCATTTTTATATTTAGAGATTTTATAAAAAATATAGAGACTATTAAATAAGACGTTATAGAACATTATGTTTGATGTCCTAAAAATTACTTGTGGTATGTTGATATAGGTTGCCCGGATACGTGTAATATATATTAAAAACTTCAAAATAGTAGATAATAAAAGGCATATTGACCATATGTAATAACAGCCAATTATAAACTGACAATGAAGAAAATATGAAAGTTAAATCACTTTTTTACGCTTTTTACTTGCTTTAAGTATTAAAAATAGCGTAAACTATAAGAAGTATCTAATATTTATGATATTGAGGTAACCCTGTGAATTTACAAATACGGATTTGGATATCCAATGTTGTGCTCTTTGTAGTGCCTATTTTGATAGCAATTATCTTATTTTTGCTATACTTTACAGGTCTGCGCATATTGGCTAATGCCGGTTACTATTTGCGTATTGAGCAGGAACAACAGTTTAAAAGTGTCAGTCGAATCACTGAAACAATTACCTTTTATGGTTTAGAAAACAACTTAATAGATAGCTTAGTAAAGCCTAGCTATAGTCTACTTGATCCAAAGGAAGTATATGTAGAGGTACTAGATCAAGGTAATATGGTGTACAGCTATGGTAATCCTCAAATCTATAGCGCTTCTGCTATTGTTGGTCTTATTGATGTAAACCCTGAATTACAAGGTATTGTATATCAGTCCAATAATACGTTCGTATATGAAATGCGGAAATACGATGGGCGTCATGCTTACGTATATCATATTGCTATAAAGCGCGCTACTCATGGTAGTGATAGCTTAATGGAATCTGTATCCTTCTACATAATCATAGTTGCGATATTACTGTTTATTGTTACATTCTTTGCTATTAACCGATTTGTTACACGCTTTATCATGATTCATGTTAAGAATATGACGAAATCCTTAGAAATGGCCAATCGTCAGATTGAAATGGAACAGGAGCAACAAAAAGAGTTACTAGCAGGGATATCCCATGATATCCGAACGCCGTTAACAGCGATTAAAGCGTATGCAGAAGGCGTTCGCGATGGTATTGCACCAACCGAAGAGCAACAAAAACGCTATATGGGAATCATTTTGAAACGTGCTAATGATTTAGATTCGATGTTAGAGGAGTTATTCCTCATTACCACATTGAATTACAAGAAAGAATCTCGTCCATCTGAACGAATTGAACTCGGTCAATATGTACGTGATTTTGTAGAAGATCATTTGGCTCCTTATCAAACAAGAGGTCTAGAAATTAAATTCCGTATAGCAGCGGAAAATGCTTTCATTAATGCAAACCCACAATTGTTACAGCGTGTTTTACAAAATGTGTTGAACAATAGTGCTAAGTATAAAATGGCCGATGTTGGTCATTGTGTTATTGATGTAACTAGTGATGATGATTTTGTATACTGTGTTATCAGTGATGATGGCCCAGGGGTACCACCAGAATCGCTAGAACGTCTAATGCGTCCATTCTACCGTGTAGATTCATCTCGTACGAATCCACAAGAAGGTAGTGGTCTTGGATTGTCGATTATTCGTCGAATTATGGAAATCTTTGAAGGCCGAGTTGTGATTGAAAATGTAAGACCACATGGTCTACGTATTATATTAGAATTTCCTAAACAAGGAGAAGAATCATGAGTGAACATATCTTAATTATTGAAGACGATTTGGATATCGCCAATATTGAGCGTGATTATTTGATGGTGGCAGGTTATGATGTAACTATTATGACTAATGGTACGGAGGGTATTGAGGCTGCCTTAAATACTCCTGTAGACCTTATCATCCTTGATGTTATGTTGCCAGAAATGGATGGTTTTGAAGTTTGCCGCCAAATTCGTGACAAGGTTCGTGTACCAATTGTTATGGTAACAGCTCGACTTGATGATATCGATAAAATCCGTGGTCTCGGCGTAGGTGCTGATGACTACATTGAAAAACCATTCTCTCCATCTGTATTGATTGCAAAAATCAAAGCTATGTTGGCACAATATAAACGCTTAACAGAGCGCGATGCAATGGAAACTAATGCGATTCAATCTGGAGAAATCCGTCTTGATCCTAAGATGATGAAAGTTTGGGTAAACGAAAAAGAAGTTCATCTTAAAAAGAAAGAATTCCAGTTATTAGAATTCTTGATGCGCAATCGTGATATCGTATTTAGTAAAGAAGAATTATACTCTCGCGTATGGGGCCTTGATTCTTATGGTGATTATGCAACTGTAGCGGTTCATATCAACCGTTTACGTGAAGAAATTGAAGATAATCCATCCGATAGTAAGCACATCATTACTGTATGGGGCGTTGGTTATAAATTTGTTTGATAACTGAAATCACTTTCATATTACGCTCACGTTTTTGGTGGCTGTTGATAAAATATGAGTTTATAGGAAGTTATTATATAGATATAATCAAAGATTTAAAAATTGTTTATATACTTCCTTTGATAGTTTAGATATTCCATGTATACTTATCTAAGTAAGGCTGACTTTTGATTCTAGATAAGAAACAACTAAACTTCTCTCTCTTAATAAGTTCTCTCTCAACTTATCTAGATCACATATACTCTCTCAACAGTCCTTACACTCTCAAACTATATGCATAAAGGGCATTCCTAGCGACGGCTAGTGAATGCCCTTTATGTTTTATATGGTACATTTTTATATACATATGTTTTTATGTAATTTCTCTACAGTTGAATCGCCTTGAAATTAGAGTTGCTCTTAACATATTACAAGATACATATTATTTATAGAAATTATATTTTTATAATAGATGTAATAAATTGTTATCTTGCAATGTAAAGTCTTGCGTACTATAATAGGTTCATCAAAAATTGATTTTATAAAATTGATTTTGGTGAAAGTAGCTATATACTGCTACATGCTGCTATATTACATTGTTGTTACAGTGTGTATTCGATTGCGATTGGCAGTTTATATGATAAGAAATATAACAATAAGAAATCATTAAAAGATGATATAAGGAGATATGCATGAATTTTTCAAAATATAAGAAATCAATTATTGCTTGTGTGCTAGCCCTCGGTATTGGCGTAGGTGGAGGATACTATTTCTTTGGTAATCCCGTTACACATCAAACAACTGTGAAGGAGCAAACTAAACAAACTAAACCTATTACAGATACACGTAATACATACGTAGTTCAAGCGGCAAAAGAATCTGGCCCAGCTGTAGTGGGAATTACCACTCAAGTTTTCCAAAAGGATATTTTTAACCGTACCATCTATGCTGGAGAGGGTGTAGGCTCTGGTGTATTGATTGATAATGATGGACATATCGTAACAAATAATCACGTTGTAGCTGGTGCTAAAAATGGAGAGGTTACAGTTTCCTTGTCCAATGGATCTACCGTCACAGGTACAGTTATCGGTACAGATGCACAAACAGACTTAGCTGTTGTTAAAATTGATCCACCGAAGGATATTCAACCTATAAAAATTGGTGACTCTGATTCCTTGCAAGTAGGGGAACCGGCTATCGCCATTGGTAATCCTTTAGGCTTAGAGTTTAAAGGCTCTGTTACATCTGGTGTAATCAGTGCCTTAGCACGTACTATTGATGATCAAGGGCAACGCTTCCCATTGATTCAAACAGATGCAGCTATTAATCCAGGTAACTCTGGTGGTGCTCTCATCAATGCAGATGGTGAATTAATCGGTATCAATAGTTCTAAAATCTCTAAAGAAGGCGTTGAAGGTATGGGATTTGCCATTCCTATTAACTCCGCTATGACCGTTGTAGACTCTATTATTAAGAATGGTAAGGTTGTACGTCCTTATATTGGCGTATGGGCTGTAGATCGTCAAACAGCAGCACGTAACAATGTAAGCTATGAAGGTGAAGGTCTTCTCATTGTCCAACTTGATGCGAATGGTCCTGCTGCAAAGGCTGGTTTAGTAGAAGGCGATACAATTGCTCAAATTGATGGCAAGAATATTAGTACATTGTTAGAATTAAAAGAGAAAATTGACGCTAAGAGCCCTGGTGATACAGTTTTGGTATCTTATACTCATAATGGCAAAATGAAGAGCACACAGCTTAAATTAGGCCAAGCAACTTCAAAATAAATAGAAAATCCTCATCTTGAACTGCACCCCAAAAGTTGGACACAATTTTTGGAGGTGCAGTTCATTTTTGGATGCGTTTTTTTTATAATTTTTTTCATGATTTTCTCCATTTGGGGGCATTACCATATAAATTTCAAAAATTTTTTTATTTAATAAACATAGTATTCATCTGCTTTTTTGGCAATTTCTTATGTTAAAAAAATAAAAAATAAATATTTTTTACAAGGTACATTGCAAACCAAGGTACCTTATGTTATTATGTATTTGTCAGTACATGATAGTGACAGTAAGAGAGCTTTCATATTGGTAGATCTGCACAGCTTAGATGGAGGAATTATGCAAGTTCAATTGAAGAAAGGTGTTATGGATATGCTTGTACTAGCATTACTAACACAAAATGATCGCTATGGATATGAAATAGTCAGTAAAATCTCCGAATATATAGAACTTTCGGAAGGTACTATTTATCCACTGTTTAACCGATTAAAAAAAGAAAAATATGTGGAAACATATTTGCTAGAATCACAAACAGGGCCATCGCGAAAATATTACAAAATAACCTCAAATGGTACAGTCGCTTATAATCAGATGCGACAAGAATGGGATGGATTTTCTAGCGTTGTTGATATGCTCTTGAAAGGGGTAGATTATAATGAATAAACAAGAATTTTTGAATACATTACGTATTATTTTTAAAAAAGCAAATGTTTTAGATGTAGAAAGTATCATTGATGTATATGAAGAACATTTTGCCGTAGGGTATGAGAAAGGTCTTAATGATGAACAAATCATCAAATCACTAGGTACTCCAAAAGAAATTTATACATCCTATGTAGAGGCAGGTATTATCACTGATGAAATCGGCCGAGAAGGTACTAAAAGAACAGTTAATATGCAAGCAATATATGCACGACTTGAAGAGTATAAAGCTCTTTTGTTACCACAGTTACCAGGGGTGGCTAAAAAGGCATCTCATACATTATTAACAGTAGCTAGTGCTCTCACCTATATTGTCGGGGTACTACTATTTATCGTGACACCAGCAATTTTATTTTTGTTAAGTGGTTCATGGCAACCATTGGCAAATGTTACACCACTCCCTGCTGTGTCGATTGTTACTCTAGCAGGAATTGCGGGATTAGGCTTATTTGGTGGCTTGACATGCATCTATGCTGGTAGTGAGCTTAATAATGTATGTAAGCGTTAATTTAATACATTGCAATATTGGATGGAATGAACTAAGGAGATACTATGAAACAAATTATAATTACAGCAATTTTAGCAGCTATTTGCACAGTAGGTGGCGCAACTTCTTTTGTTATGAATGATCTACCAAGCTATACTGCATGGAAACAAGATAATGCACAACAATTTAAGAAAACGCCAAAATACGATGGCATAGACCAACAAAAGGATAAATATTATAATAACGATAAAGATTATAAGAAGGTAAATGATCATAAGGATGATAAGGATCATAAGGATCATAAAGATTATAAGAATCAAAAAGACAAAAAAGATAAAAAGGATAAAAAGGATTATAAAGACCATAGAGACTATGATTATGAAATGAATCATATGCCTATGCCTAATACAACAACTCAGTCACAAGGTCAAATGGCTACAACAGGTTCTGCAGCAGTATCAGAACAACCAGCTCAACAAGGTACACAACCTACTAATGGAGCAACTCAAGCGCCTAATATACAATCAAGTGCTGATCAAATAGGGCAATAAATTACTCTTTTTGTAATAGAAAATCAATTATTTTTTTAGCAAGGTACCTTGCAATTCGAGGTACCTTGTGGTATTATGTATATGCCAGTACATGATAGTGACCGTAAAAGATTTTGATTGACAAGAATTGGGGGTTCACTAGAACAAGCCTGATAGTGTCAAAAGGAGGAACTATGCAAGTTCAATTAAAAAAAGGTGTTATGGACATGCTTGTACTAGCATTATTAACACAAAGCGATCGCTATGGATATGAAATTGTTAGTACTATTTCAGAGTATATTGAAATTTCAGAAGGAACTATATATCCATTATTTAATAGATTGAAAAAAGAAAAGTATGTTGAAACGTATTTAAAAGAGTCCTCATCGGGACCATCTCGAAAATATTATCATATTACAGATGATGGGCGTGCAGCGTACAATAAGATGCGCCAAGAATGGGATGAATTTTCTGGTGTTATCAATATCCTATTGAAAGGAGTCGACTATAATGAACAAAAATAGTTTTTTAGAAGCACTGCGTAATATTTTCAAAAAAGCACGCGTTGCTGATGTTGAAAGTATTATTGAGGTGTATGAAGAGCATTTTGCAATAGGGTATGAAAGAGGTCTTTCAGATAGTGAAATTATTAAATCATTAGGGACTCCAGAAGAAATCTATGCATCTTATGTAGATGCAGGTATCATTACAGAGACTTTGACTCAAGATGGTAGTAAAAGTAAATCTGTTAATATGGAAGCTATCTACGCTAGATTTGAAGATTACAAAGAGCGCTTGTTACCTCAGTTACCAGGCATGGCAAAAAAAGCATCCAAAACATTACTATCTATTGGTAGTGCGTTGTCATATATTGTAGGTGTTTTAACATTTATTATTACACCGGCTATCCTTTATTTATTAGGTAGCTCTTGGCAACCATTCGAGAATGTAACGGCATTTCCTGCATTATCATTGGTAACTTTAGTTGCACTTGGTGGTGTAGGTCTCTTTGGGGGCCTTACATGTATCTTTATTGGTATTGAACTTCGTGGTGTACGCGAACGTTATTTCAGTAATATAGATTAAGGAGGACCTATGAGACGAATTATAATTGCTGCCATTCTAACTGTAATCAGTGCTGTAGGGGTAGGTACATCCTTTGCTGTAAATGATCTACCAAATTTTGGTGAATGGATGAAAACCAATGAACAACAGTTTAGAAAACCACATAGACATGATGGTTCTAATATGCATATGGACCAACATATGATGGATGGAAATAATCAAATGATGCCTCAAAATGGTATGGGGCCAAATAATGGTCAAAATATGTACCAAAATGGTCAAAACCAAATGATGCCTCAAGATGGTATGGGACGAAATAATGGTCAGTATATGCATCAAAATGGTCAAATGCCTCCGCAAGGGCAACAAGGTCAACCTGGCCAAATGCCGCAAGGGGGCCAACCAAATGGTAATGCACCACAACAACAAAATAATCAAGGTACATCACAAACTACACAAAACTAACCATATTTTATGAGTCCTTTTCTTTCATAAAATAATAGAGAACGTGGTCATGAAAGTGCATTCATGGCCACCGTAGAGCCATACACTCTACGTGATACATTCGTATCAGAATCTCTCTCTTACACACAATAACTACACACAAACAAAAAGAGCTCCTCAGTGAAGGAGCTCTTTTTGTATCTGTTTATAATTTTATTTGATGTGTTTGGAACCGCGTTCTGTCATAGCTACGCCGTCTTGGCAAAGAGGGCATTCTTCAGGTTTGTATGTAGGAACTTCGAGGTTAAGTAAGGCTTGTACTTTTTCGTGAGGTACACCGAATTCTGCTTTACCGCCAGAACGGTTAACAAGAAGGCCTACACCTACGATTTCGCCACCGGATTGGTTTACAACATTTACTACTTCTTGTACAGAACCACCAGTTGTTACGATGTCTTCAACGATAAGCACGCGTGTGCCTGGCTCGATTTTGAAGCCGCGGCGCAATGTCATAACACCTTTTTCACGTTCTGTGAAGATCGCGCGTGTACCAAGAGCTTTACCTACTTCATGAGCTAGTAAGATGCCACCAGTCATAGGACCAATAACAAGCTCAACGTTTTGATCACGGAAGCGTTCAGCTAATTCTTTACAAAGTGCTTCTGTATATTTTGGATGTTGCAATACATTGAATTTTTCAACGTACATTGGGCTGTGGAGTCCAGATGTCAAAAGGAAGTGACCTTCTAAAATAGCTTGAGTGTCGATCAATAATTGTTTTACTTCTTGTTCTGTCATCATTTGGATACATTCTCCATTTCTTCAATAATTAAACGAACTGCTTCACGAGGATTTTCAGCCTGTGTAATAGGGCGGCCAATAACGAGGCGAGATGCGCCATCTTGTAATGCACTAGCAGGTGTAGCAATACGTTTTTGGTCGTCGGTTGCTGCAAAGGAAGGGCGAATACCAGGTGTTACGATGAGGAAATCATCACCACATGCTTCGCGGATCATCTTAGCTTCTAAGGCGGAACATACAACGCCATCCATGCCACATTCTTTAGCGAGTTTCGCTAAACGAATAACTTGGTCAGAAATAGGTAGTTGCCCACCAGTAGATGTCCAAGCTTCATCATCAAAGCTAGTTAACACAGTAATTGCCAACAATTTAGTTCTTTCAACACCTAATTGTTCAGCTGTTTCGCGAGCTGCCTGTACAGCTGCTTTCATCATAACTGGACCACCTTGACCATGCATAGTGATCAAGTTAGCACCTAAACGTGTTAGGGAAGATACGCCATGCGCTACCGTATTAGGAATATCATGCAATTTCAAATCAAGAAATACTTGTTTGTTTTGCTCTTGTAAATAGCGAACTGTTTGCTCTCCTTCGGCGTAGAATAGCTCCATGCCGACCTTGTAAAAGCTAACCGCATCACCAAGGGATGTTACGATTTCTTTCATCGCATCCATAGTGGATACATCAAGGGCAACGATTAATCTGTCATCTGCCATCTTGCAACCTCCATACTACATATATATCTAAATAATTTTCACATACAGAGGGCCCATCTGTCAATTAAATTTGATGTGAAAGAGGTGACTATTAGTCACCCTTGAATAGTAGATTATAGACTGTTTCATGCTATAATAAATGGAGAAAATGAATATAATTCTTATATATAAATTTTGAAACATATAGATTTGAAAGGAGTCCTATGTTAGATTTTGTTGCATTAGACTTTGAAACAGCTAATAAATTTAAAAATAGTGCGTGCTCCTTGGCGGTTATTACCGTAAAGGACGGACAGATTACCAAAAAGGCGTACAGTCTTATAAAACCACCGTTTATGAGTTTTGATGATGAATGTATTGAAATTCATGGTATTCAACCAAAGGATGTTATCCATGAGAAAACCTTTGATCAATTGTGGAATGCTATCTACGAAAATCATTTAAAAGGCAATATCATGGTAGCTCACAACGCAAAATTCGATATGAATGTATTGCGTGCTACATTGGATTACTATAGAATCCCTTGGCCTGATCTTGATTATGCATGTACGGTGAAACTTTCACGTGCAGTATGGCCAGATTTAGTAAACCACAAGCTAAATACAATGGCTGCATATATCGGGGTTGAGTTTAAACATCACTACGCATTAGATGATGCGGAAACATGTGCTAAGGTTGTATTAGAGGCGGCTAAGGCTAAGGGCGTTAATAGCTTGCCAGATTTATTGAAGGCTACAGGTGTACCGCTAGAACCATTTATTGATGACAAAAATCGCGCTGCTCAAGAGGCTTTACACAAAGAACCTGAGCCAGAGCAAATGTCGTTCTTTTAGTAAGGAGAGACACTATGTTAGGTAAAGAATTATTATCTTATGTGGATCATACACTATTGCGTCCTACAGCTACATGGGATGATATTAAAGAAATTTGTGAAGCCGGCGTAGCCTATAAGACGGCATCGGTTTGTATTCCCCCAGATTTTGTGGCCTCTGCCCATGAAGCGTATCCAGATCTTAATGTTTGCACTGTTATTGGTTTTCCTTTAGGCTATGAAACGACAGAGGTGAAGGTAGCTGAAACAAAACAAGCCCTTGCAGAAGGGGCCTCTGAAATTGATATGGTCATCAACCTAGGCAATGTAAAACAAGGGGACTTTGATGCGGTTACTGCTGAAATTAAAGCGCTTAAAGCAGCTTGTGGAGATAAAATCTTAAAGGTTATTATTGAAACTTGTTACCTTACTGATTCTGAAAAGATAGCACTTTGTAAGTGCATTACGGATGGTGGTGCTGACTATATCAAAACATCTACAGGTTTTGGCAGCAGTGGTGCTAGTATTGAAGATATTCAACTCTTTAAGAAACACATCGGCTCTAATGTAAAAATTAAGGCTGCCGGTGGTATTCGTTCTATCTCTGATATGAAAGCCTATATTGCAGAAGGTTGCAGCCGTATTGGCGCCAGTGCAGCAGTAGAACTACTTAAAGATCATTTAGACGAAGAAGTGTAATAGAAAACCACCTAGGCAGTGCTTAGGTGGTTTCTTAGAATGGCGGTATAACCATGCGCATGTATGATATTATTCTAAAAAAACGATCTAACTTACCATTAACAGATGAGGAAATTCGCTTTGTCATCTCTGGCTATGTGAATGGCGAAATCCCCGACTATCAAGTGAGTGCTTTGTTGATGACCATTGTATTTAATGGGATGAATGCTCGTGAACTAGGGACATTGACATTAGCGATGGCACAATCGGGGCATATGGTAGATTTATCCGATATTGATGGGATAACAGTAGATAAGCATAGTACCGGTGGTGTAGGGGACAAGACAACACTTATCATAGGACCTCTCGTAGCTGCTTGTGGTGGCAAGGTGGCGAAAATGTCGGGCCGTGGCCTAGGTCATACGGGTGGCACTATCGATAAGATGGAATCCATACCAGACTTAAAGGTATCCTTGAACCAAGAAGCCTTTATTAATCAAGTTAATACAATTGGTCTAGCTGTAATCGGTCAGTCTGAAGGTTTAGCGCCAGCAGACAAAAAACTCTATGCTTTGCGAGATGTAACGGGTACTGTAGATAGTATTCCATTGATTGCATCCTCTGTAATGAGTAAAAAGTTAGCTTCTGGGGCACAAGCCATCTTGCTAGACGTAAAGGTTGGTAGTGGGGCCTTTATGAAAACCTTAGACGATGCTCGTGTATTGGCGAAAGCTATGGTAGATATTGGAAAGGAAAATGGCCGCTCTGTTAAGGCTGTTTTAACCGATATGGACCGACCACTAGGTCATGCCATTGGTAATGCTCTGGAAATTCGCGAGGTTATTGATACGTTGAAAGGGCATGGTCCACAGGATTTAACGCATGAATGTCTTATTATGGCTGCCCACATGCTCGTATTGAGTCATATATGTGATTATGAAACTGCCCTCAGCCGTGTACAAGAGGCACTCGACTCTGGCGCCGCCTTAGATCGATTGCGTATGATGATTGATGCTCAAGGTGGAGATAGCCGAGTTCTTGATGATGAAAGCATATTAGCAATCGGAAAATTTACCTATGATGTTACAGCGCCTCAAGACGGGTATATTACGCATATGAACACCGAGCAATGTGGTATTGCATCTGTTATGCTTGGCGCAGGTCGCACCGTTAAGGATGGTCCTATCGATTACAGTGCAGGTATCATAATGCATAAGAAGACAGGTGATACTGTTCGAGTTGGTGAAAGTATAGCCACCTTGTATGCTTCTGATGAAAGCTTGCTTGCCAATGCGGGGAAAACGTATTTAGAGGCGATTGCCTTTGGTGAAACTGCACCAGTTGTGGTGGATACGATTCTTGATATGGTGGAATGAGGAAATCCATATGATAGAAAAGGAAACTGATATGACGGAACAGGAAATTCAAAAGCTTATTGATCGTGCCATAGTAGCTCGTGAGAAAACCTATAGTCCGTATTCTCATTTTGGTGTAGGTGCAGCCCTTGTATGTGAGGATGGAAGTATCTATGAAGGCTGTAATATTGAAAATGCTTCTTTTGGCTTAACGAACTGTGCAGAACGAACTGCTATATTTAAAGCCGTATCAGAAGGGCATACAAAATTTAAGGCCCTTGCCGTAGTTGCTGATACGGAAGGGCCTTGTGCACCATGCGGTGCTTGTCGTCAAGTTATGGGAGAGTTTAATATCCCTATTATTATCATGGGGAACCTGAAAGGTGATATAGAAGTTGTCTCTACTGAGGCGTTGTTGCCGTTTAGCTTTTCTTCTACCGATGTAATTGATAAATAGTTCCTTCAGTGTTGGAATATACCATAGACCAATTATTGGAATCTAATGTGTCTGGAAAATTATCATCATTATATATGAGGAGATATACATTTTTATCTGGCGGTAAATTGTTCACAGATATAAATGGCATGACTTCTTTAGCATTCCAAGAAATGGCGGTTGGATCAGGAGCAACCTGATTTGGTCCAAGTAGTTGATAAACCTCATGATTACTATAGTAAGTAGGTGAAACACGATATCTCCCACTGCCCTGTAGAATAATGGCATCATCGCTGATAGATTGATTAATGTATTGACTAATATGCGGTGTGGATGCCTTATTCATTTGTGGTATGGCGACAATAAAGGTAAGAACTATATAGGTAATCCCGATTACTAGTGCTGTTTTACAGATTAACGCTATTCGTTTATGACACATGATGGCCATTAGAATAGCTAATGGTGTTAGTGCTGGAAATGTGTAGGTGGAGTATTTGGTGGCCATACAGGAGAAAAAGATTATGACTGTACCAGCCCATACTGCTAAGAAGCTATTAAATGGAATATTTATAAACCAATTATTTCGATTGTTATATATCAGTTTAGGTAATAAGATAGACCAAGGGAACAGTGTGATAATCGTTATAGGGATATAATAGTACCATACATTGAATTTGGGATGCTCTGATACGGTGGCACGTAGCCAATTATGGACACCGAGAAAGACATTGATAAAGTCGTTTCCATGGGTGATATACATATAGTAATACCAACTACCACCAAGACTTAGGAGTATTAAGAGACCAGGTAAGATTTGTAAACTTAATAACTCTTTGAGGTCTCGTCTGATTCCTAGGTATATTAATATGATGAGACCTGGCAATAAGAAACCAATGGGCCCTTTAGTTAATACGGCAAGGGCAGATGCTAAATAGGCTAAAAGATAATATTGTTTATATCCTTTTAATTCAGATTTATGACGTATGTATCCTATGTAAAAGCTCATTAAGATTGCATTAAAATATAGTCCTAGTGTCATATCTGTTATAACAGACTTTGCAATAATCCAATATTCAGCGGAAACAGATACGATGATAGCGCTTGTAATGGCAATTATATGATTGGTTTGTGATTTTACAAATCGATAGATTAGATAGAGGTTACAGAGCGCTAATAGACTGGAAAAAAATCGAGCTCCAAAGTCTGAAATACCAAATAGTTTGAAAGCAACAATGAGTTCCCAATAGTAAAATATGGGTTTATCATACCAATAATGACCAAAAATTTGTGGTGATAAATAATTATGGTTTAGTAGCATTTCTTTTGCTGTTAGCGCATAATTAGATTCTACAGGATCTGAAATACTAAGATACATATTTCCCATAAAATAAATGATGGCGGAGAAAATAAGAACTATCAAAATATGATAGTTCTTATTTTTTATAACATATTTCATAGCCTTATCCCTTCATGCTAAATTGTTTACTCAATGGTTGGTTTGCTTTTTTTATAAAATATAGGCTTTGTTTTGTATTTATGAGTAATCGGAAAATATTATATTTAGGGTGATTTAATAGCGTATCAATCTTGGAAGATAAATAGTTTTGATAGACTTTAAATAACAAGTATGTGATGAGGATACCCATGATTACGTCTAGAGGATAATGATGACCAACAAAGACTTTCGCAAAGCCTGTTAAAATGGTTCCACTTAGTAGAATAGAACCTAGTCTTTTGTAAACTGCTAAAATTGGTAATGAAATAGCAGTCATTGCCATAGCATGGGTGCTAGGAAAACTAGGATCAGCAACATGAGGAATAAGTAGATTTACCGTGTGTGTCACGAATGGTCTTGGTTCTTGCACTATGAAACCAATGATACTATGAACTATCATGGTAATACCAAGAAATGTGATAGTATGTATGCAGGTTTTTATAAGTCTTTTATCTTTAAAATAGAGGCCTAATCCAGATAAGAGTATCAGTAATAAGGCAAAGACTATTGAAAGATATTTAACAATATATATCATACTTGTATCTAGCCACGTATATGTACCTGCTAGGTTGTTGATAAGTTGAAAGATTTCGTAATTCATATATATCTCCTTTTTAGTGATGACTTTCTTGTATGAATACATCTTAAAGGAGAGATATTACGAAAATATAACGACTAAATTAAGTCTTGAAAAAGAATGTTGCCTATACACTGACAGATGGAAAATGACTTTGTATAATAGTTAAAAAGGAGGTTTCTATGCTTTTTAACTGGTTTAATCGCCTAGGCGTACAGCGAAAGATGATAATTAGTAACTTACTGATTATTGTTATACCTTTTATAGTGTTATTTATAGCCTTATCGTTAGTATGGGGTGTTATTCGATATACAAATCCAGTAGAGCACCGTCAATGGATGATGCTTGCTCCTAGTAGCATTCAGGCACAGGTATTCCAATTAGGATTGGAACAAATTAATAAGAAGCTTTCAAAAGAATCTACAACAGTTAGAGATGTTTTAGATAGCAGTGCTATTTTAGAAGCGCAAGGCTTAGATATAGTTATTCTAAAAGACAATGAAATAGTATATGCTACGCCAAATATAGAGCCTAATATATTTTTGTCGAATGTTAGACATGTGATGAAAGGTTTGGAGTCTAATCATTATTTAAACTGGGAAGGTAACCAATTTACCTATGTGAACTCTTATAATACGGGGCTGAGCGTATATGGATCTGGTAGGATTCCTTTCATGACTAAAAGTATGGGGCCAGAATCAACAGATAAAAAGTTGGTAGAAGGTGCTTTTGGTGTTGGGATTTTGCTATTGTTAGCTATTATTATCGGTATAGGTATATATATATCCAATCGTTTAGGTGAGTATATTTTGAGACCTGTAACGGATTTGAAACAAGCTGCTGATGATCTTAAAAACGGGATAGTACCAAAAAATATAGCAGTGAGAAATCATGATGAATTGGGGGCTACTTGTGAGGCATTTAATAATATGCAGGATGCATTGATGAAAGCCCATGAAGAGCAATCTCGCTATGAAGTGCGTAGGCGTGAAATGATAGCAGGAATTTGTCATGATATTTCAACACCACTCACATCGGTAAAGGGGTATGCTAGTGGTATTCTTGAAGGCGTAGCTAATACAGAAGAGAAACAAGCTCGTTATGTGCAACGGATTTTCGATATGGCAGGGCGTATTGAACATTTAGTTACTATGTTATCGGATTTTTCTCAACTGGAATTAAAACAAATTCATTACGATCGAGATACATATGCATTAGATGATTTAATTTACGGGTATATTAGAGAGCGAAATTTGAATGATCATGAACATATCGTTTTACATGAAGATTATGATGCTAAAGATAGTTTAATAGTAATAGATAGGATTCAATTTTATCGGGTTTTGGATAATCTTGTATCGAATAGCATAAAGTATAGATATGATGACTTTATACATATTGATATAACTACAGCAAAGATTGAAAATGCTTGTAAACTAGTATTTTCAGATAATGGGAAAGGCGTGCCTACAGAGATGTTAAATCGTTTGTTTGATATCTTTTTTCGTACTGATGAAGCGCGCACAGAGGTGGCTAATGGGAATGGTATTGGATTAGCTATTGTAAAACAAATAGTTGTAGATATGAATGGCATTATTTATGCGGAACATAATAAAAATGGTCGTGGATTATCCATTGTAATGGAGTTTCCTTGTGTTAAGGAGTAAAAGTATGAAAAAAGTTTTAATTATTGAAGATGACATGGGTATCTATGAACTTGAACGCGACTATTTAGAGATTGAAGGCTATGAAGTAGATATTCAAACCAATGGTGTTGATGGATTGGCTGCAGCTCTTGAACATGAATATGACTTAATAATTCTTGATATTATGATTCCTAAAAAAGATGGGTTTTCTGTGTGTCGAGATATTCGCAAGAAAAAAGAAATACCTATCATTATGGTTAGTGCTAAACGAGAGGATATTGATAAAATTCGAGGATTGGGACTTGGTGCTGATGATTATATGATTAAACCTTTTAGTCCTGCTGAGTTGGTAGCTCGTGTTAAATCACATATTCAGCGTTATAATCGAATTCGTAATAGTTTAGGTACTACTGTTGAGATAGAGTCAAAAATTGCTGCTGGTAGTTTAGAGATATTACTTGATTCGCATCAAGTTTTTCTAGGCGGTACTGAGGTAAGTTTAACACCACGTGAATATGACATTTTAATTCTTCTTGCATCTAGTCCAAATCGTGTATTTACAAAAGAAGAAGTATTTGAAAGTATATGGGGAATAGACTCATTAGGTGAGACATCAACTATTATGGTTCATATTAATCGGTTAAGGGCCAAGATTGATAAGCAATTCCAAGGTGAAGAATATATTGATACCGTTTGGGGGGTAGGGTACCGATTTCATAAATGGGATAACTATATAAAACAATAGTATAAAATATTGAATAGAAAAGGCGTCTCAATGGAGACGCCTTTAAATATAACTTTGATTAGCATATAAAAAAGCTAGCCGTTAAGGCTAGCTTTTTATTGTTTAGAATGCAGGAACAACTGCACCTTTGTATTTTTCTTCAATGAATTTTTTGATTTCAGGGCTATGAAGAGCTTCCATCAATTTTTTGATGCGAGGATCGCTTTCATTGCCTTTAAGTACAGTTACGATGTTTACGTAAGGGGAATCTTTAGATTCGATTGCCAATGCATCTTTACTAGGGTTAAGACCTGCATTTAATGCATAGTTTGTGTTAATAGCTGCTAAAGCTACATCGTCAAGAGAACGAGGTATTTGAGCTGCTTCTAATTCAACAAATTGGTAACCATTAGGATTGGAAGTGATATCTTGAATTGTAGACAAGATATTGCTGGAATCTTTCAATGTGATAAGACCTTCTTTTTGCAATAACAATAATGCACGACCACCGTTTGTAGGGTCATTAGGGATAGCGATTTTAGCGCCTTTAGGAAGATCTTTTAAATCTTTAATTTGATGGGAGTATAAGCCCATTGGCTCAAGGTGAACACCACCAGCAGATACTAGTGGAAGGTTGTGAGCTTTTGCGAATTCATCCATGTAAGGTACATGTTGGAAGAAGTTTGCATCGATTTCTTTATCACCCAAAGCAATGTTTGGTGTGTTGTAATCAGTGAATTCAGTGATTTGTAAATCAATACCATCTTTTGCCAAGACAGGTTTAACTTGTTCCAAAATTTCTGCGTGAGGTACTGCTGTAGCACCGATTTTTAATACTTGTTTGCCGTTGTTAGCAGCTTGTTTGTTATTGTCATTACCGCAACCAGCGATCAATAAAGCACCGCCAAGGATTACAGTAGCTGCTAATGCTAAAAATTTTCTCATTAGACACACTCCTTTTACAATCATTTCATATAAAATATTACATTTATAGTACTAAATTATTTCCTATCTATCAAGAAGGAATTGTTACGAGTTCTCCATAGCTTAAAGTTATACCAAAAAGAGATTTCCAAACTAGTATCTATAAATAGTTGATAGTGTTTGGAAATCTCTCTTTATTTTATGTAATTTTATTTATTGTATTTAATGTATGTATTGGTAAACACTTATTTGCTAATAATTGAATCTATGGTTCAACCTTATTTACCTATGATAAGTCCAATGGACCACATGATTTGGTAAATCATTGCAGCCCCTGCAGTTGTACCCATAGCTTTGTCGAGTAGGAACTCATCTGTTTTAGTACTTAAGGTATGTACTGTTTTGAAAGCTAGTGGTGCTGCGAGAAAGGCGAAGAGGGAGAACCATGTCATGTGACCTACGATGATCCATGCAAGGATCCAAATGAAATTGAATAGGTAAGTGATGCTCATCAAACTGAGGGCACGTTCACGACCCAATACGATTGGTAATGTACGACGACCATGGCTTTCATCATTTCGAATATCACGAATGTTATTCGTGAGCATAATGGAACCAACGAGCAATGTAGATGGAATAGCAGGGATTAATAATGCTAAAGATAAGTCTCGCGTCCATGCATAGCCTGTAATGAGGACGATGGCAAAACCCATAGCGATACCAGAGGAAATTTCACCAAATGGTGTGCGAGAAATCGGTTTTGGCCCACCAGAGTAGAGAAAACTGATGAGAATGCAAAGAAAACCAGCTGGAATATAGTACCAAGTAATGGTTGCCGATAGATAAAGACCGATGATAATAGGTACAACCATGAGTACCTTAATCATGGTAACGATGAGCTCTGGTGTAATGGCACCACGGGTGATAGAACCAGCATTGCCGACCTTCTGCCCCGCATCGAGACCAGATTTAAAATCTTTATATTCATTCCATAAGTTAGCAACAATTTGAGCTGTTACAACAGCTAAAAATATTAAAATCGTATGGAAAATGGCGAGACCTGTACCCTTTACGGCACCAAATGCGTAATAACTAAAGGATGCACCTAAAATGGTAGGCCCTAAAGCGGCCGCTAATGTACGAGGCCTAGTGAGTGGAATTATTTCTTGTATCATAATAAAAGCACACCAAGTGTGCACTCCTTTCTATTTCTCATACCCTATGTTTACATATCTATTTAAGTATTGTATAGCAGAACTGATAGGTTGTAAATTACACTATACAGTTATACATCTCTATATAGTATAATAATTAATATATGCAGTATAGATTATCTTTTTGAAATCTTATAGATGCAGTACAGGTTATGAATATAATCTGTATACATAGTGTATTGTTAAATCGTGAGGTGTCTTATGAGAGCTCTCAATAAAAAATTGATGACATTGGCTTGTGCGACGTGCTTGACTGTTGGCATGGGCGCAGTGGCATGTGCTGATACAGTAGATTTAGGATATGGTTTGTATGGCAGTACATCTCCTACAGTGAAAGCAGTAGAGGTAATACATGTTCCTACGGATGCAAAGCTGCGAAATAATGAGCAAAGTCAAATAATTTCAGCTGCAAATAAAGCGGCTATGGATGCTGTTAATGTTAACTTTAAATTGCATGCTCCAGTTCCTGTCACACCTATGAAGGGCGATAATTTAGATGGATTTTCCTACTATCAATTACAAGGAACTGATAAACAAGGTCACCATGTAGGTGAATTACTGGTTATCAACTATTCTAAAAATGCCATAGATCAAGTAATAGGCATGGCTAAGACTGTTGTGGCGAAGGGCACAGATGTAAAAACTGCTGCGGAAAATTCTTCTGATTCTAAATCGGTAGAGTTTTATTCTAAAGAGTTAGCTCAAGAAAAATTACAAAATTTAAAAGGTAACACCATTGAAGGTGCTAAATTAGCTAAAGACTTAAAAATGATAAATGATAAGTTACCTACTCAAATTATGGGTGCCTTTGATAAAATGCTTGCCACAGATAAGAAATCATCTCCTAAAAGTATAGAAGAATTCCGTTCTTATGTAGACTTTATGGCAAAACAAGTGAGCCTAGATGCAACGCATGTGGCCTATAAACCTGTGCAAACACGCTATGGTACAGCTGTGACTGGTGATTTACGTGGTAGTCTTATATATGATGGCTTTAGAAACACCGACTCCTTAATTGGTTATGCTGTTCCTACCGATAAGGGTGTATCTTTACAGCTTTTACTGTCTGATGATTCTAGTCATGATTATTGGGCTAATGAGTTGAATCATATGTATCAAACGCAATCTCTTAAGGGAGGTAAATAATATGAAATCTTTGAAAGTATTGGCTTGTGCAGCTTGCTTATTGGGAACTGTATCTGGCGTAGGTTTTGCTAAGGATGTACAAACCATTGCAGGTTCTATGGTAGTGCCTAACAATGTCAATGTTGTTTCTGCATCCAAAACAAATACCCGTGATTTTGTAGAGAAACAATTAAATGAGAACCCTTCAAAATCTTCAATGGCAAACATGATGGCAAAAGAGTTCCTACAAAACTTAGGTACTAATTTTGATGTATACCAATTACAAGGATCCGATAAAACAGGCCAAAAAGATGCATTCCTAGTAGCGGTAGATATTAAACAAATTGCGCAAAAAGTAGCTAAAGATAAGGCTAATGACCCTATGTTTGTGGCTGCAATGGCAGCTCTTGATAAAGGCCAAATTGACCCTGTTACAGAACAACTCATGTTAAATGCTATTAACAAGCAAATTCCAACTACTACAACTGTAGTACCTTTAAATGATCCGAAACGCTATGCTAATCTTAAGACTCGGTCAGGTGAACTGCTTATAAAACCTAGAACGCTTACCGTAGAAAATGCGGAACAAGTACATCCTGTGGCTGGTACAAAATATCAAACTTATGCAGCAAGTTCTCGCTTGTTATATGCGGATGGAAATGTACAAACTCCGCTTTATGCAAATGCTGCATTTGTGTTAAAGCCAGGCAAACCGGTACTATACGTAGGTGTAACAACTGATGTACAACGGGATTATTTCAAAACGATATTTGACAATGCCTTCAAATCTATTAAATAATTTGTTATAGATATGCTTTCACGAAGTATGTCATTTACAAGGTAATTACTAATGTGAGTATGGCGGCATTAGAATAATTTATATTATTTTCAATTATATTTTAAAGGAGAATTATTATGAACACAATTCACACAGACAAAGCTCCAGCAGCAGTAGGTCCTTACTCTCAAGCTAAAGTAGTAGGCGGTTTATTATTCGCTTCTGGTCAAATTCCACTCGATCCTGCAACTGGTTCCATTGTTGCAAGCGGTATCGTAGAGCAAACTGAACAAGTATGCAAAAACATTGATGCTGTATTGGCTGCAGCAGGTTCTGACTTCTCTGAAGTTATTAAAACTACTTGTTTCTTGGCTGATATTGCTGACTTCAAAGCATTTAACGAAGTGTATGCTAAATATTTCACTTCTAAACCAGCTCGTTCTTGCGTAGCAGTAAAAGACCTTCCATTGGGTGCTTTGGTAGAAGTGGAAATTATTGCGGAAGTATAAGATGGATTATATTTCCTTATTACAATCAGAGATGCGTCCTGCCTTCGGGTGCACTGAGCCAATTGCATTGGCTTATGCGGCTGCGAAGGCAGTCTCTGTTTTAGATGAATTTCCTAACCATATTCACGCACGATGCAGCGCGAATATTATAAAAAATGTAAAATCCGTAGTCATTCCTAACTCTGGTGGGCGAAAGGGCCTTCAAGCGGCTGCTACCCTTGGGGCCATCGTAGGTCATCCTGAGCGTGAGCTAGAGGTACTAGAATCTGCTACAGATGAAGATCGTAAATGGCTTGGCACATTGTTGAATGCTAACTTCTGTACGGTCTCACTTGCTGAAGGTGTAGATAATCTTTATATCGAAATCACTGCTGAAACAGATGAACATACAGCGGTGGTTCGCATTGAAAATGACCATACGAATGTAACCTATGTTGCTGTAGATGGTGAGATTGTGTCTGAAACAATCAATGAAATTAAGAAGGTCGCAAAAACAGAATATGCTATGACCTTTGATAGCATTTATGAATTTGCTAAAACGGCAGATATTTCTGGCATCATACCTCAAATCAAACAGCAAGTAGAATACAATACAGCTATTTCTCGAGAAGGTTTGTCTAACGATTATGGCTCCAATATTGGACAGCTCTTGTTGTTGGATGAAGAAAACCCGTCTCTAGAAACGAAATGTAAGGCTCGTGCAGCAGCTGGATCCGATGCGCGCATGAGTGGGTGTCCATTGCCTGTTGTAATTTGCTCTGGCTCCGGTAACCAAGGCTTAACAGTATCGGTACCTATCATTACAACTGCTGAGGAACTTGGTAAAAGTGATGATGAACTGTACCGAGCGCTAGTCTTTGCTAACTTGTTAACACTGTACGTTAAATCTGGCATTGGTAAATTGTCCGCCTACTGCGGTGTTGTATCTGCTGGTGTTGTAAGTGTAGCCGGTATTGCCTTCTTGAAAGGTGATAGCAAGGATATCATTGAGAATACTTTAGTAAATGGTCTTGCCAGCTTATCCGGTATCGTTTGCGATGGAGCAAAACCATCCTGTGCAGGTAAAATTGCTATCTCCCTTAATGGCGCGTTCATGGGCTATAAACAAGCTCGCCTTAACAAGAACTACCAAAAAGGCGATGGCCTTGTAGCATATACCGTTGACGATACCATCCGCAGTATCGGTACTGTGGCTCAAGGTATGAAAGAAACGGACGTAGTTATCTTGAATGAAATGCTAAAACACTAATTTAGCTAAAAATATAAGCCCCCGTAAGGGGGCTTTTTTGTATATTAACTTGTATACTATGATATTATAATGTTGATTATATTTTTTATTATTCATAGGATATATAAATTAAATAAACATATAGATTACAATGTATGAAATATTGAGTGGATTATAGGTGCAACGTTAATGGGATTAGGTATATTTACAATAATTTTTATTATTATGGCAATAACTACAGTGTTAGGCCCAGTCAAAATAAGTAGTAAATTTTTATTTTATATTGCACCAGTAATATTAATTGCTACATCATTGATTGAAATTTTATTGATAAACAATATTCAATATAGAAATGATTATAGAATTATAAATCTTTCTATAATGTTTGTAAGCTTTATGACGGTAGCATATATTAGGAGTAAACTACCTTTAAAGAAATAAAGTAGGTGTTTTGGTGTTTTTTATAAATTATATTTGGTACTTTATTCTTGTTATATCACTTATATTTGTAATAGTTGGTAGTGTCTATCGAATCAATGGTTGGAACTATAGGATACCGATGGGGCGTGGTGATTTTTTTAAGATCTATATTATTACCTATATAGGCATTATATTCAGTTTATTTTTAACTTATCGCTTGAAGATTAGTGTATATGACAGTAGCAACCTTTTATATGCTATTATAGTTTGCATTATAGGTGCTATAAGTATATCTCAATTCTTTTTGTGTGGAATGCGAAGAATTGTTGATTTGAAATGGTGCTCCCCTTTATTTTATCCTGTTGTATTTATATCGGGTCTTATATTATCTAAGTATATTCCTGATTTAATGTCACTTATGATGCTAGTCCAGCTTTTGCTTTACTTCACACCAGGTAAAAGTGAGTAAGCTACTCGGTTTTATAATCTTGTATGAGGTAAATGATGACGGTTTTAATGTTTTTGGTGATATATTTTGGTTCAGTAGTTCTTTTATATTCTTATAATTTTATTACATGTGGGAACTTTTGGAGAACGGATTATTCTGCATTAAATAGGAAGTGGTTTTTCTTCTATAGTCTCATTGTAGAGAGTATTGTCCTTGTAGTGTTACCGCAGGTTAGGTATTTATTTAATGAACCTTATATAAACTCTATGTTAGGTACCATATTATTTGTACTTGTATTAATAGTTTGTAATATGGGTACGCAATATATTGGTATTAAGCGTTTGGTTGATATTGGTATTACGAATCCGAAATGGTATCTATGGATTAATTTTCTTCTCTTAGGTTCTATATTACTTCCTGGAGAAATAAAAAGTATTATTGTACATTCAGTTAATATGGTTGTATTAGTTATGCCACGTCAAACTATTAAAAATAATAAATCATATTGATTTAATGTAGATAGTATATGTATAAAACAAAAGGGCTGTTTTACAGCCCTTTTTGTAATTCTTTTTTATTGTAATTTTTTAGGATCTTTAAGTATCAATGATGCCCCAAGGCCCATTACGAGGAATGGCACGAGTGTCATCATAGCAACAGGTAGGGAGTAGGTATCTGCTAGGTTACCTACGACAGGAGCGATTACGCCACCGATAGTTTGGCTCACGCCAAGGGTGATACCCGATGCAAAGCCGATGCTTTTGGCTAGATATGTTTGGCCTAGTACGATAACTGGGCTGTAGCTAATTGCTTTAGCTGCACCAATCATGAGTAGTAGCAAGTAGGCTACAGGCATCATGATAAGTGGTGAGAAGGTTGGAACCTCTGTTAATAGGAACATAGCAGGTAACCAAACTAATAGGGATAGTCTGATAATTTTGATAGGACCATATTTATCGCCCAATAGACCGCCAATATAGGTCATGAAGATGCCGATACTAAAGAATACGGTCAAGGCAAAGCTACCTTGTTCTGGGCTTGTACCGAGTTCGCGAGTCCAGAATATCGGAATAAACGCATTAATAACGCGGAAGTTTACTGATTGGCTCAAGATGATAACGAACAAGATGCCAAAGTATTTCCAGTAGTTCTTCAACGGTTTTGCCGCCACTGTTGGATTTTCAGTAGCTACTGCTTGGTCGATAGTACGTGCATGAGCCACGATACGAGGCATTAGTACGAACAATATAGTAAATATAATAATACCTACTACGGTGAAAGCTGCCAATCCATGAGGCCCAACTGTATAAGCAATGGCACCTGCAAAGAGTGGACCAAAGGCGAAGCCTGAGCTGCCGCCGATAGCAAAGGTGCCCATGGCCTTACCTTTCTTGCCACCACCGAGACGATTCATAATCTTCGCGCCTTCAGGATGGAAGATGGAAGAGCCAACGCCAGCTAATGTGGCACAAACGAGGAGGCTTTCATAAGAGGTAACAAAGCCCATCATACCTGTACTACATGCAGATAATAAAACGCCGAAGGCAATGAGCCGCGGTTGATTGATCTTGTCTGAAATATAACCTAGTAAAGGCTGTAATAATGATGATAATGCTGTATTAGCTAAGATGAGAAAACCTGCTTGCTCTAAGCTCAGTCCATAGGTATAAATGAACAGAGGTAAGAGGGCAGGCAACACACTTTGACAGGAGTCGTTGATCATGTGACTCACTGTAATGAGATAAGGGTAATATTTTTTCATGATAGTAGTCCCTTGAGTTTATGAGGAGATTATTTTAAATTGTATTTCTTATATTATAACCCAAATAGCTACAAAAATAGTTATAGTTACAAAAAAGCGCTGTAAAATAAAATATCCTACTAATAGAAAAATTTATTGAACATGTGTTTGACAATATATATAATCTAAATAAACTATTAACAGAAAAAGAAAAGGGGTATTTTAATGACGAAAGACGAATTTTGGGAGGCGATTAATACTGGCGGAAAAGTATATACATATGATGATAAATTTGATTTTTATGCCGTATTTACTAAGGGAGCATATGAGATTTATCCAGTTCCAGTTCCTGATTATATAGATTCAGATAACTACGAAAAATATAAAACATTCGATGGAATGTTAAGAAGTTTTATGATTTTTGACAAGCCTTTAGGCGAATGCCTGAATAAAATTGAATATTAAGTTATGTAATATGTAGCATAGCCTTTTATACGCCCTTTCATGTGTGATGATTGGGCGTATTTTTATTGGTGTAAAATAAAACACCCTGCTTATATGGCAAGGTGTAAGAGATGATTATATGATTTTGTAAAATATCATGGGGCAATAAATGGGGCAAATACCACCATATAATAGAGAATGATTGATACACAAAATTCACTCAATAATATAAGAAAACCTAGATAACATCTGTATTATGTGTATCTAGGTTTATCTATTATATCTCTATCATTATCATTTAAAAGAATGGCAGAGGAGGAGGGATTTGAACCCCCGCGCCGGTTGCCCGACCTACCGCATTTCGAGTGCGGACCCTTCAGCCTCTTGGGTACTCCTCCGTGCTTTACGGCGCTCTTTAAAGAAGTCTTTCATAATTTGGCTACATTCATCACCAAGCACACCAGATGCTAGTTCAGGTTCATGATTTAAACCTGGGTGAGAAAGCACATTGAATAGCGACTCTACGGCGCCTCCTTTGTAATCACTTGCACCATATACAACGCGATCAATACGACTGTTGATAATGGCTCCAGCGCACATCGGACACGGCTCTATCGTAACATACAGGGTACAACCAGTCAACCGCCAGCGCTTTAGGACATCGCATGCTTCGCGGATTACGAGAACCTCTGCATGAGCCGTTGCATCATGATCGAGTTCACGACGATTGTGATGGCGTGAAACGATGATATTGTCTTTTACAAGAATGGCACCGATCGGAATTTCCCCAAGAGCATAAGCCTTGCGCGCTTCTTCCATAGCGATGGCCATAAAATACTCGTCGCGAGAGCGTTCATCCATATTTTCAATGTCTACAGTAATGTCTTTTGTCATTGGCATACCTCTTCATGTATAATATCTTACATAAAGTCTATCACAGTGTACGCAGTTATGCGAATAGATTATATGGGGGAATTATGGATATTATATGGTATATGTTTGATATGATTGGCACCATTGCCTTTGCTGTATCCGGTGCACTCGTTGGGGTAGCTCGGAAGATGGATATATTTGGTATGACTGTCCTTGCATTGGCTACTGCTATTGGTGGTGGTATTGTACGGGACGTGTTGCTCGGCTATTTTCCGCCGAATTCATTGCGAAATGTAGTGTATGTTACCGTTGTTTTAGTGGTAACTGTTATCGTGTTCTTGATTTATAACAGCCGATATCGCAAGCATGCGATGGGGCCTCGTAGTCGAGCTAGTTATTTATTAGCCGATGCATTAGGCTTAGCATCATTTACTGTAACAGGTGCTTCTGCAGGTTTTAAACTCTATCCAGAGTTGCCTATCTTTATTGTGTTGCTCGGTACAATCACTGCTGTTGGTGGCGGTATTATCCGCGATATGTTGGCGCAACGCATCCCATCTGTTTTGAAAGAGGATGTATATGCCTTGCCTAGTATTATTGGCGGCATCGTTTATTATCTTATGGTTACATCTAGTTGGGACAGTATGGCCGTATATGGTGCTTTCACAGTAGTACTCGTTATCCGTTTGTTAGCCATCAAGTACAATTGGAGTCTGCCTAAGGTAGGGAAAACCAAGCCAGTTGCGAAATAATAGTCAAATGATATAATTATACTATTGAGCATATGAACATTTCATAAAAGTGTCAGAAAAAGAGAGTATTATAAAACAGTTAATTTCGCGAGTCGGGAGTACTCGCTACACAGAAGGAGATTTGATTTATGACGAATAAATGGTTGAAAGTAGCACTTATGGCTGCAGCTATCGCTACTGGTACATCTATTAAAATTGATGCGGAAACCGTGTTGTATGTACCTCAAGATGATCGCCCTGTAAGCTTACAATATACTGTAGATACAGCTCGCGAAGCAGGTATGACTATATTGACGCCACCTCAAAATTTGATTTCTGGTAAGAATTACCAAGGTCAAGCAGATCAAATCATGGCTTGGGTTGAACAAAATGCAGGCCGTGCTGATGTGATGGTATTGAGTACAGATACGCTTATCTATGGTGGTCTTGTAGACTCTCGTAAACACAACATTCCACTGACTACATTGGAAAGCCGTTTAAAACGTATTGAATCCTTAAAAGCTCGTAATAAAAACGTGCGTATTTATGGTTTTGGTACTGTAATGCGTTCTCCACGTGCTAGTGGTGGCGGCACTGAACCAGCTTATTATGCGGAATACGGTCCTACTATCTTCCAAATTGCAGCATTGCAAGATAAATTAGACTCTGGCGCCTTAACACAAGAGGAAACTCAAAAATTGATGAGCTTACAAGCCTCTGTTCCTGTAGAATATCTACAAGACTGGTTTGACCGCCGTCAAAAAAATATGAAAATCAACAAAGAGTTGATCGACGAAACTCGTAGCGGTGTATTCGATTACTTTGCATTGGGCCATGATGATACATCTCAATTGTCCCAATCTGCATTAGAAGGTCGTTACTTAAGTAAATACTCTAAGGATATTCCTGTTGAGAAATACGGTAGCTTCCCTGGTGCCGACCAACTTGGGCTCTTGTTGATGGCTCGTTCTCGTACCGATGAAAGTACAGAAAAACCTACATTCTCTGTAATTTACCCACTTGGTGGTGGCGGTAAAACATTGCCAGGTTACGAAGACCAAACTATCGATAAAACAATTGCGCAACACGTTGAGGCCGTAGGTGGCACTATGGTGACACAAGGTAAACCAACTGTGTTGTTAGCAGTAAATACACCACTTACTACAAGCACTGGTGAATCTGAAAGCTTCGAGAACTTCCCGATGATTTCTAATTCTACAAATGCTTTCGTAGATCGAATTCAACAAGCTGTTGATTCTGGTGTAAACGTAAGCGTTGCTGATATTGCTTATAACAATGGTGCGGACAATACATTAGTAGCTGCTATGTACAAACGCGATATGTTATACAAAATCGGTGCGTACAATGGTTGGAATACCGCAAGTAATACGGTAGGCTACGCCATTGCGCAAGGGGTATTGCTCAAAACTATGAGCCCAGAAGGTCACCGCAAAATGTTGACTCAACAATATTTGGATAACTGGGCGTACCAAGCAAATATCCGGAAAGATATTTACCGTATGCAAGATTCCATTCGTACAGATAATGTACGTTACTCTGGCGAGTTGAATGAACGTCTTGAAAGCTACTTAGGTGAACGTATCCAAGACTTCGCTGAAAAATACCTTAAAGTCGACCCTCGTACAGTAAAGGCTACATTCCCTTGGGGCCGTCTATTCGAAACAGATATTACAATCTACGATAAACCTGTAGTACCTCTTGAAAAAGAATTGCGCTTGAAACGTGAAGCAGAAGCGAAAGCTAAAGCTGAGGCAGAAGCTAAGGCTAAGGCAGAAGCAGCAGCTAAGGCTAATGGTCAAGCTGCACCAGCACAACCTGCTCAACCAGTAAAGACAACAGCTGTTCAAATTACATCATCTGTAATTCCAGTAGTTAAACAACCGGCTACAACATCTCAAGGTCCACGCCTTGTGCCAACACCTGCAGTTGTACCTGGTCAATAATGAATAGGGAATGGACATGAAAAAAGCATTTTTACCGGAAATTACATATATGCGTGGCCTCTGTATGCTCGGTGTTATCGGCATTCATGTAGGTTCTTACGCATTACAAAATCCTTTTGCAAATTTAGAACTCATTAGCGTCTTAGAAATTCTATCGCGCTTTGGAGTACCAGCATTTTTCTTCCTCTCTGCATTTGGATTGTTCTACCATACATCTGTAGAGGGACCATTCTCATATAAGGAATTTATGCACCGCCGTATTCAGGTGGTGCTATTTCCATATATTACGTGGTCCATATTTTATTTGCTCTACACGGGACTAACGGCGCATAATCTAGGTAATTTGCATCCGGGACCATTGGCTGTAAATCTATTATTTGGTACGTCTATGTATCATTTATACTTTATGGTTATCCTCTTATGGTTCTACGTGATGATGCCTCTATGGCGAGCTATGGTGAAAGTCATCTTAAAACGTCCTGTATTCTGGATGGTATTACTATTTATCATCCAAGTTGGCATCGATTATGTATCATCTTACATGCTCGGCCGTTGGGTAACAGAACATCTTAGTAATAACCCTGTGTTGAAATATCTCTTTGATATGAGACTTAATTATTGGGTTATCCATTATGTGTGGATATTCTTGTTGGGTGCTGTATGTGCTGAGCGCTATGAAACGGTATGTGAATACATGTGGCGCTATCGTTACTTATTAGGTGTTAGTGCGGTAGGCTCTATTTTATTGATGCTTGGATCCTACTACTATGTCATGGACGTATGGCATTATACAGTGCTTGAAGCAATTTATACAGTTCATCAAATGAGCCCAATGGGTGTTCTCTATACTGGACTGGGAACACTATTTAGTCTGTTCTTATTCCAAACCTTACCAATGAATGCGACTATGGAATCTACTTGGTCAGAAATAGGGGATAAGTCCTACGGTATTTATTTAGCACATCCATTCTGGTTGTTGATCATCTCTGGCGTGATGGCTAAATATAATCTTTTATATACCGTAGTTAATGTGCTAGCTATGTATGTGATGGCGCTAGGCCTGTCCTATTTGACTGCCGTGACATTAAACCATGTACCTAAACCATTACGTAAATTTATATTGGGACATTAATAATATACATCCGCTAGGATATAGTTTTTAGCTATGGCATCCTAGCGGATTTTTGTATATCTAAGTTATATCTTTCACAAAGTAAAGTGTGAAAATTTGAAAGTAATTGTGATATAATAAGTCCATGATGATTACTACTTGATAGAGTAACGATATAGAAAAAGAGGTGCTCCTATGCAAGAATTAACATATTTTAATGGCGAGTTTGTTGAACCAGGTGCCAAAGTTATCAGTATTGATGACCGTGGTTATTTGTTTGGTGACTCTGTATACGAAGTGGTACGTGTCGTAAAAGGCCGTTGCTTCGCATTGTCTTACCATCAAGATCGCTTGTATCGCTCTATGCGTGAAATGGATATTCCAGTAAAAATGACCCCAGATGATTTAACAGAATTGCACGAAATTTTAATCGAGCAAAGTGAAATCAAAGAGGGCTATATTTATTTGCAAATCTCTCGTGGTGTAGCGCCACGCCATCATGCATACGATCGTTCCAAACTAGAACCACAAATGCTTATGTCTATCCGTAATTTGGATATGGATGCAGTTAATAAATTGGGTGAAGGTGTAAAAGCGATTGCATTACCTGATGAGCGTTGGGACCATGTAGATGTTAAGACTACTAATTTGATTCCCAATATTTTGGCACAAACTAAAGCGGAGAAGAAATTTGCTTATACTGCCATGTTGTTCCGTGATGGCGTTTGTACAGAAGGTGCAACATCCAATGTATTTGCTGTCAAAGATGGTATCTTGTATACGCACCCAGCAGATAATCATATCTTAAAAGGTATTACGCGCCAAATGATTTTGACTCGCGTAGCACCATCTCTAGGTATTACTCTCATCGAAAAAGAATTTGACCGCGCCTTTGTAGATGATGCGGACGAATTATTCTTTACCGATACAATTGGTGGTGTCATCCCAATTACTAAGCTAGACAGAAATCCAGTATCCGGTGGTAAACCAGGTGCTATTACACTTCGTCTACGCGAAGCATTAGAAAAATTGATGGAAGAAGGTTTGCCTTAATAGGTCATCTACTTTCATTACATGGTAAACTTTTACCTTAAGAAAGGACATTATTTTGATTCAATTACAACACATTAGTAAAGTCTATGAAGGCGCTACTCGTGTGGAAGCATTAAAAGATATTAGCCTTGATGTTAAAGAAGGTGAAATCTTTGGCATTATCGGTCAATCTGGGGCCGGTAAATCCACATTGATTCGATGCATCAACATGCTCGAAGCTCCTACATCTGGCTCTGTTATCGTCAATGGTACAGATTTAACAACACTTAGCAAATCCGATTTACGTAAAGCACGCAAAGATATTGGTATGATTTTCCAACATTTTAACCTTTTGTCCTCTCGTACAGTGTATGACAATGTGGCATTTCCGTTGGAATTACAAGGCTTGAGCAAATCCGAAATTAAGGAACGCATTACGCCAATCCTTGATATCGTAGGCCTTACTGAGCGTATGAACAACTATCCATCTCAATTGTCTGGTGGTCAAAAACAACGTGTTGGTATCGCTCGTGCCTTAGCGTCTAATCCAAAGGTTCTTCTTTGTGATGAAGCTACATCTGCTCTGGATCCGCAAACAACAGAATCCATTTTGAAATTGTTGAAAGATATCAACGAAAAAATGGGCCTTACTATTGTTCTCATCACTCATGAAATGCACGTAATCCGTGAAATCTGTGATCGCGTAGCGGTTATCGAAGGCGGCGTAATCCTCGAGGAAGGTAGCACTGTTGAAGTATTTACACATCCTCGTGAAAATACTACAAAAGAATTCATCAGCTCTGTAGTAAGTGATAACTTACCGCCAGAAGCGTTAGAACATTTGGAATTACATGATCAATGGATTGCAGGTACAGCTCCATTAGTACGTCTTAAATTCACAGGCCAATCTACAGATGAACCTGTAGTGGCAGGTCTCGTACGACGCTTTAACCTCGATGTAAGTATCCTCTTTGGTGGCATCGACTATATCCAAAATACATGCGTTGGTCGCCTTATCGTTATCTTGAATGGTGACCCAGAAAATGCGCAAGAGGGCTTAGACTACATCAAAACATTACCAATTGAAAGCGAGGTGATCGGTTATGTCAGAGCAAATCATTAATCTTCTCATAACTGGTACCCTTGATACATTGCAAATGACCATTATTTCTACGGTCATGGCTATGTTACTTGGTATCCCTCTCGGTGTTATTTTGGTAGTAACCTCTAAGGGTCATATCTTAGAAAATGTAGCGCTTAATAAGGTGCTAGGTGCTATCGTCAATGCAACGCGTTCCGTACCATTTATCATTTTGATGGTAGCTATCATTCCATTCACTCGTATGGTGGCAGGCACATCTATTGGTACCACTGCAGCTTGTGTGCCTTTAACAATCGCTGCAATTCCATTCTTAGCACGTCTTGTAGAAACATCTATTAAAGATATTAACTTTGGCGTAATTGAAGCGGCCCAATCCATGGGTGCAAGTCCACTCCAAATCATTTGGAAAGTATTATTACCTGAAGCATTGCCTACGATTATCGATAATGTAACGGTTCTTATCGTTAACCTCATCAGTTACTCTGCAATGGCTGGTGCTATCGGTGGCGGTGGCCTTGGTGATATTGCTATCCGCTATGGTTACCAACGTTTCCAAGCTGATATTATGATTGCTACCATTATCATCTTGGTTATTTTGGTACAATTAGTCCAAATGATTGGCGATGCTTGGTCTAAAGCGATGAATAAGAAGTAGGAGGATCCTATGAGTATCAATGAGAAGTTGAGAAGTGAACAAAACGATGAGCTATTCACCGCTATATTAACGCTTGAAAATACTGAGGAATGCTATGCATTCTTTGAAGATATCTGTACGATTAATGAATTGAAAGCTTTGTCTCAACGCTTACAAGTAGCAAAAATGCTACGTGCCGGTGATAGCTACGAAAAAATTGTAGAAGAAACAGGTGCGAGCACGGCTACGATTAGTCGTGTCAAACGATGCTTAGTCTATGGTGCTGATGGATACACATTAGCTTTAGATCGTCTAGGTGCAAAATAAAATAAACTAGCATGACAACGGTGGCCTTTTGGCGACCGTTGATGTGCTATCTACAGGAGGTTTATATGGAGTGGCTTATTGAGGTAACAGGTTTACCATTTGATATCCTAATTCTCGTTTTGCTCGCTGTAGCAGGTGCTTTTGCCGGCTTTGTAGACTCCATTGTGGGTGGTGGGGGACTAATTTCTGTTCCCGCTATGCTATTAACCAACCTTCCGCCGAGTATGGCCTTAGGCAGTAATAAGCTGTCTAGTATATTTGGAGCTGGCAGTGCGTCCATTACATTCTTAAGAAATCACATGGTTGATTTTTCTCTAGTTCGTAAATTACTACCTTTTACATTTATAGGATCCATGCTTGGTACCTTAGCAGTTGTATCATTGCCACCCTTGTATGTAAAGCCTATTATTATTGTCCTACTCGTTTGTGTCACACTTTTTGTGGTATTTAAAAAGGATTGGGGCGAAATAAACCGTACCTCAGCAGTAGCAGGAAAAGCATTGTATATTTGCATGGCTTTTGCTCTTGGCATTGGTGTTTATGATGGTTTTATTGGCCCTGGTACAGGTACATTTTTGATTATGGGCTTTATTTTTACTGGTTTTGATTTTCTGCATGCTTCTGCGAATGCAAAAATATTGAATTTTACCAGTAATTTAGCATCCTTAATCGTATTTTTCTGCTTAGGTCACGTCAATATTAAGTACGGCTTAGCTACAGGGGTAGGCCAAATTATAGGTGCTTACTTAGGATCTCATTTAGCTATTGCTAAAGGTTCGTCGTTAGTACGTGTTGTATTCTTGTCGGTAACGACAGTTATGTTGTTGAAATTAGTCTATGACTATGTTTCCACATTATAGGAGGGCAAGGTATGCCTCATAAAAGTGATGTACAAGTGGCATTGATTAGTGGTGGCACATCGGGCATCGGATTTGCTACGGCAAAATTGCTTCTTAAAGAAGGCTGGTGTGTTGTCATTAACGGTCGTGATGAAAAATCAGGACAAAAGGCTAAGATGAAATTGCGCCGCTATTCTTCAAGGGTGCAGTACATCCAAGGGGATGTATCGAAGATTGAAGATTGTCAGCGTATTGTAAAAGAAACCGTTAAATTATTCGGCGGTGTTTCTGCTCTCGTAACAGCAGCAGGCTATTATGAAGAAGAGCTTCTAGCAGATGTAACGGAAGCAGCCTTTGATGAAATGTTTGGCACCAATGTGAAAGGTACGGTTTTCTTGTGCCAAGCGGCATTGCCCTATTTGCGCGCTACAAAGGGCAGTATCGTAACGGTAGCTAGTGATGCAGGCTTACAAGGTAATGTGGCTTGCTCTGTATACGGTGCTTCAAAAGGTGCGGTAGTGAGTTTTACGAAATCACTATCCCTTGAAATGGCACCACATAATGTGCGCGTTAACTGTGTTTGTCCTGGTGATGTGGATACCTCTTTAGTAGATAAACAAATTGCAAATGCTCAGCAAGATGCAGAGGCTGCTAAGGCTGAAATGGGCCAACATTATCCCTTGGGACGCATTGGTCAACCTCATGAAATTGGAGAGGTTATTGTATTTTTATTGAGCAATAAAGCTTCCTTTGTAACGGGGGCAGCATGGACTATCGATGGTGGTCTCACTAGTTGGTAAGATAGAAAATATTGGAAGTTATTTTATTTTTTAAATCTATAGATAATTAGAAAAATTCATTTCACTTCTAGCAATAGAATGGTATAATAATACTAATAATATGACCTATAGTTGGTTCACAACAAAGGAGAATACTTATGGCAGAATATAATGGCGTAACACTTGAGCCACTTATGGATGGTTCTCAAGACCGTGACTATCAAGTTGAACAATTTATTTTCTGGGGTGCAGGTCGTGCAGCGGCATTGGCATTATCCCCTAAATTCAGCAGTGTTGCTTTGTGCGCCAATGCAACGTATATGGTAACTCGCATTGCACATCTTTACGAAGTAGAATTACAATCTGGTGCCGTAGTGGGGCTAGTTGGTGGTCTTAGCACAGCTGTAGGTACAGCGGCTATTTCTCTTCTTGTTCCTCTAAAAGCAGTTCGCGTTCCTGTGGCAGTTGGTTTAACATATGCTATCGGTAAAATTGCTCACATTTGGATCCAAGATGGTATGCCTTCTGATATCGAACGTTATAAACCAATGGTTGCTGAATTCCTTGAAAGCGGTAAAGCTATAGCAGGTGACATCATCCGTGATGCAAGCGCTAGCATTCCTTTCACACAAGGACAACGCGACGTTTGGGCTGGTATTGCTAATGAAACAGGTCTTGCTAAAGAAACTTTGAAACAAGTTTACGAAGAAAAAGTAACACCTGCTATCGATAAATGGAATACAGAAACAAAATATCAACTTCATGACAATGCAGCAGAAGTTGTGGCGAAAGTAACTGATGCAGCAAAAGAGAAAATTGATGTTGCTAAAGAAAATATTGATGTAGCTAAAGAATTAGCTAAAGGTGGCGTAGAAGTAGCTAAAGCTTCTGCACAAGCTGCAGTAGAAACTGCAAAAACTAAAGCTAATGACGCTGTTGAAACAGCAAAAGATGTTGCTACAAACACTGTTAATACAGCAAAAGATAAAATTGGTGGTTTGCGCAAATAGGCGCTAAAGGATTATGAAGATGAATCCATTAAAAATTATTACATATGGTAAGTATTTTAACGAATCTAAATTCGCCGCTTTTTTAGGACGATATGGTAAGAAGCTTGCCTTTGTACAACGAGCAGTGACCTTGTTCCTTTGTATGCGTGACAAGGACACTCCAAAATATGTAAAAGCAGTCATTGCTGGTGCCTTAGGGTATCTCGTATTACCTATTGATATTGTACCGGATACAATTCCTGTATTAGGTTGGATAGATGATGTAGCCGTGCTTGGTCTTGCCTTCAAGGTTGCCAATCGTTACATTAAAACTCGTCATCAAGAAGAGGCAAAAAAATACTTCCCATTTGGTGGCAGTAACTAGCTTTTAACCATTAAGGCAGTTTGATCCGTTGCGATTGAACTGCCTTTATTTATTTGACACCCTAAAGTAATAGATATACAATGAAGGTTGTATTCTATGAAAAAAGAAGGATAAATATATGCATATTGCTTCAGTAAATGTACGATTTTACGAAACCGATATGATGGGTATTGCGCACCATAGTAATCATTTTAGATGGTTTGAAATGGCACGCATTGAATTCCTTCGTCAAATCGGTGTAACCCTGTGGGATATGATGAATGAGGATATTGTATTTCCTATCATGAATGTATCCTGCAATTATAAAGAACCAGCAAATTTTGATGATGAACTTCACATCGAAACATATTTGGTTAAGATGACACGTGCTCAAATGATATTCCGTTATCGTATGCGCCGTGCCAGTGATGGTGCGCTCCTAGCTACGGGAGAGACTAAGAATGCATTTATGTCAAAATCAACAGGTAAAATTGTGCGATTAGACGATACTTTTTATCAGCCTATGTTAGCAGCTGTTGAGGAGATGCCTAATGAGTAATGTACAACAATTGCCTATCGGCGTGTTTGACTCCGGTGTAGGCGGGCTATCTGTTTTAAAGGTCTTACAAGAACAATTCCCTAACGAAGACTTCATCTATATTGGTGATAATGCGAATAACCCTGTGGGGAATCGTAGTGATGATGAAATTACTTATTTAGCTTGTCATATTGCAGAGGCTCTTGAAAAACAGCCTGTAAAATTAATGGTTATTGCTTGTAATACGTTTACTGTTGTAGCCCTTGATGCGGTACGTGAACGCGTGTCT
The DNA here is from genome assembly GCF_018406505.1 of Veillonella orientalis. Lineage (NCBI taxonomy): Bacteria > Bacillati > Bacillota > Negativicutes > Veillonellales > Veillonellaceae > Veillonella > Veillonella orientalis. The sequence continues at coordinate 469,272 of NZ_AP022322.1, forward strand.
GTACCCGTTATTGGAGTATCACAAGGCGTAAAAACAGCGATTAGTCAAAGCAAAAGCAAGACAATTGGCATCATGGCGACGGTAGCAACTGTGAATAGTCATATTCATAAACATGTAGCCCTTGAAGTTGATCATGAAGTGCTTGTATGGGAGCAACCATGTCCTGAATTGGCAGGCCTCATTGAGCAAGGTCATTTAGATGACTATTCTGTACGCGATGTATGTACTGAATATCTAGAGCCTTTATTGTCCCGAGAAATTGAGGTCGTAGTTTTGGGCTGTACTCATTTCCCATTTGTACAACCTTTGCTAGAGGAACTAACGTCAGGACGCATTCAATTCATCGACCCTGCTTTTGAAACAAGTGAACTTGTTCGCCGCAGATTAGAGGGTAAAGATTTGTTTAACCCTCAAAAAACGGCGGGTACTGTGTCATTGTATTTTACAAAGGATATTGAGCTTGGTGATACGCTGAGCGCCTCGTTCCTTGATACAAGTCGTCGCATCATTGAACATATTACATTATAAAGGAGATGCCCTATGTGGTTTTATAACATCCTAAGTGTAGTAATAGCTATTATTGTAGCTATTGCCGCTTTGTATTTATTATTCCGTTTGTTCGTATTGAAACAAGGTAATGAAAAGGTTATTTTATTGCCAAAACGTGCAACAAACTTCCAAGTATCTGACCGTAATTTTGAATCTATTACCTTGTTCTGTGATATTCCATTTGTGAACAAAGGACGTCAACTTGGTACAATTATGGACTTATTCCCACGTCCATTGTTGCCAGAGGAACATTTTGATGCTGTGAAAGTACATGCATGGGCTATGGACATTAATCGTCCTCGTCATGATGGTTATTTTGAAGCTGTTATCATCAAACCTCGCAAAGGTGGTACTATTCGTGTATTCGTTACCTTAACAGGCAAAAATGGCAATATTCGTGAAGATATTAAGGGATTCCCTTATATGGACATCGATATTTACTACCAAATCGTAGGCCGTACAGATTATCATATCGATAAACAACGTATTCGTTTGACTGCTGAAGAAGTTCAAGCAGCATTGGTTCAATAAGGAGGCATAACAATGGCAGAATTAGAGTTAGTATGTGTGCCAACACGTATTCTTACAGATAATGATGACATCGTGGATGCTATCGTTGAATTTGGCGGTCATAATATTGGACCTGAAGATATCGTATGTGTAGCTGAATCTGTAGTAGCTATTACACAAGGTCGTTTTACACGTCCTGAAGAGCTAAATGTTTGCTGGCAAGCGCGTTTAATCAATCGCTTTATCCATCCAGATGGATCTATGGCATCCATTTATGGCATGCAATCCGCTATGAACTTGGATGGTAAATGGAAAGTATTGGGTGCCTTTATTTTAGGTGCTATTGCTAAGATTTTCCGCAAACCAGGTGTATTCTATGCAATTGCTCGTGCAGCATCTTTAACAGATGATGTAACTGGTACAATGCCTCCATTCGACAAGCACATCGTATTTGGTCCGAAGGATCCAGATAAAGTAGCTGAGAAAATCGTATCTCGCACAGGCTGTTATGGCGCTGTTGTAGCTGACGTTAATGACTTGAAACGTTCCGCTGTGTTAGGTACAAGCCGTGGCATTGACGGTAATAAAATTGCACAATTGTTGATTGACAATCCATTTGGTAATGATAGCCAAATGACTCCGATTGTTATCATTAAAAATTACGCATCTGTATCTGGTAAATAACAGAAGGCTGTACTCATCACATAGAGATGGGTACAGCTTTTTTTATACTAATTAGGAGGTCGTATGTTACTAGGTTTAGACGTAGGTGGTACTTTCACAGATGCGGTCATCATCGATGGCCATCGTGTAGTAGCATCTGCTAAAAGACGGACTACCAAAGATAATTTAATGCAAGGCATAGGCGAGGCCCTTGATGCCATTCTCCAACATTGTGATACTACAAATATTGATCAAGTTACGCTGTCTACTACTGTGGTAACAAACACCATCGTGGAAGAGAAAGAGCAAGTGGTAGACCTATTTGTAGTAACGGGACCTGGCCGGAATGTGGACGATATATTCCCTGTAAATCCTATCTATCTTCAAGGCTATACTGATCATAGAGGTATTGTGGTAGAACGTACACCTACAAATGCAGTTCGACATATAGCCGAAATGGTACAATCTCGCAGTGGCACAGATTTGGCTGCTGTATCTGCTAAATTTGGGGTACGCAATCCTCAAGAAGAATTATCTATAACAGAAGCATTGAAAGATAGATATAATACTATCTCTAATGGCAGCTTATTAAGCGGCTCTTTGAATTTTCCACGTCGCACTATTAGCGCATATTTTAATAGCGCTGTAACGCCGGTATTTACAGTATTTAAGAAGAATGTAGAAGATGCGTTAAGCGTGCGAAACATTAAGGCTCTACTTCATATATTAAAGGCCGATGGGGGCTCTCTTCCTATGGAGCACATGGTAAGTCGACCTGTAGAAACTGCTTTTACAGGACCTGCGGCAACCGTACTGGGCTTATCTGCTCTTGGAGCTATTGGGAATGAACATACAGTTGCTTTAGATATTGGCGGTACCACTACAGATATTTCTTTGTGGAAACAAGGCAGCCCATTGATGACTAAAAGTGGTGTATCTATTCGTGAATATCCAAGTGCGGTACGCTCCTTTGCCGTTACCTCTGTTGGTATTGGCGGTGAATCTGTCGTTCGCGTTGTAGATGGTGAAATTACTGTCGGCCCTGAACGGGTGGGCCCATCGGTAGCATTAGGTGGGACAGAACCTACACTAGGGGATGCTCTCATCGTACTAGGGTATGCGAGCTATGGTAAGGTTGAATTAGCTGAACGAGCTATGGAGGTATTGGCTAGTAAACTAACTGTTAGTGTAAAAGGAGAGGCAGTTCAGACTCAACTACAATTAGCAGGGGATATAAATGTTTCTACCGTTGCTCAATTAATCGTAAATAAGGCGTTGCAAACAATTCAGCATGGCGTAGATGAGGTGGTAAGGGCAGAAAACAAACGACCTATCTATGTAGTAGCGGATATTGTGAACCCCGATGTATTTGTGCCTGCTCAAATCGTGGTAGTAGGTGGGACGGCGCCAAGCCTTGGACCTAGCATAGGTAAATATATGGATTTACCGATTACCATACCAGAAAATGCGGCGGTGGCGAATGCTATCGGAGCAGCCCTAGCATTATCGACCATTGAACTCACTGTTCATGTCGATACAAAACGACGCTTACTCGTTATTCCTGAACTAGGGATTAAACAACAAACCTGTACGTTGAAGCGAGTAGAACAAGTGGTGGAACGAGCTAAAGAGGCTCTCAGTGAAGAAGCTTTGCGTTTAGGTCTTGGTAAAGACCAAGATATAGAGGTCATTAGTATGGAAGATTTCCCTGTTGTTGAGGGCTGGCAATCGATGGAACGATTAATCACTGTAAAAGTACAATTAGCAGCGGGGGTGAAACAGTATGTGGAATAAAGGTTTATCCTATCGTGAGCGTCATGGGCTTATTAATACCCATAAAAGTGTACGTAATATGTTAAATACTGACAAAAATACATCAAATCATAGTTTAGGGCTTGTATTTTTCCCTGCTTTCGACTGGAAGATTTCTGAAACCCACCCAGAACGACAAGAGCGATTGCTGTATACGCGTGACCAAATCGTTGAGGAAGGCTTATTAGATATACCCAATATTGTGGAATATAATCCTATCGTGGCCGATTGGGATACCATAGAGCGCGTTCATGTGGGCGCTCCTGACTTAGAGTCCTGGGTAACGGAAGCACATCGTGTGTCTGCAGGTGGTGCTATTGCCGCTGCTGATGCGGTTATGCGCGGTGAAGTAGATCGCGCTTTTGCCTTAGTAAGACCGCCAGGACATCATGCGATGGCCATGGTTCATGGTATTCGTGGTTTCTGTACCATTAACATTGAAGCTGTCATGATTCAGCATATGCGTCAAACCTATGGTATTAAACGGGTTGCTGTGGTGGATACAGATGTACATCATGGTGATGGCTCTCAAGATGTGTTCTACCATGATCCAGATACGCTATACATTAGTTTCCACCAAGATGGACGGACCTTATATCCTGGCACAGGCTTTATGGATGAATTCGGTGGTCCACAGGCTATCGGTGGAAATATAGATATCCCATTGCCACCTGGGACTGGTGACGAAGGCTTGATGAAGGTTATGCGTGAGTTAGTATTGCCAATCTTAGAGGAATTCAATCCAGACATTGTTATTAATTCTGCAGGGCAAGATAATCACTTTAGCGATCCATTGGCTAATATGCAGGTAACCGCAAAGGGCTATGCTGAGCTTGTGGATTTATTGCAAGCAGATATAGCTGTCTTAGAAGGTGGTTACTCCGTACAAGAAGCATTGCCATATGTAAATACTGGTATCATTTTATCTATGGCAGGTCTTGATTACAGCAAGGTTGTCGAACCTGCCTTTGACCCTGTTAAATATAAGCAAAGTCAAAATGTAACCGCTTATATTGATGACCTTATCGCTAAGTGGAAGGTGCAATGGGCTAACCGTCATAAGATGGCTGAAGAGGAACGCACCGGTGTAGGCGATATATGGTCGAACCGTTACAATGTGTACTACGATGAAACAGGTGTACAAGAGGAACGCCTTGAAAAGGTGCGCATGTACGAAAATAAAGTTGGATGGCATAGCGTACTTTCACATGGTCAATATGGACCCTATGGGCCACAAAGTGTTTATGCCATGTTCATTCCTTGGCAAGCTGATGAGGAAACTCGTCAAGATGCCATTACAGAGGCCAAACGGGCTAAAGCAGAAGGCGGTGCATGCCGTTATGTTGTGGTAGATCCACTTGGCGATGGACAATACGAGGTATAGTGGTAGATTCTCAAAGTTGTGGCTCCTGATAATGAACCATACTGTGTTAGAATTAGTAACTATAATCTGATTCGTAGTGATAAAAAATAGTTAAATTGTGATATAATAAGAAAAGATAACGCCCCTTTGTGTAAGGGGCGTTCTAATGTTTAGATTTAGAATGGTGAGGTTCCTATGCGCAGCGATAATAGAACAGCAGGTCAATTACGACCTATTAAAATAACACGGAATTTTACAGAGTATGCAGAAGGTTCTGTACTCATTGAGTGCGGTAAGACTAAGGTTATCTGTACAGCTACTGTGGAGGATTCTGTGCCGCGCTGGCTAAAAGGATCTGGTCAAGGGTGGGTAACAGCAGAATACTCCTTGTTGCCACGTTCTACGAAAACTCGCGTAAGCCGTGAAGCTGCAAAGGGTAAACAAACGGGCCGCACTGTAGAAATTCAACGCCTTATCGGTCGTGCTTTGCGCGCCGTTGTAGACCTTGAAGCACTTGGTGAACGTTCTATTACGATCGACTGCGATGTAATTCAAGCCGATGGAGGTACGCGTACAGCCTCTATTACAGGTGCTTTTGTGGCCCTCGTTGATGCGGTGGACTTCACCTTTGGTGGCGCAGGTAAATTCCCGATTACTGACTTCTGCGCAGCTATTTCCGTAGGTATTGATCCAGAGGGGCCTATTACGGATCTTTGCTATGAAGAAGATAGTGCAGCTATCGTTGACATGAACGTGGTGCGCACCGGCTCTGGTAATATGGTTGAGGTACAAGGTACAGGTGAACATGGTACCTTTAACCGTGATGAGCTCAATGCATTACTTGATTTAGCAGAGGCTGCTACAGATGAGCTCATGGCAAAACAACGGGAAGTACTTGGCACAACAGCAGATAAAGTAGGTAAGGTATATCCTACAGCTCCGGAGGTGTAAGGTGGAACAAATCGTATTAGCTACAGGTAATAAAGGGAAAATTCGTGAATTTTCTGAGGCTTTCTCTCATTTATCTATCGACTGTGTACCGGTAAAAGATGTCATTTCTATTGAGGAACCAGAGGAAACTGGTACAACCTTTATGGAAAATGCTCTTTTAAAAGCTCACTATTATGCAAAGGCAACAAATCGTCCATGCCTTGCTGACGACTCTGGCATCACTGTAGATGCTCTTAATGGGGCGCCAGGCGTGTATTCTGCTCGCTATGCTGGTCATCATGGTGATGATCAAGCTAATAATGAAAAGTTAATTCATGAACTACAAGGTAAAAGCGACCGTACAGGTCATTATGTATGTGCCTTAGCACTTGTATATCCTGATGGCCGTGAAGTGACAGCTGAAGGCTATTGTGATGGACTTGTTCAAGATGAGCCAAAAGGAGACAATGGTTTTGGCTATGATCCATACTTCTATGTACCTGAATTTGAAAAGACAATGGCAGAACTTAGCATTGAAGAAAAGGAAACCATCAGCCACCGTGGACGTGCTTTACGCAAATTAATTAACAAGCTTTAATATTTTCGAACTATATGGTATAGTTCATATAAATATGTAATATAATAGTATTAGAGAACTTATAAAATGAAACGAATTGGTATTTTAAGTGATACCCATGGGTATCTAGATGATATAGATCTTGTCTTGGAGGCTACAGCAGACCAAGAAATTGATATGTGGCTTCATGCTGGTGATTATGGCGATGATGCACGCTATATGCAGGAACATACTGATATTCCTGTGTATGCAGTGCGCGGTAATAATGACCGTGTACAGCCTCTTGAACCGCGAGAACAGTTGATTCCTCTAGAGGATACCTATATTTACATGACTCATGGTCATGAGGTATCATATTATAATCGAATACAAAAACTGATTGAGTTAGGCACTGATATGGGGGCGCGACTCATCGTGTCCGGTCATAGTCATCATCATGGTGAGGTTCGTGTTCGTGATGCGGTATTTGTGAATCCCGGCAGTATATCGTTGGCTCGTGACCGCTCAGGCGGTACATTTGCTATCGTTACCTACGATAATGGACAGTTTAGTGTAGAGTTTGTGTATAAACAAGATATTGTTTAGTTATATGGTAAAAGCTTTGAGCCTCGACGGGGTAAGCTTTCAAAAAAATAGTAAGTCTATGCATGGAAAGGGTTATGACATATCATGGATACACCAGTTAAAGCAAAGCCTAAAATGAAATTATATGGTTTTAATAATCTCACAAAGACATTGAGTTTTAATATTTATGATATTTGTTATACTCGTACGGAAGAAGAGAAAAAGCAATACATTCAGTACATTGATGAAGTATACAATGCAGATCGTTTAACAGCTATTTTAACGGAAGTAAGCCGCATTATCGGTGCTAACATCCTTAACGTAGCGAAACAAGACTACGACCCTCAAGGTGCGTCTGTTACGATTTTGATTTCTGAAGAGGAAATTGAAAAGGAAGATGTAGTCATGCATCTTGATAAATCTCACCTTACTGTACATACTTATCCTGAAAGCCATCCGCACAAAGGGGTTAGTACGTTCCGTGCAGATATTGAAGTATCTACATGTGGTCAGATTTCTCCCCTTAAAGCACTTAATTATTTGATTCAAAGCTTTGATTCCGATATCCTTACAATGGACTACCATGTACGTGGCTTTACACGTGATGTATCTGGTAAGAAAATCTATATCGATCATCGTATCAACTCCATCCAAAACTACATCAACGCAAAAACTCGTAACATGTACAACATGATTGATGTAAACGTATATCAAGAAAATATTTTCCACACAAAAATGATGTTAAAAGAATTTGATTTAGATAACTATCTCTTTGGGATTACTGAATCTGAATTGAGTGAACGAGAAATCAAACAAATTAAACATCAATTAAAACAAGAAATGATGGAAATTTTCTATGGTCGTAACTTGCCATCTGTAAAAGCATAAATAAAATATATATTCTGTATGCTATGTGTCCTATCGGATAATATGTATATAGTACCAAAGTAGATAAGTCGTATATGGCTTATCTACTTTTTATTTAATTATCATTTTTATTACTAAATTAGATTAATTAAATTTAATTCTAAAATATTCGGAAAACTATATCGAAAAAACTTGAATTGTTATATATCATTTTGTATAATACAATTAGTTAAAGGTATTAATTACCGACTCAAAAGAGTCCGAGTTTATCCACAAAGGAGAATTATTATGGACGTACGTGAATTAGCTGTACAAAAAAAACGTGAATTAAAAGGTTTCCTTACTGTAGGGACAAAATATGAATTAAAAGACGCTCATGATTTATCTGTAGCTTACACACCAGGTGTAGCAGAACCATGCTTGCGTATTAAAGATAATGAAGCAGAATCCTTTGAATTAACTTGCCGTTCCAACATGGTTGCCGTTGTATCCGACGGTACTCGTGTACTTGGTCTTGGCGATATCGGTGCTGCAGCAGCATTGCCTGTAATGGAAGGTAAATCTTTATTATTCAAAAAATTCGGCGATGTAGACTGCATTCCATTGGTTGTAGATACAAAAGATGCTGATACATTAATCAACACTGTAAAATTATTGCAAAAAAACTTTGCTGGCATTAACTTGGAAGATATTTCTTCTCCTAAATGCTATGAAATCGAAAACCGTTTGAAAGAAGAATTGGAAATCCCTGTATTCCATGATGACCAACACGGTACTGCAATCGCATGTTTGGCTGGTGTAAAAGGCGCTCTTCGTTTAGTTAAAAAAGATTTAGCTACTGCTAAAATCGTTGTAAACGGTGCTGGTGCTGCTGGTGCAAACATTGCTCGTTTGTTATACCTTGCAGGCGCTCGTGATATTACATTGTTAGTATCTTCTGGCGTATTGCACAAAGACTACAAACGTCTTGACTCCTTGCAAGCTGAATTGATCGACTTGCTTAAACTTGAAGAAAAACATGGCAACTTGGCTGAAAATGCTAAAGGTGCTGATATTCTTCTTGGTGTATCTGCAGCAGGTGCATTTACAAAAGAAATTTTGGAAAACTTGGCTGACGATGCAATCGTATTCGCAATGGCTAACCCTAACCCAGAAGCAACATATGCTGATATGAAAGCAGCTGGTATTCGCATCGCTGGTACTGGTCGTTCCGATGCTCCTAACCAAATCAACAACGTAGCAGTATTCCCTGGCGTATTCCGCGGTGCTATCGACGTACGTGCGGCTCAAATCACTGATGAAATGAAATTAGCTGCAGCTGATGCATTGGCTAACTTGATTCCTGATAGCGAATTGAACGAAGAAAACGTAATGCCATCTGTATTCGATCCTCGCGTAGCTCCAGCGGTTGCTAAAGCCGTTGCTGAAGTTGCTGTAAAACAAGGTATCGCTAAAAACCCTGGCGTAATAGAAGACGGTAGCTACGAAGGTTAATCTATTTGCTGTAAAAGCATTGGCATAACCATAAAATAACTATAGAATAATATGACATGCACCTCGAAAGAGGTGCATGTTTTTATATGTACTAATAAAATTTAAAAAATTAATGAAGTTGTAAAAAAGTACTTGTCACTAATTTGTATCAATGATATAATAATTTTCGTTGCAGAGCGATACTTAACAGAGTAAAAACTCAGCAAGAGTAGTGGTTGACATCAACTACCAGGTTTGCTATAATTAGCAAGTAATTAATGACGGGGCATAGCGCAGTTTGGTAGCGCACCTGGCTTGGGACCAGGGGGTCGCAGGTTCGAATCCTGCTGCTCCGACCATTTTTTTATTTGCGGGTGTAGCTCAATGGTAGAGCCCCAGCCTTCCAAGCTGGTCGCGAGGGTTCGATTCCCTTCACCCGCTCCATTTTTTTTTGCCTTTTTTAGGGTAAACTGCAATAGAGCACAGTTGACGATACATAGTACATAATTTATACTATAATAGATAATTACATATATAGGTAATCCACATGGTTCAGTAGCTCAGTTGGATAGAGCAACGGCCTTCTAAGCCGTGGGTCGGGGGTTCGAATCCCTCCTGGATCACCAAAGAAATAAGCGGATAGCTCGTAATGAGCTATCCGCTTTTTTATGTGTTAATGCTCCTAAAAGACAGCTAGTAATTATTTATGGGTTATAGGACAAAAAGTGTTGCTGTTAATGCCGATGGAGGTAGTTAAATACTGGCTCTATCGGCATTTTATCTTTTTGAGTAACTTTTACATATAGGACAAAAAGTGTTGCTAAAAAGTCTGAACTCCCTTGATTTTACTGACTCAAATAAGGTTTTATCTTTCTAGAAAGATATATTTTTTAGAAGGAGTATAATTATGAAACTAGTCAGATGCCCTAGTTGTGGTTTCATTTGTAAGAAAAATGGTAGAACAAATGCGGGTTCTCAACGTTGGTATTGTAATCAATGTTCTTGCTCATTCACAAATAAAGTGAATAAAACTAACAATAATTTACAGATGTTTTTGGATTGGTTATTTGGTAAACACACACAGTTAGATATGGCTGGTGATGGACGTTCATTTCGGAGAAAAACATCACAGTTTTGGGAACTTTGGCCATTACCACCAAAAGTTGAATCATCAAGTAGCGTAGTATTTGTTGATGGTATTTATTTAGCTAGAAATGCTTGCATTTTAATCTGTTGTAATGAGACGCATGTCTTAGGCTGGTATGTTTGTAGATATGAACATTCTAAGGCTTGGGAGGCTTTATTACGACGTATTTCACCACCTACAGTAGTTGTATCCGATGGTGGTACCGGCTTTCAAAAGGCATTAAAAAAAGTTTGGCCGAAGGCCAAACTACAAAGATGCTTATTTCACGCATTTCAACAAGTAAAACGCTATACAACAATACGTCCTAAAACGATTGCTGGCCGTGAATTATATGGAATTGCAAGGGATTTATTAACGATACACACACAAGATCATGCCGTAAAGTGGGTACAAAACGTTATGTCATGGAAAGTACGACATAGAGTATTTCTATCAGAAATGACCGTTGACGAAAATGGTACGATACGACCTAAACACGAACGACTCATAAAAGCAGAAAATTCCTTAATTAAATTAATCAATAAAAGATGTTTGTTTACTTACTTAGATACATCATTAACATGTACCTGTCCGGCTACTAATAATCGTATAGAAGGTGGCGTAAATGCTCAGTTACGCGCTATGTTACGTAATCATAGAGGAATGTCTATTGAAAGACGAATAAAAGCGGTGTTCTGGTGGTGCTATATGCACTCACCGAACCCGCTTTCTAATGCAGAAATACTTAAGGTTATGCCGACCAACAAGAGTATTTCTGATATATATCATACCATACATGAACAATCTAGGTTAGAAGCCTCTATTCCAACTTGGGGTGATGCTATTGTTTGGAGCGATTTGCATAATTATGATCGCCTATTTACCAATCTTTGGGACTGAAATAGCAACACTTTTTGTCCTATAACCCTTATTTATGCTATAATGTTGAAAATGAAGAAAAGGTGAAGTGTGATCGTTTAATATTGTAAGGGAGATTTTAATGAAAAATATAGAGGGTATTTTTAAGTCAATAAAACTTAAAGAACGTAAACAAGATGGAAAATGCTATTTTGATCCTATTCGCTATTTTTTAGTTCAGAAAACACCAGAAGAAGAAGTCCGCCAAAAAACGATTATATTTTTACAAAATAAGCTTGGTGTACCAATAGAACGCATTCGTGTAGAAGAGCCTATGTGCCATGTGAAGAAGGGGTTGAGAGGGAGAGCTGATATTGTTGTTTATCGAGATGATAAACAAGAAGAAGCATTAATGGTAATTGAGTGTAAAGCGCCTTATATTGATGTTGACTGTAATATAGTTTTAGATCAAGCTGTAAGATATCGGAACATTCTTGGTGCAGAATATATTATGCTTGTTAATGGTGTAAATGCTATAGTATATCAATTTAAAAATGGAAAACTTAAAGAAATAGATAAAGTCCCTTCGTATCAAGAACTTCTAAAATCAAAAGTAAAGGTTGTTAAGCAAAGTAAAGATAAACCTTATACATTTGAGGATATTAAATCTAAAATGTTACAAAATAATTTTTTGAATATGGGATATATTGGTGAGGATAGTCCTAAAGAAAATTATGAATTTTATCTTAATCTTTTGAATCTATTATTATTAAAGAAGATTTCATCTTCAAATATTTTAAATAGGATAGGTGTAACAGAAGATTGTTTTAGAGGATTTACTTTTTTTGGAAATCGTGGTGGCGGAACGTATCAAACTTGGACGCGCTTATTTATCGCTCAGGACCATGAAGGCAAAGATCAAGTATTGGGTATCAGTATATGTGCTACAGCACATACAGAAAATGATCCCCATTGGGGGACTAGCATTGGTAGGACTCAATTAAATATATCTATAACGAATAAAGAAACTAGACATCATTCATTACAGCTGAATTTGGATAAATTTTGTGAGTTTGATATTGAAGCTGATATGGTTGAAATTACACACAATGGTGCTATAACAAGAGGGCGTGATGGAGCACTTCCTAAAAAATCGCTAATTGCTTATATTCAAAAAAGAGCTCCTGAATTGATAAAAGGTGATAGAATATACTTAGGTTGTCTTGATAGTTCTCGCTTGTTAGAGTGGAGGAATCCTAATGTTCAATCCTTTATAAGAAATTTATTACGTTATGCTGTACTTCGTGATGGATTTAGAGCAAAATACAAAAAATCAAAGTAATATTGTTAATAAAAGACCATTCATCGAATGGTCTTTTGTTTTTACATAAAAAAACTCAAAAGTTCAAATTTAATTATCTCTCACAAACCCAGCATTTATCTATATTCTTGTCATATAAATCTAATTAGTCAAAATAAAAGTCAAAAAAAGTCAAAAATTTTATCTTTGACCTATTGACTTTTTGACTTAATGAGATTATTATAATGTCATAAGGTTGAAGAAACCTAGAAATAAAGCAAGAAATTAAAAAGACTTAAAAAGTCAAACTGATATACTTGTAGTCAAAAAGTGAGGTAATTTATATGAACAACAACTTCAATAACTTTGGTAGCGACTTTGGTAGCATGAATGATTTGTTCAATCAATTGATGGGTAACATGGGTGGTTATTCCACAGAAAATCGTCGTTATAAAATTAATGGTCGTGAAGTAACTCCAGAAGAGTTTGCTTTCTATCGTCAAACTGGTCGTTTGCCTTCTAATGAAGAAATGCAAGCTGCTCAAGCTGCACAACAAGGTAAAATGAAACAAGATGGCATCCTTGCTAAGTTAGGTACAAACTTAACGCAACAAGCTCGTGATGGTAAACTCGATCCTGTTATTGGCCGTAATAAAGAAATCCAAGAAACAGCAGAAATCCTTGCACGTCGTACTAAAAACAATCCTGTACTCGTAGGTGATGCTGGTGTTGGTAAAACAGCTGTAGTAGAAGGCTTGGCACAAGCAATTGTTAATGGCGATGTTCCTGCAGCTATTAAAAATAAAGAAATCATTTCCATCGATATTTCCGGTTTGGAAGCGGGTACTCAATATCGTGGTTCTTTCGAAGAAAATATCCAAAACCTTATCAAAGAGGTTAAGGCTGCTGGTAACATTATCTTGTTCTTCGACGAAATCCACCAAATCTTGGGTGCTGGTTCCACAGGTGATGGTCAAGGTTCTAAAGGTTTGGCAGATATCTTGAAACCTGCTTTGTCCCGTGGTGAAATGACTGTTATCGGTGCTACAACACAAGATGAATATCGTAACACAATTATGAAAAACGCAGCTCTTGCTCGTCGTTTCAATGAAGTTAAGGTAAATGCACCATCTCCAGAAGATACTTTCAAAATTTTACAAGGCATTCGCCCATTGTACGAAGCGCATCATAACATTGAATTGCCAGATGCTGTGTTGAAAGCAGCTGTAGATTATTCCGTACAATACATTCCTCAACGTAGCTTGCCAGATAAAGCTATCGACTTGATCGATGTAACAGCAGCTCACTTGGCTTCCCAACATCCTGTAACTGATATTAAAACATTAGAAGCAGATATTGCAGAAGCTAAAGCAAAACAAGAAGAGTTTGCTCAAAAAGAAGATTACGAATCCGCTATTAATGAAAAGATGCGTATTCAAAAATTACAAGAAGAAATCGATAATCACACTGAAAACCAAAAGGTTGTGGCTCAAGTTAACGATGTAGCTGAAGCTGTTGAAAGAATGACTGGTATCCCTGTATCTCAAATGGGTGCATCCGATATTGAACGCTTGAAAGACATGAAATCTCGTTTACAAGCTCATGTAATCGGTCAAGATAAAGCAGTAGAAGCTGTATCTAAAGCAATCCGTCGTAACCGTGCAGGCTTTGACGAAGGTAACCGTCCAATCGGTAGCTTCTTATTCGTAGGTCCTACTGGTGTTGGTAAAACAGAATTGGCTAAACAATTAGCACTTGATATGTTCGGTAACAAAGATGCTATCATTCGCTTGGATATGTCCGAATACAGTGATCGCACAGCAGTTTCCAAATTGATTGGTGCTACAGCTGGTTATGTTGGTTACGAAGATAACTCCAACACATTGACTGAACGTGTTCGTCGTAATCCTTACTCCATCGTATTGTTCGACGAAATCGAAAAAGCAGATCCTCAAGTTATTACATTACTTCTTCAAGTGTTAGATGATGGTCGCTTAACAGATGGTCAAGGTAACACTGTAAACTTCAAAAACACTGTTATCATTGCTACATCTAACGCAGGCTTTGGCTATGGTCAAGATAAGGACGATGAAAACAAAGTAGATGTAATGGATCGTATCGCTCCATTCTTCCGTCCAGAATTCTTAAACCGTTTCAATGGAGTTATCGAATTCAATCAATTGAAAAAAGAAGATTTGAAACAAATCGTAGATTTAATGCTTGATCAAGTTAATAAAACTTTAGCTAAAAAAGAAATTACTCTTGATGTAACTGAAGCAGCTAAAGAATTATTGATGGAACAAGGTTACGATAAAACTATGGGCGCTCGTCCATTACGTCGTGTTATCGAATCTGAAATTCGCGATAATGTAACTGATTTCTACTTGGATCACATCGATGCAAAACACTTGCTTGCTGATGTGAAGGATGGTCACATTGTAATTAGCGGCAAAGATGCTGCTAATACATCTGATGATAAATCTGCAGATGATAAAGCTGCAGGCGATAGCAAACAAGCTGATGATGCTGCATCCAAGGATAATAAATAATCGATAGGCTATCGACACTAACTAATGAATCCCTTACAACTCTCTCCATATACAAACTAATGATAGACCTATTGATACTGAGAGCACCCCACATAATGTGGGGTGCTTTTTTGTGTCTTAATATGCATTTTAATATGTGTATTAATAAAGAAATTTTGTATATATGATAAAAATCATTGCTAATATATCGATTTATTTAGTATAATCATAACTATAAATTCAATATTCTATAGAATTTAAAAAAGAGATGAAGAAAGGGAGGAGATTATTGATGTCACATTATGTAGATCTAAATAGTGATTTAGGTGAAAGTTTTGGCAACTACACATTAGGCATGGATGGTGAAGTGTTAAATCACGTCACAAGTGCTAATGTTGCCTGTGGATGGCATGCTGGGGATCCTCTCATTATGGATGCTACAGTTCACATGTGCAAGGAAAAGGGCGTAGCCGTAGGGGCTCATCCTGGGTATCCTGATTTAATGGGCTTTGGTCGTCGAGCAATGGCAGTCAATCCTGCAGAGGCTAAAGCATATATGATATATCAGGTTGGTGCACTACAAGCCTTCTGTGATAGCTATGGCGTTACATTGCAACATATGAAATTACACGGTGCTTTTTATAACACCGCATGTGTAACCCCTGCATTGGCAGATGCCGTATTAGATGGCTTACAAGCGGTAAACCCTAATATTGCAGCTATGGTGTTGAGCGGTAGCTATATTGCTAAAGAAGCAGAACGTCGAGGTATTCCTGTAATTCAGGAGGTCTTTGCTGACCGTGGTTATACCGACGAAGGTACATTGGTACCTCGTACAGAACCAGGTGCTTTCATAAAAGACCCTCAAGAGGCTCTTGAACGAGTTCTTATGATGGTTACAGAAGGCAAGGTCATTACTAATACAGGCAACACTATTGATATTGTAGCTGATTCCGTATGCGTACACGGCGATAACCCAGAAGCGATAGCTTTCACAAATTACATTCGTGAAGGCCTTACAAAAGCGGGTGTTACAGTGGCTAATTTTCAAAACCGTAAATAGTAAAACGGTCATTAGAAAATAAGCAATACATAGCAAATACGTAATAAATAGTGAATACGTAATAAATAGTAAATATGTAGTAAATAGTAAATACATAATAGATCGTTAATAAATAAATTAATGTGTGGAGGTTTTTATGAAACCAATTTCAGGTAAAGCAAGTTTATCTGTCCTCTTGGGGGCAGCTTTCTTGATGGCCACGTCCTCTATTGGGCCGGGCTTTATGTTACAAACGGCGGCGTTTACGAATGATTTAAAAGCAGACTTTGCGTTTGCCATCATTGTGTCTGTTATTTTTTCAATTATTGCACAGCTTAATGTGTGGACCATCATTGGTATATCTAAAATGCGTGGTCAAGATATTGCAAATAAAGTATTGCCAGGACTTGGCTATTTCGTAGCATTCTTGATTTCTCTTGGGGGTCTTGCGTTCAATATCGGCAACATTGGGGGCGCATCTATGGGCCTAAACATTGTGTTTGGTATTGATACAACGACTGCAGCGGCTATCAGTGGTATCTTGGGTATTCTATTGTTCGCATCTCCAAAAATGGGTGGTGTACTAGATAACACCGCTAAAATTCTTGGTACGGTAATGCTTGTATTAATTGGTTATGTAGCGTTCTCTACAAACCCTCCAGTGGCTGAAGCGGTTACTCATGCGGTGGCACCAACGCATTATCCATGGCTTGCAACTATTACCCTTATCGGTGGTACCGTAGGTGGTTACATTACATTCTCTGGTGGTCACCGTCTTATCGATGCGGGCATCACTGGTCAAGAACATTTGAAAGATGTACGTCGTGCAGCCTTCATGGGTATGTCCGTAGATGCAGTGGTTCGTATCTTGTTATTCTTAGCCGTTCTTGGTGTTGTGTCCATGGGCTTTGCGTTAGATCCTAAAGATCCAGCTGGCTCTGCATTCCTTCTTGGGGCTGGTGAAATCGGTCATAAATTATTCGGTATCGTGTTCTTCTGTGCAGCCTTAACATCTGTAGTAGGTGCAGCGTACACATCCGTGTCCTTCTTAAAAACATTGTTCAAAGTGGTAGAACGCAATGAGAAATTGACTATTATGACATTTATCTTCGTTTCTACATGTATTTTGATCTTCATTGGTAAACCAGCATCCTTGTTGATTTTGGCTGGCTCCGTAAACGGTTTGATCTTGCCGATTACATTGGCAGTAATGCTCTTTGCTACTCATAAATCTGAAATCGTAGGAGACTACAAACATAATAAACTGTTATACTATACAGGATGGATTGTAGTACTTGTAACAGCTTACATCGGCGTTACATCCTTACAAGGCATTGCTAAATTACTTGGTTAATTTGATAATTATGAAAGTACCATTATTTTCGTTTGAAGGTAATGGTTCTTTCTGGTTTTAGGAAGGAGATACCTATGAAACCTATAATTTCACCTGTAGGGGATTGCGCTATCTCTATTGATTTTGGTCAAGTCATCGATCCAAAGATTAATCGACATATTCGTCAAACGATAGAGCGAATTCAAGAGCTGAATCTAGAGGGCATTATTGAATTAGTACCTACCTATTGTGCATTGCTTTTGCAATATGATGCTATGTTATACTCCTATGCAGAATTGTGTAACATCATTGAGCCTACATTGGAGCAGACTGTAACAGATAATGCTAATGAACTTGTTACCGTCGTAGAAATTCCTACCGTGTACGGTGGTGAGTTTGGTCCAGACCTCGGTTTTGTAGCCTCTCATAATAATCTAACTGAAGATGAGGTTGTAGCCATTCATAGTGGTACTGATTACTTGGTATATATGCTTGGCTTCATTCCTGGTTTTACCTATTTGGGCGGCATGGATCCACGTATTGCAACACCTCGTTTGTCCTCACCAAGAACATTGATACCTGCAGGCTCTGTAGGTATTGCAGGGGAACAAACTGGCACGTATCCATCTGACTCTCCAGGGGGCTGGCAAATCATTGGCCGTACACCGGTAACCATGTATGACATGTCTAAGAAACAAGCGGCGCTATTGAGTGCTGGCGACTATGTGCGCTATGTGCCGATAGATGAAGCGGAATATAATCGTATTAAAGCATTGGGGGCGGAGTATGCGCCATCCATGTATGAAGTAGAGGTAGGTGAGTTGCGTGGCTATTAATGAGTTTAATAAATTATCTATCTACGTAAATGCACCTGGCATGTACACTACCATTCAAGATAAAGGTCGCGTTGGGTTCCAACAATATGGTATGCCTGTAGCAGGTCCTATGGATAGTGAAAGCTATCTGTTGGGGCAAGCGCTGGTAGGTAATGTAGAAACGGCAGGTGCCTTAGAGTGCACATTGTTGCCGCCTACACTCACCGTGAAAGGCACATGTATCGTTGCTTTCACAGGGGCCGATATGGAACCAACCATCAATAGTGTACGAGTACCGAGATATATTCCATTTGTATGTCACGACGGCGATGTCATTTCCGGCGGTTTTAGCCAATGTGGCGTGCGCATGTACATTTCTTTCTCTGGAGGTATCGACGTGCCAAGCATCAACGGCAGTGTATCGACCCATACAAAGGCGAAAATTGGGGGCCTTGAGGGGCGACCATTACAAAAGGGCGATGAACTTGGCATCAAACCGTTCACCAGAGATGACGTGCATGTCTGCGATTACCGTGGCGAAGGGCATACTCTATTCAATACCGCCTTATATAACCGTGGGGGCCGTGAATGTCATGAACCATTACGCGTTGTATTAGGTGATCAGGCAAAACATTTCACCGAGAAGGGAATTAAGACCTTTAGTGATAATATCTATACATTGACTGTAGAATGTGACCGTATGGGTTTCCGCTTAGATGGTCCTGAAATTGAACACGTAGACAGTGCAGATATTATTTCTGATGGTGCCGTATTTGGTTCTATCCAAGTGCCATCGAATGGTCATCCCATTGTCCTCATGGCAGATCGCCAAACAACAGGGGGCTATACAAAAATAGGCACTATCATTACCGCAGACCTACCTCGGCTTAGCCAATTGCCGGTAGGGGATGGGATTAACTTTAATATCGTGTCTATTGATGAAGCGCAAGATATATACCGAGCGTATATGGAACGATTACAGAAACGTATCAAACTAGCACATGAACAAAGTGCTTATGTATTTAAATTAAATAATGTCGTATAAAAATAACGTCTAAAGAGATTATTCTTTAGACGTTATTTTTGTTTTTGCCTGCCAATGTATCTCAATTTGACTGAAATATTAATTTATAAAAATTTAATGAAATATAGTGCTGTAAAACAGGTGGGGTTATTAGAGTGTAGCTATATAAGGCGTTTTGACAATTATTTTTATAATTTATCAATTATATTTATATGGAAAAAGTTAAAATGTGAGTTTAAATTCATCTTCTCTTCTAAATTATGGTATAAAATCACCCCAATTATTAGGTTTTGTTTTATAAGGGGTTTAAAGAACTCCCGTTATTGCTGTATTTGCAATAGCTATTCCAAAAATGAAATATTAGTGAAAAGGGGTTGCAAGCATATCGAAAAATTTGGTATACTAACTATATCGAAAAACTTGAAATTGAGATTATTTGTTATATAGAAGTTTGAGAGCTTTATAGTAGTTTAAAGGAGAAATGAATGAACAAGATTTTTAAAGTGGTTTGGAACAAATCCAAAAATTGCTACGTAGTAGTATCTGAATTCGCTAAAAACAATAGCGGTAAAAAGAAAATTGTTGTGGCTGGTATCTTTGCAGCATTGGCCATGACAAATGCTAATGTGGCATTGGCTGTAAATGATGTGCCTAGTGGTAGCAATGCGACTGCAGTTGCATTTGGTTCCGGTGCTAGTGTTACAGGTTTAAATGCAGTTGGTTTAGGTAAAGATGCAACGGCTAATAAAAACAATGTTGTTGTAATCGGTACTGGTGCAAATGCTGAAAGTAACGAAAGTATTGCTATTGGTAACGGAGCATATTCTACTAGTAGTGGTGCCGCATTAAGTACGGCCAGTGTTGCCGTTGGTTCGAAAGCATCTGCTGTGGGTAATACTACGATTGCGATTGGTACAAATGCAAAGGTTAAAAATAGTAAACAAGGGATTGCTATTGGTGGTGGTGCTGCTGACAATGACGGTGCTATTGTAGAGGGCGACCAAAGTATTGCTATCGGTGGTAATACATATGCTAAAGGTGACGCATCTATTGTTATTGGTGGCGATGATACAGATAATGCAAATAGTAGAACGGTTGATTACACAGATATTAGAACTGGTAATGTTGTATCTGCAAACTTACAAACAGCAGTGCAACAATTAACAGGTGTAAATTTAGGGAGCCCTAGATGGACTACTGCAGATGCTGGTCATGCAAGTGTTACACTTGGTATGAAAGCTCACTCTGGTAATGCAAGTATTGCTATCGGTACGGCTGCTGATGCAAAAAATCGTCTTTCCGGTACTACAGATGTAACGAATGCAGTTGCTATCGGTACAGGCGCTAAAGCAAATCGAGATAACTCTGTTGCCTTAGGTGGCGGTTCTACTACAGATATTGCTGGTACAAAACAAACTAGCTATACATTGCCAAGTGGTGTTGTGGCTGCTTGGGAAGGTGGCAATAACACTTTACCTGGTGACGTTGTATCCTTCGGTTCTGCAGGCTATGAACGTCAGCTGAAAAACGTGGCGCCTGGTGAGGTAAGTGAACACTCTACAGATGCTATCAATGGCTCTCAGTTAGCTGCTATCGCAAATCAACTTTCACATAAATATGTATCTATTAATTCTAATGATAATCCTAATAAAGACAACACTGGTGCAAAAGCTAATAACTCTATTGCTATTGGTCCTAATGCATCTACAGATAAGGCTGCAACAAGCTCTCTAGCTATTGGTGATGGTGCTAATACAACAGGTCGATCGACAGTTGCATTGGGGTTATCAGCACAAGCTACATCGGCAAATGCTACAGCGGTAGGTGCTAACTCCATTGCGTCCGAGGATGATACTGTGGCAGTTGGTCATGGTGCTAAGGCAACAGATGGCAATGCCAGTGCTTTGGGGGCTGATGCGATAGCTTCCAATATTGAATCTACTGCAATTGGTCATGGTACTGCTGCATCTGGTGCATCCTCTACTGCATTGGGATCCAGAGCAAAGACCGGTGGAACTGCAGGTGTTGGTATCGGTTTGTTAGCCAATGCAACTAAAGATTATGGTGTTGCTATTGGCGGAGAAAGCTCTTCCACTGCAGATAATGGTATTGCTATTGGTAGAAAAAGCTCAGTATCAGAGAATAATGGTATTGCTATCGGTAATGGTGCTAGTGCTACAACTGCTGATGGTGTTGCAATAGGTTCTAAGTCTGTTGCTAGTACTGCAGCTGGTGTAGCAGGTTATAATGCTAATACTGGTCGTACTGATACATATGCTAACTTAACTGGTGCAACTTTAACATCTACATTGGGTGGCGTTGCAGTAGGTACAACAAATCAAACTCGTCAAATTAACTATGTAGCTGCTGGTACAGCCGATACTGATGCAGTAAACGTAGCACAATTGAAGAGTGTGAACCTTGCTTTCACAGGCGACACTGGCAGTGGCGATGTGAATTTAGCAAATAGTAAATTAGCTGTTAACGGTGATAATACATATATCACAACTACAGCTAATGGTAAGAAAATTACTATTGCTGGTAAAAAACAAGATATTACTGTAACTAATGGTGTTGCTTCTGCAACTGCAGGTATGGCAGATGCTCAAAACGTAGCTGATGCAATTAATCAAGCAGTTGCTAATAGTTCTTCTAGCTGGAATTTATCTGCTAATGGTGAAGCGACAACAGCTACAGTTGAAAAAGGTAATAAAGTAGATTTCTCTGGCGACGATAACATTACTGTTGCAAGAAACGATAAAAATATTTCTTTAGCTTTGAAAAAAGATCTTACTGGATTGAACAGTGCATCTTTCAATAATGCTACAGGCAATCCAACTGTAAAAATTGATGGCAACACAGGCATCAATGCAGGCGACATGAAGGTTACTAATGTAGCTGATGGTGTAGCTGACAAAGATGCTGTCAATGTTTCTCAATTGAAGAAAACAGACGATAAAGCAGAAGCTAACAAAACTGCAATTGCTCGTAAAATTTCCTTAGGTGGTAATAGTGGTTCTACTGCAGAGAAATCTTTGAGCGCAGGCGATGTAAAATTCAATGTTAAAGGTGCTAATGGTTTAACTACGGTTGCTTCTGGCGATGATGTAACTGTTAAACTTGATGATACTACTAAAGACACAATCGATAATGCTGCTGATAAAAACTTGAGCAACTTGAACCCAGCTGGTGAGCAAAAAGTAAAAGATTTAGCGGCTTGGAAAGTTGTGGCTAACAGTGGTACTGCTGAAAATGTTAAAGGTGGCGACACAGTTAAGTTTATCGATGGTGATAATGTTGAAATTACTCAATCCGGTAAAGATTTCACAATCTCCACTAAGAAAGATGTAACATTCGATAATGTAACTGCAAACCAAGCTATCACAGCTCCTAAAGTGAAAGCTACAACTGGTGTAGAAACACCGCAAGTAACAGGCTTGACTAATACAACTTGGACTCCAGGTCAAACACAACCAGTATCTGGTCGTGCAGCAACAGAAGATCAATTGAAAGCAGTTGATAATCAAGTAGCTACTAATAAACAAAATATTGCTGATAATAAAACAGCAATCGATAAAAATACAACAGCTATTGCTCGTAAAATTTTCTTAAATGGTAATACTGGTACTACAACTAAGAAATCCTTAAGCGCTGATGATGTAGACTTCACTATTAAAGGTGAAGATGGTATTACTACAACCGCTTCCGGTAATGATGTAACAGTTAAACTTGATACAGATACTAAAAATAAAATCGATAACGCTGCTGACAAAGATTTGAGCAATTTGACTCCAGATGGTAAAAAGCAAGTTAAAGATTTAGCGGCTTGGAATGTAGTTGCTAATAATGGTACTGCAGAAAAAGTGTTAGGTGGCGACACTGTTAAATACATTAATGGTGATAACATTCTCATTACTCAATCTGGTAAAGATTTCACATTCGCTACTAAGCCAGATGTAACATTCAATACGGTAACGGCTAACGACACTATTACAGCTCCAAAAGTTAAAGCTACAACTGGTGTGGAAACGCCTCAAGTAACTGGTTTAACTAATAAAACTTGGGATCCAAATAACATTACATCTGGTCGTGCAGCAACTGAAGACCAATTGAAAGCTGTAGATGATCAAGTTAAAGCTAATAAAGACAATATCACTCAAAATGCTGGTGATATTGCAACAAACAAAACAAATATTGCTAAAAATGCTGGTGATATTGCTGATAACAAAACTGCTATCAATAAAAATGCTGGCGATATTGCAAACAATGCAAGAGAAATTGCTGCAAACAAAGATAAAATCGACCAAAATACAACAGCTATTGCTCGTAAAATCTCCTTAGGCAGTGATGATGGTGATACAGATGAAAAATCTTTGAGCACAGGTGATGTGAAGTTCAATATTAAAGGTGAAAATGGCATTACTACTGCAGCTAATGGAGTAGATGTAACTGTTAAATTGGATGATGCTACAAAAGATAAAATCGATAATGCAGCAAACAAAGATTTGAGCAATTTAACTCCAGCTGGTAAACAACAAGTTAAAGATTTAGCAGCTTGGAATGTAGTAGCTAACAATGCTACTGCTGAAAAGGTTCAAGGTGGCGATACAGTTAAATTCATCGATGGTGATAATGTTTCCATTACACAAAATGGTAAAGAGTTCACTGTTGCCACAAAGAAAGATGTAACCTTCGATAACGTTACAGCAAACCAAAAAATTACAGCTCCAGAAGTGAGTGGTTTAACAAATACTACTTGGGTACCAGGTCAAACAACACCTGTATCTGGTCGTGCAGCCACTGAAGATCAATTGAAAGCCGTTGATGATCAAGTAACAGCAAATAAAGCTAACATCACTAAGAATGCTGATGCTATTAAAGCTAACAAAGATAATATTGCAGCAAATAAAGAACAAATTGATAAAAATACAACAGCAATCGCTCGTAAAATCTCCTTAGGTGGTAACACTGGTTCTACTGATGAAAAATCCTTGAGCACAGGCGATGTGAAATTCAATATTAAAGGGCAAAACGGTATCGTTACTGAAGCTAATGGCGACGATGTAACTGTTAAGTTAGATGATGATACTGCAAACAAAATCAACAATGCAGCAAATACTGATTTGAGCAACTTAACAGATGCTGGTAAACAACAAGTTAAAGATTTATCCGCATGGAATGTAGTGGCTAACAATGGTACTGCTGAAAAAGTTGAAGGTGGTAATACCGTTAAATTTATCGATGGTGATAACATCTCCATTACTCAAAATGGTAAAGACTTCACAATTGCTACTAAGAAAGATGTTACTTTCGATACTGTAACTGCAAATGATACAATTACAGCTCCAAAAGTAAAAGCAACTGATGGTGTAGAAACTCCAGAAGTAACAGGCTTGACTAATAAAACTTGGGTACCAGGTCAAACACAACCTGTAAGTGGTCGTGCAGCAACTGAAGATCAATTGAAAGCCGTTGATGACCAAGTAGAAGCAAACAAAGCTAACATCACTAAAAATGCTGGTGATATTGCAGCAAACAAAGCTCAAATCGATAAAAATACAGAAGCAATCGGTCGTAAGATTTCCTTAGGTGGTAACACTGGTTCTACTGATGAAAAATCCTTGAGCACAGGCGATGTGAAATTTAACATCAAAGGCGAAAACGGCTTAACAACGGTAGCTAATGGTGAAGATGTAACTGTTAAAATCGATGATGCAACAAAAGCTAAAATCGATAATGCAGCAAACCAAGACTTGAGCAACTTAACACCTGCTGGTAAACAACAAGTTAAAGATCTATCTGCATGGAATGTAACTGCAGCTGGCGGTACTGTTGAAAAAGTACAAGGCGGCGATACTGTTAAATTCCAAGCCGGTGATAATCTTGAAGTTAAACAAGACGGTACTACTTTCACATATAGCCTAGCTAAAGACGTGAAAGGTCTTAACAGTGTAACTGTAGGCGATGAAAATGGTCCATCCACTAAGATCACTCCTGCTGGTACAACTGTAAAAGATGCAGCTGGTAACGCTACAACAGTTAATGGTGCAGGCATGACTATCAATCCTGCAAACTCTGCAGCTAGCCCTGTATCCCTTACTGTAGATGGCTTGAACAATGGTGGCAACCAAATTCATGGCGTAGCACCTGGTACAGCTGATACAGATGCAGTAAACGTAAGCCAATTGAAAGAAACTAAAGCTGGTTTACAACAAGCTATTAACAATGTAGGCGTTGAAACACAACGTGTTGGTGCTCATGCGGCAGCTATGGCAGCGTTGAAACCAATCCAATACGATCCATTGGAACCAACACAAATCATGGCTGGTATTGGTAACTACCGTGGTGAAACAGCTGGTGCAATTGGTCTTGCCCATTACAAAACTGAAGATACTATGTTCAATATTGGTGTTACACTTGGTTCTAGCCATAACATGATTAATGCTGGTGTAACTCACAAATTCGGTGGTAGCCGTGATAGAAAAGATGCGATTCCAGAACGTTATAAAGCTGGTCCTATCAGCTCTATCTACGTAATGCAAGATGAAGTAAGTCACTTGCGTTCCCAAAATGAAGAGTACAAATCCAAGCTTGAACAACAACAATCTGAAATTGATGCGTTGAAAGCAGCAGTTAACCAATTGTTGGCAAATAAAGCATAATCATATTGTACATATAGTTAGAACTATGTATATCCCGTGAATGGATATGTAAAATTAGAAAGAGCCTTCCTCGAAAGAGGGGGCTCTTTTTAGTACAAAAATAAAAATAGTTTATTAAAGCTATATCTGTAAAATAAAATAGCCTGAAAATTCTAATTTAATGATTAATAAAATTATCGATAAAACTGTATATAAGGAATAATTTATGAATATTTTTAGACGGTGATTAATTTTGTAATGAAATCTAATATTCTTTTCATTCTCAATTAGGAGCATAAAAATTCATATAATATGCAATTTATTAAGGTGAATTATAAATGAATTATGATGATACTGCGTGTTTAAGCATACTCTATGCATAATTGAGATAATAGTAAATATCCAAAAAATATACTTTTAAATTGAGAAAATTAGATGAATTATGGTAAAATTAAAGATAGGTTTTATAAATGAAAGTCTGTGTAGCTTTCATTATTTCCAGACTGAGAGAAGTGTGGAACATATGATTCATATAGTTGAGGGTTAGTAATTTAAAGAAGGAAAATGTATGAATAAGATATTTAAAGTCATTTGGTCTAAGTCTAAACAGTGCTACGTTGTAGTATCTGAAATGGCAAAAAATAAAACAGGGAAAAAGAAAATCGTAGTAGCAAGTATTTTAGCTGCCTTAGCTATTCAAACTGCAGGCGTAATTGATGTTGCAGCGGCAGCGGGCGATCAACCATCTAGAGCTCTTGCAGATGGTAGAGTAACCAATGGTAAAACTAATGGTCTAGCTATTGGTAATTTTGCTAGTTCTGAAAGCCACCAATCCATTGCAATCGGTTATTATAGTGTAGCAAATGCAGCAGAAATAGATCCTGCACTACCTGCTACAGCGGTGGGGGCTGGTGCTCATGCAACAGGTCAATCTACAGTTGCATTAGGCTTATTAGCTCAAGCTACCTCTGGTAAAGCAACTGCGTTAGGGTCTAAATCTGTTGCGTCTGAAGATGCTGCTGTAGCAGTTGGTAGTGATGCTAAGGCTACAGGTGGTTATGCTAGTGCTTTAGGCGCTGATGCCACTGCATCTAATAATGATGCCACTGCATTTGGCCATGGTACTGTAGCATCTGGTGCGTCTTCTACTGCATTGGGCTCTAGAGCAAAAAGTGGAGGAGTTGGTGGTGTTGGTATCGGTATGTTAGCCAATGCAACTAATCAGTATGGTGTTGCTATTGGTGGATATAGTTCTTCCACTGCGGATAACAGTATTGCTATTGGTAGAAACAGTTCTGTCACAGGCGAGAATGGTATAGCCATCGGTACTTTTACTACCTCAAAAGGTGCCAATGGTGTTGCTGTGGGTACTAATGGAACTACGTCTGAGTTAGGCGGTGTTGCAGTTGGTCAAGCTGCTAAGGCTAATAAATTTAATAGTGTTGCTATAGGGATGAAAGTAACGGCTGATGGTGATAATTCTGTGGCGTTAGGCGGTAGTGCTAATGCTAATAGTGAAGGAACAATTGCCATTGGTTCATATGGATCTACTCCAACGAAAGCTACAGGCAATAGAGCTCTTGCAATCGGCTCCGCAACGACAGCTAATGGTCTAGAATCAATTGCCATAGGTAGTCGCGTTAACTCCACATCTCAACATTCTATTGCTATTGGTACTGGATCTAATGCAAGTGCAGTTAAATCTGTTGCTATTGGGCCTGATTCTAGAGCTAGTGTTGATGGTGGTGTTGCTTTAGGTCGTGATTCCGTTGCTGATGTAGCAGGCGGTACTGCTAATAAGGGTTATAATCCTAATACAAACCGTACAGATGTTTATTCTGGTTTGAATGGCAATGTACTTACTAGTACAACAGGTGCTGTTTCTATTGGTAATGGTAGTACTGTAACACGTCAACTTACAGGCCTCGCAGCGGGTATAAGAGATACAGATGCAGTTAACGTAGCCCAATTAAAGAGTGTTAACCTTGCGTTCTCTGGTAATGTAAATACTGGCAATGTGAATATTGCAAATAGTACATTAGGACTTAAGGGCGATAATATATATATTACAACAGCTGCCAATGGTCAAAATCTTACAATTTCCGGTAAAACACAAAATATTAATGTCACAAATGGTCAAGCTTCTGCAAATGCTGCAGGCATGGCTGATTCTAGAAATGTAGCAGATGCTATCAATAAAGCTATTTCTGCCAATGCATATCATTGGAAATTAGCTGCTGACAATACTTCTACAGCTCCTGAAGTAATCAATAAATCAGATACTGTAATCTTTGGTGGGGACAACAATATTACAGTAACTCGTAGTGGCAAAAAAATTACTACTTCTTTGAATAAGGCGATTACTGTAGATACTGTGAAAGCTAATAGATCTGTTACGGTTTCTTCTGGTGGTAATCAAATTACTCTAGATGGTTCAAACGGTGCTGTAACAGGTAGATCATTTGCTGGCGATTCATTTAAAGCAGGCAATAATGTATTAAGTAATACAACACTACAAATGGGGTTACCCTCTAGTGCTAAAAATGTGACCATTTCTGGTGATGGGTTAACTGCAAAAAATGGTACAAGAACTGTCAAGTTTGGTACAGATGCTATTAGTGCAGGGGGTCAACAAATTACCAACGTTTCTAGCGGTGGTAATATAGGTACTAATGCAGCGAACATTACAGATGTAAAGAATGCTGTAGATGCTGTTACATTAAAACTAGATACAAATTCTAAAACGGGTACTGTTAAGCTTAGTGAAAGTCCACTTAAAGTAATCGGTGCTAATGGTATTAGAACTGATTTATTGGGTACGAATAATGGTAGTCTTGTTGTTGGTCTAGACAAGAGTACGGTAAATGCTACGACTAAAGGTATTGGTTTAACTGGTGATACAGGATCTACAGGTCTTAAGTATCTTAAAGACGGTGATGCGACCTTTAAAGTAGCTGGTGATGGCGATCTAGTTACTACTAAGGCTTCTACTACAGGTGTACAAATAGCTGTTGATTCTGCTAAAGTAAAAGATTTAGCTGTAGGCGCAGTAACTGTTAGCAAGGCTAATACGACAGATAATCCTATTACAATTACACCAACAGCAGGTACTAACTCCAAGGATTATGCTATTGGTATCGATACTACAAAGCTAGCTAATCAAACGCAATTAACATACAAAGCTAATGGTGCCAATGCAAACAGAGTGTCCTTAGCAAATGGCTTAAACTTTACAGATGGTACTTTTACAAAAGCTACGGTAGGTACAAATGGGAATGTAACTATTTCTACTGCCACTGAAACGATTACTAATGATGCTGATGGTAAAGCTAAAGTAAATAGCCCTACAGATGGTTTAGCGACTGCTAAAAATGTAGCGGACTCTATCAATAAAGCTGTAGATGGTTTGTCTCAAAACCTTACTGTTTCTGATGGTGCTACAGACGGTACTGTAAATCTTAAAAATCAAAAACTTACTGTTTCCGGTACAAATGGTGTGTCTACAACTGTAAATGGCCAAACTGTTACAGTAGGTCTTGATGCAACTACCAAAACTAAAGTAGATAATGCGTCCACAGCAGTAGCTCGTAACATCTCTCTTGGTGCAGATAGCGGCACAGCATCTAGCCAATCCTTAAAAGATGGTGATGTAGCATTTAATGTGAAAGGTGCGACAGGTGACTTAGTATCTACGAAGATGAATGGTAACACTGTTGAAATTTCCACTAAACGTGCGGCAATTACTAGCGATGCTAATACAGGTGCAGCATCTGTAACCGGTGATGATGGTTTAGCAACATCTAAAAATGTAGCCGATGCTATCAATAAAGCAGCTGATGCAGCTAAAGCCGGTGCGGCATGGAATCTTACAACAAATTCCAGCACAACAGATAAAACAACTGTTCAAGGCGGTGACACTGTAGATCTTATCAATGGCGATAATATTTTAATCACTCAAGATGGTACAGATAAAAAGAAAATCACTGTAGCCACAAAGAAAGATCTTACAGTAGATTCTATTACTGCTGGTAACACAGTAATGAATACATCTGGCTTAACAAATGGTACGACTGCAATTACAGGTACTGGTATCACAACAGATAAAGTAACTGTAGGTGGTATCTCCATTGATAAAACTGATGGTATCAACGGTGGTAACAAAACAATTACTAATGTTGCTAGTGGTGGTACAACTGATTCCAATGCAGCAAATATTGGTGATGTTAAGCAAGCTGTTGCTAACTTGTCTCAAAACTTAAATATTACAGATGGTACAAATAACGGTACTATTGATCTTAAAAACCAAAAACTTAATGTGGCTGGTACAAATGGTGTGACAGCCACTGTAAATGGTCAAACTGTTACAGTTGGTTTAGATGCAGATACTAAAACTAAAGTAGATAACTCTTCCGTTGCAGTTGCTCGTAATATTTCTCTTGGTGCAGATAGCGGCACAGCATCTAGTCAATCCTTAAAAGATGGCGATGTAGCATTTAATGTAAAAGGTGCGACTGGTGACTTCATTTCTACGAAGATGAATGGCGACACTGTAGAAGTTTCTACAAAACGTTCCACTATCAACAGTGATGCTACAGGTACTGCCTCTGTTACCGGTGATGATGGTTTAGCAACAGCTAAGAACGTGGCCGACGCGATTAATAAAGCTGCTAGCCAAGCTAAAGATGGTGCAGCATGGAAACTATCTACTAATGGTGATACACCGACTACTGTAGCCGGCGGAGATACTGTAGACTTTACTGGTGATAACAATATTACAGTTACACAAACTGGTAAAAATATTGCTACTACGTTAAATAAAGACCTTAAGAAACTTAGCTCTATTTCCCTTGAAGACTCCAAAATGGGAGTAGAAACTATTACAATTGATGGAGGCACTAGCAGTGCTAAGTTTAAATTGGCTGGTTCTGATGAATACTCTTTAATTAATCATGATGGTGTGGTCGTTTCTAATGGAGCTGCAATTGGAGATCCCAATGAACAAAGAACAATAGTTGGTCTTGATCGTGTTCAAGTGATAACAGCTTCTAATAATTCTGCACTTACCTCTAAAAATCTTTTGTTTAGTGATGAAGACGGTAATAATGCGGAAGGCGGCGCAACAGGTATGGCCTTCCAAAATTCTGCGGGTAAAACAATCCTATTTACACTTGATGAAATCAACGCTGGTGGCAACAAAATTAAAGAGGTTGCAGAAGGTACAGATGATACTGATGCGGTAAATGTAAAACAGTTGAAAGATACTGTAGCAAGCCAAACGTTAACATACCGTGCTAATACTGCAGCTGATACAGATGCTAAGTCCGTTAAATTGTCTAAAGGCTTAGACTTTGTAGATGGCACAATGACAAAGGCTTCTGTAGATAATGATGGTAAGGTAACATTTGATATTAATGATGATACTAAGACCAAGATCAATGATGCTGCAGCGGCTGTGAGCCGTAAAGTGTCCCTTGGTGCAGATAGTGGCACAACCTCTAGCCAATCTTTAAAAGATGGTGATGTAGCATTCAATGTAAAAGGTGCTACTGGTGATTTCATTTCTACGAAGATGAATGGTGATACTGTAGAGGTGTCTACAAAACGTGCTACTATCGATAGCAATGCCACTACAGGTGCAGCATCTGTAACAGGTGATGATGGCTTAGCAACAGCTAAAAATGTAGCAGATGCTATCAACAAGGCTGCTAAAGCAAGCACTGATGCTATTAACTTGAAATTTGCTGGCGATACTAATACATCTGCCGGTGTAGTAAATCTTAAAGATGATACATTGGGCATCAAAGGTGACGGTAAATACGTAACAACTGATGCAGATGGTAAAAACTTAACTGTAAAAGTATCTGAAGCAGAGGTTAAGAAATCTGCGGTAAGTGCAGTTACAGTAAGTACTGATACAACTGATGCGGATAATCCGTTGACTGTTACAGGCACACCAAGTGCAGATGGCACAACTAAGGACTACAAGGTAACTATTGATGGCGCTAAAGTGGCGACTAAGACTAAATTCTCTTATAAAGCAAATGATGGTACTGCAAAACAAGTATCCTTAGCAGATGGCTTGAACTTTAAAGATGGCACGTTAACAACTGCTACTATTGATGATGCTGGCGTTGTTAAATATGACGTAAAAACAGCATCTATTACAGCCGGCACAGATGGCACTGTTACAGCTCCTGCTACAGATGGTGTGGCAACAGCTAAGAATGTAGCAGATGCTATTAATGCAGCTAAAAAAGCATCTAAAACAGAAATTACTGCTAATGATGATGAAGCGGCTAACGCAACAACTGGTAATGTAAAATTAACATCTACAACTGCTGCAGATGGTCATACAATTTACAATGTAAAACTTAATGATACATTGACATTTGGTACTGGTGCTAATGCCATTGTTATTGATGGTACTGCTGGTAAAGCTACTATTGGTAGTGCAGCTATCGATGGTGTAAATAATACAATTACAACAGGTGGTAATAAGGCAGTAACGTTAGATGGTACTACTGGTACTATTACAGGTAAAGCTGCTAATATTGGTGGCGTTACAGTAGATGGTACAAATAACCATGTAACAGGTCTCGCTAATACGACTTGGGATGGTAATGCTGTTTCTGGCCGTGCAGCTACCGAGGATCAATTGAAAGTAGTCGCTGATGCTGCAGCTAACCAAACATGGCAAATTACAGCAGATAAAGATGCTGCTACATCTGGTAAACAAACTGGTACTAAAACAGATGCAAAAGTAGGTAAAGACGCAAAGGTTACTATGATTGCTGGTGAAAATATCACCATCAACCAAAATGAGCGTGACTTCACATATTCCTTGAATAAAGACCTTGTGAATATGAACTCTGCAAGCTTCAACGGTACTGGTAATAATACAACGGTTATCAATGGTGATTCTATTACACAAACTACGGGTACTCAAACCAATACATCTACTGCAGCTGGTAATACAGTAACAGATGGTACTAAGTCTACCGCAACAACTGCAGATGGCACTAAGATTACGGATGGTACAAAAACAAATACTTCCACAGCAGATAGCACAGTTATCGATGATGGCAATGGTAATAATACAGCTCTTACTAAAGATGGTGTAACCATTACTGCAGCTGGTAAAAATCCTGTATCCTTAACTAAGGATGGCCTCGATAATGGTGGCAATAAGATTTCTAATATTGCAGATGGTACAGATGATACCGATGCTGTCAATGTACGTCAATTAGAGGCTAAGTCTAAGGCGTCTAAAACAGAATTGACTGCTAATGGTGGTGAAAGTGCTGGTAGTACTACAGGCAATATTGTATTGACTAAAACTACTGCCGCTGATGGACATATCATTTATGATAACAAGTTGAATGATAAGGTTACATTGGGTACAGATCTAACTAAGGCAGTTACTGTAGATGGTACAACTGGTACAATCAAGGCTGGTGATGGTGCTAATGCAGTTGCTATCGATGGCAAAAATGGTTCTGTAAAAGCTGGCGATAAGATTGCTCTTGATGGTAAGGATGGCAAGGCTACAATTGGTACTGTAGGTATCGATGGTAAAGATGGCATTATTACTACAGGTGGTAATAATCCTGTTGCAGTAAATGGCAAAGATGGTGTTGTTACAGGATTAACTAACAAAACTTGGGATCCAAATAATATTACATCTGGCCGTGCAGCTACTGAAGATCAAGTAAAATCTGCCGTTGAAAATGCAGGATGGAATGCAACTGTTGGTATAGAAGGCTCTGGTATTAATAGCACACCAACGGCGACTGCTGAAAAAGTAAAAACCGATGAAACAGTTACTTTCAAAGCAGGCAATAATATGATGGTTAGCCAAGCAGGTAAAACGATTAGTTATGCAGTAAATCCAGAACTCAAGGATATGAAGTCTGCTACATTTAAAGATGCAGCAGGTAACACGACTGTAACAGATGGTAATGGCATAACAATTACACCAGGCAGTGCAAACCCTAATAATCCTAATGCAGGCCCTATTTCCTTGACTAAGGATGGTCTCAATAATGGTAATAACCAACTTAAAGGCATTGCACCTGGTACAGATGATACTGATGCAGTAAATGTGAGTCAGTTGAAAGCATCTAATGCAAGAATTGGCGATGCTATTGGTCAAGTAGCGGGCGAGGTACAACGTGTAGGTGCTCATGCAGCAGCAATGGCAGCGTTGAAACCAATCCAATACGATCCATTGGAACCAACTCAAGTGATGGCTGGCGTAGGCAATTATCGTGGTGAAACAGCAGCGGCCTTAGGTCTTGCACATTATACAAACGAAGATACAATGTTCAATGTTGGCGTATCTCTCGGTGCAAACCGTAATATGGTAAATGCTGGGGTAACTCACAAATTTGGCTCTAGCCCAGAAAAGAAAAATATTCCTGATCGTTACAAAGCAGGCCCTATTAGCTCTGTGTATGTAATGCAAGATGAAGTATCTAGTCTCAAGAAAGAAAATAGCGAACAAAAGACTGTTATCGCGGATCAAGCAGCTCGTCTCAATACGTTGGAAGCAGAAAATGAACGTCAACGTCAAGAACTAGCTGAAACTAAACAAGGCTTAGAAGACTTGCGTGCAGCAGTTAGTCAATTGTTGGCATCCAAAGGTTGATAATTGATAATTAATTTCGTATGATAGACTGATATAATATTTTCTGAAAATTAAAAGAACCTCTTATATGTTGGAATACCTGGTAGGGTATATTCAGACGCTATAAGAGGTTCTTTTGCGATTTTGATATAGATTATTAAATATAATTATAATATATGAATGACTTTTCATATATTCTTGTGATATAATACAGAAGATATTGGGGCTAATAGATAGCTCAATCTTATACGATCTTGCATGAATAGGAGTTACTATGTTAGACCGCATACAACGATGGTTGTCCATTGATGCAATGTTGCCCGCTACAGAACGATTAGGTCCTGTAGGTACAACAAAGCAGATGTATGGCAATTATTTGAAAATAGCTTGGCCTGCTACATTACAAGGTTTGATGCTGCAGTTTATGACAGCTATTGATTTAGCCATGGTAGGGGCCCTCGGTGCCTCCGCACTTGCCTCAGTTGGTATTATGGGGCAGCCAGAGATGGTGATGCTCATATTCTGTCGTGCCTTGTCGATTGCGGTAACGGCTATTATAGCTCGCCGCCACGGTGAAAGTGAAGTTGATGGTATGAATGCCGTTCTTAAGCAATCCATACTCTTGAATTTCTTGATTTATGTACCTTTATTGGCAATATGTTTCTTTAATTTAGAGCATATCTTACGCTTTACAGGTGCCGAAGACGGCTATATAGAAACGGCTGTCTGGTATGGCCGTTTTGTTGTCATTAGTCTAATATTCCAATCTTTTAGTCAAATTGTAGGGGCCGCTCTTATTGGGTATGGTAATACCAAGGTTATTTTTAAGTCCAATGTAGTAGGTAATATTTTAAATACTATAATGAACTTCTTCTTGATTTATGGTATTGGTTTCTTTCCTGAACTCGGTGTCATGGGCGCTGGTGTTTCGACAATGATTAGTAGTGCTGTTATTGCTATATTATTACTGCGTACGATTTCACAACATACTACTACAGGATTAACGTTGCGACATCCTTCAAAGTGGAAGTTTGAACGAACCGTTTTGCACACTATGTTCCACGTAGGTGGTAGTTCATTAGGGGAACAGTTCTTTGAACGATTTGGTATGTATACGTACACAATGATCGTTGCGTCCTTAGGGGCGGTACCATTAGCAGCACACTATGTGTGTATGAATTTGATGGATATATTCTATTACTTTGCTATGGGACTTGGCTTTGCAGGGGCCTCTCATACGGGGCAAAACCTTGGACATAAGCGACCAGATATTGCGAATATGTATGGTAAAATTGGTGCTCGTATTGGTCTCGTAGTAGGTCTCGTAAGTGCACTCATATTTATTGGCCCTGGTGATTTATTGGTACAGTTATATACACGTGAAAGTGAAGTCGTTACGTTAGCTGGTGCCTTAATGGGGATTATGGCTATTGCTGCATTCCCTCAAGCATTGCAGCAAGTTTACTCTGGGGTGCTAAAAGGGGCAGGAGATACATATTATATTATGAAATATTCCCTTGTTAGTGTAGCTATTATTCGGCCTATCATTACATACCTATTGTGTATTACATTAGGTTTAGGGCTTTTAGGCGCATGGTTATCGTTGTGCTTCGATCAGTCTTTACGATTATGTTGTTCCTATTTCCGATTTGTTCGAGGTACATGGCAGCATAAAATTGTTTAATCTTACTGATTAGTATTCAAAATATTAATTTTGAATATCATTTATGTGATGGATTTTCATATAAAATCTAAAATTTAAATTGTTCGATATATAGCTTTGATATAGATAGAATCTACAAAGTTTTATTTAGGATTACTAGCTATATTGAAAAAAATAGAATAATTTATGAAAAGTTTATGAAAAACTTCTTGCTTATTCAATTTGTTTGATGTACAATACGAAATGTGGAAAAAATGACACATTGGGGAATGTGTTATCGGACCTGAAATCCATGATTTCGTGTATATATGTAAGGGATATATATAAGAAACAAGTAAAAACCGCCTTAGTATTACTAAGGCGGTTTTTACTTTTATAAATGGTTTTGTTCAAGCCAAGCAATACATGCTGCTCTTCCTGCAGCTGGTAATTCTTGGCGTAGATGCTTAGCATCTTCTCTGAGTCTAGGAATATCGATACCTGCGTTAGAAAGCTCTGCACAATGGCCCACAAGCCAACTTTCAATAAATGCAGGATCAGCCTCCATATGAAATTGTAGGCCTAGAATGTGAGTGCCTACGGAGAATGCCTGATTTTGGCATAGCTCTGTTTTAGCAAGTCTCACAGCACCTTTAGGGATTTCAAATTCATCGCCATGCCAGTGAAGAACCGGTACATTGCCTAGTAATGCCAATGGGGAGGAGGCGCCTTCAGTAGTGTATTCTATTGGACCAAATCCAATTTCTTTTTTCCCATGCTTCATAGGACCTACGTGACCTCCCATAATACGGGATATGAGTTGGGCACCTAAACAGATGCCAAGTAATGGCTTTTTACTATTAATACGATCTGTAATAAATTTGATTTCATCAGTTAAGAATGGATAGAGCTGTTCGTCATATGCGCCAATTGGGGCTCCACAGACGATGACTAAATCAGCTTCTGTCGCATCATAGTGTTCGAAGTTGACAAGGGGCGCTTCAATGTATGTTAGCTCAAATCCTCGATCTATTAAGACAGACTCTAAAATACCGGCATTTTCAAAGTTAATATGACGTACAATATAAGCTGTTTTACTCATGGTTCCTCCTATATAGCTCCTTATAACTATATATACTTCTATATAACTGTACATACTTCTATAACTGCACATACAATAGTAATTTCTACAAAATATAATAACAGTATAGCATATTCTATAGAATTTAATGTGTGAGAAACGTCATGATATATAATTAGGGGATACAGAATAATATTTTGTAAAATTATATCGAAAAAAAGTCGTTGATATAATTTAGAAAATATTTATACTAATGAGAGTAACATGAATACCCTTAAGAGAGGGAACGCATGCCTTTTGAGTTCATGAAGGTATCCATCGGCGTATGGCTCTTCATCGTTGCTCCTTTAGTAGGTGGTGCGATTGCAGCCGTATTCCATCGTGCATGGTTCTCTGTAAAAGAAGACTAATTTAATATAAAACTAATTTAAAAGGAAACGCCTACATTATATACTGTAGGCGTTTTCCTTTATCCTGTTAATCTTAAAGATACTTTAATATAAATATAAGATATATCTTAAAAGGATAAAGCATAAATTTATCTATCATATGATTAGACATAGTATATTCCTAGAATATAACGATAGTAGTGGTTATGAAGTTAAAATATATAACATCTACATATAGATATATTTCGAAATTCTCATGGTAAATTCATAAAAGATATTGAAATTTATCGAAAAGTTGTGTAAAATGAAAGTATATTATTACCAAGGCCCTGTGTATTGTTATGGGCTTTTATTGGAGGGAATTATAATGAACAAAAGATTATTAGCTTTATTGGCAGTTGCTGCTGTAGGCGTATCCGTAGCTGGCGCAACTCCACAAACTCAATTCAACAAAGGCGAATTCCAAGTTGATCTTGGTGCAGCTCATTCTAAAGCAAAAACTGAACATTTCAATGCTGATGCAAAATGGAACTTTGATGGTGGTTTGACATACGCTTTGTCTGACAAAACTGCTGTTCAATATGCTTACCATGGTTTGAACGACAAATTGGGTGGCATTGGCTATAGCGACAAAATGCACGAAGTAAACTTGGTTCAATCCTTGAACAAAAACTTCGCTGTATATGGTGGCTATGCTCATATTTCTGGTGATGACTTCGCTAAAGCTAATAACATTGCACAAGCAGGTGTAATTGGTAAAGCTAACCTTGGCTCTAAAGTAGAAGTGTATGGTAAAGCTGGT
The DNA here is from genome assembly GCF_018406505.1 of Veillonella orientalis. Taxonomy (NCBI): domain Bacteria; kingdom Bacillati; phylum Bacillota; class Negativicutes; order Veillonellales; family Veillonellaceae; genus Veillonella; species Veillonella orientalis. The sequence goes on from NZ_AP022322.1 coordinate 507,787, forward strand.
GTAGGTACTAAGAAAACTTCCACTTGGGAAGCTGGTTTAGGCTACAAAGTGAACGAAGACTTGGATATCAACGCTGGTTACCGTTATATCAACACAAAACATGCAGATAAGGAAAATATCTCCTTCCAAGGTCCTGTAGTTGGCTTGTCCTATCGCTTCGGTGGTCACAAAACAGTAGCTCCTGTAGCAACTCCAGCTCCAGCTCCTGTATACACTCCAGCTCCAGCTCCTGTAGTAGAAGCTCCTGTATACAAAACTCCTAAATTGGATTACTATGTACAATCCATCTACTTCGATTCCGACCAAGATGTAGCTCGTGCAGACCAATATCCAAACTTGACAGCTGCTGTAAACGCTGCTAACCAATACTCTCAAGATCAAATCAAATTGTTGGGTAATGCTGATACTGATGCAACTCCTCAATACAATGTTGGCTTGTCCGAACGCCGCGTACAATACGTAGCTCAATACTTAGTAAACAACGGCGTATCTGCTGATCGTTTCATCGGTATCGCTAATGGCGACACTAAACCAGTAGCAACTAACTCTACTGCAGCAGGTAAAGCTGAAAACCGTCGTGTAGACGTTTACATTCACCGCTAATCTTCAATCTAATTTAGATTAGACATATAATAAGTCCACCTTCTATCATGCTCTCGTGTTCATCGGGGGACCGAGCATGTGATAAGGTGGACTTTTGTGTTATACTAAACTTGCATACAATCGTAGGTCATACAATGTTCATTAAGTTTTGGTAATGTATGCATTGTGAGTATAGTAAAGTAGGTTATATATGAAACGATTTAAATATTACAAACCGCTTATAGGGGCCATTATATTGGCGGGCGTTATGATCATGATGGCGCTCCGTATTAGCGATATAGCCAATGCTATTGATGCCATTGTTACTGCTTTTGTTCCACTTATAGTAGGTGCTTGTATCGCATTTGTCCTCGATATTCTCGTTGTGCGTTATGAACGCTGGCTGTGGCCTAAGAGTAAAACTGGTTGGAAAGATAAAATTAGACGACCTTTAAGTCTTGTATTATCCTTTGTTACTATCAGTGCTATCGTGTATTTCATTGCGCGCATGGCGATTCCACAATTGATTCATTCTATGTCGATTATCGTAGCTTCTTCGCCGCAGTTGTATACAGATTTCCAAACATGGATGCAACATCTTACATCAACTATTCCAATGGCCTCCAATCAAACTCTTATGGATACCTTGAGTGGTGAAAGTATTGTTAAATATACTCGCGAGTTGGGCACAAAGGGTGGTACATACCTAGTTAATGCGATGGGGACCGCCTTATCTTGGACTTTGAATATAGGTTTAGGTTTAATCTTTGCCATTTATATGTTGCTCGATAAAGAGCGACTTATGATGCAAGGTAAACGAATCCTAAAAGCCTATGCATCTGATGAGTGGGTTAATCGTGTTAGTTATGTCACACGCGTAGCTGTTCAAACTTTTAGTAACTTCTTTGTAGGCCAGTTTATAGATGCCTTGATTTTAGGTATTATGGTGGGTATTTCATTGTGGGCATTTAATATCGAATATGCTACTACGATTGCCTGTGTTATTGGTCTTACTGCATTAGTTCCATTGCTAGGTATTTATGTAGGAGGCGTTATAGGCGCAGTTATCTTACTTACTGTTAGTCCTATGGATGCATTAATCTATGTGATTATCTTAGAGGTGCTTCATCAAATTGAAAGTAACTTTATTTATCCTAAAATCGTAGGTAATTCCGTTGGTTTACCTGGTTTGTGGGTGTTTGCGGCCGTTATCGTAGGTGGTAGTTTAATGGGGGTCACTGGCATGTTGATTGGCGTACCTTTGGTGGCAACATGTTACAAATTGCTTATGACTGATGTAAACGATCGACTTGCATCGAATGAAGGTTTATAGTATATTGTCTAAATAATATATCTATTTATGTATGTTTTGTGTGCTGTTGCGTATAGCACGAAATTATAGTAATTCTAGTATACGGATGGCTTTTACCATAGGTGAAAGCATTGTATATAGTAGGAGGATATGTAATGAATAAAAAGTTGATTTCTATGGCATTAACTGGTGTATTGGCAGTTGGCGTATTGTCCGTTGCTACACCTAGTGTGGCAGATGCACGTAAAACAAAACCAGAAACAAGTACTGATATTTCTGTACAACGTGCGCCAGGGGAATCCATGGTTATGACTATGAGTAAAATTGGTACTATTTTCCAAAACCGTTTTCCTAATGCAGCACTTCATTCTGTAGAGCTTAACTCTAATGATTTGAACTATGGTTACAAAGTAGTAGGTTATAGTAAATATCATCAATATAAGATGAAAATCGACGTTATCACTGGTAATACTTCTGATATGGATGAAGGTGGCAAACCTAAGAAAGTTATCGGTGAAATCTTCAATAAAGATAAAGTCATCGAAGCTGCTCAAGCTGAACGCGTTGCAAAACAACAACTTGGTGCTGATGCAGTTGTAAAAGGCTGGAAAATCGAAGCTCATGAAGGTAAGATTCTATACTATATGACAATGCATCAAGATGGTAAAAAGACTGTAGTTACTGTAGATGCTGAAACAGGGGCATATGTAGGTCAATCTAAATCTAGCAAATTACCTCCTGAACCAGATCAAGGTTTCGATGGTCGTAAAACAAATATTATTTGGGATAATACTATTGATATGGGTCGTTAATCCATCTAGAATATTCTACACTATAAAAGGACTGTGTTTCTACACAGTCCTTTTTGTCGCTATTATGTCTTTATTACGTAGTTATTATTACCAACGATTTTCGTAGTATACTTGTGTCCACATGATGACCTCTACAAGAGATGGATGTGGGCTCATAGTTTCGCCTACAGTGATAACAGATTTAGAATCCATAGCGCGAGTAATACCTTTTTCACGTAACCGTTTAGTACGTTCAGAAGCGATTTCTTCATTAATAGCTGTCAATGGAGTTACACCACTATTCATGAGATTTACGTAAGGTTGGAATAAGATGGAGGCTTGAGGGCCTGTTACATGCATACCAAGGATATGATTTGTATCTTTATCTACTACGATTTTTACAAAGCCATCATTTACATCACCAGGATTAATACCCATTGCATAACCTTTAGCAGTAGAGGAGTAGTAGTTTTTACCAACACCTACATTATAGCCTGCTTTAATAGCTTCTGCTTCAGTAAGACCGACGCTACCGATTTCAGGGTAGGAGAAGGTAACCTTTGGCAATGTATCATAGCGTGCCCAACGGAAATCTTCTTCGTTTTTAGCAAAGTATAGGTTGTGGGCGATAATATCTGCTTCATAGTTTGCGCGATGACGGAATGCAGGCTCGCCGTTTACATCACCTAATGCATAGATACCATCTACAGATGTTTCAAGGAATTCATTTGTTTTGATCCAGCCTTTTGGTAATGTTTCAATACCTGTATTTTCGAGGTGTAATTCTTCAACTGCTGGACGAATACCGGCAGCTACGAGAATTTCTTCAACTTTAGTTTCTGTGATTTCACCTGTAGTACGATCTTTTGTGACTACTACCTTGAGCCCATCTTCTTGACGGATTTCAACAGTGTCTTGGTTCAATATAACATTGATGCCACGAGCACGATAGTTTTGGAGAAGATGTTCAGACATCTCTTCGTCATCCTTAGGTACAAGGCGTACATTATGCTGAATGATGGTAACTTCAGTACCAGCAGCATCAAAAACGTGACCGAATTCTACACCGATAGGGCCAGCACCGAGTACTGCAAGGGATTTATACGGTTGTTTAGGGAACTTATCGCCAAAGAGGCTTTCACTAGAAAGATAGCCTGCCTCTTGTAAACCTGGTACATTCGGAATATTACTATAACCGCCCGTGCCAAGAACAATAGTAGGGGCCGTAATTTCTACAGTACCAGAATCATCGTTAAGATGGATATTCATAACCTTATCGGATACAAAGCTAGCTGCGCCGCGATATACGTCTACGTTATCGAAAGCGTTGTAATAATCGTAGATGCCTGCGGATTCGTCAATCTTAAACCATGTACGTTTAGAAACAGTGTCCCAGTCCATTGTAGCATCGCTAACATTAATACCGATTTTTTTGAATTCTTCTACTTCTTGGATCGCATTAGCTGCTGTAACCATAACCTTTGTAGGAATACAACCGCGAGTTAAGCAGGTGCCACCAAATTTACCTTTTTCTATGATAGCTACTTTTTTACCTTTTTTTATAGCAGCGTCAGCTACGATGGTTGCACCACCTGTACCCACTACAATAATATCGTATTGTTTCATGTTGATTCCTTTCTATTGCTACCTATTAATAGTTATTATCATTAACTCTATTATAACACTACATTGAAGAAAATCAATATAGGTGATTGTAATTAATATAAACGTATATGATTAATATCAACACATATGATTAATATCGATACCTATGTTGATTTATAAAGTATGTTCTTTATATTATACAATGAATACATTTATAAGTCGTATAGTAATCTAGTAATTATGGACTCTTAAATAGAAAAAAACGGTCCCGAAGGACCGTCTTTAGTATGATTGTAACATTATATTTAATTCCAGTTTTCGTGATAGCCACGTTTTGCATAATCTGCAGTAGCAGTGAAGAGAATATCTGTACTGGAGTTAAGTGCTGTTTCAGTGGAGTCTTGTAAAACGCCAATGATGAAGCCTACACCTACAACTTGCATTGCGATGTCATTGGAGATACCAAATAGAGAACAAGCAAGAGGAATTAGAAGTAGGGAACCACCAGCAACGCCAGAAGCACCACAAGCACCGATAGTAGCAATAATAGATAAGAGGATTGCTGTAGGGATATCTACAACGATTCCAAGTGTATGGGCAGCAGCTAATGTCATGATTGTAATTGTGATCGCTGCACCACCCATGTTGATTGTTGCACCCAATGGAATAGATACGGAATACATATCAGGGTTAAGTTTTAAACGTTTTGCTAAATCGAGGTTAACAGGGATGTTTGCAGCAGAGCTACGAGTAAAGAACGCATAGATTGCAGATTCACGTAAACATTTGAAAACCAATGGATATGGATTACGGCGAAGATATACAAAAGATAGAAGTGGGTTTACTATTAATGCTACGAAAATCATAGAACCAAGTAGTAATACGAGTAATTGGAAATAACCAATTAAAGCTTCGATACCGTTAGTAGCAATAGAGTCAGCTACGAGACCCATGATACCAAGAGGAGCAAAGCGGATAATCCAACCTACTACAGTTGTAATAGCTTGAGCGATAGACTCCATTACTTCCTTAGTATTCATTGGTGCATGGCGTAAAGCGCCACCGATGATAAGTGCCCAGCCTAAAATACCGATATAGTTAGCACTCATCAAGGCTTTTACTGGATTATCAACAATATTTTTTAAAAGTGTTTTCATTACCTCTACGATACCTTGTGGTGGAGCTGCATCGGCTGCACTAGCTGCAAGGTGTAATGTAGTAGGGAACATAAAGCTTACGACTACAGCAAGTGCTGCAGAAAGGAATGTACCTAATAAATATAATGTGATTACAGAGCCCATCCCTGTTTTTTGGCCAGAACGGTGTTTACTGATGGCTGCAATTACAAGAAAGAATACGAGGATTGGTGCAATCCCTTTTAAAGCACCAACAAAGAGAACGCCTAATAAAGCTAATTCATTTGCCACATCTGGCACGTATAGAGCTGTCAAAATACCAATAATCAAACCTATGATAATTTGTTGGATTAGACTGACTCTATTGATTGTTTTTACAAATCGATTCATAGTACACTCCAATACTTAATAAAAACTAATAAAAGACCATGGAAAAGATATCTTTTCGTCATGGACATATGTCATTATACAACGAACATAGGATGGTGGCAATAGATAATATCATAGTCATTTATATATAGTTAAATTAGATCTACTGTGATTGATAACGATATTTATTTTGTAATATACTAATTTTAACAGTAGTGAATATATGGTTTTAACTAAATATGTGCTTATTACATAATTACTATATATAGTATATATAATAGGATTCTTTTGATAGGGGGCATAGTATGATATACTATGCGAGTAAAGAGTTTGAATATAGTTCTTGATTAGTGAAAGGACCATAATGAATACTAAAGAATTTAAAACGTATGCCGATAAAGAGCAATTTGTACAAGGTGTTTTTTCTAATATTGCAAAAAACTATGATTTAATGAATACAGTCTTAAGCTTTGGACAAGATTATTTTTGGCGCAAATTCTCTGTAAAAGCAATGAATATTGGTCCTCACCAACGTGTGCTTGATGTAGCATGTGGTACCTGTGTGTTTACAAAGGAAGCATTACGTCAAGAACCAACATTAAAAGTAGAGGCTTTGGACTTTAATAGTGAGATGCTTGATCAAGGTCGTGTACGCATTGAAGATGCTGGTTTAATAGATCAAGTTAATCTTGTTCAAGGTGATGCGATGGCATTACCATATGCAGATAATACATTTGATGCTGCTATGAGCGGATTTGCAATGCGTAATGTGCCAGATATTAAACAAGTGTTATCTGAAATGCAACGTGTTGTAAAGCCAGGTGGGAAAGTAGTTGTGTTAGAACTCGCAAAGCCAAGCATGTTTGGTTTTAAACAGTTATATAATTTCTACTTCTCCTATATATTACCCATTATAGGTAAGTTAAGTAAGGATAATTCCTCTTATGCATGGTTGCCAGAATCCTTACGCAGATATCCTCATCAAAGCGAGATTCTTGAAATCTGGAAATCTTTAGGATATGAAAATGCCACCTATCATGAATTGACAGGCGGCATTGTAGCGGTCCACGAAGGTGTGGTACCAGAAAATTCTATTGTAAATAATAAGTAATATTAGCGTCTTGAGAAACTACTAATGATCCTTTTTCAACAGGAGTAGCAGTTTCGAGAGACGCTTTTAACATTACGGCGTTACGATAGGAACCAGAGTCCATAGAGCTTGTTTGTGGTGTGCTAATAGAAACAGTTTTTACAGGGCCTAAAGTACGACCAAGGGCTGCAGCAATAACCTCAGCTTTATGACGACCGTCTTGAATTGCTTCAGTAGTTAAAGAATCAGACAGTTGTTGAGATACATCATTTTGGAATGAAAGGTTGTTGATATCGTTGGCGCCAGCGCTAACAGCAGCGTCAACAGCCTTTCCTACATTATCAAGATTGTTGATTTTTACAGTCACACGATTTGCTACACTATATCCAGTGTTAATTCGTTTGCCATCTTGATAATCACTTGTAGGGTTAATAGAAATGTTAGATGTGTAAATATCTTTTTTGTCGATACCTAAATGACCTAACTTGCTGATTAAATCACTCATGATGCGATCGTTATTGGATTTTGCAGCATTGATATTAGTGTTTTCACTAGTAATACCAAGTGTTAAAATCGCATAGTTAGGTGCTACAGAACGAGAGGCTTCGCCTGTAATTTGAATTTCAGAAGTATCAAATGTACCTTGTGGTGCAGCAAAGGCTGCAGTGGCCATAGTTGCACATACCGCAGCAATAGCAACTGTTTTGGATAATAAACGTTTGGATAATTTCATACTCAATCTCCTTACACATTATTATAATATTAATTATAACTACTATAATAAAAGACTAAATTGAAATATAGATCTAATTCAAAATTAAAATATATTAGTAATATAGTATATAACTATATAACTACATAAGTGAAAGAGTCTATATTACAGCTACATTATACAAAATAGATTGTATAAAATCAATCTTAAGTTTTTAGGTTGGAAAATGAATGTGCAATGAAAGTTGTGTGAAGTTGAGAATTGGGGGTTGCCATTATTTTTGGGTTATACTATAATATCCATACAGTCGTTCGAACGACTGTTTCTTAATGAGTGTAGAAATACACTTTGAAGTTCGAAAGAACTTCAAAAAAGATTATAAAATGTGTTGACATGAAAGTGCTCACATGTTATTATAATCAAGTCGTCAGATGGCGCTTCGCTGAAGCGTGAAACTGATAACAGATCTTTGAAAACTGAACAATGATAGGTAATCAATCAATACGATTGAACATATGCCAGAGTGCGGGTTTTGACAAAGTCAAAACCAACCATAATTCAAAGTTACTTAAATGTAACGACAACAAATAAAATGAGCTATTCAAATAGCTTCAAGATATCTTGGAGAGTTTGATCCTGGCTCAGGACGAACGCTGGCGGCGTGCTTAACACATGCAAGTCGAACGAAGAGCGATGGAAGCTTGCTTCTGTCAATCTTAGTGGCGAACGGGTGAGTAACGCGTAATCAACCTGCCCTTCAGAGGGGGACAACAGTTGGAAACGACTGCTAATACCGCATACGATCTGACCTCGGCATCGAGGATAGATGAAAGGTGGCCTCTATTTATAAGCTATCACTGAAGGAGGGGATTGCGTCTGATTAGCTAGTTGGAGGGGTAACGGCCCACCAAGGCGATGATCAGTAGCCGGTCTGAGAGGATGAACGGCCACATTGGGACTGAGACACGGCCCAGACTCCTACGGGAGGCAGCAGTGGGGAATCTTCCGCAATGGACGAAAGTCTGACGGAGCAACGCCGCGTGAGTGATGACGGCCTTCGGGTTGTAAAGCTCTGTTAATCGGGACGAAAGGCCTTCTTGCGAATAGTTAGAAGGATTGACGGTACCGGAATAGAAAGCCACGGCTAACTACGTGCCAGCAGCCGCGGTAATACGTAGGTGGCAAGCGTTGTCCGGAATTATTGGGCGTAAAGCGCGCGCAGGCGGATTGGTCAGTCTGTCTTAAAAGTTCGGGGCTTAACCCCGTGATGGGATGGAAACTGCCAATCTAGAGTATCGGAGAGGAAAGTGGAATTCCTAGTGTAGCGGTGAAATGCGTAGATATTAGGAAGAACACCAGTGGCGAAGGCGACTTTCTGGACGAAAACTGACGCTGAGGCGCGAAAGCCAGGGGAGCGAACGGGATTAGATACCCCGGTAGTCCTGGCCGTAAACGATGGGTACTAGGTGTAGGAGGTATCGACCCCTTCTGTGCCGGAGTTAACGCAATAAGTACCCCGCCTGGGGAGTACGACCGCAAGGTTGAAACTCAAAGGAATTGACGGGGGCCCGCACAAGCGGTGGAGTATGTGGTTTAATTCGACGCAACGCGAAGAACCTTACCAGGTCTTGACATTGATGGACAGAACTAGAGATAGTTCCTCTTCTTCGGAAGCCAGAAAACAGGTGGTGCACGGTTGTCGTCAGCTCGTGTCGTGAGATGTTGGGTTAAGTCCCGCAACGAGCGCAACCCCTATCTTATGTTGCCAGCACTTCGGGTGGGAACTCATGAGAGACTGCCGCAGACAATGCGGAGGAAGGCGGGGATGACGTCAAATCATCATGCCCCTTATGACCTGGGCTACACACGTACTACAATGGGAGTTAATAGACGGAAGCAATACCGCGAGGTGGAGCAAACCCGAGAAACACTCTCTCAGTTCGGATCGTAGGCTGCAACTCGCCTACGTGAAGTCGGAATCGCTAGTAATCGCAGGTCAGCATACTGCGGTGAATACGTTCCCGGGCCTTGTACACACCGCCCGTCACACCACGAAAGTCGGAAGTGCCCAAAGCCGGTGGGGTAACCTTCGGGAGCCAGCCGTCTAAGGTAAAGTC
>NZ_AP022322.1:522500-1507500 GCF_018406505.1 Veillonella orientalis
CTTTTACAAATAATACAAACAACACAACACAAAACAATACAACACATAAAACAACACTTAAATACACAACAATACTCTCCCTGTGTATAAACAAAACAATACATATACAAAACTCTCTAATTATATATACCATCTCCCGTATATATAAAGGTAAAAGTTAGGTAGACATAAGAGCCCTTGAAAAAGGGCTCTTTTTCCTTTTAAATTCACTATTATTTCATTATTTTAAAGCGCTTTGTTTCTTGACATAGGGTCTATTTTTTGTTAAACTAATCAAGTATCAAGCACGGCTTGATGAACATAGGGGTATAGCTCAATTGGTAGAGTAGCGGTCTCCAAAACCGTTGGTTGTGGGTTCAAGTCCTACTGCCCCTGCCAAATTTGGATTGCGGTCTTCGGACCGCATGTCCATAAAATTACTCAAAAAATATTAAAAAAATGCTTGCATAGATTTAAGCGTTGTGTTAATATAAGTGAGTACCAAGTACATGACTCAGTAGCTCAGCTGGATAGAGCGTTTGACTACGAATCAAAAGGCCAGGGGTTCGAATCCCTTCTGGGTCACCAAATGAAAGCATCACAGTAATGTGGTGCTTTTTTATTTTATCTACTTATAGTAATAGTATAATCAAAAGGGGGTTATAGGACAAAAAGTGTTGCTGTTAATGCCGATGGAGGTAGTTAAATACTGGCTCTATCGGCATTTTATCTTTTTGAGTAACTTTTACATATAGGACAAAAAGTGTTGCTAAAAAGTCTGAACTCCCTTGATTTTACTGACTCAAATAAGGTTTTATCTTTCTAGAAAGATATATTTTTTAGAAGGAGTATAATTATGAAACTAGTCAGATGCCCTAGTTGTGGTTTCATTTGTAAGAAAAATGGTAGAACAAATGCGGGTTCTCAACGTTGGTATTGTAATCAATGTTCTTGCTCATTCACAAATAAAGTGAATAAAACTAACAATAATTTACAGATGTTTTTGGATTGGTTATTTGGTAAACACACACAGTTAGATATGGCTGGTGATGGACGTTCATTTCGGAGAAAAACATCACAGTTTTGGGAACTTTGGCCATTACCACCAAAAGTTGAATCATCAAGTAGCGTAGTATTTGTTGATGGTATTTATTTAGCTAGAAATGCTTGCATTTTAATCTGTTGTAATGAGACGCATGTCTTAGGCTGGTATGTTTGTAGATATGAACATTCTAAGGCTTGGGAGGCTTTATTACGACGTATTTCACCACCTACAGTAGTTGTATCCGATGGTGGTACCGGCTTTCAAAAGGCATTAAAAAAAGTTTGGCCGAAGGCCAAACTACAAAGATGCTTATTTCACGCATTTCAACAAGTAAAACGCTATACAACAATACGTCCTAAAACGATTGCTGGCCGTGAATTATATGGAATTGCAAGGGATTTATTAACGATACACACACAAGATCATGCCGTAAAGTGGGTACAAAACGTTATGTCATGGAAAGTACGACATAGAGTATTTCTATCAGAAATGACCGTTGACGAAAATGGTACGATACGACCTAAACACGAACGACTCATAAAAGCAGAAAATTCCTTAATTAAATTAATCAATAAAAGATGTTTGTTTACTTACTTAGATACATCATTAACATGTACCTGTCCGGCTACTAATAATCGTATAGAAGGTGGCGTAAATGCTCAGTTACGCGCTATGTTACGTAATCATAGAGGAATGTCTATTGAAAGACGAATAAAAGCGGTGTTCTGGTGGTGCTATATGCACTCACCGAACCCGCTTTCTAATGCAGAAATACTTAAGGTTATGCCGACCAACAAGAGTATTTCTGATATATATCATACCATACATGAACAATCTAGGTTAGAAGCCTCTATTCCAACTTGGGGTGATGCTATTGTTTGGAGCGATTTGCATAATTATGATCGCCTATTTACCAATCTTTGGGACTGAAATAGCAACACTTTTTGTCCTATAACCCTCAAAAGGACTCTACATTCTAATCAGTAGAGTCCTTTATTATATGTATACTTAATATGGCGAGCTTTTAAAAATTGTCAATTAGATAATACTTAGATTATTTTAGCTGACCTGCAGCTACGGCAAGATCTCTCCAATAGATAGCTTGCATATAACCATAAGTATCTGGTTTTAACGTAATCAATTTCGCTTTAGGTCGTTTTTCCTCACGTAATACTCTACCTGTACGGGCATCGATAATATTACGTTGTTCTTGGACCCATTGAATTGTATCGGCATCTTGATCAAAGTAATAATGGTTTATGTACTCTGTCATATAATATTGAGCCCCTTGATGACTATAGGTGCGACCGATAATTTCAAATTTATTACCTTCACCAGCGATAACTTTAACGCGTTGTTCTGCGTAATAGTTTTGACCATTCATACGATATAAGTAGGCATAACCTCTTGCATTCTCTAAGTCAGCAATATTGACTGCTTGAGATGGCAGGATGCCTAAGATAGTGAAAGCTGCTGCAATTAATAAACTACGCTTCATTTATTCTCCTTATTACTTTGCATGGGGCTGATCAGACTCAGCTACTACATGGACAACTAATTCTTGATCGGAAGGAATCTGAGCCATAACTACAGGCATTGGTACACTCATAGCTGCGGCGATACCTTTGATTTGTCGCATCGCAACTGGTATTACAGTACCATCTTCTTGTAAGTTATTTTCTAAGGCTTCAATTTCTGTAACTGTTAAGCCTGCTTTTGTGGCAAAGTCTTCAATGGACACACCATTGGCTTCCCGATATTCTGTAATGAAATCTCCGATATACATAGATTCCTCCTATTTTTAGATACCTTTATATTGTAATTAAAAATATCATATATGGCAATAGATGAATAAGAGATGAAAAAGTAAAAGCGGTGAAGATATCTAAATAGTGTATAACTCATGTTTATATATGTATAAATTAATGGACAGTAAAATTGTAAATAAAATTACAAAAATAAATTGACTTAATACGATAGCGGTGTTAATATTAACTCATAGAAAACATCATATTTGGGAATAGGTGCTGAAAAGCATAATAGAGAAGCTGGTTAAATGCCAGCACGGTCCCGCCACTGTATGGTCGAGCGAGTCTAAATTAAGTCACTGGGAAACTGGGAAGGCTAGATAAGCGATGACGCCGAGTCAGGAGAACTGCCTATTCAACATTCACCATTTGACCTACGAGAGATAGGGAGGAGAAGTTAGTATCTCCTTTTTACGTACCCGTAAAAAGGATTTTTTAGTTCTATATAATCTTCATTATTTATGAGTTAGATTGTATTCGAAAGACCTAAATGTCGATGGCATGGTCATGGTGAATAATACCTTCTTGGTATTACCAGCATGACATACGTTATGACTGTTAATATATTTTTATGGTAAATGTAGGGCATGCATTTATTCATCATCATCCTAAAAAAGAGGCTGACCCAGGATTCTAGTAGTTCGGATTCTGGGTCAGTCTCTTTTTCATTTTACAATTTATATAATGACCAATATGTAAGGTTAAAATAAAGAAAAAAGAATTCGTTATATATTAGATATTTAATTAGTTATATAGTAGATATTTTAGAGGTAACATGAAATTTAAGTTAAATCTAAAAAAATGATTGACGATGAATTATATACATGATATTATTATTTCAGTTGAGACGCGGGAGTGGCGGAATTGGCAGACGCACCAGACTTAGGATCTGGCGCCTTACGGCGTGGGGGTTCAAGTCCCTTCTCCCGCACCAACTTTATTGCACCTTTTGAGGTGCTATTTTTTTTGCCTAAAAATGTTATAATAAATGAGTTAGAACTATTTATTTAAATAATCATGAATACTATATGGTGCAGTATGGATAATACATTAACTAAGCTGCTTTCACAGAACCCATCCTTTGTGGATGGGCTAAACGCATTTCAGCGGAAAGGAAAGTCAGTCATATATGGCCTAAGTGGATCTCAAAAGAGTTTCCTCTTAAACCAAGCTTTTGCTACAGGCCTTACAAAGCCCGTAGTTATCGTAGTCCATGATAAGGACCATAAAGAGATGTGGGAACGAGATTTAGCCTTTTTCAGGCCTAATATCCCAGTCCTATCATTTCCTATAACTGACAATGTGGAGTTTACAACTACTGCTCGTAGCCTTGAAGATCAAGGTGCACAAATGCGTGCGTTAGCATTGCTAGCATGGCAAGAACCTGCCGTAGTTATAGCGAATGCAGAAGAGGTTACACAATATGTAGTATCTCCACAATATTTAAAAGGCCAGTCGTTACATTTTTCTTTGAATGATACGATTGAACGCGATACATCTCTTGAACAGCTTGTCACAATTGGATATGAACGTGTAGACCAGGTGGAACAACGTGGTCATTTTGCCGTGCGTGGGGATATTCTAGATATTTATCCTGTTAATAGTGAACATCCAATACGAATTGAGTTCTTTGGCGATGAAATCGATACATTGCGCTTCTTCTCTGTTGAGAACCAACGTTCCATTGAACAAATTGATTCGTATACGGTGACACCTTTCTTCCTTGGTAAAAGTGATGCAGATTGCACCTTATTATCCTATGTGAAAGACGGGACTCTCATTTATGATGAGCCCGGTCGTATCCAGGAAGCATTAAAGAAATTCCTCAAGGAAGATCCTACACATCGGAAAAATCATTGCGATTGGAGTGAATTACAACGTACTGTAGAGGCTATAAATCAAGTAGCTTTCACATTTATGCAACAACGCTCTATCGGTTTACCTGGATTTAATCCAATCGGTATTCAAGGTAAGACGATGACGAGCTTTGAGCGTCAAATTCCGCTCCTAACAGATGAAATTAAGCAATGGCATTGCCTCAATCATCAAGTTGTATTGGTCTTAAATAACCAACAACGACGAGAAGGTATTGAACGAGCTCTTGAAGGGGAAGGGATTGCCTTTGTTCATAGTGAGGAATGGATTGCAAAACCTAATACGGTCGTTATTTTGCAAGGTTTATTGACCGATGGCTTTGAATTACCTAATAGCCATCTCGTAGTTGTCGTAGAAGGCAATATTTACGGACAACAAAAACGTAAGCTTCGCAACAAGCCTAAAAAGGGCCAAGAGATCAATTATTTTACGGATTTAACACCAGGTGACTATGTAGTTCATAGCATGCATGGTATTGGTAAGTATATTGGTCTTAAAACGATAGAAACAGAAGGCATTCACCGAGACTATATTGAAATCGCCTATGCCGGAACGGATAAGTTATTCCTACCAGCAAACAATCTAGATCAGTTACAAAAATACATTGGCAATGAAGGTGATGTGCCGCGCATCCACAAAATGGGTGGCCGTGACTGGGCTAAGGTTGTCACAAAGGCAAAAAAATCCATCGATGATTTGGCAGATAAGCTCGTTGAGATCTATGCACAACGAGAAATTACAGAAGGCTTTGCATTTTTGCCAGATCAACCATGGCAGCAAGAGTTTGAAGATGCCTTCCCTTATGAAGAAACGGAAGACCAATTACAGGCTACAGCAGAAATCAAGGCATCCATGGAAAAACCTGTTCCTATGGATCGCTTGCTAGCAGGTGATGTAGGCTTTGGTAAAACAGAGGTGGCTATGCGTGCCATCTTTAAGGCCGTTATGAGTGGCAAACAGGTTGCGGTGCTCGTACCGACAACAGTTCTTGCACAGCAACATTTCCAAACCTTCTGGAATCGTTTTGCTCCATTTGGGGTCAAAGTCGATGTGCTCAATCGTTTCCGCAGTACATCTGAGAAGAAACAAGTTCTAAAAGGTGTAGAGGATGGCTCTATCGATGTTCTCATCGGAACCCATTCACTACTTAATAAAAAAGTAGTCTTTAAAGACTTAGGCATGCTTGTTGTTGATGAAGAACAACGCTTCGGGGTAGCACAAAAGGAAAAATGGAAAGAGTGGGCTAGTAATATTGATGTGCTCACCTTGAGTGCAACCCCAATTCCTCGGACCTTACATATGTCTCTTGTAGGTGTTCGGGAGATGTCTGTTATCAACACGCCACCAGAGGAACGATTGCCGGTTCAGACCTATGTGGTGGAATATGATATGAACATCGTTGCTGATGCCATCAAGCGAGAATTGGCACGGGGCGGACAAGTTTACTTCGTATATAACCGCGTTGCATCAATTAATCATATGGGTGAGTTATTAGAAGCAGCATTACCTGGTTTACGCTATGCTATTGCTCACGGTCAAATGACGGGCCGTCAAATTGAAGAAATTATGACGGATTTCTATGAAGGCCATTATGATGTATTATTGTCTACAAGTATCATTGAAACCGGCTTAGATATTCCTAATGCCAATACTATCATCATTTATGATGCGGACCGATTAGGTTTATCTCAGCTATATCAAATGCGTGGCCGCGTAGGGCGTTCTCGTAGACGGGCCTATGCATACTTTATGTATCGACCTGATAAAATGCTCTCAGAGGCTGCCGAAAAGCGCTTGAAAGCTATTGAAGAGTTCACCGAGCTCGGTGCTGGTTTTAAATTGGCGATGCGAGATTTAGAAATCCGTGGTGCTGGTAATCTCTTAGGTTCACAGCAACATGGTAATATCGCCTCTGTCGGCTTTGGTATGTACGTAAGTATGTTAGAAGAAGCCATTGCGAAGGCTCAACATAAAGAGGTAGAGCGCGAGGTCACCATTGATCCAGCCATCGACTTAGAGGTAGATGCCTTTATCGACGATGCGTATATCAAAGATAGTGCCCGCAAAATTTCTGTATACCAACGATTGTTACATATTAAATCAAAAGAACAGCTTGATGATATGACAGACGAACTCATCGACCGGTTCGGTACGCCAACAGATCCGGTGGACCGACTATTGCGCATTGCCCAAATTAAAGAGCAAGCACGTTTACTTGGCATTAAAAGTATCGTCCGTAGAGATCAACAGCTTACCATTCATTGGCATGATGATTCTAAGATGGCCGACTGGGATATGGGGGCTGTACGAGAAGATCTATGGAAGAAGATGAAATTCGGAGACACCAAGCCAGCCACATTATATGTGAGACTTAATGGCATGAAAGGTTCTATTTTGACCATTACGGAAGCGGTGATGAAGGCTCTTAGCCAGAAATCATCGTCTAAGGAGGGCCTATGAATCGATTTTTAAAGGGTGCTATGATTTTAACCTTAGCTGGGATTATCGTTAAGGTTATTGGTGCTTTCAGTAAAGTCCTTATTGCACGTGTTCTCGGTGGTGAAGGGATTGGCCTATATATGATGGCCTATCCGATTTATCAAATTATCGTTAGTATTTCCGCGGCTGGCATTCCTGTGGCCATATCTATTATGATTGCGGAAAAGCTAGCTAATGATGATATGCGTGGCGTACAACAAGTATTTTCCGTATCTTTAAAGGTATTAACACTGTTAGGCCTTGTATTTAGTGTTGCTTTATACGGTAGTGCACAGTGGCTCATAGATTCTCATATTATTACAGATCCTCGTGCATTGCTTGCTATTCAGCTACTATCACCAGCAATCTTTGTCGTTACAATTTTGAGTTGTTTTAGAGGTTACTTCCAAGGCTTCCAATATATGGTTCCTACCGGGACTAGCCAAGTCTTTGAACAAATCTTCCGCGTATCCTCTATGGTGGGCTTAGCCTATTACTTCATTGATAGAGGGTTACACTTAGCGGCTGGTGGTGCAACCTTTGCTACATTCCCTGGCGTACTAGCGGGATTACTCGTATTAATTTACTTTTACTATCGTCAACGTCGTGTGCGGATGCACATGTTGGCACAGCAGAATCCGAATGCTGTTGGTGAAAGTAATAGTTCTGTAGTGAAACGACTATTTAGTTTGGCCATACCTGTTTCGATGGCCAATATTATGCTGCCTATGGTATCCCTTATCGATACATTTATCGTGCCAAAGCGTTTGATGGATATTGGGTATTATCTCAATGAAGCGACCACACAATTTGGTTATCTTACAGGGATGGCTACATCGTTGATTGGATTGCCCATTATTTTGACTACATCTCTGGCAGCTAGTCTTGTACCAGCTGTATCGGAAGCGCATGCCCAAGGTGATGTACATCGTATTGTGCAGCGCGCTGGGACAGCCATTAAAATTGCAAATATCTTTACTATTCCAGCCTGTATCGGCCTCTGTGTGTTGGCGACACCTATATCTAAACTGATATATGCAACGCCTCATGCAGGTCCTGTTATTGCTGTTATTAGCTTGAGCATTATATTCTTAGGTTGGCAACAGATTACAGCAGGCATATTGCAAGGGTTAGGCAGAACTGTTATTCCTATGATAGCCATTTTTATTGGTTTGTTGGCTAAGACATTCTTAGACTATGAATTGACAGGTACTATTGAGCTAGGTATTAATGGTGCTGCATGGGCAACGAATTTGAATTTTGCCATTGCGGCACTCATAAACTATATATTTGTTAAAAAATATGTAGGATCTGTACTTAATAAATTAGAGCTATTAAAAATTGTAGTGTCTGCCATGGCTATGGGCGGTGCTACACAGGTAGTGTATGTGACTACCGTAGAGTTATTCGGCAATGGTGGTGCAGTGGCAGCAGCTATTATTGTGGCTGTATTTGTATATGGTTTATCCTTATGGTTAACAAAGGCCGTTGTAAAAGCTGATATGTATCATTTCCCTGTTATAGGCAAGCGCTTACAAGCTCGCCGAGATAAGGAGGAGGCTAAACTATATGAAGAACAATACTGATAAGCCTGTATCGGTACAACCATTAGTAGATGTAGTAAAAGCCTTGCGAGCTCCTAATGGTTGCCCTTGGGATCAAAAACAGACTCATGAATCATTGCGTCGATACTTCATTGAAGAAACTTATGAAGTAGTAGATGCTATCGATAATAAAGATATGGCTAATCTTCGTGAAGAACTAGGTGATGTATTATTACAAGTTGTCTTTCACAGTCAATTGGCTGAAGAAGCTGGTCAGTTTACATTAGAAGATGTAATTAATGATGTGACTCAGAAGATGATTCGTCGTCATCCCCATGTTTTTGACCCTGAAAATAATGAAAAATCATACAGTTGGGATGAATTAAAGGCACAAGAAAAGAAAAATATACAAAAATCTGTATTAGATGGTGTATCAAAAAGTTTACCTGCTTTAGTGGCCGCTTATAAGTTGCAAGAAAAGGCTGCAAAGCTAGGTTTTGACTGGGATGAGCTCGATCCGGTTTGGGCGAAAGTTTCGGAAGAAATGGATGAATTTAAGGAGGCTATTGCCCAAAAAGATAGAGAAAATATGGAAAAAGAAGCGGGAGACGTGCTTTTTTCCTTGATTAATCTATTAAGATGGTATAAAATAAGCGGTGAAAATGCACTAAATCGCACAAACACAAAGTTCCGACAGCGTTTTTTACATGTAGAAGCTTGTGTTAACCAAAGCGATCGCTCATGGGAAGACTTTTCATTAGCTGAGCTGGATGCTTTTTGGGAGGAGGCTAAAGTGCAGGAAAAGTAGCCTAGAGGTTTGCATGCTTCTTAGGTATAGTATTTTTAAGGAGGTTCTGTCATGAACAAAACAGAATTAATCGCAAGTGTTGCACAAAAAACTGAATTAACTAAAAAAGACGCTGAAAAAGCGGTAAAAGCTGTATTTGACACAGTTGCTGAAGAATTAGCTGCTGGCGGTAAAGTACAAGTTATCGGCTTCGGTACATTCGAAGTTCGTGAACGCGCAGCTCGTGAAGGCCGTAACCCACAAAATGGTAAAACTATCACAATCGCAGCTTCCAAATCCCCTGCATTCAAAGCTGGTAAAGGTTTGAAAGAACAAGTTAACGCTGCAAAAGCTAAAAAACGCAAAAAATAATCTCTAATGGATTGGAAAGAGACCTTTCGAGGTCTCTTTTTTTCGTCTATTTATGGTATAATGCACAGAGAAAGGGTGTACTATGAATAACGAAAGATCACGGAAGGTTCTCATCGTGTCCGCTTCTATTGGGACAGGACATATGCAGGCCGCCAGAGCTATAGAAGAATATTGGAAAGAGAAAGAGCCACAAGCTTCCATAACGCATGTAGACTTTCTTGATACAGAAACCATGTCTGTAGAGCATTTGATCAAGGGTACGTATATCAAGATGATTGACGTATTTCCTATGCTATATGATATGATTTACCGCGTATCAAAAGGGGAAAAACGAGGTACGATTATGCAAACTGCATTATCATACCTATTGAAAAGCCGCATGCTCAAATTGGTACAACAAGAAGAGCCAGATGTAATGGTATTTACGCATCCATTCCCATGTGGTGCAGCATCTATCTTAAAACGTCAAGGTCATATCGATGTACCATTAGTTGCTATCATGACGGATTTTAGTAGCCATCAATTTTGGCTATATCCACAAATTGATACATACTATGTAGCTACTGAATCGATGGTAGATGAAATGGTATCGTCTGGTATCGATGCCTCACGTATCCATGTATCTGGGATTCCAGTGCGTCGTGCCTTCTTCCGTGATGCTATTGAAGAATATAGCTTAGAGGAACCTATAAAAGTGCTCGTTATGGGTGGGGGCCTTGGATTAGGTTCTCTAGAAACGGCATTAAAACACTTAGATGAAGTTAATGGCATTGATGAAATTACAGTTGTAGCCGGTCAAAATACATCTCTTTATGAATCCTTAGTTACCCTTAGTGAATCTATGCGTACTAAGACTATTGTGTATGGATATACTACGAATATTTCGGAGCTTATGAAATCCTCTTCCTTGTTGGTAACAAAGCCTGGTGCATTAACCTGTATGGAGGCTGTTACAATTGGTTTACCTATGGTGTTCTTTAATGCTATTCCAGGGCAAGAAGAGGCTAATGCAGAGCTATTAGAACAACGAGGTTGTGCTCGTTGGGCTCGTGATATTCATAACTTAGAAGATGTTGTGACAGCCCTTCTTATCAATTCACCACGACTTCAACAGATGTCTGAGCGCGCTCGAGAATGGCATGTTGATGGTGCAGCGAATATCGTAAATAGCTTAATTGAAATTCTAGATACTACTAATACGGACGAACCTGTTGAACTAGTAAAAGCGGAAGAGTCTATTAACTAATCTCTTGTAGTGGCTAGTACGAATATAATTAGCTGTTGGTGATGAGCGTATTTCTAGATTTGTAATATACAGATATTAGTAGCTTTATATGAAACAAAAAGCGATGACTCTTAGGTCATCGCTTTTGCTTTATTGGTATTGTTCAATATGTTCTTGTCGAATTTTTTGAAGTGTTTCTAAGAATGTATCTGTGCTTTCAGCACTGTCCAACAAGTCTTTTAGTTGGTAGGAATCATCTAGGGTCACACTCCATTGGAAGGAGTCGTTATCGTCGTACACATTGAATACGATTGGCGTTTCTAAATCCTCTGGCAAATGACCGTCATCATCGGACACAGTTGCATAGGTGCCATCTTCCAAGAGTTCTGTAAATAATGTGTCATACCCATCGATATCGATAAGTTCAAAATTGATAGTTTCATAAAAGTCTAAAACGATATCTACTGCCATGTGGACCTCCTCATGAATATATACGTTACGTTTATTCTACTGACGGCGCCTGTTACTGTCAATGGTAATGTGTAGTATAATAAATAACAGAATGACATAATAGGAGCATACGATGAACGTTATTAGTTTACAAAATATAGAAAAATCATATGGCACACGACTGCTGTTTAAAGATGTGAATATTACTTTCACCACAGACAAACGGTTAGGTCTTGTAGGGATTAATGGGACGGGTAAGTCTACATTTCTAAAAATTTTAGCAGCCCGAATGGAGCCTGATAAGGGGAGCATTGAGCGGAATGGCAAGGCGAGTATTCATTATTTGGCTCAAACCCCAGAGTTTGATCCAGAATCAACTTTGCTAGAAGCTGTTCTTGATGGAGACCATCCTCGTTTGCGGATGGTGCAATCTTTTGAACGCATTAGTCGTGAATATCGTGAAATGCAAGAGTCTGGTAGCGAGGATAGTAAAATATCGCGTAACTATATGAATGCGTTAGAACAAATGGATCAACAAGATGGATGGCAGGTAGAGCAAGAGGCTCGTATTATTTTAACTAAATTAGGCTTTCCTGAGATGGATCAAAAAGTGGCTATGTTATCTGGTGGTCAAAAGCGTCGTCTCGCGTTAGGACAGGCATTATTATATCCTTGTGACCTATTATTGTTAGACGAACCGACAAACCATTTAGATGAAGATAGTATCGACTGGCTTGAGTCCTACTTAAGTGCTCGCCAAGGAGGCCTATTAATCAGTACTCATGATAGATATTTCCTCGACTCTGTATGTAATGGAATTTTAGAGCTTTCTAATCGTCGTATGTATCAATATGACGGTAATTACGAAGAGTTTATTGCCTTGAAGGCTGATCGAGAGGCTCGCGAGGCCGCTACGGAAGAGAAACGCCGTCAGTTCTTGAAACGAGAAATCGAATGGGTACGTCGTGGGGCTTTGGCGAGAACGACGAAACAAAAGGCTCGTTTAGACCGCTATGAAAAACTTAAGAATATGGAGAAAACTAGACGTCCCGATCAAATGGATCCCATTGCTTTAAAAACGCGTTTAGGGAAAACCATTTTTGATATTGAACATTTAGAGTTCTACTTTGGCGAGCGCCCTATGATTAAGGATTTTACCTACCATGTAGTGCGTCATGATCGTATTGGTATTGTAGGCCCTAATGGTGTTGGCAAGTCTACCTTTATGAATATTCTTGATGGAACCTATGAACCTACAAACGGTACTATTGGTAAGGGAGAGACCGTTCGCATTGCCCATTTCAAACAAGAACTACCAGAGTTTGATGAAGATATGCGTGTTCTCGATTATATTCGTGAAGATCATTCCTATATGGTTTTGGGCGATGGTTCTACGTTGAGTGCTGGTCAAATTCTTGAACGATTCCTTTTCACACCAGAGTTACATGGTGTGCCGATTCGTAAGCTTTCAGGCGGTGAACGACGTCGTTTATATCTATTGAAATTGCTTATGAGCGCTCCTAATGTTTTATTACTAGATGAACCGACCAATGATCTTGATATTCCTACATTAGAGGTGCTAGAGGACTTCCTAGATTCCTTTAGTGGGGTCATTATCACAGTATGTCATGATCGTTACTTCTTAGACCGTGTTGTAGACAAACTCTTTGTTTTTAGTGGCGATGGTCAAATTGAAATTGTTCACGGCTCCTATTCCGATTACAAGGATTCTTTAGATGAAAGTAGTGGTGGAAAGCGCCCATTCTACATGGCCAATACTGATACATCTATTGCTTCTAAAACTGATAAAACTAACAAATCTGAAATTGGTACTGGCTCTGATGATTCATCATTAAGTACTTCGGTAGATGGTAGTGATAGTAATATGGCTACATTTGGGGATGATACTTTCAAAGAAACACCGAAGAAGGGACTCAATAAAGCGGAAGAAGCAGAGTATGCTAACATCATGGATGAGTTACCTAAATTAGAGCATTTAGTAAAGGGGCTCGATGTCATGATTAGTCAAGTTGCTACTGATTATGAAAAGATGCAATCCTTGATGGCTGAGCGAGAAGAGACTCAATCCCAAATAGATGCGCTCACAGAACGGTGGATGGAATTAGAAGAACGCCTATAATTCCTTGTATCATGCGATTTTTTAATATCTGTTATGCAAAGGAATTACATGTAAATTTATTGATAAAAATCACAATGTATAGTATAATTTCATCGATTAACGATAACAACGTTACCTAAGTAGGAGGAACTTATGAGTAAGTACCAATTTTTAGACCGTCGTGTACCTATTGAAGACGGCAATATTGCATTAGTTCAAGATTTATCCAAATGTAAAAACTGCTCCTTATGTCGTAAAGCGTGTGCTGTAGACATGGGCGTATTTGATTATTATGACTTAACAACTAATGGGGATCATCCAATTTGTATTCATTGCGGTCAATGTGCATCTATTTGTCCATTCGATTCCATCAATGAACGCTCTGAAATTGATGAAGTAAAAGCAGCTATTGCTGACCCTAATAAAATCGTCGTTTTCCAAACTGCACCTGCTGTACGTGTTGGCTTAGGTGAAGAGTTCGGTCTTGATGCGGGTACATTCGTAGAAGGTAAAATGGTAGCTGCTCTTCGTAAATTGGGTGGCGACTATATTTTAGATACAAACTTTGGTGCTGACATGACTATCATGGAGGAAGCATCTGAATTGTTGGAACGCGTTATCAATAGTGATGCCGTATTGCCTCAATTCACATCTTGCTGTCCTGCTTGGGTTAAGTTTGCTGAAACATTCTATCCAGAATTCTTGCCAAACTTGTCTACTGCTAAGAGTCCAATTGCAATGCAAGCGCCTACACAAAAAACATATTTTGCTGAAAAAATGGGCCTTGATGCAAAACAAATTGTTGCTGTTGCAGTAACACCTTGTACAGCTAAGAAATTCGAAATCCGTCGTGACGAAATGAATTCCTCTGCTGAATACTGGGATGTACCAGAAATGCGCGATACAGACTACTGTATTACTACACGTGAACTTGCAAAATGGTTACGTGCAGAAGAAATCAACTTTGATGAATTAGAAGATTCTACATTTGATCCATTGATGGGTGAAGCATCTGGTGGTGGTATCATCTTCGGTAATACTGGTGGTGTTATGGAATCTGCTATGCGTGCG
The DNA here is from genome assembly GCF_018406505.1 of Veillonella orientalis. Lineage (NCBI taxonomy): Bacteria > Bacillati > Bacillota > Negativicutes > Veillonellales > Veillonellaceae > Veillonella > Veillonella orientalis. The sequence goes on from NZ_AP022322.1 coordinate 537,254, forward strand.
GCTTACAAATTAGCAACTGGTGAAGATGCACCTCAAACATTGATCCCATTCGAAGCCATTCGCGGTATGGATGGTGCTCGTGAAGCAGACGTAGTGATTGGTGATAAAACATTACATGTAGCGGCTGTTCATGGTACAGGTAACTTGCGTAAGTTTATCGAACGCATGCGTGCAGAAAATATCCATTATGACTTCATTGAAGTAATGGCTTGCCGTGGTGGCTGTATCGGTGGTGGTGGTCAACCACGCGTTAAATTACCGATGGCTGATAAAGCTCGTGAAGCTCGTATTGCGTCCTTGTATACTCGCGATGCAGAGGTACAAGTGAAAGCAGCTTGTGATAATCCAGATATCCAAAAATTATATGCTGAGTTCTTCGATGGCAAACCTATGAGCCATAAAGCACATCACATGTTACATACAACATTTGTAAATCGCTCTGAAGACTTGGGTCCTAATGGTGCTTGTACACCTGCTACATGCCCAACATCTGTGCCTAACTTGAAAAAGGCCGCAGAAGCAGCTAAAGCTGCAGCAGAAGTTAATAACTAATAGGTAAAAAATAGTAACAGTAATAATTAACTGTATTTCTAACTGTTAACTGTTGTAATTCGTTGCTATATATTATACAAACTCGTATGTGGCTTAAGTTAAAAAGCAGATAGTTGATAATTAATCAGCTATCTGCTTTTTTATTATTGTCTTTAGACTTGTATTGGATGTTATGAAGAATCATAGAACTATTCACCTTACGAGTTATTGTGATCTAGAATGTTTAGAGAGTACACCTATAATACGTAAATACTATTATAGTTGTTTTCACGAAATGAGATACTATATATGCCATATACGCATAGGGGTTAAAATATAGAGCATGGTAAATTGTTTAGGAATTATTGTTAGTGTGCTATAATTAAATTATATTTATAGAAGCAATCAATACTGTTTCAGGAGGATCTTCATGGCTTTTAAATTAAAAGGAAAAGAAGAAAAATTTTTCAGTATTTTAGAAAATCATGCTGCTCTTACATATGAAAGTGCAGAAATGATGGAACGTGTGTTTAAAGGCGATATCTCTAAAGAAGAGGCTTTTCTTGAAATTGATACAAAGGAAAAAGCTGCCGATGAATTAGTAACCGAAACTGTAGAACGTTTGCGTAAAACATTTATCACTCCAATGGATCGCGAAGATATTCAGCTTCTAATCGACCAATTGGATACTACATTGGATAATATTAAAGAAATCATGGATAAAATGGTTATGTACCACGTTGGTAAGCCAAGTGATGGTGCTATCCGTATGAGTGAAATCGTTGTAAAATGCGTTAAGCATATCAATAAATCTATTGGTTATATGGGTAGCCTTAAAAAGGACCATGTAAAGGTAGAAGGCCGTGTACACCAAGTATTGAAACTTGAGTCTGAAGCGGATAATATTTACCACGAAGAAATGGCTAAACTCTTTACTGAGTGTACAGATCCTATTGAAATTATCAAATGGAAGGAAATCCTTAGTGCCATGGAGGATGTAATCGATGGTTGCGAAGATTTGGTTGGTACATTCCGCCGGGTAGTATTGAAGTATGCTTGATGCTCAATATTTAGTATGGCTAGTTGTATTTCTAGCATTAGCCTTTGACTATATCAATGGCTTCCACGATACGGCGAACGCTATTGCTACATCTGTTTCGACCCGTGCTATTGAGCCTAAAAAGGCAATTATGATGACTGCGGCACTCAATTTCTTGGGGGCCATGGTTAGTACAGGCGTTGCAAAGACAATCGGTGGTGACATCGTAATGTCTGCGTCTCTTATTAATAGTGCGATTATCTCAGCAGCTCTTATTGGTGCCATAACATGGAACTTGCTTACATGGTATTGGGGGATTCCTAGTTCCTCATCTCATGCTCTTATCGGTGGTATCATCGGTGCTGTAGGTTGGTCCGTAGGGTTCGATGCTTTAAATGAGGCAGGGATTATAAAGATTTTCTTATCCCTTATTTTATCTCCCATTGTAGCCATGATTGGTGGCTATATTGTGATGAAAGTATTGTTGCTTATCTTTGGTAGATTTTCTCCAATCGTATTGAATGATAGATTTAGATCCATGCAAATTGTATCTGCCATCATGATGGCCTTTTCTCATGGTTCTAATGATGCGCAAAAGGCGATGGGGATTATTACCTTAACATTACTTAGCGGTGGCTTTATCGATACATTAGAGGTACCAGTATGGGTTAAACTTTGTTGTGCTACGGCTATGGCCATGGGTACAGCAGTAGGCGGTTGGAAAATCATCTCTACTATGGGGACTAAGATTTTCAAATTGGAAACTATCAATGGTTTCGCTGCTGACTTAAACTCTGCCATCACTATTTTTACAGCTACATTCTTACATTTACCTGTAAGTACTACACACGTTGTAAGTGGTTCCTTGCTAGGCGTTGGTTCCTCTAAACGTTTGAAAGCTGTTAACTGGGGCGTAGCAAGATCTATGGTATTGGCGTGGTTTGTAACAATTCCATTATCTGGTATTGTAGCAGCTATTGCGTATGAAGTAGGTCACTTACTATTTGGTTAATACAATCATATATAGAAATAAAAAGACTGCGAGAGCAGTCTTTTTTCTGTAGTTAAAGTATTAGATTGATTAAGATATCCAATTTGTTGATGAGATTTTAACACTTTAATTTGACTAGTTGTATCTAGTATGTAATCAAAGAATATAGGTATACATTAGCTTTTAAATACTATATTCTATAAAAGCGATTTATCTATATTTGGCAACATTGATGTTACAATTCAAGTTGAGAATAGGAAAATGCTTATAAATATGTGCTTTTCTTGATTATGCATTTTATTAATAAATGCAGTTTATTACACGTTTAAAGACTATTATGAGATTGTTTATAATGAATAGATGTTGCATACTTATGTATGAGCAGTTATACTATCGGTAGAAGGAGTTTTTCAAGTGAAAAGTGAGGTATGTATATGGCATGGGGTGGAACTAGACGCGGTGCCGGGCGCCCACGTAATCCGATTAAACGTATTGGTAGAACCATTCGACTCAGTGATGAAGAGTTTCTTTCACTCAAACCATTAATTATGGCCATTAAGGCAAATAATGATAAAAAATATAGGCAACAATATAATCGAAATAGATAAAAAAGGCATTGTCACAGCATATACAACTTAATAAACTTTACATCTATTTTACAATAATCCATTTTAAAATCTTTCAACTACAACACATCTCTACTCTCTACAATATGCTGTGTGCAATACAAGCAGTACGAAGAAGGTCCCAATTCATTTGAATTGGGACCTTCTTCGTATATTACATATGTAATTTTTGAAAACCTACATTAATTTAGGTGACTTAATAAAATAATAGAAAAAAGTTAATTTTATTTGTTTTTATTACCCTATTCCTATTTTGTTATATGAAAAAACTGTAAGAATAGATATAATACAAGTATATACGTGAGTAAATTTAGGAGGTGTTAGCTTGTTACAAGATTTACTATCTGAGGATAATGTATCTTTTCATTATCCTGCAGAAACGTGGGAAGAGGTAATTCGTCACGGTGGTCAACTTATGGTTGATGCAGGTTTTACTGATCCATCTTATACAGAGGCTATGGTAGAGGTTGTACGTGAAATGGGGCCATATATTGTATTGGCACCAGGTCTTGCTATGCCACATGCTCGCCCGGAAAATGGGGCAAAACGTGTAGGTACTGCTTTAGTAACCTTAGAAAAACCATTAAACTTTGGTAGCCCTGATAACGATCCGGTTTCTGTTGCATTATTCTTATGTGCTCCTAACAAGGATGAACATATTCAATTGTTGACTGATATTGCTACGTTATTTGAAGATGACGAGTTTTTAGATGCAGCAGCTGATTTTGAAAGTATTGAAGATGTACAAGAATTCTTGGCAGAGCGTTTAGAAGATCAAGAATACGTTTAGGAGGAGGCAAGTATGATTTCTGTATTAACTGTATGCGGTAATGGCATTGGTTCTAGCTTGATGCTAAAAATGAAAATTGAAGAGATTTGTGCTGAAAATGGTATTGATGCACAAGTTGAATCTATTGATTTTAATGCTGCACAAGGCCGTAAAGCAGACCTTATTGTAACTGTAAAAGAGTTAGCGGAACAATTTGAAGATAAGAATGTCGCTATTGTTCGCAGCTATATCAATAAAAAGAAAATCACTGAAGATATTCTTGATGCATTGAAACAAGCAGCTCAATAAAATGTAACAACTATATATAGGAGGTAGTGCCATGGAAATGGTATTAGAGTTCTTACGTGATGTGCTGTCTCAACCAGCACTTTTAATTGGTATTATGTCATGTATAGGTTTAATTGCCTTGAAACGCCCGTTTCATAAGGTAATGACTGGTACATTAAAACCTATTCTTGGCTACTTGATGCTCGCAGCTGGTGCAGGTGTTATCGTTAATAACCTTGATCCACTAGGTAAGATGATCGAGCATGGCTTCCACATTACTGGTGTAGTACCAAATAACGAGGCTATCGTGGCTGTAGCACAAAAGGTACTTGGTGTTGAAACGATGTCTATTCTCGTAGTAGGCTTATTGATGAACTTATGTATTGCTCGTTTCACCAAGTTCAAATATGTGTTCTTAACAGGTCATCATAGCTTGTTTATGGCATGTCTTATGTCTGCCGTACTTGGTACAGCAGGTTTATCTGGTATGGAACTCATCCTTGTAGGTGGTTTCTTGATGGGTGCATGGTCTGCAATTTCTCCAGCGATTGGTCAAAGCTACACATCTAAAGTTACTGATGGTGATGAAATTGCTATCGGTCACTTTGGTAGTTTAGGTTATTATCTATCTGCTTGGGTTGCTCAATATGTAGGTAAAGCTGAAGATAGCACAGAAGATATTGAAATTCCTGAGAAATGGGGCTTCTTGCGTGACTCCACATTATCTACTGCATTGACTATGATCGTATTCTATTTAATTGCAGCTATTGCAGCAGGCTCTGAATTCGTATCTACTTTATCTGGTGATATGAGTCCTTACTTATATGCTGTTATGAGCGCTATGAACTTTGCCGTAGGTGTAACAATCGTATATTCTGGTGTACGTATGATCTTAGGTGACTTGATTCCTGCTTTCCAAGGTATTGCTACAAAAATTATCCCTAATGCAATTCCAGCAGTAGACTGTGCAGTATTCTTTACATATGCTCCAACGGCTGTAGTATTGGGATTCATTAGCTCCTTTATCGGCGGTATCATCGGCATGCTTATCCTTGGTGCTGTAGGTGGTGTATTGATCATTCCTGGTCTTGTACCTCATTTCTTCTGCGGTGCAACAGCAGGCATTTATGGTAATGCTACAGGTGGTCGTCGTGGTGCAGCAGTAGGTGCATTCCTTAATGGTTTGGCTATTACCTTCTTACCAGCATTGGCATTGCCAGTTCTTGGTCAATTAGGTTTCCAAAATACAACATTTGGTGATGCAGACTTTGCAGTAATGGGTCTTGTATTAGGTCATGCATTCGAATGGATCGGTATGGCTGGCATCTATGGTATCGTAGCCATTGCAGCTCTTGTACTTATTATTCCAAACTTTATTAAAACAAAAGGTAAAGTTATTAACTACGTAGAAGAGGAGTAATGAAAACAACTGAGCAACATAGTAATGTGGTTGTGCGATATATATTCTTGACTATTGGAGCAGTCAGTTTTGTTCTTGGTACAGCAGGAATTGTAATACCACTATTGCCAACAGTTCCTTTTTATATGCTTACATTATTTTGTTTAGCTCGAGGATCGGAACGCTTTCATAACATGTTCTTAGAATCTAGTTTATATCAAAAGACTGTTGGTGCTTATGAGCGCGATAAAGCGTTGACGTTGCGGACAAAGTTGTCCATTCTCTTATCGGTTAGTACAATAATGGCAATTGGTGCCTATTTTAGTCAAGATATGCCCATTGCACTTATCGTTATGGCCTTTGTATGGATTAGTCATGTTATAGCAGTAGCCTTTATTGTAAAAACAAAAAAATAAAAACTATTAAACATAATTCTAAATATAGCCTCGTAAACTACATTGGTTTAGTTTACGAGGCTTTTTTATAACTCTTAGATTTGATGAAGGTAGTGGCCAGAGACTAATATATATATTAGAAAATATGGATTTATTTAGATAAAATAGTATAAACTTATATTCATAAAGAAAAAATGAATTATTACAAAATTGAATTTGACAATGAATATCAACAATTATACTATGATAACTGTGTATATAGTAATTTATATAGTATTTGTTTATATGGTGATCGTATGAATCCACATAATCATGCAATGTCACATGCAGGGACGTCTATATCGAGACATAAGGTGTTTGATGGTATCGATTTAATGTTCCTTGACGTGAAGCAAGAAACGATTCAATTTTATGCTAAATCACATACTAAGACATTTGCCATAAATCATTGTGAAGAGGGGCGTATAGAGTGTAAGTTTACCTCTGGTGAATATTTATATATGGGGCCAGGGGATATGTCTTTAGGTTGGCATATTAGCTCTAATTATCAACATGAAAATTATTTCCCTACTAAGCTTTTTAAAGGAGTTGTATTATTAGTAGATGTTGAAAAAGCTCAGCCTATTTTAGATACTCTTGTTACTGAGACCCGTATTGATTTAACTCAGCTAGCAAATCGATTTTGTGAGCAATCTGAATTTGGTATGATGATGGAAGAGACGGAATCTGTTCGTCAGATTTTTTCTAGTTTATATAAAGTGCCTGATCAAATTAAAGGGCACTATTTTAAATTAAAAGTTATTGAAATTTTCTTATTATTATCTATTATTTCTACAACTAATCATGAAAAGAGAAGCTCCTATCGTAAACAACAAGTAGATATTGTAAAAGCTGTTAATGAATATATATCTACACAGTTTATGAAACGGATAACCATAGATTCCTTGTCTGACCAATTTGATATTCCTACATCAACATTAAAGCGTTGTTTTAAAGGGGTATATGGTACGACAATCCATCACTATTTAAAGGAATGTCGTATTAATGCAGCTAAGCGCTTGCTTCAAGAGTCAGATCAATCTATTTTAGAAATTGCTAATGCCGTAGGCTACGAGAATGGTAGTAAATTTACTAGTGCATTCAAAGAGGCCACAGGTGTAACGCCTAGTGCTTATCGTAAAGTATAAATACCTTCAAACTAAACCAAGACATGCATTATAGTATTAGTAATATTTAAAATATAAGTGTTTAAGGTTTAGAACTAGTAGGTTATAAAACTTAATATTGTCCGAAATGTATATTTTTGGTCTTTTCGGAGTAGATATGCAAGATACACTTTGCTAACATTAAAATGTAAATGATATTCAATGTCATTATATGTTGGTAGAGTGTATCTTTTTTATTTTGTGTATGAGATACAAAACATATGGTTAGTTAGAAATTGAGGAGGGCACAATGAACCGGTGGGGACATGCAAAACGTAGCATTATTCTATCAAGTGCAGTTGCCTTATGGCTTAGTGCACCGCTTGTAGTGTGGGCGGGGAATGCGACTGTCACGACAGATGTAGTTCATGTTAAAGGAACATGGGCTGAAGAAGAAGCAAAATTGAACTCACAGCAAGTGCAAATCATTACCAAGAAAGAGATTGAAAAGAAACAGGCGAAGTCCGTCGAAGATATTATATTTACTCAAACAGGTGTATCTAGAACCGTTGATGCTATGGGCCGTGTTGGTGTATCCATCCGCGGTGCCGAAGCGCGTCACACACTAATCCTTGTAGATGGTCAACCCGTACTCGGCGATTTTGATAAGTACTCTGGTGCAGCAGACGAAGTCCAACGGCTAGGTACAGAAAACGTTGAACGTATAGAAGTTATCCAAGGTGCTGCCAGTGCTAAATATGGCTCTGATGCTATAGGTGGTGTCGTTAATATCATCACCAAAAAGGCACAAAAGAAACCAACCTTACAATTGAATGCAGAAGGTATGCGTCGTAAGAGCGATGGCGATGCGTTCCCATATCAAAACTTTTTCATTCGTGCCGACTCTGGTCAAATGGGGAAATTAAAGGTCGGTTTATCTGGTAGTAAACGTGATCTTATGCCTGTTTTAGCATCCGTTAAACGTCGTGACTCCGGTATGGCTTTTGATTATGCTAAGCATAACTTTAAACCCAATGTACTTCGTTACTATGGTGATGCGGCCGATATTGGTCTTGTAGCAACTTATGAAGCTAATGATAAGAATAAATTTGAAATGCGTCTCAACCGGTATACAGAAGATCTTGTACGCGATGTTAAGCATTCCGACTCCGACTTAGAGCCTCAACAACACTTTAAACGTACTGCAGATCGTAATACGGCAAACTTGCAATGGTCCTCTCGAGCTGGTAAAAGTGACTGGACTGTTGAAACTAACTACTCCCGCATCAAAGAAAATGACGTAGCCCTCATTAGTTATACTGGTCGTTCTGCTTATGAAGGCTCCAATGAGTTGCGCTATATCGATAATATCGATCACCGTCAATTAGACATTCGAGCTAATGCGAATACACAGCTCAATAAAAATCATCTGCTTAGTTACGGCGTGAGCTATGCTCGCGAAGAAGGTTCTGGTAGCCGTTTAAAGAGCTCTCCTAATACAAGCACTATGTACATCGATCCATGGGACTATGATAAGAGCTTGCTTGTAGATAAACTAGACCGTCTTGTAAGACGTAAAGGCGATAACAGTATTAAGGTATATTCTCACATCCACGACTACAAGTTCATCAATTCCGGTGGCGGTATGCCACAATGGGATATGGATTATGAATACTATGGCGCCGAAACAGATGCTCAAAAACCAGGCATTACATACGATGACTATATAAATTATGGTTTATCTGAAAGCCGATTAAGTGATTGGTCTAGTACATCCCCTAACAATCAACCTGTAACGGATGAGTTTAAAGCTCGTTATAAAGCTTTAGAAGATCGTTTAAAAGCAGAAAATCCTGTATTATCTGCTACACGTGCCAACATCGTAGGTGATTACTTTAAATATGGCGAGTCTAACGATCCAGAAATGCGTAAAAAAGCGCCTAAGTTAAATGGTAAAGCTTTCTTAGAAGAGTACCGTAATCGAGACCAACGATTGACTACTGGTAGCGGTTCAATCCGCAAGTTAAACGCTTATATTTCTGATACTTGGCAAGTAAATAAAAACTTAACATTATCTCCGATTCTTCGCTTTGATAATAGTAGCTTGTTTGGTTCTAACTTATCTGCTTCCTTAGGTATGACCTATAACGTAAATGGTAATACACACCGTAGATTTAAAGCCAATGTAGGTACTGGTTATACAGAGCCTGGTATGGGTGAATTGTGGTATAACTGGGAAATGTACGCTTCTAACCCTGTAGGGATTGGTGTAGCGAAACTCGGTTGGTACTGGGCTGGTAATCCTAATTTGAAACCTGAAAAATCTGTCAACTTTGATATGAGCTTGGAAGGTGAAAATAAAAATACTTATGCGCGCGTAGGCGTATTCCACAACCGCATCAAGAACTATATGTCTGTATACTTCACAGGGGACTTCATGGACTTTGCACCATACCTCAAAGGCGATGCGAAGTACCAACGGGCCCCAGATATGATTTACAGCTTTAAAAATATTGGTAAAGCAGAAATCACAGGTGTTCAAGCGGAAGTACAACAAAAATTCGGCAAATATTGGTCTGGTAAGTTAGGTTATACATACTTGCATGCCATCAACAAGAGCGATCCAAGTATGCCTCGTCAATTGCTTGATAAACCAATGCACAAAGTTGACATCGGTATTACTTATGACAATCCTAAATCCGGTTGGAATGGATCCATTTGGGGTGATTATTATATCAACATGCTTGATAGTAATACCCTTAACAATGGCGGTAACTACTGGCCAGATATCTTATCCGGTGATGCAGGCGTTTATAATAAGCAAACCTATGAAAAGAAAACATTTGGCATTTGGAACGTAATGGTTCAAAAACGATTCAATAAAAATGCCATGATGTACTTTGGTATCAACAATATCTTTAACCATCGCGATGATGACCGTGCTACACAAGAACGGGTATACCGTGTGGGCGTTAACCTTAAATTTGGTGGTGGAGACAGCAGCAAAACTACAGCAATCGGCAAATCCAAGGATGGCAAAACTGTTAATGCAGTAGGGGCCAATACACCTAATGGCGCTAATGGCGAAGTAGTAAATGCTGAATCTGGTGTACAAAATGTAGCAGATGTAGTTCGTTTAACTGACTTTATTCGTTCTGATTTTGATACCACAAAAGAACGTGGTGTTACATTAGTTGGCGACTACAGAGCGCGTTGGATGGCACATGATGGTTCTAACAGACCTCAATCTCCATTTAGAGCTAACTCCGCTATTGGTTCTGCGAAAGCGAATATGTACGATGCTAATCGTCATAGCTTTGAACAACGCTTACGCCTTGGCTTCGATGCACGTCTTAATGAGTTTACAAACCTCAAAGTTATCGGCAGTGCGACTGGCATGAGTGGTGTAGATACAAGCTGGACTCAATCTGATTCTAAAGGCTTTAACCATCAACGACTCGATACAGTGGATCTCACGAGACGCGTTAAAAAATGGGACGTATCTGTGGGCCGCTTAACAGAGCCTATGGGTGCGAGTGGCTATTGGTTCGGTCAATCTTATGACGGTGTTCGTGCCGTTTGGAATGGTCATGACTCTCAGGTTCGTATCGGTGTTGGTACTTTCAAACATAGTACAGGTATCACTGATTCTGCCTATACTCACGCAGTACATGAAGTTATCTACAGACCGCCAACAGCGGCTGAGTTAATCGGTATTAATCGCGATGAATTCCCATACGATATTGAAAGTGCTACTAAAACCGGTTCTGATGGTGAGAAAAAATCTAGTGAAGATACGGCTGCACCAGATAGCCCTAATGGTATTTATGATTCTACTTACAAAGGTAAGACAGATAGCATCTACTTCTATCAACAACTGAAAGACTTGCAAGCTGAATATGAAGCTTATAAAGAAACACTGGATTTAAGCTGGAGTAATCCAAATCGCGATCAAGAGATTGAAAAGGCAAATGCTAAGCTTGCGGAAACACAACAAAAACAAGCTCAAGTGATGAGTCGATTACAAGATATTCTTACAAAGGCATACCCTACAGATATGGCTGAGAAGAAATTCTCCCTCGATATTCCATCTGGTGGTTATGCAATGTATGAAATCACTAATAAGAATACAGGGGAAAAACTCTATAAGACCGGGGACATTATGTATAATGTGAACTCTTCTTTATACCCTGAATACTTAAAAGAAAAGGCTAAAGGTCTTATCATATCTACTGATAATAAAGATGCTTTAGTAAACCCTAAAGCCTATGTTGAAAAACATGGTGACGAAATCAATCAATCCGTAGAAGAAATTGCTAAATATAATGCTACAGATAACTGGAGCAACTATAACAATAGTGAGCTTGATGTGGTTTGGGTTAAACAGCCAGATGGTACTTACAAACAATCCTATGATTACTATGGACAACCATCTAGTGATTATGAGTTCACTGGTTATTTAGGTGCTAAAACGTATAAATACGATAGTGGTAACTATGTATTTAGTGATTATGATGCTAAAGATGCAATTTATAAAAAGAACTTTACAATGGCCTCTAATGACTGGGGTGAAGGTAGTTCTTACTATGGTTGGGGCATGCCAAATGCATTGTTCAATTATATGTATAATCTTGAAAAAGTTGTACATGATGCAGAGTCTGAAAACAAATTACCACGTGAAGCGATTGGTAAGATCATTGGTAACTTGATTCAAACAGAAGGTGTAGTTCTTGAAAAAGATACTGTACCAGCTATCGATAAAGCCGCCTTTGTTCAATACAAGAAACAAATAGGCTCTCGTCTTGGTTTACAAGCATGGTATTTACGCTCCTTTGGTGGTAAAACTCATACATACCTAAATGCAAATGGCAACGGTAATGACGAACATAGCTTCTCCAATGTAGCCCATGTATTTGGTATTGGCGCTAAATATCAATTAGGTTCCAATGCATCTGTTACCGTTGATTACGGCCAAAACCGCTCCAACTTGGGTCGTTATTTAAATGGTAACACTGTATACCAACACGAACGTGGCACAGCAGACTTTGCTCTTAAAGGTCATCAAATGGGTGGTACACCACACTTCTGGATGGCTCGTCTAGATATTGGACGTGCCGACCTAGATATTCCAAAATCTTGGAATGCGTTCATCGATTACAAACACTTTGAACATGGCTCCTTCTTCGGTGGCAATGGTACTGGCGCAGTACCGGATCGTTATCTCGACGGTATACGCAGCTTTACATTTGGTGCTGGCTATGTACCTCGCAAGGATTTACTCCTTGAGGCATTCTACACATTCGATGCGAAGGGCACTAATAAACGAGATACTTTATATGGTAGTGAAAGCTTTAAGTTAGGCGATTATACAAGAATTCAAGGCACCTACAGGTTCTAATGTTCAGTCTGTAAACAGGCAGAAAGGTTACTAATATGGAAAACTTAAATTATGTCATTCACTTGTTTCATAGCGGCGGGTATGTAATGTATCCATTATTACTCTTGTCTTTCATGGTTATCGCTATCGCTACAGAACGAGCTTTCTACTATCGCAAATATGCCAGTAAAACTTTCGTTGTTACCCATGCAGTCAATGAACTAGCAAAATTACAAAATTGGGCAGAAATTGATAAAGTAATCAAAGAAAACCCATCTATTGCGAGCCGTATTGCAGAAGCAGGTTTACATAATGCTTCTAGCGAGGAAGCTATGAAAACAGCCTTTGCTGACCAAATGGGCGTAGACGCAGTAGGCTTCCGTAAATATATGGACTATCTCAGTGCTACCGTTACAATCTCTCCATTATTGGGCCTATTAGGTACAGTAACAGGTATGATTGGTTCTTTCAGCATCCTCGACTCTGGTGCTGGTGCATCTGCCATTACTGGTGGTGTCGGTGAAGCCCTCATCGCCACAGCATCTGGTTTGTGCGTAGCTATCATGGCATTTATTGTGTATACAATCTTTAGTCATCGTTTAGATTCTATTATTAACCAAATTGAAAATATGTGTGTAAGCCTTGTGACTGCTAAACGAGAAGGGTGGAAATAATTATGAATTTACAAAGCTTTCGTATGAAAAGTAAGCCGGAATTCATGATTATTCCAATGATTGATATCATCTTCTTCTTGTTGGTATTCTTCATGATGAACAGCTTACAAACAGTGGCTCAAAAAGCCTTGTCTGTACAATTACCACAGGCGACTAGTGCTTCGTCACCAGCTCAATTGCCTGTAGTACTCACATTAGATGCAGAAGGTCATATTACGATTGATAACAATCCTATGAGCATTGATGATGCTGAGGCAATGGTTAAACAACGTATTCAAGAAAATCCGAATGCCAGTGTTATCTTGCAAGCCGATAAACGGGCTGCCCATGGTCAAGTAGTAGCGATTATGGATATGTTAAAACAATCTGGCGTTAAACGCTTGGCTATTGCAGCTGAACAGAAAGGATAATTATGGGACTAGGCATATCATGGAAAAAAGCAGCCATTATATCCGCCGTAGTTCATCTCATTGCTCTCTTTATTGCGGTCATCTTTTTTGTGGTCGTTCCAGCTATTCAAGATATGGACACCTATGAAGTGGATCTTACACAAAGTGTACTCGATGATGGCGGTAGTGGTCATGCCGGCGGTGGTGGCGGTAATAGGTCAGACCTATTCCCTAAACCACTATCGGCTGATGAAGTGGCGGCAAGAACAAAGGCTGTTGTAGCAAATATTGATCCATCTTCAGCAACAGATATTCCTGATGCAGTAGATGTAGCTCCGAAAGGCGGCGAACATAAAGGTAATACCTCTGGGGATAATTCCGCAGGGGGGGACGGTTCTGGAACTGGTGGTGGTTCCGGTGGTGGTAACGGCACAGGTGTTGGCCCTGGTGATGGGGATGGTCAAGGTCAAGGTAATGGCAATGGCAATGGAAACGGCAATGGTAACAACCATGGTACAGTGAAAGCTGCATTTGATGCGGAAGGGTTCCGTGCAAGAGTGCAAGACAATGCACAAATGCCTTCCATGGCTTTAAAAAGAAAATTACAAGGCGATGTGACTGTACAAGTAACACTTGATACAAATGGTAGTCTTATTGGACAAAGTATCGTATCTTCTACAAATGAAATATTCAATGATGCGGCAATGTCTGCCGTAGTGGCCGCAACACCATATCGAAATCCAACAGGCGAAGATATCGATGTCAAAGTACCAGTTGAGTTTAGAGGTCACGAATCCTCTGATGATGAGGAAGAATAAATGTATCTATGTAATAGATCTATTTTAGTAATATACTCATCCAAGAATTAAAGGAGCTAATTATGAAATCCATTATTTTATATTCTTCCCTCACGGGAAATACAAAAAGCGTAGCGGAAGCAATTGCTTCTGTAATGCCTGAAGGTACACCTTGCGTTCCTGTAAAAGAAGCGCCTGAGAATTTAGTTGATTATGACACAGTATTCGTAGGTTTCTGGGTAGACCGTGGTACAGCGAATAAAGAAGCAGCTAAGTTGATTGAAACCTTAACAAATCCTAACATCGTATTCTTTGCCACATTAGGTATGTATGCAGATTCTGATCATGCTCGTGAAAGTATAGACAAAGCATCTGAATTACTACATAATAAAGAGTCCCTTGTAGATGGTTTTGTATGCCAAGGCAAAATCGACCCTAAAGTAATCGAAATGATGTATAAAATGTTCCCACCTGGATCTGCACATGGTCAAAGTCCTGAACGGGATGCGTTACATAAAGCAGCTGAAACACATCCAGATGAACAAGACTTTGCCAATGCAAAAGAATTCACTAAATCTGTACTTGCAAAGTTGCAAGCCTAAACTGAAAGGGGATTGGAGTATGAGTTTAGCAAGTTTCTTTGAATCCATTCCGGAGAAACAACGCAATCTACAATTAGGTTTAGAATGCGATAATCCGATGAGTGGTGCATTCCCTCATAAACGGGTTGTTCATGCAGGGCTAAATGGTACCTTAGTTTCTCCAAAGGAAACACAAGCCGTTTGGGATACCTTAATGAATGGCACACCTAAAAAGGGTGAAATGCAATGCGCCTATATTCACATTCCATTTTGTAAGACAAAATGCACATATTGTGGCTTCTTCCAAAACGGTACGAGTCAAAGTGTAGAGGACCAATATATTGATGGTCTTGTTAGCGAGTTAAAACTAGCTAGTGAGCGTCCAAGATTAAAAGATGGATTAATCCACGCCGTATTTATCGGCGGTGGTACACCAACATCGCTATCTCCATCAAACTCTGAACGATTGTTGAAAGCAATTAAAGAGTATTTGCCACTAGCTAACGATTACGAGCTTACCTTAGAAGGCCGTATTCACGATTTGATTCCTGAAAATCTCGATGTTTGGATGGCAAACGGCATAAACCGCATGTCTATTGGTGTACAATCTTTTAACACAGAAGTTCGTCAAATGGTAGGCCGACTAGATACGAAAGAAACCGTATTAGAACGGTTGGCTGCGTTAAAAGCCTATGGTCAATGTTCTGTTGTTATCGACTTAATCTATGGTTTGCCTGGTCAAACTATGGAGGTTTGGGAACAAGATTTAGCTGATTTAGTAAGCTCTGGCGTAGATGGTGCTGACCTATATCAATTGAACGTATTTGATGGCAGTGATCTTAATAAAGATATTGCAAAAGGTAAGGTGCCAGCTGCTGCGACAACAGCAATGCAAGGAGATATGTTCAAATTCGGTCGTAAGTACCTTGATGAGCGTTCCTATCGCCGATTAAGCGCAGCTCACTGGAGCGCTAATAATCGTGAACGTAGCTTGTATAATATCTTGGCTAAAGCGGGCGTGCCTATGTTCCCATTTGGTAGCGGTGCCGGTGGTAATGTCGATGGGTACGGCATGATGTTACATCGTGCATTAAAGCCATACGAAGATATGGTTAGTCGCGGTGAAAAACCATTTATGGCTCTTATGAAACAAAGTGAGTTACAACCCGTCGTAAATCAAGTGGTAAGCCAACTTGAACAAGGGTTCCTCAATATTATGAGTTTAGTAACACTAGATCCAAGACTAGAAGAATTAAACTGGCTCTATAAATTATGGGAAGAACGTGGTCTTGTAGCTTACAATGGATTGCTTTATAAATTGACTGCAGCTGGTGAATTCTGGACTGTAAATCTTACACAAAGTACTTTGGAGGCTGTGGAGTATATCATGACTGGTAAAAACTCCTTCGCTATGGAAGCGGTGGCCGCCCAAGATACGAAAACAACGTCTAAAGATAATCCTAACCAAGAGGTACGTGGTATTGGTCAAGGTAAAGCTAATATTTCCGTACCAACAGATGAAGATTCCGAAGCACAACGCAAGGAAGCCCTTATAGCTAAGGCAAAAGCAGAAATTGCCAAAAGTGGTGCATCTGGTGAGTCAGCAGAGCGAATGGTACAGGCTATGTACAATTTGAGTGCTGATGAAATTGAATATATGATGGAACGTATGATGTCTTAACCTGTTATATTACACCTTATATCTAACAACCTTTCTCACACACAACATATACTAAATAAGACAAATTACGTGACATACAGTACACTTTGTAGTACAAAGTAGCCCCAGACCATGGTCTGGGGTTTACTTTTTATAAGGTGAAAGGTATTCTGTAACTATAAGAAGTAATATTGTTGTATGAATAGTTATGTTTTCGGAGTTAGGAGATTAGTATGAGTACATTTCCTCAAAAACATATAGATATTGTTGGCATAGGTGCCAGTACATTAGATCGATTTATCGTCGTCGATCATTATCCTACAGGCCGTGAGGTACAACAAGTCGTATCGTCTACTACAGATGGTGGTGGGCCAGTGGCTACAGCACTAGCGGTGGCAGGAAAATATGGTGCCCGTACAGCTATGATTGATAGCATTGGTGAGGACATGGTAGGTCGTCATATATTAGATGACTTTGAAAAATATAATGTTAATACAGAGGCAATTCAAGTTGAACGCGGTGCTAAGAGCGGTGTGGCAACAATCCTCGTAAAACAGAGTACTGGTGAACGTGCTGTATTTTTTGAACGGTCTACTGCAACTGAGCCTGAATTTTTAGATACCCATAAGCAGCTCATAGAATCTGCCTATATTCTGCATATCAATGGTCGACATCGCCAACTCATGCGCTCTGCTATGGCCGTTGCAAAAGAGGTTGGTACAATTATTTCTCTTGACGGTGGGGCACAGCGCTACGACGAAGAGATGAAACCGATTACAGAAGCCAGTCATATCGTTATCGTAGCTCGTGATTATGCTGAAAAATATACGGGTACAACTAATTTAGAAGAGGCTTGTCGTATCATTCATGAACGAGGTGCATGTATTGCAGGTGTTACAGATGGTGCTAATGGCAGTTATTTTGTATGGCCTGATGGAACATTTTATCGATGTAAACCATTTACTCAAGCTACCGTAGTAGATACAACGGGGGCTGGGGATAGCTTCCATGGGGCTTTTTTAGCTAATTTAGTACATACAATTAGTCATATGAAGGGGCAAGACACAACTTCGACGACTAAGCATGACCGTGCATCTATACATGCTGTAGAGTTGCTAAAAGCTTGTGCGCATTCCGATTTAGAGAAGGCCGCTATTTTTGCATCTGCAGTAGCTTCTTTAAATACACAAGGCATAGGCGGGCGCAGTCCACTACCAACGTTAAAGTCAGTGCAGGAACTAATAGGATAGGACTACAGTTATGTGGAAAAATACTTCAAAAAATCAAGTTCAGCAATATATGCAACAAAATCCTTATCGCCTATTAGCCCTTAGCTTTTTTGCTACCATGACTATAGGGACGATATTACTCATGTTGCCCATATCACATGCTCAAGGCCATAGTACAACGCTTGTAGATGCAGCTTTTACCGCAGTATCTTGTGTTTCTGTAACAGGATTGTCAACAGTAGATACCTATCATCATTGGTCCTTGTTTGGCAAAATTGTCATGGTAATCCTTATCCAATTAGGTGGTTTAGGGATTGTTTCCTTTACCACTATTATTGCTCTAGTATTAGGGCGACGGGTAGGTCTGAAAAATCGCGTGCTTTTGTCAGAGGATGTAGGGCAAGATGGTATGAAAGGGCTTTTACATATTACGAAGAAGTTAACCATTTATACCTTTTGTGTCGAAATAATTGGTGGTATTATCTATACCATTCAGTTATATCCCTATATTGGTGATGCTGCTTTATATACGGGGATTATGCAATCTATTTCCAGCTTTTGTAATGCAGGATTTATATTCTTTGATAATGATTTACCTTATGCTATGGTGGGTGATGTATTATTTAATATAAATACAATGGCCCTTATTGTAATAGGTGGTTTTGGTTATCTTGCAACTTTTGATATTTGGTCGCATCGCAAGCTACGACGATTTGTAGATTTAAAACTACATACAAAAATAATGTTAGTTGGTACAACGGCGCTCATTCTTTTAGGGACTATTATTTTCTTGGGGGTTGAGTGGGCGAATCCAAAAACGTTTGGCCCTTTACCTATATGGAACAAGGTCATGGCATCTCTGTTTCAATCGATTACACCTCGTACAGCGGGGATTGCAACTGTAGATTATAATGATTTACATCCAATTACACTGTTTATTACCATCATTTTTATGTTTATTGGGGCAGGTCCTAACTCTACAGGGGGCGGTGTTAAGATTAGTACTATTGCCGTCGCTTTTCTAGCATCGCGTACATTATTTAATAACCGTCCTGATACAGAGGTTTTTGAACGTCGTATTTCGTTGGTTACTGTACTTAAGGCAAATGGGATAATCTTTTTATCTATCCTTCTTGTTTTACTTGCTACTTGTTATTTGGCTTGGGATGAGCCATATGACTTTATTCGACTGCTTTTTGAGGTAACTTCTGCCTTTGGGACCGTAGGTCTTACAACGGGTATTACACCTGATTTATCTGAAAGTAGTAAATGGGTGTTAATGCTTGTCATGTTTACAGGTCGTGTAGGGGTTATGACTGTTATTGGTACTTGGGCGCTAAGAACGGCACCGACTAAACCAATTAGCTATGCAGAAGAGCGTGTATTGTTATAAAAATAGATTAGATTGAATATAAAAGGGGGCATATATGAAACATAAAACGATAGTAGTAATAGGTCTTGGTCAATTTGGTGGCACTGTTGCCAAGATGTTAGCTTCCATGGATCATGAGGTATTAGGTGTAGATATTGATCCAGAAGTTGTACAGAAAATTTCGCCATTTATAACACATGCTATAGTTGCAGATACAACCGATGAAGAGGCAATCAAAGAATTGGCCCTAAGCCAGTTTGATATGGTTATTGTAGCTATAGGTGGAAATCTTCAAGCTAATTTAATGACAGCTATGCTTCTTAAAGAATTAAATGCACCTAAAATTGTGGCCAAGGCTGAAAATAATATACAAGGCAAAATGCTTCATAAAATAGGTGTAGATCAAGTGATTTACCCTGAATACGATATGGCATTACGCCTTGTACAGTTTTTAACTAGAGACCATGTGATGGATTATTTACAACTATCTAAAAATATTAGTCTCATAGAAATTAAGGTGCCAACATTCTTGGTAGGGTCTAACTTAAAGGATTCTAATTTGCGTGAGAAATATAATCTTAATGCAGTAGGCATAAGACGCGGTGAAGATTTAGAAGTTCCACCAAACCCAATTACCATTCTCGGTGAAGATGATAAATTATTAGTAATTGGGAATAATTCTGATTTAGATGCATTGACGGTGTAGTAAGTATACGAAAGAGATATAATTATATCGAAAAAATGTGATACAATAAAAATAGAATTCAGTATAGGCCATACGTATTCGTATGGCCTTTTTAAATAGAAATGAAGGTTAGTATGACAGAAGAACAATACATAACGGCGCTGACCAATAACCCCCATGGAATTCGGAATATTCCAAACCCTACAGAAGCAATGCAACTTACCTGCGTAGCTCAAAATGGCATGTTGTTGCAATACATTAAAGAACCTACCGAAAAGGTTATTGAAACGGCGCTTTCACAATCACCACGAGCCATACAATTCGTGGAACATCCTACAGAAGAACTATTACAGGCCTTGGTGAAAAAAGATTGGGCTGTTTTAGAATATATCGATACCCCATCTGATGCAGTTGTTCAATGTGCACTCGATCAATCTGGGTGGGCTATTCGCTATATTGCAAATCCATCTGAAGCACTGCAGTTAGAAGCTGTAAAGTCCAACTACGATGCTTTGCAATATATTAAGGAGCCTAGTGAAGCCGTACAATTGCAAGCCGTTAAAGAAAATTATTTGGCTTTGCGCTATATTGATGAGCCTAGCGTAGCCGTATTAGAAGCAGCAGTTAAACAAGATTCTCAAGCGATGCGGCAAATTACAAAGCTTACAAAGGACTTGGCATTGCACCTATTTGGTGTAAGTGCTGCCACACTCGGGTATATACCAAATAATTTAGGTGTCACTGTGGACGAAATTAAATCGATCATCATTAGCGCCATCTCTAGTGATACAGCTGATGAAGACTATATTCGTGAATTGATTAACAACCAAGCTATCGGTGGTCGCCAATCTAAATGGCATATCGACTTATTGTCACTTATAGACGCTTATGGAACTAGGGCTGTTAAGAAAATTGCAGTCAGTGAATATTTGAAGTATTAGAAATGGAGACACAATGAACTTTATAGATACAATGGCAAGTGTAGAATTAGTGCTTGCTGCTAATCAAGTGCCTTTGCTCGTTGGTGAAACGGGCATTGGTAAAACATCTCTTGCGGTACGCGTAGCTACTGTGCATGACTGGGAATTGGTAACCATTGATGGAAATCTTTTAAAAGAAGGTGAAATTGGTGGTTTACCAACTGTAGAATCTGTAACACATACAGATGGTCGTGGTAACACACATTCTGTAAAGACTACAGTGTATGCTGTACATCATACGTTGGAACATGTGGCTCAAGCTGTGGATAAAGGTCGTCAAGTATTACTATTTATCGACGAAATTAACCGTGCTGAACATGCCGTGCAACAGGAGTTAATGAATCTTATCTTGAATCGTGAAATCAATGGCTTCTCTTTAAGTGATCAAGTGCGTATCATCGCCGCTATGAACCCTGAGGATTCTTTTGACTACCAAACTATCGACATGGACCCGGCACAACAAAACCGTTTCGTATGGCTCTATATGAATGCCGATTATATGCAATGGATTGACTGGGCGATAGGTGCTGGTATTGAGGAAAAAGTTATCGAATTCATTTCTTCCTATCCAGAGTATTTAAATCAACGACATGAAGATGATATTGATGCTACACCACGCTCCTTTGAACGCGTATCTGGCCTGTATACGATTTATAAAAACCAAGAAGATTCAGCCTATAGTCGCGATGTATTTATGAATGTTATCTGCGGTAACGTAGGTAAACTTATTGCCGAGGCGTTTGTAAACTTTATTGAGTCAGACCAAGAACCACTTATTACCTTTGATGATGTATTGGCGGCGGTTCAAAAGCCAGGAGCCATTATGTCTATGGCTGAACAGGTTAAAAGTGAAAGTCCAACACGCTTATACGTAGCGGCTAAAAATATGTTGCATCGTTTAAACCGCAATAGCAATGCCGAAGAAGTTCATCACTTCATTGAATTCCTTACATTGTATCCAGGTGATCTACGCGTAGCAGTTATGAAAGATTTACGAAACACTTATGAACGGGTATACGCCTATGCGATTGAAGATGACTTGTTCATCGATACCTTCTTTGAAGCACAAAAATAGTTCTGCTCCATAGTTAATTAAATGAAGCTGTCTATATGGATAAAGAAATTTAGCGAATGATTGGGGATACAATAACCAATATATAAAACATGATATACATAAAATCTGATGTTAAACGAAAAAGGAGGTGGAATGATGCAACGAAATTTAGATAAAGATGATATTCGCGATGCGTCTGACTTACTGACGCATATTGATGGTTGGGAAAAAACTGGCTCTTATGATGCGGATGCCATTGAGGCTCTCGATCGTTGGCATGCAAAACGGGAACGTATTCATCGTGAAGCAGAGGCCTTGTACACACAAATCTATGCTGCCTACGAAGCCTATGTAGATAGTTATGAAGCACAACATCATAGCATGGAACCAGAACGCATAGCGGCGGACTTGATGAATCACAATATGTCAGACAGTCATATAGGGACCATAGGACGCGCCTTAGATGAGATACAAATTGAAGGCACCGATTTTGCGATAATGCAACAAGCCGTTATGACACCTGCCTTTGAGCAACGATTATGGAATATTTTACATGATGTAAATAGCTTACTCCTTGAAGAAGACCAATTCTTTGGTTATTTCTATTTACAAATGGCTCATCGTATTCGTTTTGATATGACCAGTGCCTTCGGTATTAACTTAAAACAAGGTGGCTATGTATTATATGTAAATCCTTTTATCTTACTACGCCAGCCACCAGATGTTATGAAAGATGGCATTAAGCGTGAAATTCTACATATTATTTCTGCACATTTGATGCGCGTAAAAACATTGAGTCAAAGCTTTAATAAAACGGCTGTACATATGGCGATGGATATGGTTGTAAATGACTACTTAGAACATGTTGATCGTGATGCGGTTACTGTAGCCAATGTAAATGAACGTTTTGGATTGATGCTCAAACGATTCCGTACCATTGAGTATTACGCCAAGGCCATCGATAAGGCGATGAAGGAAAAGCCTGAACTCTTTGTACCCGTAGATAATTCTGATACAGCTGTAGCTATGGAGTTTGATCCTCAAACTAGCCATGATATTTGGGATGAATCTGATTCCATTGATACGGATACGATGGACCAAATTACGGAGCGCTATATCAACGAAGCCTCAAAAGGTGATATGGAAGGATATGTGAAGAGTCTCATCGATACCTTCCAAAAGACGCGTCGTGCTCTTCCGTGGTATTTCTACCTTAAAAAGCTCATGGGCAAGGTAGCAAGTGGGTACAAGAAAACGACGATGCGTCGCAATCGTCGTCAACCTGAGCGCTTGGAGTTGTCTGGTACCTTGCGTCAACATAAAGCTAATGTATGGGTTGCTCTCGATATGAGTGGTAGTATTACCGATGCAGAGTTTACGAACGCGTTAGAACAAGTACTGCAAATTGTACATGCCTATAACCATCGCATTACCGTTGTAGAATGTGATAATGAGGTGCGCCGTACTTATACGATGGAATCAGTAAAAGATGTAAAGCCTCGCCTTGATGTGCGCGGTGCAACAGCTTTCTCGCCAGTATTTTCTTTAGCCAATCAAAACCGTGTGGATTTATTGGTTTACTTCACGGATGGCAAAGGCGAGGAACGATTACGAGAGGCTCCGAAAGGGTATAAGGTTTTATGGGTTCTTACAGGGGAAAAGCCTCAACTATCTCTTCATAATCCGTATGGCATGGTTCGTGAACTAGGTTATGTAGGTGTAGATGAAACACAAGATATAGATGAATTTGTACGTATGTCTAGTCGTAGTGGCTTTTCTATGGCTAACCAAGAGGTATAAGCTGCTTTATAAAGGTGAGCAGTGATATATTTTGGTTTAACCTAGAGGAGCGTTTATAAAAGCATATAAAAATGACGCAATTCCTTAGAATTGCGTCATTTCTACGTAGGTGTTATTTTTTATTTTAGTTATTGAGCTCGATCGAGGAACCTGGATCGATAATGAGGGCTGTTTGATTGTATTTGCCTTCAACTAAGCTTGTAAATACACCTGGTTCACGGTCGATAACAGGCCATGTTTTGTAGTGAATTGGAATGGAGATACGCGCTTTTACATAAGAAGCGGCAAGAGCTGCATCTTCAACACCCATCGTGAAGTTATCACCGATAGGAAGTAAAGCGTAGTCAATATCGCCAAAGCGATTCAACAACTTCATATCGCTAAAGAGTGCTGTATCACCTGCGAAGTATACAATATCTCCGTAGAAGTCTACGATACAACCTGCTGCATGACCGCCAGGGATACCTGCGCCGTGGAAGGCTGGAACTATGCGAACAGAACCGAATTCAAAGTCAAATTTACCGCCTAAATGCATAGCATGAGCACGGCAACCAGCAGCTGCTGCTTTACCTGCTATCTCGGCAGTAGAGATAACGAGCGCATCATTTTCTTTGGCGATGTATTCTGTATCGCCGTAATGGTCGTCATGACCATGGCTAACAAAGATATATTGGCATTTGATATCTTCTTTTTTAGCGGTATCCCATGTATTACCTGTTAAGAATGGGTCGAAAATCATGGACACATCACCGCGTGTTAGCATAAAGCAAGCATGACCGAAATAAGTTAGTTTTGTTTTCATAGGAACACTTCCTTCCTTATACATATAAATCTTAATTCTATTGTATAATATAACTAATGAAAATAAAACTATTGATGATAATTTATGCATAATTAGTAAGGATATAGTATGGATTTAACACATTTTGATCAAGATGGTAATGCTTGGATGGTGGATGTATCCGATAAGGATGTCACATCTCGCACAGCTATCGCAGAAGGATTCATAGCAATCAATGATGCAATTTATGAGCGCATTACTGCAGGTACTATAAAAAAGGGCGATGTCCTTAGTGTTGCACAACTAGCTGCTATTATGGGGGCTAAGCAAACGAGCAATCTCATTCCTCTTTGTCATCCATTAGCGCTCACAAAGGTTGAGGTTCACTGCTCTTTAGTAGATGGTGAAAGCCCTGCTTGCACTGATGAAAATCATAACAAGGCCGTCAAGGTACGTGCCATCGTTAAGACTACGGGAAAAACGGGCGTTGAAATGGAAGCCCTTACAGCTGTACAAGTGGGATTGCTCACCGTATACGATATGTGTAAGGCCATTGATAAAGGCATGATTATGGGACCTACATATCTCGTAGAAAAAGAAGGCGGGAAAAGTGGACATTTTGTGCGTTCCTTTGTAGAATAATATAGATATAAAGAATAGGGGAACGAAAATGGAAATAGTACTTTATGAGCCAGAAATCCCTGGCAATACAGGAAATATAGCGCGTTTATGCGCAGCTAATCATATGACCCTACATCTTATCAAACCACTTGGTTTTTCTATCGACGATAAGCACGTGAAACGAGCTGGTCTCGATTATTGGCATTTGGTAGATGTACAGGTACATGAAAATATTCAAGAGTTGTATGCGAAATATCCTAATCGTAGATATTTCTACGCTACTACAAAAGCAAAGCATACCCACTCCGAGGTAAAGTATGAAATCGGGGATATGCTCGTATTTGGCCCTGAATCAAGAGGCTTGCCTGAAAGCTTATTAGAAGGTGTTGAAGAAACATGTATTCGCATACCAATGGTAGATGAGGCGCGTTCTTTAAACTTATCTAACGCAGTCGCCATTATTGCCTATGAAGCTATGCGCCAACTTGATTATCCAGATCTTAAAGCCGAAGGCAACTGGATTCAACCTAAATAAATATACTTTCACTATTGAGATATATACAATAAATATGTATTAGAAATTCTACCCAATCTACATGAGAGGTAGTATTTTGACAGGTGTTGTTAGAGGAGGATATTATGAACTACGATAAAGCTCATGATTTAGCTCACGCTATGCGTGAATCCGAAGAGTACAAAGAATTAATGGCAGCTCAAGAAGCTTTGAAAGCTGACGCAGTAGCGGCGGCGTTGGTACGCACATTTATGGCACAACAAATGCAATGGGAATACGCAAAGTTGTCTGGTGCACCAGAAGCTGATGAATTGCAAAAGAAACAAGAGGAATTGATGCCTCAAATTCAAGAAAATGCTGCAGCGGCTGCTTATTTACAAGCACAAATGCGTTGGAGCCAAATCTCTAATGATATTTATAAAATCATTAGCGAACCAATCACTGAGGGGATGAAAGTGTTAGATCATGGCGAACAACAACAACCAAAGCATTAAGGACTTAAAAGAAGCCTTATTAGAGAAATTACCTAGTACACGTGTACGAGAACAGGAACTGCTTTGTCATCATACGACATTTAAAATTGGTGGTCCTGCTGATTTATTTATTGAACCTACGACGATGGATGAGTTGAGCTTTACGCTACGCAAGATTCACGAATTACAAGTGCCTGTAACTATTATTGGTTGCGGCTCCAATATTTTGGTGAAAGATGGTGGTATTCGCGGTGCTGTCGTATCGGTTCGACATATGACACAAATCATGGATTGCAATGATAATGTATTATGCATTGGTTCTGGTTATATGTTAAAAGATGCTTCTGAATTTGCTTGGGAAAACGGACTATCTGGCCTTGAATTTGCCATTGGTATTCCAGGTACACTTGGTGGTGCTGTATTTATGAATGCAGGTGCTTATGACGGGGAAATGAGCCATGTGGTCACTTCAGTACTAGCTGTAGACTTCGAGGGCAATATTAAGGAGTACGATGCATCTCACTTAGATTTTGGATATCGTCATAGCGTATTCCACGATAATCATGAGGTTATTGGAGAGGTTATTATGACGTTACAACCTGGTGATAAGGATGCTATTAAGGCTCGCATGGATGAGCTCACAGAAAAGCGCGAATCTAAACAACCTTTAGAGTATGCTAGCGCGGGTTCAACCTTTAAGCGCCCACCAGGGTATTTTGCAGGTACTTTGATTGAACAAACAGGTCTTAAAGGATTATCTGTTGGTGATGCACAAGTATCTCATAAGCATGCTGGCTTTGTTATCAATACTGGTAATGCTAAAGCTAAAGATGTACTTGATCTTATTAAAGAAGTACAAAAACGCGTATATGATCAACATGGTGTACATCTGGAGCCAGAAGTACGTATGATTGGTGAAGATTGATAAAAACTAAATATTAATACAAGATTTCTTATGTGACGTTCCTTTTATCTTATTTGAGGCAAGGTAGCATAAGAAATCTTTTTTTATACCATATGCTTATGTAGCTAATTTAGTCTTAAGATGAGTCAAAAGTATAATCAAATGTAGAAATTACCATGATTAGAAATCCTGTATTTCTTTGACTTTTTTCTATAGACTACGTTATAATTAAGTGTTGCCAATTTTGGGAATATACCTACATAGCTACTTTCACAAGCGCTATGTGATATAGAATATACTAAAGGAATTAAAGGGAGGATCTTATGATTCGCGAAAATCTTCGTAATGTAGCGATTATCGCCCACGTTGACCATGGTAAAACTACTTTGGTGGACGCGTTATTAAAACAAAGCCATGTGTTCCGTGAAAATGAAAAAGTAGCAGAACGCGTAATGGACTCCAACGACTTGGAACGTGAACGCGGTATTACTATTTTGTCTAAAAACACGGCTGTTATGCATGATGGCATTAAAATCAACATCGTTGATACTCCAGGCCATGCTGACTTCGGCGGCGAAGTAGAACGTGTACTTAACATGGTTGACGGCGTATTGCTTCTTGTAGATGCTTATGAAGGTCCAATGCCTCAAACTAAATACGTTTTACGTAAAGCTTTAGAACAAAAATTGAAACCAATCGTAGTTATCAACAAAATCGACCGTCCTGACCAACGCGTTAAAGAGGTTGAAGATGAAGTTCTTGAATTGTTCATGGAACTTGAAGCTGATGATGACCAACTAGATTTCCCTGTAGTATACGCATCTGCTCGTGCTGGTGTGGCTAAAACTAACTGGGATGACGAAGCTGTAAATATGGAACCATTGTTTGAAACATTGATCGAAGAAATTCCTGCACCACAAGGTGATTTGGAAGGTCCTCTTCAATTCATGGTTACTACACTTGATTACGATAACTTCATCGGTAAAATCGCAGTAGGCCGTATCGTTCGCGGTAAAATGAAACCTAACCAACAAGTAGCTATCATGACTGGTGAAAGCACTCGTAAAGCGAAAATCGGTCGTGTATATACATACAATGGTTTGAACCGTGTTGAAACTGACGAAGCTGAAATGGGTGATATCATTGCGTTCGCTGGTATCGACGATATCAATATCGGCGAAACTGTAGCAGATGCTGAAAATCCTGAAGCATTACCATCCATCTCCATCGACGAACCAACATTGTCCATGGTATTCTCTGTAAACAACTCTCCATTCGCAGGTCGCGAAGGTGAATTCGTTACATCCCGTCACTTACGTGATCGTTTGTTCCGCGAAGTAGAAACTAACGTTTCTATGAAGGTAGAAGAAACTGATTCTGCAGATGCTTTCAAAGTATCTGGCCGTGGCGAATTGCATTTGGCTGTATTGATCGAAACTATGCGTCGTGAAGGCTATGAATTACAAGTAGGTAAACCTCGCGTAATTTTCAAAACTATTAACGACAAATTGTGCGAACCATTAGAAGCATTGACTATCGACGTACCTCAAGAATTCATGGGTACTGTAATGGAAAATCTTGGTCAACGTAAAGCTGAATTGACTAACATGGTTGAGTTAGCTGGTTACCTTCGCATGGAATTCGTAATTCCTGCACGTGGTTTGATCGGTTTCCGTGCACAATTCTTAACAGCTACAAAAGGTAATGGTATCATGAACCATGTATTCCATGGTTATGCACCATACAAAGGCGAAATTCCTTCCCGTACACGCGGTGCCTTGGTAGCATTCGAAAATGGCGAAACTACTCCATATGGTTTGAACTCTGTTCAAGACCGTGGTACATTGTTCGTTGGTCCTAACCAAGACGTGTACGCAGGCCAAGTTATCGGTGAAAACACTCGTGAACTTGATATGGATGTTAACCCATGTAAGAAAAAACACGTTACTAACATGCGTTCTAGCTCCTCTGATGAAGCAGTTCGCTTGACTCCACCTCGTATCTTCTCCTTGGAACAAGCTCTTGAGTGGATCAACGATGACGAACTTGTTGAAGTAACACCTGAAAGTATTCGTATGCGTAAAACAATCCTTGATCGTAACGCACGTGCGAAAGCTGCTAAAAACAAAAAATAATATCCTTAGTGATATAAAACGACGCTCCTATGGGGGCGTCGTTTTTGTTATATATAACAAAGAAGATATTCCTATTTATTATATTCATATGAAAAATTGGTGATAATTTTATCATTTATGATTAATAGGAATATAGAACCTTGTATATACTTACTTTGCATAAAGTCTTGCTGATAGGGGTATCGGTATATACGGAATATCCATGACGATGTATAATAATAGCAAGTTTCTTGAAACTAGTTATTGATTATGGAGGTTCTTATGAATAAGAAAATTCTAGCTTCTTTATTTGCTGTAGGTTTAGCTGCAGGTAGTGTATGCTCTTCTGTTGATGCACATGGTGTGTTCTTCGCTAACCGTACAGATGAAAAAGTACTTGTATTAGGTGAGGGTCCTGTAGATAATGCTTATAGTGCAGATATGGTAAAAAATATTACTGGATATGATGTACAAGGCAAACAAATTCCTGTACAAGTTGTGAAGCATGAAAAAAATGTAGCTATTATTCCACCAGCAGACCTTGGTGTAACTGTAACTAATTTTGATTATGGCTACTGGACTAAGACTAAAGATGGTAAAACAATTCATAAACCAATCACCGAAGTTCCTGGTGCGGTTAAGAGTACACATGCTATCAAATATGATGTTCATTACTGGAATGCACAAGCAAAACCATTTGTAGATAAGAATGCATTTATTCAAATTGTACCTTCTGTTAATCCATTGACATTAAGAAAAGGTGATACATATGAAATCCAAGTGTTTAAAGATGGTAAACCATATGCGAATGCACCTCTTATCAAAGATTTAGTAAATGATTTAACTGGTGAAGCTAAAGCAGATGAAAATGGTAAAGCTACTGTAGCTGTTACAGCAGATGGCTTAAATGTAGTAGGTGTTGAAGTTGCATTCCCTACACAAAATAAAGGGGAACAAAATAAATACTTTAGTGCATTGTCCTTCCTTATTTCTCCTGAAGAATAATAATTAGTAATTTTAGTACTTGCCGAGTGTGTGAGTTAATAGAAGACCTCCTTAGTTGGACTAAGGGGGTCTTTTTGTGCTTTTTAGGTGTTATAAATTTTATGTGATTTAGTGAGAGTATTATAAGCATGATATAAGAAGGAGAGAATTATGAAGATTAGACGTCATGTATCAGCCGTGATGACTGCACTAGTATTAACAGGTATATCTTATTCTGCAATGGCTACAGAAATTAATGTTTCTAGCGATAAAGCAGAGGAGTTGCTGGGTTTAACAATGGGCTCACCAGTACAAACGCAACCTGAGGTTAAACACATAGAGGATACATTAACAGTTAATGTACATGGTAAAAGTTTAACAGAGGCAGGTAAAAGTAAGAATGTTACAGGTATTTATAATGGCTTTGGGGCACAACTAACGGTAGATAAAGACCTTATTGTACGATTAAAGAATGATGCACCAGCATCGAAGAGAGAATTAGGTCATTATTATATGAGTGCAGTCTATGCTGGTTATGGCGGTAAGGTACCACGTCTAAGTAAAGATAACCCTGATCGAGACTATGGTGATACTAATATTCATGTGAAAGGTAATGTAGATATCGATGCTATCGGCTCTGGTTTACAAGTCAATCAACGAGGTCATATCCTTGTTGATGGAGGCGGTAAGATTATCACTCATCCTGTAGAAACATCTGATACCTATTCTGTAGTAGCAGAAGAAGGGGATGTCTATGTAAATGCAGGCTCTGATGGTAAACATCCAGGTACCAAAGACTTGGTTGCTGTTGGTAATGTGGGCCTTATCAACAAGGATTATGGCCGCGATCCAAACCATAATGAAGAACCGACGAATGTAGGTTTAGCTTTTACAACACCAAACTCTAGCCTCACAGGTGCTGTATTAAATGAATATGCTGAAAGCAATAAAAATCCTCATAATTCTGGTGCAGATATTTACCTACAAAATGGTGCTACTTGGAATAATGAGTGGATTGGCATGGAGCGTCCTACACCTAAAAAAGAACGTCCATCAGGGGATAATGCAGCGTACCTATACAAGGGGAGTAAGGTTCGCAATCTTGTAGGTGGTGTTAACCCAACTGCAGCAGGTAACATTCATCCTATCGATGCGCGGCCTATAACAATTCAGAACTATAGCGGTTATGTGAATGCTATTTATAAATCTGGTGTGCCGGCTAGTGATACAGGAAAAGGGCAAATCATCGTTGAACATGCGGCGGATAATAGCCATATTACAATGCAAGGCGACCATTCCGGTAATACCATCGACGATGCAAGCTACAAAAAGGATATTCAAACATTAGCTGAGAAATTACAATACACAGGTAATGATAAGAAGCTTAGCACAACAGTTCAAATCAATGAAGGTGTTACTACACCTGGTGCTGTTGCAGACCTAGGGGCAGATCATTTTGATGCTCAAGGTCATCTCATTGTAGACGATACAACAAAGGTTACTCGGGATAGTGAGTCATCCTTGGTGAGTGGTTCAAAATCAGCTCTTACATCGACAGTTATGGCATGGAAAAATAATACGAATGATTTACAACGCCGTTTAGGTGATCTTCGTCTAGCTAATACAGATAAAGGCGTATGGGCTAAATATATAGGTGGTAAATCTAAGATTACAGATGGTGCTGATGCACATATGACATACAATGACGTACAAGTTGGTTACGACCATAAGGCAACTAATGGTTGGATTTTTGGTGGTGCTATTGATTACAGCACATCTAGCAACTCTTATGCTAATGGCAGTGGCGATGGTAAGCTTGGCGGTATTGCCTTATATGGTACAAAACAACATGACGATGGTCGGTATATTGATATCATCGCTCGTGGTAATAGATTATCCAACGACTATAGCCTTAACTCAATTAGTGGTCAACGTTTGAATGGTAACTATCATACATTTGGTACATCCTTGAGTGCTGAATATGGCAAACGTATTAAAAAACAAAATGGTTTCTATATCGACCCTAGTGTAGAATTTATTCTAGGTCGTTTAAATGGTGTATCCTATGATGCAACTATTGCAGGTGGTGGATCCATGCATGTGAAATCTGATGCGGTCAACTCTGCGGTAGGTAGACTTGGCATTGGTATTGGTAAAGAAACAGAAAGATCCAATATCTTTGCAAAACTAGCACTAGCTCATGAATTCTCTGGTAAGGTAAATACTACATA
This sequence comes from Veillonella orientalis, assembly GCF_018406505.1. NCBI lineage: Bacteria > Bacillati > Bacillota > Negativicutes > Veillonellales > Veillonellaceae > Veillonella > Veillonella orientalis. Next base: position 569,657 of record NZ_AP022322.1, read on the forward strand.
TTCTGCACCAGGTAATCCAACAGTACAAACAACTGTAGATTTAAAGGATACATGGCTTGATGCGGAAATCGGCGGTTCTTGGAGTGTTCGTCCTAGCACATATCTATATGGTACATTCACCAAAAACTTTGGTGCTACTATAGATAATACATGGCGTATTGATGCTGGGGTTAGACATAACTTCTAATTGAATAGATGAAAACTCTGTAGTTGCCTGTAGATAAGGTGCTACAGAGTTTTTTTATATAAAAGTGTCTATGTGAGTTATTCTTTATCGGCAAATAGGCAAACATTAACTGGCTTGCTGTGATGGACAGACTTTAACAATTTTGTATTTCTATGATAGTATATAAAGGCTAGTTAATATGTAACTTCTTAAGTAAGAGTTTGGAGGATATAATATGAAAGTTCTAATCGTAAATGGTAGTAGCCATGTAAATGGCACAACAATGCAAGCTATACAAGAGGTACAAAAGGTATTTAGTGAAGCCAATGTAGATACAGAGGTCATTCAGCTAGGCAATAAACCTATTCGCGATTGTATTCAATGCGGTTATTGTTTTGAACATGGAGAATGTGTATTCAAGGATGATGATGTAAATGCCTTCATAGAAAAAGCGAAGGATGCAGATGGCTTTATCTTTGCAACACCTGTATATTATGCACATCCGAGTGGACGTATTTTATCCTTTTTAGATCGCGTATTCTTTAGTGCAGAAAGTGTAAAGCCAAATCCATTTGCCTTTAAACCAGGTGCATCTATCGCCGTAGCTCGTCGCGGCGGTACAACTGCATCCTTTGATGTACTCAATAAATACTTTGGTATTTCTCAAATGCCAATTGCAGGCTCTACATATTGGAATATTAGCCATGGTCTAGTAGCCGAAGATGCTAAGCAAGATGAAGAAGGTATGCAAACAATGCGCAACTTGGCTAGAAATATGGTTTGGATGATGCGTAGCTTTGCTGTAGCTAAGGAACAAGGTGTGCCATATCCAGATACAGATAAAGAGAAAAAAGTATCTACGAACTTTGTGCGTTAATAACTTATCGATTGTTGAGTTACTAGAGGAATTATGATGGTTAAAATTTTATTCATTTGTCATGGTAATATTTGTCGTTCAACTATGGCTGAGTTTTATATGAAGCATATCGTTGCGAAAGCTGGACTTAGCGATTCTATTTATGTTGAGTCTGCCGCTACATCTCGTGAGGAGATAGGGAACGACACCCATTATGGGACTAAAAAGAAATTAGATGAAATGGGTATTCCTTACACTCGTCGCAAGGCTCGTCAAGTGACCGTTGATGACTATCATAATTTTGATTACCTCGTAATTATGGATGAAAATAACGGACGTAATTTAAAACGTATCATTGGAGAAGATGTAGATTCCAAGGTATATAAGGCTATGTCCTTTGTTAGTGAAAGCCGTGATGTAAAGGATCCTTGGTATACGGGAAACTTTGACGAAACCTATGATGATGTCAGTCGTAGCTGTGATGCTCTATTAGCGTTGATTAAAGAAAAAATATAAATATAAAGACCTTACTATTAGATGATGTATCAATAGTGATTGAGTTTAACTATAGTTATTCCAATCTTGAATTGATTTAATAGTAAGGTCTATTCTATATACAGACTATCTTGCTTTATACTTTATACTATCGAACCATAACGTAATATGGTATAATTTTTAGGTATTCATGCGCCTATAGCTCAGGGGATAGAGCGCCGGTCTCCGGAACCGGGTGCGCAGGTTCGATTCCTGCTAGGCGCACCAAATAAAAGGCTTCTCGAAATTTCGAGAAGCCTTTTTATGTGTCTTTATTCTTTAGCTTGATATCTTTATTCTTTAGGTTGAGGTATAGTTTAGAAAATTATATGTTAGCATCTATATTTAGTACAACGAATACCTCGTGCTTGAAATTCATTCATCAGTAAGTCTATTGATTTATCAATGATTTCTTCATTAGTTATATACACCATCTTTTTGTAGTAGACCGTACCATCAAATTCTATCCAACGACTTGTCTTGCCATTTAGTTTGCAAATTTGCATTCTGCCGGCCCAGCTGCCCATGCTACGGAATTGTTTACCTTTAGAAAAACGTACCTCACGAATATCGCTTAATTTAAATGTTCTTCTTACTAAGCCAATGCCTATAGAGACTTGATCATCCTTAAAGTAAAGAAGTTTATAACGCTCTTCAGGAGGCATAGATCTAATGATAGATAAGTTATAAGTAGCAAAAACTACAGCGATAGCAATCAATAGAAATATAAGGATTATCATATATTTTCCCATACAATTAAGTCCTCCTTATCTCTATTATAATAAATATAAGTAATGTATGAAATCATTTTATATCACTTCATGAATGAAATTTCATATTGGTTATATCTTTCATATGTATAATATTCTCAAAATTGTATGGTTATTTGTAATCGAAATGGAGAGAGTTCTATGTTTTCTACGCTTATATTTTTTATAATTATATTCTTAATTTTCTTTTTTGTTAAGCAATACAATTTACTACAAAAATTGACTGTAGAGATTAAAGAGGCACGTGCCAATATTATCGTTGCTTACGAGAAAAAAGTAGCTATTGTTAATCAGTTTACAGGTCTTGTAAATGAGTATGATGATTATGAAAAATTAATTCAATTAAAAGTGTCTGATAACTTTGTAGATATGGCTCGTGAAACAGCAAAAGCAGTTCAAAATATTACAGCTTTAGCTAATCAATTTCCAGAGTTAAAAGCCAATACTCAATATAGTAAATTCTTAGAAGCGATTAGTGAAAATGAAACGTTCATTTCTAATAAACGTGAGACTTATAACTTCCAAGTAAAAGAGTATAATAGTGAGATTGCTCAAATTCCAATGGTATTTGTAGCATCCTTATTGGGATTTAACCAGGCCCCATTCTTTGATCCAAATAATGAAGAGGCTTTAGCTGAATTTAGTGGTGCTGATCCAGAAGCAATTAAAGATCTTGCTATAAAGGGCACAGACAAGTTGAAGGATACAACAGATAAAATTAGAGAATCCTTTGAAAAACGCGAGCAAGAAGCACAAGCGAAGAGAGAAGAACATCTTAAACAAGAGCGTGAATCTTCTTCTAATAATGAGAGTGTAAAGACTGAAGAGAAAACTGAAACAGAAGCTCCTAAAATTGAAGAGGCGTCTGCTTCAGTAGAGAAACAAGAAGAGAAGTAATCATATATTCAATTGATGTATATGAGTAGATAGTATATAAATCTATTTGTAAAATGAGAGATAAAAGACTCCACTCGTTGAGTGGAGTTTTTTGTTTTTGAAAATACCGTCTAATATAGCATTTATGTAAAAATATATATTTAATAATATCAAGATAACGTGTAAATGTGATTTGAGTAACACATTTTGTTTTGAGAATGATGTACAATAAAAATGTCCTTGTGAAAATCTGAACATCCTAGGTGGAACACTAGGCATATAGGACGTGATGAAAAAATATAAAGTATCTAATTAAGCTAAATAAAATAGCAAATTGTATCAATGCATAGTTTTGATGTAGTGATACAGAGGAGATAGAATGACAAATAGAATACAAGAACTCACCGTCGACAAAACTTGGCGTAATGAGCAAGATGCGTGGAATAATCGATCTAATTACTTTGTAGAAATGCACAATCGGGACGATCGTAAGGCGCAGGTTACAGAGTTTTTATCCTTCTTGAAGAATGAGAATCTTTTGCCCCCTAAAGACGGTTGTACCCTTGATATTGGCTGTGGTGTATGTGACTATGCATTAGGATTGGCTCGTGATGGCTATAAGGCAACAGGTATCGATTTATCTGACGGTATGATTCGAGGTGCTAAACAATTGGCAGAGGCAGAAGGTCTTGATTTGAGTTTATATATCGCACCTTGGTCTGATGAAACACGTCGAGAACTCGGTTGGGATAAGAGTTTCGACTTGGCGTATAGCATTTTCTGTCCCATCATGTTTGATGTAGAAAATATTCGTGCCATGCACGAAGCAAGTCATGATAAATGCTTGTGGATTGCTTTCAGCGAGCGCAGTGACGAAATGGTAGATATGCTATCTGAACATTTCTTTGGTCGCGACTCATTCCCTTGGGATGGCAAGATGAAAGAGTGCTTAGAGGCTATCCATGAAATAGGGCATAATGTGAAAGTAACTTATAAAACGGTTCCTGAAACAGAGGTTATGTCTCTTGAGAAGGCTATTAATTACTTTACTATGCGACTTCATAATAACGGTTGGGGCGCAATGGATGATATGAAAGAAGAGATTAGAAATCTCATTGAACCACTAGCTATCAATGGTGAAATTCATAATAAGACCGTTGATAAGGTCGCTTGGGTTTCTTGGTCTGTGAAATAGGAGATTAGCGTGACAGTTGATGAAAAACGTAAGTTAGAACTAAAAACTATGTACCAAATTATTGGCATCTATTGTCGTGATAAACACCACACGCCTAAAGGTGAACTATGTGAGGAGTGCCAAGACGTTTGGCATTATGCAGAGCATCGTATTGATGTATGTCCACATATGGAAAGTAAAACCTTTTGCAGCGTATGTAAAACACATTGCTATGGACCAACATATCGTGAAAAGATACGTGAAATCATGCGATATGGTGGGCCTAGAATGTTATTTGTATCACCGATCCAAGTAATTAAACATATGTATCTTGAATGGAAAGACAAAAAAAGAGGCTAGCATTGCTAGCCTCTTTCTTAATGGATTTATCACGTTTTCATGTAATAATCTTATGCGATTGCTTTGTCCAATACAGCTTTGATTAATGCTTTTGTTTGGTCATAGCTTTCACCAGGTTGAGCCTCATATTGTTTGTCGAGGTCGAACCATAAGTTTGGATAGTACTCATAAGGGTGAGTTTTGAAGAGCTCATGAGCGTCTTGATCTTCAACCCAGTTGATATGAATGTCTGCATATGCAGGGTTTTCTGCAACAAGTTCATCGATAGCACGGAATGCATTTGCACAATAAGGGCAACCGTTTAAGTGGAAACCTAAGATTTCTTTCATGGTTTTACAGTCCTTTCCAGACAAAATTAATATATATTTCTATAATTTGAGATTTATTACATACTCATGTACCACAACATGTGGTACACTACTGAGTATAACACATCTATATAAGATATTCAATTTTTTAGATATATCGAATGAGAATATTGAGAATGCGATATGCATTTTTTACATAGTTAAGGAGGCACCTATGATTTCAGGCGCAGCATATGTGGTGAAGGCCCTTCAAGAGGAGCAGGTAGATATACTATTCAACTATCCTGGGGCAGCAACCATCGATATCATGGATGAATTATATAAACAAGATAAGGTAAAAGTAATTTTGCCACGTCATGAGCAAGCATTAGCTCATGCAGCAGATGGTTATGCTCGCAGTACAGGTAAAGTTGGGGTGTGCATGGTAACCTCTGGACCAGGTGCTACAAACCTTGTGACAGGTATTGCTACAGCATACGCTGATAGTGTTCCCCTTGTTTGTATTACAGGTCAAGTAGACTTGGGCCTCATGGGTAATGACGCATTCCAAGAGGTGGATACAGTTGGTATTGTGCGCAATATCTGTAAATATGCTGTTACCGTTCGTGATCGTAAAGAGCTAGGGCGTATTTTGAAAGAAGCATTTTATATTGCCCGTACTGGTCGTCCTGGTCCTGTAGTGGTGGATGTTCCTAAAAACATTCAAAAGGCTATGGGCTCTGATGAGTATCCAACAGAAGTCAATATTCGTGGCTATAAACCTAATACAACAGTTCACGTAGGACAAGTAAAAAAAGCATGCTCTATTATCAGCAAGGCTAAACGACCACTATTCTTATTAGGCGGTGGCGTTAGCATTAGTGGTGCTAACGACCTCATGATGAAGCTAGTAGAAAAAACAGGCATTCCTGTTGTAACTACATTGATGGGTAAAGGTGCTATCGATAGTCGACATCCTTTATATCTCGGCAATATTGGTATTCATGGTGGCTATGCACCGAATGTGGCACTCACTGATTGTGATGTAATGATTTCTATTGGTACACGCTTTAACGACCGTATTACAGGCAAGTTAAGTACCTTTGCACAAAATTGTAAGATTATCCATATTGATGTGGATGCAGCATCTATTTCTAAAAATATTAAGGTAGATATTCCAATTGTAGCAGATGCTAAATTAGCTATTGAAAAATTATTGGAATATATTGAACCTCATGATCTTGGTGAATGGCCTGCACAATTACAACAACTTAAGGCTGACCGCCCTGTTACACAAGCGGGTGAAGAAGGCTTAACACCTCAAATTGTTATTGACTATATTAATAACCACTATGCACGACCTATTGTTGCTACTGATGTAGGACAAAATCAATTGTGGACTACTCAGTTCCTCGAAATTAAAGGACAACACCAAATGTTGACATCTGGTGGCCTTGGCACGATGGGCTATGGGTTCCCAGCTGCGTTAGGGGCTCAAATTGGCAACCCTGATAAACGAGTATTTGCTATCTGTGGTGATGGTGGTGTACAAATGAATATCCAAGAATTTGCCACAGCTATGCATTACCGTTTACCTGTAACTCTCATCATTTTGAATAATGGCTTCCTTGGTAATGTACGGCAATGGCAACAATTGTTCTACGATAAACGATATGCTTGTACTAATTTGTTGATGGATGAAAGTTCTATTGTAACGCGTGATATGATCGATAATGATGAGTTTGAATATGTTCCAAACTTTGTACAATTGGCAGAAGCTTATGGTGCTAAAGCTATGCGTATTACGAAGGTAGAGGATATCGAAAAAGGGTTCCAATTGGCAGATACTTTCAAAGATGGTCCTACATTACTTGAGTTCATCATTCCAACGGAGCTCAATGTATTGCCAATGGTACCAGCTGGCAAATCTTTAAGCGATATGTTATTAAAGGATAAAAAATAGGAGGGGCTATGGAATTACATATGGAAAAACGCTGTATTTCAGCGTATGTAGAAAACCAAATCGGCGTATTGGCTAAAATTTCTGGCCTCTTCGCAGGTAAAAACTATAACCTTGATACATTGACAGTAGGGGAAACTGAAGATCCTACCATGTCTCGTATGACCATTGAGCTCACTTGCGATGATTTGACGTACGAACAAATCATTAAACAGCTTAATCGCAGTGTAGAGGTGATTAAGGTTATCGACTTTACGGATATGCCGATTACAAAAAAAGAGCTATTGTTTATTAAGGTCAATAGTTGCAAAGAAGCAGATAAACAAGAAATCTTCCGCATTGCTCAAACCTTTGACTTGTTGGTAGTCGATTATAACCGCAAATCTGTTCTTGTACAATGTGTAAAAACAGTATCCAAAAATAACGATATGATTGCTCTATTTAAAGATATGTTTGTTAATCGTATTGAAGTTGTACGCGGTGGTAGCGTAGCTATCGAAGCACTATCTACACCTGATAGATAAGTTTTAACTCTAATTATTCTAAATCTATTTTTGGAGAATAATGATCTAAGACTAGTAGTGATTTAGAATGGATACAACTGAATATGATATAATATTTATATCGACCATTATTGATATAGAGACCTTGGTTGTGTGCCAAGGTCTTTTTATATAGGAGGTACTATGAGTTTATTAGATGATATTTTAGCCCATAATAGAGAATATGTAGAAGATCAAAATACAGGTTACGTTGAAACTGACACTAAATGTAGTAAAATGCCGAGCCGCGAAATGGCTATCGTTACATGCATGGATACACGTCTTGTTAACTTCTTAGAAGATTCCATGGATATTGGCCGCGGTGAAGCGAAAATTGTAAAGACTGCAGGGAACTGTATTACAGGTCCTTTTGATGGCGTTGTACGTAGTTTACTTGTTTGTATTTATGAGCTAGGCGTTAACGAAATCTTTATCATTGGTCATCACGAATGTGGTATGGCAAAAACTACGGCAAAAGATTTAACAGAAAAAATGTTGGCTCGTGGTATTGCACCAGAAGCGATTCATATGGTCCGTAAAGAAATGGAACGCTGGGCAGATGGATTTACACACCCTGCTGAAAATGTAGAAGATACTGTAGACGAATTGCGTATGAATCCTTTGATTCCGAAAGACGTACCTATTCACGGTCTTATCTTCCATCCTAGAACAGGTGAAATTGAAGTCATCGTTAATGGCTATACACAAATGAAACAATATTACGAAAAATAGTAGGTAAATACTTTAAAAGAGGTATTGTGAATTGAGCAATATAGATAGACTAGATACATTTGAGGTAGCGTGCAAACATTTTCTCGGAGATTTTTCAAATTTTAAGAATCTCATTTCTACCCAAGTTCAATCGTTAAATGGTTTAGAATGGTCTTTTGATAAAGGTTCCACTAAGGTTTGTAGTGCTGATGAAAAGGGCTTAAAAAAACGATGCAAAGTTGGCATAAAATATAGATTACAGGTTGAGTTATCTCAAGCTGATGTAGAAACTATTTGGACTGAATTTAGTCGATTTTGGGGGGACACTACTTTAAATCAGCTTGAAAGAGTATGCAGTAATGAAGAATTGGGGCGCTATCAATTTATAGCTAACAATTCTATAGGCGATGAGCTTACCTGTGATATCTATTTACCTAATGAATGGAATATACCGCAATTAAACATGTTGGGATATATTTCAGCTAGATATAGAAAAGTAGATGTTGAAGAAGTATAGCAAAATCTTATTTGACTTAAAGTTAAGTTTAAGTTTTATAATGTGTTCATATTAGTACTTAATACATATTTACATAAAGGAACTATATGAATAAAAGTAAACTATTAAAAACAATTATAGCTATTGTAGCTTTGGTTATATTAATCGTAGGTGGCTATGTATATAAGGATGCCATACAGAGTCGTATAGCTAGAATGGCTGCTGTCGTAAGTGGTCAAGAGATAAAACCGATCCTTAATTCTGAAGGCCGTTACATTCGACAAATTGTAGCTCAAGATAATAGCACAAGCCGTACCATTATGTGGCAATCAGATAGCAGCGAAGCTGATGCGGTAATAGAGTATCGTCTAGCAGGTTCTGAAAATACTCAAACGATAGGGGCAACGGATAAAGTTTTTACTGATGACGGCAGTACTACCTATATTCATGAGGCTACATTGACAGGGTTAACACCTAATACTAAATATGAATATCGCGTAGGTTACGGTGCAGATCGCCGTAGTGATTGGTACTCTCTGGAAACGGCTGGCGCTAGTGTCTATGATGTGCTCATATATCCAGATTCTCAGTCGGGGGATTATTCTCAATGGGAAGAGATTGTAAAGGACTCAGCACATCGCAATCCAAGGACAGCCCTATATATTAGTATGGGGGACCTTGTAGATAATGGGGAACAAGACTATCAATGGCGCACTTGGTTAAATTCCATTAGACCGTTGAGTGCTAATGTGCCGTTAGCAACGACCTTAGGTAATCACGAGATGTATACATTAGATTGGAAAATGCGCGAGCCTTATGCGTATTTAAATTACTTTGCAGTACCGCCTAATGGGAATGAAACTTTTAATCGTCGTTATTATTCCTATGACTTCGGTGATGTTCATTACGTTGTATTAGATACGCAACTTTATGAAAGCAATCATGAAGATAATCATGATACGCATCATCCTGATTTATACGATGTACAGGTTCAGTGGCTACGCCAAGATTTGGCAGCAAATACTAAAAAGTGGACCGTAGTTCTCATGCATCGGGATCCATTCCAATATGCCATTGACCGCCCTGGCGCAAGTCGTGATGTAGGATTCAACGAAGAGGGCGTATTGTTTATGCCTATCTTTGATGAGTTTAATGTAGATTTAGTGTTGTCAGCTCATTTACATTCTTATCGTAATAGAGGGCATGTACGTAACTTTGATAGAGATGCTTCGGGACCATTATATATTCTGACTGGTATTGCCGGAGATACTCGTCGCCCTAAGTGGAAAGAACATCCTTTAGATGTATATGTGGCACCAGATCGAGATAAGAATAACTATATGGCGATGACTGTTACACCGAATAAATTGATAGTAAAAGCTTTCTTACCAGACGGTACACAGCTAGATGAGTCGGTTATAGAGAAATAGAAGTACAAGATTATAAGAATATATAAGCAAAAGACACCTTCCTTGAAAGGTGTCTTTTTTGTGTGTTTATACACATAGTTTTCTCTGATTTATAGATTAAATAGGTAAACATATAAATGATAATTATATATTTATTAGATATTTTATATGCTAAATTAAGTTCATGTAAATTACAGTTTTAAAGACTATGATAAAAATTAATCCATAGTATAACAAATAAAAATACAGAAAATTTGTATAAAACTTGAATAAAATGAGTGATAGTATTATAATACGTACATAGGTTATAAAAATACGCTAATAATGTATAAAATATACATACAGTGTATAAAGGAGATAGAGTAATGAATACATTACAAGATTTGATCAAGAAATATGCCGCACAATATAAAGAACAAGTTGTAGCATGGCGTAGACATATTCATAGTCATCCAGAATTATCTGGTGAAGAAAAAAATACATCCTTATTTATTCAAAAGGTTCTTGGTGAATTAGGCATTCCCTTTGTAAATGATGTTTCTGATTATGCCGTTATCGGTAAAATCGAAGGAGCTCAACCTGGACCAGTTATTGCATTACGTGCTGATATAGATGCCTTACCTATATATGAAACTACTGGATTGCCATTTGCATCAGAATATGACGGCGTTATGCATGCTTGTGGTCATGATAGCCACATTGCGATTTTGCTTGGTGCTGCAGCTATTTTACAGTCTATTAAAGACCAATTGCATGGCACCGTAAAGCTCGTATTCCAGCCTTCCGAAGAGGAAGCATTACTCCCAGGTGCACAAGGTATTGTAGATAGCGGCATTCTTGATGATGTAGATGAAATATATGGCCTTCATGTATGGCCACAATTACCGGTTGGTACGGTAGGTCTAAAAAAAGGTAATTTGATGGCTGCATCGGATCACTTCCTCGTCCATATTAAAGGTAAATCAACTCATGGAGCGGAGCCTCATAATGGGGTAGATGCCATCGTAGCAGCCGCAAACTGGATTGTAAACGTAGAATCTATTGTGGCTCGTGAAACGAATCCAATGGAAAATCTCGTGTGTACCATCGGTGTTATCAAGGGTGGCGACAGATACAATATAGGCTGTGGCGATGTATACCTTGAAGGAACATGCCGTACCTATGAACCAGCAAAACGGGATTATATAGAACGACGTCTTGGTGAAAGTTTACAAGCTCTCGATATGTTATTAAAAACAGAGAGTACCTTAGATTATAAACGTGGTCATGGTGCTACTATCAACAATCCAGACGCCATTGATTATGCCACATCTATTGTAGAGAAATATCTTGGTAAAGAAGCTGTGGTACATCCTGAATTCCCGTCTATGGCTGCAGAGGACTTCTCCGCGTATCTTCATAAAATAAAAGGTGCTTTCCTTTGGTTAGGTACTGGATTTGAAGGTAATCCGGCCTTGCATAATGAGGCTTTCACCATTGATGAAAGCATCCTGGAAACTGGTATAACAATGATGGCTGCTATTGCCGCCGAATTTTTACAAGAAAAGTAGTTAAATAAGTAGTTTGAAATAAGAGGTTATCATGAAGAGTTTACAACATACATCATTTAAAACAATGCTTCAATACACACCAGAAGAAATTAAATACTTCTTGGACTTGGCTGCAAAGTTAAAAGCCGATAAAAAAGCAGGAAAAGAAATCAAAACATTAGTAGGTAAAAACTTTGCATTAATTTTTGAAAAAGACTCTACGCGGACACGTTGTGCCTTTGAAGTCGGTGCTGCGGACCAAGGTGCTCATACAACATATCTTGGCCCTACAGGTTCGCAAATGAATAAAAAAGAATCCTTAAAAGACACAGCTCGTGTTCTAGGATCTATGTATGATGCTATCGAGTTTAGAGGTTTTGATCAAGCCGATGTAGAGACACTAGCTGACTATTCTGGCGTACCTGTTTGGAATGGCCTTACCGATATGGATCATCCTACACAAACATTAGCGAATTTTTTGACGCTTCAAGAAAATATTGATAAGCCATTAAATGAAATCTCCTATGCTTATGTGGGTCATGGTCAATCTAATATGTGTAATGCCTTAATGAGTGGGGCCGTTAAAATGGGTATGGACTTTAGACTTATCGGTCCTAAACAATACTGGCCAGCCGGTCCATTCTATGAAGAATGTTTGAAAGTTGCAAAAGAAACAGGTGCTACCATTACATGTACAGATAACGTAGCGGAAGGTGTTAAAGACTTAGATGTAATCTATACAGGTGTATGGGTAACTATGGGTGATACTTATGATATGTGGGAAGAACGTATCAATACGTTTAAACCATTCCAAGTTAATGCTGAAATGATGGCATTAACAGGTAATCCAAATACTAAATTCTGTCACTGCTTGCCAGCGTTCCACAATACGGAAACTCAAGTAGGTAAAGATATCTTTGAACGGTTCGGCATGAATGGTATTGAGGTAACTGAAGATGTATTTGAAGGTTCAAATTCCTTGGCCTTCCAAGAAGCAGAAAATCGTCTACATACGATTAAGGCCGTTATGGTTGCTACATTTAGTGACTATCCTTTGAAATAATTTCATCTCCCTAGAAGGTGATGTATGGTATAGTTTGTTTCCTATTTATAATCGATGAAAGTAATAACTGAGAGCTGTATAAATAGGTGTGAGTCACCAATAGGTGAGAATTGAGGTTTACTATGACACCCTATAAAGTATTTATTGTTGGTCATGAAGGCACAACAGGTTTAAGAATTCATGAACGGTTATCCGATAGAAAAGATATAGAGCTATTAGCTACAGCTGATGAGGATCGTAAAAATGTAGAGGCTATTAAAGAGGTAGCTAAAGAGGCAGATATTGTATTCCTCTGCTTGCCTGATGTGGCATCTAAGGAAATCATGGCCGCTATCGGTGAATTACCATGTAAGGTAATTGATACATCTACTGCCTTTAGAACTGCTGATGATTGGGCTTATGGATTCCCAGAACTCGGTGCGGATTATAAAACAGCCATCGCTACTGAAAAACATATTGCTAACCCTGGTTGTCATGCGAGTGGAATGATTGCTTGTATTGCACCTCTTGTAAAAGCTGGTCTTGTGCCAACAGATTATCCTTTCACTATCACATCCTTAACAGGCTATAGCGGTGGTGGTAAAAAGATGATTGGCCAATATGAAAGTGAACCAAAGGATTATTTCCTCTATGCACCGCGTCAATATGGTCTAAGTCAACAACATAAGCATTTGCCAGAAGTTCAACATGTATGTGGCCTTAGCGAAGCACCAATCTTTATGCCTATCGTTGACGATTATTATTCCGGCATGGAAGTAACTGTGGGCATCCATAGTCGTTTATGTAATAAACCAGTTAGCATCGATACAGTGCAACAGGCATTAGAAGACTTTTACAAAGATAGTACAATCATTACTGTTGTGCCATTTGCAGAGAACAGCAATACTGGGATGTTGAATGCTAATCAATTGAGCAACACAGATAGCATGAAAATCTATGTGACTGGCAACGATGAACGCATTATGGTTCATGCTATTTTCGATAATTTAGGCAAAGGTGCCTCTGGTGCTGCTGTTCAATGTATGAACATTGCTTTAGGTTTGCCTGAGGATACAGGCCTAGCACTAGGTTAGAGAGGGAACTATGAAGGACGTAACAAATGCAATGCGGGCGCATATCTTAACTGCGGCCGTTCCATATATTAAACAATATACAGATCAATATGTTGTCGTTAAATATGGCGGCAATGCTATGATTGATGAAGAATTAAAAAAATCCGTTATGAAGGATTTAATGCTACTTCAATTGGTAGGGGTAAAAGTTGTGCTCGTTCATGGCGGTGGTCCAGCTATTAATAGCACACTAGATGCCATGAAAATTGAATCCCGTTTTGCAAATGGTTTGCGTGTCACTGATGAAGCGACAATGGATGTAGTACAAATGGTATTAGCCGGTAAGGTTAATAAAGGCCTTGTAGCAGACTTAACAGACCTTGGTGGTAAGGCTGTTGGTCTCTGTGGTGTGGATGGTAATATGATTCGAGTTCATAAACAAAATGATGAGCTTGGTTATGTAGGCTCTATCGATACGATTGACACAAGTATTATCGACGATGTTATCAGTAGAGGTTATATTCCTGTCATTTCTTCCATTGGTATGGGGGCTGATGGCAAGACATATAATATCAATGCTGATACGGTAGCCGCAAAAATTGCCGGTGCTCTTAAGGCAGAAACAATGGTTGCTATGACCAATATTGATGGTGTGCTACGAGATGTGCATGATCCTAGTTCTCTAATCTCTAAAATCACTATGGCAGAGGCGGATCAATTAAAAGCAGAGGGGATTATCGCTGGCGGTATGATCCCAAAAGTGGATTGCTGCTTAGAGGCCATCAAATCAGGAGCTCAAAAGGTATTTATCATCAATGGTGAGATTCCACATGCTATTCTTATTGAGTTATTGACTGATGAAGGTCTTGGCACCATGTTTGTAAAGTAATATAGTAGGTATGATGATGATAATTGTATATTACCATCGTTACCTTTCACATAGATAGACGACGGCGCGACCGTACGTTCGGAGGATGTAATGAGTAATACAATCGATTTTGAACAACAAGATAAAGAATATATAGCCAATACGTATGGCCGGTTTAACGTATGTTTTGAAAAGGGTAAAGGGTCCCTTTTATGGGATGTAAATGGTAAAGAATACATCGATCTTGGATCTGGTATCGGTGTAACAGCCTTTGGTGTCGATGACGATGAATGGACAGAGGCGGTAACAAAGCAATCTCATGCGTTGAACCACATTTCAAATTTATACTATTCTTTGCCACAAATTGAATTGGCAAAACAATTGTGCGCTAAAACAGGTATGAAGAAGGTATTTTTCTCTAACTCTGGTGCAGAGTCTAATGAATGTGCCATCAAAGCAGCTCGTAAATATAGTCATGACAAGTACGGTGAAGGTCGTCATGTCATCGTCACATTGGTTAATAGCTTCCATGGTCGTACTATTACTACCTTGTCTGCTACAGGCCAAGATGTATTCCATCAACATTTCTTCCCATTTACAGAAGGCTTTATTCATACACCCGCTAATGATATTGATGCGGCCTTAAAAGCTCTTGATAATCCAGCAGTTTGTGCCATCATGATGGAACCTATTCAAGGTGAAGGTGGCGTTATGCCACTAGATAAAGAGTTCGTACAAGCAGTAACAAAATATGCTCATGAACACGATCAACTCGTGTTAATCGATGAAGTACAAACTGGTAATGGCCGTACGGGCAGTCTATACGCATACCAACAATTTGGCATTGAGCCAGATGTAGTATCTACTGCAAAAGGTTTAGCAGGCGGCCTTCCTATGGGGGCTACATTATTCAATGAAAAGATGCAATATGTGTTAAATGCTGGTGCACATGCAACAACCTTTGGTGGCAATCCAATCTGTGCGGCAGCAGGCAATACTATCATTAATCGTTTAACACCAGAATTCTTAGATTCTGTAAAAGCAAAAGGGGACTATGTAAAAGCTACCTTAGCAGGCAAACCTGGCATTCTAGGTGTGAGTGGCATGGGTCTTATGCTTGGTATTGAAACTACAGTAGATCCAAAAGCAGTCATTGCGAAATGTCTTGAAAAGGGCGTTGTATGCTTGTCTGCGAAAAATAAAGTACGTCTTTTACCAGCTCTTAATATTCCTCAAGATCAATTGGAAAAAGCGATTGCTATTGTAGCTGAAGCTATTGCAGAGTTAGCTGCAAAATAATGTTAAGGATAACTTTCATAAATATCATTTAAAATAGTTGCGTAACCGTGTAATTATTGAAATAAATCGATGAATATATAGACTTTAGTTCTCATTCGTGTTACCCTAGAAGAAACAGTCTATATTGGAGGAGTAAATATGAATACAGAATCCTTACGTAACGAAGTATTGGTTCCTGCTGTAGCAAAAACATTAGATATTGCTACAAAAGCAAAACCTACAAAAGAAGAACTTTTCACAACAGCAAAAATTACGGCTGCTGTGGCAGTTGCAACAGCTGTTGTATCCTTAGCGGTACAAGCAGTATTGCGCAACCGATAAGACATAAAGAAAACGACATGGCGTGGCCTGTCGTTTTCTTTTACTTTTACCCTGTTATTCCCCTTGATTAAGGGATTTTATAAGGAGGCGATACCATGCATAGTCGCGATTTAATTGAACAATATAAAGGCTACGTTCAAGATTGGCGTAGATATTTTCATAAACATCCAGAGCTCAGTAATGAAGAGTTTGAAACAACTAAGACACTGGCTAAAGAATTAGAATCTATGGGCGTAGAGGTTCATGTAGATACAGAGCGTGGCATCGGCTTAGTTGGTATCATCCACGGTGATAAACCTGGTAAAGCCATTGCTTTGCGCGCTGATATTGATGCATTGCCTGTTCACGAACATAATACAGTAGACTATAAATCAGAAACTGAAGGCAAAATGCACGCCTGTGGTCACGATGGTCATATGGCTATTTTATTAGGCGCTGCCAAGATGTTAATGTCTATGAAAGATCGCATTGAAGGCGATGTATATTTAGCATTCCAACCTGCTGAAGAGACTGGGGCAGGGGCACCAGATTTCATCAAATTTGGTGATTGGTACGATAAGATAGATGCTATTTTTGGTGGTCATGTATGGATTGACTTACCAGCAGGACTCATATCTGTAGAAGAAGGTCCTCGTATGGCTGCAAGTAGTCAGATTACTATTAATGTAAAAGGCAAACAAGGCCATGGTGCACAGCCACATCAAGCGATTGATGCCATTGTAGTAGCTAGTGCTATCGTCATGAATTTGCAAACCGTAGTGTCTCGTAATGTGAGTGCTTTAGATTCTCTTGTACTCACTATTGGTAATATTCACTCTGGATCTGAATGGAATGTTATCCCTGGTGAGGCTAAAATGGGGGGGACCATACGCTTCTTTGATCCTGACCAAGAAGAGTATTATGTAGAATCTATACGTCGCGTAGTAGAACATACGGCTGAAGCTTATGGAGCGACTGCTACATTAGAATATGTAAAAAAAGTACCGCCTACTATTAATGATCCTGAAGCTAGCGAATTGGCGGAACGTGTCGTTATTGATACATTAGGTAAAGACAAACTTTCTAAAATGCGTAAAGTAATGCCAGGGGAAGATTTTGCATGGTATTTACAAGATAAACCAGGATGCTTTGCTTTTATTGGTATTCAAAACCCTGAAATCGAGGCTACCTACGATCATCATAACAATCGATTCAATATGGATGATACTGTACTATCTGCCGCATCTGCCGTATATGCTGAATATGCTATTCAGTGGTTACAAGAACATAAATAGTAAGCGTATAAAAGTGCCATATCTTACGGGATATGGTGCTTTTTCATTGTATTTTTATTTATATTTTCCGTATAGTATAGGTATAATATAGGTATAAGTTGGATGTGATGCAAGTATGATACAAGTATTATATAAGTATAATTCAAGTGTAGTACTTGTGATATAAATCCTCTGTAAGTCTAATACATTCTCTATGAGAGGTACTTATGAATATAGTTATATGTCTCATCATAATTGCTATTACAGGCTTTTTATTGATGAAGCGCTACCAGCCACAACCTATTTTGATTGGCTTAGGAATTCTTATGATGTTCATCGCTTATGAGGCGAGCTGGATTGATGCCATATTAGTTGGTGACCAATCCACAGGAGTTCTCATATTTGATGCCATGGATATTGTGCGAATTACTACGTCCGAGAATATAGTAAATTTAGGCCTCATGATTATGACCTGTGCTGGTTATGCAAAATATATGGAATATATTGGGGCAGGGACGAGATTGGCACATACCTTTATACGTCCTTTATATCGTCTAAATCGCCCATATATTGTACTGGCCCTAATGTTTCTTCTTAATATGGGACTGTCTATTTGTGTACCTAATCCGTTGAGTCTTGCACTCCTTATGATGGTTACCATGTATCCCGTATTGCTTCGCCTTGGGGTGAGCCCAGTGGGGGCTGCAGCGGTTATTGCTACGGGACATCTTATGGACGTAGGACCTGGTGCGGTATCTACCTTACTCATTGCAAAGACCTTGAATATGCCCGTGCCAAACTATTTTGTAGGCTACCAGTTGCGGCTTTATTTCTTAGTCGCCATTGTGACGGCCATAGCACACTTTTTCTGGCAGAAATATCGTGATCGAGTGGAGGAACCTAAGGCTATAGATGCTTGTGAAAGTATTCCAGAGGCGCCAATAGGGCCTAAGCCGTATATGATATTCCCATTATTACCATTGTGTTTTATTTTGGGCTTTAGTCAATATGGCTTTCCTGGTGTGAAGATGAATGTTACCCTTGCTATGATGCTTGCCTTTGGTATAGCTCTATTAGCTGAATTAATTCGTCATCGAAATCTGAGAACAGTACTTAAGAGTACAACTATTTTCTTTGAAGGTATGGGGAACCAGTTCTCTTATGCAGTGACACTTATTATAGGGGGACAAATCTTTGCACAAGGACTAGTGAGTTTAGGTCTTATTGAATCCTTGCTTGGGGCACTTCAAACATTATCTCTTAACTCCATAGGACTTACCTCTGTGCTAGGGGGCGGCATGTTAGGCCTTAGCATGGTGACAGGTAGCAATGTAGCACCATTATTTACTTTGGTTCCACTAGTACCTAATATCGTAGCTCATCTAGGCTTGGATCCGATTACTACTATGCTTGGTATGCAAAACGGTGCAAGCCTAGGCTTATTCCTTAGCCCTATTAGTCCTGTAATGGTCGGCGTAGCAGGCGTGGCACATATAAAATCAGTAGATTTACTTAAACGAACTGCTGTACCTGTTCTTGTAGCATTACTTACAAGTTGTGTGGGGATATGTCTCCTTTACTAACTGTCATCTAAAAGACTAATTAGTTATATTTAACCAGATATACTATATATCGCTTTTTAAGTTTAGTTTAAAATTAGAAAACCCTCTTTACATGTATCATAAAGAGAGTTATTATATTCCAATAATAAATCATATGTAATTAAAATGGTTTCCTGCAAGGATGCAAGTTTTAGCGCTTTGCGGATAAAAAGGGCCTTTCTTCGCCGGACGGTTCTAGAAGCCAGAAAGGATGTAATGAGCAATCAAGTTTCTATTTCAACAGCAAATATTCGTGGTGCCTTTGGGGGATTCTTTATCCCAGGTATGTATACAGCTTTATGGGCGGGCTTTGTACCATATTTAAAAGCAAAGCTTAGTATCGGTGAAGATGTATTGGGCTCTATGATTTTAGTGCTCGGTGTAGGCTCTTGTTTGTCCATGGCCATAGCTGGTAAGCTAGTAGAGAACTTTGGATGCAAGAAAGTCGTTTTACTAGCTAGCTTTATTGGGATGTTATCTCTTGCGGTTGTTACCATGTGTTCTACAATTGCTACGACCACAGCTGCTTTATTCTTCTTTGGTATTGGCGTCGGCTTAAGTGGTGCGTCTGCCAATTTACAAGCTATCTTGACAGAAAAGGTGAGTAAGAAACACTTAATGGGTGCCTATCACGGTGGATGGAGTTTAGGCGGTTTTGCCGGTGCTGGTGTTTTGCTAGTGCTCTTAAAAATATTATCCTTACCTGTTAATGAAAGTATTTGGGGACTTCTCATCGTATTATTTATTGCCATGGTTGTGGTTAGCCAATTTATGTTGACCTTTGGTAGTGATCCAAATGCAAAGGTTGTTAAAAAATCTAAAAGCCCATTATCTTTCCATCCCATTGCTATTATCTTTGGTCTCTTGTCCTTTGTATCTTATTTAGTTGAAGGTGCTGTAGGGGACTGGAGTGCATTATACTTATTTGAAGATAAAGGTATCGTTATTGAAGAGGCCGTTATGGGGGTTATGCTCTTTAATGGTACTATGTGTATTGGTCGTTTGCTGGGGAATACAATTGGCAAACATTTAACCTCTAAACAAGTTGTCGTTGGTGGTTATTTGTTAGGCGCTATTGCAATGGGCCTTATCGTATTCTTACCAGGTTATGGTTCTATGTATACGTATTTATTACTTGGTATTGCCTTAGCTATGATAGTACCAAACTTGTTCTCTGCCATGGGGGAACAAAATGTAATTCCTATGACACAAGCTGTGGCAACATCCACGATGCTTGGTTATATGGGAATTTTGATGGGACCAGCATTGATTGGTTTCATTGCTCATGGCACAAGTCTTACAGTAGCATTTATCGTATTGACTGCATTACTTGTAGTAAGTGCAGGTACTGGTAAATACGCTTATATGTTAATGGACAAATCAAAAGAAGCTGAAGCTTAAATAATAGCCCCAAAGACGGTATGTCTTTGGGGCTAATTTTATGAAATATGGCAATATTATTACGAATATGTTGTAGATCACATTGATTACATACAAAAAAGCCACAGGATTTATCCTGTGGCTTTTACATGTAATATTGTATTAACGGTCACCGTTGAAGATGGAGTTTTTAACAAGTACATAATCTACTTTGCGGATTGCTTGTAGAGTAGTACCACCAGCGTAAGAGATAGCGGATTGTAAATCTTGTTCCATTTCAACTAATGTATCAAAGATAGAACCTTTGGAATCAATGAAGATTTTTTTACCTTCTACATTTTTGCGTTCACCTTTTTGGAACTCAGAAGCAGAACCAAAGTATTCTTTTACTGCTTTGCCGTCAACGATTTTTTCTTCCCCTGGAGATTCTTCATGGCCAGCGAATAGGGAACCAATCATAACCATAGTTGCGCCAAAGCGAATGGATTTAGCGATGTCGCCATGATCGCGGATACCGCCGTCAGCGATGATAGGTTTAGTAGCTGCTTTTGCGCACCAGCGAACAGCAGCCAATTGCCAACCACCAGTACCAAAGCCAGTTTTTAATTTAGTGATACAAACTTTACCAGGACCGATACCAACTTTAGTTGCATCTGCACCAGCATTTTCAAGTTCACGAACTGCTTCTGGTGTACCTACGTTACCAGCGATAACGAAAGTTCCAGGCAAGTTCTTTTTGATGTATTGAATCATATCGATTACTGCGTTGGAGTGACCATGTGCAATATCGATTGTAATGTATTCAGGTGTTAAGTTTGCTTTTTTGAATTCATCAACTAAAGCAAATTCTTCTGGTTTTACACCAATGGAAATAGAAGAGTATAAATTAAGGTCGTGCATGCGTTTAACAAAATCCATACGACGTTCTGGTTGGAAACGATGCATGATATAGAAATAACCTTCACGAGCTAATTTTTCTGCCAATTCTTCGTCGATAATAGTTTGCATATTTGCAGGAACTACTGGCAAGCGGAATGTGCGATTACCTAATTTAACATGTGTATCACATTCGCTACGGCTAGTTACGATACATTTATTAGGAATTAATTGCACGTCTTCATAATCAAAGATGTTCGTTGTATTAATCATATTTTCTATATCTCCTTCGAGTATTACAAATTGAACCTGTACCATTATACAAGAGTCGCGTAAAATTTTCAATACGTTCCGAATATTTTGTTTGGACTCAGAAACGAACTGTAGTACAATACAAGTAGATTATGCAAGTTATATACATTAATATATATGGTAAAGGGAGGTTGATTGACATGGGTCAGTCCAAAACTCGCATGCTTGCAGAAGCAGGTGTGGCGATTGCAATTGCTCAAGTATTATCCTTTATTACGATTTTTCATATGCCTCAAGGAGGATCTATTAAGGCTGCAGCTTTAGTGCCGCTCATGATTTATGCTTATCGTTGGGGTGGTGCACGAGGAATTTTTGCTGGCGTCGTATATGGTATTTTACATTTTATTTTAGGCTTTAAATCATCTGTACACTATTTAAGTATTATATTGGATTATCTAGTTGCTTATGGTGCTATAGGTGTATGTGGTTACTTCAAAGATTCTATTTCTGGACTCATTACAGGTTCTATTGTTGGTATTGCATTGCGCTGGATCGCCACTGTTGTGAGCGGTGCCGTTGTGTTCGCTAGCTATGCACCTCAAGGTCAAAATCCATGGATTTACTCCATGATTTATAATGCCTCTTATATGGTGCCAGATGGGATTTTAAATATTGTTGTTTTACTATTCATTTACCAAGGTGTTAAACGAGGTTTAGGACGTCGTGGATAAATTAGGTTTAATTATTTTGGCTGGTGGTTTGAGTTCTCGCATGGGGCAACCTAAGGCATTATTACCTTGGGTTAATGGTGAAAGCCTCATATCTCATGCACTTCGTAAGGGATTAGAAGCGGATGTGGATGATATCATCATCTCCATTGGTGATGATGATCAGTTAGGACATGCCATTCAGACTCATATCATTGATACGTTATCGAACGATGAGAAGAAAAAAGTTTCTATTGTTCGGGATTCTGTTGAGCGACGTGGTCCTCTAGGGGGACTTTATAGTGCTCTAGCTGTTGGAATGAGTCCTGCCTATGCGGTGATGGCTGTAGATATGCCATTTATGCCTATGGATTTATATTATGATTGGTTATATCAAGTGAATCATAACAATTGGAATGTCATAGTTCCTACTGGTTCTAGAGGTAAGCCAGAACCTATGGCGGGAATTTATAGACCTCATATTGTATCATTACTTCCATCTATTCTGGCCGGTAAAGACGTATCGTTGCAGCATGCCCTTGATACGATTGGTCATGTTGAATCTATTGATGCCAGTGATTATGATTGGGAGCTAAGTAATGTAAATCATTATGATGACTATCAATGGGCTCGTGCATTAGCAGAAAATGAGTTCCGTCGTGTGCCGCTTATTAGTGTAGTAGCATCAAAACGTAAAACAGGTAAGACTACGGTAGTAACCCGTCTTGTAGCTGAGTTACAACGAGCTGGGTTTTCTGTAGGTGTTGTAAAGAGTGATAAACACGGCTTTCAAATGGATCATGAAGGGACCGATACAGACCTTTCTTATAAAGCTGGTGCTGATGCGGTGGCTATTGCAGGCCCTAATGAAACAGCGATTCGTATACGCACTAAAGAACAATCAAATCTGTATGAAATATCACAGTTTATGCCTGTGGATATAGTTATACTAGAAACAAGGTCCCAAGGCATTGCCCCTATTATAGAGGTTACGCAAGAAGGACATACAGAAGAGCTTATCTCAGATTCTATTGATCGAGTAGCTATAATCGAAATTAGCAAGTTAGACCAAGACGTACCAGGATTAGTACGTCACATACAGGAAATGATGAGGTGTTTAAATGGCCGTCGTTACTGTTGAGGAGGCCCTTCAATTATGGGAGAAGGCCTTAGATACGCAAGTTTATAAAGTAGAAATGATTGATGTTAAGTCTGCTAAGGGATATGTGTTGGCAGAGGATATCGTTGCGCCCACAGATGTACCGGCCTTTTCGAAATCAGCGATGGATGGGTATGCTATTGCCTTTTCCGCGGATTGTAATGAGTATATTGTTGACGGTGTTATAGGCGCCGGCGTTGTATGGGAACAACCTGTTGCACTAGGCCATGCAGTACGTATTATGACGGGCGCACCTATACCGGATACATGTGATACTGTTATCATGCAAGAACAGGTAGTTGGCTCCGGAGAACCGGGGACAACAATCACAATTCAAGGTAAATACAAATGTGGCGATCATATCATCCCTCAAGGTGAGGAATGTAGTGCGGGCACTATTGTGATTCCTCGTGGAACAGAGGTAACCTCTACGGTACAAACTGTTTTGACTGGTCTGGGGTTGACTGAGATTGCTGTCAATGCAATGCCTCGCGTGCTAGTCCTTACCTCTGGCCATGAGGTGATTGAACCTGGTGAAAGCTTAACAGCTGGTAAAATTTATAACTCTAATAGAGCTATGATTTGTGGACTCTTGGAGGATTTAGGCTTTCATAAGATTACGCACTATCATGTCAGTGATGCTCCAGAGGAATTAGAGTCTGAAATCAATCATGTGTTACAGCTCAGTGAAGATGCCGATATTATCATTAGCTCTGGCGGCGTATCCGTAGGGCTATTTGATACAATGCCTCTTATTTATGAAAAGTTAGGAGCTAAATCTATTTATGCGCGCATTCAAATGCGTCCTGGTGCAGCATCTTATGGTGCTGTAACCCCTAAAGGTCAAATTATTTTTGGCCTTTCTGGTAATCCAGGGGCTGCGTTTAACGGTTGGCATCTAATCGTAGCACCGACCTTAAAACGCTATAAAGGGTTGGCAAACTGGACTACACCAGTCGTGGCCTGCGTAATGGATTCAGAGATTTTTAAGCGTAATGCCTTTGATCGGTACGTACAAGGTAAAGTCATATTTGGTGGTGGGGTCCCACGCTTTGTGGCTAACCGCCATTTTAATAGTAGCAGTATGTTAGGCCTCTATACGGTGAATGCATTGGCATGTATTCCGCGTGGTGTACATGAAGTACATCCTGGTGATACCTTTAATGTATATCTACTAGGACTATTACCTGCTGTATAGGTCTTTATATAATATGTATTTATGTCATCTAAAATTCTGTTGACCGCAGATAAATAAATATATGATAATAAAAGCATCCCTTGGAGTATTAAGGGATGCTTTTTGTATGTGGAGCAATAGGGCATAATGGACTATTTTGACTATTCATATAAACATAACTACATAGAGTTTAGCAGCAACATATATAGGGTTAGTACATATCATTATAACTGGCATGCAGAAACTGAGATTTTTATCTTGTTAAAAGGTAGCGTTGAGATGAGTTGCAATGGTGAGGTTTTTACGCTGAAACCTCTTGATGTTGTAATTATTTCTCCTCAAGTAGGGCATGCAACATTAGCCCTTGAAGAGGATACTATAGCCTTTGTTACTCATGTAGGTAACGAATTTTACCAACAGTATGATTCTGATTTTGGGACGTATCAATTTATTTTACGTTCAGATGATAGTACGCGTCATAATGAATTCTTTACAACCTTACGCCATCATGCTGCTATGACGATGTTATTGATGATTAAAGGTGAAAGCCCAGTACATCGAATGTGGATAGAACACCATTACTTAGCTTTGGCTGGTGATGTATTTAGAGAGTTTGATCCCATAAAAAAGGTTCACGAAAATGCTAGACCTGGCGATATAAAACCGGCATCTTTTGATAATATGATTGCCTATATTGATGAGCATTATGAGCAGAAAATAGAGTTAGAGGATATTGCAAAAATTGGGGGCTATAATGTTGCTTATACATCGCAGTTTTTTAAACGACAAATGGGGATTTCCTTTGTTGAGTATGTATTGCGGTTGAGAATCCGTGATGCTACTGTTCGATTAGCTAGTACGGATGAGGCTGTTGCAAGAATTGCAAGTGATTGTGGATTTGCCGATGTGAAAGCCTTTAATGTGGCTTTTAAAAAGCATTTTAATATGACTCCCACAGAATATCGTAAGCACGTAAAAGGTATTGGCCGTAAAACTGTTTTACAAGATTGGAAAGAAATAATTTCTGTAGACAACCAAGATGTACTTGATGTGTTGCATTCGTTCTTGTCCTATGAAGATGATTCACGAGCTAAGAGCGAATTGGAATTTATGAGCAAAAAATTGGAAGCTTTGAAAGAAAAGTTAGCCGATGTAGTAAAGGATTTATAAAGCTGTTTTATTATATTTCTATGGTAACTAGATTATTATAGTAGCTAATTCTTATAGTAACTCTATTCGTATGATAAACGTTTTGCGGTAATTTATTTTTGATGAATTTATGACATATATAGAAAGATTAGAATTGGGTAAATTTCTATATTAAGAAACCTATAAAGTTATAAATAAAGCACTACTGTTGATATGTACCCATTTTCCTGGACACATATTATTTACTAGCCTAAACACATGGATGCTTCCCTGTATTTTACAGGAGGCATCCATTTTGTTTTTTTCTGGATCCTTTTGTTGTTGTAATAGTTAATGTATTCTTCTATTGCTACTGCAAAAGCATTAAATGATGAATATTCTGTTTCAAAACCATAATATATTTCTGTTTTCAATCTACCAAAAAAGGTTTCCATCACAGAGTTATCATAACAATTTCCTTTTCTAGACATAGACTGAATAATGCCATGTTCTTTAAGTGCTTGTCTAAAATAGTTATGTTGGTATTGCCAGCCTTGATCAGAGTGGAAGATTAATCCCGAAAGATTAGTAAACTTCTTAAAGGCTTTCTCTAACATACGAGAAATCTGTTCTAAGTTAGGCCTTAATGCTAAGTCATAAGCAATAATCTCATTCGTATTCATATCTAAAATAGGCGATAAATAGCATTTTCCCCACGAGAAATTAAATTGAGATACATCAGTAGTCCATTTTTGTAATGGTGCAGTTGTACTAAAATCTCTATTGACGATATTTTCTGCTACTTTACCGACTTTTCCTTTGTAAGAGTGATACTTTTCCTTCGGTCGCTTTCCTGCGAGTCCCATGCTATGCATAAGTCTTTGCACTCGTTTATGATTAACTACAAAACCTCGATTAAGAAGTTCTTGGTATACACGGCGTACACCATACCGACCTTTATGTTCTGTAAAAATCTTTTGAATTTCATCTTTTAGCTCTGTATTTCTTTTATCTACAAGATCTACTTTAGTAATTTCAAAATAATAGGTAGATTTGGACATTGGCATAGCTTTCAAAAGATGCTTTAGTTGATAGCCTTGTTGGCGGAGCGTTTTGATAATCGCTGCTTTTTCGCCTTGAGACGCGCAGCTTCCTTTTCTTCTCTCAAGGCAATCTCTTTTTTTATGACTTCATTTTCAGCTTTAATATAAGCAATTTCAGCTCGTAAGCGAATGAGTTCCTCATATTCACTCTCTTTGAGCTCTCGAGGTGAGATAGTCTTAGGTACTTTCATTTTGCAATCCTTTGGTGGTCGTCCTTTAGGTTTATTAATAAGACCATTGTATCCCAAAGTTTTGTATTTATGAACCCATTGATACAGTTGTCCAGAATTAATACCCGCTACAATAGCTACTGATCTTAAACCTTGACCTGAAAGAACTTGGCATACTAACTCAAATTTTTCTTTTGGAGACCAATACTTATTAGTCCCTCGACATTTATTAATATCTGAACCATGAAGTCGTTCTAATTTAACCCAGTCCCTTATTTGTCTATGAAATGTATCTGTCCTCACACCTTTAGGTGTCTTGGGCCATTCACCTTGATAGAATAATTCAATTGCTTTTCTTTTAAATTCATAACTATATCTCATGAAAATACCCCCTTTACTGGTTGTCCAGTAAAGGGGGTACATATCATTTGGACGGCTTTTTTATTTTATTTCTCTATGTTATAATAACGTTAGGCAAAGGGAAACGAATGCCGATATTCAATTGTGGCAACACAAAAAAAGGACAGAGCGGCAACTCTGTCCTTTTTTATTGTGCTAGTTGCTATCTAAATCTACTATCTAGCCACTTGATGATGTAATGGCAAGTTACACCACCTATGATAGAGATTATAAGGGAAATGAGGGTTATAGGACAAAAAGTGTTGCTGTTAATGCCGATGGAGGTAGTTAAATACTGGCTCTATCGGCATTTTATCTTTTTGAGTAACTTTTACATATAGGACAAAAAGTGTTGCTAAAAAGTCTGAACTCCCTTGATTTTACTGACTCAAATAAGGTTTTATCTTTCTAGAAAGATATATTTTTTAGAAGGAGTATAATTATGAAACTAGTCAGATGCCCTAGTTGTGGTTTCATTTGTAAGAAAAATGGTAGAACAAATGCGGGTTCTCAACGTTGGTATTGTAATCAATGTTCTTGCTCATTCACAAATAAAGTGAATAAAACTAACAATAATTTACAGATGTTTTTGGATTGGTTATTTGGTAAACACACACAGTTAGATATGGCTGGTGATGGACGTTCATTTCGGAGAAAAACATCACAGTTTTGGGAACTTTGGCCATTACCACCAAAAGTTGAATCATCAAGTAGCGTAGTATTTGTTGATGGTATTTATTTAGCTAGAAATGCTTGCATTTTAATCTGTTGTAATGAGACGCATGTCTTAGGCTGGTATGTTTGTAGATATGAACATTCTAAGGCTTGGGAGGCTTTATTACGACGTATTTCACCACCTACAGTAGTTGTATCCGATGGTGGTACCGGCTTTCAAAAGGCATTAAAAAAAGTTTGGCCGAAGGCCAAACTACAAAGATGCTTATTTCACGCATTTCAACAAGTAAAACGCTATACAACAATACGTCCTAAAACGATTGCTGGCCGTGAATTATATGGAATTGCAAGGGATTTATTAACGATACACACACAAGATCATGCCGTAAAGTGGGTACAAAACGTTATGTCATGGAAAGTACGACATAGAGTATTTCTATCAGAAATGACCGTTGACGAAAATGGTACGATACGACCTAAACACGAACGACTCATAAAAGCAGAAAATTCCTTAATTAAATTAATCAATAAAAGATGTTTGTTTACTTACTTAGATACATCATTAACATGTACCTGTCCGGCTACTAATAATCGTATAGAAGGTGGCGTAAATGCTCAGTTACGCGCTATGTTACGTAATCATAGAGGAATGTCTATTGAAAGACGAATAAAAGCGGTGTTCTGGTGGTGCTATATGCACTCACCGAACCCGCTTTCTAATGCAGAAATACTTAAGGTTATGCCGACCAACAAGAGTATTTCTGATATATATCATACCATACATGAACAATCTAGGTTAGAAGCCTCTATTCCAACTTGGGGTGATGCTATTGTTTGGAGCGATTTGCATAATTATGATCGCCTATTTACCAATCTTTGGGACTGAAATAGCAACACTTTTTGTCCTATAACCCGGAAATGAGATATTCAATCACGACAACACCTCCTTTCTGTTGCCAGAATAGGAGTTAGCAACAACTAGAGTATAACATAATAGTATGAACTAACGTATACTATAATTAATTGAAAATAGCTTATTTTTTCTTGATGATATATAATAAGAAGGTATACATATAAGAAGATTTTTAGGAGGAATAGGAATGGAACAATTCCAAATGGACCTAGCTGGTCGTACGCTTACGATCGAGACTGGGGAACTTGCAAAACAAGCTGGCGGTGCCGTAATGGTTGGTTACGGTGATACTCGTGTACTCGTTACCGCTACAGGTTCTAAAGAGGCGAAGGATATCGACTTCTTCCCACTTACAGTAGACTATGAAGAAAAAATGTACGCTGTTGGTCGTTTACCAGGTGGCTTCATTAAACGTGAAGCACGTCCACCTGAATCTGCGATTTTGAATAGCCGTTTGATTGACCGTCCTATTCGTCCATTATTTGATAAAGGTGTACGTAATGAAGTACACGTAGTAGCAACAGTTATGTCCGTTGATCAAGATTGTGATCCAGCAATCTGTGGTATGATTGGCGCTTCCGCTGCTTTATCTATTTCTGATATTCCTTGGAATGGTCCTATTGCAGGCGTTCGCATGGGTCGTATCAACGGTGAATTTGTTGTAAACCCGACAAAAGAACAATTAGAAGCAACAGATCTTAACATTGTTGTAGCTGGTACAAAAGATGCTATCCTCATGGTTGAAGGTGGTGCTCAAGAGGTTCCAGAAGAAACTATTCTTGAAGTTATCATGGCAGCTCATGAAGAAATCAAAAAAATCGTAGCTTTCCAAGAAGACATGAAAGCTAAAGTGGGCAAGGAAAAACGCGTATTCGAAAGCAAAGACGTACCTGCTGAAATCGCTGATGCAGTTCGCGCTTATGGTCATGATAAACTTGATGCAGCAGTTCGTTGTGCAGATAAACAACAACGTGATGCTCAAGAAAGTGAAGTACGTGCCGATGTATTATCTCACTTTGAAGAAATCTACCCAGATAACTTGGCGGATGTAAATAAAGCATTTGATGCTATGACAAAAGAAATCGTGCGTCATATGATTACTGTTGAAAAAATTCGTCCAGATGGTCGTAAACTTGATGAAGTACGTCCTATCTCTTGCCGTACAGGTATATTACCTCGTACACATGGTTCTGGCTTATTTACACGTGGTCAAACTCAAGTATTGAACGTTGCCACTGTAGCACCATTGTCTGAAACTCAAACAATTGATGGCATTGGTTTAGAAACAGAAAAACGTTATATTCACCACTATAATTTCCCATCCTTCTCCGTAGGTGAAACTCGTTCCTCCCGTGGGCCTGGTCGTCGTGAAATTGGTCATGGTGCGTTGGCTGAACGTGCATTAGTACCTGTTATTCCTAGTGAAGAAGAATTCCCATATGCATTGCGCTTAGTATCTGAAGTGTTGGAATCTAACGGTTCTAGCTCCATGGCATCCGTATGTGGTTCCACATTATCCTTGATGGATGCTGGTGTACCTATTAAAGCTCCTGTAGCTGGTATCGCAATGGGTCTTGTAACGCAAGGTGAACACTACACAATCTTAACTGATATCCAAGGCATGGAAGATGCTCTTGGCGACATGGACTTTA
Organism: Veillonella orientalis; assembly: GCF_018406505.1. NCBI lineage: Bacteria > Bacillati > Bacillota > Negativicutes > Veillonellales > Veillonellaceae > Veillonella > Veillonella orientalis. The sequence goes on from NZ_AP022322.1 coordinate 600,375, forward strand.
AAGTGGCTGGTACAGCAAAAGGTGTAACGGCAATTCAAATGGATATCAAAATTTCCGGCTTATCCCGTGAAATTCTTCATGAAGCATTAGAACAAGCTCATAAAGGCCGCATGCATATTATGGGTATTATGCTTGATACAATTGCTGAACCACGTCAACAAATGTCTCAATACGCTCCACGTATTATTACAATGAAAATTGATCCAGATAAGATTCGTGATGTAATTGGTTCTGGCGGTAAAGTAATTCGTGGTATTATTGACGAAACAGGTGCAAAAATCGACATCGAAGATGATGGCACAGTATTCATCGCTTCTGTAGATCAAGATGGTGCTGCTAAAGCACAACAAATTATTGAAAACCTTACTAAAGAGGTTGAAGTAGGTGCAGTATACCTTGGTAAAGTAACTCGTTTGATGGCATTCGGTGCTTTTGTAGAAGTATTACCAGGTAAAGAAGGTCTTGTACACATTTCCAAACTTGCGAAAGAACGCGTTGAAAATGTAGAAGACGTAGTAAATGTAGGCGATGAGATTATGGTAAAAGTTATCGAAATCGATAAACAAGGCCGTATCAACTTATCCCGTAAAGATTGTTTAAAATAAGAGGTGTTACATGGATATTCGTGGCTTTGAAGTAGTTTCTGCTTTTGAAGAACAAGATATCAATTTACCGACACGTAAAACAACAGAAAGCGCAGGCTATGATATTGAATGCGCTGAAGCTGTTACTTTAGAACCAGGTCAAGTAGTATTAGTGCCAACAGGTATTAAAGCTTTCATGGCATACGATGAATACCTTGCCATTCACATTCGTTCTAGTATGGCCATTAAACGCCATCTAGCACTTGTAAATAGCACTGGCATTATCGATAGCGATTACTACAACAATGAGGATAACGAAGGTCATATCATGATCGCTCTACTCAATTATGGTAAAGAAACAGTTTCCCTTGAAAAAGGTGAACGCGTTGCGCAAGGTATTTTCTCTAAATACCTTATTACTAACGATGACGATGCTACAGGCGTACGTACTGGTGGTATCGGTAGCACTGGCACAATGTAAACTACATATAATTCTGAATAGAATGATGAAAGCCGCTCAACTAAAGTTGGGCGGCTTTTTCTAATAAAATTTTTTAAATTCATTATCGATTCACTAGGATGCATGTATTGTAATTACATCATCAGGTGAAAGATATTACCAACATGTAGAACAGAAAGACTTAGATTCTAACAGCAATCCATCGATTAAATAACCAGAAAAAGTGATTTTGGTGATCTTTTGGTCTAGAGTATCGTGTCTAGTTATGACTATTGGAACCTTATTTTTGTGCACATAATTTGTGTTATAATGAAGAGTAGGTTTTATAAGGTAACAATCATTTTATATACGAGGAATTATATATGGCAATTAGCAAAGAAATACAAAAATCTAGCGAGATGAAGTTTGATGGTAAACTAATTAAAGTCACTTATGATATAGCTGATGTTAATGGTAATGAAGCGTGGCGAGAGGTGGTTCATCATCCTGGTGCAACAGCGATTGTAGTTGTTACAGAAGATAATAAAATTGTAATGGAGCGTCAGTTCCGTTATGCCTTGCAACAGCCTTTGCTTGAAATTCCAGCAGGTAAACTCGATCCTAATGAAGAGCCTCTAACTTGTGCTAAACGTGAGTTAGCAGAGGAGACAGGATATCGTGCTAACGAGTGGATTCCATTAGGTACTATTGCAACAAGTCCTGGTTTCTGTAATGAAGTGCTACATTTATATTTAGCGAAAGATCTTACTATGGGTGAAACTAATTGGGATCCCGACGAATATGTAGAGCTTGAGTATTTTACTTTGCCTGAATTATTAGAGGCTATTAAGGGTGAGCAAATTAAGGATAGTAAATCTTTGGCAGCCCTTATGCTTGCTATGCCGTACCTCAAATAGTATTACGTAATAGGAGGATATATGTTTAAACGAATTATCCTATTAGTTATGGACTCTGTTGGAATCGGTCACGCTACTGATGTTGCAAAATTTGGTGATGAAGGTTCTAATACTTTAGGCCATATTGAATCGGTGGCAGGCCAGATTCATTGTCCTAATTTAAAATCTATTGGCTTAGGTCGCATTGCTGATATTTCTGATACTGGTGAAAGTATTAAAGGTGCCTTTGGTCGCATGGCTGAGCTCAGTACTGGTAAAGATACGACTAGTGGTCATTGGGAGATGATGGGGCATCCCGTTACTGTTCCATTCCCAACCTTTTACGAAGGTTTTCCTAAAGAATTAATGGATACTTTCACAAAGGAAACTGGCTATGGATATTTAGGTAATGAAGTCGCATCCGGTACAGAAATTATTGAACGTCTAGGAGCAGAGCACATCAAAACAGGTAACCCTATTGTATATACCTCGGCAGATTCAGTATTCCAAATTGCCGCCCATGAGGATGTGATCCCTCTAGAGGAACTATATCGTATATGCCAAATTACCCGTGATAAGGTATGTATTGATGACTATTATGTGGGCCGTATTATTGCACGTCCATTCGTAGGTGAGCTTGGCAGTTTTGTGCGCACATCAAATCGTCATGATTATAGTCGTATGCCAGAGAAAAAGATGGTACAACAAGAGTTACAAGATGCAGGTGTACCAACCGTAGCCGTTGGGAAAATCGGAGATATTTATGCCCATGTAGGATGGGATGAAAGCTATCCAACAAAGACTAATTCCCATGGCATGAATATGGTTCCATACTTACTTGGCTCCTCTTTTGAGCATGGTCTAATGATGGTTAACCTTGTTGAATTTGATAGCTTATATGGTCATCGCAGAAATGTAGATGGATACAAACGGGCTATTGAGGACTTTGATTACCAACTAGGCGGCTTATTGCAATTACTGAATGATGACGATTTACTACTCATCACCGCTGACCATGGAAACGATCCAACTTGGAAGGGAACCGATCATACTCGTGAATTAGTACCAATTCTTGGTTATAGTCCACGTATTGATGGCCCCATAGACCTTGGCGATAGAAAAACCTTTGCTGATATTGGGGAAACTATATTAGAAAACTTTGGTCTGAAACAATGGGGCATTGGAACATCATTCTTAGAGAAACTTAGTAAATAATTTTCTAATATGTTTTTTGTACTTTTAGGTTCAGAATCTATATTATTACCTATGTACGACACTGATATAATTTCAAAATAACAAAATAATATGCTATATATGAGATACTACCAGTTAAAAATAAATAGTTTTAACTGGTAGTATCTTTAAAATAGTTAGTTACATCATAAAGAACGACCAACTTATGTACATCATAAGTTGATCGTTTTTTTACTTTATAGAAGTATATTTCTTATTTAATTATAGCAAGCCTTTACGCTCCATCATTTCTTTTATATTTAGTAAGGTGGATTTACAAACTACATCATATTCTAGTGTACTCAAGAAATCTGCAAATTTTCTATCATCTTCGTTTTTACAGTTTTCGTAAGGAATTTTACCATTTTGTTGATATGGTTCTAGAATCCGGTTACGTCGGTGCTTCCAAGTATTATAATAAGGACCTTTAAATTTTGTCATAAAGCCATTGCTATCAACTAGTACAAATCCTTCAGACTCATGATGTGAATTAAGTTCCTTATTTATGATGCTATTCAGTTCGTCCATTGTATTAACTTGTTGAATTGTTTTTACAATAGATATTAACTGAGTGTCATACTTTTTAAGGATGGAATCTAGTTCTGCTAGTCGCTCCCTAGAGAAAGATACATCAATATGCTTGCCATTTACATCTAACGTATTTTGAATCATATCAAGTACATAAAGATGGTCTTGGTCATATTTTATAATATGTGTATCTTCTTGACTAATGACTTCAAACATCATAGAACAGCTATTACGTTTTAATAACTCTTTGATTTCTTCTTGTAAGCTTGTAGGTAGTTTTTGGAATAAATTTTTAAACAGATCTACGTGCATACCTTCTGTAGTAGATTTAGAAGCAAAGACTAACTCATCATTAATAACACCAAGAATAGCGAGGTATCCATTTTCTTTAGTTCGAATTTCTACAGGGAAGGAGAGAGTATTAGCTAAATTATTTAACTCAGTTTCTGGTCGTTCATTGAGATTAAAGAATTTATTATAACTACGTAATTTCACATCTCCTGTCATACGATCAACAAATAACCCTCGAGCCTGTACTGTATTTTCATTCCATAATCGTTTGTGGAATACACGTGAGGTAAAGTTCAAGGAATATAGGTTAGGGGAGCATTTTTTTACTTTTACTAATTTAGAATTACCTAAAATATTAATATCTTCATTTTGCGTGAAAATGACATGTTGTGTCATGTTTTGGTATTCATGGCGCATGTACTCTTTATCGTACACATCATTTTTAATACCATTTTTAGTAAAAGCATCTGCAGTAATATCAATGTATTTGAGTTCTCCACCAAACTCTACTTCTCCTTCTAAGCAGAAGGAACATTTACCATCCGGAACACCGCGATGACCATGAATTTGAATAAAGTCCTGACACATTCCTTTTTCATAATTTGTATCATATATTTTAGCAATATCTGTTTCGTAAGCTCCAAAACCATTTATAAAGGTAGAGGTAGCTATAAAGGTCATGTTAGGTACATAGGAAAGACCAGCATGGGATACTAAATATTTTTTGCCATGAAAGCTGAAAGGATAGCATTGACGAAGTGATTTATAAAAGAGGCGTAATTCTCGTTGAAGTGATTCTACATCTTTTTTCGTCATATCTTTTACGATAGGTGCCACTACTTCTTTCATAAATCGTTTGGAATGATCTAAGTTTGAATTGAATGCAAAGTTTGCAATATGTCGTTCGTGATTACCTTCCAACATAATCGTATTAGGCAATGTACTAAGACGCATCATTTCGTACATCATTTCTTTATTTTCAATACCGCGCTCCAAATAGTCGCCACAAAAGATATACAGTGTTTTTTCATCCCATGGAGTGATAGCTTGTTGTAATGCCGTGTAACAGCCGTGAATATCACCGATGACACGCACTCGTTCATATCGATTCGTTAAATTTACAGTAAAGTAATTGTTGATTTCATCGATAGAATTTATTTTCCTACAAAATTTTGGTAATGTAGTTGTTTTAATCATCTTGTGCATGCGTTGTATAACTTGCTCAGGTACTCGTTTGTAATCTGTTCGTGTAGCATTACGAGCTAAACATTCTTCTAATGAGGTATCTGGTTCGTAGTAATATACAGTATATTTATATTTGTTAAGCAATTCTTTATATGCATTAACAGCTTTAGATGTAGTGTGGGTAGCATCTAAAACGACAAAGTCGCCATTGCTCATTCGTTTCTCTAAGCAATCTAATAGGAGTTCCCAGGCCGGACCATTATCCTCTTGTGAAATATACCAGCCGTTTTCACCAAGGGAAGGGCTGCGTAATAGCATACGGAAATGATCGGCTTCTAAGGTGTAAGCCTCAAGATTGTTGTCACGAATCCACTGAGACTTACCACTAGCAGGAGCACCACGCATTAATAATAGTGTTCTCATAGTAATAGTCCTCTAATCTGCCCATAGGGCGTAATAAAATATAACTGTATAAAAAACGAAACAATCATTATATAAAAAAGGGCATAAAAAAACAGCCTCAACGGAAATCCGAGAGACTGTCTTACTTGCTTTTAAAATTATAAAGCGTTTACTTTAGCTGCAAGGTTGGATTTTTTGCGAGCTGCAGTGTTTTTATGAAGTACACCTTTGGAGGCTGCTTTATCAATTACGCTAGTAGCATGAACAAGTGCTTGTTTTGCTTCTTCTACTGCGCCTGCTTGAACAGCTTCTACGGTTTTACGACTTGCTGTACGGATTTGAGATTTTACAGCGGCGTTTTTCGCACGACGTTCAGCATCCGTTTTTACGCTTCTAATACTGGATTTAATGTTTGGCAATTGAGTCACCTCCTTAAAAATCGTTTCTTATACCTGAATGATTATATCATACCACATATTGATACGCAAGGACTTTTCAGCCCAATATTTTCCTTATTAGTATGAAGTATAAAACATTTTCTACTGTTCTTTAACTATAGCATATAAGTCTGTTTTATAAAATCAAGATTATTAATATATTTGCTAGCGTTGTAATTAGTTAATTATTTTGATTTTAAAAGTTAGTTAGCTCCCTTATGTTATAATAAAGGATAGAATTAAGCGAGGTGTATTATGAAAAAATTAATGATTATAGATGGCAGTAGTTTGTTATTCCGTGCATTTTTTGCGTTACCACCGTTGAAGTCTGCTTTGGGGACTCCAACGAATGCGGTGTATGGTTTTTTAACAATGCTCATCAAATTGTATGAAGAAATCAATCCTGATTATATTGCCGTAGCTTTTGATAAAGGGCGTCAGACGTTCCGTACTGAAATGTACAGCGAATATAAAGGTAATCGTCCAGATGCACCAGAGGATTTACGCCCTCAATTTAGTCTTATTCAAGATGTATTAAAAGCCTTAGGTATTTGTGTTATTGAAGAAGAAGGCTTTGAAGGGGACGATATCCTAGGATCTTTAAGTAAGAAATTTGGTAAACCAGAGATGGCTGTTCAAATTATTACTGGTGACCGCGATAATCTCCAGCTCGTTACAGAGCATAGTCACGTGTTCTTAACTAAAAAAGGTATTTCTGATATGTTAGAGGTTACTCTTGATAACATGGAAGAACTCTATGGCTATGGTCCTGATAAGGTTATCGAAATGAAAGCTCTTATGGGTGATTCCTCTGATAATATTCCAGGTGTACCAGGTGTAGGTGAAAAAACGGCCCTTAAATTGATTACAGAATACGGTGATCTTGAGTCTGTATATGATCATATTGAAGATATTTCTGGTAAGAAATTAAAAGAGCGACTCGTAGAAAATAAAGACTTAGCGTTTTTATCTCGTGAATTAGCAACCATTAAGACAGATATGGACTTATCTTACAAGGTTGAAGATTTTGTACAAAATTTCCATACCTCTGAGGTACAGCCTTTATTCGAAACCTTGGGATTTACTAAATTAACGCCTCGTATCGTACAAGTAATGGGCGGAGAGGAAGCTGATTTTGGTGATCCTGGTTCTTTATTTGCTCCACAAGAGGAAATTTCTCTAGATGATTTAGCAGATGCTAAGGCTTTAACCTCTGATTTCTATACAGATAAAACGGTGGCAATACATGTTGTGCTAGATGGTAAAACCCCATTTAGAACAGTAACGAATGTGTATTTATCTAATGGTGATACTATTGTAAAAACAGATGATACTAAAGCTGTATTAGCGGTTTTACAAGGGGCAAATGCTATCGTTACTACTCAAACTAAAGAGATTATTGAAGCCTTTGGTGAAGATGCACCAGCCGAGATTTCTTTATTTAACGATGATAAAACTGCTCGTGTCCATGATATGTCTCTTCTTGCGTACTTGTTAGATCCTACGCGTACTAACTATGGTTATCTATATTTAACGGAACGTTTCTCCGTGCCAAGCATTGCTAGTGGTAGTGTAGATGTAGAATGCGTATCTATGGTAAAAGCTTTACTCGCTATGAACGAAGTAGCTTGTGAATCTGCACGCCGTGAAGAGCTTTGGTCTCTATATGAAACAATTGAGTTGCCATTGATTCATACTTTAGTAGTAATGGAGAAAAATGGCATTTATATTGATACAGAAAAATTAGCTGAAACTACGGCTCGTTTTAAAGAGGAACTAGCACAAGTACAGCAAGAGATTTACGATATCGCAGGGGAAACTTTCAATATTAACTCGCCTAAACAATTGGGTGTTATCTTGTTTGAAAAGATGAACTTACCAATCATTAAGAAAACTAAGACTGGCTATTCTACAGATGCAGAAGTACTTGATATGCTTCGTCATGAAAGTCCGATTGTAGAGAAAATATTGGCATACCGTTCAGTAGCAAAATTAGTATCTACCTATTGTGAAGGCTTGGCGGTTCTTATTAATGATAAGACTAAGCGTATTCATACGACCTTTAATCAAATGGTTACGGCTACAGGACGTCTTAGCTCTTCTGACCCTAACTTACAAAATATTCCTGTCCGTACTGAAAAGGGTAGAGAAATTCGTGCCTTATTCTATCCAGGTGCAGGGTACGATACATTAGTTAGTGCCGATTATTCTCAAATTGAGTTACGTATTTTAGCACATCTTTCAGGTGATGAAGCTTTAATCAAAGCCTTTGTTGACGGTAAGGATATTCACCGTTTTACTGCGGCGGAGGTACTAGGAAAATCTCAAGAGGACGTTACGAGTGAAGAACGTTCCCATGCGAAGGCGATTAACTTTGGTATCATTTACGGTATTTCTGATTTTGGCTTATCTCGTGACCTCGGTATTACACGGGGTGAAGCTAAAAACTATATTGATTTATACTTTAGCCGTTATCCGAAGGTTAAAGAGTATATGGATCGCATGGTGCAAGAGGCTCATGAAACTGGTAAGGTTCGCACTATGTTCGGCCGTCAACGTGAATTGCCTGATATTAACAGCCGTAACTTTAACCGTCGCTCTTTTGCAGAACGTACGGCAATGAACACACCAATTCAAGGTACTGCGGCAGATATTATTAAGTTGGCTATGAACCAAGTCGAGAAAAAGCTAGAAGAAGGAAACTTTACATCTCGTCTTTTATTACAGGTACATGACGAACTTGTATTAGAAGTGGTGAACTCTGAATTAGAAGCAGTAGAAGAATTATTACGTACGACTATGCAATCTGTTGTGGAGTTACAAGTACCTCTTATTGTAGATGTACATCATGCGGAAAATTGGGCGTTAGTTAAATAATGGCTTCTTAATATTAGTTTATTAAAAATAGAAGGTATATATGTTTAAAATAGGATTAACTGGTGGTATTGCATCGGGCAAGAGTACAGTCCTTACCTATTTTAAGGACAAAGGAATACCTTATATCGATGCAGATATCGTCGCTCGTGAAGTAGTAGAGCCTGGTACTGAAGGTTTAGAAGCAATTGTAGATGCCTTTGGTTCTAATGTACTGCATGATGATGGTACATTAAATCGTGAAGCATTGGGCGCTATTGTCTTTCACAATGAAGAAAAACGACAATTGTTAAATGGCTGTTTAAAAACGCATATTCGTAATCGTATTTTGGAACTAACGTCTCAATATGAATCGGTTAATACACCGATTTTAATCTATGATATTCCATTACTCATAGAGGGGGAATGGTTTACCATGATGGATGAGGTATGGCTTGTTTATGTAAACGAGCCTACTCAGATAGATCGCTTAATGAGTCGCAATGGATATACCAGAGAGGATGCTTTGGCTCGCATCAATAGTCAAATGCGTCTTGACGATAAACGATCTTTTGCAGATCTAATAATTGATAATAATGGTACACCTTGTGATTTATTAGCACGCTTGAATAGTATTTGGGAAGAACATATTGAGCCAATTTTACGAGAATCAAAATAATAGTCTGTTATGTACTAATTTTTGTATATAAAATTTAAGATTAAATGGTATAATAACCCCATAAAATTTTGTATAATAGAAATCTATTATTTGGTGTATCACTATACTGTAGCAAATAGTAAAATTTATAAGAATTATGTAAGGAAAGGGGGATTTATGAAACGTGCAACGGCAACGGCGTTATCGTGCGTCGTACTTGGGTGGTTTTATTTTGCTCATTTAGATGATCCTTTAGCGCGTCAAGTGGCATACCCCTTTAACTATAGAGATGTAGTGATGGCTGCAGCTGAGAAGGAACAGGTTCCACCGTCCTTGGTAGCTAGTGTTATCTTAGCTGAAAGTAAATATAAGAATACTGCTGAGTCTGAAACAGGTGCTCTTGGATTGATGCAACTCATGCCAGATACAGCGCGTTGGGTTGCTCAACAAGTTGGTCATGGAAATTATACAGATCGTCAGCTAAAAGAGCCTGAAACAAATATTGAGTTAGGAACATGGTATCTAGGCCATTTGTTAAAAGAATTTAATGGCGATGAGGTGCAGGCGTTAGCTGCGTATAATGCGGGACGCGGCCATGTTGAATCCTGGATTAATGAGAACAAATGGAATGGCATGGTTGATACTATACCATTTCCAGAAACACGTAGCTATGTAAAAGCTGTTTTACAGTATCAACAGAAATATGAGGCATTATATGGAAACGATTATTGAAGCTTGTAAAGCATTAGATTATTCATGGTTGCCTCAGCAGATTGGCGGATTTACTTTAGTAGCATCCAATGAATCTGATTACACTGCGCTACTTGAACGCCTTGCAGCAGGTAAAGAGGTATTAAAGGTACCTATTTTCCATTATCAAAATGATCTAGGGTGGCGATGGTCTGCCTTATATGATAAAGAGGTAGAGGACTATACGGTTCATATTGAAATGCCACTCTTTTCCTTTGTGGATATTTCCTTTGTGCGTGCTGATTTAGAATCGTTCTGGAAGGGGTTACAAGATCGCTGTGTCAAAGGTTTAACTAATATGTTAATCGAGCCAGCAAATAACTTTACCTTTACATACCGTCGCCGAGGCATACCTGAATGGGATTTTTCCGAGGTCATGCCTAAAGAATTGGAAGGTTTTATATGTGATGTTGATCCAGCTCACGGAATTCGGATGATTAATGGTTCTTTTATTATCGGTGAATATCGTAAGATGGATGAATGTACTGGATTATTGCTATATTATAACGAATTACGTGATGAGTACTTTGCAGAGCTTCGTTATAAAAACTATCCTGAAATAGACCATCATTTAGATGCTAAAAATTTAGTTGATTTAACCGCTGTTCTTCGTGAGCATCTAGGTCCTATATTAAAAGGGTTAAATGAGCGGGTTGACTAATAATTGTAAAGTGTGACTATGCTATTTTTTGAGTTATTTTATATTATATGAAATAATCTAAGTGGGAATGTTTGATTAAAGCCCATAATAAAGCGTAGAATTTGTATATACACAGTAAATGTGATATACTATATATGACTTTTATATAAATCTTTTAAAAGAGTGGGCTTATGTCCACTCTTTCATTTATGATTAGCCTAATTTTAAGGTGTTTGTAATCAAGAGATATATACAAGATGTAGTAATAAAGGAGGCGATGGCTATGAAGAGAGAAGCAGTAGAGGAATTTGTATCCTCTGTAGTTGAAGGTATTATAGCCGGCACCGAAATGGAACTAGTCGATGTAGATTACGTTCGTGAACGCGATTGGTATTTACGTGTCTATCTCGACAAACCAGGTGGTGTAGATTTGGATGACTGCCAGTTGGTTAGCGAAAAACTAAGTGCTGTGCTCGACGAAAAAGATCCAATTACGGAAAACTATTTATTGGAAGTATCTTCTCCAGGCCTAGATCGAGTTCTTAAGAAGGATAAGGATTTGGTTCGCTATAATGGTCGTGATGTTGATATCCAGCTATTTAAACCGATTAATGGCAGTAAGCAATTTACTGGTGTATTAGAAGGTTTTACAGACACAACTATCGATTTTACTATCAATGGTGAAAGCATGACATTCGAACGGTCTGCCATCGCACAAATTCGATTACATCTTGATTTTTAATATATGGAGGCATACGAGTGAGTCAAGAATTAATTCAAGCGGTAATGGTGCTTACAAAGCAAAAAGGTTTTGCTCCTGAGGTTATTTTTGAATCCTTAGAGGCTGCATTGTTGCAAGCATATCGCAAAGAACCTACATCTAATCCAGATGCGTACGTTGTGATTGACCGTGAAACAGGCGTTTATAAAGTAATGGCTAAAAAACAAGTAGTGGAAACTGTGGAATTGCCAGAAACAGAAATTAGCTTGTTAGAAGCGCGCAAAATTGACAAACGTTTTGAAGTTGGCGACGTAGTAGAAGTCGATGTTACTCCAGCTAACTTTGGCCGTAGTGCTGCCCATACTGCAAAACAAATGCTTATTCAACGTTTGAAAGAGGCTGAACGCAGCGTAGTATATGAAGAATACTATAGCCGTGAAGGCGATATCATTACTGGCGTTATTACACGTGTTGAAGGTAAAAATGTATTTATCAATTTAGGTAAAACAGAAGCAATCTTGCCTCCTACTGAGCAAATTGCTACAGAAACATATCGCGAAGGAGATCGTATTAAATGCTATATCGTAGAGGTTAAGAAAACTACGAAAGGGCCTCAAATCATGATTTCCCGCACACATCCTGGTTTATTAAAACGCCTCTTTGAATTAGAGGTACCAGAAATTTATGAAGGTGTGGTAGAGCTTAAATCTGTAGCTCGTGAGCCAGGTATGCGTTCTAAGATTGCTGTTTATAGCCGCGATGAAAATGTTGACCCAGTAGGTGCTTGCGTAGGTCCTAAAGGTCAACGTGTACAACATATCGTTGATGAGTTACATGATGAAAAGATTGATATCGTTAAATGGGATGAAGATCCAGCAATTTATATCGCAAACTCTTTGAGTCCAGCAAAGGTTGTATCTGTTGATGTAAGTGAAGAAGAAAAATCCTCTTACGTTGTAGTTCCTGATTATCAATTATCCTTAGCAATTGGTAAAGCTGGTCAAAATGCTCGATTAGCAGCCAAATTAACTAACTGGAAAATCGATATTAAGAGTGAAACTCAAGCAGCTGAAGAACCTTTTGCAGGTTTTGGCAATGCTGAGGATGGAGAATAGTCATGAAACCGAAATCCCAACCTATGCGCACCTGTGTAGGATGTGGTGAGCCAAAGGTAAAACGTGAATTGATTCGTGTAGCCTTGAGCCCAGACGGTAATATTAGTATTGATCGCACTGGTAAAGCACCAGGACGTGGAGCCTATCTATGTGAATCCATGTCGTGCTTTGAACAAGCCTATAAGGCAAAACGATTAGAACGGTCATTAAAGCATAGTGTATCGAAAGAGATATACGAAGCGTTACAACGTGATTTACAAGAGCATGAGTAATCACTGATATACATGAATGAAGATAAAATTTTGAATCTCTTAGGTTTAGCACAACGAGCAGGCAAAGTTATTTCTGGTGATTTTATCGTAGAAAAGGCTATAAAGAGAAAGGAACCAAAATTGGTACTTCTCGCTGGTGACTGTGCAACCAACAATGAAAAGAAATATACTCAATTAGCAGAGACACATCAGATTCCACTTCATAGTATTGCCAATAAAGAGGCGTTAGGAACGGCCATTGGTAAAGAAGTTAGGGTAGTAGTCGCCGTACTAGATGATGGATTTGCAAAGGCAATAGTAAAAGAGATTGATCGATAATAAGGGGGTATGTAGATGTCCAAAAAGCGCGTCCATGAAATCGCCAAAGAGTTCGGCGTAGAAAGTAAGCAGGTCATTTCTATTTTGCAACAACATAATGTAAATGTTACGAAAGCAGTTAATTCTGTAGATGATTCCGGTTATGAAATTGTAAAAAAACAATTGAGTAAGAAATCTGAAGCACCTAAAGTAGCACAAAAAACAGAACAAAAAGTAGAACAAAAATCTGCTCCAACTGCAGCTCATAAACAAGAAGCTGCACCACATAAACAACAACATCCAAATCGTTCTAACGAACAGAAAAAGGATAATCGTAAACAAGGTGGTCAAAAACAAGACGATCAATCTAAACAAAATGACCATAAAAAGGGCAATGTACGTCATGTACAAATCTCTGAACCTACACGTAAATCCGAAGGTAACCAACAATCTGGTGACCGCGCTAACAACCGCCCTAACAATAATAATCGTAATAGTGACAATCGCAATAACAATGGTCGTCCTAATGATGCGCGTAATAATGATAATCGCAATAACGACAATCGAAACAATGATAATCGCAATTCTAATAACAATGATCGTCGTAACAAGAAAAATAAAAAAGGTGGTAACAACCGTCCTCAATCCTTGTTATCTACATCTATGCAAAAGAAAAAGAATCGCGTAAAACATCGTAATGAACAGTACTTACAACAAAAAGCTGAGGCTGAACGTAAGGCTGAAGCAGCGATTGCTACGGAAATCGAATTATCCGGTCCTTTAACAGTTAAAGAATTAGCCGAAAAAATGGGCCGCGAAGTATCTGAAATCATCAAAAAGTTGATGCTTTTAGGTGTTATGGCTAGCATTAACCAAGAGGTTGACGTTGATACTGCTACAATCGTAGCTGAAGAATTTGGTGTAACTGTAACAGAAGTAGAACCTGAAGAAGATCCTACTGATATCATCGAAATCGAAGATGCACCAGAAACATTAAAACCTCGTCCTCCAGTTGTTACTATCATGGGTCACGTTGACCATGGTAAAACATCCTTGTTGGACGTAATTCGTCAAACTAATGTAACAGCTGGCGAAGCAGGTGGTATTACTCAACATATCGGTGCTTACCAAGTTCGTTATAACGACAATAAAATTACATTCCTTGATACTCCTGGCCATGAAGCGTTTACAGCTATGCGTCTTCGCGGTGCTAAATCTACAGATATCGCAGTTCTTGTTGTAGCTGCTGATGATGGTGTAATGCCTCAAACTATTGAAGCCATAAACCATGCTAAATCTGCAGATGTACCTATTATTGTTGCTATCAACAAAATGGATAAACCAGGTGCTAACCCAGACCATGTTAAACAACAATTGTCTGAACATGGCCTTTTACCAGAAGAATGGGGCGGCGATGTAATCATGGTTCCAGTTTCTGCTAAACAAAAACAAGGTATCGACGACTTGCTCGAAAATATCTTGCTCGTAGCAGAAGTTATGGAATTAAAAGCGAACCCTAACCGTAAAGCTTACGGCGTAGTTATCGAGGCTCAACTTGATAAAGGTCGTGGTGCTGTATGTACCGTATTAGTACAAAAAGGTTCCCTTCGTGTAGGTGACACTGTACTTGCTGGTACTGCTTATGGTAAAGTACGTGCCATGACAAATGAACGCGGTGAAAGGGTAAAAGTAGCTCGTCCTTCTATGCCAGTTGAAATCTTGGGCTTCTCAGAAGTTCCACAAGCTGGTGAAATCATCAATGGTATGGATGATAACGAAGCACGTGCAATCGCAGAAAAACGTATTGCTAAACAACGCGTTCAAGAATTGCAAGCTACTCACAAAGTTACATTGGATGATATCTTCAACCAAATTCAACAAGGTGAGTTAAAAGATCTTAATATCATCATTAAAGCAGACGTTCAAGGCTCTGTAGAAGCATTACGTCAATCCTTGGAAGGCATTAAAAACCCTGAAGTACGTATCGTTATCGTTCATGCTGCAGTAGGTGCTATTAATGAATCCGATATCATGTTGGCTTCTGCATCTAATGCCATCGTTATGGGCTTCAATGTACGTCCTGATGCTAATGTACGTCGTGCTGCTGAGAATGAAAAAGTTGACCTTCGTACATATCGCGTAATCTACGATGCTATTAATGACGTTGAGTCTGCGATGCGTGGTATGTTGGCTCCTCAATTCAAAGAGGTTGTCGTTGGTCGTGCAGAGGTACGTCAAGTTATTTCTACACCTAAAGCAATTGTTGCCGGTTCTTATGTAACAGAAGGTCGTATTACTAACGATTCTGAAGTACGTTTGATCCGTGATGGTATTGTTGTATTTGAAGGTAAAGTTGACTCTTTACGTCGATTTAAAGACGAAGTAAAAGAAGTTAAAACATCCTTCGAATGTGGTATCTCCTTAGAAGGTTACCGCGACATCAAGGAAGGCGACGTAATTGAAGCGTACTTGATGGAAGAAGTTGCACCTCAAATATAGGAGGTTTATATGAGTGACGTTCGTGTCAGAAAATTACAAGAATTCATCAAACAAGAGGTAAGTCAAATGTTGATGCGTGGATTGAAAGATCCTCGCATCGGCTTTACTACTATTACCGATGTTCATGTAACCGGTGATTTACGAGAGGCTACAATTTACGTTTCCTTGTTTGGTTCCGATAAGGAAAAAGAAGATACTCTTATCGCTTTAAAGCATGCAGCAGGCCATATTCGTACTGAGCTTGGCAAAGTACTTAAGTTGCGCCATATTCCTTCTATCACATTTGATAAGGATACGTCTTTAGACTATAGCATGCATATTGAATCCCTTTTGAATGAAATTAAAAAGGACGAAGAAAAAAATTAACACAAAGGATAGAGAACATGAGTAAGATTACTATTAATCAATTACATGTGGCTTTGTGTGAAGCTAATTCTATTATGCTAACCGTCCATGTTAGACCCGATGGTGATGCTATCGGGTCCATGGTGGCCTTTTACGAATCCCTTGTAGGGCAAGGTAAAACTGTATATATGGTAGTGGATGATGTAGTTCCTGAAAAGTACTCATTCTTACGATATACGGACCACATCCATGATGTAGCGTATTTTGAAACAAATCCTGTTGATATTGATATGCTAATGGTATTGGATGCTAGCACGTATGAGCGAATTGGCAAAGTAGGTGCACTATGGAGTGCACCTATTTTTAATATAGACCACCATATTTCTAATACGGAGTTTGCGGATCATCTATATTTAAAGCCTAATTTTGCTGCTACTGGTGAAATTATTACCTATTTATGTACAAAATGGAATTGGCCTATCACTGAGTCTATGGGCACTGCATTATATATGGCTATTGCTACAGACTGTGGCTTCTTTAAGTTCAGTAATACCACAGCCAATACTTTAGAAATGGCTGCAAAATGTGTAGCAGCTGGTGCTAGACCTAATGTTATTTCTGAAACGATTGAAGCTGTGTCTGCCAGTCGTCTTGAATTAACAAAACAAGTTATGCAAACTATCGAGTTTTACAAGAATAACACCGTGGCTACAATCGAGTTGAATCGTGAAGCCATGACAATTCTTGGGGATGATACGGATGGTTTTGTAGATATTATTAGAAACGTTGATACTGTTGATATAGCTATTTTATTAAAAGCTGAAGCTGATGATAGAACGCGGGTAAGCTTGCGTTCTAAAGGAACTGACGTGAATGCTATAGCTAGCAATTTTGGCGGTGGCGGACATATTCGAGCTTCCGGTTGTACCATTAATTTACCATTACAGGAAGCAAAACAAGCTCTTATTGAGGTGATTAAATAATGGATGGCGTTTTACCATTTTTAAAACCTCCTGGAATAACAAGCCATGATGCTGTTGCCATTTGTCGCCGCATTTTAAACGAGAAGCGCATAGGACATAGTGGTACTTTAGATCCTATGGCTTATGGTGTATTGCCAGTATTTCTTGGTAAGGCTACGCGACTTATTGAATACACTGATGGTTTTGATAAAACCTATGTGGCAGAATGTAAATTTGGGACTTTTACAGATACTGAAGATAGTTCAGGTCAACCCGTATTGCCTGATAATGACATGGTATTGCGAGATGGCGTTCTATTAAATGAATCGTCTCAAAGTTCAGAACTTTCTGATGCTATAGTAAAGCCGACTTTTGAAGAATTAGTCAATACATTAAATACGTTCTTCGGAGTTCAAAATCAGAGACCATCAAAATATTCCGCTATTAAAGTAAATGGTATTCGTGCTTATGAATATGCCCGTAAAGGTCTTCCTGTAGAATTGCCATTACGGAAAATTCATATAAAAAATATTGAGCTTCTAGCGTATGGATTTCCATATTTTACAGTTCGTGTAACATGCTCTGGAGGCACTTATATTCGTTCATTATTACGTGATATATGTGTTTCATTAGGTATACCAGGAACGATGACATCTTTGGTGCGTACTCAAGTAGGGCCCTTTGATATTGGTTCTGCAAAAATGGCTGAGGAACTGATGATTCATGGTGAAAGCCTATTGTTACCAACGGATACAGCAGTTTCACATCTTTCAAAAGTAACGGTAAATAGTGTACAATTAAAGATGATGGTTCAAGGTAAACAATTATCTATTGATAGTGAATTTTCCTATACCAAACCAGATCATTATTATAGAGCCTATGGTCCTCATGGATTCATTGGTATTATGAAACGAACAAACCACACATTAAAGGTGGAAAAAAATATTTTTATTGAAGGATAAGTATGAAGCAATTACATTCGTTTGATGAACTACGTCAAATCAAAGATACAAAAGTATATGCCCTAGGTACCTTTGATGGCATTCATCGAGGTCATCAACGAGTTATACGGAAGGCTGTTGAAGAAGCTGCATCAGTTAATGGTGTTAGCATTATCATTACCTTTGAACATCATCCGTTGACAATTCTACATCCAGAACGTGTTCCGAAGAGGGTTATTCAAGAAGAGGTTATGGATACCGTTCTTGATGATTTGAATGTAGATTATATTTTGCGATTACCTATGAATGAAGAACTACTTCAAATGAGTGCTGATGAATTTTTAGATGCTCTTTGTACGGATATGAATGTTCAAGCCATCGTAATAGGTGAGAATTTTACATTCGGTGCAAAAGGATTAGGTAATCCTACATATATGAAACAAGCATTGGCCGATAAGCATATACAAGTCCTAGTACAGCCTTTATTGCCTTGTGATGGTCTTAGTACACCTATTTCAAGTACTGAAATCAGAAAAGCGATTCGAGAAGGGCGTTTAGAAGATGCTACTGGTTGGCTAGGAAGACCATTTCAATTTAAAGGGACTGTTATTAAAGGTGATCAAAGAGGTCGTACATTAGGGTTTCCTACATTAAATTTATTACTTCCTAATGAAATGGCTACACCTCCAGATGGAGTGTATGCTAATCGCGTGTGTATCGATGGCATTTGGTATGATGGGGTAGGTAATATTGGGGATAATCCTACATTTAAAAATCAGTACCATAGATGCGAAGTACATCTGTTTAACTTTGACCAAGATATATATGGAAAAACAGTTCTTGTACAATTTATTTCCTATATTAGAGGCGAAGTTAAATTTAATAACTTACAAGATCTTATTGATCAAATGAAGGTGGATGAAGAACAGGCTTTAGCTATTTTGGCTAATGCATAATAAGGGGGTTCTCATGGATATTAAAGAAGCTCGTAAACAAATAGATAGCATTGATGCTGTATTAGTCGCTGAATTTGAAAAAAGACTATCTTTAATCAAAGAAATTGGTAAATATAAAGATGAACATCATTTACCACTCGTCGATGAAGCGCGTGATGAAAGTATTGTTGCATTGCATACTGCAAATTGCAAAGATAAAACGTTATCACCTTATGTTGAAAATTATATAAAGACTGTTGTTTCTATGAGCAATGAGTTTTTAAAAGAGCATATGCATAAGCATATTTTTCTCATCGGTATGCCAGGAGCTGGTAAGACTACAGTTGGTAAAATGTTAGCCAAGGAATTGGGCCGAGACTTTTACGACTTAGATCAAACAATTCAAGATAAAGTAGGGAAATCTGTACAAAATATTTATATTTATGATGGTAAAGATGCTTTCAGCGAGTATGAATACAGTACAATTAAAGAATTAATTCATAATAAGCCATCTGTTATTGCTACCGGTGGTGGTACGGTTACCTATGACAAAACAGTAAAGTTAATGCGTAATAATGGTCTTGTTGTATTTGTTAATCGCGATGTAAATCATATCCTAGATGATTTGGATCTTGAAATTCGCCCACTTGTTAAAGAAAGCATTGAGTATATCTTTAATGTATATGAAGAACGATACCCTTTATATGAAGAAGTGGCACATATTAAAATAGGTAATGAAGGAAGCATTACCGATGCGGTACAAGAAATTATTGAAGCCTTGCCTAATACGGAGAAATAATGGACGCTATACGAGGATTTGTATACCGAACTATATATGAGAATACACAACGTACGTATTGCGTGTTTGTCCTTAAGGATTATAATGAGGAATACATTACTTGTACTGGTAAATTTGAGTCTCCTAAAGAGGGGGAAGATATCGAAGTTCGCGGCCGATATGTAGAACATGAAAAATACGGTCGTCAATTTGATGCTACTAGTGTAGAGAAGTTAAAGCCTGACAATATGGGTGCTGCAAAGACCTACTTAATGAACTTAGGGATTAAAGGTTTTGGTGAAAAGTCCGTAGAAAAGGTACTTGATTATTTTGGTATTCGTATATTAGAAATTTTACGAGAGGAACGACCTGAAGAAATTAAGGATGTTCCTGGTCTTCGAAAAAGTATTAAGGATGAACTATTTAATACGTTACTTGGTGAAGGTATTTTATCCGATTTAAATCACTTTTTTGAAAGTCACCATATTTCGTCTAAATGGAGTCGAACTGTATACACTTATTACGGTGTTCAGTCTGTGGCTGTTATTGAAGATAATCCTTATACTTTGTTACGTGTAGCACCAGATATGCTCTTTGGTACGGCTGATACACTGGCGGAACATTTAGGTATTACTGGCAGTGACTCTCGCCGTTTAGCGGCTGGTTTAGAATGGATTTTACGCAGTTTAGATAATCAAGGTCATACTTGTTTGCCTGTAGATCAACTTATTGGCCGTTTAGATGATCTGTTACAAACTGATGTAGATGATATTGCTAACTTTATTGAAGATCTTTTGGAGCAAGGTGCTTTATATAGTACTTATTATGAAGATATCTTATATATTTACCCTCCAGAAATGTACGTGTCTGAAGTAGAAAGCGTTCATTATACAAAGGATTTTTTATTAGAGGCAGATCCAATTTCTCTAGATATTCCAAGTTTTATAGATAAATTTGAAGCAGATAATCACATTACATTTGGGGACGCCCAAAAAGAGGCTATACAGCTATCTTTCTTTGAAAAGCTTTCCCTAATAACTGGTGGCCCTGGTACGGGCAAAACGACGATTATTAAGGCTTTAGTAAAAGGATTTCAACTTGGTGGCTTGGGGCGTATTATTCTATGTGCACCTACGGGGCGTGCTGCAAAACGACTTACAGAGGCTACCGAGTTTGAAGCAACAACGATACATCGCTTATTAGTGCCTGTTCAGGGCAGTGACTCTTATGACTTTACTAAGAATGAAGATGATCCTTTAGATATAGATGTTATTATCATTGATGAAGCATCTATGCTCAATGTACGTTTATTCTATTCGTTAATGGCAGCTATTCCAAAGGAAGCTCATGTTATTATCGTAGGTGACGTTGATCAATTGCCACCTATTGGAGCAGGCTTTGTATTAAAAGATTTGCTCGATAGTGACTGTGTGCCTTATACGCGACTTAACCAGATTTATCGACAAAGTTCTGGTAACACTATTGTAGAAAGCGCTTATGCTATTAACCGTGGTGAAATGCCAAAACTTGATAGTCTAAGTGAAGAGTTTTCCTTTATACCTGTTAAGTCTTACGATATGATGATGAAAGCTATCATAGATGTATATAAGCGAGAACAGGAGCATATTGAGGATGAGTTAGATATTCAAATTATTTCTCCTATGAGACGTGGTGAAGCTGGAAGTACACTCATTTCTCAGTATGTACAACAAGCAGTTAATCCTCCAGATAGTTTAAAAGGGGAAGCACGCGTTAATGGTATTACATACCGTGTAGGGGATAAAGTTATCCAAATCCTCAATGATTATGAGTTAGAAGTCTTTAATGGTGAGATTGGAATTATATATGCCATTACACGAACAGATATTTGTATCCGATTTATTCATAAAGAGGTTCGTCTACCTATCGACGAAGCACATATGATTATGCCAGCTTATGCTATTACAGTTCATAAGAGCCAAGGTAGCGAGTATGGTGTGGTTATCATTCCATTTGTTCCACGTTATGGTGGTATGTTGCAACGTAATTTGTTGTACACTGCTGTTACACGAGCTAAACGGAAGGTTATTATCGTTGGTACAACGAGCGCTCTAGAACGTGCTGTACGTACTGTAAACGGTGATGAACGATATACATTGTTTAAAGAACGACTACAAGGGAGATGTGATTCGTAATGAGTCTTTGGGATTTCCTATTTCCACCTGTATGTCCTCACTGTGGAGCCTCTGTAGCAACACAAGGAGATTGGTGTAAATCTTGTTTTACTGATCTACTGCATATTCGTCATGTGCCAAACAAATTTCTACATTATGTAGAGGATGTATGTATATTGGCTGAATACCGTGGTGGTTTAAAGTCTATAATTTACGATGTAAAATTCAACGAAAAAAAGGAGCAGTCCAAAGGGGCTGCTCCTTTTTTAGCATCGTACAACCTTTACATGAAATATGATGAGTTTCATATTGTTAATAGCAAGTGCTCTGTTATTTATGATTATATTATTCCTGTTCCGTCTAGCGAAAGGAAAAAAGCTAAGAGAGGATATAACCAAGTTGATTTATTTTTTACCAAGTGGGCTAAATCTTTACAAAATATAGATAATAAACATTTTGCTTGGTTAGACTGTTTATACAAATTTGATACTTCTAATGATATGTGGGCGTTAACGAATAAGGAACGACATCAAAATATTGAGGAGGCCTTTGTCATTGGCGCTAACTATAAAGATATTGAATTAAAGGATAAGACAATACTTATCGTAGATGATATATATACTACAGGGGCTACGATTGAAGCCGTCGCAAAGGTCATTAGAGCATATAAACCTTGTAAAATTGATGCATTAACATTAGCTAGTGGTAGTTTTTAAGTATATAAAAGAGCGTTCACCTTATGGTGAACGCTTAATCATGAGACTAACCAAGAACATCGATAAATGCTTTTACTACATCTGGATCGAAAAGGGAGCCAGATGCACTAAAGAGTTCTTCTTTAGCTTTAGCTTTAGTTTTTGCCCAAAATTCAGTAGAAGGATTCACTGTTGTATCGTAATAATCTGCTACAGCGATAATTCTAGCTCCTAATGGGATATTAGCACCACGTAAATGTTTAGGATAACCAGAGCCATCCCATTTTTCGTGGTGATAACGAATATAAGGCAAGATTTGTTGACAACATGGGTAGTTTTCAATCATATTGGCACCACTCGCAGCATGTTGTTTATACTTGGACATTTCTTGCTTGTTAAGATATGGAGATTTTTGAATTAATGCATTAGGTACCATTAAAAGCCCTACGTCATGAAGTAAAGCTGCGTGGCGAATTTGCTCAATTTCATTTAATGGTAAACCCATCTTAGCAGCAATACTAACTGCATAGTTTGAAACTTGGATAGAATGAGTGTATAGATGATAGCTCTTCATTTGTATCATTTGCAAGAGCTGAGCACTAATGGCTTCTAAACTGTCCTTCTCCAGTTCGTACAACCCTGATGGTTGCATTAATGATAACATAAACATAATAAACCCCTTTAACTAACATGTAGAACATATGGTACAACCCCTCGTACTTATGTTCATATCGTACAACTTTAGGCCGTTCTTATTTAATAGTATACAAATTATACACCATAAATAATGTTTTGTGTATGATACGTATGTTCTGTTATACATGTTGTATTCATATTTAGCATACTAAAAATAATTGACATTTTAGGAATGCACTAAATATAGTACCTTGAAATATTAATTTTATAAATATTAAAATAATATGAAGAATATTTTAGGTTTTCTATTACAATTTTCTATACATCGGAAAAAAGGGGTTGCAAAATTTGTTCTCATTTCAATGAGAAATAAACGTTAATATGTTCGATAAAGATAAAAGTTTTGTATATTTTATTAAATTATATGTCTTCGTAAATCTAGACATGAATTATGTTATTCTTTATAATACGTCTATACGGGTCTGTGGTTGAAAGTCGATGCCAGTCGCAGGCAAAACGATCCACATAAGCAACCCAAGGGGTTGTGAGCATGGTGCGGCTTAGGTGTAAGTCCTGCCGGTAAAACCGAGAGGAGTAGTAGTGGGGAGTCTCGGACTTATGAGCGAACCTTCCAGCAGGCGAGTGTGGGGGCAAAGACCAGGTCAGCCGTATACGGGCACATGAGGCTTTTCTCATGTGCTTTTTTCTTTTTATACATCTGTATATTAAAAAATCTATAGAAAACCACTACCTATGGGAAAGTTATTATACATTGATATCATAATTATACAATGAGTGCATAAAAATAAAATGCAAATATAGTGATTTATTGATATCTAAGAATTTTCTATACAAAATTGTTGACATAATTATACTAAGTGATATACTAGTGTAATAAAAATAGTTAGTTTAGTGAACGAGGATGATTTGATGTTAAATAGGAAGTTAAAAAAATTAATCATTGGTGGTTGTATGTTAGTATTGGCTGGTACTGTAATTGGCGGTTGTGGAACTTCTACACAAACAACTTCTAATAAATTAATCGTTGGTACTAATGCCACATTTGTTCCATTTGAATTTAAAGATGAAAAAACTCAAGACTATACAGGCTTTGATATTGATCTTATTCGTGCCATCGGTAAGCGTATCAATAAAGATGTAGAGCTTAAGAATGTTGCCTTTGATGCTCTAATTCCAGCGTTAAATACACATGATATTGATGTAGCAGCATCTGGTATGACTATTACAAAAGCTAGAAGTGAAAAGGTGTTATTCTCTTCTCCATATTATGAAAATGCACTTGCTGTAGTATATAAAGATGGTGCCAATATTACATCCCTTGATGATCTTAAAGGTAAAAAGATTGCTGCTCAATTAGGTACAACTGGTGCTGATTTAGCTCATAAAATTGAAGGTACTACTGTAAAAG
The DNA here is from genome assembly GCF_018406505.1 of Veillonella orientalis. Taxonomy (NCBI): domain Bacteria; kingdom Bacillati; phylum Bacillota; class Negativicutes; order Veillonellales; family Veillonellaceae; genus Veillonella; species Veillonella orientalis. The sequence goes on from NZ_AP022322.1 coordinate 625,049, forward strand.
AGTTTGACCATAGTAATGAAGCTTTGTTAGAATTACAAAATGGCGGTGCTGATGCAACTGTAATTGACTTGCCGGTAGCTCAATTTTATAGTACTAAACATCCAGACCAACATATTAAATTTATGGCATATCCAAATACGAAAGAATATTTGGGCTTAGCAATCAATAAAGACAACAAAGACTTGCAAGAACAAATTAATAAAGCAATCGCCGATATGAAGGCCGATGGTGAATTTAATACATTATATAAAAAATGGTTTAATGTAGATGCACCAGCTGATATGCCAGTAGTGTTAGAATTTAAATAATAGGAGAGATCATGAGTTTTAATTGGGGGTTAATTGCGGATAATTTACCGCTTTTATTACAAGGTGCACTTGTAACCGTTGAAATTACAGCCATGTCTGTAGGCTGTGGTTTCTTTATCGGTCTATTAGTAGCCATAGCAAATTTATCTAAATTTACTGTAGTTAGATTATTAGCAAAATGCTATGTAGATATCATTCGTGGTACACCACTATTGGTACAAATCTTCTTGATTTACTTCGCATTGCCAATGATTACTGGACAACGTATTGATCCATTTATTGCTGCTGTTACTGCATGTAGTATTAACTCTGGTGCTTATGTATCTGAAATCTTCCGTGCTGGCATTCAGTCTATTGATAAAGGTCAAATGGAAGCGGGTCGATCTCTTGGTTTGACTTGGGGCCAAACTATGCGTTATATCATCATGCCGCAAGCTTTCAAAGCAATTATTCCACCATTGGGTAATGAATTTATTGCTATGTTGAAAGACTCCTCATTGGTTTCTGTAATTGGTTTCGAAGAATTGACACGCCGTGGTCAACTAATCATTGCCAAAACATATGCATCATTTGAAATTTGGGGGACAGTTGCTGTTATCTACCTTATTATGACAGTAACAATTTCACAATTGGTTGGTTACCTTGAAAGGAAATATAGCATTAAATGATTAAGTTAGAAAATGTACATAAATCCTTTGGTAAAAATGAAGTATTAAAGGGCATTGATTTACATATCGAAAAAGGTCAAGTTGTAGTTATTATTGGTCCATCAGGTTCTGGTAAAAGTACAGTATTGCGTACTATGAATTACTTAGAAGAGCCTACATCTGGTAAGGTCATTGTAGATGGTATGGATCTTTCAGATAAATCTAAACTTAATGAAGTCCGTGCGGAAGTAGGCATGGTATTCCAAAACTTTAATCTTTTCCCACACATGACTGTAATGGAAAATTTAACCTTAGCACAAACTAAGGTCCGCAAAACATCTAGTGATGAGGCTAAAAAAATTGGTCAATCTTTATTAGATCGAGTAGGTTTGAAAGATAAAGCAAATGCTTATCCTGACTCATTATCTGGTGGTCAAAAGCAACGTGTTGCTATAGCTCGTGCTTTAGCAATGAAACCAAAGGTTATGCTCTTTGATGAGCCTACCTCTGCGTTGGATCCAGAAATGGTTCGCGAAGTTCTGGATGTAATGAAGTCTCTAGCCGAAGAAGGTATGACAATGGTCATTGTTACTCATGAAATGGGCTTTGCAAAAGAGGTTGCAGACCGGGTATTATTTGTAGATGGTGGATTAATTCTTGAAGATGATACTCCTGAAAAAGTATTTGATGCACCAACAAATGATAGAACAAAATTGTTCTTATCGAAAATTTTATAATAATAATTTCTAACATAAAAGGAAGTAAATTCTGTTTACAGGTTTGCTTCCTTTTTTGACTATTTTTAAAGTTAACTGAATTTGTACATATTAGATTTCGTGATATATGAATCGCTTTATATCTATTAATATATTTGATAACTTAATCTCAATATATTAAATTGGTCCCGATAAATAAGCCATTCTAGACATTGGTTAATCTGTAAAACGCGATTATTGCCATAAATATTTGTGATATATAAATATTTTATACATACATATCTTATGATAATAATTTTTAATTCATATAATTTTATGATTATAAAATTATGCAATAAATTAATATGCTGTTCGTAAATATTTATAACATTGATGAATCAAGGGTTTTATGTGATTTTTGCTGGGTGGGATATAAATGAGATATCTTTGTATATTCATTAAAAGTGTTAATATTATTGTTTGATATTTTATACATGCTGTGTTATGATACAAGTGTAGTGCAAGACAGTAAGACAATATATATATTTTTAGGAGGATGTTACCATGTTAGGTAAAGTAAAATGGTTCAGCGCAGAAAAAGGTTATGGTTTTATTGAACGCGAAGACGGTAGCGATGTATTCGTACATTACTCTGCGATCCAAGACGAAGGTTTCAAATCTTTGGCAGAAGGTCAAAATGTAGAGTTTGATATCGTTGATGGTAACCGTGGCCCTCAAGCTGCTAACGTTGTAAAAGCGTAATAACATACCAAAAAATACATAAAAGCAACATATAGCAAAACTCTGATATCGCATGATATCAGAGTTTTTTTGCTACTACTAAAAGTAATATTTATAATTCTACAAAAAATATAAAATTCTTTTTGAAAAAAAGAGGAGTTTTATATGTGAATGTAGAAATACTAAATATAACACGAGAGATAAGTAAAAAATACTACACACTCGTATCTCGTGGATGATTTTTAGAAAGGGTGTTGACTTATGAAAGTAGCAATCAGAGGTAAAAACATTGAAGTGACAGATGCTCTAAGAGCATACATCGAAAAGAGATTGAGCAAATTAACTCGTTACTTCGATGATGAGTTAGATGCACAAGCGGTTTTATCCGTTGTAAAAGATAAATCTACTGTTGAACTTACATGCTTCGTTAATAAAATTGTTCTTCGTGGTGTAGAAACAAACGATGATATGTATGCTGCTATTGATTTGGTAATAGACAAAATCGTACGTCAAATTCACAAACATAAAACTCGTTTAGCTAAACGCTTCAAAAAACAAGAGGCTTTCCATCCAGAAGCTTTAGCGGCTCCTGTAGAAGAAGAAACTATCGAAGTTGTAAAACGCAAACGCTTTGCAGTACGTCCTATGGATGTAGAAGAAGCTATTTTACAAATGAATCTTATTGGTCATGACTTCTTTATGTTCTTCAATGCTGAAACAGAAGCAATGAATGTAGTATATCGTAGACATGATGGATTCTATGGCTTGATCGAGCCAGAATTACAATAACCTATAATGTCGGCTGACAATAATCCTAACTCCTTTCTACTTTTTTAATCAGCCGATTATTATACTAAGGTGGATGACCATTTTGAGTCATCCACCTTTTTTACAAAAACCTATAAATAATCGTGAAATGCCTTGAATTCTTTGACTATTCAAGGCATTTTCGTTATAATAAATTAGATAAAATAATGTAAGATGTCCTATAGAGGAGTGATTTGTTTGTTAAGCTTTTTACAAAGGCTATTAGGCAATAATAACGCAAAAGAAATCAAGAAAATGCGTGCTATTGCTGATCATATTAATGAAATTGAACCGAATTATGTTAAATTAAGTGATGCTAACTTAGTAGCAAAAACCGATGAGTTTAAACGTCGTTTGCAAAAAGGGGAAACGTTAGACGACATTTTACCAGAAGCATTTGCCGTAGTTCGTGAAGCGTCTAAACGCGTGTTAGGCATGCGTCATTTTGATGTACAGTTGATTGGTGGTATTTGCCTTCATAGAGGTAATATTGCAGAAATGCGTACTGGTGAAGGTAAAACATTAGTTGCTACATTACCAGTTTATCTAAATGCTTTGACAGGCAATGGGGTGCATGTTGTTACAGTAAATGATTATTTGGCGACTCGCGATAGCGAACAAATGGGGCGTTTATATAACTTCTTAGGCCTTTCTACAGGTCTTATTGTAGCTAATCTCGATTTTAACCAACGTAAAGAAGCATATGCATGCGACATTACATATGGTACAAATAATGAGTTTGGTTTTGACTATTTGCGCGATAACATGGTATCTGATGTATCACAAATGGTACAACGTCCATTGAATTATGCAATTGTCGATGAAGTTGACTCCATCCTTATCGATGAAGCGAGAACTCCATTAATTATTTCTGGTCCTGGTCAACGTTCCACAGATAATTACTATAAGTTAGCTAAAATTGTTCCTCATCTTGTGAAAGATGAAGATTATACAATTGATGAAAAACAAAAAACCATTGCACCTACAGATTCTGGTATTGCTAAAGTCGAAAAAATGCTTGGTGTTGAAAACTTGTATGATTCAGAAAATATTGAGTTAAATCATCTACTTGGTGCATCTCTTCGTGCATATGCTATGATGCATCGCGATACTGACTATGTAGTTAAAGATGGTGAAGTTGTTATCGTCGATGAATTCACAGGTCGTTTGATGTTTGGTCGTCGTTATTCCGATGGTTTACACCAAGCAATCGAAGCTAAAGAAGGCTTGAAGGTTGAACGTGAAAGCCAAACATTAGCTTCTGTTACATTCCAAAACTATTTCCGAATGTATAAAAAGCTTGCTGGTATGACTGGTACAGCCAAAACAGAGGAAAAAGAGTTTATCGATATTTACGGTTTGGAAGTATTACCTATTCCTCCAAACAAACCATTGGCTCGTATAGATTTGCCTGATCAAATCTTTAAAACAAAGGCAGCTAAATATCGTGCTGTAGTACGTAATGCTGTAGAACGCCATCAAACTGGTCAACCAATTTTGATTGGTACTACATCTATTACTCAATCTGAAGAACTTTCAGATATGTTATTACGTTCAGGGGTACCACATAAAGTATTGAATGCTAAACATCATGAAAAAGAAGCGGAAATTGTTGCAGATGCTGGTCAAATGGGCATGGTGACAATCGCTACAAACATGGCTGGTCGTGGTACTGATATCACACTTGGTGAAGGTGTCCCTGAATTAGGCGGTTTGGCTATCTTGGGTACTGAACGTCATGAAAGTCGCCGTATCGATAATCAGTTGCGTGGTCGTGCTGGTCGTCAAGGTGACCCAGGTTCCTCTCAATTCTTCTTATCCTTAGAAGATGATTTAATGCGTATCTTTGGTGCTGATAATATTACAGGTATCATGGATAAACTAGGCATGGAAGAGGATGAGCCTATTGAGCATTCTTTGATTACTAAATCTATTGAACGTGCTCAAAAGAAAGTAGAAGATCATAACTATAATATTCGTAAATATGTCCTTGAGTATGATGATGTTATGAATCAACAACGTGAAGTATTATACGAACAACGTCGTCGTATTTTACGTAACGAATCCTTACGTGACACAATCAATGAAATGATTGATAAACTTGTTACTGAATCTGTAGATGCTTATGCAGATGAAAAATTATATCCAGAAGAATGGGATTATGAAGGTCTTTATAAGCATTTAAGTCAATATTTCTTAACAGAAGAGATTATGTCCTCTCAAGATATGGAAGAGTATAGCCGTCAAGAATTGTTAGAACGTTTACTTGAAATTGCTCATGCTGAATATCAAGATCGCGTTGATATGCTTGGTGATGCTATGTTTGGCCAACTTGAAAAGGCTATTATGTTGCGCGTTGTTGATAACAAATGGATGGAACATTTGGATAATATGGATATGTTGCGTGAAGGTATTGGCCTTCGTGCATATGGCCAAAAAAATCCATTGGTGGAATATAAATTTGAAGCCTTTGATATGTTCCAAAACATGATTGCTGCAATTCAAGATGAAACAATCATGGCGTTATACAAAATTCGTGCACAATTGATTCAAGAAATTGAAGAACCAGTTGACCACTTAGAAGGTGCACAACCCCATCATGAAGATGTGTTGGAGCCACAAAACATAGATTAAGATTTGTGAATGGCACGTTGCTCAATGGGATTTCCTTCTGGGCAACGGCCATTTTTCTATTTTATTAAGGTGATAATTTATCGATGTAATAAGCTAATAAGTAAAAGGTGGTGAACATAAATTGTTAGAAGATTTAAAACCGATTATTTCTAATCTTGAAGAACGTATTTATGGAATGAGGGATTCACTTTAACATCGCTCAGAAAGAGGATCGAATCTTTACACTAGATGTACAAATGAGCGACCCTACATTTTGGGACGATCCTGATAAGGCTCGTGAGATTTCTCAAGAGGCTACACAATTAAAGAATGCTGTAGAAAGCTATAAACAACTTGTTAGTGACATCGAAGATGCTAATGTAATGCTAGAGATGGCTATAGAGGAAGATGATCGTTCTCTAGAAGGAGAGATTAAGGATTATGTTCAACAAATAGAAGAAACTGTAGAAAAACAAGAGGTTCTTTTATTGCTTAGTGGTGAGTATGATGCTAATAATGCGATCTTAACATTCCATGCTGGTGCAGGTGGTACAGAAGCACAAGATTGGTGTTCTATGCTCATTCGCATGTACTTACGTTGGGCTGAAAAAGCAGGATTTTCTATTGAATTGATGGACGAACAGCCCGGTGATGAGGCGGGCACTAAATCTGCTACATTTTTAATTAAAGGTGAAAATGCTTTTGGCTATTTGAAATCTGAAAAAGGCGTACACCGTCTTGTTCGTATCTCACCATTTGATGCTGCAGCACGTCGTCATACATCCTTTGCTGCTGTTGATGTAATGCCAGAAATTGATGATACAGTAGAAATTAATATAGACATGAAGGATGTACAAGTAGATACATATCGAGCTAGTGGTGCTGGTGGTCAGCATATTAATAAAACAGATTCGGCTGTACGTATGACGCATAGACCCACTGGTATTGTAGTTCAATGTCAAACACAGCGTTCCCAAATGCAAAATAGGGAACAAGCATTACGTTTATTACGAGCAAAATTATTTGAATTAGAATTAGAAAAACAAGCAGAACTTAAAGAGCAAATAGGTGGTACATACCAAGCCATTGAATGGGGCAGTCAAATTCGCTCCTACGTATTCCACCCATATAATCTCGTTAAGGATCATCGTACAGGGGTTGAAACAGGAAATGTACAATCCGTTATGGATGGTAATTTAGATCAATTTATGGAAGGCTTCTTGAAAAAAGAAGCAAATTTAACAGTTTAGGAGTTCTTATGAAAAAGTTTTTACTATTCCTACTAGTGCTGATTATTGCCTTGGCAGCAGCAACACAATTTTTATTACCTTCTTATATTAGTTCTCGTATTGAAAAACAATTAAATGATTCCCTAAAACCATCTGCTCAAACTGTAAATGTTGAGTCTCAACCAGGATTCAAATTACTTTATGGTGAAGCTGATCATGTATACGGTTCTTTAGATGATGTAAAACTTGGTAAATTAAATTTTGCAAACTTCAAATATGATGCAACACAAATTCTAGTGAACCCAATTTCATTATTGGCTAGCCAAGAAATAGATGTTGTTAGAGTAGGAAACTCAAGTATTGACGGTATAGTTACTAATGAAGATTTAGCAACATTTTTAAGCACTCAAGCAGGCAGTGAGATTCAAGATGTACAAGTAAATATTAGTAAAGATAATATTAGTTTAACTGGCAAGATGAATGTAGGTATGGTATTTAAAGGCGCTGTTAAATTAGATGGCAATTTAGAATTAAAGGATAATACTTTATTATTTGCACCTAAGAAATTCACCATTAATGGTGCTACTATCCCAGGTTTAACATCTAATGTACTAGAAGCTACTGAAATCTATAACTTCAATAACTTCCCTATTCCTGTAAAAGCAGAAAGCTTAACTATCGATAATGGTGAAATTCACATTAAAGTTAAACCAGTGCTCAACTAGAAAGGATTTGTCGTGAATCATCGGAACACCCAGAAAAGTAAGTACTCTTGGATTCTTATATTATGTATTATTGTAGGACTTGTATCCTCTTTATACTTAGTATTTGAACGCCATCAGATAGAAAAATCTCAAAACCATATAGAAAATATCGTAGATTATGATGCTGTTTTACGGGCTAATGCATTTGAAAAACGTAGTCAACAAGAGGCCTTTGATGCGCTTCGCAATGCAGGTGTAACAGCATTTGCTATTTATGATCGCACCTTAGAAAAAGCGAAAGATGCAGGTCAAGTTAAGGTATTATCTTCCGAAGAAATGGATTCTGTCCGTGTTAATGGGACATCCGTGAAACATGGTGCAACTTATGTAGCTTTGATTTCTGGTAAAGAAGGCTATTATAAAGAAATTCGGGAAGATTTATATCATCGTATTGGTAAAGATAAAGTAAAAGAGCTCAATACAAGTATTGGTCCGGTTCTTGAGTTATATGGTGCTACTGCAGATAGCTATCTAAAAATGAATCTTGGTATTTCCAAGCTTCAAGCTCAAGAAGTTGCTAATCGTGGATTTAATGTTATTGTTCGACCTACAAATTACAGAAATGTAACGTCTGAAGATCTTCAATATCTATTTAAACGCCTTGAAGGAATTCCACATGTTACTGGTATGATTTTTGCTGGCAAAGAAGCTCTTGGTGCGCCTAACTTAACTGATGAAACCTTAGAATTATTACATAAAAATCACATTCCTTTAGTTGGTATCGAAGCTGTTAACCAACTTCAATATGAGCCACAACAAGGTTTCTTAGAAATGGCTGCTAAAGAGAATTATAGCGTTGGTCGGGTATATACAATTGCTAAGGACGAATTAAAGAAAATTACTCCTGAAGAAGCAGCACAACGTTTCTATATTAGTGATATTGAACGAAATATTCGTTTCAATTTATTCCCTATGTATGAAACTGGTGTAAATAATGAAACAGTATTACAAACTACCATTAACTATATTGGTATGACTACTGAAAAATTATCTACAAAAGGTTATGAATTTGGTCCTGCTGATATTTATCCACCATATACACCTAATCCATTGTTAGTTGTTATTACTATGATAGGTGCTATTGCACTGTTTGTTTACGTTGGTCAAATGTTACTTCCAATGCGTAAACATACACAATTGGTCGCATTCTTTGGAATATCTCTTGTATCTGTAGTATTATTCATCATTACAAGTGGCACACTGATTACTCAAATTTGGGCCTTATCTAGTGCTATTATGGCTCCTGTAGGTGCTATGATCCGTTTGATGGAAGAATGGCGTCGTTATGATGGTGCTCGTCCATTAAGTGCTATTAAATCTACCGTATTAGCAGTTCTTTATCTCGTAATTGCTGCACTCTTTGCAGCTATTGGCGGTATGTATATTGCATCTTTGCTAGGAAATACGAAATTCTTTATGGAATTTGCTATCTTTAGAGGTGTTAAATTAACATTTGTACTTCCAGTTGTATTGGTGATTATCGCTTATTTACAACGTTTCCCATTGTGGAAAGGTCGTATGATTAACTCTAAAGAAGAAGCAAAGAAATTTATAGTTGAATTTTTAACAATGGATGTTAAGTTCTACGTATTTTTTGTAATGGCTGCTCTTGGTGGCGTAGCATGGGTATTTGTTGGCCGAAGTGGTCATACAGCAGGTGTTCCTGTACCAGGAGTTGAACTCATGCTTCGTCGTTTTCTTGAAAATACAATGTATGCAAGACCTAGAGAAAAAGAGTTCATTATTGGTCACCCTGCATTAATGTTAGCTACATTTGCATTCCTACGCAAATGGCCTACAGTGATCCATTTCTTATTAACTATTGCTGGTGTTATTGGCATAGCGTCTATGGTTGAAACTTTCTGTCATATTAGAACTCCTGTATTCATGTCTATTATGCGTGGATATGATGGTTTGTTAATTGGTGCGCTCTTAGGTTTGCTTCTTATCATTGCTGTTCGTTTCATGATGTATGTAACACAATGGTTCCAAGCTCGGGAGGTTGACCATGAGTAATATTGTTATCTCTGGCTACTATGGTTTTGGTAATGCTGGTGATGAAGCAATGCTTTGTGCTATTATCGATGCCATTCGTAAAGAGGAAGCAGATGCGCATATTACGGTTATTTCTGGTAATCCTACAGAGACGAGCAAAAAGCACAATATTCATGCGGTGGGAACCTTTTCTGCATTCGGTATTCTAAAGGCTATTTCAAATTCTGATTTAGTTATCAGTGGTGGAGGCAGCCTGTTACAAGATGCTACTAGTATTCGCAATACATATTACTACTTAAGTATTATGGCTTTAGCAAAAATGATGGGTAAAAAGGTGATGCTATACTCACAAGGTATTGGACCTTTAAATCGCCCTTCTACAAGGAAAGCTGTTAGCTTTGTTTTGCGTTTTGTTGATACTATAACGGTTCGTGATTCTATTTCTAAATCTGAATTAGATTCCTTAGGAATTGAAGATGTAGAGGTTACAGCTGATGCTGTTTTGGCTATGCAACCGGCAGATTTGTCTATTGGTAAACGTATTTTAGAAGGCTATACATCTAAACTACCTAAATCTATAGAGAATCCAAAACGAATTGGTGTTGCTGTTCGTAGTTGGAAAGATGATACAGAATATCGTGAATCATTAGCCAATGTGTTGAGCCGATTACAAGAGCAAGATGAGGTAGAAATTATTTTTATTCCTATGTCTCATCCAGAGGATACAAAAGAAGCTAAAATTATTGCTAGTTATATGCCAAAAGGAGCTATTGTTCTTGAAGGACCATTCTCTACAGAGGAACAAGTATCCTTGTCGGGTAATGTAGACCTTATGATTGGCATACGTCTTCATGCATTAGTATTTAGTTCTTTAATGAAGAAACCTGTAATTGGCATTTCCTACGATCCTAAAATCACTAGTTTCTTACATATGATTGGTCAAGAACCAATCGGTACAATGACCCATCTTAGAGAAGAGGCTTTATATCAGAGATGTCATAAGCTCTTAAATTCAAGAGAAGAGTACCAAGCATCTTATGATCGTATTGAAGCATTGCGTGTTAACTCTCAACGCAATGCAGAAATCGCTATTTCATTACTTAAAAATTATTAATATATTGGATCTAATCCAGAAAGTGAGGTCTCTATGGCTACATTAACACAAGATGTTAAACAACTAGTTCAAGAGAAGGCAAAAGCTATTCGCGTGAGTATTGTTCAGTCTGTAACGGCAGCGAAATCTGGTCACCCAGGTGGTTCTTTATCTATCGCTGATGTGATGGCCTTGTTGTACTATGTAGAAATGAATGTAGATCCAGCAAATCCAAAAGCTCCAAATAGAGATCGTTTTGTCCTTTCTAAAGGTCATGCAGCTCCTGCTTTATATGCTACATTGGCTGAAAAAGGTTATTTCCCTAAAGAAGAACTTTTGAATTTACGTAAAATTGACCATATGTTACAAGGCCATCCTGATATGAAACATACTCCTGGCGTAGATATGTCTACAGGTTCCTTAGGCCAAGGCATTTCTGCCGCATGTGGTATGGCATTGGCAGGCAAAATTGACAATGCTGATTATCGCGTTTACTCCATTTTAGGTGATGGCGAGCTTGAAGAAGGTCAAGTATGGGAAGCAGCAATGTTTGCTGGTCATTATAAACTCAATAATTTGACTGCTTTTGTTGATTTTAATGGCCTTCAAATCGATGGTGATATTACTAAAGTACTTTCTCCATTGCCAATTCCTGAGAAATTTAAAGCTTTCAATTGGAATGTTATTGAAGTCAATGGTCATGATCTTGATGAACTTCATAATGCTATTGAATCTGCTAAAGCTTTCACAGAAGGTCCAACTTGTATCGTAATGCATACTGTAAAAGGTAAAGGCGTAGCTGAAATGGAAGGCCAAGCAGGTTGGCATGGTAAAGCGCCTAGTGCAGAGCAAGGTGAAACCTTTGTTAATGAAATTATGGGGGTACAATAATGGGTAAAGCAACACGTGAAGCATATGGTAATGCGTTAGCTCGCATTGGTAAAGAAAATACAAATATTATCGTATTAGATGCAGATTTATCTAAATCTACTAAAACTGATACATTTAAAAATGTCTGCCCTGATCGATTCTTTAATGTAGGTATTGCAGAACAAAACTTGATTTCTGTTGGTGCCGGACTTGCAGCAGCAGGCAAAATTCCATTTGTTTCTTCCTTTGCTATGTTTGCAACAGGTCGTGCATTTGAACAAATTCGGAATGCTGTATGTTATCCAAAATTGAATGTAAAAGTATGTGCTACTCATGCTGGTATTACTGTAGGTGAAGATGGTGCTACACATCAAAGCTTGGAAGATATTTCTTGTATGCGTACTTTACCTAATATGACTGTAGTAGTACCTGCAGATGAACGTGAAACAGAAGCAGTAGTTGAATGGGCTGCATCTTATGAAGGTCCTGTATATGTTCGTTTAGGCCGTGCTGGAGTAGATGATGTTACAGCTGAAGGTTATACATTCGTACCTGGTAAATCTACTACATTAGTAGATGGTTCTGATGTAACAGTTATCGCTTGTGGTGCTTTGGTTGGACCTGCAGTAGAAGCAGCTAAAACTTTAGCTGCTTCTAATGTGTCTGCTCGCGTTATCAATATGGCATCTATTAAGCCTATCGATGCAGAAGCAATTGTAAAAGCAGCTACTGAAACAGGTGCTATTGTAACAGCAGAAGAACATAATATCATTGGTGGTCTTGGTTCTGCTGTGTCTGAAGTTGTTGTGGCTAATAAGCCTGTTCCTATGGAATTCGTTGGTGTCCAAGATACATTTGGGGAGAGTGGTACGCCAAAAGAATTGATGGCTAAATATGGTTTGACAGCAAAAGACATTGTAGAAGCAGTAAAACGTGTAATCACTCGTAAATAATCAAAGGGGATCCCATGATTGAATTTAAGAATGTTAGTAAAGTCTATGATAATGGTTCTGTTGCATTAGACGATGTGTGTTTAACTATAAATGAGGGCGAATTTGTCCTCATTTGTGGTCACAGCGGTGCAGGGAAATCAACTCTATTTAAATTGTTAACTCATGAAGTAGTACCTGATTCTGGTACTGTCATTGTTGATGATTTTGATGTTACGCGTATGAAGCGTAGTAAAATTCCAAAATTACGTAGAAAACTTGGTGTTGTATTCCAAGATTTCCGTTTATTACCAAACAAAACGGTATCAGAAAATATTGCCTTTGCGCTTGAAGTAATTGAAGAAAAACCAAAGGTAATTAAGGAAAAGGTAAGTCATGTACTAGAACTTGTTGGCTTAAGTGATAAAGCAAATGATTTACCAGAGGATCTGTCTGGTGGTGAACAACAACGTGTTGCTATTGCTCGCGCTATTGTAAATCGTCCATCTGTACTTATTGCTGATGAACCGACTGGTAACTTAGATCCTGATACAAGTAAAGGTATTGTAGATTTGTTTAAGCATATCAATAATTTTGGCACAACTGTTATTATGGTTACCCATAATATGGATCTTGTTTCGTATTTAAATAAACGTGTTATTCGTCTAAAAGATGGTCGCGTTCAAAGTGATAATATGAGAGGTGCAGAAATTAATGAAGCCTAGAACATTGAAATACTTTTTTAAAGAAGCCCTCAAATCTATGAAGCGTAACGGTCTTATGACGTTAGCATCTATTTCTACAGTGGCTTTATCTTTATTTATGCTTGGTGTATTCCTTTGCGGTGTTATCAATTTGAATAACATGGCATCTAGCTTAGAAAACCAAGTTCAATTGAGCATTTACTTAAAAGATGGTTTAACAACCGACCAAATCATGGCAGTAGGTAAGCAAATTAAAGCTATACCAAATCTTAAGCATTTGGAGTTTGTTAATAAAGAGCAAGCTATGAAGGAATTCAAAGCTCGCCTTGGTGATCAACAACAATTAGTAAATGCCCTAGGTGATGTAAATCCATTGCCAAATTCTTATGTATTAACTTTTGATAATCCTAGTGATGTTAAGGCTACAGCTAAATTAGCTACCACATTCCAAGGTGTTGAAAGTACACATTATGGTCAAGATATTGTGGAAGAACTCTTCCGTATAACTCAAGTTATCAGAATTGGTGGTATCGTATTAATTGCATTCTTAGCAGCAGCTACATTATTCATCATTTCTAATACAATTCGTTTGACTGTGTTCGCTCGTCGTAAAGAAATTGCCATCATGAAATATGTAGGTGCAACAAATGGCTTTATCCGTTGGCCATTCTTGATAGAAGGCATGTTATTAGGTCTAGTTGGAGCTATTATTGCCGTTCTTTGTGTAGGTGAATTCTACCATTTTATTACTATGGAAGTTTCCGAGTCTTTAGCATTCTTCCCATTAGTACCAATGTTCCCATTCTTCTATGATGTGGCTATCTATATTTTAGTTGGCGGTATTATAGTCGGTGCTATTGGTAGTACAATTTCTTTAAAACAATACATGAAGGTGTAATGTTTATGAAATACAACACAATCAAATCTCGTCTGGTGGCAACAATTTTAACAGGTATAGTAGTACTGGGAACACCACTATACATTGTTGCGGAAGATGAGGATTTAACGAATCAATTAGATTCAATTCAACAACAAGTTAATCAACAAAACTCTATTAAAGCTGATGCTGAAACTGTCATTGTTAGTGTATCTGAACAGTTGCGTCAAATTGAAGAGCAATTGCGTCAAGCTCAACAACAGTTAGAGTCTATTCAACAACAACGTGTAGCCGTTGAAAATGATATTACTGTTAATGAAAAGTTACTAGCAGAAGCACAAAAACGTTTAGAAGGACGTGAGTCCGTATTTTATAAGCGTGTACGTGATATTTATATCAATGGTCGTCTAAGTTATTTAGATGTTGTTATTGGTTCTAAAGACTTTAGTGATTTTGCAAATCGACTAGAGATTTTAAAACGCATTATTGATGCTGACATTAAATTAATCGATGAAATCAAAAAAGAACGTGCTGAAATTGCTGCACGTAAGCAAGCTCTTGAGCAATCTCGAGCTAAATTAGTGGAGCTTGAAAAGGCGGCAGTAGCTAAACAAGCTGAAATTGAACAAAAGAAGAAAGAACGGGAAGTCGTTCTTCAAAAAGCACAAAATGATCGTGCCACTGCAATGCAAGCTGTAGAAGAACTCAATGCTTCTTCCGCTCAAATTACTGCACTATTAAAAGCACGTCAAGCGGAACGTGCAGCGGCTCGTGCTGCTGCAGAAGCGGCGGCCGCAGCAGCAGCTCAACAGTCTGCACCAAGTTACTCTTGGGTGCAAGGTTCTGGTCAACTGGGTTGGCCTGTAAGTGGTGAAATTACTTCACCATATGGTTATCGTACACATCCAATTTGGGGAACAACAATTTACCATTCTGGTATAGATATTGGTGTTGATGAAGGTACACCTGTTCATGCTGCTGATGGTGGTACTGTTGTTTGGTCTGGTTGGATGGGCGGCTATGGTTATGCCGTAGTTATCGACCATGGTAATGGCATGTCTACCCTTTATGGCCATAATTCTGAGCTTGCTGTCTCTGAAGGACAAGATGTATCTAAAGGTCAAGTTATAGCCTATGCTGGTAGCACTGGTAATAGTACTGGGCCACACGTACATTTTGAAGTTCGTATAAGTGGGGATCCTGTGGATCCTATGGGATATTTATAATATGAAATTTGATACACGTACGGTGTTATGGAGCCTATTGAAATATATAGGCTCTGGCATCGTTATTATGTGGCTCATGTTTTGGTATCTATCTGGTTCATTCTGGGGGTTACCAAGACTATTTGTAGCCTACTATGCTGCGAGTCAAGTCTTTATGACACCTATGTCTAAAGCTACCCTTTATGATGGTATGTTAAAAGGTTTGATTGGCTCTTTGGGAGAGCCTCATAGTGTTTATTTAGATGCTGATGAATTTAAGTCCATGAAAATGCAAACATCTGGTACTTATGCTGGTGTAGGCATGGTTCTTGGGCATGATGATAAAGGTTTATATGCAGTTAGTATTATGGAAGATCAACCAGCTTTCAAAGCGGGCATTAAACCTGGAGACCATATTATTGCTATCAATGGTCAATCCACAAGTGATATAACTGTAGAAGATGCATCCTCTCGAATTCGCGGTGAGGCAGGTACTGTTGTAGCCCTTGATATAGAGCGCAATGGTGAAACATTGCACTTTGATATCACTCGTGAATCCATTGTGTTACCAACTGTTAAAAGTAAAATGCTTACAAGTACAGTGGGGTACATTCGTATCAGTCAATTCGCTGAAAATACAGCTGATGATTTTGAAACACAGTTTAAAGAATTGCAATCTCAAGGTATGAAGGAACTAGTATTAGATCTCCGAGATAATCCTGGTGGTTTGTTATCTACAACAGAAAAGATTTCCAACTATATTATGCCTCCAGGTACACTAGTAACGGTACAAAATCGAGCTGGTAAAAAAGATGTTTATAAGTCGAATGGCCCAGAAGTAGCTATGCCATTAGTAGTTCTTGTTAATAAAGGGTCTGCTAGTGCATCTGAAATTATAGCTGGTGCTATTCAAGACCGTAAACTAGGTACCATTTTAGGTACTAATACATATGGTAAAGGTACAGTTCAAACTATTTACCCTAGCCTTGATAATGAAGGCGTTAAGGTAACTATTGCTAAGTACCATACACCAAATGATCGTGTTATTGACGGCATTGGTATTAAACCAGATGTAGAGCTTGATTTACCAAAAGGTGTAAATCCATCTAGTACATTAGATGATATTCAAATTAAAAAGGCATTAGAGTTATTACAGCAATAATGCATAGGAGTTAAAATATGTTTATAGATAGAGCGCGTGTCTTTGTTAAGGCCGGTGACGGTGGGGATGGCATGTCTAGCTTCCGCCGTGAGAAATACGTGCCAAATGGCGGCCCTAGTGGCGGCGATGGTGGTAAAGGGGCAGACGTTATTTTTAAAGCGGACAAGAATATTAATACTCTTGTAGACTTTAGATATAAACGCCAGTTTAAGGCGCCTGCTGGTGGTAATGGTGAAAGCTCCAATAAGCATGGTCGCGGTTCTGAGCCACTTATTATCCCAGTTCCGTTGGGCACCGTAATTAAAGAAGAAGAAACAGGAAAAATTTTCTGTGATCTCGTTAACGATGGCGATACATTTGTTATTGCTAAAGGTGGTCGTGGGGGCCGTGGGAATGCACGTTTCCAAACAAGTGCTAACCGTGCACCGACATTTGCAGAGAAAGGTGAACCGGGCGAAGAGTTCTGGTTACAATTAGAATTAAAAGTATTGGCTGACGTTGGTTTATTAGGGTACCCATCTGTAGGTAAATCTAGTATTTTACGTAAGGTTTCTAAAGCTCAACCAGAGGTTGCGGCTTATCACTTTACTACATTGACACCTGTACTTGGGGTAGTAACAATCTCTGGGGACCGTAGTTTTGTACTAGCTGATATTCCTGGCCTTATTGAAGGTGCTAGCGAAGGTGTTGGTTTAGGACATAACTTCTTGCGTCACGTAGAACGGACTAATATTTTAATTCACGTCCTTGATGTATCTGGTATGGAAGGACGCGATCCAAAAATTGATTTTGATGCTATTAACGAAGAGCTTCGTAAATATTCTGAAAAATTAGCCAATAAAAAACAGATTGTTGCACTCAATAAGATTGATATGGTCTTTGATGATACAACAATTCCTGATACAAAAAAATATTTTGAAGATAAAGGCTACGAAGTATTCCTTATCAATGCATTAAGTGGGGAAGGTTTACCAGAACTTATGGAACGAGCATACTACTATGTAGAAAACTACGAGCCAGAACCGGAAGCAACTGATGATACAGTAGTATACGAAGCAAAACCAGATGTAGAATTCGTTATCACTCGTGGTGACGATGCTGCATTCTATATTACAGGTAAACGTATTGAACGTTTAGTAGCAATGACAAATTTAAGTGATGATCAATCTCTTCGTAGATTCCAACGCATTTGGCGCTTTATGGAGCTAGATGCTAAATTAAAAGAAAAAGGTTGTAAAGACGGTGATGAAGTTGTGATTGGCGATCAACGCTTTACATTCCAAGAGTAGGAGTAATAATGACAGGAAAACAAAAACGGTATTTACGTTCTTTGGCAGCAACAATGCCACCAGTAGTTCAAATTGGTAAAAATGGTTTAGAAAATAGTGTTATTGATAGTGCTCGTGCAGCCTTAATGGCTCGTGAATTAATCAAGGTGAAATTACACAACAATAGCCCTGAAGATAAGACGATTTTCCAAGAGTTAGCTGATATGTTAGGTGCTGAATTAGTCCAAGTTATTGGCTTTAATGGTGTTTTATATAAAGCTAAAAAAGAACCTAAAATTATTTTACCTAAGTAAATCGTCATATTACTGAATTTTATTATAATGGGAACTTCATAACATGTTGGCCTAGGAGGTTAATCTATGCGCAGTGCTATCATCGACGCAAAAAGAATAGTAGTTAAAGTAGGCAGTAGTACGCTATGTTATGCTAATGGTCATTTAAACTTAGAGCGCATAGAAAGATTAGTACGCCAATTATCAGATTTAGCTAATCAAGGTAAAGAGGTTATCCTTGTTTCCTCTGGTGCAACGGGAGCTGGCCTTGCCCCTCTAGGATTTAAAGAAAAGCCTAGAGACCTTGTTTTGAAACAAGCTGCTGCAGCAGTAGGACAAGGTATCCTCATCCATATGTATGAGCGTATGTTTCGTGAATATGGTCGTACAGTAGGTCAAATTCTTTTAACAAAAGAAGATAGTACAGGCCGTCATAGTTATCTAAACTTGCGCAATACACTACATACGTTATTGCAACTTAATGTTATTCCTATTATCAATGAAAATGACGTAGTTGCTATTGAGGAATTTAAAATTGGTGATAATGATACTTTATCTGCTACTGTGGCAGGCATTGTAGATGCTGATTTGCTTATCATCTTATCCGATATTGAAGGATTATATACAGCTAATCCAGCAACTCATCCTGATGCAACATTGATAGAAATCGTTTCTGAAATTACTGATGAAACCTATGCTATTGCAGGTGGAGCTGGATCTAATATGGGTACAGGTGGCATGTATACCAAGATAAAGGCAGCCCATATGGCTACAAACTCTGGTGTACCTATGGTAATTACATCCGGTGAGGTGGAGGATTCTGTGCGCCGCGTATGTAAGGGTGAAAATATTGGTACCCTTTTTGAAGCACATGATGCTGGCTTATCAGGAAAACATCACTGGCTTGCCTTTGGTAAACGATTAAAAGGGTCAATCACTATTGATGATGGTTGTGCTCGTGCTGTATTAGATAAAGGTGCTAGTATTTTACCAGCTGGTATTATTGATGTAGATGGGGCATTTGGGCCTGGTGATACAATCTCTATTTACCATGATGGTAAAGAAATCGGTCGAGGTCTTATTAACTATGGCATCGAAGATATGAAGGCCATTAAAGGTCATAATACTAATGATATAGCTAAAATTTTAGGTATTAATACAACCTATGATGAAGCAGTACATCGTAATAATCTAGTTTTATTACATTGAGGATATCCTATGAACCAGTATGAAGAAATTTGCAAAGATATGGGTCAAAGAGCTAAAGCGGCATCCTTTGAATTGGCTCAAATTGATCAAGGTACATTAGATTCTGCATTATTGGCAATCGCTGATGCTGTAGAAGTACAAACCGATGAAATTATGGCCGCTAATCAATTAGATCTAGATAAATCTGGCGATTATAATGTACCTCAAACTATGATAGATCGATTAACATTGACACCTAGCCGTATTTCTCAAATGGCTGAAGGTGTTCGTCAAGTGGCGACTCTTGAAAGCCCTGTGGGATCTGTTATGGAAACGATTACACGTCCTAATGGCTTGACTATAGAAAAAAGAGCAGTACCTTTTGGTGTTATTGGTATTATTTTTGAAGCGCGCCCCAATGTGACTATCGATGCTGGTGTACTTTGTTTAAAAACTGCAAATGCTACTATATTGCGCGGTGGTAAAGAGGCATTCCATACTAACCAAATTATTGTGTCTATTATGCGCAATACCTTAGAAACACTAGGCATTACACCAGATGCGATTCAACTCGTGGAGGTTCTAGATCGAGAGATGGTTGGCGTATTACTACAACAACGTGAATATATTGATGTTGTTATTCCACGTGGTGGAGCAGGACTCATTCGCCGTGTTGTTAATGAAAGTAGTATTCCTGTCATTGAAACGGGGAGTGGTGTATGTCATACCTTTGTCGATGAATATGCCAATCTAGATATGGCGTTAGAAATTGCTATTAATGCAAAGGTACAGCGTCCATCTGTATGTAACTCTATGGAGACTCTATTAGTACATCAAGCTGTAGCTGCTGAGTTTTTACCGCGTCTTGATGTGGTGTTACAAGAATATGGGGTACGAATTCACGGCGATAATGCTGTAGCTCAATATATGGGTAATACAATTCCTTTAACAGATGATTCTTTCAATACAGAATATAATGATATGGACTTAAATGTACGTATTGTTGATACTCTTGAGGAAGCAATCGATCATGTGAATTTATATTCTACACATCATTCAGAAGCTATAGTAACAGATGAACCAATGCGTGCAAAAGTATTTATGAACTTAGTAGATTGTTCTACAGTTTATCACAATGCATCAACTCGTTTTACTGATGGTTTTGAATTTGGTTTTGGTGCGGAAATTGGTATTAGTACCCAAAAGCTTCATGCTCGCGGACCAATGGGATTACAGGCACTAACATCATATAAATACTTTGTATTTGGAGAAGGCCAAGTTCGAAAGTGAAGACCGTATATTACTTAATAAGGGCATACTACAGATATATTCAGACTCCAAAAGGTCGATACGAATGGATATCCTATGGAAAGGCATTGCTCTTGTTTATCGTTATCTGTGTCATTGTCATTAAGGGTGTGGCATTATTATGGTAGAGAAACGTCGTATAGGAATCATAGGTGGAACATTTAATCCTATCCATTTAGGGCATCTAATGATTGCTGAGGTTGCTTGTGAAAGCTTTAACCTAGAAAAGGTAATTTTTGTACCTGCCAAGGTTCCGCCTCACAAACAACATGATGTAATAGATAGTCGTCATCGATATGCTATGACGGCAGCAGCCGTATCAGATAATCCTAATTTTGAGATTTCTGATGTAGAGATGCGTCGAGAAGGCCCTTCGTATACAGTTGATACTATTCAACATTTTAAGGTCCTTTATGGACCAAATGTTGAATTTTACTTTATCGCTGGTACTGATACAATTCGTGCATTACCAACGTGGAAGTTTATTGAGGAATTATTAGATGAGGTCCACTTTATTGGCGCTACAAGACCTGATGGATCCAGTGTTATTGACGAAACATTAACGATTTTAGGCCCTAAAGCACGTGAAAAAATACATCTTATGGAGGTTCCTGAGATGAAATTATCTGCTACGTATTTACGAGAACGTCTACGCTCTGGTAAAACAGTTCGATATATGTTGCCAAAATGTGTGGTGGAATATATTGAGGAACACCATATTTATGGGAAGGAATAAAGGATGTTATCATTTGATGAAATACAACTTAGAGTGAGTCAATGGCTGAGCAAGAAACGATTTAAGCATACTCTTGGCGTTGTGGAATCGGCTACTCATTTAGCTAAGCTTTATGGCGTTGATGTTGAAAAGGCTAGATTAGCTGCATTACTACATGATTGCGCTAAAGAATTGCCTTTACAGGATATGCAAGATCTTGTGAAAAGTGAATCTTATGATGCTGATCAAGAATTATTAAGTAATGGCAATCTTTTACATGGTTTAGCTGGTATGATTCGAGCAAAAAAAGAGTTTTCTATATCTGATGATGAGGTTTTAGAAGCCATTCGAGTTCATACGACTGGAAAGGTACATATGTCTATGCTAGATAAGGTGATATTTTTAGCAGACTATATTGAGCCTAATCGAAATTTTCCCGGTGTGGATGAGTTGCGTAACGTTTCAGAACTAGATTTAGATAAGGCGGTATTGCTTGGTTTTGATAATACTATTATTCATCTTATAGAGCAAAATTTATCGATTTATCCGTTGACCATTCTTGGTCGTAATGATGTGTTACAATCTTGTAAATAATGGAGTTTATATATGGAAGAACGTGAACGAGCAAGAGCTCGCCGTCGTAGAAGAAGACGTCAACAAAAGTCATCTGTTAAATGGCCTAGATTTATAGTAGCTGTTATTGTAGTACTTGCCCTACTTGGGGGTATAGGCTATGGTTTGTATACTGGGGTATCTTATGTGTATAGAGCTGTTACAGGTACTACTGAGACAACTGATACAGCTGTAGATAATGGAAATAAACAAGATGGTAATACTGTATCTGTAGAACAAAAAGGGTTAGATAAACCATTATACATTCTTGTTGTCGGTACTGATGATAATAATCCTAGTCAAAGTGATAGTCTATTCTTGTTATCCATTAATTTAGATCAAAAAACAATGGATGTTATTGGCATTCCTAGTAATAGTAAAATTGATAATAGAGATCAGACAGATGCAAGTATGCTCAATAGCATCTATGAAAAAGGTGGTATTGATCTAACAAAGGCTGTCATTGAAGATATGTTCCATATTTCTATACCATATTATGTTGTAGTTAATCAAAATGCTTTCAAAAAGACTAACGATGTATTAGGAAATCAACAAATCTATGTAGAACAGACTATGGAACACGTAGATGCAGAGGGAAATAAAGATATTGATTTGCAACGAGGATATCAAACATTAGATAGTGATAAGGCTTTATCCTATTTACGATATTCTGATCCAAAACACGATACATTTACACGTGTACAACGACAAGAAAGATTTTTGAAACTATGGGTAGAAGAAGAGCATAATTCATTCTTCTTAACAAATGCATGGCATATTTGGAGAATTTGGGATCATTATGATAGTAATATTTCTACATTAGATGCCATTAAGCTTGTGTATAATGCTAGCAAAATTAATAAGGAAGAGATTCATTTCTATATTCTTCCTGGTGAAAAAGAGTTAGTTGGCGATATGACATATTGGAAGGTAAATCCAACGGAAGCACAACGATTAGTAGGCATTACGATGGGAAATCTACCAGCCAATGAAATGACACAATTTGTAACAGCTCCAACTAATAGCACAGCCAAGGTTGCACCTGAATCAGAACATAATGGTGGTACTATCACAAAGCCATCAGAACCGGGTGATGAGAGTACTAATAAACGTTAAAAGGGGAATAGTATGAAAAATAAAGAAGAAGTTAAACAAATCGTATTACAATTAGCACAAGCAGCTTTTGATAAAAAAGGCAGAGACATCGAAATTCTCGATTTAGAAGGTGTATCTATGTTAGGGGATTACTTCTTAATTGCTAGTGCAAATAATATTAAGCAGTCTCAGAGTATTGCTGATGAAATGGAAGATAAAGCTGCAGAATTGGGCATGACAGTAAATCATAGAGAAGGTTATCGCGAAGGTGAATGGATTTTACTTGATTTTGGCGATATTATTTGTCATGTCTTTGGTGGTGATGAGTTGCGAGAATTCTACGGTTTAGAAGAATTATGGAATGATGCAGTTCGAGTTCCATTTGAAGGAGTATAGTATGGCTACAGAATTGTTGGAAAATACAATTGCCACATTAAAAGTATTGCGTACTAGTGATCAAGGGGCTTTTCTAGATGGTCAAACTGGCAATACAAATGATGATATTTTGCTCCATAAGGATCAACAAACATCTCCTGTTGCCATTGGTGATGAAGTAGAGGTATTTTTATATCGCGATCCAAAGGGTCGTTTGACTGCTTCTATGCGTTTACCAGCGATGAAGGTAGGTCAAATTGGGTATGTTGAGGTAATCAATACTACAAACTTTGGCTGTTTCGTAGAGGTTGGTACTGAGCGTGGTATCTTCATGCCTCACGCAGAGATGCGTGGTCGTCCTCAAGTGGGTGAAAAAGTTTGGGTTCGACTCTATACAGATAAATCTGGTCGTTTTGCGGTATCTATGGATGTTGATGACGAAATGCGTCGCGCATCTAAGGCTGCTACAGATGCTAAAGTAGGACAACTTGTTAAAGGCGCTATCTACAACTTGACTAGTGATGGGGCATTCTTCATCACTCCTGAACGATGGATTGCCTTTTTACATCGTTCTGAGATGACTAGAAAATTAAATGTAGGAGAAATGGTTGAAGGTCGTGTTACCTTTAAACGTGAAGATGGTCGTGTCAATGTATCGATGCGTCCTACTAAGGAAAAGGCACTCATTTCTGATGGAGACATTATAATGGAGTACCTTCTTAATCGTGGAGGCAAGATGCCATATAGCGATGAATCTTCTGCGATGTTGATTAAAGATAAATTTAATATCAGTAAAGCTGCCTTTAAGCGTGCTTTAGGGCATTTGATGAAAGAGAAAAAAATTGTTCAAGATAATGGTTGGACATTGTTAACTGAAACAGGACGTCAATGGACACCTCCTGTTGGTAATGAATCACAAGAAGAGGAATAAAGGCGATGAAAATTGTCATTGTAGGTGCTGGTAAGGTTGGCTATTCCTTGGCACAACGCTTGATACAAGATAATCATGATGTATATGTAATTGATCGTTCTCCAGAACGTATACAAAATCTTGAAAATACACTAGATGTTAGCCTTGTTCAAGGAAATGGCAGTGATATACAATTGCTCAACGAAATCGGTATGGATGGTGTAGGAATGTTTATTGCTGTTACCGATTCTGATGAAGTAAATATGTTATCTTGTTCTGTAGCTAAAATTACAGGTGTTCCTACAACGATTGCTCGTGTGCGAGATAATACCGTAGCAGAACATATGGATGATGAGATGCGTGCTAAATTAGGGGTCGATTTATTTATCAATCCTGAAATGGTTACGGCTCAAGAGCTTTTACAAATTCTAGAGACTCCATCAGCTATTGATGTAGAAGATTTTGGCCAAGGTACTGTACGCCTTATGGAATTTAAGATTACAGATGATATTCCATTAATAGGTCAACCTTTAAAAGAAATTAAATTCCCTGAAGGTGTTTTACTAGTAGGGGTTTTACGTTATGGTGAAATGATTATTCCCCATGGTGAAAGTATTCTACAAGTTGATGACAGTGTATTCTTCTTAGGCTTAAAAGAGTCTGTTGAAGAAGTGGAAAATCTTTGGTTCCATAATCACACTACATTTTATAAACGGGCTGTTATCATTGGGGCTGGTCTATTAGGTAGAAATCTAACAGTTCTTTTAGAACAAGCTGGATTCTCTGTTAAGGTCATTGAAAAAGATTTTAACCGCTGTGAAAAACTTGCTAATCTTGTGGATAAGTCCATGGTTATCAATGGAGATGCTACAGACTTTGACCTTTTAGAAGCAGAAGAAATTGCAGATAGTGATGTTATAATTGCTGTTACAGATGATGATAAGCTCAACTTGCTCGTTGCTCTTGTAGGCAAGCATATGGGCATACCAAAGACAGTTGTGCGCGTAGGTCGACCTGAATACATTATGCTTATGGAACAAGTGGGGATTGATGTCGTATTCTCGCCACGTTTATTTACAGCGAGTCAAATTTTACGTTTCGTGCGTAGTGGAGAAGGTGTTTTATCTATTTCGACCTTTGAAGGTGGAAAAGCGGAATCTATAGAGGTTGCCATTACAAGTGAATCACCTGTGGCTGGTAAACAATTAAAGGACATCCGTTTACCAGGGAAGGCGTTAGTTGGTGTAATTTTACGTGGTGATGAAGCTATCGTACCACGTGGTAATACTGAAATCTTAGATGGAGATCACATTGTTCTATTTGCGTTACCTGAATCTGTAAGTAAATTACTTAAATATCTTACTTAGTATGGAGGGACTATGCGCATTCAAATTGTCATGTCCTTAGTGGGGCGATTATTATATATCTTTGGGATTTTTACATTAATTCCTTTTATATATGGTATTGTATTTGAAACTGCATATTGGTCGTTTTTGGTTACTACTGGTATTTCATTTGGCTTAGGTGGACTTTTATCCTATTATGGTCATGAAACTCAAAGCTTTAGTCTTCGTGATGGGTTTTTAGTTGTATCAGCTACATGGATATTAACTATTATCTTAGGTTCCTTACCATTTATTCTCAGTGGTATATTAACTAATGTATTTGATGCTCTATTTGAAGCTACATCAGGGATTACAGCAACTGGTGCTACAATTATTAATAGCGTAGATGATTTACCTAAGACATATGTTTTATGGCGTGGACTAATGCACTGGATTGGTGGGATGGGGATTATTGTCCTTATCTTATCGTTCTTAAAGAACTTAGGTGCAGATGCAGCTCATATGTTTAATGCAGAAGCATCGGTACCAAAACCTGGTGTTGTTATGCCCCGTATTCAATCAATGGCCTCTAAACTTTGGCGTTTATATGTTGCTTTTACCGCCATTTGTTTCGTTATGCTATGGGCTGGTGGTATAGAGCCTTTTGATGCATTAAATTATGCATTTTCCATTATTGCTACAGGTGGTTTTGCACCTACATCTGCAGGTACATTTATTTATGAACAAAGCAACTATATCTGTTTTGTATTTATATTTTTCATGATACTTGCTGGTGGTAATTTTGCAGTATATTATAATGCACTGCAAAGAGGCATTCGTGTTTTGATTGATGATTTTGAAACACGTATGTATTGGCTAGTTATTTTTATTGGAATTGCTATAATATCAATTTCGATGGCAGTACAATCAAATATTAATGATCCAATTCAAATCTTTAGAGATGTTTCCTTTAATTATGTATCGATTCAAACTGGTAGTGGATTTGCTGTAAGCGATTATGATTTATGGCCAGCCGCGGCACAGATGATGTTATTTATTTCATCATTTTTTGGTGGTTGTAGTGGTTCTACAACAGGGGGCGTAAAAATTATTCGCCTCATTATTCTAATTAAGAGCAGCATTATTTATTTAAGAAAATCAATTCATCCTGAGATGGTACAAGTCGTGCGCATTAATGGTAAACCGATGCCTACTAAATGGATACAGATGGCACAGCAATTTTTATTTTTATATTTAATGATTTACGTTATATCTGTTTTCCTTATGACTTGTTCTGGAATGTCTACTTATGATGCGATGCAAATTATAACAGCTTTTCTTAGTAATGTAGGCATTGGATTTGGTGGTTTTGGGCCTACAGATGCCTTTGGTAGTATGTCTGATGGTGCTAAATGCGTAGCAATGGCAGACATGTTATTAGGCCGTTTGGAATTATTTACAATTCTTGTTATGCTTCATCCTCAATTTTGGGAAGGGTATTTTATAAAAAAACAATCTACTAAACGGTATCGTATCCTATAGGAGGGCGAATAATATGAATATTATAAAACGCCCTCTAGGGCTTTATAAAGCAAATTGTTATGTATTAATTAAAGATGGAAAATCTCTTATTATTGATCCCGGGTTTCATAGTAAGCATATAATTGAAATGGTAGGAGATTCTGAGCCTATAGCAGTATTATTAACACATGGTCATTGTGATCATGTATCGGCTCTTGATGAGGTTTGTGAGTATTATAATATTCCTGCTTATTTACATCCTTTGGATCAAGAGTTATTACAACTAATCCGACGTAGACCTAGTGTATATAAAAAGAAGATGTACACGAATTGTAAAGATTTAGTGGCTGGTAAATTAGAAGTAGGGCCTTTTAAAATAATCGTACATCATACACCAGGCCATAGTGCTGGCTCAGTTTGTTTGGAGATTGGTGGACATCTTTTTTCTGGAGATACTTTATTCAAACAAAATGTAGGAAATACCGACAACTATAAGAGTAATCCCCATGATTTAATCATTAGTTTGAAGCATATATTAACGTTGTCAAAGAATTTAATCGTCGAACCAGGACATAAAGAATCTACAACATTAAAAGATGAAGAAGAATTCATCAAAAATATTGTAGGATAGTGTTGACAAAAGTCCTGATAACCGATATACTAAGCAAGTACTTTGGATACGGCCCCGTGGTGTAGCGGTTAACATGTCGCCCTGTCACGGCGAAGATCGTCAGTTCAAATCTGATCGGGGTCGCCATTCATGCCTCGGTAGCTCAGTTGGTAGAGCAACGGACTGAAAATCCGTGTGTCGACAGTTCGATTCTGTCCTGAGGCACCATGTACATGCGGGAATAGCTCAGCGGTAGAGCACCGCCTTGCCAAGGCGGGGGTCGCGAGTTCGAATCTCGTTTCCCGCTCCAATTTTATATGGCGGCATAGCCAAGCGGTAAGGCAGAGGTCTGCAAAACCTTTATTCCCCAGTTCGATTCTGGGTGCCGCCTCCACAATCGTTACCCATGCCGGGGTGGCGGAACAGGCAGACGCAACGGACTTAAAATCCGTCGGTTGGAAACAACCGTACCGGTTCGATTCCGGTCCTCGGCACCAATTAAGACTAACTTCGGTTAGTCTTTTTTCTTATGTAAATCTAAATTTTAAATGTGTATAATTTAAAATATGTATAATTTAAAATATGAGAGTGCGTTTGTTATTAGAATGGCATATTTCAAATACGATTATCTATGTTTAGTAAAGTTATGAATAATAAAGCAAAATTATTAATTAGTGAATGTCTATGTGGCGTATCCTGTCGTTATGATGGAAAAGATAATCTTATAGAACAGTTACCACTGTTAAAGGATACTTTTGATCTGGTATCCGTATGTCCAGAAGTATTAGGTGGACTTAGCACACCTCGTGATCCTGCGGAACGACAAGGTAAACGTGTATGTACGGCTAATGGAACTGATGTAACCACAGAATTTTATAAAGGGGCTCAAATTGCATTGCATATAGCAATGCAACAGGGATGTAAGCAGGCTCTAATGAAAGCAAAAAGTCCTAGTTGCGGTTATAAGCGTATTTATGATGGTACCTTTAGTAAAACCCTGCGAGAGGGGCACGGATGTACTGTAGAGGCCTTATTAATGAATAATATAGAGGTTTATACGGAAGAAGATATTGACCTATTAATGGAACAAAAAAAGAGATGAGTTTTTAACTCATCTCTTTTTTTCGTGTTAGTGAAACCTAAACTACATTAAAGCTAAACTACATTATACTAACATAATAAAATTTTTATATTACTAGAAATGTTAAAGTTTATTTTCCTGCGTTTACAGGATCATTAGTTAATGGTTGTTCCCCTAGTAAGGTAGTTAGGTTATGTAAATTGAATCGATACTTACCATTACTAAAGTCTCTTGTTACATCATACCGTTGATTAGGTGCGTGCATAAGACCAATCAATGTGTCATATAGTAAATCATTTGTAAAGTATTGATGTTCGTGTTTAGAGAGTTCTTCTGCTGTTTGAGGATACTCAGCACGATATTGAGGTGATAAATATATCCAGAATGGAATATGAGTCATAACAAAGTCAAATGTATCTGGATTATGGGATTTATCCAAGCTTTCACCGTGGTCAGAGAAATACACCATGGCTTGCAAGTTTAATTTTTCCTTACCATAAGTATAAATCTGTTGTAATAACCAGTCTGTATATAATTGGCTATTAGCATATGCTTCTTGGCCATCTGGATATGGACCTTGTTTCCATTTACTAAATTCATGTGGATAACGGTCATTGTAGTAAATATGACTACCCATGATATGAATGACGATGAAGTTATTTTTACTTGGATCAACAGACTGTAATAATGGTAAGAGTGATTCATCATAGCGATCAGAGAAAGCATATGATTCATGTGACCATTTAGTGGTATCTGCTGTTTTAGCCATTAATGAAATAGCTGTATCATATTCGCCAAATACACCTTGGTTACTAAACCAAGAAGTAGTATATCCTGCTTTTTTAGCAACATCTAAAATATTTGCAGAATCGAGGAACGGTTTATCATCATATTGATTACGTTCAGATAGAGCACGTTCGAGGGTAGGTACTGTTTGTACATACGATGAATATGCATTATCAAAGAAGACAAAATCTTTATTATCTGCACGCATAGTACCTTGCCATGGCGTATCATCATAAGGGAAGTTTGGATTATATACCTTCATATAATCACGAGAACTAGATTCACCGATGACTAATATGATAGTACCTGGTGTTTTATTCGCTGAGGTTTCCTTTGTATCCAAATTGAAGGAATCGAATACTAAATGATGGTTATCATTATATTGTTGCATTTGTTTTACATAGTCGCCAGCTGCAATCCAGTTTGCTACAATACATGTTTTCGGGAATAAGAAGAATGGTACGTATACTAAGAATGCTACTATGGATGCAATGAGCAATGTGGAGCGCATAGGTCGTGTAGTATTTAAGTTTACTACCGCTTTCATTCCTAGATTAGACCAATAGAGCAGATAGGTCCATATTACAAGGCCAATACCAACAGCGATAAGACCAGGAATACCAGCAGCATTTTTTAAGAAACCAAATGCTTCTTCAGGATTTGTCATATATACTGCTAGTAAACTAGCTGGCGTTAAACAATGCCATGTAGTTAGATAGTATCCTATTTGTAAGAATGGGATAAGGCTCAATATCATGGTAATAATTGCCATGATTAATGATGTAGTTTTATGGAGACGATTCGTTTGGTTCAGTAAAAATTGAATTCCCGATAACCCCATAAAGATTAATAAGCCAAATAAAAAGTCATTAGCAAATTCATAAAAATATAAAGGTTTTACATAGGACCAGTGGAACAGAAGTGGGAATGTAAGGGCCCAAAGAATACCGACTAAGCCATATCCCAAAAATGGTCTATGAAAAACAGTACATCCCATAAAATATTGAAATAAAAAAGTACCTACAATTGTTGGTACTGCTAAAATCGTTATATCTTCAACATCTAGACCTAGTGTAATAGGTTCATAGATGAAAAATAGAGCTATATATAAAGCAATACCAATGATACCAAAGCGAAAGATGGGGTTTCTCCCAATTTGCTTTAAACTAGATGACATAATAAATCCCCTCTTGAAGGAATACACAATAAATTTATTTCTATAATATATAATAATTACTATAATAAAGATAGCAGATGACTGTAAAAAAAACAATTATTTGAAAGTACTACTATAAATGCTTTATAATTATATAGTTAAAGTATATTTTCTAAGGATTGGGGTTTATGGGAGATTATAATTATAAGTTGGATGTCTTTGAAGGTCCTTTGGACTTGCTTTTGCATCTTATTGAAAAACATAAAATAGAAATCACCGATATTCCTATCGTTGAAATTACGAGTCAATACTTGGAATATTTAGATAATTGGAATCACTTTGATATTCATTATAGTAGTGAGTTTCTTGTAATGGCTTCTACTTTGTTACAAATTAAATCGCGTATGCTATTACCTAAAGCTGACCCTGAGCCAGAAGATGCTGAAGATCCACGTGATGAATTGGTAGCTAAATTAGTAGAGTTTAAAAAAATCAAAGATTTTACAGCTATACTGATGGAACGTACGGCTGTATCCGCTAATATATTTAGTAGACCTGAAGAAACAAGCGTACTTGGGTTAGATAATGTATATAATTTAGAACTTTCCCGATTATATGAGATTTTTTATCAGACTATAAAACGCGCTAAGGAATTAACTGAAGAGGAGCCTATTCGCGAGGTCAAGGTTGAAAAAGACAGTTATAGTCTAGAGGATATGATTTTGTCTTTATCTAGTCGAGTACGACGTGGTGAAAGTTTATATTTTAGGGAGTTATTAATAGCAATTGAAACAAAAAGTGGTATGGTAACAATCTTTATGGCTGTTTTAGAATTGTTGAAGCAACAAGTTATGGAAATGCGCTATGAAGAGAATGATATTATATTCACTGCAGCCTTAGAAGGTACCGTATAGAAAGGGGGCTATATGAGCTTACCAACAATGCATTTAGAGGCCGTGTTATTCTCATCGGCAAAACCTATATCAATAGAAATGCTTGAAGAAGTATTTGAACTTTCAACAGAGGAAGTACAAGATTATATAGATACATTACAACGGGAACTAGATGAGCAAAATCGCGGCATCCGTTTGAGAGTATCTGGAGCAGGTATTGAGTTAGTTAGTGCCATGGAAAGTGCTGACTATGTAGGTCATATCCGTAAGAGAGAAGATAAATTATCTAATGCAGCGATGGAAACATTAGCTGTCATAGCCTATAAACAACCTATAACTAAAGCTGAAATTGAAGAAATCCGCGGTGTAAATAGTGATAAGATTATTAAACAATTACTCACTCGATCTCTTATTGCGGAACTAGGTCATAAAGATACTGTAGGAAGACCTATTCTTTACGGAACAACTGACGAGTTTTTAAGGAGTGCTGGCGTAGAATCTATTGAAGCTTTACATCAAGAAGTTTCAGAAACAGAAGGATAATATGGAACGATTACAAAAATTTATTGCTAGTTGTGGTGTTGCATCACGACGCAAGGCAGAAGAATTGATTACAGAAGGAAAAGTTCAGGTCAATGGTCGTAGAATCACTGAATTAGGTGTGAAAATTGATCCTCAAAAGGATAAAGTTAAGGTTAATGGTCAATTATTAGCCCAAGAGAAACCAGTTTATTACTTATTAAATAAACCAAAGGGAGTTATTACATCTGTGTCTGACCCTCAAGGTCGTGAAACTGTTTTAGATTATATTAAAAATGAATCAAAACGAATCTATCCAATAGGTCGCCTTGACTTATATACAGAAGGCTTATTGTTGTTGACAAATGATGGTGAGTTGGCGCAAAACTTAACTCATCCGTCTAAGGGCGTAGAAAAAACATATGAAGTGCGTATTAAGGGCCGTGTTCGTGATGAAGATTTACAGGTTATTGCCAATGGTGTTGAACTGGAAGATGGTATAACAGCTCCTGCAACAATTGTAGATCTCGGTTTTGATGATCATAATGGTGTTCATGAAGTAGAAATTACAATCCATGAAGGTCGTAATCGACAGGTTCGTCGTATGTTTGAACACTTTGGGTACCGTATTCATAACTTAAAACGAATTGCCTATGCGGGGCTTACCTTAGGTGGTGTTAAACGTGGTGGTTCTCGTCAGCTTACAATTCGTGAAGTAAAAGCCCTAAAAGCGTTAGGAGCAGGTAAGGAATGAAACAAATTGTAGTCATTGGCGGTGGTGCAGCAGGTCTTATGGCAGCTGTTATAGCTGGTCGTGAAGGGGCACGTGTCATCTTACTAGAAAAAATGAATATGGTTGGTAAGAAGATGGGCATTACAGGTAAAGGTCGCTGTAATATTACAAATAGTGCAGATATGGCCGAGTTCATTAAAAATACGCCTGGTAATGGTAAGTTCCTATATGGCGCTTATGAACGCTTTAGTAATGAAGACTTGCTTGAATTATTACATAGTTGGGGCTTAAAAACTAAGGTTGAACGAGGGGGACGTGTATTCCCAGAATCTGATTCTGCTTTAGAAGTACGCAATATATTCATGAAAATCCTTAAAAAATATAAAGTACAAGTTCATTTAAATGAACCTGTTACATCTATTACTGTTGAGGATAGTCGTGTTGAAGGAGTTACAACAGATAAGGAACAATATGCTTGTGATGCCGCTATCATCTGTACAGGTGGTGCCTCTTATCCGTTAACTGGTTCTACTGGTGATGGATATGCTTTAGCTAAAAAAGTTGGTCATACCATTACAGATATAAGACCATCATTGGTACCAATTGTAACAGGGGAATCTTGGGTAAAAGATATTATGGGGCTTAGTCTTCGTAATGTTGAGGTATCCGTTATTTCTAAAAATAAGGTACAAGCGAAACAATTTGGGGAAATGATGTTCACTCATTTCGGTCTTACGGGTCCTACAATCTTGTCTTTAAGTCATACAGTAGGCAAATTGTTGCGTAAGAAAAATCCACAAATCACTATTGAAATAAATCTGAAGCCTGCATTAACTGCAGAAGTTTTAGATAAACGCTTACAGAAGGATTTTGATTTATATTCAAAAAAACAATTAGCTAATGGGATGAAAGATTTGTTACCTGTCAATCTGATTCCGATTGTGATAAACCTTGCTGAATTAGATCCAAGCAAACCAATTAATCAAATCACAAAAGAAGAACGTATGCGTTTATGTCATGTATTACAACATATGACATTAACTGTAAAGGAGTTACGCCCTGTAGCAGAAGCAATTGTTACAGCCGGTGGTATTTCGTTAAAAGAGTTTAGTCCCAAAACCATGGAGTCTAAATTGGTAAAAGGCTTATATGGTGCTGGTGAGGTTCTGGATATTGATGCCTTTACGGGCGGCTATAATTTACAAGCTGCGTTTTCTACTGGTTATGTGGCGGCTATGCATGCTGTACATGGTGATGAAGAATAGAGGTTATTATGAATACAAAAAAAATTGCCATTGCTATTGATGGTCCTGCAGGGGCTGGTAAAAGTAGTATTTCAAAAGTAGTGGCCAATGAATTGGGTTATTTATATATCGATACAGGCGCTATGTATCGAGGTGTAACATGGGCGGTTCTCGATAGCCATGTTGATGTGAAAAATCAAAAAGATGTAGAATCATTGCTCCCTTCATTAGATTTAACATTAGAGCCTACTGCAAATGCTTGTAAAGTATTTGTAAAAGGTCAAGACGTGACAGATCTAATTCGACAACAACAAATCAATGAGAATGTATCAACTATTGCCTCTTATAAAGGTGTTCGTGAATACTTAGTTGAACGACAACAAGCTATGGCTGCTGTTGGTGGTGTTATTTTAGATGGTCGTGATATAGGTTCTGTTGTACTACCAAAGGCTGAGTTGAAGATATATTTAACAGCATCTGTAGATGCACGAGCAAAACGTAGATGGCTTGAAGTTCAAGGTACTTCTAATGAACAATCATTAGAAGATATCAAAAATAATGTTGAAAGTCGCGATGAAATGGATAAAAATCGCGATGAATCTCCACTGGTGTGCGTTGAGGATGCTATTGTTGTTGATTCTAGTAACATGACGTTTGATGAAACAGTGGAACATATATTACATCTAGTACAGGAGCGAATCTAAGATGAATAAATTTTCTACATGGCTTTGGCGTACTGCCTTTTGGTTGCGCTATAAAGTCGGCTATGGACTAAAGGTATATGGGCGTGATAATTTTCCTATGGAAGGTCCCGTTATTGTTGTACCAAATCATTTAAGTAACAATGATCCACCTATCTGCGGCTATGCATTACCTAGACATGTACATTTTATGGCGAAACAGGAGTTATTTGTGAATCCCATTTCTCGATTTTTCTGTACATGGCTTGGTGCGTTTCCACTAAATCGCGGTGCTATCGACAAGGTAGCTATACGTCATGCATTAGGATTATTGAAAGACAATAAGGTGCTAGGGATATTTGCTGAAGGAAACCGTCAAAAGAGCGGTAAGCTTGGAAGATTTCATGATGGCGCAGCATCAATTGCATTGCGTACAGGCATTGGTATAACACCAGTTGCTATTATTGGATCTCATAATATGAAGAAAAATCAAGTGGCTTGTATTATTGGTAAACAAGTTCCTGTAAATAAAGCTAAACCAACACCTGAAGCAATCAAAGAGGTTAATGACCGCGTTAAAGGTGAAATTCAACGCATGATAGATTCGTATCATGAAAATCGTATAGAGGAGACTTTATGGAAATAATTTTGGCTGAAAACCATGGCTTTTGTTATGGTGTTAAGCGAGCCGTTGAAATGGCTAATGAAGCTGCCGATGGTAAGGGTAAAAGTTATACATTAGGTCCTATCATTCATAATCCTCAAGTTGTAGGTCGCCTTGAAAGTAAAGGTGTAAGTCCTATTCAAGAGGTAGCAGATATTGACGAAGGGACAATGATTATTCGATCTCATGGTGTAGGCCCTGCTATTTATGCAGAAGCTGAAGAAAAGGGATTACATATTTTAGATGCTACATGTCCTCATGTAAAAAAAGCGCAACAAGATGCTAAGTCTGTCATAGAAGATGGAATGACTTTGGTGATTTTGGGCGAAAAAAACCATCCTGAGGTAAAAAGTATCAATTTATGGGCAAATAACAAAGGAATAATCATCGAAGATGAAGAATCCGCCCAAAAACTACAAATTGTGGAAAAAATGGGTGTTGTTGTACAAACAACCTTTTCACAATTCAAATTTAACAGTATAATAGAGATATTAGAGAAAAAATCTAAGAATCTTAAGGTTTTCAAAACGATATGCAATGCAACGCAAGAACGACAGAACTCTGCCGTTGACTTAGCACGTAATGTAGATCTTATGATAGTGATAGGCGGTAAGAATAGCGGAAACACAAACCGATTGGCAGAGGTTTGTCGTGACGTTGGATGTACAACTTATCACATTGAAACTTCTACTGAATTACAACTGGAATGGTTTAACCGAGTACAGACGGTAGGAGTTACAGCAGGAGCATCGACTCCCGACTGGATTATTAAGGAGGTCATTGAGACAATGAAAGATTTTGCAGAATTATTAGCAGCAGAAGGTCAAGAAGAATTTAAGAAAGGGAACGTTGTAGAAGGTACAGTAGTTCAAGTTGAAGATGAACGCGCTTATGTATCTTTTGGCTACAAAACTGAAGCCATTTTGAACAGAACTGAAATTTCTTATCCAGCACCAGAATCTGCCAAAGATGTGTTGAAAAATGGTGATGAAATTAAAGCAGTTATCATGAACCACATCAAAGAAGATAATCCTATTTATCTTTCCATGACTCGCTTGGCTAAAGATGAAGATTGGCAATATGTTATCGAAGCACAAGAAAAAGATGAAGCTATCGTATGTAAAGGTATTGATGCTATCCCAGCAGGTTTGGTAGTAACAGTTAAATCCCTTCGTGGTTTCATTCCATTGTCCCAAGGTGATGTTCATTTCGTAAAATCCTTGGACAACTTGGTTGGTACAGAATTCGAAGCTAAAGTACTTGAAATCGACGAAAAGAAAAACCGTTTGGTTCTTTCCCGTCGTGCAGTATTGGAAGTAGAACGTCAAGCTAAATTAGCTGAAGCATTGAAAAACATCAACGTTGGCGACAACTATAAAGGTATTGTTCGTAAAATCATGCCTTATGGTGCTTTCGTAGATATCGGTGGTATTGAAGGTTTACTTCACATTTCCGACATTTCTTGGCAAAAAATCAAAAAAGTGGAAGATGTTCTTTCCGTTGGTCAAGAAATCGAAGTTAAATTACAATCCTTCGACGCTGAAAGCAACAAATTATCCTTGTCCTTAAAAGCTTTGACTAAGAGCCCATGGGACGTAGCTGAAGAAACATTGCATGTTGGCGATGTTATTAACGGCAAAGTTGTTCGTTTGGTAGCTTACGGTGCATTCGTAGCTGTTAACGATGACATTCAAGGTTTACTTCACATTTCTCAAATTACAAAACAACGTAATGCGAAAGTTGAAGATTACTTAAACCGCGGTCAAGAAGTAGAAGTTAAAATCATTTCTCTAAACAAAGACGAAAAGAAATTGGGTTTGGCTTTAACTGAATTGATGGAAGCAAAAGAAACTGCAGAAGACGCTGAATAATTCATTGTCTAATATAAGGCTAACCAAGGTTTCCTTGGTTAGCCTTTTTGCGTACTTTACGTAGAATATGATAAAATATAGTAATGTATTAGATTAGATAATGAGGTGAAACCATGGCAAAACCATTAGTGGCTGTTGTAGGTCGTCCAAATGTAGGGAAATCTACACTTTTTAATGCCATTGTTAATAAACGAATCTCTATTGTTGAAGATATTCCTGGTGTAACACGGGATCGTATTTACTTTGACGCAGAGTGGTTAAATCGTGAATTTACAATGATAGATACAGGTGGTATCGAATTCATAACAGATAATAGTCATGTTATTCCTAAGATGATGCGTTTACAAGCTGAATTAGCAATTGAAGAAGCAGATGTAATTTTATTTGTTGTTGATGGTAAACAAGGGATTGTTCCTGCTGATGAAGAAGTTGCAAATATATTACGTGCTAGCGGCAAACCTGTAGTTTTAGTTGTTAATAAAATTGACAGTGTTAATCAAGAACCTAATATTTATGAATTCTATAATCTTGGCTTAGGTGATCCAATTGGTATTTCTGCTAAGAATTTAATGAATTTAGGTGACTTGCTAGACGATACAGTTAAACATTTCCCTCCAGTTGGTACAAATGTTGATGATGAAGATACTATTCACGTAGCGGTTATTGGCCGTCCTAATGTAGGTAAATCTTCTTTGACTAATGCATTATTAGGGCAAGACCGCGTAATCGTATCTGATGTAGCAGGGACAACACGTGATTCCATCGATACATATTGGACCCATGGAGATCAAAAATTTGTCCTTATCGATACTGCAGGCATGCGACGTAAATCTAAAATCGAAGAAGCTGTTGAACGATATAGTATTGTGCGTTCTTTACGCTCTGTAGACCGTTCGGATATTGTTGTTCTTGTGCTTGATGCTCAAGATGGTGTTACAGAACAAGATAAGAAAATTGCTGGTTATGCCTATGAAGCAGGCAAGGGTGTAATTATTGTTGTAAACAAATGGGATCTTGTTGAAAAAGATGATAAAACAACTCTGCGCTTTACTGAAGATATTTATGATGAATTAGGGTTCTTACAGTTTGCGCCGATTTTATTTGCATCTGCATTGACTAAGCAACGTATTCATCGCTTAGCTGATATGTTGAAATTCGTTTCTGAACAACAGTATCGCCGTGTATCTACAGGTACATTAAATCAATTATTGCAAGATGCTCAAACAGTAAATCCTGTACCATCTCGTAATGGCAGAATTCCAAAGATTTACTATATGACACAAGCAAGTGTTAAACCACCTACATTTATTTTGTTTGTAAATGAACCAGAGTTAATTCACTTCTCGTATATGCGTTTCTTGGAAAATAGATTACGTGAGTCCTTTGGCTTTGAAGGAACACCAATTCGTTTAGTGTTGCGTGGTAAGAAACGGGATGATGAAGACTAATGGATATTATGGTTATCGTATATGCTATATTGGCATATCTTATTGGTTCAATTCCTAGTGGTTTAATTATCGGTAAAACCTTCTTTAATACAGATGTCCGCCAATATGGTTCTAAAAATATAGGTGCCACTAACACATATCGCGTTATAGGTCTCAAAGCTGCATTACCTGTATTTCTCTGTGATGCCTTAAAAGGCGCGGCTGGGGTAGTATTATTATCCTCTTATGGACCTATGTATATGATCTTAGGTGGTATTCTTGCTATGATGGGCCATAACTGGTCTATATTCTTAGGCTTTAAAGGTGGTCGTGGCGTAGCTACAGGACTAGGTGTATTAATTGCTTTGTCACCATTAGTTGCTTTGATTGCCTTCTTGGTATGGGGCGTTATTGTCTATTTCACTAAGCTCGTATCACTAGGATCAATTATAGCTGCCGCTTTGGTACCAATCTTAATGTATTTTATAGGCGAATCTTATTGGTTCGTTGGCTTTGGCGCTTTGGCTGCTTTATTTGTCATTGTTCGCCATTGGGATAATATCAAACGTTTACTTGCAGGTAATGAGTTAAAAGTAGAACGTATCAAAAAGGATTAATATATGAATGTTGTTGTTGTCGGCTCTGGTAGCTGGGGTACTGCTCTTGCTATTAAATCCGTATTAGCTGGAAATACCACAACT
The DNA here is from genome assembly GCF_018406505.1 of Veillonella orientalis. Taxonomy (NCBI): domain Bacteria; kingdom Bacillati; phylum Bacillota; class Negativicutes; order Veillonellales; family Veillonellaceae; genus Veillonella; species Veillonella orientalis. The sequence goes on from NZ_AP022322.1 coordinate 664,663, forward strand.
TTATATTGTCGTCGCCCAGAATTTGCAGATCAATTAGCTAAAGATTTGGAGAATAAAGAGTATTTACCTGGCGTAACATTACCAAATGAATTAGTATATAGTTCAGATCTTGCTACCTGTATTAAAGGGGCTGATATCATTCTCATGGTTACGCCATCTGTACATGTACGTACTAGTTTAGAGTCTATTAAGCCATATGCTCATAAAGAACAATCGTATATACTTTGTTCAAAAGGTGTAGAGCGTACTACTGGTAAATTGCTGACTACAGTTATGAGAGAGGTTCTAGGAACAGTTGGATGTAATCTCGCTGTTTTATCTGGCCCAAATCACGCGGAGGAAATTGGACGCGATTTACCGGCTGCATCTGTTTTAAGTACAGAAGATCTTGATGTGGCTACGATGCTACAGAAAGCATTATGTAGTCAAAACTTTAGAATTTATGCAAATACTGATATTACTGGTGTTGAGTTAGCAGGGGCTACAAAGAATATTATTGCTCTCGCTGCTGGTATTGTAGACGGTCTAAAGTTAGGGGATAACTGTAAAGCATTGCTCTTAACACGTGGGTTGCATGAGATGACCCGCTTTGGTGTAGCCTTAGGGGCACAAAAAGAAACCTATGCTGGCCTTGCTGGTATGGGAGATTTGATTGCCACATGTATGAGTCCCCATGGTCGCAACCGGGCTGCTGGACAAAAATTAGCAGATGGTAAAACAATGGACTATATTATTAATCATACGAATATGGTTGTAGAAGGTTTCTTTGCTACTGACATTATTTATAAAATGGCTTGTGAACATCATATTGAAATGCCAATAACAAAGGCATTGTATGAAGTTTTATATGAGGAAAAATCTCCTGCTTTGGCATTAGCAGAATTGATGGGACGAGATATTAAAATTGAAGTATCATAAATAAAAGATACTTTTAATTTGGTTATTTATATACTATAATTAATGAGTATAATCTTGTGAGGGTTGTATGCGAATTATTGGCGGAACTGCAAAGGGACATACTATAAAAGCACCTAAAGGGGTAGATACTAGACCTACACTTGATCGTGTTCGTGAAAGTGTGTTTAATGTATTATCTAATAGAGGTATATTTGGTACTCATGTATTAGATATATTTTCAGGTACAGGTGCAGTAGCTATTGAAGCCTTAAGTCGTGGTGCAGCACATGCAGTAGCGGTAGACTTTAAAACAGGAAAATTGATTTTGGAGAATGCCAAACATTGTCATGTGGAAGATCGGTTAGAAATCATTCCGAGGAAACTTTCACAATTAAAAAACTATATAATGGGACGACAGTTCGATTATATTTTTTCTGATCCACCATATGAAAATGGATTTATACAAGAGACCATAGATATGGTTGTAGACTGTGATTTATTAAAGCCCGAAGGTGTTTTACTACTAGAGCACCATAAGGACGAGGCATTTACCTTGCCTGAATCATGGAAATGTATAAAAGAACAGAAATTTGGTTATACCATGGTTTCCTATTTTGTAAACACAGCTGAAAGGAGCTAAACCTGTGCGTATAGGTGTGTGTCCGGGTAGTTTTGACCCAGTAACAAATGGACATGTTGATATTTTTGAACGAGGCAGTCGATTAGTTGATAAATTAATCATTGCTGTCAGCTCTAACCCAAATAAAAATTCCTTATTTACCATGGAAGAACGGGTTGAGATGATTCAAAATTCTGTCAAACATATTCCTAATGTTGAAATTGATTGTACAGGTGGTCTACTTAACCAGTATGTTAAATCTAAGAATGCCACAATAATCATTCGAGGATTGCGAGCTTTAAGTGACTTTGAATATGAATTTCAACGTGCGTTGTTTGCAAAATATTTGGATGATGATATTGAAACTGTATTTATTATGACAAATAACAAATACTCTTTCGTCAGCTCCACAGGTATTCGTGAACTTGCAAAATTTGGCGGTAAGCTAGATGGTTTAGTTCCGGATGATGTTAAGGAAAAACTTGAAGAACGCTTTAATACGGTCCATAATAAATAGGGGTGAAATGTATGAAAACAGAAAAATTATTAGAAGATTTAGAGGTTCTTATTGAATCTAGCAGCCGTATTCCTATGACTACAAAACGTATGGTTGAGGAAGACGAAATTATGCGTATTATTGATTCTATTCAAGAGTCTTTACCATTGGAACTTGAAGAGTCTCGTCGTATTGTAGCCGATAAAGATAAAGTGCTAGCTGATGCTCAACGTCAAGCTGAAACTTTGATTGATCAAGCTAAAGACTACATTGCTAAATTAACTGCTGAAAGTGAACTAGTTAAACAAGCTCAAGAACAAGCTAATCAAATTATCAGTGCAGCTAACCAATCCTCTGAGGAATTGAAATCCAGCTCTATTCAATATGCTGGTGATGTTCTTAAATATGTGGAAAACAATTTAGAAAAAACATTGGAAAGCTTACGTCAAAATCGTGAAAGTTTGAAACAAACTGAACAACGTACAGAAGAAAACCAATAATAGGGTTATAGGACAAAAAGTGTTGCTGTTAATGCCGATGGAGGTAGTTAAATACTGGCTCTATCGGCATTTTATCTTTTTGAGTAACTTTTACATATAGGACAAAAAGTGTTGCTAAAAAGTCTGAACTCCCTTGATTTTACTGACTCAAATAAGGTTTTATCTTTCTAGAAAGATATATTTTTTAGAAGGAGTATAATTATGAAACTAGTCAGATGCCCTAGTTGTGGTTTCATTTGTAAGAAAAATGGTAGAACAAATGCGGGTTCTCAACGTTGGTATTGTAATCAATGTTCTTGCTCATTCACAAATAAAGTGAATAAAACTAACAATAATTTACAGATGTTTTTGGATTGGTTATTTGGTAAACACACACAGTTAGATATGGCTGGTGATGGACGTTCATTTCGGAGAAAAACATCACAGTTTTGGGAACTTTGGCCATTACCACCAAAAGTTGAATCATCAAGTAGCGTAGTATTTGTTGATGGTATTTATTTAGCTAGAAATGCTTGCATTTTAATCTGTTGTAATGAGACGCATGTCTTAGGCTGGTATGTTTGTAGATATGAACATTCTAAGGCTTGGGAGGCTTTATTACGACGTATTTCACCACCTACAGTAGTTGTATCCGATGGTGGTACCGGCTTTCAAAAGGCATTAAAAAAAGTTTGGCCGAAGGCCAAACTACAAAGATGCTTATTTCACGCATTTCAACAAGTAAAACGCTATACAACAATACGTCCTAAAACGATTGCTGGCCGTGAATTATATGGAATTGCAAGGGATTTATTAACGATACACACACAAGATCATGCCGTAAAGTGGGTACAAAACGTTATGTCATGGAAAGTACGACATAGAGTATTTCTATCAGAAATGACCGTTGACGAAAATGGTACGATACGACCTAAACACGAACGACTCATAAAAGCAGAAAATTCCTTAATTAAATTAATCAATAAAAGATGTTTGTTTACTTACTTAGATACATCATTAACATGTACCTGTCCGGCTACTAATAATCGTATAGAAGGTGGCGTAAATGCTCAGTTACGCGCTATGTTACGTAATCATAGAGGAATGTCTATTGAAAGACGAATAAAAGCGGTGTTCTGGTGGTGCTATATGCACTCACCGAACCCGCTTTCTAATGCAGAAATACTTAAGGTTATGCCGACCAACAAGAGTATTTCTGATATATATCATACCATACATGAACAATCTAGGTTAGAAGCCTCTATTCCAACTTGGGGTGATGCTATTGTTTGGAGCGATTTGCATAATTATGATCGCCTATTTACCAATCTTTGGGACTGAAATAGCAACACTTTTTGTCCTATAACCCCAATAATATTATAAGAAAAGAAGCGAAGGATTTCCTTCGCTTCTTTTTTATTCATTATAATTATCAGGCTTTTTAGGTTCTACGATCATTGTTTGGTGAGTATTAAAAATAACAAAACCAAGTGGAGACCCAGGTGGCTTTTTGATATTTTTAATGTATGTATAATCTACAGGTACTTTGCTAGTTTCACGTGCCTTACTAAAGTAGGCTGCGTATTGAGCAACTTTAGATAGAATCATATCATCAGGCTCTACATTAAGTCTTAATATGAGATGGGAACCTTGAATGTCTTGTGTATGGAACCAAATATCTGTTGGTTTCGCAAATCGATGAGTCAAATATTCATTTTGTTGATTGTTACGGCCAATAAATATTTCACCTTCATCGATGGTTAAATGAATGTAATTTGATTTACCTAATTTATATGATAATGGCTTCTTCGATTTTTTGATAATGCCTGCATCCATACATTCTTTACGAATTTCTTCTAAGCTTTCACGGGTAGTGGCTAATGAAATACTATATAAAATTGATTTGAGATATTCAAGTTTTGTAGTACTAGCATTAAGTTGATATTCACCACTGACCATACGATTTTTTAATTTAGTATAGAGCTTATAATACCATTGACCGTTTTCTACAATTGTAAGATTTGGCTTTAGAGGAATTGTTAATAATTCTCCATCTTCAGAAAGAAGATTTGGTAATTGGATAGAAGGTTCATATTGAACTTGTAAGTGAGCATTAATCATTAAGATATCACCATATAGTTTATATGTATCCATTTTATTGGTGTCATCTAATTCATCTTTAATCTTTTGATGACGAACTTCTTCTTTTTTTATGGCTGCTGTTAAGATCTTTTCTAGTTCTTTATCTGCAGTGTGAATGGATTTTGTATTATGAATCGATTCTTCTAAGGCTTCTGAAATCGTACTATATTCTTTAAGTACTTTATAATTTTGTAGGATAAAAGTGGCGTGTGCTTTTTTATTATTATCATTAATTAAAGTAAGCAAACCATTACTTTCATTGAGCTTAATTTTTAACTCATATAACGCCTTAGCTAAGGCATCAACTTGCGTGGGAATTAAGTCACTTATGATCTCATTACAGCTAAGATTTGAAGTCAATAATACTTCATCCAACAAAGGTTTACCAAAACCGTTAAAGATGGCACGTATAGATTGTTGTACAGTGCCATCACCGAAGGAGGTAAGTAAATTTTTGATTTCATCATAATCAAAATCCATTAAACTTACACGATTAGCATTAGGTGGTAATTCGTAGTGTAGTTTAGGACTTATAGAACGTTCACGATTCATTAAAGGTGATACGTGAATTAATGATTCTAAAATCACTCCATCTTGCACAAAAATACAGTTTGAATATTTGCCCATTAATTCTACATAAATAAATGTGCTCGTAATAGAACCATCCATTTCAAGCTTATCCGTTTGGATACACATGATTCGGTCACCATTGATTTGTTCAACCTTTACAATACGGCTTCCTTCAATATGTTTGCGAAGAAACATACATAGAGAACTAGGTTCTTTTGGTAAATCTTGAATAGGTTTACTGAGATACATCGCAGGGGTTGCACCAACAGTGATGACCAAGCTTTGATCTTCGTTAAGTGCACGAATTTTAAATAGTAATGTAGTTTTATCTATTTGATATAATTTTTGTATTTGACCTGTTTGTAATCGCGCATTTAGTTCTTTAGCGAGAACAGACATGGTAAGTCCGTCTAAATTCATAGTACTCCTTTCAATTCTATTTAGAAGTATAGTTTAGTATAACATAATGCACATATAATTCTTAGTATTTAAACACGGAATGTATAATTCGTGGTACAATAATAAAAACTGCTAAGGAGGATATCATATGAAAAGTATGACCGGTTTTGGTTCTGGTACGGCAACCAAAGATGGCATTACCTGTACGGTAGAAATTAAGTCTGTAAATGCACGATTCTTGGATTTATTTATACGTAGTCCAAAGCAAATAAACCCTTTTGAAAGTATTATTCGTGGATTAGTACAAGATCGAATTACCCGTGGTAAAGTTGAAGTATCTGTTTCTATTCAGGATGCAGGGGAAAGACCTAAAACTTTTACTATAAATAGTGTATTGAGAAAGCAGATACAAGAATTGCTTGTTCAAGAAGAGTTTTATGATGACCCTAAAAAAGTGCCTTTACAAGCGGTCAATTCCATTTCTAATGAATGGATACAACAACAAGACACTCCGATTGCAGAAGATGTGCTTTCAAAAATAGTACAAGAATCTACAAATCAAGCACTAGATGCCTTAATAACAATGCGTACTGTAGAAGGTAAACATATTGAACAAGATTTATTGTCTCGTATCACTACTTTAGAAAATATAATCAAGAGTATTGATGAGAATAAGGCCGGCGCTGTAGATGCGTATCGTGAGCATATAAAGGTAAAAATTCAAGAATATTTAGTGTCTTTAGAAGCGAGTATAAGTGAAGATCGTTTTTTGCAGGAAATTGCTTTATTGGCTGATAAGACTGATATTACGGAAGAGATTGTCCGATTTACCTCACATGTGGTACAATTAAAAAACACACTTGTAGATGAGAATTCAATCGGTCGTAAGGTGGATTTTATTTTGCAAGAAATGAATCGTGAAGTGAATACAATTGGTTCCAAAGCTATGGATTCAAGTATTACAGAGTTTGTGGTTCAGCTAAAATGTGAGTTAGAGAAAATTAGAGAACAAGTACAGAATGTAGAGTAATAGGAGGTCCATAAATGAGTATTCAGTTATTGAATATAGGCTTTGGTAATATGGTATCTGCTAACCGTGTTATGGCTATTATTAGTCCCGAATCTGCACCGATAAAACGTATGGTTCAAGATGCGCGTGACAAGGGCCTACTCATTGATGCTACATATGGTCGTAAGACTCGTGCTGTATTAGTTATGGATAGCGGTCAAATTGTATTATCTGCAATTCAACCAGAAACCGTAGCACATCGACTTGTGCAATATGATGTAGACGAAGATACAGTAGAATCATAGGAGTACATATGTCAGACAGAGGATTATTAATCGTTATATCCGGGCCATCTGGCGCAGGTAAAGGTACGATTTGTGCGAATATTCGAAAAGAAATGCCTAATTTAGTATATTCCGTTTCCATGACCACACGGGCACCTCGTGTTGGTGAAGTGGAAGGGGTTAATTACTTCTTTCGCTCGAAAGAAGAGTTTGAAACTCTATTAAGTGAAGATGCATTTTTAGAATATGCAAAGGTATATGATAATTACTACGGTACACCGAAGCAACATGTGATGGATTTATTGGATGATGGTAAAAGTGTACTGTTAGAAATTGATATTCAAGGTGCTATGCAAGTTAAAGAACGTTTTAGTGATGCTGTATTTATCTATATAGTACCACCGTCATTAACTGAGTTATCTGAGCGCTTACATAATCGTGGTACAGATGCGAAAGAAGTTATTGATAAACGGTTGTCATTAGCTTGTTCTGAATTGGCATTAGCCCATCGATATGACTATATAGTTGTAAATGATGATCTCGGAGAGGCATCTGAGAAGGTTGCATCTATCTTACGAGCTGAATCCTGTAAGATTAGTCGCAATAAAGAGCAAATTCAATTTATTTATAAACAGTATCAAGAGTCTAAGGAGAAGTGATAGTATGATGGTAAAACCTCCATTGAAAAAATTGGAAAATCAAGTAGATAGTAAATATACTTTGGTAACATTAGCAGCTAAACGTGCTCGTGAACTAACAGATGGCGAACCATGCTTAGCTGAATCTACACATGCAACTGACAAGCCTGTATCCTTGGCATTTTATGAAATTGCCGAAGGTGAAGTGACTTATAAACGCACTAAAGAAGGCATTAAATAAGAACAAAAATTCCTTGTATCATTGATACAAGGAATTTTTAAAAGGAGAAGAAAATGCGAGGAAAACATATCATTGTCGCTGTATCTGCAGGTATTGCTGCGTATAAGGCAATTGAAGTAGTGAGCAGGCTACGTAAAAAAGGTGCTGAAGTAAAGGTTGTTATGACTCAAAATTCCACTCATATAGCTTCACCTCTTACATTTGGTGAAATTAGTGGTCACCCTGTAGCTATCGACATGTTTGAACAAGTACATCAATGGGATGTGGAGCATATTGCATTAGCTACATGGGCAGATGCATATGTGGTTGTTCCAGCTACGGCAAATGTAATTGGTAAAATATATGCCGGTATTGCAGATGATATGCTAACAACAACAATAATGGCTACTAAGGCTCCAAAATATCTTTGTCCTGCTATGAATACAGAAATGTATAACAATCCGATTACTCAACGTAATTTGGAAGGTTTGCGTTCTCTTGGCTACCATATTATGGAACCTGCGGAAGGATGGCTTGCTTGTGGGGTTACCGGTGTTGGGCGTTTACCAGAGCCTGAAGCTATTGTAGATTGGCTTGAATCACAGATGTGCAAATCTAATGAACTTGAAGGTATTACAGTGCTTGTTACAGCCGGTGGTACACAAGAGAATATCGATCCTGTTCGTTATATTGGTAATCGGTCTAGTGGAAAGATGGGGTATGCTATTGCTGAGCAAGCAGCCCGGATGGGGGCTAACGTTATTTTGGTCAGTGCACCCACATCTTTAGCCGTACCTAGTGGAGTAGATTTTGTTCCTGTTGACTCTGCTTTATCTATGCAACATGCTGTTGAATCTCGATATGATGAGGTAGATGTTGTTATTATGGCGGCTGCTGTATCTGATTTTAGAGTCCTTCACAAGGCAGAACAAAAAATAAAGAAAATGGAGTCCATGACTTTAGAACTTGTTAAAAATCCAGATATTCTACAAGGTTTAGGTGCTAAAAAGAATCATCAAATTCTTGTAGGTTTTGCAGCAGAAACTGAGCATGTTATTAAATACGGTCAAGATAAGGTTACTAGAAAAAATTTAGATATGCTTGTAGCAAACGATGTTAGTAAATCTAATGCAGGCTTTAATGTAGATACAAATGAAGGATACTTCTTATATCCTCATAAAGATCCTAAAGAAATGCCTAATATGAAAAAATCTGAATTGGCCCATAATATTATGAAAGAAGTTGTAGAATTGGTAAAAAATAAATAACACCATACATGAGAGAATCTTATGTTTGTAGTTTGTAATTGATAGAAAGATATGTAATAATGACTTGCTTTATCAATGTAAATACACTATAATATTTCTGTAACTCATCAAGAGTAGTGGAGGGATAGGCCCTATGAAGCTACAGCAACCATTCCAAGAGGAAAAGGTGCTAATTCCTATGACAAATGTCGTTAGATGGGAGGGTCTCTCATGAGTACATGAGAGGCTTTTTTTCGTATTAGGAGGATAAAATGGCTGAAAAACATATGTTTTTTACTTCTGAATCTGTTACTGAAGGCCATCCAGATAAAATAGCTGACCAAATTTCTGACGCTGTTTTGGATGCGATTATTGAAAAGGATCCAACTGCTCGTGTAGCTTGTGAAACTTTAGTTACTACTGGTCTTGTTCATGTAGTAGGTGAAATTTCTACTAATACATATGTAGATATTCCTCGCATCGTACGTGATACAGTTCGTGAAATTGGTTATACACGTGCAAAATTTGGCTTTGACTGCGACACTTGCGGTGTACTTGTTTCTATTGATGAACAATCTGCTGATATTGCGATGGGCGTAGATGAAGCTCTTGAATCTAAAGATGGTAATGGTGAAGCACTAGATAAAATCGGTGCTGGTGACCAAGGTATGATGTTTGGTTATGCATCTAATGAAACACCTGAACTTATGCCTATGCCTATTTCTTTGGCTCATCGTTTATCCCGTCGTCTTACAGAAGTTCGTAAAGATGGCACTTTAACATATCTTCGTCCAGATGGTAAAACTCAAGTTACTGTTGAATATGTTGATGGTAAACCAAAACGTATTGATACAATTGTTATCTCTACACAACATAGCCCTGAAGTTACGCAAGAACAAATTAAAGCAGACTTGAAACGCTTTGTTATCGATGCAGCATTGCCTGCTGAATTTGTTGATGAAAATACAAAATATTTCATTAACCCAACTGGCCGTTTCGTAATCGGTGGTCCTCATGGTGATGCTGGCTTGACTGGCCGCAAAATTATCGTAGATACTTACGGCGGTATGGCTCGTCATGGTGGCGGTGCTTTCTCTGGTAAGGATCCATCTAAGGTTGACCGCTCTGCAGCATATGCAGCTCGTTATGTAGCTAAAAATGTTGTAGCAGCAGGCCTTGCTGATAAGTGTGAAGTACAAGTTGCTTACGCTATTGGTGTTGCACATCCTGTATCCGTTTTAGTTGATACTTTTGGTACAGGTCGCATTGAGGAAACTAAAATTCAAGAACTTATTAAGAAACATTTCGACCTTCGTCCAGCAGGTATTATTGAAATGCTTGATTTGTTAAAACCTCATTATCGCAAAACTGCAGCATATGGTCACTTTGGTAGAACTGATGTAGATTTACCTTGGGAGCGTACTGACAAAGCAGCAATTTTAAAAGCTGAAGCTGGCTTATAATACAAAAGGTCTTAGTAGAATTTCTACTGAGACCTTTTATAGTAAATGAAAGGATATAATGTATGCGTGTCGCAAAAATTATCATCAATAGACCTGCTAAACAACTTCATAAACCGTTAAGCTACTTAATGCCTGAAAAGTTTGGCAATATCTTACCTGGTACACGTGTACTTATTCCTTTAGGCAATAGTCGTGAAGAGGGAATTCTGATTGGTTATGAAGAATTATTAGAACCTCCTGAATTTAAATTGCGAAATATTGTTCAAGTATTAGACAATGAACCTTGGTTTACACCTGAAATGATGGATACGGCCCGTCGTTTAAATGAATATTATTTATTCTCTTATGGCGATGCATTGCGTTTATTTACGGTTAATAAAACTCTAAAATCCTATGAAGCACCAAAAGAAGAATGGCTTGTGGCTACACCGGCTTTCACGGTAGAACAATTTAGTGAACGAAAAAAGAAACAACGGGAATTGGCCAAATATTTACTTGAAGTGGGTGGCGCATCAAAAGCTTTATTATTGGCTAAAGGTTTTTCTCGAATGGTCATTAAACAAGTGAGTGAAGCTAAGGGGATTACTATTGAATCTAGATTTAAAGCTACAAAAACCTCTTTTGATGAACTATTTACAGAAGAAATAAATATACCATTAACTGATGCACAACAAGCGGTATATGAGCCTATTCAAGAGGCGATGAATTCACATCAACATAAAACCTTTTTGTTACATGGCGTAACGGGTAGCGGAAAAACTCAACTATATTTAAAAGCTACAGCAAAATGCATTAGTCAAGATAAGACTGCCATTATTCTAGTTCCAGAAATTATACTGACAGATCAAATTGTACGGCGCTTTGTAGAAACCTTTGGTGATGAAGTTGTAGTATTTCATAGTAAATTAACAGTTCAACAACGCAATAATAACTGGGAGCGTTTGCGTCGTAAGGATAGCCATATTATCATTGGGGCGCGATCTGCGGTATTTGCTCCCGCAGAGGATATTGGACTTATCGTAGTAGATGAAGAGCATGATACTTCTTATAAGCAAGAGGACATGGTTCGTTACCATGCTAGAAATGTTGCATTATGGCGTGGGGAAGCACATGGTTGTCCTGTAATACTAGGTTCTGCAACACCATCTGTAACCTCCTATTACAAAGCTAAGCAAGGGGAGTATCATTTGCTTGAATTACCACATCGTATTTTTGAACAACCAATGCCAAAAGTAACTATTGTGGACATGAAGGAAGAAATTCTTCATGGCAACTATTCTGTTTTTTCTGATGCTATGAGTAGCTTAATTCAAAAAACATTGAATGAACATAACCAAATGATTATTCTATTGAACAGACGTGGTTATAGTACCTTTGTAATGTGTCGCGATTGCGGGGAAACTATTATGTGTCCTCATTGTGATGTAGCTATGGTGTATCACCAAGCAGGTGAAGAATTACGGTGCCATTATTGTGAACATCATGAACCGATTCCTACGGTCTGTCCAAAGTGTAATAGTCAACGCATTAAATTCTTTGGATCAGGTACACAAAAGGTAGAAGAAGAATTGCGACGACACTTTAAGTCTGCTTGTATTGCTCGACTTGATCAAGATGTAACAAAGAATAAACAATTAGCAGAAGATATTTTACATGACTTTGGAGCCCATAAATATGATATTTTATTGGGGACCCAAATGGTATCAAAAGGTCATGACTTTAAAGATGTAACAGCTGTTGGTATTTTAACAGCCGATTCAGTTTTAAATATTCCTGTATATTCCGCATCTGAAAGAACTTTTGATTTACTTACACAGACATCTGGCAGGGCTGGTCGTGGTGATAAACCGGGCAGTGTAGTAATACAAACATATAATCCGTTAAATTATGCTATAATAAAGAGTAAGGCTCATGATTATGTAGGCTTTTACAATGAAGAAATTCAAAATCGTAAAGCATTAGGATATCCTCCGTTTAGAGAGATGATTCACATGGTAGTGCGTCATCAAAATATGGAGACCTTAGAGGCCATAGCTAATCGTATTGTAAGCGATTTAGAGGTCCATAAAGGTGATACCGATATTCTCATTAATGGACCTTATGAAGCAAGTATCAAAAAAGTACGGGATATGTATCGTTTAGCGATTATGATTCGAGGTACTGACTTATCAAATTTAAAAGAATATATATATAATTCATGGATCTTCACACAAGAAGGACTTTTGATTGATGTAGATCCTGTTTAGTATAGGAGTATAAATGGCAGTATTAGATGTTGTAAAAGCAGGTCACCCCGTTTTAAAACAAATTGCGGAACCTGTAGAACATGTTAATAAAAAACTTAGAGCCCTTATCGATGATATGGCGGAAACAATGTATGAGACTGATGGCGTTGGACTCGCTGCACCTCAAGTAGCGGTGTCAAAACGAATTATCGTCGTAGATGATCATGCCGGTAGTGGTCTCATTGCATTGATTAATCCTGAAATTACGCATGCTGATGGATCTCAAGTGGGTCCAGAGGGTTGTTTAAGTGTACCAGGATATTTTGGCGATGTGGAAAGATTCGACAAAATTACCGTTAAAGGTATAGACCCTCATAATAAAAAGGTAACAATTAAAGCTGAAGGATTTTTAGCGCGTATTTTTCAACATGAGATTGATCATTTAGAAGGTCATTTGTTTATTGAAAAAGCAACTAACTTACGATTGATTACTGATCACCCAGAGGAGAAAGAAATTGTCTAATCAAAAACAATTGCGCGTCGTATTTATGGGGACGCCTGATTTTTCTGTTCCTACTTTGGAAGCATTAATAAAGGCTGGTCACTCTATTGTTGGTGTATACTGTCAGCCAGATAAACAAAAAGGTCGCGGTAAACAAGTTCAAATGCCACCTGTAAAAGTGGCAGCTTTAAAACATAATTTACCTGTATTCCAACCGGTAACATTACGTGATGAACAAGTACAAGCAGAACTTGAAAATCTAAATCCCGATGTAGTAGTGGTTATTGCATACGGTAAAATTTTGCCGCCATGGCTTATTCGTTTACCACAATATGGATGTATTAACGTACATGCATCTATCTTACCTATGTATAGAGGTGCTGCACCAATTCATTATGCCATATTAAATGGTGATACTAAGACAGGTGTTACAATTATGCATATGGATGATGGCCTTGATACAGGTGATATCATCGATATCGTAGAGACCGATATTTTACCTGGTGAAACGACAGGTCAATTATTTGAACGTATGGCGGTGCTTGGTGGCGAAACTATTGTTCCCGTATTAACTCGTTGGGTTAATGGAGAAATTGTGGCTACGCCACAAGATGATACAATGGCTACACATACTGCAAAGATTACAAAGGAAATGGGGCACATAGACTGGTCTAAGTCAGCCCATGAAATTGTCAATCTTATTAGAGGTCTTAATCCAGCTCCTGGATGTTATACGTATCTCGATGGAAAACGTTTAAAAGTATGGTCTGGTGAAGTGGTCCCAAGTGATACGACTCACTGTTTGATAGATATCCATGGTAAACATGTACCAATTGCTATATCAGCCACAACTATACCTGGTACAATCGTATCTAAAATAGCCGGTTTAGGTGTATATTGTGGTGATGGAAATATAATTCTATTGACAGAGGTTCAGCCAGAAAATAAAAAACGTATTTCTGCTATTGATTTTATTAATGGACATCAGATAAAGGAAGGTATCGTTTTTGGAGACTCAATATAAGCAGTACGAAACGTATCCGTTATACCTGATATTGTCATCAATTACATGTGCCATAATTACTGTAATTATGGGATTTCTAATGTATATATTAGAGCCTGGACTTTCACAATTACATCCTGTTGCACCCATAATAAGTACAGTGATTTTTTCGGTATGCATTTGTGTTATATGGTTATTGTGCGCATCCTTGATTATTGCTAGTTTCGGTATACTACGGTTACATCCTATTGTTTTAAGGCTTGCTAACCAGTTTATATATGGACTGTTTCCGGTGTCCCTATTGATTGGTAAAGTGAGAGGGGTTACTAAGGATCAATTGCGTCAGTCTATGATTGACTTGATTAATCATCTAGTGATGCTTGATATGTATACAGTTGATCCAGAACGTATATTGTTATTGACACCTCATTGTTTACAGGAAAGTTCATGTGTTCATAAGGTTACACATGATGTATACAATTGTAAACAATGTGGTAGATGCCAAGTTGGAAGTTTATTGCAAATTTCTAAAGAGTATGGCTGTCAATTTATAGTGGTAACAGGTGGTACATTAGCGCGAATGAAGGTAAAAGAAGCACGACCAAAGGCTATTGTAGCTATTGCTTGTGAACGTGATTTAGCAAGTGGTATGGCTGATGTATTTCCGATACCTGTCATTGGCGTTTTAAATGAAAGACCTAATGGACCTTGTTGCAATACTACAGTAGATCCTGAACGTGTTCGAGCAGCAGTTGAACAATTAATTGGTAGGAAAAACGATGACTGAAGTTAAAACGAATCAACAACTAAATATTCGATTGCTCGCAGTGAAAGCTTTGAGTGATATTAATCGTAATGGTGCTTATGCCAATATCAAGTTACAAGAGTATTTACAAAAATATCATTTATCCGATTTAGATCGAAGATTTTTCACGGAGTTGGTCTATGGTGTCATCCGTAGAAAAAATTATTTAGATGCCATTATTGTTCATTTTGCCAAAAGACCATTAAAGAAATTATCATCCATGGTTGTAGAAATTCTTAGACTTGGCATTTATCAAATTATCTATATGGATAAAGTCCCTGAAAGCGCAGCGGTCAATGAATCTGTAAAATTGGCAAAAAAGTTAACTAGAGGATTATCTGGCTTTGTAAATGCCGTATTACGTTCAGTATTACGTGAAAGTGATAGTATTTCTATTGGTGAACTTGCCAAGTCTGAGGCTGAAGAAATTTCTTTCATTTATAATCAACCTTTATGGTTAGTTAATTTATGGATAAATGAAATGGGGAAGGATAAGACTATAGATCTTTGTGCTTGGTTTAATGAACAACCTCGTTTGACAGCACGTATAAATACTGTAAAAGTATCTATTGAGGATTGTTTAAAAGAACTACGAGATTTAGGTTGGACTGTTGAACAGGACAATGATATTCCAGAAGTAGTTTATATTGATGCACATCAAGGGCACTTGGAAAAAGCAAAACCTGTTATGGAAGGTCATATTACCTTTATGGATAAAGCCTCTATGCTCGTTGCTCATGTAGTTGATCCTAAGCCAGGCGAGCGCATATTAGATTGTTGTGCTGCACCAGGTGGTAAGTCTATGCATATGGCAAGTCTCATGAATAATACGGGTGCTATTATGAGTTGTGATATATACGATCATAAATTAGAGCTTATGAATCAAAATGCTGAACGACTTGGAGTATCCATAGTTTCAACTAAGCTACAAGACGGTCGTTATTTACCCGATAATTGGAAAGAACAATTCGATCGCGTCTTAGTAGATGCACCGTGTTCTGGACTTGGCATATTACAAAAAAAGTTGGATATGCGTTGGCGTAAAACACAATCTTTACTTACTGACTTACCTCCATTACAGCTCGAAATATTAGAAAAAGCTGCTGAAATGGTTAAAGTTAATGGATATTTAGTATACTCTACTTGTACTATCAATAGTGGGGAAAATGAGGATGTACTAGAAAAATTCCTAGCAACTCATAAGAACTTTATCATTGATCCTGTATCATTTGAAGGGTTGCCACAAGCTGTAGAGGGTATGATTACAACATATCCGCCACGAGATCAGATGGATGGATTCTTTATGGCTCGTGTAAAACGCATATCATAATAATAGAAATGGAGTACCATGATAGAATTATTGGGTAAGTCTTTAGAAGAGTTACAATCTATCTTTAAGACCCATAATATACAAAAGTTTCGAGCGAAACAGTTAATAGACTATATTTATCACAGATATATATTTGATTTTGAAGAGATGACGCAGTTTCCTAAAGAGTTGCGTCAATGGTTAAGTGATAACTGTGTTATTTCTTTACCAACATTAATTACGGAGTCTGTATCTCCAGATGGGAAGACTCGTAAAATTCTTGTTGAAATGACTGATCAAAGCCGGGTAGAAGCCGTTTTAATGGAGCAATATTATGGATACTCTGTATGTGTTTCTTCTCAAGTTGGCTGTGCCATGGGCTGTGTGTTCTGCGCCTCTACACAGGGTGGTTTATATCGCGATTTAACAGTGTCTGAAATCATTGGACAAGTTGTTATTTTCGGAGCTCTTACAAAAGAGCAAATCCACTCTGTTGTAGTTATGGGGGCAGGGGAACCATTACAAAACTATGATAATGTTTTGCAGTCACTACAACTATTACATGATCCTATGATTTGTAATATTAGTTATCGAAAGATGACTATTTCTACTTGTGGGTGGGTTCCAAACATCTATAAATTAGCTGATGAAGGATTACCTATAACTTTGGCACTCTCATTACATGCTACAAATAATGAAGTGCGTCGTAGTATTATGCCAGTTGGGGCTCGTTATGAATTGACGGAAGTCTTAGATGCGGTAAAATATTATTATGATACGACTCAACGTCGTATCACCTTTGAGTATATTCTTATAGATTCAGTAAATGCATCTATGGAGGAGGCTCATGCATTGGGGAAAATCTGTAAAGATTTCCCAAATTGCCATGTTAACTTAATACCTGTTAATGGCAATGAACATATAGAATTATATAAACCATCTATTACGAATATGAATACATTTAAAGACATCGTTGCTTCCTATGGCGTATCTGTAACGGTACGCAAAGAGATGGGCGATGCTATCCAAGCCGCATGTGGGCAATTAAAAGCAGCTCATGGTCGGAAAAAGGAGAATCATGAATAATTTTGTTGGTTTAAGTAAAATTGGACTTGTACGTCAACGCAATGAAGACCGTTTCTTTATTGATGGTAACGTTTGCGCTGTTACTGATGGCATGGGTGGATATAGTGGCGGTGAAATCGCTAGTACCTATGCTGTTGATGAAATTAAAGAGTATTTGGCCTCCCTTGAAACTGTGGGGCAACAAGATTTATGTGATGCTATTATTCATGCCAATGAACGTATAGCTAATCGCGTAGCTCATGAAGAACGTCTTGCTGGTATGGGCACTACTGCTGTTGTTACGGCCGTTAATGGTGACCAATTATACTGGGCAAGTGTTGGTGATAGTCGTTTGTATGTATATAGAGATGGTCTTTTACGACAAATTACTACAGATCATTCTATGGTACAAGAATTATTAACTGCTGGAGAGATTACAAAGGATGAAATGCTAAATCACCCTCAAAGAAACTTATTGACCCGTGCAGTTGGGGTTGATGATACTTTAGAGGTTGATAGTGGTGTAGAATCTATTCTTCCAGGTGATCGTATTTTACTTTGCACTGATGGACTATGTGGTTATGTATCAGATGATGTTATTGCTAGTGCATTACAATCTAATAGTGATGATATGAAGGTTGTAGAATCATTGATGGAAGCCGTATATGATGTCGGAGCAGGAGATAATGTGACCATTGTGGTGGGAACAATCTAATCTAGAAATGGAGAAATAATGAGTACTATGAATATAAAAGGTATACTTCTAGATAACCGCTACCGAATTGTTGATAAAATTGGCGTTGGCGGAATGGCTGACGTATACCTTGGAGAAGATACCTTATTAGGTAGACAAGTAGCAATTAAAGTATTGCATGCTAACTTTGCTAATGATGATGAGTTTGTTACGCGTTTTAAACGAGAAGCACAAGCGGCGGGCAAACTAAATCATCCTAATATTGTAAATATGTATGATGTAGGGTTTGATCAAGATTTACACTATATCATTATGGAATATGTAGATGGTGAAACATTAAAAGAATATATAACGCGACATGGAAGACTATCCATAGACGAGGCTGTAAAATTCACTATTGCTATCGCAGAGGGCTTAGAACACGCACATACGATGGGAATAGTGCATTGTGATATTAAACCTCATAATGTCATTATTACTCGTACGGGGCGTGTAAAAGTAACTGACTTTGGTATTGCTCGAGCTATGAATGCTACTAATACAGTTATGTACACGAATTCAATTTTAGGCTCTGCTCACTATTTATCACCTGAACAAGCCAGTGGGAAACCAGTAGATGGTAATACTGATATCTACTCTTTAGGCGTAGTTTTATATGAAATGCTAACAGGTAGAGTTCCTTTTGAAGGGGAGACTCCAATTGCAGTAGCATTAAAACATGTACGTGAAAAAGTAGCTCCTCCAACTCGATATAATCCTTCAATCCCACCGCTTTTAGAAGCTGTCGTAATGAAGGCATTATCTAAAAACCCTGCAGATCGCTTTGATTCTATTTCTGACATGATAAGTGATTTACGATTGTCTCAAGGCTTTACAATGGGTAAAACTCAACGTCATGAACCATATGATTTTGCAACTCAAATGATTCCAGCTGTTGATCCTGAAGCACTTGAGGATTTCAGTGATATTCAAGAAGAGCAAAACGATGAGGGTAAAAAGAAGAGTATGTTAAGTAAAATTGCATCTATCCCACAAAAATATATCGTCCTAGGGGCTGCCGTAATTTTTTTAGTAGCCTTCTTAGGTGCCTTCTTGAGTTATGGTAATTTCTGGAGTAACACAACTGTAGATGTACCTAATGTTGTGGGTAAACAAGTTTCTGTAGCTAAAAATATTTTAGAAGATAAACATTTGCGTGTTTCTACAAGCGAGGTTACTAATCCTGATGTACCAGCTGGTCAAGTTATTTCTCAAACACCAGGTGCAGGAGAGAAGGTTAAAGAACAACGTACAATTCACCTTGTTGTATCTAAAGGTGTTGGTGATATTACAGTACCGGATTTGTCTGGCTTAACAGTAGACCAAGCTCGACAACGACTTAAAGATGTTGGTTTAGTTGTTGGTAAAGTAACACAACAGTCTGTAGATAATAAACCTGATGGTGTTATCATAGCTCAAAGTCCATCTGGTGATTCTAAAGTTTCTAAAGGCACAACAATTGATCTCGTTGTAAATAAAGCTAAAGCTAAAAAGATTCAAATGCCAAATGTCATTGGTATGACTTTAAAAGATGCACGAGATACATTGAGTAATGCTCATCTTGGTGTTAATCAAGTCGCTGGTTCTGTAGAGGAAAAATCTATTGTAACAGAACAAAGCATAAAAGCTGGCGATGAAATTGATGAAGGTACTGCAGTAAATCTAACTACTGAATATAAAAATGACAAAAAGAAAGATGATAAAAAATCTGACAGTAGTAGTAATAAAACTACTGGTACGGTAGATATTACAGTTCCGGCAGGCTCTAAAAACCAAGAGCTAAAAATTGTCGTAAAAGATGATGACGGTTCTGCTGTTATCTACGATGATACAAATAAACCTGGTGATCGTATTGTTAAAAAAGTGTCTGGTGTAGGTAATGTTCGTATTGAGGTTTATCTCAATGGTGCATTAGTACAAGAAACGGCATTATAGGGGAATTATGATTACAGGTATTGTTGTCAAAAATATGAATGGTTACTTTTATGTACAAGACGATGCAAGTACTGTTCATGAATGTAAAGTTCGAGGTAGATTAAAGAAAGGTCGCTACAGTTTACTTGTCGGTGATCGTGTTACGATTTCTGAGGATGGATTCGTTGAGTCCATCCTCGATCGTCATAATTCCATGGTTAGACCTGCGGTAGCTAATATTGATCAAGTTGTATTGGTTGTAGCTGCTCATGAACCAGATATTAATGAGCTTTTATTAAATAAAATGCTTGTCATGATTGAACATGCAGATATCCCGATTGTATTATGTATTAACAAATGTGATTTGATGGATCCAGATACAGAAGCCATGGTAAAGCTTTATAAATCTATCGGCTATGAAGTATTGATGACATCTACATATAATATGACAGGTATTGATGAGTTACGTCGTGTGTTAGCGCATAAGGTAACTGCCTTTGCAGGCCCTTCTGGTGTTGGTAAAAGTAGTCTATTAAATGCTGTTGATCCTAAGTTTGCATTCCAAACGGGTGAGGTTAGTGACAAAATAAAGCGCGGTAAACATACCACCCGTCATGCTTCTTTATATAGTTTGGATTCAGATTCTTTCATTATGGATACACCTGGATTTAGTGCGATTGAGTTTAACGATGTTTCATTAGAACGGTTACCTACATTATTCCCTGAATTTAGTAATTATGTTGATACATGTAAATTTAATCCTTGCTATCATGAACATGAACCTATTTGCGGCATAAAAGATGCTTTAGATGCAGGCCATATTCATCAAGGACGATATGATGCATATATGTCTATACGTAATGACATAGAAAGTCAACGAAAGAGGTTTTAAAATGATTAAAATTGCACCATCTATGCTCTCTGCAAATTTTGCAACATTAAGCGAAGAAATAAAATCTATTGAATTAGCTGGAGCTGATTTATTGCATATTGATATTATGGATGGTCATTTTGTACCAAACCTAACATTTGGTGCACCTATCGTGAAAGCCATCCGTCCTTATACACAATTACCATTTGATGTTCACTTAATGGTTACAAATCCTGGTGACTATGTAGAAGAATTTGCAAAGATTGGTGTAGAGTATTTTACATTTCATCAAGAAACTGTGCCACATATGCATCGTTTAATCCAACATATTAAACAATGTGGCATGAAAGCAGGGGTTGCACTTAATCCAAGTACACCAGTGTCCTTGTTAGAGGATGTGGCTGCTGATCTAGACATGATTTTAATTATGTCTGTAAATCCTGGCTTTGGTGGACAATCTTTTATTCCAAATGCTATTAAAAAAGTTAAGCAAGCTAAAATGCTACTAGAAGAAGTAGATAATACAACTGCAGTTATTGAAGTAGATGGTGGCATTAATGATATTACATGTGTCCCAATTAAAAGAGCAGGTGCTACTGTTTTAGTAGCAGGATCTGCTGTATTTGGCGCTGATGATCGAGCACATATGATTGAATCTATTCGCAATAATTAATATTTATATTAGTATCTGCGATATAGAATACAAGCTTTAATATAGTCTATTGATGATTCATTTATTAAATTAAAATAAGGAGTGATGGATTCTTAAAGAAATCCTCACTCCTTGCTTGCTTTTACAATAATTATTTGTTAAAATTATCAGGTATGAAAAATATGCACGTCGGTGGACTTCGGTACTGTGCCTAATTTTGGGTGACCCGAAGGATGAAGCGGCGGAGGTTAATTAACAGGAGGTGCCACAATGGCAGTAGTATCAATGAAACAATTATTAGAGGCTGGTGTACACTTTGGTCATCAGACTAGAAGATGGAACCCTAAAATGGCGAAATTCATCTTCACTGAACGCAATGGTATTTATATCATTGACTTGTCTAAAACAGTTAAAAAAGTAGAAGAAGCTTACTCTTTCTTACGCGAAGTTGCTTCCCAAGGCGAAGTAATCTTGTTCGTAGGTACTAAAAAACAAGCTCAAGAAGCTATTAAAGAAGAAGCTATCCGCGCTAACATGTTCTTCGTTAACGAACGTTGGTTGGGCGGTATGTTGACTAACTTCAAAACAATTGAAACTCGTATTAAACGTTTAAAACAATTGGAAGCTATGGCAGAAGATGGTACTTTCGAAGTATTGCCTAAAAAAGAAGTTATCGGTCTTCGTCATGAAATGGAAAAATTGGAAAAATACCTTGGCGGTATCAAAGATATGCCTAAAATGCCAGGTGCTCTTTTCGTAGTTGACCCTAAAAAAGAAAAAATCGCTATTGCAGAAGCTAAAAAATTGGGTATTCCAGTTGTTGCAACAGTTGACACTAACTGTGACCCAGATGAAGTAGAATTCCCAATCCCAGCAAATGATGACGCTATCCGCGCTGTAAAATTATTGGCTGGTAAAATGGCTGACGCTGTTCTTGAAGGTCGTCAAGGCGAATCCTTGGACGGTGCTGAAGCTGCGGAATAATTCTGCAAAGCTACTAAATCATTTCTGATTAGCATTTGAAAGATAAATCTATAACATATATAATTAGGGTAAGGACTATATCCTTACCTTAATTAATACTAGGAGGAACAAAATAATGGCAATTACTGCTGCTTTGGTAAAAGAATTGCGCGACATGACTGGCGCAGGTATGATGGACGCTAAAAAAGCATTGGTTGAAACTGACGGTAATATCGAAAAAGCGGTTGACCTTCTTCGTGAAAAAGGTTTAGCTGCTGCTGCTAAAAAAGCAGGTCGTATCGCAGCTGAAGGTGTAGTACAATCTTACATCCATGCTGGTGGTCGTATTGGCGTATTGGTAGAAGTTAACTGCGAAACTGACTTCGTTGCTAAAACTGATGATTTCCAAAGCTTGGCACGCGATATCGCAATGCAAATCGCAGCTGTAAACCCTACATACTTGAACCGTGAAGAAGTTCCTGCTGAAGTAATCGAACACGAAAAACAAGTATTGTTGGAACAAGCTAAAGTAGAAGCTGAAGAAGACGTAAAAGCTGGCCGTAAACCAAAACCTGAAGCTGTTTTGGAAAAAATGGTTGCTGGTCGTATTGAAAAATTCTATAAAGAGAACTGCCTATTAGAACAAGTATTCATTAAAGATGGCGACAAAACAGTTACAGACATCATTAATGAAAATATTGCAAAAATCGGTGAAAACATCAACGTACGTCGTTTTGTTCGCTACGGTTTGGGCGAAGGCATTGAAAAACGCCAAGATGACTTCGTAGCTGAAGTAATGGCATCTGTTGGTAAATAATTAAGAAATAATAAGAGAACACCGTACAGTGTTCTCTTATTTTGCAATAGAGGAGTAAACACATGGCAAAGAGAAACTTTAGACGTATTGTTTTGAAGTTGAGTGGTGAAGCATTAGCGGGTGAACAAGGTTTTGGTATTAACCCTGATGTTGTTGAAGAATTTGCAAAAGAAATTGCTGCTTTAGCAAAATCCACTGATTTAGAAATCGCAATTGTTGTTGGTGGCGGTAACTTATGGAGAGGATTAGCTGGTAGTAACCAAGGTATGGATCGTGCTACAGCTGACTATATGGGTATGCTAGCAACAGTAATGAACTCCTTAGCATTGCAAGATGCATTAGAACAAGCAGGCGTAGATACTCGCGTTCAAACTGCTATCGAAATGCAAGAAATTGCAGAACCTTATATTCGTCGTCGTGCCATCCGTCATTTAGAGAAAAAACGTATCGTAATCTTCGGTGCTGGTCTTGGTAAACCATATTTCTCTACAGATACGACTGCTGCATTACGGGCTGCTGAAATTGAAGCAGATGCAATTCTGATGGCGAAGAAATTTGCTGACGGTGTATATGATTCTGATCCTAAAACGAATCCTAATGCCGTTAAATTTGATGAATTAACATATAATGATATCATTACAAAAGAATTAAAGGTTATGGATGCAACATCCACAACTTTATGTAAAGATAACAATATTCCTATTATCGTATTTAGCATGGACATTCCGGGTAACATTACAAAAGCCGCTAAAGGTGAAGAGATTGGTACCATTGTTCGAGGAGAATAATTCAAATGGAAATTAAAGAATTGTTACAACAAGCAGAAGAACGCATGAATAAGTCTATTGAGGCTTTAAAACATGAATTCGCATCTATTCGTACAGGCCGTGCTAGTGTAGCATTGCTTGATAAAGTAATGGTTGATTATTATGGTAGCCCTACTCCAATTAACCAAGTTGCGAATATCTCTGTACCTGAGCCTCGCATGATTGTAATTGCACCTTGGGATAAAACTATGATTGGTGCCATTGAAAAGGCAATTTTACAATCTGATCTTGGTTTAAACCCAGGTAATGATGGTGCTCAAATTCGTTTAACTATTCCTCAATTAACTGAGGAGCGCCGTAAAGAAATCGTTAAGGTTGTTCATAAAAAAGCTGAAGATGCTAAAGTTGCAGTACGTAACATTCGTCGTGATGTAAATGATGCATTGAAAAAAGAAGAAAAAGCTAAAACAATTACTGAAGATGATGCTAAAGACGGTTTAGATCAAATCCAAAAACTTACAGATGCTAAAATTAAGCAGATTGATGAGTTAAAAGCAGTAAAAGAAAAGGACGTATTAGAAGTATAATGTTAGATTCTAATAGCCTTATTGGAATGCCATGGCAGCTTGCAAAGTCTCGTTTGCAGGCTGCCCATATTCCTTTTAAGGTAATGATTGGGGGATCCTTTAATCGCTTTTTTGATATTGCCGATAAAGGACTTTATGTAGCACGTATTACCAAGGTTGATGAGTGTTTACATATACTAGTGTATAGACCAATGATTGCCAGCGACTTCGGAAATTCTATCGAGGTAGACTATGCTAAAGAAATTATTTAACCGTAAACCATCTGATACGCCTGATATTGATAGTAATGCAATACCAAAACACGTTGCTATTATTATGGATGGCAATGGTCGTTGGGCTAAACGAAGAGGGATGCCACGATCTATGGGGCATCGTGCAGGAGCCGACGTATTAAAGCAGATTGTTATTGCTGCAGATGAGATTGGAATTAGAGCTCTTACGGTATATGGTTTCTCCACAGAGAACTGGAAGCGTCCTGAACAGGAAGTTTCTTTACTTATGGCTCTCATAAAAGAATACTTAAACAATAATGTTAAGTATATGCATGAACATAATGTACGCATTCGCTTTATTGGATATATTAGTGCTCTTTCTGATGAGCTTCAAAAGATTATTTGCGATGCAGAATTATTAACTCAGAATAATACAGGCCTTACCTTACAGTTAGCTATAAACTATGGTGGGCGTGATGAAATAGTAAGAACTATCCGCAACATTACAAACTCTGTTGCAGATGGAACTATAACTACAGACGATATTACAGAAGACTATGTTAGCTCCCAACTTTTCACGAAGGAGTTTAGTGATGTAGACTTATTAATTCGTCCAAGTAGTGATTTTAGAATTAGTAACTTTTTATTGTGGCAGCTAGCTTATGCTGAATTCTGGTTTACTGATTTACATTGGCCGGATTTCACTAAAGAAACATTATTGGAAGCTGTTGCAGCATATCAAAAACGAGAACGCCGATTTGGTGGCTTACGCGATGAGGAATAAAAAATGTTAAAAACACGTGTTATAACCGCTGTTATAGGTTTTATTATTGCCTTAGGGGCCATTACATTAGGCGGATCTGTGTATGATGTTCTTATTACATTATTAGCTCTATTGGGATGGCGTGAGTTTGTTTTACTAGGTAAAGCTAAACATGTGCGAATGTCCATTTTATGGGGGTATATTAGTATTTTATTATTGATGATTGCCTTTGCATGTCATCAGTATATTTTAGCAACTGCTATATTAGTATTGAGTTTATCAGCCAATTATATGTTATGTACATTTGGTGAAAATAAATACTCTTTAGCTAGTGTTTCTTTTAGTGTATTTGGTCTATTATATGTTGGTATTGGCATGATTTCTTTGCTCATGATTCGTCATGACTCTATTTACATGTCTTTATCAATGCCTTTTGAACTACATAACTGGGGAACAATTACACTTTGGTTATTATTGTTTACTACGTGGGCTAGTGATACTTTTGCATACTTTGCAGGTCGTGCCTTTGGTAAACGGAAGATTGTACCATCCATTAGTCCTAATAAAACATTAGAAGGTTTTATTGGTGGTTTTATAGGCTGTATCATTACAGGCGCAGTATTTTCGTATATCGTGGGTATTCCATGGTGGATGGGGATTCATGTTGGTATGATCAGTGGTATATTAGCACCATTAGGTGATTTATTTGAATCAAAGATTAAACGATTATGTAATGTGAAAGATTCTGGTACTTTATTACCAGGTCATGGCGGTGTATTGGATCGGTTTGATAGCTTATTATTTACGGCACCTATTACATTGATTTATATATTACTATTCTCGTTCTAATCTAATAGAGGTAAGCTTATGAAATACCTAAGTATTATTGGCAGTACTGGCTCAATCGGTACACAGACACTAGATGTGGTGTCTCAACATCCAGATCAATTCAAGGTGGTTGCCTTAGTGGCACATCATAATATTGACCTCTTAGAAAAACAAATTAAAGAATATCAGCCATTAGTAGCCGGTCTAGTTGATGAAAATACTTTTAAAGAGCTACAAGGCCGCTATATAGGTCCTACAAAACTGGTAGGTGGCAAGGAAGCGCTCATTGCGGCAGCAACAATACAAGAAGCTACTATGGTTGTAACTGCTATTGTAGGTGCTGCTGGTATTGAACCTACTGTGGAGGCTATAAAGAAACGTAAGACTATAGGTCTAGCTAATAAGGAAACATTAGTTGCTGGTGGACCATTGATTACATCTTTGGCTAAGGAGTATGGCGTACAAATTCTACCTATTGATAGTGAACATAGCGCAATATTCCAGTGTTTAGAAGGGCAAAATCGCGAGAATGTTGATTCCTTAATTGTTACCGCTTCTGGTGGTCCTTTACGCACTTGGGATTCTGATAAAATTCAAACTGCCACAGCTGCTGATTGCCTACGTCATCCAACTTGGAATATGGGCAACAAGATTACGATTGACTCTGCATCTCTATTTAATAAAGGGTTAGAAGTAATCGAAGCTCATTGGCTATTTGGTTTTGATTTTGATCATATTGACGTAGTGGTACATCCACAAAGCATTGTTCATTCGATGATACGAATGAAAGATGGGGCTATCTTAGCACAAATGGGGAATCCCGATATGAGAGAGCCTATTCAGTATGCTTTGACATATCCTAAACGTGAAACTTTACATATGAATCACCTTGATTTTTCCAAGGTTTTACAATTAGAATTCTTGCCACCTCGATATGATGATTTCCCGGCTCTTCGTCTTGCTTATGAAGTGGGCCGATCGAGCGGTTTTAAACCAGCTGTGTTTAATGCTGCAAATGAAACTGCAGTTTATGCATTTTTAGATGATAAAATCGCCTTTGGTGATATTTATAAAGTCGTCACTTCAGTCCTTGAATCTATGGGACCTGAAGATGACTTTACATTAGACAATTTATTAGCCATTGATAGATGGGCTCGAGAAAAGGCTACATCATTGATGGTATAGGAGTAAATATGACAACGGCATTAGCCACAATATTTGTATTTGGTTTAATCGTGTTTATTCATGAATTAGGCCATTTCATTACAGCAAAAATGTCAGGTATGCAAGTAGATGAATTTGCTATTGGTTTTGGACCTGCTATATTCAAAATACAAAGAGGGGAAACTTTATACTCGATTCGTATCATTCCTCTTGGTGGATTTAATCGTATTGCAGGTATGACACCTGACGAGCCTCTTGATGAGCGCTCATTTTATACTAAACCTGCATGGAAGAAATTTATTGTTATTTCTGCAGGGGCTGTATTTAACTTTTTATTGGCCATAGTTTTATTCTTTGGTCTCAATGCAACAGTAGGTAATCTCACGTATACAAATGATCCTGTTATTGGTAATATCATCCCAGGTAGCGCTGCTGAACAGGCACATTTACAATCTAACGATAGAATTCTTACTATCGATGGTAAAAAGATCTCTACATGGGATGAAATCCGTCCTAGCCTACAAGGTACTGCCAATCATGGTGTTACTGTTGTAGTAGATAGAGAAGGAGAAACTGTAGAAACTACAGTGATTCCAAAAATGGAACAGGATAGTCCTAAAATTGGTATTTATCCTAGTTATACTCGAGAAACTTATAGTATTGGAGAATCTTTTAGTTTAGCCGTTACTCGCACAGGTCAAACAATTGTTGCTATGTTAAGTGGCTTATATGATATGATTCGAGGCACACAGGCAGCAGAGCTATCTGGACCCGTAGGGATTTCACAAATGGCTGGTACTATTGCACAATCTGGCTTTGCGCCACTATTAAGTTTTGCTGCATTTTTAAGTATTAACTTAGGGGTTATTAATCTTTTGCCATTACCTGTATTAGATGGTGGTCATTTAATTATTATTTTGGCTGAAGCTATCACAGGTCGTAAGTTACCTGCTAAGGCACTTATGTATATTCAAATGGTTGGTGTTGCTTTGATGGTAGCATTATTCTTATATGTAACAACTCAGGATATATTCCGATTACTATAAGATAGATGGGAGATTACAATGATTGTACGTAAACCAACAAATGGTATCTATGTAGGTACAGTTAAAATAGGTGATTATGCACCGGTAAGCATTCAATCTATGATTACCACTGATCCGGTTCACACGGAAAAGGCTATTGCTGAAATAAATCGCTTAGCTGAGGCTGGTTGTGAATTAGTACGTGTTGCAGTACCTACAATGGCATCTGCAAAAGCTTTAAAAGCAGTTCGTGCTGGTATCGATATTCCTTTAATTGCTGATATTCATTTCGACTATAAATTAGCTTTAGAAGCTATTGAGAATAATGTAGATGGATTGCGTATTAACCCAGGAAATATTGGGGGCGAAGATAAGGTATTAGCTGTTATTGAAAAAGCTAAACCTAAACAAATTCCAATTCGTATAGGTGTCAATGCTGGTTCTTTACCTAAGCATATCCTCGATGCTCATGGCGGTCATCCTACAGCAGATGGTATGGTAGAGACTGCATTAGAACATGTGCGAATTCTCGAAAAGCTCGACTATCGCCAAATGAAATTATCCATTAAAGCAACGGAAGTTCCTTTAATGGTAGAAGCCTATCGTAAGTTATCCGATAAGATTCCTTATCCTTTACATTTAGGTGTTACTGAGGCTGGGACGATAAAACAAGGTACCATTAAGTCTGCTATGGGCATTGGTGCTTTATTATTAGACGGTATTGGTGATACATTACGGGTATCTTTAACGGGTGACCCAATACATGAAATAGAAGTAGGCCGAAGTATTTTAAGTAACTTGGGATTACGCAACTTTGGTGCTACAATGATTTCCTGCCCTACATGTGGCCGATGCCAAGTTAATCTGTTTGACATGGCGGGAATTGTAGAGGAGCGCTTAGCATCTATTAAAGCTCCGATTAAAGTTGCTGTTATGGGTTGTGTCGTAAATGGGCCTGGTGAGGCTCGTGAGGCTGATTTCGGCATTGCTGGTGGTAATGGACAAGGTATTGTCTTCCGTAAAGGGGAAGTTATCAAGACTGTGCCAGAAGCTGAATTAGTAGATACATTATTTAGAGAAATTGATCAATATTTAGAAAACTTAGATGAGGAGTCTTTATGTTAGCCACTAAATTATATGCACCTACATTGCGTGAGGTTCCATCTGACGCTGATGTAGTTAGCCAACAGCTTATGCTTCGCGCAGGTTTTATGCGCAAAACTGCAAATGGTTTATATAGCTTTTTGCCATTAGGGTGGAGAAGTATCAAAAAAATTGAAGCCATTGTACGAGAAGAAATGGATCGTGCTAGTGCTCAAGAAATCATGATGCCTATCTTACAACCTGCAGAAATTTGGAAAGAGTCTGGCCGTTGGAACGCATATGGCGCAGAAATGATGCGTATCAATGATCGTCATGATAATGAATTCTGCTTGGGGCCAACTCATGAAGAGATGATTACAACTCTTGTAAAAAATGAGATTAACTCCTATCGTCAATTACCAGTAAATTTATATCAAATCCAAAGTAAATTCCGTGATGAACGTCGTCCACGTTATGGTTTGATGCGTAGTCGCGAATTTATTATGAAAGATGCATATTCTTTTGATGTAGATGAAGCTGGTTTAGACGAATCTTATAAATCTATGTATGATGCATATACACGTATTTTTACGCGTTGTGGTCTTACATTCCGTCCTGTAGAAGCTGATAGTGGTGCCATCGGTGGTAGTGGAACACATGAATTTATGGCAATTGCTGAAGCTGGTGAAGCTGATATTGTATATTGCACAAAATGTGACTATGCTGCAAATATTGAAATTGGTAAACCTGGTATTATGAAACAGGAAGAAGAAGCACTACAAGAGTTATCCGTTGTGGACACTCCAAATGCAAGTACTATTGAAGCTGTGGCGGAAATGTTGAACTTACCACTACATAAAACTATCAAAGCTGTAGTATTCTCCATTGATGGTAAAGTGGTATTAGCAATTGTTCGTGGTGATCATGAAGTTAATGAAGTGGCAGTACAACATGCAGTTTTGGGTTCTGTAGAACCTGAAATGGCTACACCTGAAGAATTAGAAAAAGTGGGCTTAACAGCTGGCTTCATCAGTCCAGTAGGATTAAAACAAACAGAGGAGTTTGCTATTGTTGTAGATGAATCTGTTATGGAATCTTACAATGTTTGTGGTGGTGCCAATAAAAAAGATGCGCACTATGTTAATATCAACCCTAAACGTGACTTTAATGTAGAAGATATTATTATTGCACCAATTCGTTTAATTACAGATGACGATGTTTGCCCAACTTGTGGTGGTGCATTAGAACATGCCAAAGGTATTGAAGTTGGTCAAGTGTTTAAATTAGGCACAAAATATTCTGAAGCATTACAAGCTACATTCTTAGACCAAAATGGTCGTCCTAATCCAATGATTATGGGCTGTTATGGCATTGGTGTATCTCGTACATTAGCTGCAGCTATTGAACAATACCACGATGAAAATGGTATTATTTGGCCTCGCTCTATTGCACCATTTGAAGCTGTTATCGTACCTATTAATGCTAAAGACGAAGCTTTGATGTCCACAAGTCAAACCATTTATAGTGCATTACAAAATGCAGGTGTAGATGTGTTACTTGATGACCGTAAAGATCGAGCTGGTGTAAAATTTAAGGATGCTGATTTAATTGGTTATCCACTTCGTATTACAGTAAGTAAAAATACACTTGAAAATAATGAAGTAGAAATTCAAATTCGTAAGTCTGGAGAGGCCATTACATGTGCCATTGATTCTGTAGCAACTAAGGTTACTGAATTACTTCAAGATTTATAATAAATTGCGATTCTAGTGAATACTCATTAGGGTCGCAATTTTTCTTTCTAAACTTGAATTAATAGACTAAATCAGTCATAATTAAAAGATAGGATATTTGTAATGGGAGGTGCTCTATGCTTGTAGATTTTCACATGCACTCTATCTATTCTGATGGAGTCAAAAGTTCAGAGGAATTATTACGTCATGCATTAGATTGTAATCTATCTATGATGGCTTTGACTGATCATGATGAAATCGATGGTATTAAAGCATTGCGTACCGCTCAGGAACAATTAGATCCAGAGAAAACCATTAAAATTATTAATGGTTGTGAGTTTAGTGCCGATTATAAAGATAAATCGATTCATATTTTGGGCTATCGTTTTGATGAAACTAATAAGGAATTAAGAGATTTTATTAAGTATTTTAAATCAAAACGAGAAGAACGAATCGATGAAATTATTAAACGTTGTAATAATGTTGGATATTTAATATCAAAAGATGACCTACTCAAAAAATTTCCTAAAACACAAGCTTATGGGCGTCCACATATTGGACAATTATTAATTGATGGTGGCTACGCCAAGGATATCAATGATGTATTTAAAGGTATTCTCCGAAAAGATAGTCCTTGCTATGTGCCTAAGGTTAAGGTTGAGGTTCCATATATTATTGATATTATTCATAAAGCTGGAGGCCTTGCCGTTATGGCTCATCCTAAATTAGTATCTAGTGATGAGTATGTAGTAGAAATGTTAGCTTATGATTTTGATGGTATGGAGGTCTACCATACTAAACATAACGATGATGATGTGAAACGATATAAAGCATTAGCAACAAAACATAACTTGTTTATTACAGGTGGTTCTGATTATCATGGTATTCCAGGAAAAGCACCAGATAAATTTGGAGACTACTTGGTATCATCTGAGAATGTATCAGAATTTATTAGTTTGTTATAAATAATGAGGTTGACTATGGAAGTCATTGCATTTGTAGGTAGTAGTGGCACTGGTAAAAGCCATCGTGCGCTCGTAGTTGCTCATGAAAACAATATTGAATGTATTATCGATGATGGTATTTTAATTCACGATAATAAGATTGTAGCAGGTTTTTCTGCTAAGAAGGAATCTAGCCGATTAAAAGCTGTTCGTCGTGCCATTTTCCAAGATGAAGTGCAAGTAAAATCAGTACGTGAGCAATTAGATAAAATCAATCCTAATAAACTTATGATTATTGGTACATCCGATAATATGGTTAAGAAAATTACTAAAGCATTAGGCTTGCAAGATCCTGATCGGTATATTCGCATTGAGGACGTTGCTACACCTAAAGAAATTGAAAAGGCACAACATGCTCGTCTAAAAGAAGGTAAACATATTATTCCAGTTCCAACGATGGAATTGAAACCTCACTTTAGAGGGTACTTAATTGATCCAATCAAAACTATGTGGCGTCGACGTACATTAAAAAAACAAGACCAAGATACATTGGGGCAAATTGGGTCAGAAGGCTTTGAACGTTCTGTAGTACGCCCTGCTTTCAGCTATTATGGACGACTCACCTTTGATGATGATGTAATTATTAAATTGATTCGCAATGGCCTTAAAAAAGTAGCTGGTGTTGACGAGTCTAGTGTTATTTCTTTCAAAAAAGGTGATAAAGGCCAAAATGGTCTCGTTGTTGATATGGCTGTTGTTATTGAACATGGTTATCCTGTAAAAACATTGATGCAGCAAGTACAAAAATCTGTACGCAATGAGATTGAATACATTACAGGCATGTCTATTGAACGGATGTCCATAAAAGTTAAAAATATTATAGAAACAAAACGTAAGATTGTTAAAGTATAGGAGTTAGAATGAAGTCTTATTATATTTACACCTATGGTTGTCAAATGAATACTGCTGATTCTGAGCGCTTATCGCATCAGTTAGAATCTGTTGGCTATACACCTACAGAGGATGTAGAAACTGCAGATTTAATATTATTAAATACTTGTGCAGTACGTGAGAATGCAGAAACAAAAGTCTATGGCCGCATAGGTGAGCTAATGAGACTGAAGAGAAAAAATAAAAACTTGATTCTTGCTGTTACAGGATGCATGGCACAGAAGAATCAAGCAGAAATGTTTAAGCGCGCTCCCCATATTGATATTGTCTTAGGTACTCATAATATTCAACATATTAATGAAATGATTGAAGAGGTACAACGAGGTCATACACACCAAATCAATGTAGATATGGATAATTCCGTGTTACCTGAATTGGAAGCAAAACCTAATGGTACTTTTTATGCATGGGTACCTATTATGAATGGGTGCAATAAGTTCTGTACGTACTGCATCGTTCCTCACGTTCGTGGTAGAGAAATTAGTCGTCCTGTAGAGGCCATCGTAAAAGAGGTAACCGAACTAGGGGCAAAAGGGTTTAAAGAGATTACTTTGTTGGGGCAAAATGTAAACTCTTATGGCTTAGATTTTAAAGATGGTACTGATTTTGGTACATTAGTGGACGCTCTTGATGGTATTCCAGGTATTGAACGTATTCGTTATATGACAAGTCATCCTCAAGATATGACTAAATCTATGATAGATGCCCTTGGTCGTTCTTCTAATATTGTTACTCATTTACATTTACCGATTCAATCTGGTTCGGACCGTATCTTGAAGAAAATGAACCGACATTATACAGTGGAGCATTATAAAGAACTACTATCGTACTGTCGTGAGAAAATTAAAGATGTAGTGGTTACTACAGATATTATTGTAGGTTTTCCTGGGGAAACAGAGGAAGATTTCCAAGCTACACTACAATTATTAAAAGATGTTCGTTATGATATGGCATATACGTTTATCTATTCTAAACGTTCTGGTACGCCAGCAGCGACTATGGATGATCAAGTTCCGGAAGAGGTTAAACGCGTGCGTTTACAAACATTGATGGACGTGCAAAATGAAATCTCTTATGAACTAAATAAACCTATGGAAGGGCAAGTGTTTGATATTATTGTAGAGGGGCCAAGTCCTCGTGATGAAGATATGTGGTTTGGTCGGACATCGGGCAATAAAATGGTGTTATTCCCGAAAGACGATTCTTTATCAATTGGTGAAACTGTACCTGCCTATATTGATAAAGCACAAACTTGGGTTTGCTACGGTACAATACAAAAGGGGTAAGTATGGCAAAAAAGCAAACACCTATGATGGAGCAGTATTTAGATATTAAATCTAGATATTCTGAAGAATTACTGTTCTTTCGATTAGGTGACTTTTATGAATTATTTAATGATGATGCATTAATTGCATCTCGTGAACTTAATATAACCTTAACCGGTCGCCCAACAGGAGATGAGGAACGCACACCAATGTGTGGCGTTCCTTTTCATGCTGCTGAAAGTTATATAGAAACATTGGTAAAAAAAGGTTATAAAGTTGCTATTTGTGAACAATTAGAAGATCCTAAAGCAGTTAAGGGTATTGTTAAGCGTGACGTTATTAAGGTTATTACACCGGGAACTGTAATGACTGAAAATGGTAATGATGCACGGTCAAACAATTTTTTATCGTTATTTTATATGGTAAAAGATGCATGGATACTCGTATTTTCAGATGTATCTACTGGGGAAGTTATTTGGCATCGTATTACTGATTGTGAAAAACGAAGTGATATGTTTGATGCACTCAGTATGTATCGTCCAAGTGAAATTATATTGCCTGAAGGAACTGTATTACCGCAAGATATAAAAGACTTTATGGATAATCAATTCAGCAATATTGTATTATCTCCATTTAGTACATATCATACACAACGAGAGGTAGCGGAAAAAGCAGTTACTCACTTTGGTGATTTAGGCCTTATGGAAGAGGATGTATGGGAAGCATTAGGGTATATGCTTTTATATTTAGAGGATATTATTAAGACTGAAATTTCCCATATTAACTATGTACATCAATTGAGTGTAGGTAATCGTCTAATCTTAGATACATCTTCCTTACGTCATCTTGAAATTACCCATAATTTACGTGATGGCGGTCAAAAAGGTACATTACTCGATGTACTTGATCGAACATTGACACCAATGGGGGCGCGCCTATTAAAACAATGGCTTGAAAGTCCGTTGACTGATGTAAATCAAATTCAACGTAGACAAGCTGCCGTAGCAGAACTTATTACACGCGGTGCTGAACGGTCTCATATGCGTAGCTTATTAGATTGTATTTATGATTTTGAGCGCATCGTAGGTCGTGTAGAAACAGGTTCTGTGTCACCTAGAGATTTAACGGCTCTTCGTGAATCTCTAGCAGTATTGCCAGATATTAAAAATGTATTAGGTACATGCTCAAGTTTAGCATTAACATCTATTAATGACCGCATCCAAGATCATAAAGACATTTATGATTTATTATGTCTTGCTATTGCTGACCAACCAGCATTGACATTAAAAGAAGGCCGAGTTATTAAAGATGGTTTCAATCCAGATTTAGATGAACTACGTTCTTTAGCTACTAATAGTGAGCAATGGCTAGCTAAGATGGAAGCTGATATTAAAGAGGCTACTGGTTTATCTAAAATTAAAACTGGTTATAATAAGGTATTTGGATATTACTTTGAAGTATCCCATAGTAAATCTGAACAAGTACCTGATTACTTTATTCGAAAACAAACTTTAGCTAATGCAGAGCGTTATATTACGCCTGAGTTAAAGGAATTTGAAATCAAAATTCTTAGCGCTAAAGACAAGATAATCGCTTTAGAACATGAATTATATCAACAATTACGAAATGATATAAAACTTGTTATTAAAGAGGTACAAGAAACAGCTCGTGCTCTTGCTGAGCTTGATGTATTGTGTTCTTTGGCACTAGTAGGTTACGAAGAAAATTATATTTGCCCTACCATCGTAATGAATGGCCAAATCAATATTCGAGATGGTCGTCATCCTGTAATTGAAAAATTCTTGAAGCGTGAAGTTTTTGTACCAAATGATATCGTTTTAAATCATGATGATGAGGAATTCTTGCTCATTACAGGTCCTAATATGGCCGGTAAATCAACATATATGCGTCAAGCTGCTATTTTGATGATTATGGCTCAAATAGGCTCCTTTATTCCTGCCCGTGAAGCATCTATTTCTCCAGTGGATCGCATCTTTACCCGTGTAGGTGCTAGTGATGATATTTCTACTGGTCAAAGTACGTTCATGGTAGAAATGAAAGAGGTAGCCTATATTTTAGAGAATGCTACACATAACAGCTTAATCATCTTAGATGAAATTGGTCGTGGCACTAGTACATTTGATGGTTTAAGTATCGCTCAAGCTGTAGTTGAGCATATTTGTAAGCATATTCACGGCAAGACATTATTTGCTACCCATTACCATGAGCTAATTAGTTTAGAAGAAAGCTATAGTAAATTAAAGAATTACACTGTAGCTGTAAAAGAAAAAGGTAAGGATGTGGCATTCTTGCGCCGCATCATCAGAGGTGGCGCAGATCGAAGCTATGGTATTCATGTAGCGAGATTGGCAGGATTGCCAAATTCTGTGTTAAAACGTGCAGAGGTAATTTTGGAATCTTTGGAAGACCAAAGTCATGATGCTAGTGATTTAAATAATCGTGTTATGGGAGCTCAACTTAATAATGTCGTGAAGCCAGTTACTAAACAAGTGAGTGATTCTTCACTAGGTAACTTATTTACTCATTCTGTAGTCGATAGCTTACTCGAAGTGGATGTAATGAGTATGACACCGATTGAAGCATTAAATAAATTATATGAACTACAAGAGGAGGCTCGTAAAGGAGGCGGGAAATAATGGCAACCATTCATGTATTGGATGAAACCACAATCAATAAGATAGCTGCTGGTGAAGTTGTGGAACGTCCCGCATCAGTTATTAAAGAGCTCATTGAAAACTCCATTGATGCGTCCGCCACTAATATTGAGGTTGAAATCGGCGATGGCGGTGTAGCTTACATGAGGATTACCGATAATGGTATCGGTATGACAGAGGAAGATGCACGCCTGGCAATTTTGCGTCATGCTACCTCTAAAATACAACAGGTAGAGGATTTATTTGATATAGCATCCCTCGGCTTTCGTGGGGAGGCTTTGGCTAGTATTGCCTCGGTGTCTCATTTTTCTTTGACTACACGTAAAGCTGACTCTGATTTGGGCACTCGTATTACCGTAGATGGTGGTACTTTCACCGATTGTATTCCTTATGGTGCGGCACCTGGTACGACAATTGAAATTAAAGATTTGTTTTATAATACGCCAGCACGTCGCAAATTCTTGAAAACAGAGCGTACCGAATCTTCTAAAATTCAAGATATTGTAGGCAAACTGGCCCTTAGTAACCCACATATTTCTTTTAAACTCATCGTAGATGACCGTGTGGCTATTATTACGCCTGGAAACGGCAATATTGGTGATACGGTAGCCGCATTATATGGCTATAAAACGAAAGATGATATTTTCACTGTTGCTTATGAAAGTGACTCTATTTATATCGATGGTGTAGTGAGTAAACCAACACTTCTTAAAAGTACAAGAATTTGGCAAACTATTATCGTTAATAACCGTGTTATTTCCGATAAAACAATAATGAAGGCTATCGATAATGCTTACCATGCATTATTACCTAAAAACGGTCATCCTTTAGTGGTACTTAATATTACTGTACCTGCTGGTATGGTTGATATTAACGTTCATCCACGAAAGAGTGAAGTAAAATTCTCAGATGATAAGATAATATTTAAAGCTGTTTATCATGGTATTTTAAACGCCTTAAATAATCCTCTCCATGAGCGATACGAACGAGAATCATCTTCTTATATAAATGGCACAATTAATAATGGAGCTGATTTCCGCAATAACGAAACCAATAGTAATGACGTAAATACTAACAGGAATGCTACAGTTACTAATTCTAGTTCTTATGGTAGTTTATCTCATCATGGCAATAGTACATATGATTCGTATAGAATACCTTCTGTTGTACAAGATGAGATACAGTCTGCTGAGCATATAGCTACTGCGGTAGATTATGACAAAGTATTTGGTAGTCGCCGTACTAAAGGATACGAAGTCATGCGCGGTGAGACTACACAGTTTGTAGAGAGTCTTAAAACTAAGGGTTTTACACCACCTCCGCCAAAGGCTACTTATGAACAGTCGTCCTTTACAGACGAAAGCTTCGATGCTGTTCCTACTGAATATACTAGTTATACGAAGGAAGACGTTGATAAATTTAAGTCTTTAGCTCAAGATATTCGTAAAGAAAATACAGAGGAGCGTACTATTCAAAATTCTGGATTCTTACCTATGGGGCAAGTCGCTTCTTGTTATATTTTGGCTAAAAAGGGTGATGATCTCTACATAATAGACCAACACGCAGCTCATGAACGTGTACGTTATGATAAACTTTGTAAGTCTTCTGAATCCATTCCTATGCAATCTATTCTGGTGCCTCAATATAGTGAGGCTACAGATGATGAAATGAATTTGGTAGAGGAAGAGCGTGAAACCTTACTAGATCTTGGGTTTGATGTAGAGTTAGGTGGTCCTACGAAAATTAAATTGGTAGGGGCTCCTGTAGATTTAGTAGAGTCAAAGGCTTTTGAAATTCTCCAATATGTATTTTCTTACTTACACGAACACCAACAGCCTACCAAGGCTCAGTTACGTCATGAAATGCTAGCGTATGCATCTTGTAGAGGAGCCATTAAGGCAGGTCATAATTTAAATATGTATCAAATGACTACCTTAATTGAGGATCTCTTTAGTACAGAGAAACCGTACGTATGCCCTCATGGTCGTCCAACGATAATCAAGTTTACACCTGATGAATTAGGTAAATTATTCTTACGGTCTTAATATGAATATACTAACGACATCTCAAAAATCTAATGAGGCCATTCAGGAGGAAGCCAAAGCACTGGCTTCCTCTATGCATATGACATATATTAAACGAGGTAAAACATCGATACCAGCCTTATTCGGTAAGTATCAATGCGAATATATTGCGGTTCTTGCTGGTTCTGGATTAACGATTCATTTTCCAGAAAATCAACAACATACCTTTCATTTGTCTATGGCTCAATTACGTATATTGCGTTTACAACGCGGTGAAGGCGATCATCTAATTAATGCGGTACAAGTCATATTAGATAAAAAAGGATTATCTAATAGAGATAAATTTACATTTTTCGACTGTACAATTGGTCTTGGTAGTGACAGTATTGTAGTGAGTTATGGTTACCCACAGGCTCAAATAACTGGTCTAGAAGGGTCTTTACCTATATGGCTTGCCACTAGTCATGGTTTAGCTCATTATATTCATAGTGACGATAGTGTAACGAATGTATTGCGACGTATTAAAGTAAATCATGATACCTTTGAGCACTATTTACCAAACCTACCTGACAATAGTATTGATATTATTTATTTTGATCCTATGTTTGAAGTTCCTGTAGAGGAAAGTCCTCAATTCAAACCTCTTCGGGGACATACTGTGGAAAGTCATATAGAGGATAAAATCATGGCACAGGCTATGCGTGTTGCCACGTATGGTGTTATTATTAAAGAACGACCATTTAGTTCGGTCTTTCAAAACTATCCACCGCATCAATGGGTGGGCGGAAAATATAGTCGTATAGGCTATGGAATATATATGAAGGAGTTAATGTGAATCCCTTAATTACCATTGTTGGACCAACGGCGGTAGGAAAAACAGATCTTACCTTGGACTTAGCAGAACAGCTACATGCTGAGGTTATTTCTGGTGATGCTTACCAAGTATATAAACAACTCAATATTGGTACCGCCAAACCATCGGTGGATGAACTTAAGCGTGTGAAACATCATCTTATCGATATATTAGAACCAAATGATTCATATTCAGTATCTATTTTCCAAAATCAAGCAAAAGAGATAATTGGTAGATTAAATGATAGGAATATTCTACCTATTCTGTCTGGTGGTACAGGGTTATATGTTCAATCGTTATTAGAGAGCTATAACTTTAATGACGTTAAGCCTGATGAAAGTTTACGATTAGAGCTAGATGAGCTATTTAATGCCAAAGGTATTTATGGTTTACGAGAATATGCTTTCACATTAGGAAGAAAACATAATATAGAAATTCAATATAGTGATAAGCATCGTTTGTATCGAGCTATTGAAATATTGCATCATGGTGATATAGATTCGTTACGTAATCAGACTAAAGATGGTATATCTTATAAAGGGCCTGTTATTGGTCTTATGAGAGATCGTGATCAGTTATATGAGCGCATTAATTTACGCGTTGATATGATGTTTGATGCAGGTTTAATTGAAGAGGTTGAGCAACTCATTAAGTCTGGAGTAAATCCAGATTGCCAAGCCTTTAAGGGGATTGGTTATAAAGAGGTTGTAGACTATATGAATGGCACTATTAACCTTGATGAATGTAGAGATTTAATTAAGAAAAATACTCGTCATTTTGCCAAGCGACAAATCACTTGGTATAAGCGCATGCCATATATTGAATGGATTCATATTGATAATAATACATCTAAAGATTTTATATTTAATAAAGCTATGGAATTAATTCGTAGAGAAGGATTAGCATGACATTAGAAGAAATACGTAGTAAAGCCCTTGAGATGGCTGAACCTGAATTTAAAAAGTTTGAACCTATTGCATTAGCCAATACAAAAAAGGTATTAGAAGCCTTTAAAGAGTGCCAAGTATCTGATTATCATTTTACAGGTACTACTGGTTATGGTTATAACGATGTGGGCCGTGAGAAGTTAGATGAAGTATTCGCCTATGTATTTAAAGGTGAAAAAGCCATTGTTCGTCCCCATTTTGTTTCTGGTACTCATGCACTAGCAACAACTTTGATTTCTTTAATGGGGAATGGTTCAAAAGGGACTGAATTTATCTATGCAGTTGGGGCTCCTTACGATACGATGCAATCTGTTATCGGTGCATCTCGTGAAGTGCGTGGATCTCTCGTAGAAAAGGGGTTTACCTATACTGAGGTACCGTTAAAGGACAATACCTATGATGTAGAAGCCATTGCTAATGCTGTTAATGATAATACGCGAGTAGTAGTGATTCAACGCTCTCGTGGTTATAGTACGCGTGAACCATTATCTATTGCAGATATTAAGATTATTGTAGATGCCGTAAAAGCTAAAAACTCGAATACTATTTGTTTTGTAGATAATTGTTATGGTGAGTTTACAGAACTGCAAGAACCTTTAGAAGCTGGTGCAGATATTATGGCTGGTTCGCTCATTAAAAATGCAGGGGGCGGCTTAGCACCAACAGGTGGCTATATCGTAGGTCGTGAAGACTTAGTTGAAGATGCAGCGTACCAACTCACTGCTCCTGGACTTGGTGATCATATGGGCTCTTATGCGCCTGGTTACCGTTTATTCTTCCAAGGGTTGTTTATGGCTCCTCATGTAGTATTACAAGCTCTTAAAGGGGCTGTATATACAGCTGCAGTAGGTGAATTATTAGGATATGATGTCTTCCCTAAGGTAAATGCTGATCGCTATGATTTAATCCAAGCTATCAATTTAAAAAATGGAGAAGAAATGGAGCACTTCTGTGTAGGTATGCAAGCATATTCCCCTGTAGATGCTCACGTACATCCAATTCCTGGTGATATGCCTGGGTACGAAGATAAAATCATCATGGCTGGTGGTACCTTTGTACAAGGCTCTTCTATTGAATTGAGTGCAGATGGTCCTGTTCGTCCTCCGTATACGATTTTTATGCAAGGTGGACTTGTATTTGAACATTCTATGCTAGGTATTTTAGGTGCTGCAGAAGAATTACTAAAACATAGATAATAATTAGAATCTCTTTCTTTTGATGAAAGGGATTCTTTTTATTTCAAATCTTTTCAATATACCTAATTCTAGGCTATAATATAAGTTGCTATAATTTCATAGCAATACTACTCGGACTTTTACACCGAACTAGTGTTTTACACGTCAGGCTTTCACCCTGATTAGTTTTATGATCAAGAGATCATTAAAAGGAGAAAGTATGGAAAAAGTTATCGCTGTAGCTATGAGTGGCGGCGTAGACAGTTCTTTAACTGCTGCAATGCTACTAAAACAAGGCTATAAAGTATTTGGTATTACCCTATGGCTGTGGGTGAGTGGTACACCTTATGATTCAGTTCCTCTCGCTGTAACAGATGCGAAGAAGATGTGTGATTTTCTTGGTATTGAGCATCATGTTATTGATGCTCGTGATGTATTCTACGATAATGTGGTAGATTACTTCGTAAAAGAATATGCCTATGGTCGTACACCAAATCCTTGTGTATTCTGTAATAAAAATATCAAATTTGATTTGATGCTCAATCGAGCCCTTGAACTTGGTGCTACACATATGGTTACAGGCCATTATGCACAGGTTAATTATAATGAACAAACTGGTTTATATGAATTACATAAAGGCGTTGATCCTACCAAAGACCAAAGCTATGTTATGTACAATATGAACCAACGCATTTTGAGTCACCTCATGTTCCCACTAGGTGGCCAATGTAAGACTGAAACACGTAAATTAGCTGCTGAATATGATTTGCCAGTAGCTAAAAAACCAGATAGTGTAGATATTTGCTTCTTGCCTCATGGGAACTATCAAAAGCTTGTAGTAGAAGAAATGAAGGATAAACCAAAGTCTGGTAATATCGTTACTGAAGATGGTGAGGTATTAGGTAAACACAATGGTTTATTTAACTACACTATAGGCCAACGTAAGGGCCTTGGAATTGCATATAAGCATCCATTATATGTAATTGGCTTTAATGGTGAACGCAATGAAGTCATTGTAGGTCCTAATGATCGACTTTTTACGAATCGTATGATTTGTAAGTTCTATAATTTCCTGGATGATACGATTCATAAAGAATTAAAAGCAGAAGGTAAAATTCGCTATGCAGCAAATCCTTCACCTTGTACTGCACGTATCTTAGATGATGATACGATGGAAGTTATCTTCGAAGAACCACAACGGGCTATTACACCAGGTCAGTCCGTAGCCTTTTATAATGGCACTCAACTATTAGGAGGTGCTGTTATCGATCGCGTATGTTAGAAAGGAGAATACAAGTTCCTTGAACTTGTTTACATAGTATGTCAACGAAAAAGATTAGAAACTTCTGTATTATAGCTCATATTGACCATGGTAAATCTACCATCGCCGACAGATTAATTGAATATACTGGCACATTACAAAAACGAGAAATGGAAGCGCAAGTACTAGACTCCATGGATTTGGAACGAGAACGTGGTATTACTATTAAAGCGCAATCTGTTCGAATTTTGTATAAAGCTCAAGATGGAGAAGAGTATACTTTAAACCTTATCGATACTCCTGGCCATGTGGATTTCAGCTATGAAGTATCTCGTTCTCTTGCAGCTTGTGATGGTGCATTACTAGTAGTAGATGCTGCACAAGGTGTAGAGGCTCAAACGTTGGCGAATGTATATCTCGCTTTAGAACATGATCTTGAAATTATTCCTGTTATCAATAAAATAGATTTGCCTTCTGCCGATCCTGATCGGGTTAAACATGAAATTGAAGATATCATTGGTTTAGACGCATCAGAAGCAGTATTATGTTCTGCTAAATCTGGCATTGGCATTCCAGATATTTTAGAAGCCATTGTAAATA
This sequence comes from Veillonella orientalis, assembly GCF_018406505.1. Classification (NCBI taxonomy): domain Bacteria; kingdom Bacillati; phylum Bacillota; class Negativicutes; order Veillonellales; family Veillonellaceae; genus Veillonella; species Veillonella orientalis. Next base: position 708,842 of record NZ_AP022322.1, read on the forward strand.
AGGTGCCTGCACCACCAGATAAATCTGATGAACCAACAAGAGCATTGATTTTTGATAGCCGCTTTGATGCTTATAAAGGTGCTATTGCTTATGTGCGCGTAAAAGAAGGTACTATTAAAACAAAAGACACAATCCGTATGATGCATGATAATAAGGATTTTGATGTAACAGAGCTTGGTATCTTTACACCAAATCTTGTGCCTGTTCAGGAATTACCATGTGGTTCGGTAGGTTGTATTGCGGCAAGTATTAAGAATGTAGCGGACTGTCACGTAGGTGATACGGTAACATTAGCTGATAATCCTGCACCAGAACCATTACCAGGTTATCGTAAGGCTGTATCTATGGTATATTGTGGTCTCTATCCGACAGAGTCTAAAGATTACGAAAATCTTCGTGATGCATTAGAGAAGTTACAGCTTAATGATGCTGCTTTAGAATATGAAGCTGAAACATCTTTGGCATTGGGTTTTGGTTTCCGTTGTGGCTTCCTTGGACTTTTACATATGGATGTAATTCAAGAACGGTTAGAGCGTGAATATAACTTATCTCTTATTACAACAGCTCCATCTGTAAACTACAAGGTTTATAAGACGAATGGGGAAATGCTTGAAGTGGATAACCCTGCTAAATTACCACCACCAACTGAAATCGATTACATTGAAGAACCATATGTAAAAGCTACTACAATTGTGCCTAAAGACTTTGTTGGTACTATTATGGAGTTATCTCAAGATAAACGTGGTGAATATCAATCCATGGAATATTTGGATGAAACACGTGTATCTGTTGTGTATCACTTGCCTTTGAGTGAAATTATTTACGACTACTTTGATAAATTGAAATCCGCTACAAAAGGTTATGCTTCTCTTGACTATGAATTGATTGGCTATAAACAATCTCCAATGGTTAAGATGGATATTCTTTTAAATGGTGATCCAGTAGATGCGTTGTCCATTATCGTACATAAAGACCGTGCTGCTACACGAGGACGTGCGTTAGCTGAAAAATTAAAAGAATTGATTCCTCGTCAAATGTTTGAAATTCCAATTCAAGCAGCGGTAGGCACGAAAATTGTGGCTCGTGAAACCGTAAAGGCTTGGCGTAAAGACGTTTTAGCAAAATGTTATGGTGGCGATATTTCTCGTAAACGTAAACTCTTAGAAAAACAAAAAGCCGGTAAGAAACGTATGAAGTCAGTGGGCTCTGTAGAGATTCCACAAGAAGCATTCATGGCTATTCTCAAGGTTGAGGACTAATATAATGAAAACAGATTCTAATACTTTGAATCTGTCTACACTTGGGGATATGGGCTTGTATGTCCATATCCCTTTTTGTAAACAGAAATGTATGTACTGTGATTTTCCTGCCTATCAAAATTTACAAGATTATTATGAAACCTATGTATATGCCTTAGTACAAGAGATGGATCTTTGGGTTTCTGAACATCCTGAATCTAAAGAGCGGTCCATTGATACGATTTACTTTGGTGGTGGTACGCCTACTGAATTATCAATTCAACAGCTACAGATGATTATTGATAAAATAAAAAGTATTTTTACTATCGATAAAAACTGTCATATGACAATCGAGTCCAATCCTGGGGAAGTAGATTTACAGTATCTAACTAAATTAGTTAAACTAGGCTTTAATCGTATTAGTTTTGGCGTTCAAACCTTTGATGATAAGGCGCTTACCATGCTACATCGCAGTCATAATGGGGAAAAGGCTAAACAAGCTGTTTATGAAGCAAAAGAGGCAGGCTTTACAGATATCAATATAGATTTGATTTATGGTTTGCCACGACAAACCTTAGAGGATATTCAGCATAATTTAAATATTGTAAAAGATTTACCAATTAATCATATTTCTACGTATGGTTTACAAGTTGAGGTAGGCACTTATTTATATCATTTAGTACAAAAGAACTTGATCTCTATTCCTAGTGAAAGTATAGATGAGTCAATGTATGATACGATGATGGCTGGTTTAAAAAAACTAGGGTTTGAGCGATACGAGATTTCAAATTTCGCAAAGGGTAATTCCTATAGTCGTCATAATTTAAAATATTGGCACTATATAGACTATTTAGGCTTTGGTGCTGGAGCTCATTCCTTCTATGATGGTATACGCCGTAGTAACAATCGAAATGTAATGCCTTATATACAATCCGTTGATCGATACACTATGCCCACTATCGATACGGAGACGATTACTGTAGAGCGGGCCCAAGAAGACTTTTGTTTCTTAGCACTTCGCACTAAATGGGGTCTTGATGATCAAAAATTTGAGGATAGATTTGGCGTATCTGTTCATAATTTATTTGGTAATATATTAGAAGATTTAGTTACTAAAGGCTTATTAGAGTATCAAAATGGTAGTTATCATTTAAGTTCTGAAGGGGCTAAGCATGGTAACTATGTATTTAGTCAATTTATTCGAGAGTAATTTCTCACAGTTTCTCAAAATCTAATATGTTAGTATAAATAGGATGATGATGAATAAGCATGCTAGATTTGAGGAGGAACGATGAAGACATCTGTTATTTTACATGGTTTACATAACGAATTTACTTTAGATCAAATGAAGGCATGCATAGAATTAGCTGAAAAATATGGTGGATCTTTCCGCCATGTTGTAACAGGTATACAAATTACAGGTATTGAAAAAGACGATAAGGAACAACTTATCTCTGAATTACCAGAAGGCGTAACCACTGTTATTCATAGAGGTGTTAATTCCTTAATTGCTTGCGTAGGTAAAGGCTATTGTAAAAATGGCCAAATGGAAACTAAAGAATTGGCTGATTATGTAGAGAGAAAACATTACGGCCGAAAAACATCTCACAAGTGCAAAATTGGAATTAGTGGCTGTGGTCGTAACTGCCCGGATGCAATGGTAAAAGATATTGCTTTTATTGGTACATCCCAAGGTTTTATGCTGGCTGTTGGTGGCAATACAGGAATGCGACCAGAGGCTGGTAAAATATTGGCTAGAAAGCTTACTGTTGAGCAATCCAAAAAAGCTGTAGATATCTTAGTAGATTGGTATGCAGAACATGGCGAGCCCCGTGAGCGTATGGGAAAACTATTAGAACGCCTAGGTAATCCCTTAGAAGGTGTAGAACTATAATTTGCTATATTTTAAGTGCTAATGGTTTTATAGTTCTTAATCTGTACGTTTATCTAGAGAGTTATTAGTTTTTCTCCAAATTTTATTAACAATAAAATTATGACATATATAAACACTTATACTATTTTATGGTTTTAATAATATAAATTTTATTAGACCATCATATTCTACTTTTTAGATTTTAGAATATGACATAAATGTAGATAGTATAAGTGTTTTTTTATTATTACACTTTGATTTTTTGACTAATTAATTTAAAATATTCAATTGTCTTTTTGACTAAATAGATATTATTTGACTTTTTAAGGATTTTTTTGCTTGACAATTTTTTCCTATGTGATAATATTATACATGCGATTAGCACTCAAAGTTTATGAGTGCTAACAAGAGGTGTCATTATGGATGAAAGAAAACAGCGCATCTTGCGAGCCATAATTGAAGACTACGTTAAATCTGCTGAACCTGTAGGTTCCAGGACGATTGCAAAGAATTATAATCTTGGTATTAGTCCTGCAACAGTACGAAATGAAATGTCCGATTTAGAGGAGTTAGGCTATTTGGAGCAACCTCATACATCGGCGGGACGTATTCCTTCAGCTAAAGGCTATCGCTTATATGTTGATTCTATGTTGAGTCAACAACCTGTTCCATTACAGGATGCTGAGAAAATTGAAATGTTATGGAAACATTCTAATGGATCTACCAGTGAGCTCTTCTTAAATATGGCTAAATTATTATCACAAGTTAGCCATAGCATGAGTTTGTTCTTAGCTCCAGCCCATGATAGAGCATTAATCAAATACATTCATGTATTGCCGCTTGATTCACATCAAGCTGTTATGGTTGTTATTACTGAGACTGGTGCTCTTGATAATGAATTAATGTACTTTACTGAAGGCGTTTCGCCTGATTTATTACAAAGTTTAGCTATGCAATTTAGCAATGCTTTACAGAATATAGGTATTGGTCATGTAACGGCTGAAGCGTTGGGAACACTATTGATTCATATGGAAGGTCCACAAGGGATTTTGATGATCCTTTCAGAAACATTATTACGAGCAATTAATAAACGTAAGTTGTTCTATTCTGTAGGTACCACAGAGTTGTTAAATCAACCAGAGTTTAAGTCTGTTGAAAAGGTACAACCCTTACTTTCATTAGTGGAAGAACAAAATCAATTGGGGCAACTATTAAAGGATGATTCACCTACACCTGTAAAGGTAAAGATTGGCAATGAAAATGATACCGAAGCACTTCAATCGATGAGTGTAGTACAAGCTGATTTTACAAATCAAGATCAGCCTATCGGTACTCTTGCTATTCTAGGACCGACACGAATGGAATATGGTCGTATCATTGGCATGTTGTCTCATATGAAACATATAATGGAATCTATGGTAAAAGAACAAAAATAGAAAGGGCATGTAATGGCTGAAGAACAAGACATTAAACAAGAAACAGTGGACGAAACAGTGGAAACTACAAATGTAGAGACGCCAGCTGTTGAGGAAGCTGAAGAAGTTGTGGCGGACGCAGCTCAAGTATTAGAGGAGCTCAAAGCAGACTTTGATAATCGCTATAAGCGTTTACAAGCGGACTTCGACAACTTCAAACGTCGTACTAATCAAGAAAAAGAGCAACTTGCAGGATATGTTAAAGGGGATGTACTTACAGATCTACTTCCTGTATTAGATAACTTTGAACGAGCTGTTCAAAGTCCAGTAGAAGGTGATGCAAAGGTATTCCTTGATGGATTTATCATGATTCATCAAAACTTGATGGCTATGTTATCTAAACACGGTTTAGCCGTTATCGATGCGGTGGGTAAACCATTTGATCCAAATTTCCATCAAGCGATTATGCGAGTGCCGTCAGATGAATACGAATCTGATACGGTATGTGAAGTATTGCAAACTGGCTATACTGTTGATGGTCGTTGTATTCGTCCAGCAATGGTAAAAGTTGTTGAATAGATTATAAAGGTTTTAGGAGGCATATATTATGGCAAAGGTAATTGGTATTGATTTAGGTACTACAAACTCTTGTGTTGCGGTTATGGAAGGCGGCGAACCTACGGTTATCACTAACCAAGAAGGCGCTCGTACAACTCCTTCCGTTGTTGGTTTTGCAAAAAATGGCGAACGTTTAGTTGGTCAATTGGCTAAACGTCAAGCTGTATCTAACCCAGAAAACACAATCATTTCTATTAAACGTCACATGGGTACTGATTACAAAGTAACTGTAGAAGGTAAGTCTTATACTCCTCAAGAAATTTCTGCAATGATTCTTCAAAAAATCAAAGCTGATGCAGAAGCATATTTGGGCGAACCTGTTAAACAAGCAGTTATCACAGTTCCTGCATACTTTACAGATGCTCAACGTCAAGCTACTAAAGACGCTGGTGCTATTGCAGGCCTTGAAGTACTTCGTATCATCAACGAACCAACAGCAGCAGCTCTTGCATATGGCGTAGATAAAGATGAAGATGGTAAAGTTCTTGTATTTGACCTTGGTGGTGGTACATTCGACGTATCCATTCTTGAACTTGGCGATGGCGTATTCGAAGTATTAGCAACATCTGGTAACAACCATCTTGGTGGTGATGACTTCGACCAACGCATTATGAACTACCTTATTGAAGAGTTCAAAAAAGAAACAGGTATCGATTTATCCAATGATAAATTAGCTGATCAACGTTTAAAAGAAGCTGCTGAAAAAGCAAAAATTGAATTGTCTGGCGTAGCAAGTACAAATATCAATTTGCCATTCATTACAGCTGATGCTACTGGTCCTAAACACTTGGATGTAACATTGACTCGTGCTAAATTCGAAGAATTAACTGCTGATTTGGTACAAGCTACTATCGAACCTACTCGTAAAGCTATGAACGATGCTGGTTTATCTGCATCCGATATCGATAAAGTGTTGTTAGTTGGTGGTTCTAGCCGTATTCCAGCTGTACAAGACGCTATTAAAAAAGTATTGGGTAAAGAACCAACTAAAAACGTTAACCCAGATGAATGTGTAGCTATTGGTGCTGCTATTCAAGGTGGTGTATTAGTAGGTGAAGTTAAAGACGTATTGTTACTTGATGTAACTCCATTGTCTCTTGGTATTGAAACAATGGGTGGTGTATTCACACGTATTATTGATCGTAACACTACAATTCCTACATCTAAATCTCAAGTATTCTCCACTGCAGCAGATAATCAACCATCTGTAGATATCCATGTATTACAAGGTGAACGTGAGTTCGCAGCAGATAATAAAACATTGGGTCGCTTTAACTTGGATGGTATTCCAGCAGCTCCTCGTGGGGTTCCTCAAATCGAAGTAACATTCGACATCGATGCTAATGGTATCGTACATGTAAAAGCAAAAGACTTGGGTACTCAAAAAGAACAAAAAATTACAATCACTTCTTCTAGCGGTTTAAAAGAAGACGAAATCGATCGCATGGTTAAAGAAGCTGAAGCACATGCAGCAGAAGATAAAGCTAGAAAAGAAGAATTAGATGTTAAAAACAATGCAGATTCCTTGGTATACCAAGCTGAAAAAGCATTGAAAGAACTTGATGGTAAAGGCGACACAGCTTTGTTGAAAGAAGTTGAAGAAGCAAAAGATAAATTGAAAAAATCTATCGAAGCAGGCAACATCGAAGATATCAAAAAAGACAGTGAAGCTTTGGAACAACCATTACATAAATTAGCTGAGCAAATGTATGCAGCAGCACAACAAGCTCAACAAGCAGCTGGTGGTGCAGATCAAGGTCAACAACAAACAAAATCTGATGACAATGTAGTTGATGCTGATTACACAGTAGTGGATGACGACAAGAAATAAGAAGGGTTGGTAACTAATGGCACGTGATTATTATGACATCCTAGGGGTTAGCAAAAATGCCTCTCAAGATGAAATCAAAAAAGCCTTCCGTAAAAAGGCACGCCAATACCATCCAGATGTAAATAAAGATAATCCTAAGGAAGCAGAAGCAAAGTTTAAAGAAGCTAATGAAGCTTACGAAGTATTGTCTGACGAAACTAAAAAAGCTCAATATGACCAATTCGGCCACGACGCCTTCAAACAAGGAGGCGGCGCTGGCGCCGGTGGTTTCCAAGGAGGCTTTGGAGGTTTCGGTGGTCAATCTGGCGGCTTTGGTGATATCTTTGGCGACATTTTTGGAGGCATGTTTGGCGGTGGACGCCAACAACAAGGCCCTCAAAAAGGCAATGACTTGCGCGAAGATATTGATATTTCCTTTGAAGATGCAGCTTTTGGTAAATCTATGGAAATAGAAGTGCATCGTCATGAAGAATGTGATCACTGTCATGGTACTGGTGGTGAACCAGGATCTCGTGTCGATACTTGTCCAAACTGTCATGGTTCTGGTCAAGAAGCGGTTATTCAAAATACTCCATTTGGGCGTATGCAATCCGTTCGCACTTGTTCTCGCTGTCATGGTACTGGTAAAAGCATTGAAAAACCTTGTTCTAAATGCCGTGGTACAGGTGAAATGCTTGCAAAACGCAAGATTTCAATTAAAATTCCAGCAGGTGTAGATAGTGGTTCTCGCTTACGTGTTGCTAATGAAGGTGAACCAGGTATCTTAGGTGGCCCTAAAGGCGATCTTTATGTATATATTTTTGTTCGTCCTCATAAGGAATTTGAACGAAATGGTAATGACGTTATTAGCCGTGTAAATATTAGCTTTGCTCAAGCTGCATTAGGTGCGACTATACAAGTTAACACTTTAGATGGTAAAGTAGAGTTAAAGATTCCGGAAGGTACTCAAACGGGAACGGCATTCCGCGTAAAGGGCAAAGGTATTCCATATTTGCGTAACCCTAAGCAACGAGGGGACCAACATATTGTGGTAACTGTTCAAACGCCTAAGAAGTTGACAGATACTCAACGTGAGTTGTTATTACGCTTTGCAAACGAAAGTAACGAAGATGTAAATAACTTACAAGTGAGCAAAAGTCTTTTTGAAAAAATTAAGGACGTTTTGACTAAATGAACAGCTCATGTGAAGGAATGGTTTGTTCCGTCACATTCCCTATAAAGGAGCATATATGCAGTGGATAGAAGTATCCATTGTCTGTGAAAGAGTAGCCACCGATGAGGTGACTACTCTTTTTGACGATTATGCAGACAATGGAATTATAGAAGAAGATGTAGAAAATCAACCAAATTTAATTAAATTAACTATGTATGCAGATCCATCATTGGACTCTAATACAATTAAGTCAGACTTAGAAAAACGTCTTACAGAAGCAAATATTAGTGTCACATCCGTTGATACAAATATATTAGATGAATCTACATGGCTCAATTCTTGGCAGCAATATATTGAACCTACAGAAATTCTACCTAATTTAATTATTAAACCTGCTTGGCAAGAATATGATAACGTCCACAATAAAACAATTATAGAAATCGATTCCGATATTTCCTTTGGTACTGGCTCTCATGAGACAACACGTACATGTGCCGAACTATTGAAATCTTATAGTGAATCCATGGATCTTAATCAAGTTACTTGTTTAGATATTGGTACAGGAACGGGTATTCTCTTATTGGTAGCAGCACATTTAGGGATCAAGCATTTGGTTGGGATTGATATTGAGGAATATGCTGCCAATCAAGCTCGTATTAACTGTGAGAATAATCATGTATCTGCAGAGATTATTTGTGGTAATTTGGATAGTGATTTCAATGATACTGCCCAATTAATTTTAGCTAACTTAACAGTGGATCCACTTAAAATACTATTACCTCAAATTGGTAAAAAACTAGAAGATAAGGGGATTTTAATTATAAGTGGCATTATAGATGATCGGCATGATGAGATTATGCCATATATTGAGGCTGATTGGCATATTATTGAGGAGCGCATTGCAGGGCCTTGGCATACATTTGCGCTAGAAAAGCGATGAAAAAGATTTTTATTCCTACACCATTAGATGAAAGAATAGAATTACCGAAAGATGTGACACATCATGTGTTACATGTATTTCGTTATAATATGGAGAAACCCATTACTGTAACGGGCGGTGATAATCGTTGTGGTATCTATCAGATTACCGATGAAGTGGATGGTATAGCACAGGCTAAACTTATTGAATATGTAGCGTCTGATGTATCGTCGTATCGAACTATTCTAGTTCAATCCTTATTGAAAGGTGAAAAGTTAGAATGGGTATTACAAAAGGCGACGGAGTTAAATGTAGATACCATTTATCTTGTATCTACGGCAAACTGTGTAGCTAAATATGATGATAAGAAACTACAATCAAAAGTCAGTCGTTGGGAAAAAATTATGCTAGAAGCAGCCCAACAGTGTGGACGCAATCAACTGCCCACACTTGTAGTAGGTGAAACGCTTTCACAAGTATTAACAATCGAAGCTGACGCATTAAAACTAGTAGCTTATGAAAATGAAGATGGTCATACTATTAAAAATGCACTACAATCAGTACACACTAATCAAACTATAACTGATATTCTAATCTGTGTTGGTCCTGAAGGGGGCTATCAAGAGAAGGAAATCAATGCTATTATAGAGAGTGGTGGCAAATCAGTATCGCTGGGCAATACTATTTTACGAGCTGAAACAGCTGCCATTGGATCATTAGCAATGATTCAATATGAATTAGAACTATAAATTAAATAAGAATAGAGAGGTGCAATGAAAACCGTTGCTTTTACAACCTTGGGCTGTCGTGTCAATCAGTATGACACAGATGCTATGAAAGGTTTATTTTTACAAAATAATTACGAAGCAGTAGACTTCGATGAAAAAGCTGATATATATGTAATTAATACATGTTCTGTAACCAATATGGGGGAAAAGAAATCCCGTCAATTGATTCGGAAAGCAAAGCGTCAAAATGAAGATGCTTATGTAATCGTTACTGGTTGTTATGCTCAGCTTGATCCAGATGCGATTGCTGCTATTGACGGTGTTAACCTTGTTATTGGTACCAATAATAGATCTAAAATCGTTGAGCTAGTAGAGCAATTAGAATCTACAGAACGTCAAATCAATGCTGTTAGAGATATTATGAACGAGTCTAACTTTGAAGAAATGCCATTATATGGTAATGAATCTGATAAAGCTCGTGCTTTCATGAAAATTCAAGAAGGTTGTAATAACTACTGTGCCTTTTGTATCATTCCGTATACTCGAGGAAAATTAAAATCTCGTAAAGTAGATGATATTGTACAAGAAGCAAAACGTTTAGTAGACCATGGATTCCATGAAATTGTATTAACAGGTATACATTTGGGGAATTATGGTGTAGAATTGCCAGGTCGCCCTACATTAGCCGATGTAGTAAAAGCTTTATTAGAGATTCCTAATTTATATCGTATTCGTTTCGGGTCTATTGAGTCTGTAGAGGTTTCTGATGAGTTAGTAGAATTAATGGCTACTAATAAACGTGTTTGTCCACATTTACATTTACCACTACAAGCTGGTTCTGATCATGTATTAAAGTTGATGAAACGCCATTATACATTGCAAGAATATAAAGACTTGATTGCAAGTTTGCGTTCTCGTATTAAAGATTTATCTATTACGACTGATATAATTGCAGGTTTCCCGCAAGAAACAGATGAAGACTTTGAAGAAACATTAAATACAGTACGGGAAATTGGGTTTACCCATATTCATGCATTCCCATACTCTATTCGTGAGGGCACACCTGCAGCTACTATGCCGGATCAAGTACCTGAAGCTGTAAAGAAAACTCGTGTAGCGCTTTTAAATGGTCTTAGCCAATCTGGCTATGAAGCATACGCAAAATCTCGCATTGGTAAGCCTGGTGAGATTCTCATCGAAAAAGAAGAGAATGGATATTATATGGGCTTAACAAATGAGTATGTAAATGGTAAAGTAAAGTCTGATGGATTACATAAGATTGGTGATCTAATCGGAGGTACTGTTGTAGGTTTAGAAGATAATTATTTAATTATTGAATAAGGAGTTATCGTATGAGTGACTGCATTTTCTGTAAAATTATCAATGGTGAAATTCCATCTAAAAAAGTATTAGAAAACGATAAATTTTATGCATTCCATGATATTGAACCAGTGAAAAAAGTACATGTTCTTATTGTGCCAAAAAATCATGTAGCTAACATTGCTCATCTTACTGAAAAAAATGAAGACTATGTGGAAGGTTTATTGCCATTCGTACGTGATGTAGCAAAAGAACTAGGTATTTCTAAAGATGGTTATCGTTTGATCTTTAATACTGGCGCAAAAGCAGGTCAAACTGTATTCCATATGCATGCACATCTTTTAGGTGGCGAAGAAATGGGCTGGCCTGAAGCTTAAAATGGAGTATAATGTATTCTTTTTATAATACTTATTAAAATTCCTATAAAATATACCGGAAAATATTGACAACATCTATACCTATACATATAATATTATATGTGCGTATGTAAATTATCAGCACTTCCCGAGATTATTTTTGGAGGGAGGGATATAGATGTCTGAAATCAAAGTCGGTAAAAACGAAACGCTTGAAAGTGCTCTTCGTCGATTCAAACGCTCCTGCCAAAAAGCGGGTGTTTTGTCTGAAGTAAGAAAACGCGAACACTACGAAAAACCAAGCGTAAAAAGAAAGAAAAAATCTGAAGCAGCAAGAAAACGCAAATTCAGAGCATAAGATGATTACCCTAATTCTGCCTTTTCATGGCTTCATGAAATCCAGAATTAGGGTTTCTTTATATATAAAATAGGAGGAACTATGAGCTTAAAAGATCAATTAAAAGAAGATATGAAAGCGGCTATGAAAGCGCGTGAAGAAGGTAAAACCGCTCTTTCTGTAATTCGAATGGTTAATAGTGCTATTAAGAATACAGAAATCAATGATAAAGTGGAGCTTGATGATAATGGTATTCTTGGTATTTTGGCAAAAGAAATGAAAACTCGTCAAGACTCGTTAACTGAGTTTGAAAAAGCTGGCCGTGAAGATTTAATTAGTCATGTTAAAGAAGAAATGGCAGTATTACAAAAATACTTACCAGAACAGCTTTCTGAAGATGAAATTCGCACAGTTGTAAAAGAAGCGATTGCTGCGTGTGGTGATGCTGTAAATATGGGTAATGTTATGAAACATGTAATACCTAAAACTAAAGGCCGTGCAGATGGTAAAGTAGTTAATAATATCGTTAAAGAGTTACTTGGATAATATATTGTAAAATAGCTAATTAAACAGTTGATATAGTTAGTATATTTAATTCATTAACATAGAACTCTTAAAACTATAGTTAAGAGAATTATGAAATTCTATAGAAAGTTATTGACATATATTTTCACTATATGATATTATGAGTGCAACAAAATAATTGGTCAACGAAGACTCCACTTTAGATATATGGAATATATATCTATTTGTTGGAGTCTTTTTATTTTTAGGAGGAACCATTATGACAAGTACTAAAGATTTATTGTATTACATTCCAGCAGGTCAATATGGTAAAGAAGGTGTTCTTGCACTATTAGAACAACATCCAGAAATTAAATTTGTATCTCTTGTTGGTATTGATTTAGCTGGTAATGATACAGATGAAAAAATTCCTATGGCAGCATTCTTTGATGATTATGAAGCATTCTTCGAAGGTCGTGCCGTTCAAACAGATGGTTCTTCTGTAGTACTTACAAATATCGCCACATTGAATAATGCACGTGTAGATATGTGGGGCGATCCAAGTGTAAACTGGTTCGTTGATTATAACTATGAAAATATCGATGAAGCAACAGGTTTACCAACTGGTACACTTCGTATTCCTGCATTCTTGATGCATAACTACCGTTATGTTGACTCTCGTTCTATCTTAAAAAACAGCTGTGATTATGTTCGTGCAGAACTATTATCCTTGATCAAAGAACATGGTCTACCTGGTATGCCTCATGTGAAAGCTGATGACGTTGTAGACATTATCTTTACATCTGCTACAGAATTGGAATTCTGGGTAAAAACTCCATCTAGAACAGTTACCAAAAAAGAATTATCTGTATCTCAAAAATTACAAGAACAATACTGGCAACGTACACATGGTACAGTTCGTACTGCATTAGAACAAGCAGTTGAACGCTTAGACCAATACGGTATGGTTGCAGAAATGGGTCATAAAGAAGTAGGTGGCGTTAAAGCTAAACTTGATGAAGATGGTCATGAAGCAGTTGTACTAGAACAATTAGAAATCGACTGGAAATTCTCTAATAACCCATTACAAACAGCAGATAATGAATTACAAGCTCGTATTATTGTTCGTGAAGTGTTCCGTGAAAATGGTCTTGATGTAACATTCAATGCAAAACCTATTATTGGCGTAGCTGGTTCTGGTGAACATACACACTTTGGTGTTATGGCTAAATTAAAATCTGGTAAACTTGTAAACTTGTTTAGCCCAGAAGATATGCGTAAAGAATCTGCTAGCTCCTTGGGTATTGGTGCTATCATGGGGTTATTGAAACACTATGAAGCAATCAATCCATTTATCAGTTCTACAACAGACTCCTTAAATCGTTTAAAACCTGGTTTCGAAGCTCCAGTATGTATCGTTACATCTTTAGGTACTGATCCTTCCGAACCAAGCCGTAACCGTACAATCCTTTGTGGTTTGATTCGTGATATCGATAATCCTATGGCTACACGTTATGAATTGCGTTCTCCAAACCCTTACACAAATACATATACTGCATTAGCATTGATCTTCATCTCTGCATTTGATGGTATGAAATATGCTATTACATCTGGTAAAACACAAGCACAATTAGAAGCAGAGCTTTCCAAAGAAGTGGGTGAATCTGCTGATTATCTTGCTACAAATCGTGCATATCGTACAGAAAAAGACGTATTCGATGATTTCACTCAAGAAGAACGTAATCAAATGTTTGGTGTTGCACCAGCCACTGTATGGGAAAACATTAAAGGTTACCATAACAATCCTGAATTAGTTGAAACATTAGCTCAAGGCAATGCATTCGCAAAAGATTTGATGGATTCCTTTATCGCATCTATCTTGAAACGTTGGAAGCTTGTATTGGCTCACCGCTTAATTCCTGATAATCTTGATACAGTTCGTAAGATGGTAGCTATTCATACTGATAGCCGTAATAGTGTAGATGATAAACGTTTTGCAGAAGTTAACGACTTACGTTTCTATCTTGCTAAAGATAGCGATGATCGCAAATCTTTATTCACTCGTTTAATCGATGCACTTAACTCTGGTGAATATGACTTAGCATCTCAATTGCAAATTGAAATGAACGATAAAATGGAAGAATTAGAAGCTAAATATGCTAACTATGCAAAAAACATCTTCTAATATCGGTTGATTCTATTACTCAAAAAGGGCTCCTACATTTGTAGGAGCCCTTTTATTCATATTAACTTTTTATAATTTAGTCGTTAAAGCTATTACTCGTTATGTCCTATAAACTTTTCTACTAGTACTAAGCTACATACAAGTACAAAAATTGCAACAGACCAGATTAAATTATCATATGACGATTCATGATCGATGATTAGCAGTCTAACAATTGCAGTTATGCCAATATATAAAAAGAAATTAAGCGGGAAGTGGAAGTTATTTTTAAAGTATTTTACGATGAGTGCAATAAACTCAAAGTATAAGAAGAAGGTAATTAATTCTTCAATTAATAAATAGTAAGTGCTATAACCTTGGATATTTGCCCACGTAATAAATCCTAGACTAATTAAGGTATTAATGAGGGCAATACAAAGTGCAATACCTACACCAACAAGAGCTATATTTTTTATAGTTAATAATAATTTAGAAATACGTATCCACATATATAATTCACCTACAATAAATATCTAAATACTATACCACATAAAAAAGACCGTACACCGTACGGTCTTTTTACGATTACACCACAGTATAATCAAGAGAATATCAAAGGATTAGATATCAGCTTTAATTGCTTCTAATGCAGCATCGAAGTTAACTGCTTGAGTTACTTCAGGAACGTATTCAACATAAGTTACTTTATTTTCTTTGTTGATTACTACTACGCCACGAGTTAAAAGACGAAGTTCTTCAATCAAGAAGCCATAGTTTTCACCGAAGGAAGCGTCTTTGTGGTCAGACAAAGTAATAACTTTATCTACGCCAGCAGCGCCACACCAACGTTTTTGAGCGAAAGGTAAGTCCATAGAGATTGTCAATACTACAACATCATCAGAAAGTGCTGTAGCATCTTGGTTGAACCAACGAGTTTGAGCGTCACAAACGCCTGTATCAAGGGAAGGAACAACGGAGATAACTTTTACTTTACCTTCGAAATCTTTTAATGTTTTAGGTTGTAAGTCGTTGCTTAAAACTGTGAAGTCAGGAGCTTGTTGACCTACTTTAACTTCTGGACCAACCAATGTGATAGGGCCACCTGCAAATGTTACTACGCCAGTACGTTTTTCCATGTTGTATTCCTCCTAAGAGTTTTAATTCTAATTTATGTAAGGATACGTTTTGTATCTATGCATAGTATAACACTTACATTACCATAAGTAAACTAAAAAATTCGATATAGTATTTTTTAGGGAATAAATAGTATATCATTGGCTTCACAATCAAGAAAATATCTTATAACTACATTATATACGTATAGGTGTATTAAGATATATGAAAAAATTGTGTATACTATAAGGAGTATATTTAAATAATGATAATCCTGTAATATAGAAATTTAACTGAGAGGTCCTATGAAACCTATAGAGCTATTTATGCAGTTTTTCCGCCGAGAAGGTTGGGTGTATGCCATCGGATTAACTATGCTAATTGCTATTGATATAGCATTTTTATTTGTTCCACAATTCATTGGTAATGCCATCGATACTCTAAGTCACAATAAAGAGGGCTTAGTCAATTATATTATTTACTTTATTTTATTATTTATTATTATAACGATTCTAAAAGTTATTTCGCGACGCACCTTACTTGGTTCCATCCGTCGTATGGAGTACCTTTTTCGTGAAATCTTGTGTAGAAAAGCATTACAAATAAAAACAACATATTATGAGGCAAATGGACCTGGTAAAGTTATGGCGTTGATGACAAATGATGTTACATCTCTTCGTGTAGCGTTAGGTTTAGGTGTAATGATCGTGGTGGATATTATATTTTATTCCATTGTAGGATCTATTATTTTAATACAAAAAATAGATGGTCTATTAGCTTTTAAAATCATGACACCTGTATTCTTCATCATTGTTGCAATATTTGTGTTGGGCAGAAAATTACGTGCTAAACAGCGTAGTGCTCAAGCTACTTATAGTGATATGACAGAGTTTGGGCAAGAATTATTCCAAGGTATAGATGTAATTAGAGCCTTTAATCGAGAACGTATTATTTCTGACTCGTTTGAAAAAATAAATAAATTGAACTATAAGAAAAATATGGAGGTTGCCTTATTAGATTCTGTACTAACACCGTTAACAAGAATTGCACCGTTTATTTGTATTAGTATCAGTATTTTCATATGTGGTCACCTAGCTGTAAATGGTCAAATGTCCATAGGTGAATTTGTAACTATCAATTCATTCATTATGCTAATCGTAGGACCTTTAATTGGCTTTGGGGGACTCATTTCGATTGTACAAAAAGGCTTGGCATCTTTAGATCGTATTACCGATTTCTTACGACTACCAATAGAGTCAATTGATGACTCAACTGAAGTATTACCACTTGAGGATATTAATATACGATATTTAGATTTTAATTATGAAAATTCTAAAGGTCATGCATTGTCTCAAGTATCTACAACTATTCGTAAAGGCTCTTTTATAGGCATTGTTGGTAAACCTGGATCTGGTAAAAGTACTCTCTTTAAATTACTCATTGGTTTGCAAGAGTGTCCGCCTAAGTCTATATATTTTGGAAATCAAGATATATCAGATATACCATTATCTAAGCTTAGAAACTCAATTGCTTATGTGCCAACTCAATCTTATTTATTGAGTACTACTATTGAAGATAATATTAAATTTGGTAAAGAATTACCTATGCATGAATCCGTAGAGGTGGCTGCAAAAAAAGCCGACCTATATAGAGATTTAGGTAATCTATTAGATAATGACTTACATACTCTTGCAGAAGAAGGACATGATTTATCTGGTGGTCAAAAGCAACGTATTAATATGGCTAGAGGTTTTTATAAAAATGCACCATATTTATTATTAGATGATTGTTTCTCAGCTTTAGATGCAGTAACAGTAAATACTATTTTAGAGACATTACATACGGTAAATGCACAAACTATATTGTGCATTTCACAGCGTTTAGAGGTTATAGAAAAAGCAGATAAAATCCTTGTATTTGATGAGGGCCGTATTGTAGAAGAAGGTACTCATGAAGAATTATTAGCTAAAAAAGGCTTATATCACACCTTATATGAAGCGCAGAAAGGAGGGGCTAGTAATGAAAAAGCGTAATTTTAAAAATGATTGGGCTTTGTTCTCCTATATAACTGCGTATATTAAGCCTTATTTGGGGATTTTATTATTAGCTACCATTGCGCTAGCTGGCAATTTAGTACTTTTACTTTTAAGACCTTATATAACTAAGCAAGTTATTGATCTCGGCTTTGCTACTAATGATATTAATGTTATCGAATATTATGCTGTAATATATGGTCTTACTATTATTGGTAGTGTGTTATGTATATTTGTAGAAAATTATTTTTTGAAAAGCTTTGGACAAAAAATTATTTATAATATACGTGCCATTGTATTTCAAAAGATACTTCATAAGTCCCATGATGAGTTTTATAAATTACCCATTGGTAATTGGGTAACTCGTATTACTAATGATGTAGAATCACTTCGTACCTTATATACAGACGTACTATTGAATTTAGCGAGTAGCGGCTTAATGATTATCGGTATTTTAGGATTCATGTATGCTATTAATGTACCGTTAGCAATTATCATGACGATTTTATTACCAATCATGGGCGTAATCATATGGGTATTCCAAAAGTTTTCTCGTAAAGCATTCCGTCAAGTTCGCCGTTCTGTAGCTGCCTCTAATGCGAGTATTAAAGAGCTATTAAACTACATAGTCATTGTCAAATCTTATAGCGGTGAAAAAGAAATTGAGGAGCGTTACAATACGGTTAATAAAGGTTTTTTAGAAGCCGGTCTTTTTGAAGTAACAACATTTTCTATTTTCAGACCTCTCGTTGATGGCTTGTTTTTTGTAGCTTTAATCGTCATATTTACTACTACTAATTTGGTAGATTCTGTAGCCGATGCAGGTACTGTTTTTGCTTTCATTCAATATATGGATCGATTCTTTCAACCATTAAAGGACATTGCAGACAAATATAATTCCCTGCAAAGTTCATTAGCTGGTGCAGAACGGTTAGTTCCATTATTAGAGGAAAAAGAGCGAAATATGGTAGATGAAGTTCCAAAGGAACTGATTCCAGTAGAATCAATTGAATTTGATCATGTTTGGTTTTCCTATGAGAATAACGATGTCTATGCATTACAAGATTTCACCTTACATATTAAAGCTGGTGATTTTACTGGTATTGTAGGACCATCCGGTAGTGGTAAGTCCACATTATTGTCCTTACTAATGGGTATCTATAAACCTACAAAGGGTTCCATCTACATTAATGGTATTGATATTTCAAAATATGATAGTTCTGTACTTCGTCATTTAATGGGCTATGTATTCCAACAAGCTTACTTATTTAAAGGTTCTATTAAAGATAATCTTACACTTTTTGATAACTCTATATCTCATGATGAAATGGTAAAAGCTGCAAAACAAGTAAATTTAGATTCTATGATTGAACAATTACCTGAAGGCTATAATACACCTGTTGGGTACTTAGGTTCTTTATTATCAGATGGACAAAAGCAATTATTAGCCTTTGGTCGTACATTAATAAGAAATATACCTATTTTATTATTAGATGAAGCAACTGCTAATATTGATAGTCATACGGAAAAACAAATACAAGCAAGTATCGAAAATATCCGTGGCAGTAAAACAATCGTAAGTATTGCTCATCGGCTATCCACCGTACAAGACGCCAATGAAATTGTTTATATTGAATATGGTAAAATAAAAGAAAAAGGTTCTTTCAACGAATTGATTGAGTTAAAGGGCGCCTTTTATAATCTATGGATTCGTCAAAAAAGTGGGAGTTAGCATGGAATTTATCCAATCTAAAGATAATAAAACTATAAAGCATATAGTTTCTCTAGGGCAACGCAAAAATCGTAGTAAATATGGTGAATACATTGTAGAAGGGATTCGTTCCATTCGTGATATTTCAACTATGGGAGTAATAAAAGCAATTGTTATACGCGAATCTAAATGTAAAGATAAAAATATAGAGGCCTTATTATCCTTAGAGTCGATGCAATCGATACCTACTTATATTGCTCAAGATCCAGTATTTGATAAAATTGATAACACCGTAAATGGACAAGGTATCGTTGCAATAGTATCTAAACCTAAACATAGTATGGAATCAATTTCTATTGAAGATGGTGTATATATTACATTAGATGGCGTACAAGACCCGGGTAATCTAGGTACGATTTTACGTACCGCTGTAGCGGCAGGTGTGAAGGGGATATTTTTAATGAAAGGTACTGTTGATCCATATAATGATAAGACTGTACGTAGTACAATGAGTGCATTACATAAAATACCTGTTTATGAAGATGTTACATTATCTATGCTTAATGATCTTATTGCAGAATCTAATATGTCTACCTATGTAACTGCCCTAGATAATTCAAAACCATACCATATGGTGGCCTATGATAAACGATGTATGTTGATTTTAGGCAATGAAGGGAATGGTGTAACACCAGAGGTTATGAATCTATGTAAACACCGTATTATGATTCCTATGTATGGAGATATAGAATCCTTAAATGTGAGTGTGGCAGCAGCTCTATGTATGTATAAAGCACAAGAACAATTGATGTGCTAATTAAAATATATTAGGGTTGAATTATGTATTTATGATAAAAATTTATAAGTATATCGAAAGTCCTCTACTAGTATACAAGTAGAGGGCTTTTGTATTGATTTTATAGCTCTGTATTTGGTACAATAACATATATCCTTTGTGGGAGAACAAAGTTCTCCCTTTTTTTTATGAAAAGGAAGTAAACTATGTCCAAATTAATAGTAAATGCAGATGACTTTGGTCTTCATAGTGCAGTTAATGCTGCCGTCATTGATGGTCATCGTACAGGTATCATTACGAGCACCTCTCTATTAGCGGGAGGCGAAGCTTTTTCAGAAGCCATAAGTATGGCAAAAAATAACCCTAAGTTGGGCATTGGTGTTCATATCGCCTTAGTAGGTGGACTTAAACCGGTATGTAATCCTGCTGAAGTACCATCGCTGCTAACCTCTGAAGGCGTATTTCCAGAAACATATATCGATTTTATGAAGCGAATTTATACTGGAAAGATTAATTATAGTGAATTGCGCAAAGAAATTCACGCTCAAATGGAACGTATTATGGAATCTGGTTTACATGTAACGCATATTGATGGTCATCAACATATGCATGTATTACCGACGGTACTACCAATCGTAATAGAGCAAGCTAAACAGTATGGTATTAATGCTATACGCATTCCAGATGAATCTTCTTTATTTGTCAATTATATGTACTCTCCGGTGCGATTGTTAGGTAAGGTGGGATTATCCACTATGGCTGCAAAAGCACGTCCTACCATACGTGATAATGGCATGTATTCCACACAATATTTTTGGGGTATGGTAAATGGGGGACACATTAATCAAAAAACGTTAATGGGTATATTAAAATCCGTATCTAAAAAATCGGGTACTCATGAATTGATGATTCATCCAGGTTTAAATAATACGCTTCTTGGAAATCAATATAAATGGGGCTATCATTGGGAAGATGAATTACAAGCTGTGTGTTCCAACCATACGCATTTATATATTAGACAACATAATATT
Organism: Veillonella orientalis; assembly: GCF_018406505.1. Taxonomy (NCBI): domain Bacteria; kingdom Bacillati; phylum Bacillota; class Negativicutes; order Veillonellales; family Veillonellaceae; genus Veillonella; species Veillonella orientalis. The sequence goes on from NZ_AP022322.1 coordinate 729,982, forward strand.
GAGCTAATTAATTATGGAGATTTGATATGAGTAAAATGATGAAGAGAGGCATTTTTATGTTTCTCTTACTATTGGCTGTGTCAATTGGTATCATTTACTACACTATTGATCTAGATGCATTAAAAACAATTTCATCATTTAATAGTATTTCTTTATTATTGGCTTTAGTGGCCTTAATAGTAGGCATGTATTTTGATGGTTTACGGTTACAAAGACTCGTAAAAATCGGAGGATATAAGTTATCTATAAAGGCTGTACTTCGTGTAATCTTTAGTAATTATTTCATGGCTATGTTAACCCCAGGTGCTAGTGGGGGTGCTGTTGCTCAAGTATTAGTATTACGGAGTTATGGTGTGCCAATATCTAAAGGGACTCCTATTGTGTTAATACGTACCGTATTTTCTATTATGTTCCTTGTTATTATGTTACCCTTCGTATTCTTAAGAGATGCTATTGAAATTCCATATATTTCAAGAGATATGCTATTGATTTTTGCAGTAGTATCTGTTATTGCAATGCTTGTAGGTACTTATATCTTACAAACTAAATATATGCGTCAATTCGTATATAACTTAGCGCAACGGTTTAAAGCACATAAAACGAAAGATTGGCTTTCTAAATTAGAAACATTGAATCAAGGTTTAGGATTACTATATAAACAACCAATTCAATCATTTATTGTATTTATTGAATCTGGGTTGAGTCTATTATGCTTATACTGTATTGCGCCAGCATTAATGTATGCTTTTACACCAGATGTTTCGATCATTGATATATTAGATCGAATGATTCTATTGAATCTTATTTTATATTTTGCACCAACACCAGGGGGAACAGGGATTGCAGAAGGACTATTTGTAGTATTGTTTAGTACCTTTGTCCCTAATGGAACGGTTGGTATTGTTGCTGTAGCATGGCGCGTTATGGCAGAGTATTTGCCATTTTTTGTCGGCATGTATGCGGTGTTAACATTATATGGGCGTCAATTTGTAGCCCAAGAAACTTCAACAGAACAATAAGGGAGTGTGTGTTCTATGACTAAACCAAAAAAAGATAAGTTTTATCTGGTGCAAGAAGATATTTTACCAGAAGCGATAAAAAAGACGATTAAGGTAAAAGAAATTTTGAAACTAGGTGAGGTTAAAACTATTAACGAAGCAGTGGAAAAGATGGATTTGAGTCGTTCTGCATACTATAAGTATAAAGATTATGTATTCCCATTTTTTGAAATTGCTCAAGGTAAAATTGTAAGCATTTATGTTTCAATGTCTAATGAATCAGGTATGTTATCTAGTGTGTTAAAAGCTATTGCAGAACGCAATGGTAGTATATTGACTATCAATCAAGACATTCCACTACAAGGTATAGCTAATAGCAGCATTTCCTTTGAAACTAAAGACTTACAAGGTTCATTAGAAGATTTATTATTAGATATTCGCTCTATGAAGGGCATTATTAAAGTAGAAATTTTAGGCCAAGCATAGGCTAATTAAGAGAGTAGGACAATTATGACCACTATAAAAATTGCGTTATTAGGTTTTGGTACTGTTGCACAAGGTACATTTAATTTATTGCAAGATAATGCTGAGTTAATTAGAAATCGTACAGGTGTTAATGTTGAAATTTCTAAAATCTTTGTACGTAATCCTGATAAATATAGCCATATTACATTGCCTGAAACAGCTCAATATGTAACAGATATTGAGGAAGTACTAAAAGATGATTCCATTCAAATGGTTGTGGAATTAATGGGTGGTACAACCTTTGCTAAAGATTGTGTAGAAGGTGCTTTAAAGGCTAAAAAAATGTAGTAACTGCAAATAAAGATTTGTTAGCAGAATCCGGCCCATATCTATTAGACTTAGCTAGCAAAAACGGCGTAGATTTACGCTTTGAAGCATCTGTATTAGGTGGGATTCCAATTATCCGTACATTATATGAGTCCTTAGCTGGCAACCGTATTACAGAGCTCATCGGTATTATGAATGGTACTACAAACTTTATTTTAACTAAAATGTCTGAAGAAGGTTTAAGCTATCAAGACGTACTAAAGGAAGCGCAAGATCTTGGTTATGCTGAGGCTGATCCTACAGCAGACGTTGAAGGTCTAGATGCAGCTCGTAAACTTGCTATCCTTGCATCTATTAGTTTCAATCGTCGCATTTTCTTTGAAGATGTATCTGTAGAAGGTATTACTTGCATTGATACGGAAGATATTAAATTCGGTAAAGAATTTGGTTATAACATCAAGCTATTAGGTATTGCAAAAGAAACTAGTCAAGGTTTATCTCTAAATGTATACCCAGCATTTATTCCTACCACACATCCTTTAGCATCTGTTCGCGGTTCTTATAATGCAATTTATGTAAAAGGTAATGGTATTGATGATGTAATGCTATACGGTCGTGGTGCTGGTAGCTTACCTACAGGTAGCTCTGTAGTATCCGATATTATGGAAGTGGCTAAAAATGTTTCATATAACGAAACAGGTCGTTTGAAACCATTCTATTATGACCAAAAGAATATTTACGCTCCTGGTAAGATTCAATCTAGCTATTACTTACGTTTGGAAGTAGATAATAAAACAGGTGTATTAGCTAAAATTTCTGCCAAATTGGCAGAACAAAAGATTTCTGTTTTATCCATCGTTCAAAGAAATATGGATCCAGAAACTGCTGTATTAGCGATTGTAACATCTAAATGTCCTAGATCTTATATTTTAAATCTTATCGATTCCTTTAACAGCTTGCGTTCCGTTAAGTCTGTTAATAGTGTAATTCGTATTATGGAAGCTTAAACTATGAACACTGTTCGCGTACAAGTACCAGCCACTAGTGCTAATTGTGGACCTGGTTTTGATTGCTTAGGTTTGGCACTCAATCTATACAATATTTTTAGCTTTACACCTGATGTAAAAGCTACTGAATACACCTATACTTTTGAAGGTTTTGGTGCAGACATTTTACGTGCTGAAGATCCTAAAAAAAATCTTATTGGCTTTGCGATGGATCAAGTTTTTGCTACTGTGCAAGAACCAATTCAATATGGACATATTACGTCTGAAACTTTAATTCCTCCATCTCGTGGGCTCGGTAGTAGTAGTACAGCAATTGTAGGCGGCTTATTATTGGCTAACGCGTTAGTTAAACATCCACTTTCAAAAGAGGAATTGTTAGTCATTGCAAACCGTATGGAAGGTCATCCAGATAATGTGGCCCCTGCTATTTTCGGTAATTTATGCTGTGCTACAGGCTTAAAAACAAAGGTATTAAATACGGTTATCTCTGTTCCATCTGAATTGCATTTTGCCGTAGTCGTACCTGAGGTTATGGTTTCTACAGAATACGCTCGTTCTGTGTTACCTAATCATGTACCATTTAAAGAGGCTGTGCAAAATGTGAGCCATGCATCTTTATTTGTAACTAGTTTGATTACACATCAATTAAACAATTTATCTGTTGCATTAGATGATAATTTGCATGTACCATATCGTAAAACATTAATACCACATTGTGATGCAGCCTTTGAAGCAGCTAAAGCTGCTGGCGCATATGGTGCAACTATTAGTGGATCTGGTTCCACTCTAATTGCCTATGTAGATAAAGCCCATGTACAAGCTGTGGCAGATGCTATGGGTGCTGTATTTACATCTAATGGAATTGAAAATAGAACATATTGCTTAGAAGCCGATAGTAAAGGAGCATCAATTATTTAGTTTGTGGTATAATTATAGTGTTAGGCATAGTCCATAACTATAATTGGAGGAAACTATGAACAATATAAAAACAACGCTTTTATTAGCGACTTTGACGGCCATTTTAGTGGTCTTAGGTGATATGATTGGCGGTAGAAGTGGTATGATGATTATGTTCGTTATATCCATGGGCATGAATTTTATGTCCTATTGGTATAGCGACAAAATCGTTTTAGCACAATATGATGCACAACAAGTTACTGCACAATCTAACCCAAAATTATATGGCATGGTAGAACGTTTGGCTAAGAATGGTAAGTTACCAATGCCAAAAGTGTATATCATTCCAAGTGATGTACCTAATGCATTTGCAACAGGCAGAAATCCGAGTCATGCAGCAGTTGCTGTTACAGAAGGTATTCAACGACTATTAACAGATGACGAGCTAGAAGGTGTTCTAGGACATGAATTAACCCATGTTAAGAATCGTGATACATTGATCAGTACTATTGCTGCTATGATGGCAGGCGCAATTTCTATGATTGCCTATGTGCTTCAATTCTCAGCTATATTTGGTCGTTCAGATGACCGTGAAGGCTCTAACCCGTTAGAGTTAATAGGCGCCATAGTTATTGCACCTATCGCAGCAGGACTCATTCAAATGAGTATCTCTCGAGCTCGTGAGTTCTTAGCTGATGAGGGGGGCGGAGAGATGTGTCGCAATCCTTTAGCTTTGGCATCTGCCCTTGCAAAAATTGATTACTATTCAAAACATGGTGCATTGCCAAATGCAAGTAATGCAACAGCCCATATGTTTATCATCAACCCTATGGTTGGTATTGGTGAAAGCTTGAGCAATCTTTTTAGTACACATCCTCGTACAGAGGAACGTATTGCAAAATTGAAACAACAAGCAATGAATCCTAAATATAAAGAGAAAGCATTATTTTAATTAATATCTACAGGAGGCTATCATGCAAGAAACATTAGTTTTAATAAAACCAGATGCAGTTAAGCGTCAATTAAGTGGTGAAATTATTAGCCGTTATGAACGTAAAGGTCTTGTCATTAAAGCGTTAAAACTTTTACAAGTACCTCGTGAACTAGCGGAAGAGCATTATGCTGAGCACAAAGAAAAACCATTCTTCGGTGAATTAGTTGATTTCATCACATCTGGTCCAGTTCTTGCTTTCGTATTGGCCGGAGATAATGCCATCGTATCCGTACGTGCTTTAAACGGTGCCACAAATCCTGTAGATGCTGCCCCTGGTAGTATTCGTGGTGACTATGCCCTAACAATGGATGCTAACGTAGTACATGCGTCTGATTCTCCGGAGGCTGCTGCTCGTGAAATTCATCTTTGGTTCCCAGAATATAAATAATCTCAAGGTTGAGAACATATAGCTTTTCATTCTACATTTATGTATTTCTATAGGAGGTAATACATATGGCAAGTAGTGTTTATACAAAAACAGGCGATGCTGGTACAACTGGTTTATATACCGGTGAACGAGTACCTAAATCCTCATTACGCGTAGAAGCTTATGGTACAATCGATGAATTACAAGCCTTTTTAGGCTTGGCTCGTTCCTATGCTGAAAATGCACGTGTTGCTACTGAATTATATGATATTGAGCGCAACTTATGGACTTTAATGGCAGATATTGCTAGTTTAAATGCGGCGCCAGTCATTACAGAGCAACATGTTAAACATTTAGAAAAGGTTATTGATCGCTTTGACGAAAAGCTTGAACCATTATCTAATTTTGTGATTCCTGGTGAAAAACAATCTTCAGCTTATTTACATGTAGCGAGAACGATTACTCGACGTGCTGAACGTGCTTTATGGCGTGTATTAGATGCTGGTGAAAGCGTTCACGAATCTAATTTAAAATATTTAAACCGTCTATCCGACCTTTGCTTTATTATGTGTCGCGTAGAAGAGGAAATTGGAGCTGAATAAACAAAAAAAGCTATGTATTTTACATAGCTTTTTGCTCGTTATAGACCTTATTGTGAAATTGTTTGATTTAAAACATCGTGAGGACTTGGATAGTAGAAGAAAATATGAGGAATTTCATAACGGAATTTTTCTCTCAATAGATCAGAAAGTGTTGTTTCGAAGTTTATAATTTTATCAGCTCCGAAATCAAAATCTTCTACCAAAACCAATAACTGTGGTTCTACTTGAGGTGCATTTTCTGGTAACATTTCTGGTGGTAGTGGAACATTTACTACTACACGTGCGGTGCCAATATATTTACCTTGTCCATCGTCAATGGCAACACGATAGGTATTATCCCATAAAGTAGCCATCATTTTTAGTTTCATATTCATAATTTCCATAGTATCGCTCCTTTGTTATACTTATAATGATACTGAAATTATAAATTCTTGTATAGGTGCATTATGAAATCACAAATTATATTATGTTCCGGTGGGGCACGAAGTGGAAAAAGTGAATTTGCAGAACGTTTAGCCCTTGCTACAGAAGGTCGAAAAGCTTATGTAGCAACAGGACAAGCTTTTGATGATGAAATGGTTGATCGTATAAAGAAACATCAAGAGCGACGTGGTAATATATGGACGAATTTTGAAATACCATTATATTTGGCCGAAGAGTGGCAACATATTAGCAGTGTAGCGGATGTAATACTCATAGACTGTTTAACCATGTTTACAACAAATCATATGATGGCTCATGGGTCAATTCAAGGCCAAGAAGATGCAAATCGGTTAGAAGATATGATACTTTCAGAATTAGAAGCATTATTAAATCTAATCAAAGTAAGTGATGATAAAATAGTTATATTTGTAACTAATGAAATTGGTCTTGGTATTGTACCAGATAATAAGCTAGCAAGATATTTTAGAGATATTGCAGGCCGCGTCAATCGAACAGTAGCAACTGAAGCTGACAAATTATACTTAACGATTAGTGGCGTTACCATTGAATTAAAATCCCAGGAGGTTCATATAAATGGCTAAGAAAATTATGTTCCAAGGAACAAGTTCCAATGTAGGCAAAAGTATTTTATGTACTGCATTATGCCGTATCTTTTATAGAAGAGGTTTTAAAACTGTTCCCTTTAAAGCTCAAAATATGGCCCTCAATTCTTATGTGACAAAATGGGGCGATGAAATTGGTCGTGCTCAAGTAGCGCAAGCTGAGGCTGCTGGCATAGATCCAATTGTACAAATGAACCCGGTGTTATTAAAACCTACAGGCAATCAATCTTCTCAAGTTGTATTGATGGGTAAACCTGTGGGCGTTTATAGTGCTAAAGAATACCATACAAAATATTCCTTAACCGCTCTTGATAAGGTAAAAGAATCTATCGATTTCTTAGATTCCAATTTTGATATGATGGTTATTGAAGGTGCAGGTAGCCCTGCAGAGGTAAATCTCAAGGCTAATGATATCGTAAATATGCGCATTGCCAAGATGACGAAAGCACCTGTATATCTCATCGCTGATATCGATCGTGGTGGTGCTATTGCATCTATTGTGGGTACATTAGAATTGCTCGAACCAGAAGAACGAGATCTTATTAAAGGTATTGTTATCAATAAATTCCGCGGTGATATTAAACTATTAGAACCTGCACTTACCTTCATTGAAGAAAAAACAGGAAAAAAGGTAGTTGGTGTCATTCCTGCCATTGAAAACCTTGATATTGATGAAGAAGACTCTGTTGCACTGGAAAACAAACGCAATAGTGGAGCTAAAGAAATTCAAGTAGTGGTTATGCAAACACCTAAAATTTCTAACTTTACTGACTTTGATGCATTAAATTATGAACCAGATGTATCTGTTCGATTCGTCGGCCCTGGCGATGTTATTGGCAATCCGGACTTAATCATTTTACCGGGCTCAAAAAATACACTAGCAGATCTTACATATCTTCGTAACTCTGGTTTTGCCGATGAAATAAAAAAACTTGCCGACCAAGGTACACCTGTTATTGGTGTATGTGGGGGCAATCAAATGTTGGGCAAAACAATTTATGATCCGCATCATATGGAAGGAGATATTGAAGAAATTGAAGGCCTTGGTTTAGTCGATTCTTCTACGACTATGAAGGATCAAAAAACAACACATCAAGTAGAATTCAATGTTTCAAATCTTCAATTTTTAAATGGTACATTTACAGGTGAAAAACTAGTAGGCTATGAAATCCATATGGGTGATACTACACCATTAGTAGATACTGTGCGCCGTTGTTTCACCATTACAAGTCGCAGTGAAGAAGCCGTTAATGTAGTTGATGGTTTTATCGATGGTAATCACCAAGTAATGGGGACATATATTCATGGTGTGTTTGATAATGATGAATTTAGACGCTTTATTATCAATCAGTTGCGTGAACGTAAGGGGTTAGAACCATTAGATGTAGTATTCCATTATTTCGAACACAAGAATGCAGCTTATAATCGATTAGCTGATATTGTAGAAGAACACTTAGATATGGATTATATTATGTCTACCTTGGGGTAATAGGGGAGATATATGGAACATTTAACAATCTTGCATTGGTTTACAAAGTATAGCTTTGTATGTATACCAGTCTTAGCATTTTTATTAGATTTACTCATTGGAGATCCTAATAGTAAATACCATCCTGTAGCTATTATTGGTCGCATTATATCTTTTTTTGAAGCAGTTCTCTATAAAGATACTGATAACGATACTAAAAAATTATGGTACGGTGGTATTGCGGTTGGCTTAATCCTCGTTTCTGTATATATTATAGTGTCTTTAATATTGTGGCTTGGTGGCGTAATTGATGAATGGGTAGAATATGCTCTTGAAGTAATTATTTTATATATTGCTATATCTCCACGTTCACTAGCTGGTGCAGGCTTTACTATTAGCCAATTAATTAAACAAGATAATATTGTAGAAGCACGCAAGCGATTATCTTGGATTGTAGGTCGCGATACAGAAGAATTAGATGAAAGTGAAATTACACGAGCTACGGTAGAAACCATTGCAGAAAACACAGTGGATGGGATTATTGCTCCGTTATTCTTCTTTATCCTTGGCGGTCCAATGGGTGCAATTCTATATAGAACTGCCAATACTATGGACTCTATGCTTGGGTATAAGAACCAAAAATATTTATACTTTGGTCGAGTAGCAGCTCGCTTTGATGACGTGCTCAACTGGATTCCTGCACGCATTACCTTTATATTATTAATAATTTCTGCATTCTTTTTACGCTTTGATGCTAAAAAAGCCTTACAAATTGGCTTGCGTGATGCCCATAAGCATCCAAGTCCTAATGGCGGTTATGCAGAAGCACCAGTTGCAGGAGCCTTACATATTCGATTAGGTGGTTACAACCAATATTTCAAAAAAATGACCTTCCGTGAATACATGGGAGATCCCATTGAAAAATTAAATCGTAACCACATTACACGTACAATTTATATAATGTATTTTACGACTATACTAATGATTATAATTAGTACAGCCATTACTTATGGGATGAATGTATAATGACACCTTTTTTCATAGCATTACAGTTTCTAACACGTTTAAAAATCGTTAATCAAACAGAATGGTCTGTAGAAGATTTTGGTAAATCCGTTGTAGCCTTTCCCTATGTAGGCTTAATTATTGGCCTTATTTTAGCATTATTGTATGGTATATTATCACCATTTATACCGTTAGTACCATTGATGTTAATCCTTGTGATAGCGGAATTCTTAATTACAGGTGGTCTCCATGCTGATGGCCTAATGGACACCAGTGACGGTTTATTTTCTGGACGTGAAAGGGACCGTAAGTTAGAAATTATGAAAGATAGCCGTATAGGCTCTTTTGGTGTTGTTGCTTTTGTATTTGTTACACTTTTAAAATGGCAATTATTAACAGCGATTCCAACAGCGGAATTTATTCCAATGGCACTAATTATGATGCCATTAATGAGTCGTTGGTCCCTTGTTTTGAGTATTCGATCCTATCCCTATGCACGAGAGCAGGGGATGGGGGCTGCATTCGCTAATTTAGCACCAAAACATGTTATTACGTACAATACACTTTCAACCTTCTTTATGCCTATTGTAATATTACTAATTGGTGTAATTTTATATACCCTTTTATATGGCGTATATTCTATTTTTTCCATAGCTGATGTAGGCTATGTTGTTGGATTAGGTGTATTGGTTTACGCTACATTAGGTATTTTTCAAATCAATATTGTAAGTATGATTATTACCTATATTATCAATCGTATACTCAACCATTATATTGTTAAGCAACTTGGTGGTACTACAGGTGATACTTACGGATTTGTTGTTGAAGTTACAGAGGTTTTACTACTTTTAATTTATATTATTATATTATCTGTATTATCTGCTTCTGTAGCTTCTAATACTACGATGTTTTAATAATTATTTATCCATTGTTTTATAAAAACAATTACTGTTTTTGTTTAATGCGAAAGGAGTTTAATGTGACCTATTATGTAAGAGCCCCAGGTACATGTGGGGAATTTCTACAAGGTTCTATTAATGGCCAGTCATTTTTAGTGACTTGTCCTATTAATCGTTACTCCTACGCATTAAGTAATGTAAAACATCCATTTTCACAACATTATTGTGCATTACAACCTAAGTCAGCTCTGGCAAGACAATTAGTACAACGATTATTAGAGAAAAAAAATATAGATCAAACTTGTCCACCTGTATATGTACGTTCTGACATTATACAAGGTAAAGGGATGGCTTCAAGTTCTGCGGATATTTCTGTAACGGCTATGGCTACTGCTTTAGCTATGGATTATAATTTATCACTAAAAGAACTAGAGCAAATCTGTTTATCCGTAGAACCTACAGATGCTTCATTTTATCAAGGTGTTACGCAGTTTGATTATATTAAAGGTACCATTTCTCAACCACTAGGAATGTGTCCGCCATTGAAAATTCTTGTATTTGATGAAGGCGGTAGTATAGATACCATTACCTTTAATCAACAAGTAGATTTACAAACTAAAATTTTAGAAAAAGAGCCTATTATACGTGAGTCACTAGATTTATTTAAACAAGGCTTAAAAACACATGATATCAATTTAATTGGTCAAGCAGCTACATTGAGTGCTTTTGGTAATCAACGCATACTATATAAAGCAAACTTATATGATTTTCACGATATAGGAAATTACTATAACAGTGTTGGTACAATCATAGCTCATAGTGGTACTATTATGGGACTGCTATTTCCAGTAGATTACAGTCGCATTTATGATTGTAAGCAAGAAATCATACGTAAGTTACCTCACTTATCCTATGTGGATACAGTAGAAACAACAAATGAAGGATTAACCTATATTAAACGATAATATATTTAATAGAAAGAGAATTATATGTCTAAGATACATGGGGGCAATATATTTCAGTTTGCCCATGAACAACGAATTGAACCATATGAGGTGGTCGACTTTAGCGCTAATATTAATCCCCTTGGACCTAGTCAACGTGGATTAGACGCATTAAATGCACAATTGCGCTACATTTCTCATTACCCTGATGCTACCAATGATGATGTATTAAATGCTATTGCTGATACATATGGAATGGATAAACATCAAATTATAGTTGGTAATGGTGCAGCCGAGCTATTATATGCTATTTGCCGTTTACCTGGATATACAGGTGCTTTTGTACCAGCACCAGGATTTTCTGAGTATAAAGAGGCTCTTGAAGCAAGTAAGATTCCTGTACGTGATATTTTTTATCGACCTCGGGAAGATGATAATGGAAAACCTTATTTTGAGGTACCATATTTGGCATTAGAAACCTTTGCAGCTGAACTAAAAGGGCAAGATGGTCGCATCATTGTATTTTTAGGTAATCCTAATAATCCAGATGGTACATTACTTGATAAAGATCATATTCGCACTGTAGCGAGCATGTTGAAAGATGCAAATAGCTTACTTGTTATAGATGAATCATTTATCGATTTTGTTGGAAATGATCCATTACAAGATAATGAGCATTCTATGCGCTCTTTAGTAAATGAATTCGATAATATCATCGTAGTTCATTCCTTCACAAAATTCTATGCTGTACCTGGTTTACGCATTGGTGCCGCTTTTGCTAACGAAACATTAATTACTCAATTACAGCAATATATTCCTAGTTGGTCTGTAAACACATTAGCGCAAGCATATACAAAGGCGGCCTTGAATGATGTGGATTACATTAAGCGAACTAAACAAGAATTAAATGACGAAAGAGCATTTATGTACAATGCATTAGATGATATAGAAGGAATTACTGTATATCCACCTTCAGCTAATTTTATTTTGTTCCAAGTTAATCAAGAAGGAATTACAGCAAACTATATTAATGAAGAGCTAAAAAAATATAATATGATTGTGCGCAATTGTGACTCCTATGTAGGTTTAACTAATCACTGGGTACGCATTGCTATTAAAGATCATGATACTAATATTAAACTGGTGGATAAACTGACAAATATTTTGAAAGTATAGGAAGATTATGAAGACATTATATATTGTGCGTCATGGTGAAACTGATTGGAATAAAATGGGTAAATATCAAGGTATTACAGATATTCCCCTCAATGAAAACGGTTTGAATCAAGCTAAAGCATGTGGTAATGCCCTTAAAGATGTTACCTTTGACCGTATCTTATCTAGTGATTTAAGTCGTGCCTTAGTTACAGCCGAAACGATTCGAGGTGACCGCACAACATCTATCACAGTAGATAAACGATTGCGAGAGCTTAATTTTGGTGACTGGGAAGCTATGCTATTTTCAGACATTGAAGCGCGTTGGCCCGGCCTTATTGATGAGATGTATTTGCGGCCTCATCTTGTAAAAGTACCAAATGGCGAAAGCTTTAAAGATTTGCAAGATCGTGCCTGGGCAGGTCTGGAAGAATTCCTCAATGTTAATGATGAGGAAGAGACTCTTTTAATAGCATGTCATGGCGGAACAATTAGAACCTTATTATGTAAATTATTAGATATTTCTATTAGTCATTGTTGGAATTTTAGCCAAGGTAATACAGCTATTAACCGTATTTTCTATAATGGTATGGGCGAATATGATCATAATATTTTGAATTTGCTCAATGATACAGCTCATGTTGAATTACTCCAAGGACATGTATGATGCGACTCGATAAATTATTAGCTAATAAAGCTTATGGCAGTCGAAAAGAAGTTCATCAACTCTTAAAGGATCAAAGAGTTACTATTAATGGTGAAATAACAACAAAAAAAGATATCCACGTTGATATTGAATCTGATGTAATAACAGTTGATGGACAAGTGGTTAATACTAAGCAGCAGTATTATGTAAAATTTCATAAACCCAAAGGCTATGTTACAGCTGTGGAGGATGCAAATCATCCTGTTGTAATGGATTTATTGCCACCTGAATATATTAAAATGGGTGTGGTCCCTGTGGGAAGATTAGACAAGGATACAGAAGGATTACTGTTGCTTACCAATGATGGTGTTTGGGGACACTCAATCATCAATGGTAATAAACATGTATCCAAGGTTTATTACGTAGAATATGATGGTGAGTTAACAGAAGAAGGAATTCAACGTATAAAAGAGGGGATTGTACTAGGTGACGGAACCCATTGCAAGCCTGCTTTAATTGATGTTGTATCTTCTCAATCTCTGCATATTACCATTGAAGAAGGCAAATATCATCAGGTAAAACGTATGATTGGTGCTGCAGGCGGTACTGTTACATATTTAAAACGGTTAACTATAGGCCATATAGATTTAACAGGCATAGAAGAGGTTGGTTCTATACAGGACTTAACCATTGGTGATATAGAGGCTTTCAAAAAATAGCATAAAATTCTATTCAATATAGGTATTTTATGGTAAGATTAATTGTACTTTATAGACTAGGAGCATGATTATGAATGGTTTAAATCTGCTACAACAGTATATTAAAGAGCAAGAATTAACAGGCGTCATTTTGATGAGCCCTATAAATTTACATTATTTTGCTGGTTTTACTGGTACTACAGGCTTTGCTATCATTACACAAGATAAAGCCTTTATGATTACTGATTTCAGATATACTGAGCAAGCTACAAAACAATGTGAAGGTTATACAGTCATTCAATATGAATCCTCTGTTATGGATACTCTTGTAGATATATTCAATGAGCATCATATTCACGAAGGTTTATTCGGTATTGAAGGCAAGCAAATGCCGGTAGATACGTATGAAACCTTATGTGATACATTAGATGAACGCTTTAATTTTACATCTATCAATTTTGCTAAACTACGAGCAGTTAAGCGAGAAGATGAATTAGAATTATTGCGAAAAGCTGCTAAAATTGGTGACGACGCCTTTGCTGCATTATTACCACAATTAAAGGTAGGAATGACAGAAAACGAAGCGCGCATCATATTAGAAACAGAAATGTTAAAACGTGGATCAGAGGAGCCTTCCTTTGCAACCATCGTTGCTTCTGGTAACCGTTCTAGTATGCCTCATGGTGTAGCTAGTGATAAGGTCATTGAAGCAGGTGATTTTGTTACCTTCGACTTTGGCTCCGTATATAAGGGTTACCATTCCGATATGACTAGAACTATTGTAATGGGTCCTGCCTCTGAATTACAAAAAAAGCTGTATAGTATAGTTTTAGAAGCACAAAAACGCGGCGTAGCTGCTGTTCGGGCTGGTATTACTGGTAAAGAACTCGATGCAGTATGTCGTGATTATATCAAAGAACATGGATATACCAAGGAATTTAATCACGGTACTGGTCATGGCGTAGGTCTCGAGATTCACGAAGAACCAGTGGCTAATACAAAATCCGATACGGTATTTACAGAAAATATGATCATTACGGTAGAGCCCGGTATTTATATTACAGGTACTATCGGATTGAGAATAGAGGATAGTGTCATCGTCAAATCTGACGGCTATGAGGTGTTGACACATAGTCCAAAAGAGTTAATTGAAATAGGTATTTAGAAGGAGAAGAGTTAGATGATTTCCAGTAATGATTTTCGTCCAGGTGTAACCGTTGAAATCGACGGTAATGTATGGCAAGTAGTTGATTTCCAACACGTTAAACCAGGTAAAGGTGCTGCATTCGTACGTACTAAAATGAAAAATTTGCAAACTGGTTCTGTAGTAGAACGTACGTTCAATGCTGGTGAAAAAGTTCCTAAAGCACATGTTGACCGTCGTCGTATGCAATACTTATACGAATCTGATGGCGCTTATACATTCATGGATAACGAAACTTATGATCAAGTTGAACTTAACCTTGAACAACTAGGTGATGCTAAAAACTTCCTTCTTGAAAATATGGAAGTATCCATCATGTTCTTCCAAGGTATCGTAATCGGTATCGATTTACCTGTAGCTGTTGAACTTCGAGTAGTTGAAACAGACCCTGGTATCCGTGGTGATACTGCTACTGGTGGTAACAAACCAGCTGTATTGGAAACAGGCTACACTGTAAAAGTACCTCTCTTCATTGAAGTAGATGATGTACTTCGTATTGATACTCGTACAGGTCAATACATCGAACGTGCCTAATACTTATTGATATGTATTGGGGCTAGATCTTTTCATGGAATCTGATTCCCCATATATCTAACATTTGCACTGTAAGCACTTGTCGTCTATGTAATTATATATAGGGACAAGTGCTTTTTTTGAAAGAGGCCAGTATGACCAAGAAAAATACTGAACTAGAGTCGGGTAAAATTAAGATTAGTGAAGATGTATATGCTACGATTGTCACTATGGCAGCACTTGAAACAAAGGGTATACATCATATGAGCTCCACCTTTAATGATGGTGTTAATACCTTCTTTAGACGTAAATCTGATCATGAAGGTGTAAAGATATCATTTAATGATGAAGGGGCAATTTCTGTTACTTTATATGTTTGCATTCAATATGGGTACCGTATCCCTGATGTGGCCTTACGTTTACAAGAACGTATCAAAACAGCTTTAGTTTCTTATACAGAAATTGAGGTACAAACCATTGATGTAGTGGTACAAGACATTATTTTTGATGATTTAGTAACACCATCACAGCCTTAGGAGGGTATCTATATGAGTTCAGACAATCAATTAAACTATGGATTAGATATGGATACCATTGATATTGCAGATTCTGTCATCATCGATGTAGCTACTAAAACGTTAGCTACGATTCCAGGTATTCATTCTTTAAGCCCTCGCTTTTACGATGAATTAGTAGAGGGCATTACACATGCCTTTGGTCAACGTAGTTTACCGGGTATCAATGTTAAACATCGCAAAGGTTTTATTGAAATCAATATTTATATTAAAGCCTTGTATGGATACAATCTTATTGAATTATCCAAACAATTGCAGTTAGAAATCAAACAAACCTTAAAGAATATGCTTGATCTTGATCATGTTAAGGTTGATGTTCATATTGAAGGTATTGTTAAAGAAAAGGAGCCAACTCCACATGGTAATTAAGCGAAATCGACGTGAAGCACGTCAATACGCATTTCAAATGTTATATGCTAATGAATTTCATGTAGACCAAAGTGATGTTCAATTTCCAGAAGGACATATGCATAAATCTATGGATAAGGCCTATGCGAATAACATTATAAATGGTGTATTATCCGCTTCTGAAATTATAGATGCAGCATTACAGCCATTTTGTAAATCACGTAAAGTCGAAAACTTAGACAAGGTTGATCGTGCTATTTTACGTATTGCTCTATGGGAAATGACAAATGAAGATGAACCTTTAGAACCATCTATAGCTATTAATGAAGCTATTCAATTAGCTAAAGATTTTGGTTCTGATTCTTCCTACAAATTAATTAATGCAATTCTAGATGCATATAATAAGAGTAAATAATGAAACGATATTACTTAGGTATTGATACTAGTTGCTACACTACAAGTTGTGCCATTATAGATAGCGACTTTCAAATAGTTGGGGAAGCCCGCAAAATATTAGAGGTCAAACAGGGTGAGCGAGGACTACAACAATCAAATATGGTCTTTCAACATACAAAGGCATTGCCTAAGTTGATATCTGAATTGCCACAACTACCAATTAGTGGTATCGGTGTTAGTGGTTTTCCTAGACGTGAGGAAAATTCCTATATGCCAGCCTTTATGGTAGGGCTAGGGTATGGTCAATCTCTAAGTCATATGATGAATGTACCTTTACAAGTTTTTGCACATCAAGAAAATCATATTTTAGCTGCCCTTCGAGAACTAAAAACAATTCCTAAAGATCCATTTTTAGCACTTCATTTATCTGGTGGTACTACGGAGCTCGTCTACTGTCATTATAAAGGAGACGGCATATTTGAGTCTCACATTATTGGGGGCTCTAAGGATTTACAAGGCGGTCAATATGTAGATCGTATTGGTGTTGCAATGGGTTTGCCATTTCCTGCAGGTAAGCATCTAGAATCATTAGCATTACAAACTACAGAATATAAACCATTACCATCTTCTGTAAAAGAAGGCTGGATAAGCTTTGCTGGGCCATGTAGTGCGGCTATGCGACGCATTAGTGATTCCATGAATGATATAGAAAAATCTAATCTATCGCGAGCTGTATTCACCTCTATTGGAAATGCACTAGAAAAAATGATTACCTATCATTTAAAAAATAAACCTGTTAAAACATTAATTGCCGTAGGTGGTGTAATGAGCAATAGCTTACTTCGTCATCGAATGGAGCATTATTGTATGCGTAATCACATTACATTACACGTGGCACAACCACAATTTTCTGTTGATAATGCCACTGGCAATGCTTTTGGCGCTGCTTTTTTACAAAAAACTAGAGGATAATCGTGAATGTATTAACCATTACACAATTAAACAATCTTATAAAGCGCACCTTAGACCGAGAATATCTACTTAAGAATGTCTATGTTAGCGGTACTATTATTAACGCAAAGCGTCATAGTAGTGGTCATATGTATTTCTCGTTAAAAGACGAAGAATCTGCTATTGATGTTACCATGTGGTCTAGTACCGTTATGCAAAAGGGCCTTGCCAATGCCATTCAGAATGGTTTATTAGTGACTGTAAAAGCATCTGTTAATTTTTACAATAAAATGGGCCGTTTAAATCTTATTGCATCGGATATGCAAATAGGGTCTAAAAGCCCATTACAGCTCGAATTTGATGCGTTAAAACGAGAGTTAACGGCGCTAGGATACTTTGATGACAGCCACAAACAAAGTCTTCCGTACATGGCAAGTTGCATAGGTATTGTTACATCTCAATCTGGCGCTGTATTGCATGATATTTTACATGTTAGTGAGAGACGTAACCCATTAGTGCAATTTAAATTATTCTCTGTTCCTGTCCAAGGCAATACTGCAGGACCTGTTATTGCAAGAGGTATTGCTGCTGCCGATGCTGACCCAGAGGTGGATGTCATCATCGTTGGTCGTGGTGGTGGATCTATGGAGGATTTATGGTGTTTCAATGATAGAGCTGTTGTAGAGGCTATTTATACTGCTAATACACCAGTTATCTCAGCAGTAGGTCATGAAACAGATTATACTTTATGTGATTATGTAGCAGATGCTCGTGGTGCAACGCCAAGCCACGCTGCAGAAATGGCTGTACTTCCTATTACTACACTACAAGATCAATTAACAGAAAAAGAAGAATACTTACACGAGTTTATACGTTATACATTACAGCAGAAACGTACAGATTTAACATTGCTCTTTAATCGTAGATTAGGTATTCCTGCTCTACAATTTTTACATAAACAAAAAACACATTTACAAGAGCTTTCACAATCATTAACTAATGCTACAAAAGAACGATGCAATACAGAGAAACATAGTTTAGCATTATTAGCTCAACAATTAGAATCTCTTAATCCATTACAAATGATGGTAAAAGGGTTTGCAAAGGTTGAACATGATGATAAACCTATAACATCTGTTACTCAATTACATCCAAAGGATGATATACGAGTTACACTTGCTGATGGTTATGTGAATGCTACGGTAAAGGAGGCGCACAAAGATGGCCGCATCACTAAAAAGTTATGAAAAGAAATATAAAGCCTTAGAGGATATCGTGAAGCAATTAGACGATGGTGATATGACCATCTCTGAACTCTTAACTCAATATAAAAAGGGCTTAACATTAGTAAAAGAATGTGCAGAAATGCTCGATTCGGTTGAAGATGAAGTTCAACAAATTATCGAAGAAGTCCGCATCAGTGAATAAGGAGATTCTATGTTCAAAGATTATTTAGCGTCTAGCAAACAACATATTGAACAATGGTTAGGTGAGGTATTAAGTAGCCCAAATCAAGAATTTAAACCTCTTTATGAATCCATGAGTTATAGCTTAATGCAAGGCGGCAAGCGAATCCGACCAATCTTATCTAAAGCTGTATTAGAAATGCTTCATAAAAATCCTGCTGATTACAAGGAATTTCTATGCGCCATGGAGTGTATCCATACATATTCCTTAGTACATGACGATTTACCAGCTATGGATAATGATGATTATCGTAGAGGTAATTTAACAAATCATAAAGTTTATGGTGAGGGTATGGCCATTCTAGCAGGTGATGGATTATTGACATATGCGTTTCAGCTAATGACTACTAATACAACTGCTACACCTCAACAAAAAATAGAGGCCATTCAATGCGTAGCTACTGCAGCAGGCCCGGAAGGCATGGTTGGTGGTCAAGCCTTCGATATGCTCAGTGAAGATAAGCATATACCACTAGAAGAATTAAAAGTTTTACACAGTGGAAAAACAGGTGCATTATTTAATGCATCTGTAGAATTAGGTCTTATTTTAGGCAATGCAGATACGACTACTCGAAAAGCGCTTATGGAATATGCTAATTGTTTAGGATTGTTATTCCAAATTACTGATGATATTCTAGATGTAACTGGTACAATTGAAGAATTAGGAAAAACTCCTGGCAGTGATATTCGCCAACACAAATCTACCTATGTATCCTTACTAGGTTTAGAGGAGGCTAAAAACCAAGCTTCTTTAGTTGGAAAACAGGCTCATAATGCTTTAAACTCCGTTTCTTATGATACATCTATACTAGCTGCACTAATTGATTATCTTTTAGAACGTACTAATTAATTGGTACTACCTGAAGAAGGTATAAATAATGATTGATATATTACCACAAATAGCACACAACTATATAGCGCAAGCCGCATTTTGGGGTTGGTTTACTGCTCAGGCTATCAAATTTGTATGGCAACTAGTTCGACATGGCAAATTTCGTCCAGAACGGCTTGTAGGATCTGGAGGATTTCCCAGCTCTCATACATCTTTCGTAATTGCTACAACCACAGCCATATACCTAAAAAATGGAGCATCTGATCTTTTTATACTATCTCTAGTATTCTCTATTGTAGTCATGTATGATGCATCAGGCGTACGATTAGAGGCTGGGCGTCAAGCTCAAATTCTAAATCAAATTGTAGACTATTTTACAAAGAAAAATATACCTGTTGCCATCACTCGTAAAGAGGCCTTAAAAGAGTTATTAGGCCATACACCAATAGAGGTATTTGGGGGATTAATCCTCGGCATTCTTGTAGCATGTATTCAATTTTATTATATTTATAATGGTGTCATATGAGTAGTAAAGAACGTTTAGACATACTCCTTGTTAATCGAGGACTTTTTGAAAGTAGAGAAAAGGCAAAAGCGGCAATCATGGCTGGCCAAATCTTTATGGATACTACGCGTATTGATAAAGCAGGTACAAAAATTCCTGTAGATGCCAATATTGTAGTAAAGGGCAATACGTTGCCTTATGTTAGTCGCGGTGGATTAAAGTTAGAAAAAGCCATTCAAACGTATCCTATCAACTTACAGGATGCTGTTATGGTTGATATAGGTGCTAGCACAGGTGGTTTTACAGATTGCGCCCTACAAAATGGTGCATCTAAAGTCTTTGCCATTGATGTAGGCTATAATCAATTGGCTTGGAAATTGCGTCAAGATCCGCGTGTGATTAATATGGAAAAGCAAAATATCCGTACTGTTACACCCGAGCAACTTGGTGAACTTGTGGACTTTATTTCTATTGATGTAGCATTTATTTCTTTGGACAAGGTTCTGCCAGTTGCGACTACCTTATTAAAGGATACAGGAGCTCTTGTTGCTTTGATTAAGCCTCAATTTGAGGCGGGTAAAGAGAATGTAGGTAAAGGCGGTATAGTGCGAGATCCTGAAATCCATAAAGAAGTTTTACATCGTATCTTACACGTTGCTCATGATTGTGGATTATATATTCACGGCTTAACGTTCTCACCAATTAAAGGCATGGAAGGTAATATTGAGTTTTTAGGTTATTTTAAAAAGTACAAAGAAGGGGCTTTAGCTATTGATGATGCATTAATTGATACAGTAGTTGCAGAAGCCCATTCATTATAGGAGATTACTATGCGTATCGGATTCTTCCCAAACATGGGGAAAAGCAATATTATGGCAGTTTTAAAAATGGCTGCACATATTTGTAAAGATGAAGGTATCGAAGTATTTTTGCCAGATGATCTCGAATCAGATGCACCTGCACGAGTACTTAAGATTCCTGAAACTCACATTTTAAGTCGTCCAGAAATCTTTAAACAAATTGATATTGCCTTTAGTTTTGGTGGTGATGGTACCATCATCCATTTGGCAAGACAAATTTACCCATATAATGTACCTGTTTGTGGTATTAACCTTGGTGAACTCGGCTTTTTAAACCAAATTGAAGTTCATCAAATGCAAAGTCATATTAAACGTATTGCAAATGGTGATTATAATATAGAAAAACGTGGACATTTATATGCATATATTGACCGAAATAATGGTAATGAAGAAGAATTAGTACCTATAATTAATGAAATCGTTATTACCCGTGCTGAACCAGCAAAAATGGCACGTATTAACATGTCTATCAATAATCAACATACACAAATGTATCCTTCAGATGGCTTGATTATTTCCTCTGCAACTGGGTCTACGGGATATAATCTATCTGCAGGTGGTCCTATTATGAAGCCTGATAATAGATCCATTATTGTTACACCTGTAGCGCCACATCTGATTCAAGGTGTTTCACTTGTATTAGAAGAGCATGATACAATTCAAATCACGATGCCAGAACGTGAACCACAATTACATATCTGTATAGACGGTACATTTGACTATACGTTTACCAATAAAGAAACACTACATATAAGCTCTAATCCTGTATATTGTTTATTCGTACGTTTTAAAGATCAATGTTTCTTCGGTACATTATTTAAAAAACTAGCATCTCGTCGTGACGAGTTGTTGTAATACTAAAATCTCAAGTGGGGTGATTTTGTGATTAACATTAACAATGCTGTTCAGTTTCAACATTTAATCTGGGATCGAGTAATGAAACACGCTAATATAGTAGTAGATGCAACATGTGGTAATGGCCATGATTTACTATATTTGGCAGAACGAGCAAAAAAGGGCTGTCATTTATATGGCATCGATATTCAAATGAAAGCGATTAATAGCAGCCAAGAGTTATTGCAGTCAAATGATATAGCACAAGATGTAAGTCTAACATTTATTCATGACTCCCATGATCGTGCATTAGCTAATCAATTAAAAGATGAAGTTATTGATTTAATGATCTTTAACCTAGGCTATTTACCAGGTGGTGATCATCAAGTTATAACTAAACCGCATCAAACTATTGATGCCATAAATGAAGGCTTAGAAAAATTATCGAAGTCTGGAGTTATCACAATTGTTGCTTACCCTGGAACAACAGAAGGGTTTGAAGAAATGCAGATGCTTAAATCGTATTTATCAGATTTAGAACAAAAATTGTATAATGTATGTCATTGGCATCCAATGAATCAAATCAATAATCCACCTGAGTTATTCATATTGCAAAAACGATAAAACGAAATATATCTTTATTCATTATGAATAAAAGTCATAAGAAATATGTAAAAGCCCCTTTATAGGGGCTTTTATTTATACATGTATAATCTTCTAATTTTAAATTATTAATTTCATATAAATAGATGAAGCCTATAGGATATGTGTTTATACGCTATCAGTATATAGAAAATTAACAATATTTTAAATATTAATATAATATGCATAACTAGTATGAGACATGCAATTTATACCATATATTAATTATGAATATATGGTATAATAATAGCAGAAAGATACTATTCTCTTTTATGTGCAAGGTTTAAAAAAGGGAGTTCAAAATGAAACGCTATCGCTATAACAAAATCAAAGAAATCGTGCAGTCCAAGGCGATTGAAACTCAGGAGGAATTAGCAGCGGCCTTATTAGAAGAAGGTATTGAAGTAACGCAAGCTACAGTTTCTCGTGATATTAAGGAATTGATGTTAATCAAAATTCCTACAGGCGATGGACACTATCGATATGCATTATCTCCAGAAGAAAATGTAGTTCTATCTCGTAGTCGAATCAATCGATTATTCCAAGATTCTCTAATTAAGGTAGATCACAGCTTAAATCAAGTTGTATTACATACAATTCCTGGTTCAGCTCAATCCGTAGCATTTTCCATTGACCATGCAAAATGGTCTGAAATTATTGGTACATTAGCTGGTGATGATACAATTTTGTTAATTGCAAAATCTGAAGCTGAAGTTCCAGCGATTTTAGCTAAAATTCAAGATTTAATGAAGGACTAAATAGATGTTAACGCAAATGAGCATTCGCAACTTTGCGTTGATTGAGCAAATGAATATTTCATTTAATGATGGCATAACTATCTTTACCGGCGAAACTGGGGCAGGGAAATCCATATTAATGGATGCCTTTAGTATCCTTTTGGGAGAACGCGCAAGCAGCGAGTTCATTCGTCACGGTAAAGATAGTTTTGTTATAGATGGAATATTTGATATTGCCGATCACCAAAGTATACAAGAGCTATTAGAATCTAAAAATATTATGGTTGAAGAAGGGGAATTAATTCTCTCCCGTTCATTTAATCGCAATGGTAAATCTACTATCTTAGCTAATGATCAACCTATACCATTAAAAGCATTAAAAGAAATTGGTCAACATTTAGCAGATATTCATGGTCAATATAGCAATCAACGATTGTTAGATGCAGATACTCATCATGAATATTTGGATACGTATAATAAAGAAGGGCAAGTAGCTTATAAGGCCTATTTAGATGCTTATAAAGTATATAAGCAAGCTAAACAAGATGTGGATCACTTACAAGAAAATATGTCTGAACGAGCACGTGAGCTCGATATGCTACGATATCAAATTGATGAAATTGAAGAAGCCGGTCTCACTATGGGTGAAGATGTCTCTATTGCAGAAGAATTAAAACGTCTTGATAGCTTTGAGCATATTGATAAGGTATTAGGTTCTTGTTATGACGCCTTCTATAATGGACGCCAACCATTACTAGACACTATTAACTCTATCAAGGTAGAGGTTAATGATCTTGTAAAGTATGATAGTGAATTAAAGGAAGTATCTGAAATGGTTGACTCTGCTTATTTTCAATTAGAGGAAGCAGCCCAATCATTAGATCGCTACAGAGATACTATCAGCTATGATGAAGAGCGCTATAAGTATTGCCAAGATAGAGATACAACTATTTACGGCTTAAAGAAAAAATATGGTGAAACTGTAGAAGAAATTTTAGCATACGAAGAAAAGGCACAAGCTCGTTTAGAGGAGCTTGAAGGCCTCGTATTTGCTCAAGATGAATTAGAGGCTCGTTTAGATAAAGCTCAAAAAGTCGCAGAAGAGGCTTTAACGGTTTTACATGACATTCGTCAAAAAAATGCAAAAACTATAGCTAGTGCATTACATCAAGAATTAGTAGATTTAGGAATGCCAAAAGGTGATATTCAGTTCCATATAGAGGATGGCGAAGGATTATCTCCTTTAGCTGCTAAATCAATTGAACTACTATTTTCTGCCAATAAAGGGGAGCAATTATTACCGCTTCACAAGGTAGCCTCTGGTGGTGAATTAGCTCGTATTGCGCTAGCCTTCAAATCTGTATTCCGTACTGACACTTTCAAAACAATGGTATTTGATGAAATCGATGTAGGTATCAGTGGAGATATAGCGTTAAAAGTAGCTGAAAAGATTCTACATCTATCTAAAACTAATCAAGTATTCTGTATCACTCATTTACCTCAAACTGCGAGTATTGCTAAGCAACATTATCACTTGTCTAAAATGGAACAAGATGACCGTACAGTTTCAACATTATCTGTACTTAATGAGGATGAACGTGTTACGCAAATCGCTTCCATGATGTCTGGTCGAGGTATGTCCTCAACAGCATTAGCAGCGGCAAAAGAACTAATTGCCCATTTTAATTGACTAAAATCGCATAATTACTTATACTAATAGTATTAAGTGAATATGTTGATAGAGGTGCGAGTATAAATAGTAATCATGAGGAGTAGGCATGCATTGATCCATGATAAAAGGGATGCTTGCCGAAGTTCGGTGATTGCGACTCATCGTTCTGGTTGTCTATTTAATAAATGGACGACTGTCATCAATTTGAATTGGTGGAGTGCTATCATTGAGCTTTTAGTAACAGTTATAAGCTATATAAACTATAAGGCCAGTGGATGCATCCACTGGCTTTTTTGGAGGTATATATGATTCGAGTAATGGTAAATGGCGCTGGCGGTAAAATGGGCCGCGAAGTAGTCAAAGCAGTACATAATGATCCTGAGTTAACATTAGTAGGCGGTATCGATCCTACTAAGGCAGGTCAAGATGTAGGCTCCGTAGCAGGCATCGAACAATTAGGAATTACAATGAATGCCTCCATCGATGAGGTTCTAGATACTAATAAACCTGATGTAATTGTAGACTTTACAAATCCTGCTGTTATTTATGAAAATGCTAAAAAAATGTTATCTGCAGGTATTCATGTAGTTATTGGTACTACAGGTTTAACTGCGGAACAACGTGACGAATTAGATGCTATTGGTCGCCAAAATAATGCAAACTGCCTTGTAGCACCTAATTTCTCTCTTGGTGCAGTTATGATGATGAAGGTTTCTGCAGAATTGGCACCATATTTCCCTAATGTAGAGATTATTGAACTACATCATAACCATAAATACGATGCCCCATCTGGTACATCTATTTTAACAGCTAAATTAATTAACGAAGCTAAACAAGCGGCGAATGCAACGCCTGATGAGGATTTGACTCGTGAAAGTTTACCAGGTGCTCGTGGCGCTAAGGTTGATGACGTAACAATCCACAGCGTTCGTTTACCTGGTTACGTAGCTCACCAGGAAGTACTATTTGGTGGCTATGATGAAACGTTAACAATTCGTCACGATAGTTTAAGCCGACTTTCCTTTATGCCAGGTGTAGTATTAGCATGTAAAAAAATTAGTGCTAAAACTGGTTTAACTTACGGCTTAGAGCATTATTTATAATATTAGAGCAAGGAGATATAGTAATGAAAAAACCTAATGTTGCAATTCTTGGTGCTACTGGTGCAGTAGGTGCTGAATTTATTACACTTATTGAAGAGCGTAATTTCCCATATGAAAATTTAAAATTGTTGGCATCTGCTCGTTCTGCAGGTACTGAACTTACAGTGAATGGAAAAACATATGTAGTAGAAGAAGCAAAGCCAGAATCCTTTGAAAATATTGATATCGCGTTATTTGCAGGTGGTTCTATTTCTAAAACATTAGCACCAGAAGCTGCTAAACGTGGTGCAATTGTTATCGATAACTCTAGTGCATTCCGTATGGATCCTGAGGTACCTCTTGTTGTACCAGAAGTAAATCCAGAAGATATCTTAAAACATAAAGGTATTATTGCTAACCCAAATTGCTCTACTATTATTATGAGCTTAGGTTTAAAACCACTACATGATATTTCTCCAATTAAACGCATCGTTGTAAGTACATATCAAGCAGTATCAGGTGCTGGTAAAGAAGGTATTGAAGAACTTGAAAACCAAGTAAAACAATATACTGCTGGCGAAGAAATGACTGCAAACTTATTGCCAACAGGATCTGCCCCTAAACATTATCCTGTAGCATTTAACTTATTGCCACAAATTGATGTGTTCTTGGACAATGATTACACAAAAGAAGAAATGAAAATGGTCAATGAAACACAAAAAATTCTTCATGACGACACAATTCAAGTAGTACCAACTACTGTACGTGTTCCAGTGTATCGTTCCCACTCTGAATCTGTTTTAGTAGAAACAGCTGAACCAGTTTCTGTAGAAGCTTTCAGAGCAGCATGTGAAAAATTCCCAGGTTTACAAGTAAAAGATAATCCTGCAGAACAAATTTATCCTATGCCATTATATACGTCTAATCAAAACGACTGTGAAATCGGCCGTATTCGTAAAGACTTATATAACGACAAAGGTATGAATTTCTGGATTGTAGGGGACCAAATTCGTAAAGGTGCAGCACTTAATGCGTTGCAAATTGCTGAGTACTTGGTAGAAAAACAAGCATTTTAATCTATCAAGGGGAGGACAGATATGAAAACCTTTGGTCGAGTATTAACGGCTATGATTACATCATTTAATAATGATGGATCCCTTAACATAGAAAATAGTGTAGCTATTGCTCATCATTTATTAGATAATGGATCTGATGGACTCGTTGTATGCGGTACAACAGGGGAAAATCCATCCATGTCAAAAGAGGATAAATTAGCATTATTTACAGCTATTGCTAAAGAATGTGGTCATAAAGGTTCCATTATTGCTAATGTAGGTTCAAATGACACAAAAGCTTCTGTAGACTTTGTAAAAGAAGTATCTAAAATTGATGGAATCGATGGTTTATTAGTTGTAGTACCTTACTACAATAAACCTAATCAACAAGGTCAATACTTACACTTTAAAACTATTGCAGAGGCTACTACACTGCCAATCATGGTATATAATGTACCAAGCCGTGTAGGAACAGGCATTTTCCCAACAACACTAGCACAATTACATAGTGAGTATCCACATGTATGCGCGATTAAAGAGGCCAGTGGCAATCTTATGATTTCATCTGAAATTAAACGCTTAATGCCTGAGGATGACTTCATGGTATATAGTGGAGATGATGGTCTTACATTGCCAATGCTATCTGTAGGAGCATGCGGTGTTGTATCCGTAGTTTCTCATATAGCGGGCAAAGATATGAATGCTATGATTCAAGCTTATGAATCTGGTCATAATCACGAAGCGCTTCGTATTCATCAAAGCTTAGCGGATATCATAAAAGCTATGTTTATTACTACAAATCCTATTCCTGTTAAATATGCAGTCCGTAAAATAGGTTTACCTGCTGGTGTATTTAATTTGCCAATGTGTGACCCTAGTGCCGAAGAAGCAGCATATATTGATAAAGCTTTAGCAGAATATGTAAAATAAAATAAAAGCAGGAGCTATTTAATATAGCTTCTGTTTTTTTTACAAGTCTTAAGTATAATAAAAAACCGGCAACCCAAGTTGCCGGTTTTTTCTATATTCTGTCTCGTACAAGACCAATGACAAGACCTTCAATATGACAGTCATCTACAATGATTGGATCGAAATTATCATTTTCTGGTTGCAAACGAATGTGACCATTTTCTTTATAGAAACGTTTTACTGTAGCTTCGTCATCGATACGTGCTACAACAACATCACCATTATCAGCCGTATTTTGATGGCGTACGATGAGCATATCACCTTCATACATACCAATATTCATCATGGATTCGCCTTGAACGCGTAGTAAGAAGCAGTCAGAATCACCAGTTAATTGAACAGGTAATGTAAGAGTAGACTCTAAATTTTCTACCGCTGTAATAGGCATACCTGCTTGTACAGTACCAATAAGAGGAACTTGTTTTAAACCAGACCCTAAGAACTCAAAATTATCAGAACTAGATGTTTCATTACCATCTACAGAAATAGAAGGTTTTGTATCCTCTAGTACTGTAATAGCGCGATTTTTATTAGGATCCCGTTTAATATAACCAAACTTTTCAAGAGCATTCAAATGAGATTGCACAGTAGAAGTAGAACTAAGGCCTACATGGGTACAGATTTCACGAACAGTAGGACAACGATATTCATTATGCAAAGAGTCCTTAATAAAATCTAATATACGGCGCTGTTTAGTATTAATATCTGTAGCAGGGCGTCTCACGATGAACCTCCATAGTCAATAGTCAATGTAATGTCAAAATAATATAGATATATATGCGGAAAAATTTACTCATTTCGTACTATATAATAAAAACATAAGATAATTACTTATCTTATATACCTATTATAGGCAATTTTAAAAGTTTTTGCAAACATTTGTTCTAAAACACTTGACCGAACATTCGTTCGTGTGCTAATATAAGCATGTAAACAAACAAATGTTCTCAGATATTATGTTCGATGTAAATGTGAGGTATGAGATGAAAAATATATTGATGATGGTAGGAATGTGCTTAACAATCTTGTTCGGCTATAATATGACAAATCCTGTAACAGCTACAAACACACATGCTGTCCGTGAAGTAAAGGTACAAGCAGGTGATACGATGTGGGATATTGCAGCTCGCACAGCTCATAAAGATATGGATGTTCGTGAAATGGTATATGCCATGAAAGAACTCAACAACATCAGTGATTCTGGTACACTTGTACCTGGTACAGTATTAAAGGTACCAGCACATAATTCTGATAGTCCAGTTAGAGCTTTGGACTATGTGGCTCAAAACTAAATATATATGGGTATAACCCACACGAAAAAGCAGCTACTCCATAGAGATAGCTGCTTTTTGTTATCTAATATATGTTATTATACAATTTATTGATATTATCTTAATCAACTGATTTATAATTATCATCTAAATCGTTTTTCAAAAATTGTAGAAATAGGATTATCTACAAACTTGTTCGCTTCATTAATATAACGACGAACCATGTTAACACTATGATGACGTGTTTGTCTCATAATATTACGTTCTTCAACACCATAAGCTGCGGCAGTTGTTGCAAAGCCATGCCGTAAACTATGAGCACCATACATAGTTGGATCAAGACCAATGAGAGAAATATATTTCTTTACAATTTCTGCAATCATTTTATCGGATATGGCTCTTTTACGAAGTGACATATTTTTAGTAAAACCTCTAAATACAGGCCCTTCAGTAATACCAGCGGCACGTAACCATTGCTGTAGGGCACGTACTGCGTCTAACGGAGAACCGGATAGTTGAGGGATAGCTACTACAGCACCTTGACCTTCTTGGTCTGCTTTTGAGGATGGTACAAAGATTTCAACACCTTGTGGAGAAAACTGTAGATGTTCTACTGTAATAGCTGCAATTTCACTACGACGAAATGCACCCATAAAACCAATTAAAAGAATGGCCTTATCTCGTAATAACTGTAATTCAGGTACATCTAGTTTAGTCATACAATCTAGAATATCTTCAATATCCTCTAATAGTACTGGTGTTTTACCTTGTTGAAATGTACCTTTTAACCGTCTAATCCCGCGTAACGCTTGTTTTACGATTGGTGCCATACATGGATTATCCCGATGTCCAGAAGCATTATAATTCTCTGAAATAGCGCTAATACGACGAGAGATTGTATTTGCCTTAGCATAATCAGCAAGATCATTAATATAGTTTACTATGGTTTCTGGTGTAGCTGGAAAGTAAGGTACCTTTTGATATGTACACCAATCTACGAAATCATCCCAATCCGATTCGTAAGCATCCACAGTATTCTCAGCCTTAGATAACAATATACTTTGTTTAGCTTTCATAGACAACTTGGTACTATTCATAAGCGCATCATTATTACGCAAATAGAAATGTTTTTGTTGTTCCTTAGATTCTGACATAATTCACCCTTACCCCTAAAATTATCAATCTAATTGTACCATAGATTAGACCGTAATATGCTATAATTAGAGAATATGATAACTAATTCGGGAGAATTTATAAATAATGACAAAGAAATATATTTTAGTAGGAACTATGCTTGTTCTCTTAGGGACTAGCGGCTGTTCATACATTCCAACAGAAAATATTTCTTATGGTGTATACTACAATGATACTGATTTATCTAATACACCTAAGAATGAATTACAGGCTCGCTTACAAGAGTTAAATAGTAAAATCCCTCAAACTATATCTATTGATATGGGCAATAATAAAAAACAACAAGCTACTTATCATGATTTAGGTATTCAAGTAGATACAGAGGCTGTAGTAAAAGCTATTTCTACATATGGATATGAAGATGATATGTGGACACTACTTTCAAATCGATTTAAGGCCTTATTCTACGGTCATCATTTTAAGCCACAATATAAGCTTGATGAGGTAAAAGGTAAAACCTATCTAAGTGAATTGGCTAAAACAATTGATATGCCAGGACATGATGCATACCTTACCCTTGAAAATGGACAAGTTGTATTCCACCCTGCAAAGGAAGGTAAGCGTATCGATATTGATGCTACCCTTAAGAAATTAAAAGATGATTTACAGGCCGGTGATAGTATTAACTCCTTATCTATGGTATTTACTACACAAAATACTGTAAAAGTAAGTGATGCCGATTTAAAACCATTGAATACTGTATTAGCTTCTTACACTACAGAGTATGATCCTAGTAATGAAAGCAGAACCCATAATATCCAATTAGCATCTGATAAAATAAACGGTACCCTAATTAAACCTGGTGCACAATTCTCCTTTAACGATGTTGTAGGTGAACGTACTGCAGAGGCTGGCTATGATGATGCACCTGTTATGATTGATGGCAAATTAGTTCCAGGTATTGGCGGTGGTATTTGCCAAGTAAGTTCTACCATATTTAATACAGCTTTACTATCTGGTATGAATATTATAGAACGTACACCTCACTTTGAACCTGTTGGATATATTCAAGCTGGTCGTGATGCCACTGTAGCATGGGGCTATTTAGACTTTAAGTTTAGAAATCCTTACCAACAATCTATTTATATCCTTAGTGTTATGAACAACGGAACGTTAACGATCTACATTATAGGTACGGCTCAAGATAAGCCTAAAAATGTTTCTATTTCTGTAGGAGACTATGGCGAAATTCCTAACAAAACTATCACTAGGGTAGATCCTTCATTAAAAGAAAAAGAAGTGCAGGAGGGGCATGTAGGTTTAACAATGAATACGTATAGAACCATTACCTATGGTAACTGGGTAACGCAAACAGATTCCTTTGAGTCCGTATATGATCCAGTAGATACGATTATTACAATGCCTGCAACACCTGCAGCACCACCAAATCCACCGAAAAAACCGGACAAAAAGAAATCATAATTAAAGATTTTATTAAATATAGCCTAAACTATTGACCATGATGTATAAATAGTTTAGGCTATTATTTGGATGTAATTGAGAAAGCGATATATACATAGTATAAAGTATATAAGAATCCAATAAAGAATATTGAGGATATAATCTACATTCATCCATTCTCATTAATTATCATTTAATAAAATAGAAGAGGAAGCTATGGACACAATCTTACAATTTGATCACTCTTTAATCTTCTATGTACATGATCACCTTGTATATAGTTTTTTAACACCTATTATGGCATTTATTTCAAAAATTACTGGCAGCGGTGCCTTATGGATTGTAATTGCCTTGTTATTGATGTTACAGAAAAAATATCGTGTATTAGGCGTAGCTATAATAATTGCATTAGGATTTGTATTTATCATCGGTGACCAAGGTTTAAAACCACATGTAGCTAGATTAAGACCATTTGTAGATTTTCCCAATGTAACAGTTCCATTAGAGTCTGCATTACCAAAAGCAAGTAGTTATTCATTCCCGTCAGGCCATAGTTTTGGTTCATTTGCATCAGCCATGACCATTTACCTAGGCTTGAGCCAAATAGCGCCTCAGAAGCGATATTTGGGAATTATAGCATTACTTGGGTCATTAGTAGTAGCATTTTCTAGAGTATATCTATTTGTACATTATCCAACAGATGTATTAACAGGGTTAGTATTGGGAATTATCGTCGGCTTCATTGCATGGAAGCTTGCAAGAATTGGTTGGAACTGGTGGACTAATCGCCATAATGATGTAGAATACGAACCATATACATTTAAACGTAAATAAGCTTAAATAGCTAAAAAACTAGATAACATAAGAGATTGGGCCATTTAGGCCCAATTTTCTTAATATAATTACTTCCGATAATATATCGTTATCGGAAGTAATATAAAAAACAAAAGAAAAACTAGCTTATATTGCTATAAGCTAGTTTATGTAGATTAAATCAAATAATAAGTTAAAACTAATTATTTATCATAACGAGTCTATTCTTTTTATATATTTAGCGAGCTCAGGCTCATTGATAGTCACTTTATCAAATTTAGGTTCAATGATTATACGGCCCTTATAATCCATTAAACCATATTTACCATCAGACTTATAAACAAATAAATCTTTATAAAATGACGTTATGTCATCATCAAAATATGGCAATTTGAATAGTTTATAACCTAAATTAGTATCAATCACATATTTTGTTTTATCATAGGTTGCTGTAGTAACTTTATTTAATACATAAATAGGCTTAGTTGTATCTATACTATCATATACTTTATCAAATAAAACACCATATTCAGCATTAAATATATGACTCCCATTAGAATCCTTTAATACAAAACTACGATCACTTAATTGTTCATAAGAATCATAGTTCATGTGTACAACAATTTGATTTAAGGAGTTAATAATACCATACTTATTATTTTCATTAGATACAACAAAATAATTAAACTCATTACCTAAATGTTGTATAGATTTATAATTTGCAGGAATTACTATTTCATTCTCACCTATTCTCATTCCATACAAAGTATTACCTTTTTTATCTACTTGACTAAATAATTCATAGGTATCTGATGGTTTTCTACTATATAGACGTTCTTCTGAATATCCAGCTGTTCCCGCTCCATTTCCAATAAGTTCTTTATAGTCATCAGTATTAATAAGATGATTTGCTTCATTTTCGGTTAAAACAACTCCATCTTCTGTAACATATTTAGTATAACCATCAAAGGTATGGATTATAAATAGCAGTTTTTGATCTTTCTTAGATTCTAAGAAGTCAATATTCTTCCAACTATCTTTTATAGGATTAGTAAGAATTTGATTACCATTATTTTGGTTATACAAATACCAATAATCTCCTTTTCGTCCTAATATTAAATTTTTATTTACACTACTATATTGATTTACTACATCATTAATAGCATAGGTTCCATTTGAATTAACTAATTTAAATCCATCACCGGTTAATGCTTTTGCATAGTCATAAGAAAATGCATATTCATAGCCTGCAGGAAAATATGCTAATTCAACTAAATTTACATATCGCTTTTGACCATTTTCATAAAAGGATCCATATACGTAGTTATTGTTATATCCATCCATATACTCTACATGCAAATTATTATAAGGACCAAGTATCCAACTCCCATTTTCATCGACGATAGTATTACCAGCTGTGGATTCTAATGTAATATATTCTTTTGCAGATGTTATATTACATGCAGCCAATGCTATAGCTAATCCTAATATAAATTTTTTCATATATCTCTCCATAATATTACACAACACAATAATAATTAATTTCATAATAGCATATTCAACTCTTTTAATTAAATAATTCCTTTATATACGCTTACAAATTATAACTATCTAATAAAAACTTACTATTTTCCAAAATTATATATTGAAATTTTTAGAATTAAGTTGTAAAATAAGCATATAAATTATGTAATTTACTCATATTAACTCTCATGGAGGTATTATATGTGCTGGTGTGATATTGTAAGTAAAGCTAAAATTGGCAGTTTAAAACATTTAGGTAATGGTATGGAAGGTTCTTTAAGATTTTTAGCAGAAATCATTGTAGGTCTTAGTATCCTTCGTGTATTCGTAAACTGGATTTTTGGCATTTAGACCTTACAATTAAACAGGAATATATAAAAGACGCTTAGTAATCTAAGCGTCTTTTTTAGTATGTTATTAAGTTATCGATCTTTATATATCTATATAAATCGCTAGATTATATTATTGATATGCTTCGCTGCAATCAATATATTCCATAATCAATTGGCAAATTTGACCATCTTTATCAAATGCCCAGTATACAGGGTATAAACCATCACCAAAGCCAGATTGAATCATTGGCACAGTCAATTCGGTTTCAGGAATTGTAAAGTTAATCCAGTCCCCTTTAGAGCGTTGGTATTGAGGATATGCCATAGCATTTAATTGGAATAAATCGCTATAGTAATCATCGTAAATGTTCTTATCCGGATAGTTAGTATGCCATTGATCGTAAAACTTTCTGTAGGTCTCAATTGTTTCAGCATCAACTACTGTAGCAAGACCAGAATCTACAGGGAATCCAATGTAGCTTTCACCATCATCAAGATCTGTTAAATCTTCTGTACCTTTTAATGCTAATTCATAATTCACAGGTTCATTACCACTAAAAAGAACGCGGCTTGCTACATAACGGTATTCATTAGGTTCCATTTCAATAATTTTTGTTTCCAACAAATACGTACCTGGTTCTACCGTTCTAATATATGTATCCGGTTTATTAGGTAGTGTCACCAAAGGATCACAGCATGTAATATGTCCTGTTGGAAATGTTACAGTCCACATAGGCAATGTATGCAATGGAAATCCTTTTAACTCTTTACGGTTAAATAAATCATGATATGGTACGGTAGGTTTTAATTTACCTTCAGAACCTAAACGATTAAATGCTTGAATCCATTCACTTGTTAATTTAGATTGATCCATGTTACTCCTCTGCTTCGTGTTTACAATGTACATACTCGCCTTCTAACACTTCGTAGGCTGCGGTTTTACGAATAATTTGTTTAACTAATGTATCTAACTTTGAACCATTTGTATAGTCTGCAGATGCATAATAACGTATGCGGTGATGACGCATCATCTTATACACCTTATCTTTATCCTTCTTAACAGGATCATAAACACCTATAGAATGACCACCATTAGCATTAACCAAGCTCATGCAAGGAATATCTGTATCACTATCCCCAATATATATCATGTTGCGAAACGGTACACGTTGATCTTCAGGCTTAACATAATCATTAACACCTGTGTCATTGATATCTAAAATTCCTTTTTGAATACGGAATAAAAACTGTGTTTTATTTGTATAGTTAATGGCTTGTGCAGGCCAAACTGCTACGCCTTTGTCGTCGAACATGAATGCACTGGCATAGATTTTGGTGAAAGCCCCCTCTTTCGCCATTTCAGTACCTTCTATCATCTCTTTTAAACCAGAAGATATGATGTAATGTTCAATGCGTACACCGTGTTCTAAACCATATTCACGAATACGCTCAAACCAAGTGCGAACACCTTCATATAGTTCCACTTGATTGCCATATTCCATAAGCTTTTCTCGAGTTACATAAAAACGGCCCACTGCTTCTTGAATCATCTTGTACATATACGCCAAATTATTATCCATATCATTTTTCTTAGCCAGTTGATTAGATTCTTGCCAGAACTGTTTGATTTGCTCTTCATCATAGCCAACAGATTGGATAAAGCCTTGTGCCTGCATATCATCAGGTGTTAAGGTCTTATCAAAATCATAACACATGGCAAGAACTGGCATAGATGATTCTAGTGATTGTAATGATGCTTTACTGTCAGTCTTATAGGTGATCATACTCCACCTCCTTGTAATAATACATAAACAATTAAAAGTAGTTTAACTCTCTTATATTCTTGAGGTGACCCAACCCCTTTTGTCTATATTTTACACGATGCGTCAATGCTATAGGCGTAAAAGCAAGTCATAATTCTCCTTAAAATAAAGAATCTTGTGTGTAATTTGTATCTACAATCCAGCTTTTTTCCGCACTTTCTTTAATAATTGCTGTTTTTGAAAGTTTTCCAATAAGCAAGCTAGAGTTCAGATCATGTAATAACCGATTTTGGCGAACTGCAGCCTGATTTGTATTGGCATAACAATAGCGACAAAAATGGCTACAAGTGTCATAGGCGCCTATATCACCATGTAAATAACAATTACACTCTGGTCTAGCTGGTGTACGTTTCGGTGCTTTTAATTTTACGTTCCAAGCACGTTCATAACAGTCTAGCGTAAAACAGCCCTCTGTATTAACACCTAATTCTTTGAAAATGTCCCCTTCTCCACAGGTTTTAAGTATCATCTGATGAGAATGCGCTATAGATACTAATTCTTTAATGATCTTCGTTTGAATATCTAAACTCGGTCTATAGCCTTCAGGAAAATTATGAGCTACCTTATCAAAGATATCTAAAAAACTAACGATAACTGTATCAGTATAGCCCTTTAAGAACTTTGCCATTTTATAAAAGCTTTCAAAATGAAAATCTATGGTATAGTCATTAGTTAAAATAATTGGATCATAGCGCCACACCATAGACTGAGGATTAAGCTCATTGGAAATATGTTTAAAACCATCTATTATAGACTCATATTGCGGTACATAGGGCTCAATATCACGTCCATAAGGTGTTATCGTCATATGCCAATATTGCCGATACTCTTTAATTTCATTTAGTAATGGTATAAAGGGCAAGGGATTTTTCGTACAAAAAGCAATGCCATCTACTACTTCGCGATTAATAGTATAACGCGTTACTTGTAGTGGATTATAAGGATTTCGAACGTCTACGAAACCTTCATGTATACGATTAATCAGCCATTGACCATAAAAGGCAGGTATATCTGTACGTTGTCCAGTTTGTAATATCATATCGCTGCCCTTTCATTAAACAAAATATAAAAATATTATAACATATCTATCCCTATGTCTTTATAATATAAATGTGATTTTTGCTGTATAGTTTATTCATATTTTATGGTACTATAAAGATTATAAAATATGAGGAGAACTAACGTATGAACGATATTTTTGAACAGAACCATCCTATGAAGGATGATAAAGAATTTATTACATCCTATTGGACAGATCGAGCTCATGATTTTGGAGCCTTACGAGCTAAAGAATTAGAGAGTCCTAAACTTAAATTATGGAGAGATGAACTAACGAGTCATATCTTTGATTCTGATCGCTCTTTACGTATTTTAGACATTGGTTGTGGTGCAGGCTTCTTTAGTATTATCCTCTCTCAACTAGGACATACAGTACACGGCATCGATATTACGCCTAATATGATAGACGAAGCAAATCAACTGGCAGAATCCCTTGATTGTGATGCTACCTTCTCCGTCATGGATGCCGAAAATCTTAGCTTTGACTCCAATACCTTTGATATCGTTGTAGCCCGCAATGTAACATGGAACTTACCACATCCAGATAAAGCCTATGCTGAATGGTTACGCATCATTCGTCCAGGCGGTTTAATCCTCAATTATGATGCGGAACATGCTCGCAATCACCATGACTTACCGCAATCTGTTCATCATGCCCACGAACACGTAAGTAATGATTTAAAAGAGCGGTGCCATACTATTTACCATATGCTTGAAATTTCATCCTTTACACGCCCTCAATGGGATAAAGAGCTACTTACAAAATTAGGTGCTAGCTCTGTTACTATCGATCCTACTGTAGGTCCACGTATTTACAGTGAAGAAGATGAATTTTATATTCCTGTACCTATGTTTTTAGTAAAAGCAATCAAATAATTTTACATTTAGTATACACTTCTGTATAATTATTCTCGTAAGGGGATGTTTTATAAGGAGACTAAATATGGCTCAAGCGGGAGATGTATTTGAAGTTGAATTAAAAGAATGTCATTTGGATTGGGGAAATGAAACAAGACATACTATGTCAAGAGCTTCACGATCTGGTGAGGGTTATATACCTATACCTTCATGTGATTCACGTAGAATAGGAATATATAACTCTAATAATTCTAATCAAGGATTAGGATATAATCAGTTCAATGTGACATCTGCAGATAACTTTTTTAATAATGAAACTAATGATATTATGCTAGCACAGGGATGTTCTGAAGCTGGAAGCCAATAT
The DNA here is from genome assembly GCF_018406505.1 of Veillonella orientalis. Lineage (NCBI taxonomy): Bacteria > Bacillati > Bacillota > Negativicutes > Veillonellales > Veillonellaceae > Veillonella > Veillonella orientalis. Next base: position 768,783 of record NZ_AP022322.1, read on the forward strand.
GCAAAACAATTCTCTATCCAAAATAATTTACGACGATTAGGTGAATGGTATCAATATACTAATGCAAGACCAGGTGATATCGTTAGAGTTTCTTGGTTAAATTCTACTGATATAACTCTAGAATTAATTCACAATTAATACCTTTAGTATTTAAGGAAAAACATCCCCTTTCTTAATTTAATATTAATAAAAAAGTCATCAGATCATATTGATCTGATGACTTTTTTATTAAATATTATCGGACACTTCATTTTCCATAAAGTTTTCAAAAGAATTTACAGGTGCAATATCAATATAGTATGTAGAATAATCACCTTTTTCATGCCAAATCCTTACAGAATCAACATCTTTTTTTATTAACCAATCACGAGTAACAGGTACACGCTCATCTAGGCCTAATACATCTACTAATAACCATTGTCCTAAAGCAGATTGTCCATATGGATTACCCGTTAATGGATCAATTTCAGTTCTACTGCCAGATTGAAAAGCTTTATGTCTTTCTTGAGTTATAAGTGCAGGAATAGTCTTGCCATTTGGTAATACTAACTTAAATCTAATCTCTGGTTTATTTTCTTTGGCACCTTTATAACTAGATTGAGTCTCTTCAAAGTCAAAAATATTATTTATAAAGAAATGAGGATATCTTTTATGAAACTCTCTAGGAATTGGTATATAAACCTCGTTTAAAGGTCGTAATTTTGTAGAGCCTCTACTTTTTGGAGCCGCATTCCAAGCATTTAACCCTGACTTTGGTTCTACCTCTTTATGTTTATAGGAGTATAGTGGTAAATATGCTTCTTCATAAATTGTATCCTTAGCAATAAAGCTTGCTGTTGGAGCAATATGTTCTGGATCTAAAGCTCTAGCTATTTCTTCACATACATTATTAGGCTTTGATTTAAACTGATCATAAGCATTAATTAAGAAAGTAAACGGATCTTGTATAATATCAACCTTTATTTCATCTATAACAGTAGTATCAGGTTCATCTATACTAAAACATTGCCAAATTTGACTATCTCCATAAGTAAATTTATATTTTTTAATACCATCACTCCAACTTACTGAAGTTCCAATATCTTTTATATCTTTAATATTATCCAATTCAATCAATGGATATGCACACTCTTGTATAACTAATTTACCAGCATCTCTAGTAATATAGTGATATATATTTGATGACTCATTAAGTCCAAGTCTATTATAATCACTAATCATTCTTTTATTTTTTATTGTAGATATAGTGTATACTAAGTCAGCCAAGTTATTTTTATAACTCATTATTTCATCTTGATAGCGCTTTAACTGCATTACTTTTTGATAAGATGGAGTACTATGCATCCAAGTTTTCAAACCAATGCCTATTCGTTCGCTACCAAAAACAGATAATATATCATGAGGTGTATTCCCAATATCAACATTTTCACTTTTAAAAACCTTAGCATAAATTGTTTCCTGAAATTTAGAATCTAGATATGGAATAGGTTCACCTTGTTTTTGTCTGAATAGATTAGACATAGCACCATATACTGTAAGGAATTTTATATATTCATCCTGTTGTTCTTTTGTATATTTTTGCCAAACGGACATATACACCTCATAGATTATAAAGTAACAATAGAGTAAAACTCACCTTTTTTATTCTTACCCACAAAATTCAAATATTTTTCGTCAGAATAAATTTCGATATCTTGTTTCTCTTTTATTGTTCTACCTTTATTAACATTATCTACATAATTTTGTAGTTCAGTTATGGAATCTGAAGTATCAACTAAATAAGCCTCTCCATCATATCTACCATTCATATTTGTATATAATAAAGCATTAGATTTCAATCTTTTATTTCTAGCTTTATTTTTAATACTTAATGAATCAGCTATTTTTGCAGCTATCCGTTTTATAAGAGGAACAACTACACTATTACCAGCCTGTTTATATAGCTGACCATTAGAAACCTCTTTAGGCAGTTTAAAATCCTTTGGATATCCTTGTACATTAAATGTTTCTTTTGGTGTTAATTTTCTAATACGTTTATTATGGGTTAATATTAAAGGAACATTATGTCCGCCCATGCCCATATTAGCTGTTAAAGTAGGAACAACTCCACTTTTATTCTCCCGAACATATTGTCTTCGCCATTGATAAATGCTGGCAGAGCTTTTAATATTTTCTTCTAGTTCCTTATAAAATGTTGGATTTTTTTCAGCACTATAATAGAAGTATTCATCTTGTTCACCATCAAATTCAATTACATCCAATAATTTACTAGTTAGTTCAATCTCATCAGGGAATCTAAAGGAGTCAAATTGAGTTTTACTAAGAAACCCTACTATATAAATACGCTCTCTATTTTGAGGAATATTCCCATAATCTTTACCATTCAAAACTTTCCACTTTATATGATATCCAGTGGTAGTTAAAGCTTCTTTTATAACTTTAAAAGTTTTACCATGATCATGAGATACCATATTTTTTACATTTTCAATAAATATAGCTTTAGGTTTCTTTGCTTGGATTATTCGAAGTAATTCAAAAAATAAATCACCACGTTCATCCTTAAAGCCTTTTCTATAACCAGCAATACTAAAGGCTTGACAAGGAAACCCTCCAACTATTACATCTAAATTATCAGCTTTTATATCTTCAGGTTGTACAATATGTATATCTCGGTTATCTAAAAATGTCTCAGGAAAATTTAATCGATATGTAATATTCGCATTTTTATCAAATTCATTGGCATACACCACTCTGAACTTGTTGGTTTGTTCAAAACCCAACTCAATCCCACCGACACCACTAAAAAAAGCTGCTATTGCAAACTTATTAGTGTCTTTAGAACTTACAGAATCAGTCATGTATTTCATTCCTATCTATTTAAATTACAAAAAAGCAGAAATATATAGTATTTTATTTTGAATAATAAATACAACTTATCTACTATAAAATATTATTTCTTATTATCCTTGATGATAGAGTCATCAAAGCTATAGGTTGTTATAAATTTTGTTTTAGGATTTGCTGCATTGCCAATATCTTCTAAATATTTGTTAGAAGCTACTTGGAGATCCTTCTTATACGCATCAGCCAATGTTTGTAAGTTATTCGCATCGCTTAACCGTTTAAAGGTTTGATTCATAAATGTAATAGTATCTGTTTTTGAATCATAAACAAGATTAGTATTTGGTATGTCCCTAATATCCATCTTGATTGTATTTAAATTTGAGCTATCTGCGTTACCTATTACATCATTAGCACTCATTACGATTGTAAGGGCAGTAATATAATTTAGACGAGCTTCCTTTATATCCCCTACCATTTGGGTAGATTCTATAACAGGTCGCTTTTCAGGCGTCGTATATTGATAGTTATAAGCTTTCATATCAGCTGTATAAATCGTCTTACTATCGTTACGAGCCTTTACATTAAGCGTAAAAATTGGTGTATCTACAGCACTCACTACATTTTGAACGGTATAGCCTGAGTAAGCAATCCATTCCCCTTCAGGTCCTTTAGACTGAGAAGATGCACTATCACTACTACAACCAACCACCATCAATAAAGCAGCTAAGGCGATACAGAGTGAAAGGTATTGAAGTATTCTTTTTAGCATAGCAGTACCTCGCATACAAACCTATATTATATAAATACGAACCTAAATAGTACTACAATAGACAATAAGAAGTTAATCAATTATAGATATAGTTTTTACTAAAATATTAGTTACTGAAATACGCTTGAGCCTTAGTAATTTCTGCACGAAGTTTTTCTTCATCAATAGTAAGCAATACTTTGTCTTTCATAAGAACTTTGCCGCCTACAATCGTAGTATTTACGTCAGAGCTGTTTGCAGAGTATACAAGTGCCGCTAAATCGTTATAACGAGGCATCCAGTGCATACCAGATACGTCATATAGCACGATATCTGCACGATAGCCTTTCGATAATACACCAAGGTCAGTATAACCAAGAGCTTTCGCTCCTTCTACAGTACCCATATTCCAAGCTGCTTGTGCAGGAATGGCTTTAGGATCGTAGAGACGTGCTTTATGTAAGGTAGCAGCAAGGCGTACTTCTTCAAGCATGTCCGCATTATTATTAGAAGCAGAACCGTCTGTACCGAGACCAACAGTAATACCTTTAGTAATCATTTCAGGAACTGGTGCAATACCACTTGCTAATTTAAGGTTAGATTGTGGATTATGAGCAACAGCTACATTGTATTCTGCCATAATATCCATATCTTCGTCTGTTACATGAACACAGTGTGCAGCTAATGTAGTATTCCAGAATAACCCTAAATCATGCATATGAGCAATTGGTGTCTTACCAGTAGCTTTTATAACATTCTCTACTTCCCCTTTTGTTTCGGACAAGTGCATATGAATGCCACAATTTAGTTCATGAGATAAAGCGATAACCTTTTCCATATACGCATCTGGACAAGTATATGGTGCATGCGGTCCAAGTAATACCTTGATACGGTCATTATCAAAGCCATTCCATGTGCGGAATAAATCAGCATTTTCAACTAATGCTTGATCTGCTGTTGGGGATACACCTGCTAAGCCACGAGATAGTACGGCGCGAATACCAGTTTCTTTTACTACCTCAGCAGTAGTATTCATAAAGAAATACATATCGCTAAAGGTTGTTGTACCAGAACGCAACATTTCAGCGATGCCAAGTTGTGTGCCATACCGTACATATTCATCGTTAAGCTTTGCCTCAGTAGGCCAAATAGCCGTTTCTAGCCAGTCCATGAGCTCAAGATCATCTGCATAGTTTCTAAATAAACCCATTGCAATGTGCGTATGTGTATTAATAAGACCTGGAGTAGCCAATTGGCCTTTCCCATCTAATACACCCTTAGCAGACTCTTTAGCCTTTTCTACTTCACTATCCTTTACAATAGCAGTAATAAAACCATTTTCAATTACAATGGCATGATTCTTGAGAACGCCCTCATTAGTTAAGACGTCTACATTGGTAATCAATAAATCAGACATAAGCTTCCTCATAGGTATAACCGAGCTAAAATAGCTCGGTTATATTTGGTTAATTAATTTACTTTTGTTAGGTAATCGATTTGTTCTTGTGTTAAAGAATCTAAGTCGTAACCCATGGAGTTCAATTTAAGTTTTGCAATTTCCGCATCTAATTCATGAGGCAATACATATACTTTAGGTTCCATATCTTTACCATTATGTAAAATATGTTCTGCTGCAAGGGCTTGCATAGCAAAGGATAAGTCCATAATTTCTGCAGGATGACCATCACCAGCAGCAAGGTTTACTAGACGACCTTCAGCCAATACATAGAGTTTACGACCATCAGCCATAGTATAACCTTCGATGTTTTGACGAACTCGTTCATGACTTACTGCAAGTTCTGTAAGATCAGCTACGTTAACTTCACAATCAAAGTGACCAGCATTACACAAAATAGCTTTATCTTTCATTACTTCGTAATGTTCTTTCACGATTACATCTTTACAACCTGTTACAGTACAGAAAATATCCCCTACTTTAGCAGCTTCAATCATAGGCAATACTTTGAAACCATCGAATACAGCTTCAATAGCTTTGATTGGATCTACTTCTGTTACATATACATGAGCACCAAGGCCTTTTGCACGCATAGCAACGCCTTTACCACACCAACCATAACCAGCAACAACCACGTTTTTACCTGTTACTGTTAAGTTTGTAGTACGCATAATACCATCCCAAACGGATTGGCCTGTACCATAACGGTTATCAAAGAGATATTTACAGTAGGAATCGTTTACTGCAATCATAGGGAATGTCAATTGTTTAGCATTCTCTAATGCATATAGACGATGTACACCTGTTGTAGTTTCTTCACTACCACCTAACAAACGTTCTTTTGCATCTTGACGTGTTGTGTGTAACAAGTTTACCAAGTCACCACCATCATCGATAATAATGTGCGGTTTATGATCAAGAGCCTTGTTAAGGAAGTTGAAATATTCTTCCTCAGTACAATCATACCAAGCATATACAGTTAGGCCCATATCAACGAGACCTGCCGCTACATCATCTTGTGTAGATAATGGATTGGAACCAGTTACAATAACATCAGCGCCACCGCGTTTTAATACAGTAGCTAAATATGCTGTTTTTGCTTCCAAGTGAACACTTACAACAATAGTTTGACCTTTGAAAGTTTGTTCTGCTTCAAAACGATCGCCTAATGTATTCAATGTAGGCATAAAGTTAGAAACCCAATCAATTTTTTTACGGCCTTCTGCAGCTAAATTAATATCTTTAATTAAAGATTGCATAATAACTCCTTTTACTAATATGAGTTGATATAGTTAAAATAAAGATTTGATAGTAAACCCAATTGGATTTGTTTGTTATTTAGATTCTACAATTTGACGTAGCTTATCAATAGACTCTTCATAGTTTGGTTTTAAAACACCTTCTTCAGTAATGATAGCAGTCACTAGTTCATGTGGTGTAACATCGAAGGCTGGATTTAGTACATCAATACCATTAGGTGCTATTTGAACACCATGTAACGATGTCACTTCATAATCATCGCGCATCTCAATAGGAATATCGCTACCATTTTCTAAGGTAAAGTCAAATGTACTATACGGTGCCGCCACATAGAATGGAATGTTATGGAATTTAGCTAACACAGCCACACCATAAGTACCAATTTTATTTGCTACATCACCTTTAGTAGTGATGCGGTCTGCGCCTACGATAACTGCATCAATAAGGCCATGCTGCATCGCATAAGCAGCCATATTATCTGTTTCCAATGTTACAGGAATGCCATCCTCATGTAGCTCAAATGCAGTAAGTCTAGCACCTTGCAATAATGGTCGTGTTTCATCTGCATATACGCGTTCTAATTGTCCATTTTCATGTAATTTACGGACAACACCAAGTGCTGTTCCTAGACCACCGGTAGCTAATGCACCAGCATTACAATGGGTTAAGATACGAATATTCTTTTGACCTTCAAATAAAGTTGCCCCTGCTTCTGACATACGGCGATTCAAAGATACGTCTTCTTCATGAATAATAATGGCTTCTTTCGTAATGAGGTCTACCACATCACTCATAGAGGACATGCTTTCAACTTGATCTTTTACTAAAGAAATCACCCGATCTACGGCCCAAGCTAAGTTAATTGCTGTAGGACGAGTTTCTTTTAAAGTCTCGCTAAATTCATATAAACTTGTAAGTTGTTCACTAAATGGAGCATCCAAACGACCTGCTTCCATAGCAGCTAGAATAAGACCATAACTAGCAGCTACACCAATAGCAGGTGCGCCACGAACGCGAAGCATTTTAATAGCTTCGGCTACTTGGCGCCAATCCGTGCAGTGAACATAAGTAATTTCAGTAGGTAATTTAGTTTGATCTAATAGCACCAGCGTATCTTTACGCCATTCAATATTAATCATACATTCTCCTTCGATGAACTATTGCGTATCGTTATGAATAGATTATAGTTTAAAGCCACCATATTCATGCATGCGATTATGCGCATCATAACGAGCATCTACATCGATTACATCAATAGCACCTAAAATGAGAGCTTTAAGCTGAGCTGCCATCTCGCCCATCATTTCTACCACTTCACTATGTGTTAGAGCAGATTCAGAAATACCTGCAGCATAGTTGGTAATCATAGAAATCGTAGCATATGCCATTTCAGCTTCATTAGCTAAATTTACTTCAGGTACATTTGTCATGCCTACCGTATCCCCACCAAGCATATGGAACATTTTAATTTCCGCTGGTGTTTCAAAGCGTGGACCTTCTGTACATACATAAGTACCACCATTGTGAACAGACAAACCTTGTTCAGTACCAACCTTTTGAAGGATATCACGTAGTTCTGGACAATACGGATTTGTTACATCCAAGTGTGCTACTGGACGGTCACCACCTTCATAGAATGTAGTGATGCGGTTTTTAGTAAAATCTAAGAACTGATCAGTCAAAACGAAATGACCTGGTTTAAAGTTTTCATTTAAAGAGCCTACAGCTGTTGTAGAGATAATAAATGTAACGCCTAATTTTTTGAGGCCCCAAATATTAGCACGATAGTTAATTTTGTGTGGAGGAATTGTATGATCTTTGCCGTGACGAGCAACAAAGATTACTGTTTTCCCATGGTATGTACCTTGTACATAATCTATTTCACCATATGGTGTCATTAAGGATTCTTCATGAATATTTTCAAAGATGGACGGATCATAAACACCAGTACCACCAATTATGCCAATTGCACTCATTGTGACCTCCTATTATTAATAACTCTTATCTTTTATTTTCTCATAGAATACAAAAACAGGCTATAGGAAAAACCATATAGCCTGTAATTTTTATAAAGGTTATTTAATTCTTAATAGTAATTATTGTAAAGGACCTTTTGGTTCGAACATATCTTGTAGTTCTTCACGACTAAAATGATACTTTTCATTACAGTAATGGCATACAAGTTCTGTTACTTCATCTTCCAAAATAGCCTGTTTATCTTCTTCTCTTAATGTCATAAGTACGGCACCAAAGCGATCGCGTCCACAACGACATTGGAAGTGAATTGGTTCATTATATACTTCATTCACAGTCAAGCCATCAAGAACGCGTTCCATAAGGCCCTTACCATCTGGATGAGCTTTTAAATATTCTGTAATAGGACCAAGTTCGTTAATATTCTTTTCTACTTGTGCTAATGCTTCGTCTGTAGCATCTGGTAAAGCTTGTACGATAAAGCCACCAGCTACAACTGTATGATAATCTGGGTCTACCAATACACCTAAGCTAATAGTAGAAGGTACTTGTTCAGAAGCATATAAATAGTAAGCCAAATCCTCTGCTACTTCACCACTTTGAATTGGACTTGTAGAGGTATAATCTTGTGCTAGTTGAGTAAAGCGGGTAACTTGTACTTCACCATTATGTCCAACAGCAGCACCTACATCAAGCTTACCAGCTCGTTTTAAAGGTACATCTACATGGGGCTCATCCACATAGCCACGAACCGTATTATCTGCAAAAGCATCTACATGCACAACGCCTAGAGGGCCATCACCTTTAATACGCAAACTTACATTTTCATGATTTTTAAAATCACCAGCTAATAATATAGCCCCCGTCATAGCGCGACCTAAAGCAGCCGTTGCGACAGGCCATAAATCATGACGTACCCGAGCCGTTTCAACAGTATCCGTTGTTACCGCTAAAGACATACGTACCCCTTCTCGGGTAGTAAAACGTTTTATATAATCCATTCTATCATTCCTTATTAGTAATTAAAGTTTAAAACGCACTTATAAGTGCTTATATAGTATATCATGTCATAGAATTACATTTCAAATTATAGAGAATATATGTTCGTCTAGATTCCTTTCAATGTAAAAGAACATATTTTCGATATTATAAAAACACCCAGTACCATAGGATACTGAGTGTTTTTAATAGTCTTCTTAGAATTGATCGATAAGATTAACCATTTCGATAGCGCCCATAGCACAATCGTAACCCTTATTGCCAGCCTTAGTACCAGCACGTTCAATCGCTTGTTCAATATTTTCAGTAGTTACTACACCGAACATAACAGGAATACCTGTTTCTAAAGAAACATGAGCAATACCTTTAGCTACTTCATTACATACATAGTCATAATGAGTAGTAGCACCACGAATTACGGCACCAACGCAAATAACTGCATCATATTTACCAGATAAAGCCGCTTTTTTAGCAATCAAAGGAATTTCATAAGCACCAGGAACCCAGATTACAGTGATATCTTCTTGTTTAACGTCGTGACGAAGTAAGCAGTCTTCAGCGCCACCAATTAATTTAGATGTAATGAACTCGTTAAAACGAGAACCAATAATAGCAAATTTTTTACCAGTACCTAATAAGTTACCTTCTTGAACCATCATGATAATGACCTCCTATATTCCATTTAGGAATTGTATATGTAACGATTGAGTAATACGCTAACAGATGACTATTAGTCATCTAACATATGACCCATTTTTTCTTCTTTTGTTTTCAAGTAACCTGCGTTGAATTTGTTTGCCGCAATGATGAGCGGTACACGACTAGTTACATCGATACCCCAATGTTCTAAGCCATGGCGTTTTTCAGGATTATTCGTTAACAAGCGAATGCTCTTAATCCCTAAGAAACGAATGATTTGCGCTGCTAAGGAGTATTCACGCATATCTGCAGGGAAACCTAATTGTTCATTAGCCTCTACAGTATCTAAACCTTGCTCTTGTAAAGCATAGGCTTTAATTTTATTTGTTAAACCGATACCACGGCCTTCTTGGCGCATATATACTACAACGCCTTTACCTTCTTTTTCGATGGCACGTAACGCATGATCTAATTGCTCACCACAGTCACAACGTTTAGAACCGAATACATCACCTGTTAAACATTCAGAGTGAATACGTACAAGAACATCGTCACAGTTTTGTACGTTACCTTTAACAATAGCTAAATGTTCTTTATGATCTAAATCGTTTTTAAATACAAAGATATTAAAGTCACCAAATTTAGTAGGTAATTTAGAACAAGCACCAAGATCAACCATGTCTTCATGCAGTTTACGGTATTCAATAAGCTCTGCTACGGAAGCAATTTTCAAATCATGCTCTTTCGCAAACTCTATGAGATCTGGCAAACGAGCCATATCGCCATCGTCTTTTGTGATTTCACAAATAACAGCTGCCTCTTGTAGACCTGCCAAGCGGCAAAGATCGATAGATGCTTCTGTATGGCCTTGGCGTACTAAAACGCCACCCTCTTTATATACTAGAGGGAATACGTGACCAGGACGACGGAAGTCTTCTGGTTTAGCATTAGGATCTAATAATTTTTGAATTGTATACGCACGTTCTGCTGGAGATACGCCTGTTGTAGTATCTACATGGTCAACAGTAACGGTAAAAGCAGTTTCATGATTGTCTGTATTTTTAGCAACCATTGCTGGAATACCAAGCTTTTCTAATGCTTCGCGACGCATTGGTGTACATACGATACCTCGCGCGTATTTAACCATAAAATTAATATTTTCTTGTGTAGCAAACTCTGCAGCGATGATAAGATCGCCTTCGTTTTCACGGCTTTCATCATCAACGATAATAACAGGTTTACCAGCTTTAAGGTCTTGTAAGACCTCTTCAATTGAATGTAATTGTTCGCTCATAGGAACGCTCCTTACTTTTATATAAATCCATTCTCTACTAAGAGGGATTGCATAGATTTCTTAGGTTTTTCTTCGGTAGGTTCACTACCGAGATTCATAAAATGACGAATATATCGACCAGCGATATCCGTTTCTAAATTAACCTCTGTACCGATATGAGCAGAACCTAAAATAGTTTCGCCCAAGGTATGAGGAATGATAGATACGGAAAAACTGCTGTCCGTTCGTCGCATAATTGTGAGGCTAATACCATCGATGGTAATAGAGCCCTTATAAATAACGTAATCCATGACGGATTTCGGGGCCTCTACGGTAAAGATAATGGCATTATCCGTTTGTTCCCGATTAATGATGCGGCCCGTCCCATCTACGTGACCTGCCACAATGTGACCACCAAATCTACCGTTGGCGAGCATAGCACGCTCTAAGTTGACTGGTTGATGAACTTTCAAATTTGTAAAAGTAGTCATCTTGATTGACTCAGGCATAACATCAGCTGTAAATACGCCATTACCAATCGTTGTAGCCGTCAAGCATACACCATTAACAGCAACAGAGTCACCAATTTTTAAATCACTAAATATTTTATTCCCCCGAATTGTAATAGCCAAGGATTTAGGGCCCTTTTTAATGCTCTCTACACGGCCGATTTCTTCAACGATTCCCGTGAACATAAGCGCCCCTCCTTCCTTGACGATACGCTTCGATGCGAATGTTATTATCTAATACTTTAGTTTTTGTAAAAGTTAACTGTGGAGAAGATTCTAAACTTTCAAAGCCACGGCCACCTACAGCAGGTGTAGCCTCTGTTCCACCGATTATAGTATTACCAATATAAGTAACAACCTTATCAAAGTTCAATGTTTCTACAAATGAACTTATAATGGCAGAGCCACCTTCAACTAATACTGAAGTATAACCAAAATCGCCCAACTTCGTAAGAATATCATCAATAGATAGTTTTTTAATATCTATTACGATATCTGTACTTTTACTTTTACGAGTAGATACTGATTCAACAACAGTAACAAGAGCCCCTACTTGTTCCAGCGCCTGTATTCGTTCTTTAGGACAGCCTTTCGATACAAATATATGTACCTTGCGAGTATCTATTTCAAATATACGACTTGTGGTAGGTGTTCTACCTAGACTATCTAAGATGATTACATCAGGCTGATGAACATGAATCGGTTCATCAAGTATGCTTGTATCTAATAAAGCCTCTGATAATTCAGTGTCAGTTAAACGACAGTTTAATTGAGGATTATCGGCCAAAATTGTACCGATACCAACGAGCATGGCATCATGAGTAGCACGCAGTATATGTCCATCTCGGCGGGAGGACTCATTCGTAATCCATTGGGATTGACCAGTAAAAGTCGCAATCTTACCATCAAGGGACATAGCACTTTTAATAGTTACAAAAGGTTTACCTGTCTGTATATATGTAAAGAAATGCTCATTTAGTTCAGCACATTCCTCACTACATACGGGGCAAACAACCTCTATGCCTGCTTCACGGAGTAAATCCATACCCTTTCCCGATACTAGTGGATTAGGATCTGTACTCCCTAGAACGACCTTAGCTATGCCAGCCTCGATAATACGCAGCGCACAAGGTGGAGTTTTACCATAATGAGAGCATGGCTCTAAGGTTACATATAAAGTAGCACCCTTAGCATTATCACCAGCTTGGTTTAAGGCATGAACCTCAGCATGAGCCGTACCAGCCTTATGATGATAACCTTCACCGATTATTATATTGTCTTTAACCACTACGGCACCAACCAAAGGATTTGGCGAGGTGTGACCTGTGGCTAATTTTGCCAGTGCAATGGCGCGTTTCATATATGCTACGTCATCCACCATATCACCTCAATAAAAAAAGGACTATATACATAGTCCTTGGGTAATCATAAATACGCACGTCAAATGTGCTTCGTCTTTTCTCATCCAGACTGTACTGTCGGTATCGGAATTGCACCGATTCATACCTAAAAGGTTCGCGGACTATACCGCCGGTAAGGAATTTCACCTATCCCCAAAGACTCATCTATTTTGTTTCTGAATTAATAGTAACACTTTTATTAACGTTATGCAACAATAAGAGTTTTGTATTGAGAAATATTGTTAAAAAGTAAAGAAGGAATAAAATATATATTATTATAGTTCAATATATAATAGATTAAAAATTTATTAATCATAACAATATAAACATATATAAATTATGTATACATAAAATAGTAACATTTATCACATAATTACACTACAAAGAGGTCTAATATAATAATATATGGTTTTATAACAATATTTAATTGATATTATTTATTAAATATAGGTGATAATATGGCAAAAAAAAGAATTTCTGATGTACTGATAGATGTCTTAGCCAATGCGGGCATCGAACGCATTTATGGTATCACTGGCGATAGTTTAAACTCTGTAAACGATAGTTTACGTCGCAATGGTAAGATTGCTTTTGAACATGTTAGACATGAAGAAACAGCAGCCTTTGCTGCAGGTGCAGAAGCTTCTTTAACTGGAAAACTTACAGTTTGTGCAGGTAGTTCTGGTCCTGGTAATTTACATTTGATCAACGGTCTCTTCGATTGTCATCGCAATCGTGTTCCAGTATTGGCTATTGCGTCTCATATTCCACAATCTGAAGTAGGCTTAAATTACTTCCAAGAAACACATCCAGAAAACTTATTCAAAGAATGCTCTTGTTTCTGTGAACTCGTTTCCAATCCAAAACAAATGCCGGAAATTCTTTTCCGTGCTATGAATGCAGCAGTTGGTAATCAAGATGTTGCTGTTATCGTCCTTCCTGGCGATGTAGCAGTAATGGAAACAGAAATTGATGAATTACCAGTATGGCACCACCCTCGCTTACCTCATATCGTTCCACAACGGGAAGATATCGAAGAAATGGCTGCTCATTTAGAAAAAGGTGAACGCATTACCCTCTTCTGTGGTGCAGGTTGTGAAGGTGCACATGATGAGGTCGTAGAATTAGCAAAACGCTTACAAGCTCCTGTAGTACATGCCTTCAGAGGTAAAGAATGGGTTGAATGGGATAACCCATATGATGTAGGTATGACAGGCCTATTAGGCTATACATCTGGTTATCGTGCTATTGAGCACTGCGATACACTCATTATGCTTGGTACAGACTTCCCTTACCGTCCATTCTATCCGGAAAATGCAAAAGTAATTCAAGTTGATAGAGATCCTAGTGCATTAGGTCGCCGTGTACCTCTTACACAAGGGATTATTGGTACAGTAAAAGATACATTAAAAGAGTTGTTACCTCTCGTAGGCCAACGTGAAAATACTGAATTTATTGATACAATACGCAAGGAATATACAAAATTCAGAGAGAATTTGGATAGCTATGCTGCGGCTGAACCAGATGGTGTAGCAATTCATCCACAATATTTCGTTAATCGTTTGAATAAGCTAGCAAGTGAAGATGCCATCTTCACTTTTGACGTAGGTACTCCAGTTATCTGGACTGCCCGTCACTTAAAAACAAATGGTAAACGCCGTATCTTAGGTTCCTATAACCATGGTTCTATGGCCAATGCTATGATGCATGCCATCGGTGCACAAAATGCATGTCCAAACCGTCAAGTCATTTCCCTCTCTGGTGATGGTGGTTTCACAATGATGATGGGTGAAATGTTAACATTAAAACAACTTAACTTACCTGTTAAAATCTTTGTATTTAACAACGAAGAACTTAGCTTTATCGCCATGGAAATGAAAGCCTCTGGCTACCTAGACTATGCTACGGACTTTGTAAATCCAGACTTCGGTAAACTTGCAGAAGCGGCTGGTATTAAAGGTGTAAGCATTCAAAATTCTAGTGAAGTAGACGAAAAAATTATGGAGGCTCTTAACCATAATGGTCCTGTTATCGTCAATGTTCGCGTAGATAAACAAGAACTTGCTATGCCTCCTAAAATTGCATACCAACAAGCTAAAGGCTTCAGTAAATACTTGATCAATGCAATCCTTGATGGCCGTGGTACAGAACTTAAAGAAATGGCCAAAACAAACTGGATGAAATATAAATCTCTATACTAATATTGCCAAATATTCAAAATCTGCCAAAATACATAAACTGCAAAACTTTCAAAAAAGAGGTGTCATCAAATGATGACACCTTTTTTTCTTAGTTTAATCATATATTGTTATAAAACCTTCAGTCCATCCCCTTAAATTAAGAGTAATAGTAGCTATTCCTAAACACTCTATGCCATGTACTTTAAATATATCCCAGGTTTTATACCACTCTATTGCTTTCTCTGCATATTTTAAAGTACTAAATAAACCTATGTATCCTGAACATGTATAATAATCATCTATATCGTAATCATACCAAACACCATAAATTTTGTTATTTACTATTTCATAGTTAATATCCTCACCTATATGAGCACAATCATTTAAATAGTGAGTTGTTATAGAAAAGGAATCATCATTTAACTCAGAAAATCCAGATAATATTTTAGAATCAACTAAAGCCTTTTCAGCTAAAGATAACTTGGAAAAAAAGCCTAAGCCAAAATACTCTGTATAAGGTAACGTCTCATTCCTTTTATAATGTGCTACAGCTTCATATATCGGAACTCTCATAATTCACCAACTTGCAATAATATAAACACAATAAATATCAAACTTTAATTATTTTTATCTATAATAATCATCTTCGTAATCGTCTTTATACCGTATTGCATCTAGATCTGATGGAGATAATATATTTCCTTCTTCATCAACATATTCTCGGAATTCGTTAAAATATACACCTGGAATATCGGATTCTTCTAACTCAGGCACATCCTCAGGCTCAATATCCCAAAATTCTATTTCCACAGATTGATTTTTAGGCTTATTTATCATTTCCTAACACTCCCTTTATCAGAAAAATCTACTTAAATAAAAGAAAATTAACAAAAGTATTGAGTACAATAATAAAGATAATTCGACTATAGATATTTAATCTACTAATAACATCAGTTAATTTATAAGGCATATTGGTTTCTTTATTAATCTCTTTATTTACAATCTTCTTCAAATAAACCAATTTAAGCATTTCGGATATAGATACTAAGAATAGAACTATAGCAAATATTTTATTACTATAATCAGCAAAAATTAAACCTAAATAAATTACTAAAACTTGGAAGATTTGTATAAATAAAAAAGATTTACTTCTTTTAAAAGAAGCAGATACAAAATATATTTCTTTTGATTTAGCTAGAACTACTACTGTAATAACAGCCGTTAATGTTAAAAAAAAATCATTTTCTCCTCGTAGTATAGTTATAGTGGGTAACATTATTAATTATTAATTGTATTTTAGCAAAATATAGAAAAATAAGCACTATATCCACTTTTAGGTATAGTGCTTACTTTGTATTTAAGTATAACTAGTATTTTATTATGCCCCAAAGAGTGACATTTGTTCGTCTTCAGGTAGTTCACCACAACATTTAAGTTCTTTCATAAGATCAATGATGGTGTTAGATACTTTACAACGACGTTGCAAGTCTTTTAGAGATGTAAACGGACGTTCTTCTCGTTCAGCTACGATAGCATCAGCTACTGTTTCACCTAGGGAATCAATAGCCAAGAATGGCGGCAATAGAGCACCATCTTTAATGCTAAAGCGTCTTGCTTCGGAGTGTTGAATATCTACATTAACAAAACGATAACCACGTTGGTACATTTCCATAGATACTTCTAAGGCACTCATAAGGTCCTTATCTTTAGGACTGGCGGCGCGATCAAGAGCTTTAATACGATTGAACTCAGTCATTTGCGTTTTAAGGTCTCCTGTCATAATGCGCAAATCAAAGGCCTTGGCACGAATGGAGAAGTAGGCAGCATAGAATGCCAATGGATGGTATACCTTAAACCAGGCGATACGGAATGCCATCATTACATAAGCTACCGCATGGGCCCGTGGGAATAAATAGGAAATCTTTTTACAAGATTCAATGAACCATTCAGGAATATTATTTTCCCGCATTTCAGCTTCAAATTCCGTAGTAGCTTGACCTTGTTTATTCCGTTTTTCAATGCCCTTCCCTTTACGTACATTCTCCATAACGAAGAAGCTATGCTTTCGATCCATACCGCGATGAATCAAGAAGTTCATTACGTCGTCACGGGTAGAGATGGCTTCGTTCAATTTACAAGTACCATTTTTAATGAGGTCTTGCGCATTATCGAGCCATACGTTTGTACCATGAGAAAAACCAGAGATACGAACCAGGTCAGAGAATGTTTGAGGACGAGAGTCTTCAAGCATGCCCCGTACAAATTTCGTACCACATTCTGGCACAGCCAAGCTAGCTACTTGGTCACCTTGTAATTGCTCAGGTGTTAAGCCAATACCCTCTGTAGAGGAGAATAGACTTAAAGTGCGAGGATCATCGAACGGTATAGTTTTAGCATCTATACCTGTCAAATCCTCTAGCATACGAATGATAGTCGGATCATCATGCCCCAAGATATCAAGCTTAGTCATACGGCCTTCGATGGAGTGATAGTCAAAGTGTGTTGTTAATACACCACTTTCCTTCTTATTCGCTGGATGTTGTATAGGTGTAAAGTGATGCACATCCATATCGCGAGGACATACCATGATACCGCCAGGATGTTGGCCAGTAGTATTTTTAACATTGGTAAAGCCTTTTGCCAAATGTTCAAAGAAACCACTACGAGCTTGAATATCTCGAATTTCGGCGTATTTTTTAACATAACCAAATGCTGTTTTATCCGCAATAGTACCGATGGTACCCGCTTTAAATACATTATCACGTCCAAATAGTTCTTCCGTATACTTGTGTGCCTTTGCTTGGTAATCACCGGAGAAGTTAAGGTCGATATCTGGAACCTTATCACCTTCGAAACCAAGGAAGATGGCAAACGGAATATCATGGCCATTTGTTTGCAGCGCATGACCACACTCTGGACAATCTTTACGTGGTAAGTCAAAACCACCTGCATATTCGCCCTTTTCAAAGAATTCAGAATGCTTACAATTAGGGCATACATAATGTGGCGGTAATGGATTTACCTCTGTAATTTCAGACATGGTTGCTGCAAAGGAAGAACCTACAGAACCACGAGAACCTACAAGATACCCATCATCAAGTGATTTTTTTACTAGCTTATGAGCAATGTAATACAATACACCATAGCCATTGGAGATAATACAGTCTAGTTCATAATCAAGTCGCTCTTGTACTACGCGAGGCAATGGATCACCATAAATGGCTTTCGCATTTCTATAACACATTTCTGTGAAAGCTTCATCAGCACCTTCGATCTTTGGTGAATATGTGCCATCTGGAACTGGTTTAATATCTTCAATGCTATCATTAATTGCACGAGTATTAGTAACAACTACTTCATAGGCCTTTTCTTCACTTAAGTAAGGGAAGGATGCCAACATTTCATCGGTGGTACGTAAATGTAAATCTGGTTGTTCATCTGCATCTGGATAACCACAGGCAGTCAACATGATTTCACGGTAAATCTTTTCTTCTGGTGTTAAATAGTGAACGTCACACGTTGCACAAACAGGCTTATTTAATGCATCCCCTAATTCAATAACCGTTTTGTTCATATCGATAAGGGCTTGCTCATCTGGCATAAGTCCTTTACGAACCAAGAACATATTATTTGTATGTGGCTGAATTTCAAGATAGTCATAGAAAGATGCAATCTCTAATAGTTCTTCCTTTGTAGCGCCACGAACAATGGATTGCATAAGTTCACCAGCTTCACAAGCAGAACCGATAATAATGCCTTCACGATGTTCTTCAATAACAGAACGAGGCAAACGAGGACGTACCTTATAGTGTTCAAGGTGAGAAATAGATATCATCTTGTACAGATTGCGCAAACCTACCATATTTTTAGCTAATAAGATAATATGGTAACGTTTATCTTTTTCTTTTTTCTTCTTCTTATCTACTACAGGCTCTTCATCACGAGCAACAATTTCATCATCAATAAGATAACCTTCTACACCGTAGATAACCTTAACGCCCAACTCTTTACCAAGAGCTTGAGCTTCTGGAAAGGCTTGTACAACGCCGTGATCTGTAATAGCTACCGCAGGATGACCCCATTTTTTTACTGTTTTAAATAGATCTTTAACAGATACAAGGGCATCCTTATCACTCATCTTAGTATGCAAGTGAAGCTCTACACGGGAGTCTGAACGGTTTTCAGTGCGCTCCACGCTATTAGTTTCCATAGCTTCAATGCTTCGAATAGATAAGATATAATCCTTATCAAATCGATCATCAAAGCTGACGCTACCTTGTACGCGTACACGTTGCAAACCTTTTAACTGTTTAAGTAACGCATCCCCTTCTTCAGGGCTGTTCGTAAACTTGATGAATTTGATACTATTCGTATCGTCTACGATGCTGCCGTTAACGATACTTTTACCAGTCTTAGTATCACGTTTATCTAGACCAACAAATACACCTTCAAAAATAACACTAGGCGTATCTAAAGTACCCATAATTTTAGAGGTAACTCCCTCAATTTTAGGTCCTAAAATCATGCCTTCATCAGTAGGAGCATCCTTTGGGGCACGACGAGGGTATTTACTATCTCCTTCACTACCTTTAGCAGTAGATTTTGTAGTACTTTTAGGTGCAAAACCTTTACTTGCTTTAGGTGTACTGCTCACAGATGCGACAGTATCACTATTGCTAGATGCGGCAACCGTTTGATTAGAGCGAGATACAACAACAGGACTATTATTGAAATAGCCTAACTCAACAGCCTCTACAAATGGAGCAAAATCATCCTCATCTACATCATCATATTCATCTTCTTGGTCATAACCCGCGAAAGACTTGCCTCTAGGTGCTTGTTTTTTAGCCTCTTCAGCCTCACGTTGCGCTTCAGCCGCTTCAATCCATTCACCAGCACCACAGCCGCCACCATAATAATAGGTATCTAAACCTTCCCCTGTTTCCGTATCTACCTTCCAAGCGAAGCAACAAGCTGTATCTGTATTCGTTGGAATATCATCAAAGGAAATATTTTTTTCCTTATACCATGCAGATAATCTTTCACGCAAACTAAGCAATGTAGAAAACGCAGAGTCTGCAGCCTGTATCGTCACATGTTGGCTATGACAGTTTACATAGAAGGATGATTTCTTATTCTGTTTTGGTACAACACGATAACGTACTTTCATTTTTATCCTTTATACCCACAATAGGTAATACATAAATCTCTAAATCGCCAAATATCGCCCTTGCTGCTACGGCTATCCAAAATAATCTCATACAAACCTTTTAATAAAGCTCGTAATGCTTTCGTAGAAATCCGAGAGCTCGCTTCATAAGCAAGTTTGATTGGATACGGTTTAAATGACGAATCATGGTCCTTACATAAGTTTTGTATGGCTTGAACAGACATTCCCGCTTGTCGACATTCACTGACTAGTAGCTGTAAACGTAATTGCCCCTCAATATAGCTCATAGCACGATCTAATTCTTTATAGCCGAACATAAATGGAAATAATTCAAGCAATGTATCTATATCTCGTTTCAACAAAGCCTCTTTAAAGGTGAAAATATTTTTAGCACCATAGTCACTGCCATTTTCTTCTAGGAATTCTTTGGTAATGACTTTTTCCCCTGTAATTTGCAAGAAATAACGGTCAAATTCGGTTCTCATAAAAGAAACTGGTACATCTTGCCACAAATCGATGAGATGAGCCACATATTCTTGTGCATCAGGAGTCATTTTAAATCCATTAGATGTACAATATTGACGAATCCACATCACTAGGTCAGCCCCTTCAAGACGCTTACATTGATGATTTGGTATTTTATCTAAAATTTCTTTATTCTGTTTGATTCGTTTATCAATCATATCATGATAAATCAAAACGATGGGATTATCCCCATTATATTCCATAAGGAGTTCATATAATGGAATCCAGGCATCACTATTTTTACCGCTTTTACGAATAATAGGCAAGTTAACTAAACAGAATACCTTTTGATCCCCAAAGAGAGAATCTTCACATAGTTTTTCACTTATCTTCTGTGGCCCAGCTTCATCATCTAATACGGTCACTGGAAGGTCAGGATAGGCACTAAGAAACTTGCGTTTTTCTTCTTCAATTAATTGTGGCTCATCGCCATAGATGAGTTTAATTTCAGCCATACATCCTCCTTTCACAGATACATATCTTCAATAAAACTGTACCCCATAATATACATATATTCTGATGATGGATCCACATCGCGTAACGCACCGTGGGGACTTCCAAATAGAACTGTACTAGTAGGTGAAATACGTCCAATTTCAGCCATTACACTAGACCGACTCGTTATATATAATGAATTAGTCTTATCATTTAATTTTAGATTTTTTTCTCTACTTTGTCCATTATATACGACGATTTGGTTCATACTATTTTTATATACCACCTTTGCAGAACCGTTACTGTGAAAGTACTCAACCGTTACGCTTTTAGGATGTACGCCATAGGCTCTAATGGCTTGATTAATAAGCCTTTCATTAGGTGCAGTCTTAATATGATCTGGCGCATCGATTAATAAATGTGCCCCTTCATGATTAGGTTCTATGCAAAGCAATACATTGCATTGCTTCATTGGAATATAATGAACTAATATTTCCTTATGGTGATGCGTAACATAATAGGAAGCACCAAAGGTCAAAATCATTAAAGATAATGATATTACTATATGTACAGTATATCTTTTTCTATGCGTCAAAAAGTACGTAAATAAAGCTAATATCACATAATATATATAAGCACAATAAGGATGCATCATCCCTAGCCAAAGTAAACTGCCACTACGACCTAATACATGATTTAAATATAACGATATACGTAATAATGTATCTATCAAAGACCACAATAACGATATAGGGAGTACGTAACTGACTAAAGTACTTACAAATATTAAAACTATGGACATATCTAATAGGGGCGCTACTATACAAGCTGCTAACAAACTAGCAATACTGATATAGTGAAAGTAATAGAGCTGTAATGGTAAAATCAACAATTGAGCCGACACACATAATACAAGCGGTGTTTTTATCCATCTTGGTAGCCATTGAATACGATCATATAATACCGTTCCCCATATGAGCAATCCATAGGTCGCACCAAACGATAGCTGAAAACTTACATCAAATACAGAAAAAGGATCATATACTAGACATAGAATAGCGCATATACATAGCGCCTGCTTAGCTTGATATAGTCGCCCTTTTACATAGGCTATGCACATGAGTATACTCATCATCGTAGCACGTAGAACAGGTGCATCGCCGCCTACAATACCACAATAGATACAAGCAACTATAATACCAAGGATTAAACATGTACGCTTTCTTAATTTAATAAGTCGTCCAAGTCCGTACACAAGTGCTAAGAGTAAAGCAATATGTGATCCTGATATGGATAAAATATGGATAAGGCCTGTATAGGAGAAAGCCTTCATTTGGTCTTCTCCAAGTTCACTATAATGACCACCTAAAGCTAACGCTTGAGCTAATACTTTTTGCGGTCCCTCTAGATTGTGACCAATATTTTTATCTATAGATTCGTGTAATACACCAGCAATTAATAGGCCTTTCCTAAATAATTTGTCAAAAAATGTATCTTTATAGTAAAACCTTTGTAAATCTTTGTTGCTAGCAGTGCGATATACACCATCATAGATACGACCTCTAGTATTCGAGCTCATATATCTGCCTCTTAGATTAATACGACCTATCTCTTCAATGAGAAATAAGGGTTTTGGTGTACCTTCAATAATTGCATATTCTCCTAGTCGTATTGGATAGTTCGTAGCAGATTCCTTTGAGTAAACTTGTAAACGCCCCTGTGCTTTAATATAGTCATTTTTTGCAGTATTTTTATAGGGGTGTAAGCCATGGACTTCAATAGTATATTTGTAATACTCCTGTCCGTTCAAACTTATCCTTTCAGGCGCAGTTACAACCGTACAAAGATATTCGCCTTCTTGCTGTAAATAATATGATGTATAACTATTGAAATGTATAATCCGTAAATCTGTTTGATAATAAGATAAACCAACTAAAACAAGGACTAAAGCGATTAACTTAGTAAGTGAATACCATCTATTAGACGATTGAAATGCTTTAAAAATACCTACAACTATAATAGCTAACCCAATAGCAAAGATGTATCGCATCTGATTAAGTACTGGATAATACTGACCATAGCCTAATATTGTACCCATAATTATAGAACCCAATATAATATGTGCCCATTGGCTATGGGTTAAAACATTACTGTTCCCATTAACATCATTTACATCATTGAAGAGTCCATCATTTTTGCTATCTCGATGACTAAATTGTAATTTTGTCTTTAATCTTCTTAAATACGCCATCACCAATGCCCTTCACCCCCTTGATGCCTTCAACAGATGTAAAGAGACCCTTTTGTGAACGATACTCTTCAATTCTCTTTGCCATAGCAGGCCCAATGCCGGGCAACGCATCTAGTTCTTTAGCAGTGGCGGTATTAATATTTATTTTATTACCACGCAATAACGCTTCAGGATTTCCGTGAAAGTTAAAAACTACGTGGATATGATCTCCTCCAGTCACAGATTTAGCCATATTAATAGACTCTACATCTGCATACGGTAACAGTCCTCCTGCTAGCTTAATCACATCTCCTACTGTTGCAGAGCTATCAAGCTCATATAGACCAGGTGAAACTACGGCACCCGTAATATAAGCAATCGGTTTATTAGATATTTCTGCTACATTTGATATAGAAGAATTTCCATCTACTCCCCCTTCAACAAGGACAGAATCGCTTTCATCTGTTATAATAGGCCATAGGAAATAAATTCCTACTAAAACACATAGGATTAATATAATTGTCATATACGGCTTCAATTTATATTTCATAGTGCACCTCCTACTGAAGGATTTCCCTATGAAAAATAAAACTCCTACCCATGACTCTATTAGTCACACTAGCAGGAGTTTAATAATTGATGTCGAATAAAAGGAGAATTTATGAATCAAGAAACATTAAAAAAATACGCCCATACATTACTAAAGTACGGCGTAAATTTACAACAGGACCAAACATTAGTTATTTCTGTTGATGTAGAAAATAAAGATTTTGCAGTAATCGTTACTGAAGAAGCCTATGAGCTAGGCGCAAAAGAGGTTGTGCTTAACTGGAGATGTTCCCCTATAGCACGTCAACGTTTATTACATGCTAACGAGTCTGTTTTAGAAAAACCTGCTAACTGGATTCCTGAATTCTACAAACAATACATCGATGATAAGGCAGCATTTTTATCTTTAATCAGTGCTAATCCTAAGGCATTAGAAGGTATCCCAACAGATCGTATTTCCTTACAATCTCGTAACTTAAACAAAGCATTATCCTTCTATCACACAGCTATCATGAACTCTTCTGTTACATGGTGCGTTGCATCTGTACCGACCGTTCTATGGGCAGATTTAATGGGCTATGAAGGTAGTGATGAAGAAAAAATCAATCAATTGTGGGAAACATTATTAAAACTTTGTCGCATTGAAGGTATCGAACCGAAAGATACATATCGTCATCATATGGCAAAATTGCGTCATCGCTGTGAAGCATTGAATAAATTAGACTTAAAATCATTGCGTTACACTTGTGAAAACGGCACCGACCTTTTATTAGAATTGCCAGAAGACCATATCTGGCTAGGTGGTGAAGAATCCTCTAAAGATGGTACTATTTTTAATGCTAATATTCCTACAGAGGAAGTTTTCTCTGCCCCTCAATATAATGGTGTAAATGGCGTTGTGCATAGCACAAAACCATTAATTTACCATGGCAATACGATTTCAGATTTCTCCTTCACGTTCAAAGAAGGTAAAATCGTTGAATATACAGCCAAAGAAGGTTATGAAGTTCTTAAAGAATTAGTAGAAACTGATGAAGGATCCCACTACCTTGGCGAAGTAGCATTAGTGGATCACTTCAGCCCAATTAGCCAATCTAACCAAATCTTCTATGAAACATTATTTGATGAAAATGCGTCCTGTCATTTAGCAATTGGCGCATCCTATCCTACATGCCTTAAAAACAGCGATGGTTTATCTGAAGAAGAATTAAAGGAACGCGGCCTTAACCACTCCTTAACACATGTGGACTTTATGATTGGTCATGAACGCATGAATATTAAGGGATATACTCGTGATGGTCAAGCTGTTGATATTATGATTGACGGTCGTTTACAAGTATAATTTAGGTATACAACCTAACATAGTACAAAATATAGTAAAAGCTCTTATCCATTATTAATAGATAAGAGCTTTTCTTGTAATATTATTGTTTTATACTTTATCATACGGTAATATGTAAAGTCCGTCCCGTAGGTTTATATTCGATAATTTCTACACCTGCTGTTTTTAGCATTCGTTTAGATGCCTTAACCTCTTTTGTATCTTTGTAAAGATCATCTCGGTAGATAACAGCCTTAATACCACTTTGAATGATGGCTTTTGCACATTCATTACAAGGGAATAGTGTTACATATATTTTAGAACCTTCTAAAGAACCGCCCCGATAATTAAGTATGGCATTGAGTTCACTATGTACAGTATAAAAGTATTTATTATCATCTGCTGTATCGCGTTCCCATGTGAAGTCATCATCACTGCAATTCAAAGGCATACCATTATAGCCAATGGATAAGATTTTATTATCATTGCTAACGATACATGCACCAACTTGTGTATTTGGGTCTTTAGAACGTTGTGCTGCCAAAATGGCAACGCCCATGAAGTATTCATCCCAGGAAATATAATCGCTACGTTTTGCCATAATTACCTCACTATAAAATAAGCCCCCTTCTACCTATGTAGTTGGGGGCTTACAGTATTAAACGAATAGAATATCGTTATTTAACAACGATATTTACAAGTTTACCT
Source organism: Veillonella orientalis (assembly GCF_018406505.1). Taxonomy (NCBI): domain Bacteria; kingdom Bacillati; phylum Bacillota; class Negativicutes; order Veillonellales; family Veillonellaceae; genus Veillonella; species Veillonella orientalis. The sequence goes on from NZ_AP022322.1 coordinate 795,003, forward strand.
GGTACATAAATAACTTTTACAATATTTTTACCTTCTGTAAACTCTTGAACACGGCTAGATTCTTTAGCCATTGTTTCTAATTCTTCTTTTGTAATATTTACGGAAACAGTAAGTTTATCACGAACTTTACCATTTACTTGTAATACTACTTCTACTTCATCTACAACAAGAGCAGCCTCTTCGTATACAGGCCAGTTTTCAGTGTGGATGGATGTAGTTTCACCCAATTCATGCCACAACTCTTCTGTCATATGAGGAACGAATGGTGCTAAAAGAAGCAATAAGGAATGAGTCAATTCATTAGCCAAAGCGCTATTGATTGTTTCAGCTTTATCCTTATGAGCGTACATAGCATTTACAAGTTCCATGATGGCAGAAATGGCTGTATTGAAGTTGAAGTTGTTATCGAGGTCTTCTGTTACCTTTTTGATAACACGGTGTAATTCACGACGCAATGCAAATTCGTCTTTTGTAAGTTCACCTGTTACATTTTTCTTAGCTTCTTCGTTGTATGCATCAACGATACGCCATACACGGCCTAAGAAACGGTAAGAACCTTCAACACCTTGGTCAGACCAATCGAGGTCACGATCTACAGGAGCCGCAAAGAGAATAAATAAACGGGCAGTGTCTGCGCCATAAGTATTGATAATTTCTTCAGGAGAAACTACATTACCTTTGGATTTAGACATCTTGCTGCCTTCTTTAAGAACCATACCTTGTGTCAACAAACCACGGAATGGTTCGTTAGCTTCAATAAGGCCTAAATCATGAATAACTTTCACAAAGAATCGGGAGTACAACAAGTGCAAGATAGCATGTTCAATACCACCGATATATTGGTCAACATTCATCCAGTAGTTAGCAATTTTTTTATCGAATGGAACTTGGTCGTTTTTAGCGTCTGTATAGCGCAAGAAGTACCAAGAGGAATCGATAAATGTGTCCATTGTATCTGTTTCACGACGTGCAGGACCACCACATTTAGGACATGTAGTATTTAAGAAGCTTTCAGATGTAGCCAATGGAGATACGGCACCAGATTCAAATTTAACGTCTTCTGGCAAGCGTACTGGCAACTCTTCTTCAGGAACGAGTTGTTCACCACATTTTTCACAATATACTACAGGAATTGGCACGCCCCAATAACGTTGACGAGAAATCAACCAGTCACGAAGGCGGAAGTTTACTTTACCTTCACCAATACCGCGTTCATTAAGAGCAGCTGTAATAGTTTTACGAGCCTCTTCAGATGTTTGGCCGTTATATTCACCAGAATTAACGAGGACACCATCTTCATGGTACCATTCTTGCCATTTTTCAAGGCTATATTCTTCGCCTTCTCGAGCTACAACCTGTTTAATTGGCAAATCGTATTTATGAGCAAATTCCCAGTCACGTTCATCATGTGCAGGAGAACCCATTACAGCGCCTGTACCGTAGTCTACTAATACATAGTTAGCAATCCAAACTGGAACTTGTTCGCCAGACATAGGGTTTACTGCATAGGAACCAGTGAACATACCTTCTTTAGGTGCATCTGTAGATGTACGGTCGATATCGCTCATATTGCGCATACGCGTAATGAAAGCTTCTAATTCAGCTTTGTTAGGAGCATTTTCAATAAGACGTTCTACATATGGATGTTCAGGAGCCAATACTACATAGCTTACGCCATAAATAGTATCGACTCGTGTAGTATACACAGATACACGTTCATTAATGGATGGAACTTCGAAGGAGAACTCTGTACCTTCAGAACGGCCAATCCAGTTCTTTTGCATCAATTTAACGCGTTGTGGCCAGTGATCAAGAGTGTCTAAATCAGTTAATAAGCGATCAGCATATTCTGTAATGCGCAAGAACCATTGAGACAAATCTTTTTTCTCAACTGGGTTGTCACAACGCCAGCAAGCACCGTCGATAACTTGTTCGTTCGCCAATACAGTATGGCACGTTTCACACCAGTTTACTTTAGCTTCTTTTTTATAAGCTAAGCCTTTTTTATAAAATTGTTGGAAGAACCATTGGGTCCATTTGTAATAATCTTCTTTACATGTTGCAACTTCACGGTCCCAATCATAGGACAAGCCAAGTGCTTTTTGTTGCAATTTCATGTTCTCGATATTGTCCAGTGTCCATGTTTTAGGTGCAATACCATGTTTGATAGCCGCATTTTCAGCAGGCATACCAAAGGAGTCCCAGCCCATTGGATGCAGCACGTTGAAGCCCTTCATTTTTTTGAAACGAGCTACTACGTCACCGATGGAATAGTTACGCACGTGACCCATGTGTAAATTGCCAGATGGGTACGGGAACATTTCTAATACATAGTATTTTTCTTTAGATTCATCATATTCTGTTTTAAATGTATGGTTATCTTCCCAATACTGTTGCCACTTTTTCTCAATATCTTGGGCTACATATTTTTCATTCATGTAGGGGCCTCCTCATATAGTCAACCTCATTAGTTGCCGTTTTATAATCAATATTTTTATTTTACTACTTACTATGAAAGCAGTCAAACTCTAGCGTTTTACTACTTGTACAGATTTTGATAAGCGTTTTTTCTCTGCCTTAGCTTCCTCTGCTTGACGTTTTTTCTCCGCTTTAGCTTGTTCAGCTTCTTCCTTAGCTTTACGTTTAGCTAATTCTTTTTCTTCTTTGGCCTTGCGTTTCGCTTCTGCCTTAGCGGCTTTTGCCTTTTCTTTTTCTTCTAAGCGCAATTTGTATTGTTCTAGCTTAGTTAATGGTTTTGTTTCTTCTACTACAGGTTCAGGAGTAACTACAGTAGCGGATTTAGGAATGCCACGTCCTAAGTCTTTTTCTTGAATCATAGCAATAGTGGATTCGTCTTCAAAGCCTTTACGCCATGCAGCAAAACCACCAAGCTGTAATTCTTTTACGAGATCTAGTTTCAAACCTAAAGACGTATTATCTTCAAACCAGATACGATCAGAACCATAACTAGTTGGGATAGATAAATAATATAGTTTTAATCGATCATCCCAAGTCATTTTATCTTTGTAATTTGCAAAATAGCTACCTGTGTTTTTCATAGCCAAAGTTTCGCCTTTTGCATAGCCATTAGTATCATGCCATAAGCGCATATAGAATGGTACACCTAGTACTAGTTTTTGGGATGGTACTTCAGAAAGCATTTTTTCTGTATGGTTGCGAACCCATGGATAACTTGCTACAGGACCTGCTGTTGTACTTTTAGCCCATGTTTCGTCATACGCCATGAGAACTACATAGTCTACGGAATTAGCAAAGGCACTGCGGTTATATACTAAGGACCATTCTGGGCTATCAGAATAACCAGTTACATCGATGGATGTTTTAATATTGTATTGATGTAAATGATTCGATAAATATGCCACAAAAGCTGTTAAACGATCACGGTCGGCATAATCAATATTTTCAAAGTCAAAGTTATAGCCATCAAATCCGTAAATATAGGCATATTGCACAAGATTATGAGCATATTTTTTCCATACAGATTGATCTGCTAAGATGCCACTTGTAAAGCCAGGATCAAAACGATTCGTAATCAAAGGCCATACGTGGTAACCTTTACTCTTATAATCGTTAACATAATCAATACTTACATTAGGACTTGCTTCAAGACCAAGGCTATGCAATTTAAACCAACTTGGAGAAATGATATTATCACCACTGGAATTCAGCTTTGCTTGATATGGAGTCCCCTGTGTTGGCCATGGATCAAAGGCCCAAGACAATGGTGTTTGCATCGTATAAGGAGCTTTTACCGTAGAAGCTTGCGGTGCAGGACCTAATGTTAATTGACCATTAACCTTTGTATAGCTCACACCGAGCATAGCTGGATCAGACTCAATATCGACATAGGTAACGCCATTTTTACTTGTAGTTGGCAATTTTACAGGTTCACCAACGGCAGCAGGATTTAAAACAATAGCATTTCCTTGTAACTCTGTTTGAGGTACATACACCGTATAGGATGTTTTATATTGATTTGCCTCGTAATGACGCGTTGTATTCGCTAAGAATTGGTCAATGGGAACCAACACCTCAGCTTGTACTGCAGTCGTAGATAATGCGGACATTACTAAAGCTGTTAAGGATTTTAAAATAGTAGATTTACGAATCATGAACTCTCCTAACTCTAGTCCCCTAAAGGGGATACAATTTCAATCTCTATATTATACCATATTATATAGAATTCCTCTCAGTTGTTGCATGAAGGGTACATGTAATTTATAATTTACCTTATACAATACAAGTTATTACAAAAGGAGTTTTATATGCATCAATATCTATTTTTTATAGGTGACTTTCCTATCAGAGCTTATGGTGCCATGTTAGCCTTAGCTATCATCTGTGGTGCCTCGGTTGCCTATGTTTTATTAAAAAAAGATGGTCGTGGTTGGCATGAACATATCATCGACTTTTCCATTACTGTTGCCGTAGCAGGTCTCATTGGCGCCAGATTATGGGATGTATTCTTCTTTGATTGGCACTACTATGGCAATCATTTACTAGAAATCCCCTTTGTATGGCAAGGTGGTATGGCCATTCAAGGCGGTGTCGTTCTTGGCACCATTGCAGGCTATTGGTACTTACGTAAAAATAATATCGACTTTTGGGCCTTTGCCGATTTATTCGCACCAGCATTGATTTTGGCACAATCTGTAGGCCGTATGGCAAATCTCTTAAATGGCGATGCCTTTGGTCATCCTACGGGCGGTAATTTTGGTATTCTTTACCCTGAAAGCACGTTGGCTCATCGCACCTACGGCAATCAACCATTATGGCCTGCGGAAATTTGGGAAGGTCAAATCGATATTCTTATCTTTGTAGCCCTCCTATTATTTAGCTCCTTTAAACATGCTAAAGGACAAGTATTCGTGCTTTATGCGATTCTCTATTCTACGGCTAGATTCTTCCTTGAATTTTTGCGCGGTGACTATGTAGACTTAACATTAGGCTTAAAATCAGCTCAAATGACTAGCTTGATTGTCATCATCATTGGTATCTGTGTATTTATCTATCTAGGCTATCTAGAAAAGAAAAATCAAAAATTAATTGTTGCTACAGAGCCTACAGTTAAAACTAAAAAACGTAAATAAAACAGTAAATAATGAAAAATCCTTCATTCCTAGGTATGTGAATGAAGGATTTTTTATGTAAGTCATAATTTACGATTGACCTAATAAGCTAAATCAATACGTAAATAACTTATCTTATAAATTTTCTTTAGCTTTTAATGCATCCAATTCTTCTAATGCTCGATTAGCAATCAATGCATTTTTCTCTTTTTTCTTACGTACTTTTTTAGGCCATGGATCCATGATGCCAAAGTTGACATTCATCGGTTGGAAGTTAGACCCTTCGTAGTTAGAAATATAGTGGCTAAGGGAGCCGATCGCCGTAGTTTTAGGGAAATCAATAAATGAGCGTTCCTCTAAATAACGTTCTACTTGAAGACCTACCATAAGACCACTAGCAGCAGATTCTAAATACCCTTCTACACCTGTCATTTGACCAGCGAAGAATAAACGTGGTTCCTGTTTAAGTTGGAACGCATGATTCAACAACTCAGGAGAATTGATATACGTATTGCGATGCATAACGCCATAACGAACGAATTCAGCATTTTCAAGACCTGGAATCATACCAAATACACGCTTTTGTTCGCCCCATTTTAAATGAGTTTGGAAGCCTACCAAGTTAAACATGGTGCCTTCTTTATTCTCCTTACGCAATTGTACTACTGCATAAGATTCCTCATTAGTCCGTTTATCTACTAAACCAACTGGTTTAAGTGGACCATAGCGCAATGTGTCTTCCCCACGGCTGGCCATGATTTCTACAGGCATGCAACCTTCAAAGTAGATTTCCTTTTCAAAATCCTTTGGTTGCACAGCTTCAGCTGTAGTGAGTTCATGCCAGAATGCTTTATATTCCTCTTCTGTCATAGGACAGTTAAGATAATCTGCATCGCCCTTATCATAACGAGAAGCGGCAAATACTTTGTCGTAATTTAAAGATTCTGCCGTAACAATAGGAGCTGCTGCATCGTAGAAATAAAAGCCTGTTTCACCTGTTAAGTCTTTAATCTTATCTCCTAATGCTTCAGATGTAAGTGGACCAGAAGCAAAGATAACAGTGCCTTCAGCAGGAATCTCAGTTACCTCTTCATTGTGAACTGTAATATTAGGATGTCCCTTTACCTTCTCAGTCACCATTTCACTAAACAAATGGCGATCAACGGCCAAGGCACCACCGGCAGGTACAGCAGTCGCATCAGCACATTCCATAATCAGGGAATCTAAACGACGCATTTCTTCCTTTAAAAGACCTACTGCATTTTCAATATTGCCAGCTCGCAAGGAGTTACTACATACGAGCTCTGCAAATTGATCTGTTTGGTGCGCAGGAGAGCTCTTAACAGGGCGCATTTCATATAAGTCTACATGAATGCCACGGTTAGCGAGTTGCCAAGCCGCTTCAGAACCTGCTAGGCCTGCACCAATAACAATAACATTTTTATTATTCAACAGTTGTTTCCTCTTTTTTAGCTTTGCTAGACTTTTTAGATTCTTTAGATTTTTCAGATTTTTCAGATTCTTTAGATTCTTTTACAGTTTCTTCACTAGCTTCGCTTTTTTTCTTTCTTGTTTTCTTTGGTGGTCTAGTTGGACATGTTTCATTGGAACAGAACTTTTTAGTTGTACCATTTTTATATGTCTTTTCAACCATAATAGAACCACATGTTTCACAGAAATCATGAGTTGGTTTATCCCATAATGTAAAGTCACATTGTGGATATCGATTACAGCCGTAGAATAGACGACCACGGCGAGACTTACGCTCTACGATTTCCCCTTCCTTACATTTAGGGCAAGTTACACCTGTACCTACTGTAATAGGTTTAGTATTTTTACATTCTGGGAAATTAGAACATGCTAGGAACTTACCATAGCGACCAAATTTATATACCATTGGGCTATTGCAAATTTCACAAGTTTCATCACTTTCCATAGATGCAATTTCAATGCGATCCACATCGCTCGCATCTTCTAGCTCTTTAGCGAATACTTCATAGAAATCAGACAATACCTTTAGATATGTATCCTTACCGGATGCAATAGCGTCAAGCTCTTCTTCAAGATCTCGTGTAAAGCCAGTATTGATGATTTTTTCAAAGTACGCTATCAAGAAGTCTACCACTACAAAGCCTAACTCTGTAGGAACAAATTGTTTATTTGTATTTTCTACATAGTTACGGCTAACGATAGTATCTAAAATTGGCGCATACGTACTAGGACGACCAATACCGAGTTCTTCAAGCGTTTTAATAAGGCTTGCCTCAGAGTAACGAGGAGGTGGTTGCGTGAAATGTTGTTCAGGCAATACCTCTACCGTATGGGCTGCATCATTCTTTTTAAGAGCTGGCAATTGAGGAGCATCTTCTTTTTTCGCATCTTCATAAACAGCGCTAAAGCCAGGGAAGATAACGCGAGAGCCTGTCGCTTTAAATGTGTAATCATCATGAACAGTCAATTCAATGGTTGTAGATTCGTTTTGTTGTGGTGCCATTTGGCTCGCCATAAAACGATTCCAAATCAATGTATATAATTTAAGCTCATCACGACTCAAGAAGGGCTCTACCATTTTAGGTGTTAACTCTAAAGATGTAGGGCGAATCGCTTCGTGCGCATCTTGAGCAGAACCTTTTGCACCATACATATTAGGTTTAGAAGGATAATAATCTTCACCATAGTTATGAATAATATAATCCTTAGCCATGACCTGCATCTCTTTAGAGATACGCGTAGAGTCTGTACGCATGTACGTAATCAAACCTACGTGACCATAGGAGCCGATTTCTAAACCTTCATACAAATGTTGAGCAATCATCATGGTACGCTTTGCACCAAAGTTCAATTTACGTACACCATCCTGTTGCAACGTAGACGTCGTAAAGGGAGGTGCCGCTTTACGAGAACGTTTGCGCTTTTCAATATTTGTCACTACTGCATCGGCTCCGCCAATAGCATCTACTACGGCTTGTGCATCTTTTTCAGTAGTAATATCGATTTTTTCACCTTTAATATGAGTTAATTCAGCTGTGAAAGCCTCTTTTTTAGGCGTTTTAAAATTACCTTCAATAGTCCAGTACTCTTGTGGCACAAAGGCTTGAATTTCTCGTTCTCGTTCACAGATGAGACGAACAGCAACGGACTGTACACGTCCTGCACTAAGGCCCTTACAAACCTTTTTCCATAATAGTGGACTTAATTTATAGCCTACAATACGGTCTAACACACGGCGTGCTTGTTGAGCATCTACCATGTTCATATCAATGGTACGTGGAGTCTCTAAGGCTTCCGCTACTGCATTTTTAGTAATCTCGTTAAATGTAATACGGCATGTAGACGTAGGATCTACGTTAAGAATGTACGCCAAATGCCATGAAATGGCTTCCCCTTCGCGGTCAGGGTCAGTTGCGAGCAATACGGCACTACTTTCATCAGCATAGGAAACGAGTTCATCTATAACCTTTTTACGAGTTACTAGATTGCTATAGCGAGGTGTAAAGCCATGCTCTATATCGATACCCATTTGAGATTTAGGCAAATCTCGTAAGTGGCCCATACTTGCTTTTACCACATAGTTTGGACCTAAGAATTTTTCAATTGTTTTAGATTTAGCAGGAGATTCTACGATAACCAATACTTTGCCTTCAGGATTATATACACGAGGTTCCCGTTGTTCAGGTGGCACAGAGGTTTGTAACACAGACTTGTCCCGTACAATTCCCATAGGAGTAAGAGCCTCTTTGGCAACCTTACGTTTTATCGTAGTACTCTCTTTTGCAGTACTTTTATTTTTTGTTTCTTTACTAGTACTAGCTGCTTTTGGCTCGCCAATAACGATAGATCGTTTAATGGACAAGTATATCACTCCTAGTCATATTAATATAGCCTCTCGGCGGTTGATGCTCTATAGCCCCTTCTAGCTCTAACTCTAGTAATAAGGGCTGCAATTGTTGCAATGGAATGTGAGTTACTTTCAAAATATCACTAACAGTAATACATCGATCATGAGGTATTTCACTCAAGATTAAACTCTTATCCAAACTAAAGCTTAACATAGAGAGCCCTTGTGTATCAACACCTTGACCATGATTCACTATTTGATTACTATCTTTTACACCCATTGTATCTCTTTTATTTGGTGGTGAAAGTTTTTCTTTAGTACTAAACATATCTCGCAAGGTTAAATGATATTCCTTAACGATATCCTCATAACCAGTTAATACAAAGGCTCCATTACGCATAAGAAATTTATTGCCATCTGCCGTATGGTCTAATAAATTACAAGGCACTACAAATACATCTCGACCTTCACTAACAGCCATATCCGCCGTAATCAATGAACCACTACTTCCTTTTGCCTCTACTACGATTACACCTCTACTAAGGCCGCTAATGATACGATTTCGAGCGGGGAAATGTTTAGCAGATGGCGGTGTGCCTGGCGGATATTCAGATAGGAGTAACCCATTATTAGCCAGAACTCTATCAAATAATTTGGAATTTTCCCTAGGATATACAATATCTAATCCACATCCCATAACGACAATGCCGTAACCCTGACTTGCTAGTAAGCCTTCATGACCATGCGAATCAATACCACGAGCACCGCCACTCACAATTATAATACTGTATTTACCCAATTCTTTCCCTAACATTCTCGCCACATTCCGCCCATACAAAGAACAACGCCTTGCACCTACAAGAGCAATGCGATTCAAGCGTTTATCTAATAGAGCTCTATTACCTCTCATAAACAATATAGCCGGTGGATTATAGATTTGTTCTAACATAGATGGAAAATCCTTATCTAAATAGGTAGTAACATCCATCTTATATTCGTCTAGTTTTTGGATAATATAATCTAGTCTTTCATCCTTAGCCGATGCTGCAATAGCACGTTTATCGCCTACAGAAATATGAGAATAAGGTTTTAAATTTTCAACCTTTTTAACAGCTTGCCAAGCTTCATAAGGTCCTCCAAAATCATCAATAAAACTTCTTACATGTGTAGCGCCTACATTATATAAACTTTGTAGGCCTGCAATATAAATGTTGTCGTCATATCTTGTCATTATATTACCTATTTTCCCGTTCTAAATAACATGGCTTCAGAAATGTGATGTGGTTCCACTTGTGGGTTTCCCTCAAGGTCTGCTATGGTACGAGCCACCTTTAATATGCGATCAAAGGCACGTCCACTTAAATGAAAGTGATCAAATATATTGCCCAATACACTCCATGCCTTATCAGTAATATTACACAGCTCACCTATGGCCTTATGAGGTACGGCTCCATTAGAATTAAATTCTAAGTTTTCATAACGTTTCTGTTGCAAAGCAGTTGCCATAATAACTTGTTGCCTCATGCTTTCACTGGTCATAGTAGACGTCGAATTATCCAATAATTGTTCTAGTGTAGGTCTTTCAATGGGAATATGTAAATCAATGCGGTCCATAATAGGCCCTGACAACCGTCGCTGATAGATTTTAACCATCGTTTCAGAACATATGCATTCCCTATGTGGATCATGATAATAACCACAGGGACAGGGATTTGCGGCCAATATACAAATAAAATTAGCGGGATACATATAATTACCTTGAGACCTATTGATAGTAATTGTGCGAGACTCTAAGGGCTGCCTTAGGGCATCAATAACTTGGCGCTGAAACTCTGGGGCTTCATCCATAAATAAAACACCACCGTGTGCAAGTGTGACTTCCCCAGGACGTCCCTGTATACCTCCACCCACCATACTCGCCAAAGTCGCCGTATGATGTGGATGCCTAAAAGGCCTAGTTTTGACGAGTCCCTTATCACCGAGTAAACCGATCACATCTTGGATGCGACTTACCTCAACCATCTCATTCCAAGTCATAGGTGGCAATATGGTCGGTAATCGTTCAGCCATCATCGTTTTACCACCACCGGGTGGACCTATCATAATACAATGATGATGACCTGCAGCGCTAATGAGCATGGCCCGTTTACCAAGCTCTTGACCTTGTACATCACCAAAATCTACATCATACATAGTATTATAATCTTTATTATCCATCGTATCTGTTAATATCTCATCTTGATTTTTCCCTACTTTTACCTTTTTGGAAGTTGAAATAGATTTAGATTTCACCTGGTTTTCTAAGACGGTAATAATATCTTGTAATGAAGACTCACCATATATAGTAAGATTTGGAATAGCTTTCAAATTATATCCATTTTCTACGCTTGTATATATAGTGGAATAATTAGATTCTAACCCTGCCAATGACATAGCCAAGGTTCCAAAGGTTGGTAATAGTGATCCATCTAAAGCTAGCTCCCCCATAAATAAACTGTTTTTTAATAAAGCTGAAATTTTCGCTTTACGCCCCTTTATCTGCCCCGATGCAATGAGAACCCCCAACGCAATAGCTAAATCGAGTCCTGCACTACTTTTACGAATCGTAGCAGGTGCTAGGTTTACTACAATACGTCTCATAGGGAATTCATAGCCACTATTTTTGATGGCGGCCCGCACACGTTCACGAGCTTCCTTAACCGATTGATTAGGTAGTCCTACAATGTCAAAGACAGGCAAGCCTTGAGATATATCAACTTCCACTGTAATAATGCATCCATCTATACCATGTAAGGTAGCGCCATATAGTTTTGCATACATAGGTAACCTCTCTAAAAACACTGCGGCAAATAATGAATAGAACTTTGAAAGTCTTCATGTAAGTACACTTCGATTACATCAAAGGATAACTCTTTCCATCGCCGTCTTTTCTGATGCAAATCATACAAAAATAACATGGCTGCCCGTTTAATATGCTTTTGTTTCTTCTTTGTTACCGCCTCTCGAGCCAATCCATGCTGCATTCCTCGACGGGCTTTAATTTCAATAAAGTGATATACTAAATCACGTTTAGCAATAATATCGATTTCACCTAATCTAGTTCGATAATTTGTATCTACTACAGTAAGGCCTATTTTTTCAATATATTTAATGGCCACCCGTTCACCCCATTTTCCAAGTTCCTTGGAATCGAGTTCATTAAATGCTTTACCCGTACTAATCGTCTTCATATATACCTCCTATTTACGTGTAGTAACTACAATAACTTATAGAATAGTTATCACTCAATCTACATCTAAACTTTCAACAGGTAACACTTACTTGTAGCGTAGAGTATGGAGACTATAAAAGTAAATACAAAAGAGGTTCCTAATAGTCACATCGGTGACCAATAGGAACCTCTTTACGGTTATAAACTATATACAATTTGTATGATAAATTTACGTTAATATAATCACTCAGGTTTAACCCAACGAACGATAGATTTAATGGGTTCAAAGCTCTTGCGATGTAGTGGTGTTACACCTTGCTGTTCAACAGCTTCTTTGTGTAACTCCGTATAATAGCCTTTATGAATACCAAATCCATAACCAGGGTATTCATCATCAAGGCTCTTCATATATCGATCTCGTGTAACCTTTGCAATGATTGATGCAGCAGCAATATTAGCGCTTTTACTATCGCCCTTAATAATAGATTCAACGGGAATCGTTAAATCAGGCAATTTCATAGCATCAGCCACTACGGCTTCAGCGGGTACGCTGAGCGTGCGAATCGCCTCATACATAGCTTGGCGTGTTGCTTCGTAGATATTGAGCTCATCAATCTTTTCTGGACCGTAGGAAATACAGCTTACTGCTACGGCTTCTTTCATGATGATATCGTAGAGGATTTCACGCTTTTCTTCAGTTAGCTTTTTAGAGTCATTTAAACCAGGAATTAATGTCATAGGCGGCAATATAACGGCAGCTACCGTTACAGGTCCTGCAATAGGACCACGACCTACCTCGTCGACACCAGCTACATGATACATACCTTGATCGTAGAACATACCTTCATAGTCATACATGCTCATGAGGCGTTGTTGTTCTTTTAGCTCTTTTTCTTGGCGCTTAATGTAAGAAGCGGCCAATTTTTGTACAGAACTACGATCGTCCTCTTGAGCTAAAGGCAAAATCTCTAAGGCTTGTTCAGTTTCAAAAAGAGCTTTTATATCTGCCACTTTTAATTTACTAAATGTATCCTTATCCATTTTGTGTGTCCTCACCGATTTCAGGATAGTATGGTTCTTCATCAACTTTATCGAGAGTAATTGTACCTAGTTTAGTATTGCGGTAGTCTTGCAAGATAATGCGGCGTGCTTTATCAAAGTCTACTACGCCACCACTAACGAGACAACCACGACGACGACCGATGTTTTCAAGAATAGTATCTACATCTGTCATCTCTTCTTCTTTTAATTTATAACGTTCTACCAAAATATTTGGTGTATTCGTCAATAAGTGATTAATTAATTGTTTAATGACATGCTCTAAATCATACACATCATCAGAAACGGCCCCCGTCATAGCAAGACGAGCCGCTGCGCGTTGGTCCTCTAATTTAGGCCACAATACACCTGGTGTATCGAGCAATTCAAGGTTTTTGCCGATTTTAACCCATTGTTGACCACGGGTATGACCTGCTTTGTTAGCTGTACGCGTTGCTGCAGAGCCAGCTAAGGAGTTAATCAATGTAGATTTACCCACATTAGGAATACCTAAAATAATAGTACGCACAGACCGGCTACGAATGCCTTTTGCGACCCAACGATCGATGATAGGCTTGCTCAAACGCTCTACAGTAGATATTAACTTCTTATTCCCCTTGCCAGACTTAGAATCGATAGCCAATACTGTGATACCTTGTTTAGTAAAGAATTCGGTCCATTCCTTTGTGGCTTTAGGATCTGCTAAATCTACTTTATTTAACAATACGATATGAGGTTTCTGACCAACGAGTTCAGTGATTACAGGGTTCGCACTAGAGCGAGGAATACGCGCATCTAGTAACTCAATAACTACATCTACCTTTTTTATATACTCCGTAATCATACGTGTGGCTTTCGCCATATGCCCAGGGAACCAATGTACGATAGGTGAATCTGCCATAGTATTTCCTTTCATATCTAAATTTTAGCAAAAATAAAAGGCTGCCAACGGCAGCCTTTTATGAACATTAGCGTTTTTCGCGAATACGAGCAGCTTTACCAGTAAGGTTACGTAAGTAGTACAATTTAGCACGACGAACAACACCACGGCGCATAACTTCAATTTTAGCTAAGCGTGGGCTGTGAAGTGGGAATGTACGTTCTACACCTACACCGGATGCAATACGACGAACTGTGAAAGTTTCACGTACGCCACCGTTTTGACGTTTAATTACCAAACCTTCGAATACTTGGATACGTTCACGAGAACCTTCCACTACTTTTACGTGTACGCGAACTGTGTCACCAGCGCGGAAAGTAGGGATGTCTGTACGAAGTTGTTCTTGTTCAAGTACGTTAATAATGTTCATTGTTTCCTCCTGTTTGCAGACATTCAATACCTACACCTTATAGGCAGCGGACTGTCTCAAATTAACAGAAATATAGTATCATAAATCACGTACTGTTCGCAAGTATTTTCTATATAATTTTGAGAAACTAATTATTTACTTAAGATTGGGCGCTTTAACTTACCTAACAAGCGGTATAAATCATCTTTTTCATCATCAGAAAAATCAGAAAATAATACATTAAGAAATTGGTCATACGAATGTAATAGTGATTTACCTAGTCGTTTCCCCTCTTCCGTAAGGCCTACTACAGAAATTCGTTTATCCATATAATCAATATGCTTTGTTACATACCCTAATTCAATAAGAATATCGGTCTGCTCTGATACTGTAGCAGGACGCATATTAAGAGCATCTACTAATTGTTTTTGAGATGCCCCTTCAGATCGCATATATAATTCTATAATTATTTTATCACGAGACTTTTCTTTACCATTTGGCACCTTACATAAGGCTTTATATAATTCATCATGATTCATGACAGTTATCTCCTCATACAACTTTGTATATTATAAGATATTCGCCATAGTCTCAAAAATTCCTGCATAAAATATGTATATTCTTCGTAAAAGCAAAAAGAGGTACCAAATGGTACCTCTTCTTTCATATATTTCGGTAAAAGTTTAATGTATCTAATACAAAATATATTATTTTAATGCACTAATATCGCCGATAATAGCCATTACGCTGTACGCTAAGCGAACAAGTTGTAGACGGTTAGCTTTAATAGCTTCGTCTTTATCCATAACCATTACATCTTCAAAGAATTTGTTGATGGCCGGAACTAAAGTAGCAGGAACAGCTACAACTGCAACATAATCATTAGCTTCCCATGCAGCAAGACTTTCTTCAGACGCTTTAGAAGCAGCTTCGAACAATGCTTTTTCAGCATCTTCTTTCAACAAGTCGCTATTAACGCCTGTATATTCCACATCTTTTACGAGATTGTACATACGAGTATAAGCTTGAACAAGCTCAACGTTTTCATCAATGCGGTTTGCTAACAATGCATTTACAAGACCTTCAGCATCAGCAACGGACAATTCGTTGTTGGACAACAACAAGTCGATTACATGATGAGGAACTTCGCGATCAAGGAAGATATTTTTCAAACGAAGTGTGAAGAACTCTTCTACTTGGCCAAGCAATTCGTCTTGTTTTTCAGCTGGGACATTAAGCAATTCCATAGATGCTTTGAAGATTGGACGCAAGCTGATGTTCCATTCGCTACCAAGCAAGATGTTCAAGATACCAATTGTTTGACGACGCAATGCATATGGATCTTGAGAACCTGTAGGAATTAAACCACGGCTGAAAGTAGCTACGATATTATCTACTTTATCGATAATGGACAATACTTTACCAGCTTCAGTTTGAGGCAATACATCACCTGCAAAACGTGGTAAATATTGTTCGAAAATAGCTTCTGCTACCTCTTCGGACTCACCATCAAGTAAAGCGTATTCTTTACCCATTACACCTTGTAATTCAGTGAACTCTGTAACCATACCTGTTGTAAGGTCAGTTTTAGCAAGTTCTGTAGCACGTTCTAATACAACAGCTGCATCTTCGTGCAAGCCACATTCTTCACCAAATACACGGCCCAATTTAAGTAAACGTTCAGTTTTATCTGCTAAGTTACCAAGACCTTCTTGGAATACGATTTTAGTTAAACCATCTTGACGGTCGATAAGAGGTTTCTTGCGGTCTTCGTTGAAGAAGAATTTAGCATCATCAAGACGTGCGCGTAATACGCGTTCATTACCAGCTTGAACTACTTCGATGGAATGGTCGGATCCGTTACGAACTGTTAAGAACATTGGCAACAATTTGCCATCTTGGTCAACCAATGGGAAGTAACGTTGATGGTCTTTCATAGGTGTAATGATAGCTGCATCTGGAAGTGCCAAGTAGGACTCTTCAAAGCCACCACACAATGCTGTAGGCCATTCAACAAGATAGTTAATTTCTTCTAACAAATCATCATCCCAAACGATGGATGCATTTTTAGAAGCTGCAATATCATGTAATTGTTTGGAAATCAATTCACGACGTGCGTCTTGATCAACCATAACAAAGTTTTCTTTTAATGTGTCTATATAGGATGCTGCATTTTTGATAGTAATTTCATCAGCACCTAAGAAGCGATGACCACGTGTTACATTACCAGATTTTACAGTAGCAAATTCTACAGGAATTACCTCTTCATCAAGTAATGCTACAAGCCAACGTACAGGACGTACAAATTTAGCATCTAAATTGCCCCAATGCATGGATTTAGGGAAGTTAAGGCCTGTAATCAATTGAGGTAACATATCAGTTACGATATCTTTTGCAGGTACGCCTGCAGTTTTAGTTTCAGCGTAAATATAGCCGTCTTCTACAACGAGATCAGCTACATCAAGACCTTTACCACGAGCAAAACCGATGGCTGCTTTTGTTGCATTACCGTCAGCATCATAGGCGATAGATGCAGAAGGACCTTTATGACGTTCGCTGATTTCAGCAGATGTGTCAGCAAGACCTTTCACGATAAGAGCCAAACGACGTGGTGTGCCGTATGTTGCGATGCTTTCAAAAGGAAGATGGGCATCATTTAATTTTGTTTCAGCCAATTGTTTCAATTGACCTAAGATATTTGGCATAAAGCCGGCAGGAATTTCTTCTGCACCGATTTCAAATAATAAATCCTTTGCCATCTTATTTATCTCCTTTCAAAAGTGGGAAACCTAATTCTTCGCGTTTAGCAAGGTATTGTTGTGCACAAATACGAGCTAATGCACGTACGCGGCCGATGAAAGCAGTACGTTCACTGATGGAAATAGCACCACGAGAATCAAGCAAGTTGAATGTGTGGGAACATTTCAATACATAGTCGTAAGCTGGTAATACATAACCGGCTGCACAAACGCGTTTTGCTTCTGCTTCGTACATATCAAACAATTTGAAAAGCATATCTGTATCAGCTAATTCAAAGTTATATACGGATTGTTCAACTTCGTTAGCATGCCAAACGTCACCATATGTAACATTTTCATTCCATTTAAGGTCATATACGTTTTCTACGCCTTGAATGTACATAGCCAAACGTTCTAAACCGTATGTAATTTCTACGGACACTGGTTTACAGTCAATGGAACCAACTTGTTGGAAATATGTGAACTGAGTTACTTCCATACCATCGAGCCATACTTCCCAACCAAGGCCCCAAGCACCCAATGTTGGGGATTCCCAGTTATCCTCTACGAAACGAATATCGTGATCTTCCGCATGAATACCAAGTGTTGCCAAGGATTGTAAGTACAATTCTTGGATGTTATCTGGAGATGGTTTCACAATAACTTGGAATTGATGATGTTGGAACAAACGGTTAGGGTTATCACCATAACGACCGTCTGCTGGACGACGAGAAGGCTCTACATAACATACAGCCCATGGTTCAGGACCAATAGCATGCAAGAATGTTGCAGGGTTCATTGTGCCTGCACCTTTTTCAATGTCATATGGATTTTGAACGATACAACCTTGATCGCTCCAGAATTTTTGTAGATTTAAAATAATCTCTTGAAATGTCATTGCTGCCTCCACTTTACACAACCGACATAAAATCAACCATTTCGTTACAAACAAAAAAGTCCCTGTAACGAAAAACGTTACAGGGACGAGTATACCCGCGGTTCCACCCTATTTGGCTTGCGCCCTCTTTTTTCTATGTTGGCCTTTACTAACAGATCTCTGCGTTCCTGCCAATGCTCTACAGCGCCTTCAACCAAATGTGAGCTTACACCATCCTCACTCGCTAGAGAGGTTTACTACTCTGCTTCATCGCATATATTATACACAATATTGTAGCAATACAGAGGGAAGAATGTCAAACTATTCTTTTATACACGTAAAGCTAGTTTCAATACAATAAAAAATATTGAGAAGCAGGCAAAAGATGTTAAGTGAAAATCATAGTGAATTGCACTTCCAGTCAAAATATCATCTATTACTCCATATAAAATATAAAGTATAGCTAATACTGCAAATCCATATACTATTAATCGTCGCATTATATTTTCCTTTCAATGATTTATTTAATGCCTACAAAAATTACAGATCAAATCTATTTAGGATATAAAATTTTATTTTAAGTCAAAAGTTTATACTCTAAGAACAAGTTTTAGTATACCAAAGAAGATTAACCAACATACAAAGAATGCTCCATAAAAATCATAGTGAATTTCGGCCCCGGTCATATAATCATAAGCAATACTATATATTATTGAAATTAAGATAAATAATGCAAATGCATAGAAAAAAAATCGTTTCATAATATTATCTCCTTTTAATTTTTAAATTGTACAGTAATACTCCCACCAGCACCAACACCATCCACTATATCAAATTTAATTTTACCTTTTCCTTTTTCTCTATCAATACCGCCCTCAAAGGCTGCACCAAGTCCACCTCCATATACATTTCCTTCGGCGACAATAATAAAATTACCAAAATCTAAAGAATAACTTGCATTACCATGAGCTAGTGCGGCCAAAGCCCCAGCTTTGACATATATATTACCTTGACCAAGTTTTCCTTCTACATCCCCAGCCAAATAGAATGTGTCACCGTTTAATTCAATTTTAGCAGCATTTTTTTCAACCTCATGATGTATCCTAATAATACTTAGTTCACCATTAGCTCCAAGATCTATACCATTAGTAAAAGTTGAGTGTCCCTTATCACCTTTATTATAAAAGCCAGTAATATTAGTCGTATCATCACCAACCAATCTAAAGTTACTACGTTTATCAGGGTCTTGGATACCATTTTGGTACGGCATTATATAACTTTCATTGTTATTAGTGGTTTGAGTGGAATTTAAAGATTGTCCCCAATTAGAATTTGAGCCAGGATTCCAAATATTTGGAGTATTAAGTTTATATTTATTACTAGATTCACGAGATCGTATTATTTTCTCACTAGCTTCTTGCTTATAAATGTAAAATGAATCCTCCAATCCATTTAAAGTAACATATTTATATACTAAATTATTCATAACATCCTGAAATGATCCTGAGCCAATTATATCAGGACTTAGGTCACCATATAACTCCTTAGAAATCTCGTTATTAGTATTATATATATTTAAATGATTGTATTCATACCACATTAAAGTATCATAATAAGCTAATTTTCTAACCCATTCATCTAAACTAATTACTCCATCTTTATAATGTTTATAATCATTTTTTAAACTCATTTGGTCATGATGTGTAAGCCAGTTATTCTCCATCGCTGAATTTACTAAAGATGGAGCTATATTTTCACTATTCATACTTTTAGCAATAACTATACTAATAATTTTTTGAAGATCAGGATTCCCAACTTTTTCTAAAATAGGTTGACTAGCTTCATTGATCGCACTCGTTTTAAATCCTTTTAATCCATTATAACCGGATAAATCCGAAATAACAGCTCCAAATGCTCCGTGTAATGCTACTTTATACATACCACCCTCACCCCACATCTGAGCCTTCTTTCGCAGTTTTGCTACTTCTTCTTTATCACCTATTTCTTCAGCATATTCAATTTTCTTAATTAGTATATTTTGCTCATGAAGCGCAATATCACCAATTAACTTATATCCATGGTCAGAAATTTTCGATAATAGGATTTGTTTTTCTTCTACTGTTTTCTTATCAAAAATTGGTGCTAATTTATTAAGTGCTTGTTCTGTATCATGATTAATCTTTTCTAAGGATTCTTTCTCAGCAATTTCAATGATACCTTCACTAATGGCAGAATGTGTAGTTGATTTAGAATTACCTTTTACAGGAATTCCCATTTTAGGGCTACCAGTAATACCTATTGGGTTATGTTTAGAGCGTTTAGTCGTAGATAAACTATATCCAGAAGTCTTTGCTGAATAAGATGCTTCATTTTGAATATTGTTCATTTTTAAAGATTTAGAAGATAATTTATTCTTGGATTTATCAGAACTGCCTTTAATTATACCACCTGTAAGTGTAGTTGAATTATTTACCTGTACATTATATCCACTATCACCTGCATATATGCCAGCCTGATCTGTAACACTTGCATAGTGACTGTCTGTAGTGCCTCTCGAATTATCAAATCCAACTCTCGCAGAGCCACTCATTCCATAGGATACAGATATACCTTTATTTTTACTTATCTTATGGTAGTCATTCGTATCTTGTAAACTTTCAATTTTTAAATCATGTCCAACTTTTGTCATCACACTGTCACCGATGACTTTAGAACCAATAATTTCTGTATCATTTCCAGAGACAGTATCGACTTGTTTACCACGAATAATTGTTCCCGTATGTGTCTTAGTTGTCTCTAAAGCATTTTCTTTACCTTTATACACATTAGCATCTAAACCAATAACACCATTACCGTGAGGACTAACTGTGGCACCAACAGACCATCCTGAATTTGTATATGTATCACGTTGTACCGAAGAGTTTGTTCCTGCATCTAAACTTAGGTTATTTGTTGCATTTAAATTAACCTCTGGAGCCTCTATAACACTACCTGTAATATGAATATTACCTTTGGCACTATTATCACTATCTGCAGTAATATTTACTTTATTTTTGCTTCCTATAGAGCTACCTACATAATTCTCTTGATTAAGTTCACTAACCTGTTTAAATTTGCTCGAACCAACACCAACATGTATATTGAGTAAACTATCTTTTTTTGCTCTATTGTTTACATTATTTATCGCAGCTTTAACATCTGGATGCATAGCATTTTTCTCTTCAGGATGTTCTGCCTGATATGCTGTATTGAGTTCATCCGCCTTAGCCAGTATAGCTTTTTCTTTTTCTACAAGTTTTTCTATCTTAGCATTATTATAAGTAGCCCCATCATTATAAGCGTGTTTTAACGTATTGCCAGCTTCAAGATACTCTAATGTAGATAACTTGCTATTTTTTCTAGAGTTAGCACGTTTACCCAGTTGTTGAACATTATTTAATTCATTAACAATCCGACCACCAACACTTACAGTAAGACCAGAACGCTTTTCCTCATGACTTTGCACTACATGTGCAGTATTATGCTTCCCATCAACAATTACATTTTGAGCAGAAAGGTCTGCAGGTTGATTACTAAAATAGTTTGTCGTAGTACTATGGATTTCATTACCAGCCTTAACCTTAATCTCTCCATCTGAAGAAGCAATGTTACTTGCAACTTGAGTTTTATATCGGCCA
Organism: Veillonella orientalis; assembly: GCF_018406505.1. Taxonomy (NCBI): domain Bacteria; kingdom Bacillati; phylum Bacillota; class Negativicutes; order Veillonellales; family Veillonellaceae; genus Veillonella; species Veillonella orientalis. The sequence continues at coordinate 816,761 of NZ_AP022322.1, forward strand.
TCTGTTGTATCAGTCACTTTTTTACTACCAATAGTAAAGCCTATACCAGCACCCATTAAGCCAGACTTTTTACTATATTGATATACATCATCACGTTGAGTTTCTTCACCAGAATCTGTACGCACGTCATTACCTGCAGATACGGATACATCTTTTGTTCCTAAAATATTAGAACCTGTTACCGAAACATTGCGATTAGCTTTCACATTAATCGTATCGCCACCAATTGTTGAAGATAAAACACCTGTATGTTCGTGATCTGTACGTATGATATTAGTTGTACGAGATAATAAACTTTTTTCTTTGTATTTTAGACCATATTCATCACGACTATAACTGTTCCCATTAGTGATAGTAACATCATTTCCGGCTTCAACAGATGTGACACCATGTTCACTATTAACAATACCATTGCGGATATTTACATCATTTCCTGCATGTAAATTAACATGACTATCACTTAAAATAGCTGTACCTAATTCAGTACGACGATCAGTGCGATTATAATTATCACTATTAACAGTCATATCCTTTTTAGAAGATAATGCTTCTGTTGTTAAGTTAATATTCTGACCAGCCTCAATGGTAGCTTTAGAATTATCTCCAGTATGAACAATAGCACCTTTAAGGTTAACATCTCGTTTCGCAGATAAAACTAAATCACCATCTTTTGCTACACCAATAGTACCTTGACGACTAACAATATCGTGATGTTCTAGTCTATCTACATGAGCACCTACATTAATATCACGACCAGCATTAATAGTAACCTGTTTATCACCATGAATATTGCCTGTATTCATTACATCTTGTGATGCTTTAATATTCACTTTACGTCCATCGATACGGCCTGTATTTTGTACATCATGAGCTCCTAATACAATTGTATCCGCAGTTATAATGCCTTGATTTAGAATATCTGCATTAGTATTACTAACAATGGCTTTACCACTTATGATTCCACCCATGGCATCAACAGATTTTGCAGGTTGTTTAGCCAGATATACCTTAGGATAAAGAACTTGTTGAGCTTTTCCATCTACTACAACTGTTTTGGTTTCTAACCACACCATATCAGTCGTTATAGCTTCCATTTGTTCTTTAGATAAAGCAATTCCTGGAGCTAGTTTAAACGCTTTACCAAAGGCTATACCAGCCTCTAATAATGCTTTATATTCGGCCTCATTATCTGTATACCCTTCTAAATATTGTTTGCCCGTAGCTGATACTATTTGCTCATTAATAAGCTGTTGCTCATAGAATCCATCACCTAAACGTTTTAATCTTCTTTCAGGATCATTCGCTAAGGCATCAATCATATATTGAGAGGATAGAAAATTCTTTCTATTGGTAAACGCAGAATCAGTTTCTATCAAAGCATTAGCTGTAATATCTGGATGAATTTGGTATAGCGCCTCTGTTGGTAAGGATAAACCATCTATAGTATGACTTTCTTTACCTTTGCCACCACCTAAACCATAGGGATCTAAACTATCATTAATCTTTGTAATAGTAGCTTTAGACAATGTATCTTCAGCATGCTCTTGAACTGAACCAATTGGCTTTACATTTGATTCAGTAATTGTTGGGGTCATATAAACTTCTTGATTCCAAACTCTACGACGTTTATGTCCTACGCCATGACTTTTCCGTTTTCTTATTGTTTTACTCTCTTGAGTGGTTCCAGTAATAAAGCTTTTATCACTCATCGAATCAGATATATTTTCTATTTGCCCCTTAGCTTGAATCGTCCCTCCAGAAATCACTTTACTATTATCATTATGGAGAATACCTGTTGTTACAACATCACCGCCACTACTAATAACACCTGGATCATCATTGGTCACTTCTTTATGAGTATGCTCTGTTTCAGAGCGAATAATCGTAAATTTATGAACTCGATTTTCATCTTTATTCATTTCTTTGTTATAAGCTGCATCTTCTGCAGTCTTAACAGGTTTTACATGAGGTGTACCATAGCCACTTTTATAATCAGCATAAGGGAATTCTGACTTATCAAAGACTTGGCCTTCTAACTTATGGTGTGGATCAGTAACTTTTAATTTATCAGGATTTTTGGTAATACCATCTGAAACACGCTTAACACCTAATGCAACATTTTTATTATTCACTACAGGTGTATCCAACTCAATAGACCTTACGGCTTTAATAGTTGCTCCTGTATTATTGATACCTTCTTTAGCTGTTAGTTCCATAGTGCCACCACTATAGATGAATCCCTTACCCGTATTATTTATGGTATCTGTAGTTATATCAACATTATTTCGCCCTGCAATGACACCAGACTTATGCGTATCTAATTCTTTTTTTATAGTAGTAACATTCTCTTGTGCCTCATCATAAGCCTTTGTTAACTCTTTAATACGTTGACGATGTGCTTCTAACTCTGTTTTAGTTTTATATTTTGTGATATCAGCATTCCATTCAGCATCAAGCTCATTTTTTGCTTTTTCTAAATCTTTACCAGCTTTATGATAGCGCTGTTCTATTTCAGAATTTGTATGGTTTATAACTGTATTAGCTTTAATAGCTACAGTATCACCATAAATACGTCCACCTTCATTGTTATCTACGGATTTAGCTTTTATGTCCGTAGTTTTTCCTGAGTTAATAAGACCACTATTATTTATTGTTTCTTGGCTATTTACAGTAGTAGATACATCACCTTGAACTACACCATTATTGTGAATTGCAATGCTTTGTCCAGCTAAAGTAGTATTTCCATTACTCGTAACACCACCATCAACTATGATTTTACCATCACTAGTAATACTAGATGCTTGTGTAGAACTTACTACACCTTTCACATTTACACCAAGACCAGTATTGGTACCTTTCATAGTGATAGAATTTGCATACATACCACCAATAGCAGAGACATCTAAGCCAACATTACTAGAATCCCCAATTTTTTGAGTGTCTAATGTATTAGCATCTATTCTATTTTTGCCAGTACGTGTTTCAATTGTATTAGCCCACACTCCGGCATTTACATTTGTTGCTTCTGTTAAAATTTGTAGAGCGTTAGCATCTTTAGCATTAAGACCATTTCCGTTAATAGAAATACGACCTTGCTCTACACGATACGAGTTTAAATTTCCTGTTGGATCATATTCTGTTTTACCTGTAGTTAATACTGCTCGATCTGTATTGATAAAGCCACCACCATCTACAGTAATACCATTTGGATTAGCTACAACTACTGAAGCTTTACGACCTGCTACCTCAATAAACCCTTTCATATCAGTTGGATTATGGGATGTAACCTCATTAACAATAACATTAGCAGAACCTCGCATCATATTGGCATTACCAGGTACATAGCCACCTAATTTTGTATTAGACATTTGGTAAGAGTTATTTAGAATTACACCATTTTGCGGTACATTAAAATTAGTATAATCATTTCTAGATACTCCAGCAGCACTAGGGCCTGCAACATTGACTAATGTAATACCATTACCAGCTTGTCCAACCGTAGCTTGTCTTTCATGTGGTGCATTTGTGTCAACTTCGATAGGATTTGCTGCATAGGCAAACGGTACTACTAATGGGTCTACAATCATTAAGCCCATTGTAAGCCATACGGCAATTTTATATTGTAATCGTTTTTGTTTCATAGTTACTCTCTCTATTAATACTTATACTCAAACTATTTAGAATCGTATACCAGCTTGGAAACCTGTAGTTACAGAGTCTGTTCTATAACCATTTCGTTTATATAAAGGGGCACCGACAAACACATCGTAGAACAAGCCAGATTTAAACTGCCCTTTCATCCCTAAACTAGTACCAGCAATAAATTTACCTGTTAATACATCTATACTTGGACCATATACAGCGCCAAAATCTACATTGGCATAAATACTAGATTTCCATTTAGGAATGTAGCTAGCAACTTCATTACGCATATACCAACCGCTTTCAGACATTAATGTATTCTCACCATCAAACCCTGCTACTGTATATCGATTGCCAAGGCTAATCATGTCTCTAGAAAATAAACGTTTATCCCCTAATGTCCATTGTCCATGGAATGATGTAGTAATACTTGCTGGTCTATGCCCCCATGTACGAGGTATTTGATAATCCACATCTACTAAAAGTTGTGTAAATCGAGTACTAGGTGCTCCATTACCATATTCAGGTTGTGAACCAAACCAGCCAACACCTTGTTTAATAGCCGCTCTAGAATATAACGTATTTTGCTTAATATATCTTCGTTCTGATATACCAAATTCTACAGAGGCTGTATTGGCGCGTTGTACAGCAATCTCCACATCATTGATGTAATTTTTTGCATTACGCTTGCTAATAATGATATCCCAACTACGTTTAGTTGTTCGATCTCGATGAAATACATGATTCCATGAACCTCTAACTGTCTTGGCATGGCTAGAACTAATAAATGGCGTAGCCATAGAATTAATTGTTTGGTGATATTTCATATCACTATAAGAGATACTGAAGGTATCTTTTCCTCTAGGTATAGAATACGAAATAGTATGATTTCTAGTACCTTTATGTTCACCATCTTGAGCTGCATCTCGATTTATACTTAAATTTAAAGAATCGTTGGCATTAAAGACACGATCAATACCTATTGCTGCAGTCCACTGAAGTTTTCCCGTTTCTTTTAGACCAGAATCATCTATGGATACCATCCCATGGATAGGTGGCTTTTTAGTCGTTTCAAGCACAATATTGGTAGCCAATGGTTTTGAACCAGGTTCAAGCTCAATAGACACATTTTGAGAGCCTAGACGCTTCATTTGCTCTATACCTTGTTCTATATTCCGAATATTTAAGATATCTCCTTTACGAATAGGAAATGCATTTTCCCATGGCAATGGCTGTACGTAAGGTTTATATAATATAGCTTCTACTCGACCTAGTTGTAAATTGAATTGTAAATTACCTGAAGCTAAGGATTGAGCTGGAATACCAATTCTAGAAGTAACATAACCATGCTCAATTAGTGCATTATTTAGTCTATTAGATAAAATGTTTATATCTTCAAGGGTAAGTCTACGATTCATAAATGGTTTAATTGTTTTTCGTAGAAAGCCAAATTCTTTAGGCACATCTAATTGAAGTTTCTTTTTTTGTGTCTCATAATACAAAGGACCTTTAATCAATCTTGCACTTGCTGCAGAACTATTATCTACGAACGTAGTCTGATCCATAGTTGAATTTGTCATATCATTATATGTTAATTGTGCAGATTGACTAATAGGTTCTTCAACAATACGTATTTGAGATACAAAAAAAGATGGTCCTACATATGCTGGCTGTTGTGCCGGTACTGTATAACCACCATGTGATGATAAAGATCCAGATGTACCATCTAATCCACCTGTTTGTACTGTAATTCGTCCCTCTCCAAGCCGCGCCTCTCTCGCTAATTGCTGTTCTCTCGCTCTATCTAGTTGTGCTTGTGTATCAATTGGTTTAGCACCATAAATATGTATTGGCAGAATACAAGCTAAACTTAGACAGAAAAGCAAATCTCTCTTTTTCATATACTTCCTCTAATAGTAAAAAATAAACTCATTTGTTATATTTTATTATGTTTTTTTTTTTGAAAGTCAATAGAGAGTTTAAACTAAAAACCACCTACCAAAGATAATCAATTCATCTTCGATAGGTGGTTTATTTTATTCCCCCTTAGCAATGCGATCTAAGAGTTCAATATAAGTTTCTTTATTTAATGCTGGTGTAAAGTTGTCTAATACATCTTTAGCGCCTGCTGCGTCATCGTATAGTAAGTCTACGATGGTCATAGCCAAGGCTTGTGCTGTTTTAATGTACGCTACATCAGGTACAGAGATTTCATATTCTGCGCTATGAAGTACGCCACTGATGCAACCAACCCATGGATGGATAACCGGCATCAAGTGAGATACGTCCCCCATGTCTGTACTAGCTGTAATATGTGGACCTTGGTATACATTGGCTTCACCAAAGATAGGATTGGAATTTTCACGTAATAGAGCATTCATACGTTCATCATTACGCATCGGTAAATAGCCAGGTAGGTCGTTGATAATGCATGTGGCGCCTACTGCATCGCCACCGGCTTTTAAGGCACGATTAACACGATGGTTACCATCTACAATAGCTTGAATATTAGAGGCACGCACATAGCTTTCAACTTGAACATAATCCGGCACACAGTTTACCAATGTACCGCCTTGATTAATAATTGGGTGGAATCTGAAATAATCGCTTTCTTTGAAAGTTTCACGAATGGAGTTAACCCCCATAACGCCCATTAAAGCAGCATTAAGAGCATTGATGCCTTCATGCGGTGCTTGAGCGGCATGAGCTACCTTGCCGTGATATTCAATCAGTTTAGATACAAAACCATTGGAGGTACTACCAAGCCCCATTTCACCATCTGGAGTTTTGGCCGTTTCCACATGCATTTGCATAGCCATATCGATATCATCGAAAGCACCTTCATAGATAAGCTGTTGCTTACCGCCCATATATTTTAGTTTTCCTTGCTCACGCAATTTATTGCGGTAATCAATTTCAATCATTTCCTCTGCTGGAACAGCAAATAATACGACATCGCCAGCTAGCTCATCCATCACAGCTTGTAAGCCCATAGCGACAGCAAACATATTAGTAATTTGTACATTATGGCCACAGCAATGGGCAGCCCCTGTTAAATCATCGGCACGAGGATGGCGAGGACAGAGAATGGCATCTAATTCCCCCACCATAGCAACCGTATATTTACTATCTTGGCCTTTCATTCTACCCTTTACACCTGTCAATGCATGGCCTGTAGTATAAGAAATGCCAAGTTCATCAAACATAGCTTGAACCTTTTTAGAGGTTTTTACCTCTTTAAACCCCAGCTCAGGTTCAGCCATAATAGATTCTACTAATTCTCGTAAACGTGGTTGTGCATCAACAATTGCTTTACAAACACGTTCTTTAACTTCTTCCTTTGTCATACGGCTCATAATATCTCCTTTATAAAATCGACCGTATAAAATACGGTCGATCATGGAATCTTAATGTATAGATATCTTATGAAATATAAATCTATAATTATATCTTAACATAATTAAGACATCTAACATTATGATTTAGTATTAAATTAAACCTTCTAAATGAAGTACTACTTGTGCTAATGCTGTTGCACAGATGAAAGTACCTGCTGTTACAGCTAGTGCAACAGGAATAATACGCCAAGATAAGCGGCGGAATGCACCTAGGTCTTTACCTAAGGATAAACCTGCATAAGCAAGTACAGGTGTTGTTGTAGCAAGAAATGTAACTTGACTAGTTTTAGCAATAATCCATTCTTGGCCAGGCATACCTGGTAAGGATGCAATAACACCAACTAAAGATACCCAGAATACCATAGGCAATTTATTAGCATATGGCAAGTTAGAGATCAAGGCGCCAATTGTAGCAAGGGCTGCCAAAATAGCTACGCCAACTAAACTATCGCTAAATAGATGTTTACCATCCATTACATTACCTACAGCAGTAATGATAGCAGCAATACAGATAACGATGACAAATTGTGTTAATTTTTCGCTTTTACTCATGACTTGCTGCCTCCTCTGCTAAATCTTGTTCACGTGTACGACCTGTAAAGAAATTGTATGTTTTTTCCATAACAGGTAAAGAAACAAATAGACCAAAGTATACGCCTAGAACGGTAGTTAACAAGTTTGCTGCCCCTGCAAGAGCCATAATTTGTTGTTCGTAATCTGGATATACCGCAATGATTGGAGCTGTAGCGGCAGCCATCATACTAGCACTACCTACGCCAGCGCCCATAGCCAATGCCAATGGATGGAACCAACCAGATTGTGCCAACATACCAGCCAATACGGAGGACCACATAGCACCAATAAGAACGCCACAGATGTACATGCCCATAACACCACGGCCCTCTGGAGAGCTAAAACCGAATTTGTCGATAATAATCGCTACATTCGGTTCACGGTCTACAGAGTAACATGCACCTACTGCTTCACGACGCATACCTACTAATAAAGCTACCGGTAAACCGAATACAATAGTACCAAAGAAGTGGCCCAGCTCTTGTAGTAATAATGCCCAGCCTGCACTTGTAAGAATACCAAGATTTGGACCAATACCTAAACCTACTTTTACCATCAAGATCATAACGGCGATACCGATATAATCAGCAGATTTTTCCATCTGTTTAATAGTAAGAATTTTAAATTTAGGAATAGAAATTAATAAACCTAGAATCAATGTGTACAATAATGGCAATAATACAACAGGACCTAGTTTTTTTATGCCTATAAATTCAGCGACTACGGTTAGTACGAGCGCTAGAAAATGTATTTTGAGATTTCCCAAAAGCTGCATAATGACCTCCTATAAAAACATATAATATAACATTGTTATATTATAAATAATTGTTATCAAAAGTGTCAACTACAGATGCACATATGTCTATTAGCATTATCTTTTTTCAATCATATAAATACCCTTTTCAGCATCAACTACTTCACTAATAATTTTTTTTATCATTGATGGTTCTACTTTATGAAACCTTTGATCTTGTTCATCATAATAAATGGCCCATTCAGATATAGATGCCGGAATAGTGTCACTGTCGTAATCTTTATCTCTCCAAACGGCATCATCTCTAAAATAACTTAGTCCATCTTTTACTAATTCTGTATCTAAACAAAATTCACCAGCTAAGCTAACATGATTATCTAATAGAAGATCTCTAACAATGATAGCTTCATATTCCCAACTTAGAAAACATAAATAGTCAAAGTATCTAAGTGCTATCTTGTGATCCCAACGATTGTTTAAAACCATATTTTGAAATAACTTATTTACTAACACATACTCAGAAGATATATAATAGTCATTAGTTAAAAGGAAATTATATATCTGTTGAATTTCTTGTAGTTCTAACGTTTTATCTTCATTTATTTTGTCTATAGGCAACGAAGAAAATATTGTATCCATATAGTACCTCATAATATATTTGAACAAAAGGCAGTTTGATTTCTCAAACTGCCTTTTTACTGTCATTAAATTATGGAATTTAAAAACTTTACACTTTGCAACGGCTTACCAATTTCTTGTTCGCAGTATGCAAATAGTAGCTTTTCAAGTTCCTTCCAAATTGTTTTGGGAAATTCTAAAGGCGTATCTTCGCCCCACTGATAAGCGAGAATTTTAGGTAATCCAGCTTTCACAGAACGAGAAATGCTAAGATTTGTTGTTTCTCGCACCTGCAACCAGAATGGCTCAATGCCATCTTGATGGGTAAAAGCATTAGAACTTGGTACAACCCCCGCTAAGGACAGCAATTGCCAGCCAAGCATTATCGTTCCTAGCTGTACATTGCGGCGTCGAATTTGCTTAGAATAGTTTACAACGGTATCAAACACCTTGCGATCTACATCATACATAGCAAATAGTTCTTGGATGAGCTCACTCGCGACTGCTGCGTAAGCAATATTATCTAAATTCACATCTAACGATTCTACCACATAGGAACCATCAATTTGCGTTACATTTACATATTCACCATCAGGTACCACTGTGATATACATGGCACTAAAGGGACGTAAATAGGAACTGTTACGCATGGTCATCATACGCTTATGCGGTATGGATGCACGAATTAGCCCCAGGCTAGGCGTGATAAAAGTAAATACGGAGTATAGCTTATATTTTTTTCGACTAATGACGATGGCAGGTGTGTTAAAACCACCATTAAGCTTCTTCATGTTCTTCTTCCGTTGTTTCCTCTTCAGGTAAAGGTGTTACTTTAATACGAGAAACGCGATACCCTTGCATTTGTGTTACTTCAAAGGTATATCCCAATGCATCTACTGTATCACCAACGATTGGCGTCCGTTCTAAGAGACCAAATACATAGCCCCCGATTGTATCAGAATCGGAATCGTCGATTTCAACGTCCATCATTTCTTCTACTTCGTCTACGAGAACCTTACCATCAAATTCAAAGGATCCATCTGCATAAGCAATTTTAGCTGGTAAGTGTGGTTCATGTTCATCTTGAATATCGCCAACGAGCTCTTCAATAATATCTTCAAGACCTACGAGACCTACCATACCACCGTACTCATCTACAACAACAGCTTGATAAATACGGCGGGTTCTCATGTATTGTAGTAATGTAGATAATTTCATTACCTCTGGCACAGTTAAAATATCTCGTTTTACATTACGCAAATCCTTACGCGCTTGATTAGGACGTTCCATGAGGTCCTTAATATGAACAAGACCGATGATATGATCCTTATCCTCTACACATAGAGGGTAACGGGTATGTGCTTTAGAGCGAATAAATTTCATCGCCTCATCATAGCCGTCTTCAACGAAAATACAGTCTACATCTTGACGCGGTACCATAACCTCTTTAGCTCTACGGTCTACAAAGTTAAATACATTGTCGATTAACTCAGATTCCACTTGGTCTAGTTGACCTTCTTCATGGCTTCGAGAAATCATCATACGAATTTCTTCCTCAGAGTATACAAGGTCTAACTCTGTTAAATATTTTGTTTTGTAAAAGCCCAAAATAACTGTGGAGATTTTGCTAGCAATCCAAATAAACGGATATACCAAACGACCTGCCGCTACTACGATACGGCAATAGGTATTTACATACTTTGTTGGGAACGATAAGCCTAATGCTTTAGGTACGATTTCACCAAAGATAAGAACAATTAAGCTAATAAATAGCAATAAAAGTATATCTAGTACAAAGTGCATCCACGTACTATGTACATTAAATACCGATACAAGTTGATTTACGATATTATCAAATACATAGGTACCAGTTCCAGCAAGAGCCAAAATAAAGAATAAAATCAAAAACTGCGTCGTATTTAAGAAATACTCAGGGTTTTGATAGAGCTTTAATAAAAACTCTCGATCCTTTTCCAAGAGGATATCCATATCCTCTACATGCTCTTTACGAAGACGAGCAAAGGAGAACTTTGCAACCACAAAAAAGTTAATTAAAAATATACATACAAGACCAAACCCTATGGGTAACAGGCCATCTACACTATCCATCTTAATTCCTTTCATACAATTGAGAAAACAAGTTAGTTTTTATTATAGCAAAAATTATTTTCTATAACCAAGTTCAGATAACATGCCAGATTTATTACGCCAATCCTTTTTAACCTTAACCCAAAGGTCTAAGTACACCTTTGTAGCCAATAGTTTTTGAATATCTGCACGGGCTTCAGCACCTAGTTGTTTTAACAAGGCACCTTTTTTACCGATGATGATGCCCTTTTGGGAATCTCGTTCACAGTAGATAGTAGCGCGAATATAGGTTGTGCCATCATCACGTGTTTTCATTTCATCTACGTCTACAGCGATAGCATGAGGAATTTCATCACGAGTAGACAATAAGATTTTTTCGCGTACGATATCGGAAATAATTAAACGTTCTGGTTGATCCGTAATCATATCTTCTGGGAAGTATTGCGGACCTTCAGGTAATGTTTCCTCTAATACCTTAAGAACTTCAGTTAAGTTCTCTTTATCTTTAGCAGAAATAGGAATGACCCCTGCAAATGGATATGCATCTTGATAAGAAACAATAGCTTCTAAAAGCTCTTCTTTTTTGAGAGTATCAATCTTGTTAACTACCAAGAATACAGGAACCTTTACACGTTTCAATTGTTCAATAATAAAGTTGTCCCCAGGGCCACGCTTTTCATTACCTGCTACTACAAATAAAACAGCTTCTGTTTCTTTTAAGGATTCAATGGCAGCGTCTACCATGAATTCACCTAATTTATGTTTTGGCTTATGTACACCTGGTGTATCCATGAAGACGATTTGTTTTGCTTCATCTGTATATACACAGATAATACGGTTACGGGTTGTTTGAGCCTTATCGGATACAATAGCGATTTTGTCGCCAATAAGAGCATTAATTAATGTACTTTTACCAACATTAGGTCGTCCTACAACGGCAACAAAGCCAGATTTAAAATGTTCGTTTTTATTCATTGTATGGTGCATCCTCCCGCACATAACCGAGGTTACCTAAGATAAATTCCTCTTCAGTACGCATCTCTTTTTTATCTTCATCGTTCATATGGTCATAGCCTAAAATATGTAAGCAGCTGTGAGTCGTTAAATATGCTAATTCTCGTTCAAAGCTATGTCCATATTCAATAGCTTGTTCACGAGTGCGCTCTAAGGAAATAATCATATCCCCAAGTAAGTGATGTTCCTCTTCACTACCTTCATAATCATCCCCTTCATTTAGAGCAAAGGACAATACATCGGTTGGTCTATCGATACCGCGATATTCCTTATTAAGCTCGTGAATTTTTGCATTATCGCAGAGTAAAATACTCATTTCATCTTCTTCAAGGCCATATACGCGACTTACTTCATCACAAACTTTACGGATAACGGCCTCAATATTGGAATCCTCTTGAATTCCTTCATCATAGCTAATATTTATATACATGCTTATCCTTTCGCTATATTCTCTTTGGATACTGCGTTAGATTCTGCAGTCTCACCAGCTAACTTACGTTCGTGATATGCATCGTAAGCTTTTACAATACGACCTACTAAATCATGACGGACAACGTCTTGATCGCTAAAGTAAACCATATTAATACCAGGTACATGACGCAATACCTTTTCAGCCTCGCCGAGACCAGACACAACACGTGGTGGCAAGTCAATTTGTGTCTTATCACCGTTCACAACCATTTTAGAGTTATTACCTAAACGGGTTAAGAACATCTTCATCTGTTCAGCTGTTGTATTTTGAGCTTCGTCTAGAATAACGAACGCATTTTCTAAGGTACGGCCACGCATATACGCTAGTGGTGCTACCTCGATAGTACCGCGTTCCATAAAACGTTGTACTTGCTCAATGCCAAACATTTCATGTAATGCATCATAAAGAGGTCTCAAATATGGATCTACCTTATCTTGTAATTCGCCAGGTAGGAAGCCTAACCGTTCACCAGCCTCTACAGCAGGGCGAGTCAAAATAATTTTATCTACATTGCGGTTTTTTAAGTAGAATGCAGCTAAAGCTACGGCCAAGAATGTTTTACCTGTACCAGCAGGGCCAATACCAAAGGTAATGGTATTTTTACGAATGCTATCTACATAGTATTTTTGTCCTTCCGTTTTAGGCGTAATATTTTTACCCCGCATATTAACGGATAAGGTATCTTCAAACATAGTATGTACAGCATCAGCTTTGCCATTAGCTACGAGTTTTGCGGCAATACGAACTTGGGACTCAGTGATGGTACTGCCTTCACGGTATAAGAATACAAGTTCTTCTAGCGTACGATATAAGGCCTCTACTTGTTTTTCATCGCCCTTGATAACGACAGTATCACCACGTGCCACTACATCTGCAGAGATGACTTCAAGCATCATATGTAGATATCGATTATGTTGACCTAGTATGGATTGTGCTAGGTCATATGTAGGAAATGTAAAAACTTGTTCGCTCATATAACCTCCTAATCTATAAACTTACGAACGGCTTTGCCGTTTAAATAATCACATAAATCACCTTGATGAGCATCTAGTTCGTCTAACTTATCATCAATTAAATCTTGAACACGCCACCATCCCATAGACCAGTTTGTAAATAACGTATTATCTTCAGGTGCTCTCCCAACAAGACGTTGTAATACAATATCTGGATGCAAGTGACGAACAAAATTCACAACCCGATCAGCATATTCTTCAGCACTAATTAAGGTAAATTGCCCCTCTTGATACCACTTAGCCATCAATGTATTTTTCACAATATATAAAGCATGCAGTTTAACTTGATCTACGCCAAGGGCTGACAAAATACGGGCCCCTTCGATGGTATCCTGCATTGTATCCCAAGGCAAATTAACAATCATATGGGTTGTCACATTAAATCCGTATCTCTTAATGCGCAATACAGCATCAATAAACTGAGCTAAATCATGACCACGATTAATCTTCTCAAGGGTATCATAATTGACCGTTTGCAATCCTAATTCAATATAAATATCCTTATGAAAGCGATCTCTAATGTCAGCTAATATGTCTAAATATTCATCGGCAATGCAATCTGGTCTTGTAGCAATAGCAATGCCTACAGCTTCGTCGATACAGCCTTGTTCCATATAGCTTTTAAAGTCATCAAGTCCCAAATAGGTATTACTAAAGTTTTGATAATAGGGTATGAATTTTTTCGCCTTGTACTTAGGTCCAATGTGAGCAATATTTTCCTCTAATTGCATACGCACTGTCATCCAGGCAGGACGATTTTCATAGCCCGCACCAATTTCACCGCAGAAGGTACAGCCTCCTACACCTGCCGAACCATCTCGATTTGGACATGTTAGCGGTAAGGCAACAGGCAGCTTATAAACCTTCTCTCCATAGGTTTCTTTATAATATTTAGATACCATGCGGTATCGTTTTGGTCTCGTTGTATCGGTCATAACACTCCTATTTAACTAACCAATCATCGCTTGTTAACAAGCCTCTATGTCAGGACGTATAAATGGTTTAACCTCTTTATTAACGTCGATTACAACTGTAAATGGTGTACTAGGTACATTATCTATGCCCAATACATATGCCGTATCTTTGGACATCGGCATTTCTACATATTGTTGGCGAATCTTACGCCATTCTTTAAATGTATAGTTTGGAATATACTGAGATGCAATCTCTTCGTTTCGCCAGAATGCTTCCCCTTCTTGTAAAAATTCCTTTGTCTGCTTCGGCAAACCTACGGCTTCGCTTCGAACCTTACCACGATAGCTAACAAGAGTGTCGTACTGTAATAATTCGGCTGCTACTTTGTCGCCTTTAGACAAGAAGAAATTATATAAGAACTCGATTTGGTCAATGTCTTTTAAATTAACCTTGTGATTACCAGCATCAAGCCATGCCTGTGTCATTTCACAGAAATAAGAAAAAGCGTCTTTTTTAGGCTCCACTTTAGTTGGATCATACTTTTTAATTGGTGGTACATGATTTGTTACTGTATCTTCACCAATTATTGATGTATCAGTATGTTCCTTAATAAGCTTACTACCAATATAACCAAAGACAGTTCTAAAACGCTCACTATTATAGAATCGTTCAAATACATCTTCAAAGTGCTTTAAGAAACGAACGTCTTTATATGGCAATACATGGGTACTTAAGACCTCGTAAGGAGCTAAAGGATCACTAATATATTGGTATTCCGTCATACGGCGTACACCAGATCCTTTTAATAGTTTCAAGAAACCTATTTGCAGCGCATGAGGTTGTAAACTAAATAAATCGTTAAAGGATAATCCAAATCGTGCTTTATTTTCGTAAGGTAAACCTACAATTAAATCCATATGAACATGAGTTCTACCTGCTTCAATAATAGGTCTAATTGCCTTTTGAATATACGGCCAATCATTATATCGATTAATAGCATCCAAGGTTTTCTTATGTGTACTTTGTACGCCTACTTCTATTTGAATACGCCCTGGTGGTGTTTCACAAAGAATATTGGTTTCCCACTCTGTCATGAGCTCTGGTTCCATTTCTAGATGGAAATTAGTCTCTGTATCAGCATCACGCATGAATTCCATCATAGGGCGATGATGATGTGGTGCACAGTTAAATGTTCTATCTACAAATTTAACCTGTTTCACCTTGTGATCGATAAACCATTGTAACTCTTTGAAGGTTCTCTCCTGTGGGAAGAACCGCACTGTATTCTTATTACCAGATAAGCAATACTGACAAGAGAATGGACATCCGCGAGAGGATTCATAATAGATGATTTTATGTTCTAAATCCTCCATATCCTCTTCTACATATGGGAATGGAATGGTACTAAGATCTTTAACCTCTACAGCCTCTGTAGAGCCCATAAGTTCGCCTGAAATATGACGTCCTCGTACCCCAGGGATTTCTTCTTCTAATCCATCCTTACCATTTTGTAATGCACTAATAAGTTGGTAGAAAGCTTCTTCCCCTTCACCTTGTACAACATAGTCAACAGCATGACATCGATGTAAGATTTCATCGGCCGTAAACGATACTTCTGGTCCACCTAAAATGATTTTAATATCTGGTCGAACGGCTTTCACCATGTCCACCACATGTAAGGTCATTTCAATGTTCCAGATATAGCAAGCAAAGCCCAATACATCTATATTGCGCTCTGTAATATCGCTGAGAATATGTAAAACAGGCATATTAATAGTATATTCTACTATATCGTATGCCTGTCCGTGAGCCTGCCCGTAGGCTTTGAGATACCGCAAAGCCAGGGAGGAATGTATAAATTTTGAGTTTAATGTGGATAAAACTACGTTCATAGGTCCCCTTTAAATCATCGAATGGCTCAGCCACCGTCTAGTCATAATATATATATTATACCATTAAAAGAGCCCAAAGATAAAGGAAACAATAGCACCCACTAAAATGACAACCCCTACTACAGAGAGGATAATGCCACCGAAGAATACAACAGCTGCTAAAACAACAGCTAATATGATAATCAAAATGATACGACTAAGCCAGCTTGTACTATTAAAGCTATACACCTTCACATGTGGCCCATATTGGTTATATCCTTCACTACGTTGATAGTCTTCGTTCACATTACTAGGTGTAGAGTCTACGTGAACAGAATCGCCTACCTCTTCAATGGTTACACCGTCAAACTCACGGCGTTCGTCATCAGATAATACCCGTGTATTAGGTTCTGCAGCACGTGTATTACTACTGTAGCTATCACTACGCTCACTACTTCTATATGTATTTTGATTGTTATTTATATTGTGTTGATCATTCATTGTTAAGTCCTTTATATGACCAAAATAATAATTAATTTTATACAACTTATTATACCATACTTTAATATAAAAAATGCAAATAAATATCCCCTACAGATATAAGTTCATATATCTATAGGGGATATTTTTATTTGTATTGCTTATACGACTTTAGGCTAACGCACAAATTAGTCTTTCAAGTATTTTTGAAGCAATTCATTTACCATACCAGGATTAGCACGGCCTTTAGATTCTTTCATAACTTGACCTACTAAGAAGCCAATAGCCTTACCATTGCCACCTTTGAAATCTGCCACTGGTTGTGGATTATTAGCAATAACTTGTTTAACGATTTCTTCGATAGCACCAGTATCTGTGATTTGAACAAGACCTTCTTCTTTTACGATAGTATCAGCATCCTTGCCGGATTCCCACATAGATACGATAACTTTTTTCGCAATTTTACCGGAAATTGTACCTTTATCGATAAGAGCAATCATACCAGCCAAGTTTTCTGGGCTTACTTTAGATTCAGCGAATGTTAAACCACTTTCATTAATCATCTTGGACAAGTCACCAAGCATCCAGTTAGCAACAGTCTTAGCATCTGCGCCTGCTTTTACAGTAGCATCTAAGAAATCTGCAGTTTTACGAGATACAGTAAGGATTGTTGCATCTTCACGAGACAAACCATATTCAGATACAAAGCGTTCAATCTTAGCATCTTGCAATTCAGGTAACGCACGGCGTACTTCTTCGATTTTTTCGTCCGTAATTACAATTGGTACCAAGTCTGGTTCAGGGAAGTAACGGTAATCATTTTCTTCATCTTTCTTACGCATACCAATCGTAATGCCTTGTGCATCATCCCAAGTACGAGTTTCTTGATCTACTTTGCCGCCAGCTTCGATCAACTTAGCTTGACGCAAGGCTTCATATTCAACAACCTTTTGAATAGCTGTTAAGGAGTTAACGTTCTTAGTTTCTGTACGTGTACCAAACTCTTTAGTACCGCGTAAACGTACGGATACGTTACAGTCACCACGCAAGGAGCCTTCTTCCATACGACCGTCAGATACATCTAAGTATTGCAAGATGGAACGTAATTTTTCAACATATGCTCTTGCTTCTGCACCGGAACGAATATCTGGTTCAGATACGATTTCAAGAAGAGGAACACCTGTACGGTTGTAGTCAACGTTAGAAGATTTAGAATCGGAAATAGTGTTACCACTATGAACGAGTTTACCTGCATCTTCTTCCATGTGAATACGCGTAATACCAATGCGTTTAGTTTCACCATTTACTTCAATGTCCAAATGACCATTTAAGCAAATTGGCAAATCATATTGAGATGTTTGATAGTTTTTAGGCAAATCAGGATAGTAGTAGTTTTTGCGGTCAAATTTATTAAAGTTTAGAATTTCACAATTCAATGCTAAACCAACTTTGATAGCAAATTCTACTACTTGTTTATTTAACACAGGCATAGCACCAGGCAAGCCAAGACATACTGGGCATACATGTGTATTTTGATCGCCGCCGAATTCAGTGGTACAACCACAGAAGATTTTAGACTTAGTCTTAAGCTCTGTATGAACCTCTAAACCAACGACTGTTTCGTATTTACTACTCATAGAGAAACCTCCCCAGTTGGTGCTACTAATTGACAGTCCGGACGTGCTTGTTCAAATGTGAAAGCAGCACGTAATAATGTTTCTTCACCCATAGCAGGGCCAAGTAATTGTAATCCAATTGGCAAATTATTGCTACTCATACCTGCTGGGATGCTAATACCTGGAATACCTGCAAGGTTTGCTGGTACTGTACAGATATCTTCTAAGTACATTGCCAATGGATCATTAGCTTTTTCACCAAATTTGTAGGATGTATTAGGTGCAGTTGGTGTCAAAATCAAATCCACCTTGGAGAATGCTTCATCAAATTCGTTTTTAATAAGGCGACGAACTTTCAATGCTTTCAAATAATAAGCATCATAGTAACCAGCACTCAATACATAGGTACCTAACAAGATACGGCGTTGCACTTCAGGACCAAAACCTTCTGTGCGAGTTTTAGTAGACATATCTACTAAGTTATCTGCAGGTACCCGCATACCATAACTTACACCGTCATAACGAGCCAAGTTGGAGCTAGCTTCTGCCAATGCAATGATATAGTAAGCAGACAATGCATATTTAGAATTAGGCAAGGAAACCTCAACGATTTCAGCACCTAATTTTTTGTATGTTTCGATAGCTTCTTCAATAGCTTTACGAACTTCGCTATTGAGACCTTCACCAAAGAATTCTTTTGGTACACCAATTTTTAGATTTTTTACATCATTTACAAGCGCTGTAGTGTAGTCTACACGAGTGCCTGGAATGGACGTTGAATCTTTAGCATCGTGACCAGAGATTGCATTTAATACTAAAGCGGCATCAGTTACATCTCGAGTAACAGGTCCAATTTGATCCAAAGAGGATGCGAAGGCAATTAAGCCATAGCGAGATACATTACCGTATGTTGGTTTTAAGCCTACAACGCCACAGAAGGATGCCGGTTGGCGAATAGACCCACCTGTATCAGAGCCAAGAGCCCAAATAGCAGACCCGCTGGATACAGCTGCTGCACTACCGCCAGAAGAACCGCCTGGTACGCAATCAGCATTCCAAGGATTAGATGTTTTAGCTAATGCAGAGTTCTCTGTAGAGCCACCCATAGCAAATTCATCCATATTAAGTTTACCAAGACTAATGTAATGATTGTCTTGTAAACGTTCAATAACTGATGCATTGTATGGAGGCACAAAGTTTTCCAACATTTTAGATGCACATGTTGCAGGTTCATCTTTAATACAAATATTATCTTTAATTGCACCAGGAATACCTGCCAATGGGGAAATAGCATCACCTTTAGCAATTGCTTCATCTACAAGCTTAGCTGTAGCCAAAGCACGATCATGAGAATCGGATAAGTACGCATGTACAGTCGGTTCCACTTTCGCTTTATGTGCAATAACAGCATTCGTCAATTCAACAGCGCTGATTTCTTTATTCGCTAGTTTCTTGTGTAATTCATGAATTGTTGCCACAGCGTAACCTCCTATTCTTGTACAACGCGAGGTACCTTAAAGTACCCATCCTCTGCTTCTGGCGCATTGGATAAAGCTAAATCATGATCAAGGGATGGTTTTGTTTCATCCTCTCTAAATACATTGTGCAATGGTACTGCATGAGCCATAGGCTCCACACCATCAAGTTCTAATGCATCTAGTTCAGCAACATAAGTCAAGATGTCGGACAACTCTTTTTCTACATGTGCCATATGTTCTTCCTTAACTTCCAAGCGTGAAAGTAAGGCGATTTTTTTAATTTCCTCTTGGCTGATTTTCATCGAGACACATCCTTTCATAATTATTTATTATAAAGCAAATAATATATATTTTCAAAATATTGTAGAATGTATGTCTATTGGATTTCTCCGAGTTCCCGTAGGAGTTCTACAAACTCTTCTTCATTCATAACACGAATACCCAATTCATTTGCTTTAGTAAGTTTACTACCACTGTCTTCGCCAGCAATAACAAGGGTTGTTTTCTTAGAGACGGAACCTGTTACCTTTGCGCCATGAGCTTCAAGAATCTTACCAGCTTCACTGCGGCCCATAACCTCAAGCTTACCTGTGAGAACGACAATTTCTCCTTCCATTTGGTTGCCTGCTGCTTCAACAACATCTACAGTCATTTTAAGTCCTACCGCTGTTAAACCTTCAATGATTGCTACATGAGCAGGATCTTGACGGTATTCAACAATACTATCAGCCATAGTAGGACCGATTTCTTCTACCGCCACCAATTCTTCTTTAGTAATTGTCATGAATCGTTCCATAGATTTCACAACGTTAGCAATTGTGCCGGCTGCTTTAGATCCAATTAGGCGAATACCGAGGCCATACAATACGCGGTCTAATCCACGAGTTTTAGAGTCTACGATGGCTTTCACCAAATTTTCTGCAGATTTCTTACCCATCCTATCCATGGTAACTAGTTGATCTACCGTTAAATGATATAAATCCACCACATTAGTGATTAACTTATTATTAATCAAGTTTTCTACAATGCTAGGACCCAAACCATCAATATTCATAGCATCGCGAGATGCAAAATGGATAATTTGTTCTTTTTCAATGGCAGGACAGTGTTTATTAGTACAACGAACAGCGGCTTCACCTTCACGACGAACTGCCGGAGAGTCACATACTGGACAGCGATTTGGAATAGTGAAAGGCACCTCAGAACCATTACGTTTTTCTGGAACTACGCGGATGACTTCTGGAATAATTTCAGCCGCCTTGTGAATGATAACGTGGTCACCAATGCGAATATCCTTTTCATTGATAAAGTCTTGATTGTGTAATGTTACACGACTTACATTCGTACCAGATACGAATACGGATTCAAGCTCGCCTGTTGGCGTAAGAACACCTGTACGTCCTACATTGATAGTAATATCCTTAAGAACGGTTTCTACCTCTTCTGGAGGATATTTGTACGCTGTTGCCCACTTAGGATCCTTCGCAGTACTACCAAGTACCTCTTGGTCATCAAAACTATTGACCTTAATTACCATACCATCTGTATCGTATGGCAACTCATGGCGCTTTTCACCCCAATAATTAATAGCCTCTATGACCTCGTCAATTGTTTTGCATACGCGGTAATGAGGGTTTACAGAAAACTTAAACGTTTCTAAGCTTTGTAATAATTCCTCTTGGCTATGAATATTAGCCCCCACTTCAGAACCGATTGCATAGGCAAAGAATGCTAAATTACGACTAGCCGTAATGGCAGGATCTTGCTGACGCAAAGAACCGGCTGCTGCATTACGAGGATTTACGAAGGTAGGTAAGCCCTCTTCGTCACGTTCTTCATTTATACGTTTAAATTCACTATGAGGCATATACGCTTCACCGCGAACCTCGATAAATTCTGGCGCATTCTCTAAATATAAAGGAATGGATTTAATAGTACGCACATTAGCAGTTACGTCTTCACCAATGCGACCATCACCACGTGTTACGGCACGTACAAACATGCCGTTCTCATAGTGCAAATTAACAGCTAAACCATCGATTTTAAGTTCTACCACATAAGCAGAAGGCTTATGACCTAATTCCTTCTCTACACGACTAGCAAATGCACGTACTTCATCAGCACTAAATACATTAGATAAGCTCAACATAGGACGGCCATGAACGACCTTTTCAAAGGAACCTTCCACCTTCATG
The DNA here is from genome assembly GCF_018406505.1 of Veillonella orientalis. Classification (NCBI taxonomy): domain Bacteria; kingdom Bacillati; phylum Bacillota; class Negativicutes; order Veillonellales; family Veillonellaceae; genus Veillonella; species Veillonella orientalis. The sequence continues at coordinate 838,888 of NZ_AP022322.1, forward strand.
CCTACCCGTTGTGTTGGAGATGATGGCACAATATATTCTGGATGAGCTGTTTCCAAATCAACAAGCTCACGATATTTTTTATCATATTCAAAGTCACTCATTGTAGGAGCATCTTTTACGTAGTATAAATACTGCGCATGAGTTAACTCTTGTTGTAACTCTTTAATTCTATCTTTCGGATTCATATTACATCCCTTTTACTGTGCAGTAACACTCTATACGTTCCTAACAAGTAATGTAGAGAGGTTAACTGCCATACACAAGTTTTATCCCTTCTTAACAGGTGCAAATTTTGCCATTACTACACGTACACCTTGTGTGGGGAATTCAATTGTCAGCTTCATACCAGCCCCTTCGCCGGCAACATTGATGACTTTACCATTGCCCCACTTACTATGAATAGCCGTATCACCAACCTTCCAATCGGCAATTACTTCATTGCGAACGATTGGCTTTGTAACTGGTCGGCTTGTGACACTCATATGTTGCGGCACATGACGCTTAATATCATCAGGTACTTTACGCTTAGCACGCAAACCATCTACTAACTCTTCTGGAATTTCATCGATAAAACGAGATGGTAAATAGCTGCTAGTGCGTCCAAATACGGTGCGCGTAGTGGCATTAGAAATATATAATTCCTTTTCAGCGCGAGTAATACCTACATAAGCAAGGCGGCGTTCCTCTTCAATTTCCTCAGGGTTCATCAAGGTACGACTATGAGGGAATAAACCTTCCTCCAAGCCACCTAAGAATACAATAGGGAATTCCAAACCTTTCGCAGCATGTAATGTCATCAATGTAACTTTAGACTCTTCTTGCTCGAAAGAATCAACATCATTTACCAGTGCTACTTGTTCCAAGAAGTCTTCCACTGTACCAGTTGGATTTGTATCTTGGAAGTCTTTAGCTACAGATAAAAGTTCACCGATATTTTCAGCGCGAGCCTGATCTTGTGGATCTGTACTCTCTTCTAATTGTGCCAAGTAACCGGTTCTATCGAGAATAGATTCTAAGATATCAAGCACAGTTTTATCTTCCATTTCAGCTACAAGAGTAAAGATAAGAATACCAAATTCCTCTAACTTTTCCTTTGTCTTCCCTTTAATCGTATCTACTAGATGCAACTGTGTTAATGTCATAAACAAGGACGTGCCATTCGAGCGAGCATAATCTTGTAGTTTTGCCACTGTAGTAGCACCAATACTACGCTTAGGTACATTGATGATGCGCAATAAACTTAAATCATCGAATGGATTATATAACACACGTAGATATGCCAAAACGTCCTTAATTTCTTTGCGATCGTAGAACTTTGTGCCCCCTACCATAGTATAGGGCAATGCTCTCTTAATCAGTGCTTCTTCAAGTACACGAGATTGAGCATTTGTACGGTACAAAATAGCCATATCACCATAAGGTACACCATGAATATCGTGCTTTTTAGCGATGGTATCGCCGATGAAAGCAGCTTCTTCATGTTCAGACTGAGCCGTAAAATGTTGAATTTTAGCCCCTTCTGTCTTATCTGTCCATAAATTTTTCTTAGGACGACCTTCGTTATTTTCAATTACTGCATTGGCTGCATCAAGAATAATCTTTGTAGAACGGTAGTTTTGTTCCAACTTGATAGATGTGCAGTTTGGATAATCCTTTTCAAAGTCCAAAATATTTTGAATATCTGCGCCACGCCATGCGTAGATACTTTGATCAGCATCACCTACAACGGCAATATTTTTCCAATGAGAGGCTAATAATTTAGCCAATAAATATTGAGCATGGTTCGTATCTTGATATTCGTCGATCATAACATAACGAAAACGCTTGCTATATTTATCTAACACAGCCTCATTGGACTGCAATAATTTAACGGCTACCAATAAAAGATCATCAAAATCTAGAGCATTATTCTTACGCAATTCCCGTTCATAATACTCATATACATCAGCAACCTTTTGTTGGTAAAAGTCTCTCGCTTGCTTTCTAAAATCTGAGGCAAATAACAATTTATTTTTTGCATCAGATATGGCACCAATCATAGCACCTACAGGATAGTATTTATCGTCGAGGTTTAATGCTTTTAAAGCAGCCTTAATAACAGCTTGCGAGTCAGATGTATCGTAGATTGTAAAGTTACTGTTATAACCTAAGAAGTTATCTAATTCAAAACGCAAAAATTTCGCACAGAAGCTATGGAATGTGCTGAGCCAAATTCGATTAGCTACATCACCTACTAAACCTTCTACACGACTTTTCATTTCTTTTGCCGCTTTATTGGTGAAAGTAATAGCTAAGATTTCATAAGGATTAACACCTTGAGCCAATAAATGTGCAATACGAACAGTTAAAACCTTTGTTTTACCAGATCCTGCACCGGCTAAAATCAATAAAGGGCCTTCCGTATGTTGAACGGCTTGTTGTTGCTCTTTATTTAAACCTGTTAATAATGAATTCATCGGAACACCCCTATCGCCCTTACATATACTATAGTTTGATAATCATATAAATAGAGAAGAAGAACGTTGCAAGCAACGTTCTTTTCCCTTTGTATACTACTATACTATTTCATAGCACCAAGAATTGGTGGTACGATTTGTTTTTTACGAGACATAGTATTTGGCAAGAATACGCCATTGTCTTTAACTTCTTTTTCAAATGCTTTTGTTACTACAGCTTCTACATCACCGCTGAATAACAATGTAGTACTTTCATCAAGAATATTTGTAATCATGATGTAAGATGCATCGTAGTTATTCGCAGTACGAAGAGCCTCTAGTGCAGCAACAAGTTCAGCTTGTTTAGCCAATACATCTGTTGTATCCATAACGGAAATTTGACCGATAGAAATCGTTTTACCTGCTTCGGAGAATTCTTTCATATCTGTACGAACGATATCATCGTTAGTCAAATCAGAAATATCAGCACCAGCTTTTAACATATCAAGACCATAAGACTCGATGTCAACGCCAGCGATTTCAGCCAATTTATGTGCCATTTCTTTATCTGTTTCTGTACATGTTGGAGAACGGAATAATACAGTATCAGAAATGATAGCAGACAACATCAAGCCAGCAATACCTTTAGGAATTTCTTGATTATTTTCCATGTACAATTTAGTAATAATTGTATTGGAGCAACCTACTGGTTCTAAACGCATGAATACAGGACCATCAGTTTCGAAATCACCAATGCGGTGATGATCCACAACACCACACATATTCATAGATTTGTAACCATCGATGATTTGTTTAGATTCGTTGTGGTCTGTTAAATATAAGTTGCCACCTTCTGGAGCAAACTCTTCCCAGTTTTTAACGATTTGTGGGTGTTCAAAACCAAAATGATTCAAAATATATGTTGTTTCTTTATTTGCTTCACCTGCACATACTGGAGTTGCTGGTGTGCCCATTTGAGTTAACAAATTAGCAAAGGAAATAGCAGAACAAATGGAATCTGTATCAGGGCTTTTATGACCTGCTACATATGTTTTTACGTCACTCATAATATACCTCTTTTATATTAATTTCACACTTAATATCGACTTACGTCAATCCGATTTTTAACTATATTATTATATCATAAATTATACAAAAAAACACGCCACTACTAAGTAGTGACGTGTTTTTGTCATTCTACAAATTTATTTAATGTAGATGATTAGTCGTGATTTTTTTTGCGGTTTGTCAATAAACCAGGTCCAAGTGTTTCAATGATGATGAACAACATTGGAATGATAAAGATACCAAACAATGTAGCTGTGGTCATCCCTGCTACTACTGTAATACCCATGGATGTACGAGCACCAGAACCAGCACCAGTAGATACTGCTAGTGGTAATACCCCAAGGATAAACGCAAAGGATGTCATCAAGATTGGACGCAAACGAATTTTTGCAGCTTCGATAGCGGCATCAACAACGTTCATACCACGCTCGTCAACACGAATCTTTGCATACTCGATGATCAAGATCGCATTTTTTGCGGCCAACCCAACCAAGGTTAAGAGACCGATCTGCATGTAAATATCATTTGCTAAAGAATATCTGCCTGTGAAGTTCAACAAGAATGGTACTAGAGAAGCACCAATCATACCAGATGGTACAGAGAACAATACGGCAAATGGAACCTTCCAGGATTCATATAAAGCAGCCAAGATCAAGAATACGAATACTAGACCTAAACCAAGGATTAACATAGTTTGAGAACCAGCTTTCAATTCTTCACGAGATTGGCCTGCCCAGTCATATGTATAACCTGCTGGTAATGTTTTAGCTGCTGCCTCTTTCAATGCGTTTATAGCATCACCAGAGGAGTAACCATTGGCTTGGGAACCACCGATTTGTACAGCCATGGCATTATCAAAACGAGTAATACTAGATGGTGTACCAGTTTGTTCCTTCGTAATATAGTTGGAAACTGGAACCATGAGGCCCTTGCTATTACGAACAGCCAACATATTAAGCTGATCAGCATTTTGACGGTATGCATCCTCAGCTTGAACCACTACTTTATAGTTTTTACCATATGTAGTGAAGTCATTAACTTGAATACTACCATAGAAACCTTGTAATGTAGTAAAGATATCAGCTAATGCTACCCCATCTTGAGCCGCCTTTTCACGGTTTACATCAAACTGTAAGGATGGTGTAGATGTATCAAAGGTAGTATAAATAGATTGAATTGCTGGACTCTTACGAGCTTCTGCAATAAATTCATTAGCACGTTCCGCCATAACTTGAGGGCTGTCACCAGCTTTGTTAATAAGGTACATGCTAAAGCCACCAGTAGTACCAAGACCTGGAATAGATGGTGGATTCAATGCAACAACTGTTGCTTCTGGTACACCTTGTGCGGCAAAGCCAAATGTTTGACCAATCATGGCGTTGATAGATGTAGCTTGTGTTGTACGATACTTCCAGTCAGACATAGTAGCAAAGATTACACCTGCACTAGATTTTTGACCACCACCTAAGAGGTCAAAGCCTGCTACAGTAAATACCTCTTGGAATAATTGCTCATCTTTAGGCTTTTCAGGATCATTTTTTCCTTCTAAGAAAGAGGCAATTTTTTCAAGGGTTGCCATGGTACGTTCAGATGTAGCACCAGGTGGCTCATTAACAGCAATCATGTAGTAACCGCTATCCTCTGCAGGTACAAAGGATGTTGGTAAGAAGTGGAATACTAAACCTGTACCACCAGCAAAGATTAACAATGCAATAACAGTTAAGCTCAAACGATGGCTTAAACGAGCCAATTGGATACCATACCAATTACTAAAACGCTCTAAAGCTGCATTAAATTTATTTAACTGACGATGTACCCAGTCTTCACGTTCTTTTGGTTTGTGAGGCTTCAACATCGTAGCACATAATGCCGGTGTCAAAACAAGGGCGACAATCGCAGAAATAACAACAGATACAGCGATTGTTAAGGCAAACTGTTTATAAAGGATACCTGTCATACCACCCATGAAGGCAACTGGTACGAATACCGCTACCAATACAAAGGCGATACCAATTACAGGGCCTTGTACATTTTCCATCGCTTTAATAGCAGCGTCTTTAGGAGACAAGCCATTATATTGTAATTCGTACTCTACCGCTTCTACTACTACGATAGCATCGTCAACAACGAGGCCGATAGCCAATACCATGGCAAATAGAGTTAATGTATTGATGGAGAAGTCTAATAATACGAAAGCCCCAAATGTACCAAGTAAAGATACTGGCACAGCAATCATCGGGATAATTGTAGAGCGCCAAGATTGTAGGAACACATATACTACGATGAGAACGAGTAATAATGCTTCTACAAATGTATGCTCTACCTCATTAATGGAAGCACTTACGAATTTAGTATTATCTACAACTACGTTATATTGCATATCTGGTGGGAAAGATTTAGATTGTTCATCTAATACCTTCTTAACATTCGCAATAGTTTCTAATGCATTCGCATCATTTTGTAAGGAAATAGCAAAACCTGCTACCTCTTTATGCGCGGACTTAGCAATAAAGTCATATCCTTTAGCACCAATTTGAATGCGAGCAACATCTTTTAGATGCAATACCTTACCATTAGAGCTTTTAATAGCGATGTTACCAAATTGTTCAGGTGTCACAAGACGACCTTCAATTTTGATAGGGTATTGAAATGCTTGTTCCCCATTAGTAGGATTTTGACCAACTGTACCTGCTGCAGCCTGTAAGTTTTGTCCCTTAATAGCTGCGGTTACTTCAGAAATAGTAACACCAAGATTTTGCATCTTCGCTGGATCTAACCAAATGCGCATAGCATAATCAGAACCGAACTCTTGTACAGAACCGACACCCTTAATAGCTTTGATGGCATCCATCATATAGTTAGTACCATAGTTTTTTAAGAATGTGGAGTCATATGTACCGTTTGGGGAGTTCAAAGAGAAAATCAAGGCCATATCACCAGAGGATTTAGTAGTTGTAACACCAACTGCTTGTACCTCTGCAGGCAACTGTGCAAGTGCTGCTTGAACACGGTTTTGAGTATTAACCGTATCCATATCGGCATCTGTACCTTGATTGAACTGAACAGTCAAAGAGTAGCTACCGTTACTAGAGCTACTAGATGTCATATAGTCCATATCTTGTACGCCTACAATTTGTGTTTCAATAACACTAGCCACGGTATCATTTACAACTTGAGCCGTTGCACCAGTATAGGCAGTATTTACACGAACTGTAGGTGGAGAAATTTGAGGATATCGAGCTATCGGAAGGCTCATCATAGAAATGAGACCTACCAAAGTAATAACGATGGCTATTACGATGGCAAAGATAGGTCGATTAATAAAGAATTTCGACACGATCTAGCCCCCTTCTATTTTGTAGCTTTTAATTGTTCTTTTGAAAGCAATTTAGCATTAACTTTCGCACCGTTTTTAACCTTAGTCAAACCATCAACGATGATTGTGTCTCCAGGTGCTAAACCAGCTTTGATAATTGTATCGCTACCACTTGTACCGCCAACTTCAACACTTTTTTGTTCTACTACACCATCAGCATTTACAACAAAGATAAAGTTTTTATCCATAATTTGAAGAATAGCGCGACTAGGAACAAGGATAGCATTTTTAAGTTTTTGACCAGGTGAGATTACTGTGGCAAACATATTTGGCAATAACAAATGATCAGGATTTGGGAAGGACGCTTTTAACACGAGCTTACCTGTTGATTGATCAAGACTTTTTGCTGCTTGAACAATAGAACCAGGTTGATTATACGTTTCGCCATCAGCAAGTTTTAATTGAATATTTGGACCATTGGAATCATCGCCAGTTGGATTTTTCATGAAGTCAAGATATTCTTGCTCTGTCATACTAAATTCAACAAAGATAGGATCGATAGAATCAATGGTTACTAATGTTGTAGAACCTGCTTGTACAAATGTACCCATATCGATATCATCCATACGTAATGTACCAGAATACGGTGCATATACCATTGTATCGCCTAAGTTATCTTGAGCAATTTTTACGGATGCTTCGTATGCTTCATAAGCTGCCTTAGCTTGTTCTGCAGTGCTACGTTGTGTATCTACACGTTGTTGCGCAATAGCATCTTGTTGAGCTAATGTTTCATAACGATTAAGGTCTACTTCAGCATTTTTATAGTTTGCATTAGCTTGAGCAGCTTGTGCTTCTGCATTGGCAAGAGTAGCTTCGTATTGACGAGAATCGATACGATATAATGGCTGACCAGCTACAACTTGCTCCCCGCCTTTAACATATTTTTCAACTACGTAACCACTTACACGAGCATGTACAGCTACAGAGTTTTCTGCAACTACTGTACCAGCATAGGTTTGGTTTACCTGTGCATCACTTGCAGTAATTTTGTATGCATTGACACTCACATCGCCTGCTTGCTGTTGATTACTGCCACAACCAGCAACCATTACAGCGGATACAACGAGAGCCGCTAACATACGGGAATAACGGAACTTCATTATCTGTACTCCTTTACACGAAACTAATCATCTATGTGTCATAATTACATATATTTCTTTATATATTTTACAGGATTCTATAGACAAAGTCAATTTTTTCGATACCCTTCCACCTTTATAAAACATAGATAAAATCTGATTAAATTCATATTCATTGTGCACAATCAAAACGATAAAAATTATTGACATTTTAGATTCTTTGTGTACACATTTTCTAATTAAATATCTGTGCTCCGTGGTGAAATCATGGTGAAATTTCAAGCGAACAAATACGTATTTAAGCAGTCATATAGGAACACTAAAAAAAGCTAGAAGATTAGGTAACTACTGCATTTGTACAGTATTTACGTATCTTCTAGCTTTAGCTTAAATATTGGTGGAGATGAGGGGAGTCGAACCCCTGTCCAAAAGTGTTGCCATATAGACTTCTCCGAGCACAGTCTATGATTGAGATCTCAGGTTGCTACCGCTCACAGACAAGCTACACAACCCCAGTTCATGTTGTCTCGCCTAATTCATATGAACAACTGAATTAAGCCAGCCTACGATTTGACGTCCATTCACACTTGGTAGGCACAAGTATGAGGGACGTAGCTTATGCAGCTAATGCAAAATTTTCTTCTGCGTTTAAATGTTTTCCCACCGTTTAACGGCCTCATGGAACGCCGACTCGCTATCTATACCACACGCACCCCTGTCGAAACCTTTACATCCCCGTGCGTCGGTCTCATAATTATAAGCCTATTTACTAGTGCTGTCAATTCAACCAAAACTTTACTAGTCCAACACTCTTATTTACTTTACTGTCTGCATCGCTTTATGCAATATATGACATACATAATCTATTTGTTCTTTATTATGTGCAGCTGTAACGGTCAATCGTATTCTACTTTCACCAATAGGTACTGTAGGTGGACGAATAGCAGTTCCAATGATTCCAGCCTCATACAAATAGTTCGAAACGGCTAATGTATCCTCGTTACGTCCAATAAGGATTGGAAAAATTGGTGTTTCATTGGTAGCATCAATTCCTATGGAAATCAATTGGTCTGCCATATAGTTTACATTTTCATGTAATCGCCGTAAAACAGATACATCTGATTCAAGAACATGTAGTGCAGCTAAGGCGGCCCCTATATCAGCAGGAGATAATGCGGTAGAGAATATAAAACTACGACTCGTATTAACGAGATAATCTATGATAGTGCTATTTGCAGCTACATAGCCACCAACAGAGCCTAAAGATTTACTCAATGTACCAAGTTGTATGTCTACTTCTTTTTCAAGTCCAAAATAGGCCGCTGTACCATGACCATTACCAATAGTTCCAGTTGCATGGGCATCGTCAACCATGAGCAATGCATTGTAGTCACGGGTTAATTCATATAATTTATCAAGTGGTGCAATATCCCCATCCATACTAAATACACCATCTGTGACAATTAGCTTTCGTGCATTACGATCTACTTGCTTTAATAAATACTTTAGTTCATCTACATCACAATGACTATAAGCCTTTACAGAACCTCTACTCAATCTACAACCATCAATAATACTAGCGTGATTTAAAGCATCGCTAAAAATGATAGTATTCTTATCAGCTATAGCAGAAATAGTTCCTACATTGGCCATATAACCAGTATTAAATACAAGGGCTTTTTCAGTATTCTTAAATTTAGCCAATGACCTTTCGAGCTCTGTAAATAATGGAAACGTACCAGATACAAGGCGCGATCCACCAGATCCTGTTCCATATTGTTGAGTCCCTTTCAGAGCCCCTTCTATGACACGAGTATCAAAAGTTAAGCCCAAATAATTATTTGAAGCCATCATCAAATATTCTTTATCATCTCGTTTTACTCGCACTGCATCAATAGGGCAGTATTCTTTTAAGGTTCGTAGATTATGATTCTGTACCTTAGCATCTAATTGTCCTTTAAAATATTCGTACATTCTATCTCCGTTGAACAAGTACTGGAGCACTCTCCAGATACGTAATTACACTTTCACTATCTATATCAGATTGAATAAAGAAAACGCGTCCCCCTATATTAGACCCTAATTCTTTCATATTAGGAAGTCGATGGTATACGCCATTACAAGCAACATAGCCTACTGTATAATCTGGATCATCAGACCAGCATAATTCACCAACAATACCATCTGCGGATTGAACCTTAGAGGCCAATACTAAAGCCTCTCTCATATGTTCATTATCGCCTAATGCATGAGAGTCAAAGGAGTCCATGTGACTCACACGCACCCCACGATTGCCTGTATCTAAACGCACACCAGTAATAGCATCTACTAACATAGCGCCGCGCATGGATCTATCTAAACTTTTTAACATAGAAATAGCTTTGTGAACAGCCGTCTTATTAATAACAGGACCATCTAATAGTTCAGTCGCTAATTGATGGGATTCAGAAATACTACTAGTTTTATGTTCCTCTACCTTTAGACAGTCAATATATCTAATCTTCTCTGGTGGGATTAAATCTACAGTAATATTGATAAAATCAGCTGTTCCTTTACTGTGATGCAGTGCGCGTTCAGCTAAAGATTGTGCTATACTACCAACTTCGTCTAATTTTACAATACGTTCTGCCCCAGAAATATGGTGGCCCCCTTTTTCATGGGGACCACCTTGTGCTGCACGCATGCGTACACTATATAATTCAGCCATTATGACACCTTCCCTTTAACAAGATCATTTTGAGGTACTTGGCTATGAATTTTACGGAATACTTTCACAAATACTGGTGCCATAATAACCGTGAAAATCATGCCAGGCACTGCTAATGCAACCATAGGTAATGCAGCCTTACCGATATATACAGACAAGGTCAATCGCGCTAATGCAGATGCAATCGGGCCAGAAATCATAATACCTATCATATGATTGTGGCACATCCAAAGGATTAACCCTACGATAAGTCTAAATTGCATAGCAATCATAACATTCAAAATAGTTTGTGTACCTAGTGCTAAACCGATTAAACTAGATAGACATCCGCTAATAATATATTTCTTAAATCCGAATACGGCACATATGGCTACCGCCAATGGAGCTGACAGTTGAAACTCTATACCTGGAATGACATTAGGTATTTTAATAGCACCTAATACAGTAATCATGGCCGTTAAAATAGCAACCTCTGTAATGTACCGAATATTCTGATTCATGATGTTTCTCCTCTACTTAGAAAATGTCAACCACAAACACCACTCTTTGTTTACATTATAATTTCAATATACATATTTATCAACTAAAAACACAAGATAAATTAACAAATATCACAAAAAAATCGAGCCATTATGACTCGATCTTTTTATTTTAATATTTTTGTTGTTCTTTAAGTCTCTTAGCAATATCTCGCTTAGCATCGCGCTCTGCCATATCTTGACGCTTATCATATAACTTTTTACCAGTTACAAGGCCTACAGTTACCTTTACATAACCATGGCTAAAATGGAAATTGAGCGGCACTAAAGAGAACCCCTTTTCTTTAACTTGAGCATGCAATTTATTGATTTCAGATTTATGCATCAATAATTTACGGGTCCGTTCAGGTTCATGATTAAAACGATTACCTTGTTCGTATGGGCTGATATGAACACCATACAACAAGAGTTCACCTTTATCAATGCGACAAAAGCTATCCTTTAGGTTCAATTTGCCTTGACGTATGGATTTAATTTCAGTACCTGTCAACGCAATACCAGCTTCATAGGTTTCATGAATATTAAAATCATGACGGGCCTTACGATTATCAGCAATAAGAGATGGACTAGATTGTTTTGCCATATATACCTCTATCGTTTACGTTTACTTTTAGATTTCTTAGATTGATTGCGCTTAGTCGTTTTATTAGACTTCTTACGACTTGATTTACCTTTGTTAGATTTTTTACTGAAAGTATCATATCTAGAATGGCCAGATTTACTGCTATCACGTCGGGAAGATTTTTTACTAGATTTGCCCGAAGATTTACGACCTTTGCCCGAAGATTTACGACCTTTGCCACCATCAAAACCATCGCGACTACTTGCATAGTCAGAACCACTTCGCAATTGTTCTTGTATAGCCATTAGATTATTAACTTCACCTAGTACAAAGTCGATCTGTTTCTTTTCTACATCGGCTTTTGCTAATGTAACAGTTACCTTTTCACCTAAGTGATAGGTTTTACCTGTTCTCTTACCTACAAGCACAAAATGTTCTTCATCAAAGAAATAGTAATCATCATTCATCATGCTCATATGAACGAGACCATCGATACCATTTTCTAATTCTACAAACATCCCAAAGGATGTAATGCTAGAAATAGTTCCTTCAAAGACTTCCCCTACAAATGGAACCATATATTGTGTCTTTTTAAGATCTACTGTATCTCGTTCAGCCTCTGTAGCAACTTGTTCTTGCATAGAAGAATGTTCAACAGCTCCCGCTAAGAATGATTCGTCCACATCGCGTTTAGAATAGCCATTTTTCCAATGCATATCAGCTTTTAAAAGGCGATGAACCATTAAGTCTGGATATCGTCTAATTGGAGATGTAAAATGCGTATAGCATGTAGATGCCAAGCCAAAATGCCCTACATTGTTGATGCTATATTTCGCCTGTTGCATAGAACGCAAGGTCATAATTTGAGCCACTTGCTCAATATCTTGACCCTTTACTACATCTAAGATTTTTTGGAAATCTCGTGGTGTTACACCATCAGTACTGAGAACTAGGTTTTGACCTAAATAATTAAGAACTTTTTGGAATAAATCTAGTTTTTCCTCACTAGGATTCTCATGTATACGATATACCGATGTACGGTGTGTATGCTCCAAATGTGTAGCCACTGTTTCATTGGCAATGAGCATACATTCTTCAATAAGTCGTTCCGCCATGGTACGATCTCGTTTTACGATGCGCAACGGTGTACCATCATGATCAAGTAATACCTTATACTCAGGGAAATCAAAGTCTAAAGCACCTCTACGGCGACGCATTGTATTAAGAATTTTAGAGATTTCAGCTAACTCACGAAGCATCGGCATAAAGTCATGTAAGTCATGAGGAATAATATTTTCCTCTAAGGCCTTATAGATCTCTTTATAGCTGCAACGACGACCTACGTGAATAATAGAAGGTCGTATACGATAATTTACAACCTTACCAGTATGATCAATTTCCATCATACACGTCATAGCGTAACGATCTTCATGAGCATTTAAACTACAAATGCCATTAGACAAAACCTCAGGTAGCATCGGTACTACTCTGTCAACTAAATATACAGATGTTCCCCGTTTATAAGCCTCATTATCAATAGGCTGCCCAGATGTTACATAATGACTAACATCTGCAATATGTACACCTAATTCATAATTACCATTTGGCAATTTACGACCACTCACAGCATCGTCTAAATCCTTTGCATCTTCCCCATCAATGGTAACCATTTGTATATCACGAAGATCCCAACGAGCAGGATCGTCATGAATGACGGTATCAAATTTTTTGCTAGCTTTAATGACATCGTCTGGAAAACTAAATGGAATCTTATGATTCGCCATGATGCAATTAATATCGAGGCCTACATCGCCTTTATAGCCAAGAATTTCCGTAATAATACCTTCTGGCTTCTTCTCGCCTTCCGGCCATTTTATAATTTTGACTAGTACCTTTGCACCACTACGAGCATCTAATGTATTTTTTAAATCTACGAAGATATCAGTCCCTATCCGTTCATCATCAGGGATAACAAAGCCAAAGTGTTGTTGTCGGTCATAAGTACCCACTACAGTTTCATTAGCTCGTTCAATAACATCAACGATAATGCCTTCTCGTTTATGCTTTGTATAATTAGAAGGTATGACGCGAACGCGAACCTTGTCATTATGCATGGCAGTACCTTTATTTTGTTCTGCTACATATATATCTTCATCTTCAGGCATAATGACAAAGCCAAAAGACTTACGATAGCCCTTATAAATACCTTCATATTCTTCATGTTGTTGCTCTGCATATTGATATACATCAGGTCGTGAAGATATTAATACCCCTTCTCGAGCAAGCATTTTTGCAGAACGAATAAACATCTCAAGATCTTTACCACCACGGATGTGGTTATCCATGGCCGCATCTTCAATATGATATGCATGTGGTTGTATAGATTTATAAAAGTCTAATACTTTCTTCTTCAAATTTTCACCTCCTCATTTGATAAAAAGAAAAAGCCTGCAAAGCAGGCTTTCATCATTAGAATTGATTAATCATTGCCCCTAACACTAAGCTCAACACAGCAAAGATAATCCCCAATATAATCGTACATTTAGATAAGAAAGCGTCTAAACCGCGTTGCTTACCACCAAAAGAAGAGTCCGCCGCACCAGATACAGCACCGCCCATGCCTGCGTTTTTGCTATTCTGTGCAACAACTACTACGATTAATAAAATAGATACGATTACTTCTACAATCATTAAAAAATTTGTCACGACTGTCATCCTTCCTGTGTGGCTCTTGGAGAGTCCAAAACCCGATGTTCTAAATACTTCTCTAATTTACGTTTAACCCTTTGTAACGCATTGTCTATAGATTTGACACTGCGATCTGTGACCTCAGCCATTTCTTGGTAAGAACGTCCATCTAGGTATCCTTCCAAGACCTCCCACTCGAGTTCACTTAAAATATGACCAATATTGCGCTCAATATCATCCAATTCCTCTTGGCTGATAATAAGATCCTCAGGATTAGTAACCTTTGCTGAGGATAGCATCTCGATCAACGTACGCTCTGATTCCTCTGTATATACTGGTTTATTTAACGATACATAAGAGTTCAAAGGCGCATGTTTTTGTCTAGTAGCCGACTTAATAGCCGTAATAATCTGTCTAGTTATACAAAGCTCTGCAAAAGCTCTAAAGGACGCCAATTTATCATGTTTAAAATCTCGCGTAGCCTTATATAGGCCAATCATCCCTTCTTGAATGATATCCTCACGATCAGCGCCTACCAAAAAGTAAGAACGCGCCTTTGCACGAACAAAGTTTTTATATTTATTAACAATATAATCGATTGCAAACTCATTTTGCTCTTCTTGAGCTATGACCACAACTTGCTCATCGGTCATTTCTTTGAAATTGTAATCGGGCTTGCGTGTATGAATTGTGTTCATATGCTCCTCCTTACAATTGAGCAGAAAAACCAATATATTCATTATACTGGAACTATATGTGATTTTCAACTATCAATGGCCACGCCGTAATTTCTCTAGCTTTTCAGCTACTTCAGGAGATAATAACCCTCCTACTTCATTACGTCGCAAGCTAAATTGATCTCGTCTATGTTCATGAGCGTATTGTAGTCGTTCCTCTTCCTTAGCTATGCGAATCATATTTTGTAATTCTCGAGCTGGAATGCGCAAGCCTCCAGATCCAAGAATTTGATTTTGTTCAGCTCCATCAGAGGTCACAACATATACATTGGTGTATTTACCTTTTCGCAAAAACACCTCTCGCTCAATAAAGGAATCCGCCGTTTCCCCGTCCTCAGTATACACTTCGAGGAATCCACTCGTAATAGCCTCTACAGAACCGCCAGATTTTGTATATTTACCATCAAATACAAGGATAACTTCATAACCCTTGAATTTTCCGTAATTCAACAATCTATCTCGAAGCTCCATACGGGCATGTTCTAATGATTCATGAGCGAGTTTCTTTAGATGCGTCCAGGCGAATATCACATTATATCCGTCTACAATTAAGATATCTTTTAGCATAATTATTTCGCTTGGCGCTGACGCACAGCTTCATACATAAGAACTGCAGCCGCCACAGATGCATTCAAAGAATTTAAATTTCCATACATAGGAATGGTAACAAGGAAATCACATGCGTCTTTCACAACGCGGCTAATGCCCTTTCCTTCGTTACCAATGACGATAACAGTAGGGATTGTCATATCCGCCTCATATAAAGTGCGATCCCCTTCCATATGAGCACCCATAACCCAAAATCCTTGTTTTTGAAGTTGTTTAATGGTTTGAGCTACATTTCCAACCTGCACTAGTGGAATTTGTTCAATAGCACCGGCTGATGTTTTAGCCACTGTCGCATTAATAGGGGCATTATGTCGCTTCGGAATAAGTACCGCTGTAGCACCTACACATTCAGCAGTACGGATGATAGCCCCCATGTTATGAGGATCCTCAACGCCATCTGTTAAAATAAGCAAAGGTACTTCATGATTCGTCTCTTGTAGCACTTCACCTAGTTCTTTAAATTGAACGGCAGAAACAAGAGCTATAACACCTTGATGTGGTACCTCTAAATCATATTTATTCATTTGTTTGATAGGCGTTGGACGCACTTCAATACCTTGAGATTTAGCAAGACCAACAATATCAGCTAGACCAGTTTTAACCTTATCTTCACTGACCAAAATGCGTTGAATAGAGCGGCCGCTTTTAAGGGCCTCTTTAACTGCATTGCGACCTACAATATAATTATCCATACTACATACCTCGTAGAGTTATTGAAAAGGCTTGCTTCATAACATCTTGTAATCGCTCATCTTGACGCGTTTCATAAAGAAATCCCAGTACTGCTTCAAAGGCGGTACTACTACGATATTCTTGAACTGAACTGCTTTTCGGTACATTTACATTACTATTTCTAGCACGTCGTGCAATAGCTTGTTCTTGTTCTGTAAAAGTATTCTCTATTTCTAGCAATACCTTCGCTTGTGACTTAGCGCAAATAAACTCAGTAACAATTGTATGCAACACTTGCACCTTCGTTATATTCATTTGTACCACTCGTTCACGCACATACATGGAGTATACTGCATCACCAATATAGGCAAGCATAACTGCATCTGTACTAAGGCATTCCTCTATAGTTCGTTTACGCAAACGAAGCGGCTCTTGTTCAAGAGCCGTCAACTTTTTTATCGCTTCATTCTTTAAGAATTGAAATTGTTTAAACTTCACGTTTTTTCCACCGTGCACCTTGAGGAGAATCCTCAATAGTAATACCGATTTCAGCCAAACGATCGCGGATACAATCAGCTAGTGCCCATTGTTTTTGATCACGACACGCTTGACGTACAGACAAGATAACCTGCATTAATTCTTCATATTCAGCAGCATTGGCACCTGTGTTGCCTTCCCATGCTTTTTCAAGAATACCAATAACCTCTGTCATGAACTTGAAAATACGTTTAACTTCAGCAATTGCTTCTTGGCAAACAACGCCTTCACGGCCTGTCACAGCTTGGTAATAGATATTGATTTCTTTAGCAAGACCAAACATGCTAGATGTAGCTAAAGCAGTATTGAAATCATCACTCATTGCTGCTTCGAATTCTTCTTCGTACTCTTTAGCTTTTTCTAATAAATGTTGAGCCTCATCACAAGGACCTGGTTCACATTTTTCAAGGTACAATAGATTTTCAATAGCAGTGCTTAAACGTTCTAAGGATTTATTTGCTTCTTCTAAACGTTCATCAGAGAAATCTAAAGGACTGCGATAATGTGTGCTCAACAAGAAGTAGCGCAATGCATCTGGACTATATTGTTCTAAAATATCTTTTACCAAGAAGAAGTTATTCAATGATTTAGACATTTTTTCAGAATTAATAGTGATGAAACCATTATGTAACCAATAGCGTACAGATGGATGTTGACCAGAGCAGCCTTCAGATTGAGCAATTTCATTTTCATGATGTGGGAAGATCAAATCACTACCACCACCATGGAAGTCAAATTCTGTACCTAAGTACTTTTGGCTCATGGCAGAACATTCAATATGCCAACCTGGACGGCCATTACCCCAAGGGCTTTCCCAATATGGTTCGCCTGGTTTTGCTGCTTTCCATAATGCAAAATCCATAGGGTTTTTCTTACGGCCATCAACTTCGATACGAGCACCTGCTTCCATATCATCTAATGTACGGCCAGATAACTCACCATAATGTTCAAATTTATCAACGCTATAATATACATCGCCATCGAGTTCATAAGCATAGCCTTTTTCGATCAATGTAGAAATCATAGCGATAATGTCTTCGATATGTGTAGAAACACGAGGATAAATATCAGCACGTTGTACACCAAGTGCATCCATTACTTCAAAATAGCTATCAATATAACGGTTTGCAATAGTATCCCAAGATACACCTTCACCATTAGATGTATTGATGATCTTATCGTCTACATCAGTAAAGTTTTGTACATATGTTACTTTATAGCCTACATGTTTCATGTAGCGACGAATTACGTCCCATGTTACGAATGGACGTGCATTGCCAATATGAGGATGGTTATATGGTGTAACACCACATACGTACATCTTTGCCTCACCTGGTGTTACAGGATTAAACACCTCTTTTTGGCGCGTCATAGTATTATAAACTGTAATTTCTCTCATCGTTACCGATGCCTCCATGTTCATAAAATAAAAAAGACCCCTCATCTCATACAGAGACGATGGTCCGCGGTTCCACTCTGTTAGGTACCAATGTAGTACCCACTCATCGCATAACGGCGCGTCACCGGACAAACCTACCTATAATCGGAGTGTCAGCTCGTGAATGCATTTCGTCTACCTATCCTTGAACCCTCCCACCATCGGTTCTCGCTAAAAAGTTAGTTGTAGAGTACTTCTTTCAGTCTCAGCTTTTACTATTAAATCTATATTTAGATATATAAATATTGTATCAATTATCCTATAGAATGTCAATGAGAACAAGAAAATCCTCACCTTTCAACATATCCTGCTAGCCTATGATACATGCGTATTTCGACTATATAATTTGAAAGATGAGGACGAAGTATTACCTATTAAGCATTTTCTAATTTTTCTTGATCATCATGTTTACGGCAAATACCTGCAAAGATAGATCCTGTAAAGTTATGGATGATAGAGAACACTGCACCCGCTACTGCTGCTTGAGGTGTAAAGTGTTTAAGTGCTAAAGATACGGATAATGCAGAGTTTTGCATTGCCACTTCAATTTGCATGGCACGACGAGATGAAATATCGATGCTAAGAGCCTTACAAATGAAGTAAGTTACTACGTAACCACTCACATTTTGTACCAAGCAAGCTACGAAGATGATGAAACCAGTTTCAGCAATTTGTTTTTGGTTTACTGCAGTTACAGCTGCCAAAATAAGTAATACTGCAATAGCCGCAATTGTTGGGCATACATCTTTAACTGGTTCGATTTTGGAACCGATGAAGTAATTCAATACGATACCCAAGATGATTGGTACCAATACAATTTTTACGATAGAAATAAACATCGGCATAAATTGAATTTCAATGGAAGATGTAGCACCTGCATAGAGTACAACGAATAAAGGTGTCAAAATCGGAGCCAACAATGTAGAAACAGTTGTTGCAGATACAGATAAAGGAACATTACCATTCGCAAGGAATGTCATAACATTAGACGCTGTACCGCCAGGACATGCACCTAACAAAATAAAGCCGATACCAATTTCCGGAGGGAAATTAAAGATAAGAGCAACTAAGAAACCTGCCAATGGCATCCATAAGAATTGGATAACAGATACAAGAATAACCTTCATTGGTTGCTTAAATACATCAAGGAAAACTTGCGCTGTTAATGTTAACCCCATGGCAAACATAACAAATTGAAGCATGTACGCAATGTACGGCGTCATCCAAGAAAATACAGTCGGTAATAAATACGCTAACACTGCCATCAATAGCACGATCCATGAAAGATAGCTATTGAATAAGTGGTTAAGAGAACGAATAATACTCATAAAAGCACTCACTTTCATAATAAATAAAAATAAAAGACGCCGATAATTATAGCAAATCTGTACATTATATACAATAAAAGCCCTCACACCATCGGTGTGAGAGCCTTTCAAAGCCGATTCTTTCATGACAGCCTTGATAATTATTTTTAAATTTTTCGTGTAGAAGTAAATTAAGCCAATGTATTAAAGAAAGTACTTAGAACTATATATAACTTAGTACCAACTAGAAATATATTAAATCAAATAAACCGAAACCAATTTACATAATAAAATTAAAAATAATAACTACAAAAAATCTACTAGTGACAACTATAAAAATCAAATTATACATACAAAAATAGCGTTAATTATTTTTAACTCGACAAAGATTAGTTAAGCCATCAATATACCACCTAGTAAAGCGAAACTAAATACTTATACATAATGTAAGCTGTCATCAATAATTATTTTATCATAACCACTAATCCCCTTATCAAGAATACCAGCTACAATAGAAAACTATTAAACGTGGTAAAAAAGAAAATTCAACAAAAGTACTCTTTAATAAATATAATCGCTTATATATGAAGTTCTTTCAGTATAGAACTTTTTAAATTCATTTGCTATCTCAACTGGCAAATTTTTTTCTAGTTTCTCATTAAAATTATAATATATAGGATTCCCAAAAACCATCAAATAAAGTAAATCATCTTTATCAAAAACTTCATATGTAATCCAACCTTCAGATCTATTAATCTGATTACAAATATTAATATACATAAATTCATCTGCAGCATCTAAATCTAATTTTCTTAAATAACAAAAATTAATAGACAAATCCTTTTTATAAAGAATAACAGCCGCCAACATATCACTAATATATGTATTATTAAATATAATCATACACATATCATTGTACTCATAAAATTCCTTTATATTTAATGATTTAATATCAGTAAATATGCTACTATTCCTATAAAGTTGATAAAAGAAATCTTTAGCATTCTGATATAGTATATTAGAGCATTTATAACCTACAGATGATGTTTTTTTATGAGTCTCTGTTGTTAAATTTAAATTTTCATACATACGATTAAAAAGAAGCGCCTTTTTTTTGTTTAAAGCATCCCATCTAGCCTCTTCACTTAATTGAAAATCATTTAGCTCTACAAGTAAATTACATACCTCTTCCAAACTCTTAGTAATAGTTTTCTCAAAATCATAATATTCGATATTATTGCAAAAAGATATTCCTATCGGACAAAAATATGTGGCTTTTTTTTCTCCTATACCTTGATAGTAACCTGAATCATATCCCTTATTAATTACACAGGAATCAGAAAGACCTTTTAAATAATTGATAAAACTCTTATCTTCAGTAACATTAATAAAGTCTAAGTTATTTAATACCCATTGAAATGATAAAAATGCCAAAATCTTTGGAACTTGATAGGTGCGAGAATTATTATAAACTAAAATATTTAATCTAGGATATCTAAAATTCATAAAGTCTGGTAAATTTAAATTTATGACATCTGATTTATAGTATTCATAGTTTCTATTTGAGCAATCTGAATTATAATTCTCATAACGATCATCATACATAACACCAACTTCAGATTCTGCATCAAAATGTATCATATTATCATCTAAATCTTCATCATCAGACCAATTAGGTACATAGTCATCTCTATCATCATATTTGTCTATAGTATAAGAAGATGATTTTATGTTTTGAAATGGAAATTGATCATCTATATAATTATCACCTATACTATCTTTAAAATTATTTTTATCAGTAAGAATCCTAATCTTCTTTGCATTACTTAAATTATGAAGAATGGCTTGTCTAACACAAATTTTAATTTTATCATAAGAATCTAATTTTTTACCATCTTTAAGAGTAATATCTACATTCTGATTATAAAAACTTAATCGTTTTTCTTTTGAATTAAAATTACTATTACATTCAAAGTATTTAAGTAATTCATCATATTTACGAACTGTTCTTAACTTCTGTTCTAGCTTTTTTAGTTCTTTATTTTCAATTTTCAGTTGTTTATAACACTCATCAACATCAGTGATAATAACGCTTTTTCTGTCATTAACACACTTTATGGTTTGAAGATCCTCCTTATTTTGAACGATTCTTGCTATTGCATCTAATTCCATAAAATCATTATCATTTAAACATAAAGTTCGAATAGTATTATAAAGCATTTTATTTTTCTTTATGAGTTCTTTATTCTTTTTTATGGATTCTTTGTACTCTTTGTGTATCCTAGTGCTTTCCTTATAATTCTGTGATTTATTTTCTAAATTCTTTTTGTCTATCTTAGTATTTTCCCTGTAATACTGTAGATTGTTTTCTAACTTTTGTGATGTATATCTATTTTTATCTTTTTCTTTATTATTAGGTTCATTTTTAGAATCTAATTTTAAATTAATATCTCGCCCTTTTATATTCACAATAATTATAATTAGAAAAATCAAAAATATAATTAAAGCAATTTTATCCCCCAAATGATACATTTATGCATCCCCCATGCAACACATAACCAAATATATCAAAGATATTATATTACTATACACATCATATTTTAAACTAAAAAAATGATATGAATTTAATTATCTAATCTTATAAAGTTAAATATATTAGATTAGATAATTACATAGCAACAAAATATATATTTAAATATATAACTAATTATTTTTATTTATTGATAAATATAATACGTCCTTAGTATTTTGAGATAATTGAGTTGATTCTTGCCACTGTTTATAACAAGATATCCTATATAGACATTCCTCTTTTCCTAATAACGTAATAATATTATTCAAATCTGGGCCATGCATAGTACCAGTAAGTACAATTCGAATAGGCATAAACACTAGTTTTCCTTTAAAACCTGTTGATTTAACTACAGACTTTATAGCGCCTTTAACAGATTCTGGAGTTATTGTACTCAATTTATATAATTCGTCAGAAAAAGAGTCTAAAACTATTGATGTAGAATCCATTTTTAATATTTCATCCAATTCATAATCCAATGTAGAATTCAATAGATTATAATCAAAACGGATTTTATTATAATCAAATATATCTACATACTCTTTAATTTGAGCCCCATAACTAATATGATCACGGAATGTAGTACAAAATAATGTTAACCGATCAAAATCTGCTTGATTCAAGCTATCTGGAGCTAAGCCAACCTCTTTCAAATGTGGTAAGCATAGATGGAATAACTCTTCATCGCTCAAGTTTTTCATATAATGGAAATTGATGTGGTTTAATTTATCGATATCAAATACAGCTGGGTTCTTAGCAACGCGATCCATGGAGAAGGCTTGAATCAATTCATCTTGTGTAAAGAACTCTTCTTCCCCTTCTGGAGCCCAACCAAGAAGCGCCAAGAAGTTTACAAGTGCTTCTGGCAAATAGCCCAATTGTTTGTATTGTTCAACAGATGTAGCACCATGGCGTTTGGACATTTTTTTGTAATCTTTGCCAAGAATCAAGGAAATGTGACCAAACTTAGGTATTTCCCAGCCTAGTGCTTCATAAATAGCCATTTGACGTGGAGTATTAGATAAATGTTCTTCTGCACGAATAACGTGAGTAATACCCATCATATGGTCATCCATTACTACGGCAAAGTTGTATACAGGAATACCATCAGATTTTACGATTACAAAGTCACCTACACCATTGGATTCAAAGGATACATGACCACGTACCATATCATCGAAAGCATATGTTTTATTCAAAGGAACGCGCAAGCGAATAGTTGGTTTACGACCTTCTGCAATATATTTAGCCTTTGTTTCTTCATCTAAGTGTTGGCAATGGCCATTATATTTAGGTGTTTCACCACGATCCATTTGTTCTTGGCGAACAGCATCTAATTCTTCAGGTGTGCAATAGCATTCATACGCTTTGCCTTCGTCCAACAAACGTTGTGTTACTTCTTTATATAAGTCAAGACGTTCTGTTTGACGGTAAGGACCATTATCGCCACCTACATCAATGCCTTCATCCCAGTTCATGCCAAGCCATTGCAAGGAAGCTTTGATATTTTCTTCACTTTCGCGGGTAGAACGAGCCAAATCTGTATCTTCAATACGCAATACAAATGTGCCTTTTTCTTTACGTGCTAATAGCCAGTTAAACAAAGCAGAACGAGCGCCACCAATGTGGAATGGACCCGTAGGGCTTGGAGCAAAACGAACTTTCATGGAACTCATGATTATACCTCTCCTTCATATACAGAAACGACAGCTTGTGCAGCAATGCCTTCGCGGCGCCCAATGGCACCAAGCATTTCATTTGTTGTCGCTTTAATACTAATACGTTCTAACGGTATTTCTAAAACAGATTGTAAATTTGCCTTCATCGTATCGATGTGTGGCTTTAACTTAGGTGTCTCTGAAATAACCATAACATCTATATTATAGGCTTGTAACCCACGTTCTTTCAATAAGGAATTAACCTTTTCTAGTAAAAGCATACTAGAAATCCCTTTATACTGGTCATCTTCAGGCGGGAAATAATATCCAATATCTCGTAAACCTGCAGCACCTAGCATGGCATCCATCAATGCATGAATGAGAACATCCGCATCGGAATGACCATCAGGACCGAGTTCAGATTCAATACGAACACCACCAAGAATACAAGGTCGACCTGCTTTTAATTGATGAATATCATAACCAAATCCAACGCGCATACGTGTATCCTCAATTCCTAAATATCGTTTAGCTACTGCAATATCATTCGGTGTTGTTACCTTTATATTACAATAGTCTCCTTCAACTATATGTACAGGTTTTCCTACGTACTCTACTAAAGATACATCATCTGTGCCAAGATACTTTGTTTCATAAGCCGCTTGATGAGCCTCTACAAACAAGTCTTTTTGAAAGCCTTGTGGCGTTTGAATTTGATATAACTCACTACGCTGTAATGTTTCCAAAACATTATGATCTGTATCAACCCGTTTAATGGTATCTGTAGCCGGAACACCTACAGTAGCTGCACCATAGAGATTAGCCGCCTCAGCTACATCACTAAACATCTTAGTAGAAGCCAAAGGTCGCGCCCCATCATGAACAAGAACTATATTGGTATCTTCTGATACAGCCTTGAGACCACAGGCTACAGAATCTTGCCGTTCTTTTCCACCCAGTACGATGTGTACGGGAACAGTTAAATCCAACTCTTGAATATGTTTTATCATATACTCTTGTTCACCATCGGCTACAACAAGAATAATCTCATTCAAACCTTCAACCTTTGCTACATTTTGTAGTGTACGCTGAATAATAGAAAATCGTCCTAAAGGTATAAATATCTTGTTTTCTTTATATCCCATGCGGCGCCCAGCACCAGCAGCGAGAACAATACAACTAATTACCTTGTCCATTTTGTCCTCCATCTACACGAGCAAAGATCATGCGACCAGCACTGGTTTGTAAGATAGATGTAACCATAACCTCTACGGTTTGACCTACATAAGGTTTACCATCTTCCACAACAATCATTGTACCATCGTCTAGATACGCAACACCTTGATGTACCTCCTTACCTTCTTTCATAATTTGCACGCGAATCCATTCACCTGCAATAAGCGCTGGTTTAAGTACATTAGCGAGCTCATTAAGATTGAGTACTTCAATACCTTGTACACGAGCTACCTTATTTAAGTTGAAATCATTAGTCATCAACTTCCATTGCTTATCTAAAGCGAGGCGCATCAATTTAGAATCAACTTCTGTAAGATCATCGTAATCATCTTCCACCACTTCAATAGCTACCTTGTTGGCATCTTGCATCTCTTTCAAAATATCGAGACCACGACGACCACGATTGCGCTTTGTAGAATCTGCAGAATCAGAAATAATTTGTAACTCATTCAACACAAAGAGTGGAACCATGAGAGGTCCTTCAATAAAGCCTGTGTTACATAGCTCTTTAATACGTCCATCAATAATAACAGATGTATCTAATAATTTTGGCGTACTAGAGGCTTTATCAGATTTATGAGTGGAGAACATTTTAAAACGACTAGTTTTTTTACTTCCATCTCCGCCCCATTGTTGTACATAATTATTGTACATTTCAGGGCCCTTACGAGCCATGATTTTAAGGCCACTATATCCAAAGATAGCACTTAAAATAATAGGAATGTAAGGTCCTATAATAGGTACTTGATTGAATGCAACACCAATTAAATTTGCAATAATAAGACCGAATAATAAACCGATGGTGCCTGCAATCAATTCTTGATTTGGAATATGAGTGAGAATACGTTCTAATCGTTTAGCAATCACTAAACCTTGTTTTAAAATGAATGAAGAAATTAAATAACCAATAATAACGCCAATTAAAGTACCAAGAATTAATACTGAAATACGTGCAATGGTCAATGACATATCCCCAAAGGACTCGAATTGAGAGACCAAATATGGGTCGATAATAGGTGCTAAGCTATCCATTCCAACATAGGCCGCTGTGCCCACAAGAATGGCTATTACATAGCGCAATATCCGATAAATCATCAAATCACCTCCTAATTAAGAAAATACCAGTTGCATTACCTCTTGAATAGATTTAACGCCTCTAATCTTGATAGAGCTATCATTATCCTTGATCTGCTTATAATTGCCTTCAGGAATAATAAACTTTGTAAAGCCTAATTTTTTAGCTTCATTAATACGCTGTTCAATACGTGGAATGCTACGAACATTACCAGTTAACCCAACCTCACCTAAGATGACCATATCAGTAGGAACGATGCGATTTTTTAAATTAGATACGATAGCAACAGCCATGGACAAGTCACAAGCTGGTTCGTTCACCTTGAGACCACCAATAACGTTAACGTACACGTCCTTATTACCTAATGTAAAACCACAGCGTTTTTCTAGTACTGCCAATAGCACAATTAGACGATTTAAATCATACCCTATGGCAGTCCGTCGTGGCATGCCAAAAGCAGTTGTAACAACAAGGCTTTGCACCTCTACAAGAATAGGACGAACCCCTTCAAGGTAAATCATAACAGCACTGCCACTTTCCTCATCCGATCGTTCTGCCAACAACGAAGCGGAAGGATTAGAAAGCTCTTGTAGACCTTCCTCAACCATGGCAAAGATACCTGTTTCAGATGTGGATCCAAAACGATTCTTAATGGAGCGCAAAATACGAAATTGGTAAGACCTTTCACCTTCAAAATAAAGTACCACATCCACCATATGTTCTAACATACGTGGACCAGCAATATTACCTTCCTTAGTAACATGTCCAATGATGACCGTTGGAATATTTCGTTCTTTACAGAAGCGAAGGAGACGCGATGTACATTCTCGCACTTGGCTAACACTACCTGGAGCAGCATCGATATCTCCGGTATACATGGTTTGAATAGAGTCGATAACTAACAAAGAAGGCGTCATTGCATCAGCTTGCTCTAAGATATGATCTAAATCTGTATCAGCAACAACTTGTAGTCGCCCACTATTGATATGAAGTCGTTCTGCCCGAAGCTTAAGCTGTAACTGAGACTCTTCTCCAGATGCATATAGTACAGTACCTACCGTATCAGCCACCTTTTGAGATACTTGAAGAAGTAGTGTAGACTTGCCTATACCAGGATCACCACCTAAGAGCATAAGGGCCCCAGGAACAATCCCACCACCTAATACACGGTCGATTTCACCAAAGGTTGTAGAGACACGAGCGATAGATGAAATTTCAATATCTGGTAAAGCTGTTGGTTTTGTTGTTTGACTTCCCACACCTCGTGAAGGTGTGCGGCTATGTTTAGTTTCTTTAATAATCTCTTCAACTAATGTATTCCATTCACCACATTGTGGACAACGCCCCATCCACTTAGAAGACTCCGCTCCACAATTTTGACAGAAGAATACTGATTTTGCTTTTGCCATAATACCTCAAAACTTTTATAAAAGATAAAAAAGGCCATGAATGATAACCATTCATGACCTTTTATGCATAATTTTACTACATGGTTACTATCATTATTCTATAGTATACCATTTAAGCCATATAATTTATATGAAAGGTAGTCATTAACTATTAATTTTGTATTTATATTAAATCGTTACAACAATATCATTATCCTTTGCATTAGCTTTAATAGTTTTTCCTGCTATCGCCTCTCCTTTCAAAATAAGATCGGATACAGGGTCCTCAATTAATCGTTGAATAGCGCGTTTCAAAGGCCGAGCACCCATAGTAAAATCGGAACCTTCTTTAACGAGCAATTTCATAGCCTCAGGTGTAATTTCTAAATGTAAATCACGTTCTTCAAGACGCTTTGTTACATCACTCATTATAATTGTTACAATTTTTGTTAAGTCCTCTTCAGTTAATGGATGGAACACAATCATCTCATCAATACGATTTAAGAACTCTGGTCTGAAATGACGTTTTACAGCATCCAGAACAGATTTCTTAGCCTCTTTAAAATCTTTGGTTTTAGAATCATTAGAATGAGATTCTGCTTTTTTTGGTGCTAAGAAACCTAATTCTGTAGAGTTCTTATGTAATGCTTTAGCACCTAAGTTACTAGTCATGATGATAACCGTATTTCTAAAGTCTACGGTTCTCCCCTGACTATCTGTAAGGCGGCCATCATCAAGAACTTGTAATAGGATATTAAAGAAATCTGCATGAGCCTTTTCTACTTCGTCAAGTAAAATAACGCTATATGGTTTACGTCGAACTGCATCAGTCAATTGGCCTCCCTCTTCATAGCCTACATATCCTGGAGGTGCTCCAACTAAACGAGAAACAGTATGTTTTTCCATATATTCAGACATATCAAGTCGAATCATAGCAGATTCATCGCCGAACAAGGAGGATGCAAGTGCTCTTGCTAGCTCAGTTTTACCAACTCCTGTTGGTCCAAGGAACAAGAAGGAACCAATTGGACGTTTTGGATCCTTTAATCCAGCCCTTGCACGGCGCACAGCTTTTGCTACAGCTGTAACAGCATCATCTTGACCGATGACACGTTTATGTAATTCATCTTCTAAATGAAGCAAGGTTTCTGATTCTTCTTCTGCGATTTTAGTTACAGGAATACCAGTCCACTGAGCTACAACGGCAGCGATATCTTCCTCTGTAACAATTAGTTTTTGATCACTTTCTTCTTTAGCAACAGATTTTTTATCATCAATTTCTTTAACTAGAGCTTGCTCTTCATCACGAAGTTTAGCGGCCTTTTCAAAATCTTGTGATGTGACAGCCGCTTCTTTTTCCTTCTTAACCGTATTGAGTCTGTCTTCTAAAGCTTTAACATCTGGTGCTGCCGAAAATACCTTCATACGAACCTTAGATGCAGCCTCATCAACCACATCGATAGCTTTATCCGGCAAAAATCGATCTGTAATATATCTACTAGATAAAGTAACAGCAGCTTTTAATGCTTCATCTGTAATTTTAGCCTTATGGAAGGCCTCATAACGATCTCGTAAGCCTCTCAAGATTTCAAGAGCATCCTCTTCATTAGGTTCCCCTACTTGAACAGGTTGGAAACGACGCTCTAAGGCAGCATCTTTTTCAATATGCTTTTTATATTCATCAAGTGTCGTAGCGCCAATAACTTGGAATTCACCGCGTGCCAAAGCTGGTTTCAAGATATTTGCCGCATCCATAGCGCCTTCAGTGGCACCTGCTCCAACTAATGTGTGAATTTCATCAATGAAGATAATCATATCCTTATGTTGTTGAACTTCATCAATCGCTTTTTTTAAACGCTCTTCAAATTCGCCACGGTATTTTGCACCAGCTAACATAGAGCTAATGCTAAGGGAGATAATGCGTTTATTACGCAAAATTTCTGGCACATTACCGTTGACGATACGTTGCGCCAAGCCTTCAGCAATGGCCGTCTTACCTACACCAGGTTCACCAATGAGAACGGGATTATTTTTAGTTCTACGACTAAGTATTTGAATAACTCGTTGAATTTCAGTATCGCGACCAATAACAGGATCAATTTTACCTTGTTTTGCAGACTCATTTAAGTCTGTAGCGAAATCAGTTAATTCACCTAAGTCGCCATTGTTATTCGCTCCTTCTTGACCACTATGATTACCATTAGAACTAGAGCCAAGAATATGACGAATCGCTTCAACTATATCGTCGGTACGAATATTCATAGCCCGTAAAATTCCAACTGCAACACCACCGCCGTCGCTGAGTAAACCAAGTAGAATATGCTCAGTACCAACGTAATTATGATTCATGCGATTAGCTACTTGAACAGCTAACTCAAGTACATTCTTAACACGTGGCGTCATATATATAGATGTTGCTTTTTTATTACCGCGGCCCACTTGCTCTTCTACAGCTTCAAAAATATCTTCTGTAACAATATTAAGCTCTTCTAAGGCCTTAGCAGCAACACCATTTTTAACCTTTGTCAGGCCGATGAGTACATGTTCAGTGCCTACATAGTCATGTCCCAACTTCAATGCGGCTTCTTGAGCAAAGGAAAGAACACGCTGTGCATCATCTGTAAATCGTTGCATCATACTATCACCTCATCTATCTATGTAAATTGTAATTATTTCTCTTCAAATATATGTAAACAATGGTAGGCTATACCATTGGAATAGCTATTAATGTGAAAGCTTTTGACGGATTATCTTTGCCCGATAGCTATCACGCTCGATATCTGTTAGATTATCATTTCCTGCATACTTTGAAAGGAAATTAGGTCTAGTTATAGCAATCAGCTCATTAAAGGAATCCTTACCCCATTGAGGTAAAATATTTAAGTCAACGCCTAACTGGATATCACTAAGCTTTGTTAAAGCCTCTTTACCATTTACACGGCGTGCATTCTGTAGAACTCCATAGGAGCGCCATAACACATCTTCTAAACCTTCTTTATCATTATGTAATAATAACTGACGAGATTTTCGCTCTTCTGCAATAATCCCTTCTACAATCTTTGTTAATTGTTCTATTGTATCTTTTTCACTAGTACCCATGGTACGTTGGTTAGAAATTTGATATATATTTCCTAATGCTTCTGAACCTTCACCATATAATCCACGCACAGAGTAGCCCAACTGAATGATACTACGAATGAGGCGTGTAATTTTTCCAGATATAGTCAAGGCTGGTAAATGTAACATTACAGATGCTCGTAAACCTGTACCGACATTAGTTGGACAAGCCGTTAAATAACCAAATCGTTCATCAAAGGCATATGGATATTTTGCTTCAATAGCCTTGTCGATTTTTAATACACGTTCATAAGCTACTTCTAATCTCAATCCAGAAACCATAGATTGAATTCGCAAATGATCTTCTTCATTTACCATAATCACAATTGATGCATCATCAGAAACCACTAAGTTGCGGTACGGTAGTTTTTCCTCTAAAGCAGGGCTCATCAAATGTTTTTCCACTAATATAGCACGATCACGTTCACTTAATTGCTCTAGGTTAATATTGGAATATTGATGTCCATCTACGTCTTTTAGGGGTTTAAGCAAACTTCTAGAAAAAGAATTTACTTTTTCTAATGACGACATATCATTTCGATTTGTAAAAAGCACACCATCAAAGTTTCTTGCTAATCGAATCCGACTAGAAATCACAATATGATCCGTTGCGTCCGTATCGAGTTGTAGCCATGAACTTAAAGGAGAGTCTAATATAGTATCTAACATAATAAGAACCTCCTATTCTTTATTGCCACCAATGATGGCTTCTAATTCTTTTATTTTATCTCTTAAGATAGCTGCATCTTCAAATTTCTCTGCTTGAATTGCCATCTCTAATTGATTACGCAATTGTTTAACTTCATACTTAGCTTTAAACACATTATTACCATGACTAGGAACTGACCCTTCATATTCAGAACTACCTTGCAAACGTTGTAATAACGGTTTTATTTCACTAGCAAAGGTTTCATAGCATGTATCACAACCAAACTTGCCTACCCGATTAAACTCATCATAGGTAATACCACATTGAGGACACCGTTTAGATTGATGAGATTTTAATAAGTTATCAGGATAGACCATATTTTTAAAGAAATCATTGGTAAAAAAGCTATCATCCCACATATCATTCATAAAGGAACTATAGGGAGATAATTTTCCCTCTTGTTGTAGTGCTGTAGCACAAGTATTGCACAGATGTTGTTCCGTTTTCTGATTATTTACAATATTTGTCATATGGATAGTAGCTTCATTTTTATGGCAATGATCACATATCACTGATCATCACTCCTTCCGTAGTGTATCCACCATTGTTGCGTATAGCTCACGAATTGCATTATTTCGATGTTCAATATCCGTATTTTTAATCAATGTAGCAAAAGAATTATGCATCAATTGAGCCTCACGACGAGTAATTTTTTCTGCTTGTAGTAATTGAAATAATGATTGGTCTACATCTTTTATATCAATTAAACGATCTACTGTATTTTGACCTTCATAAATACGATAGGTTGTTACAGCTGGTAGAGAATCAGAACTTTCTGGATTTAATTTTGTGATTCGAATATATCCACCTAATCCACGTCTTGATTCCACATCAAACCCACGCTCATTGGAAAATCGCGTACTTAAAACATAACTAATTTGCGAAGGTGCACAATCTAACTCATCAGCTAATTCGTTACGCTTTAAAATTAATTTCTCTTGTTCTTCACGCATACGATCCAATATAAACTTTTCTATTTTATCAGCTATCATACTCATAAAAAACACCTCTTTAACATTTTATTTAATATATATTTTGACTATTTGCTTTTTACATATATCTATTATATTTGACTTTTTGACTTTAGTCAATATAAAGGTCAAATTTCTATACTATACATTTGACCTTTTAATACATCCCCCTATAATTGGACTTAATCTTAAATTATAGGTATAATAAATGAGATATATTTTTATGAAAGAAGGTGTTGTTATGGCAGAAGCATTAGGACAAGAACTGTTAATTGATTTATATTCCTGCGATGAAGATGCAATCTCATCCGCTACAGCTGTACAAGAAAGTGTAGCAACCGCATTTGATTTAGCTGACCTTGATGTTGATGAAATCAGTTGTCAAGTTATGGACGAGGAGATCGCCCTCCTATCTGTTGCACCAGGCTTTCACTTTACATTGCACACGTATCCTGCTCTAGGCTATGTGGCTGTTGATTTGTATTCTTTTGAGCAATCCTTACCGCTCACATTAATTATGAAAGCGTTGCGTAAATCTTTCAGAGCAGAAAAGGTAAAAGCAACAAGTGTACAACGTGGCGACTTTGGTAACGAGCGCGATATGAAGCCACGTCGCAAAACAAAGATTACTACACTTGGTCGTGTTTCTCGTACACGTATTCAACTCAAACAAACAGGCGGCAAATTAAAAAAACAAAGTGCTAAGGTTATCAAAACATTAGCTAAAAAAAGCGGCCTAAAAAAATAGTACAAAGGACTAACCTTATTGGTTAGTCCTTTTATTAGATAGATACAAAAAGGCTAGAGGAAATCCCTCTAGCCTTTTTAAGGTTAATATTTTATTTATAATAGCTTATCTACGAACCATCATTTCTTCAAGATCGAGAACATCAGCAATTTCATCAACATCATCACAGATGTACTCTGCATCGGCTTCTTTTAGTTCAGCTTCTGTACCATAACCATATGTAACACCGATAGAGATACAGCCAAGTTCATTAGCTGCCTCTACATCATACTTACGATCGCCTACCATAAAGGCCAAACGACGACCATTTTCATCAGTTAAAGGATTGCCACAAAGTTTAAGAGCTTTTTCGAGAATCTCTTTCTTATGCAATAAACCACTTTCATAATTAGCACCTACAATTACATCAAAGTAAGGTGTTAATTCAAAGTGATCTAAAATATCCTTAGCATAATGCTCAGGCTTTGCTGTAGCAACGGCAATAGTATATTGTTCTGTTTTGCATTTAGCCAACAAGTCTACAATATTCGGATACACTTGATTTTCAAATTTACCGATTGTACCATATCGTTCGCGGAATTTAAAGTACGTTTCTTCCGCTTGTTCAAAGGTCATGCTACAATGCTCTTGAAAAGCATCTACCAATGGTGGTCCTAAAAATAATTGCAATGTTTCTTCATCAGGAACATCATAGCCAAAATGTTCCAATGCAAATTTAATACTTTTAAGAATACCTTCTTGAGAATCTGTTAAAGTTCCATCTAAATCAAATAATATTGTTTTCTTCATATTATTTCTTTAAAGCCTCTTTTAATGTATGCCATGCAAGAACCGCACACTTAACACGTGCTGGCATGTTAGAAATATTTTGCAATGCCATAGCATCTTCTAATTCTTCTAACTCATTTTCATCGGTAATTTCTTTTTTGATCATACCTAAGAAAATTTCTACCAAACGAAGGGCTTCCTCAACAGATTTCCCCTTAATGATATCAATCATCATAGATGCAGACGCTTGACTGATAGCACAACCAGAGCCAGTGTAAGCAGCATCTTTGATAATGCCATCTTCTACGTTGAGTTGTAATGTTAGATCATCACCACAACTAGGGTTATGGCCATGTTCAGAATTTGTAAAATGAGCTAACTCATGTTTATTACGCTTATCTTGGTTATGTTCCAAAATAAGTTCTGTATATAATTGATCCATTTCCATTGATGGTAAATCTCCTAATCTTTAAAACCCATTACAGAACGAACTGTCTTTAATACTTCAAGGAATGCATCTAGATCTTCCTTACGAGTATATAAGTACATGCTTAGACGAGTAGATGCAGATACATTGTAGAATGCACCTAATGGTTGTGCACAATGGTGTCCAGAACGAACACAAATGCCTTTAGAATCTAAAATTGTAGCAACGTCATGAGGATGTACATCATCTACAGTGAACGCGATTACACCATGTTTTTCCTTAGGATTTTGGGAGCCAATCACATGAACATGTGGCAATGCAACAATTTTAGGAAGAATATATGCTACTAGTTCCTCTTCATAAGCTTCAATAGCATCCATGCCAAAGGATTCTAAATAATCAATTGCCGCATGTAAGGAAACGGCACCGTCAGCATTTGGTGTACCTGCTTCAAACTTATAAGGAAGCTCATTGAATGTAGCAGTTTGTTCTTTTACATATTCAATCATATCCCCACCCAATAGGAAAGGTGGCATAGCTTCTAATAACTCACGTTTACCATAAAGTACACCAATACCTTGAGATGCACACATTTTATGACCAGAGAATACGAAGAAATCGCAGTCTAATTCTTGAACATCAATTTTTTTATGAGGTGTAGATTGAGCACCATCGAGAATTACTACAGCACCTACGGAATGCGCTTTTTCAGTTAATTCTTTTACAGGGAATTCCATACCAAGCACGTTACTAACATGAGCAAAGGCAACAATTTTAGTGTTATCATCAATTTTATCGATTTCACCATCTTTTAAGTGCCCATGTTCATCAAGGTACATATATTCTAAGGTTGCCCCTGTTTGTTCTGCTACATATTGCCATGTTACAAGATTCGCATGATGTTCCGCAACAGTAATGACAATCTTGTCACCTTTCTTCACATTATGAAGACCATAGCTATGAGCAATCAAGTTCATAGATTCTGTACTATTACGTGTAAATACAACTTCTTCACGCTCACGAGCATTGATAAATTCAACTACGCGATCACGTGCATTTTCATAGTCTTCAGATGCTTCAATAGCTAAAATATGAGAGCCACGATGTGGATTACCATTACGTTGTGTCATATGTTCCACAACACGATCAATTACGGATTGTGGAATTTGTGCAGTAGCACCGCTATCTAAATAGATAACACGGTGCCCATTATGCTCTTTATGTAGTATAGGAAAGTCTTTGTATGCTTCTGCAATTGGTCTCATAAAAACGCCTCTTTAAATTTTATTACGTACAGCTGCTAATGCTGCTTCTTCAATCGTTTCATCACCAATGCGATCAATAATAGGTCGAATCATAGATTCTACAATGATATGTTTTGCTTCTACTTCACTAAAGCCACGGCTCATGATATAGAACAATTTATTATGATCAATTTGGCCTGCACTTGCTGCATGATTACCAACTACATTATCTTCTTTACACAATAATAGAGGTAAAGAAACAGATTTTACAGTTGGATCTAACAATAAGCAAGTATCTTCTTCCGCACCTTCAGAAGCTGTTGCACCATGAAGGAAATCAAGGGTACCACGGAAAGATTTTTTAGAATTGCCACTAAGAGCACCTAATGTATGAATATCACTGAAGGATTTTTTACCACCATGACTCATAACCATGGAGATATCAAATTTTTGTTCTTCGTTACCAAGATAAGCAATATCATGAACCATACGAGATTCTTGACCTACTAAATCATGATAGTAGTTCAAAATATTTTCGCTACCACCAAGTTCAATGTTAATGTATTCTACATCTGCTTTATCTTCCAATTTTGTATAACGATGTTCGATATGTTGTACATGTTCAGGTAAAAGATTTACCTTTTTCACTACAACTTTACCGCCTTCTTTTACATCGTATTCATTTAGATAACTAACATTTGTTAAAGCTTCACCAGTGCCAATTACATAGAATTGTACCTCTAGTTCTGCCCCTTCACCAACGATGAATTGGAAACGGTTAGCTACACGTGCATTAGCATCAATGCGGATGCCTACAACTTCTTTTCCCTTAGCAGGAACATTGATAGCATAACCTTCTGCATTATCCACCAATGCTTGAACAGCATCCTTATTAGCACCTTCATATTTAGCATTTAACAGTGCTGTTCCTGTAGGCAATGGTGAAAGTATATTTTGATTCGCTTCTACAGCGATGGATTGTACAGATGTATCTTCTCCAGCTAGAGAGCTTACAGTATGGTTAACACGCAACCATCTGAATGTCGGTCTAGGGAGTTCATTAAATAGTAATTCGCTCATAATTCCTCCTTAACCGATAGAACCTTCTAATTCAAGATTGATTAGATTGTTCATTTCTACAGCATACTCAAGTGGTAATTCTTTGGAGATTGGCTCAACGAAACCACGAACGAGCATTGCACGAGCTTCTTCTTCGCTAATACCACGTGTCATGAGATAGAAAATCGCTTCGTCGGAAATACGACCGATTTTAGCTTCATGACCTAAATCCACATTATCGTTTTCTACGATAATAGCTGGAATTGTATCAGATTGAGACTCTGCATCAAGCATCAAGGATTCACAAGATACAGTCGCTTTGGAATGTTCTGCTTTAGGGCCAATTTTCAAAAGTCCACGGTAAATAGCAGCACCACCGGATTTGGAAATAGATTTAGAGTTTACATTACTAGTTGTGTAAGGAGCATTATGAACTACCTTACAACCAGTATCAAGGAATTGTCCTTCGCCAGCAAATGTTACACCTGTGAATTCAGCATGTGCACCTTCACCGTTAAGAATACTCATTGGATACAAGCAAGAAACTTTGGAACCAAAGGAGCCAGATACCCATTCGATTGTACCATTTTTACCTACTACACAACGTTTTGTGTTAAGGTTGTACATGTTCTTGGACCAGTTTTCAATTGTAGAGTAACGCAATGTAGCATTGTCTTTAACGAACAATTCAACAGCGCCTGCATGAAGGTTAGATACGTCATACTTAGGAGCAGAACAACCTTCGATGAAGTGCAATTTAGCACCTTCTTCTACGATGATCATAGTATGTTCGAACTGACCAGCACCTGGTGCATTCAAGCGGAAATAAGATTGTAATGGAATTTCTACTTGTACGCCTGCTGGAACGTATACGAAGGAACCACCAGACCAAACTGCACCATGAAGAGCCGCCCATTTATGGTCTGTAGGTGGAATCAATGTCATCCAGTATTTTTTTACGATTTCTTCATGCTCATGAAGTGCAGTTTCGATATCAGTATAGATAACACCTTGTTTAACAAGATCTTCTTGAATACTGTGATAAACAACTTCAGAGTCATATTGAGCACCAACACCTGCAAGAGATGTTTTTTCCGCTTCTGGAATACCTAAGCGGTCAAAAGTACTTTTAATTTCTTCTGGAACTTCGTCCCAGTTTTCTTTCATATCTACTTTTGGCTTAACATAAGTATGGATATTTGCCATATCTAAGCCAGAAATATCAGGAATCCAATTTG
This sequence comes from Veillonella orientalis, assembly GCF_018406505.1. Taxonomy (NCBI): domain Bacteria; kingdom Bacillati; phylum Bacillota; class Negativicutes; order Veillonellales; family Veillonellaceae; genus Veillonella; species Veillonella orientalis. Next base: position 876,855 of record NZ_AP022322.1, read on the forward strand.
GAATCCCCATGCGATTGTAGATTTCTAAAGATTTCAAACGGAAGTCAAGCATCCATTCAGGTTCATTTTTATTAGACCAAATTTCACGGATAATATCTTCTGTTAAACCAGCATCAGAAATATAAGAATATTCAAAGTCATTCTTAATATCGTAGACACCACGGTCCATATCCGCGACTTGGGTTTTCTTTCTTTCTTCCATTGTGCCTCCTATGCTAATGCTTTGTATGCGTCGTAACCTTTTTCTTCGATTTCACGTACAAGAGAAGCATCACCAGTTTTAACGATCTTACCATTGATCAATACATGAACAAAATCAGGTTTTAATTTTTGCAAGATTTGGTTATGGTGAGTGATGATCAATACAGCATTTTCTTCGTTGTGGAAACGTTGTACACCTTCAGATACGATACGAACCGCATCTACGTCAAGGCCGGAGTCTGTTTCATCAAGAATAGCCAATTTAGGATTTAAAATGGACATTTGAAGAATTTCATTTTTCTTGCGTTCACCACCGGAGAAGCCTTCATTTACATAACGTTGTGCATAAGATACATCGAAGGATAATTCATCCATTTTTTCTTTCAATTCTTTTTTGAAAGATAAAGCACGTACATTTTCACCAGTAATTGTAGATTTCGCAGTACGGATGAAGTTTTCTACTGTAATGCCAGGAATAGAAATTGGATTTTGGAAGGACATAAAGATACCTGCTTTCGCACGATCATTTACTGCATCTTCCGTAATATCTTTACCATCAAAAATAATAGAGCCGCTATCTACAGTATATGTAGTGTTACCCATAATAGCATTAGCAAGTGTAGATTTACCTGCACCATTTGTACCCATTACAACATGGATTTCACCTTTATTAATTGTTAAGTTGATACCTTTTAAGATTTGTTTACCTTCAACGGATACCTTTAAATCTTTTATCTGAAGTAATTCAGCCAAAATGTTCACTCCTTCTCATAATGTATGTATTAATAAAAAACATACAAGCATTATATGTAAAACGTATATATTGACACATATAAAAAGGCGGTACGCACTAACGTGAATACCGCCGTAATTCTCGCCAACTTAGCAAGTATGTGCATAACAATCTATAATCATTATACATTCTTATCTAAATGATAGCAAGATATTCCTACTAAAATATACAGGAATTAAAAGAATATCATATATTACATATATTGATAGGTTTTTATTAATATTCATTCTCATCCTATTCGATTCTCAATATTAAATTATAGGTTAGAGAAATCGAGGGTGCCAAACAAATCATCATATGTTTCAGCACGACGAATTTGTGTAACAGAACCGTCTTTATGTAATAACAACTCAGCTGAGCGCAATTTACCATTATAATTGAAGCCCATGGAGTGACCATGCGCACCAGCATCATGAATGATGATACGATCGCCAATATCGATTTTTGGCAACTCACGTTGAATAGCAAATTTATCATTGTTTTCACATAAAGAACCAGTCACATCGTACACGTGATCCTTAGGTGCATTTTCTTTCCCCATTACAGTAATATGGTGGTAAGAACCATATAATGCTGGACGCATAAGGTTTGCCATACAGGAATCTAAACCGATGTAGTGACGATAAATATCCTTTTTGTGAATTGCTGTAGAAACTAAGTAACCAAATGGACCTGTAACCATACGGCCACATTCATAAGCCAATGCTACATCACCAAGGCCATTAGCTACTAGAATTCTATTATAGGCCTCTTCTACACCTTTACTAAGTGCATTGAAATCTACTGGTGTTTGTTCTGGTTTGTAAGCAACACCTACACCACCACCAAGATCGATAAACTCAACATTGATGCCTAGTTCATTTTTAATATCTACTGCTAGATTGAAGCAAAGTTCAGCAGTGCCAACTAAGCCATCAATATCAAGCTCATTAGATACAACCATTGTATGGATACCAAAGTGTTTTACACCTTTAGCTTGCAACTGTTTATAAGCTTCAAGAATCTGTTCACGTGTCATACCATATTTAGCTTCTTCAGGAAGGCCGATAATTGTATTACCCCCTTCTTTTAAGGAGCCTGGGTTATAACGTACGCAGAATGTATCAGGCAAAGAGCCATGATTTTTTTCCAAATATTCAATATGAGTAATATCATCAAGATTGATAATAGCACCTAATTCAAGTGCTTTTTTATATTCCACATATGGTGTGTCATTAGATGTGAACATGATATCATGACCTGTAATGCCCACTTTTTCACATAGCATTAACTCTGCTAAGGAAGAACAATCGGCACCTACACCAAGCTTTTGTAATACACGCATAATATATGGATTAGGAGTTGCTTTTACAGCAAAATATTGTTTGAACCCTTTATTCCAAGAAAATGCATTAATGAATGCTTTCATATTTTCAATGATACCTTCTTCATCATAAATATGGAATGGTGTTGGGTATTGGGCAATAATATTTTCCAATTGTTCAGCTGTAAACGGAACTGTTTTTGTGTTCATAATAACCTCGCTATACAAATAAAAGACCCATCAAACGATGAGTCTATTATCCTAATTATTATTTAAATAAAGCTTTATCAAGGCTATAGCGACCTGCGCCAGCGAAGAACAACATAAGAGCACCGAAGCCCATTTGAGATGGGTAATCCCAACTAAAGAAACTACCGTTAATACTCAATGTTGTTGCCATAGCTAATGTACCGATGAGCATAAGAGATCCAATTCTAGTGAATAGACCTAAAACAATAAGAATACCACCAATCATCTCAGCATAAGATGCCATAGTACCTAATATTTCATAACCACCAGGTACACCTAATGGTGCCAACATAGCTCCAACTTTATAAAGGCCTTCAGCACCGCTCAAGTACTTTAAATATCCATGATAAAACATGGAAATACCAAGTGCCAAACGGTAAACTAAGAGGCCAAAATTAATATAATTAGGTTTACTTTTAAAAATAAAGCTTAACATAGTAATCCTTCTTTCAAATCTAAACAAAAATCGAAATAATTCGATATCGTTATTATAGTGGAGAAAAACTACCATGTCAAACTAGACTCAATATTAAATTCTATAGAATTATAACATATGTGGTATACAAAATCAATTTTATCGATTTGATAAACCACATATAATCTTCTAATTTAATACTTAAAAAGTCAAGAAATATTCTGTACTTATTTAATGCAAAAAACTATTTAATTTTCAGATATATAAAAATAATCCTAATGAAAAAGTGAACATATAGTTCCTAATTCATTAGGATTATTCTAAATTTTATAGATTATGCGCTAAGCAGTTGATTACATCATACCGCCCATGCCACCCATTGGAGGCATTGCAGGTGCTGCAGCATTTTCTTCTACTTTATCAGCTACGATTGTTTCAGTAGTCAATACAAGAGATGCAATGGATGCAGCATTTTGAAGTGCAGAACGTGTTACTTTAGCAGGGTCCACGATACCAGCTTTAACCATGTCGATATATTCTTCAGTCAAAGCGTTGAAACCAACACCAGCTTCTGTATTTTTAACTTTTTCTACTACAACGGAACCTTCAAGACCAGCATTGTAAGCGATTTGACGAAGAGGTTCTTCTACTGCACGTTTAACAAGGTTAATACCAGTTTGAACGTCGCCAGTTTCTTCCAATGTGTTCAATGCAGGGATAATATCGATGAATGTAGTACCACCACCAGCTACGATACCTTCTTCAACAGCTGCACGAGTTGCGTTCAATGCGTCTTCGATACGAAGTTTTTTATCTTTCATTTCAACTTCTGTAGCAGCACCTACTTCGATAACTGCAACACCACCGGATAATTTTGCAAGACGTTCTTGTAATTTTTCACGGTCGAATTCGGAAGTTGTTTCTTCTACTTGTGCACGGATTTGGCTTACACGTTTAGCGATTACGTCTTTATCGCCTACACCATCGATGATTGTAGTTTCATCTTTAGTGATGCGAACTTGACGAGCTGTACCAAGATCAGTAAGTTCTACAGAATCAAGTTTGCGGCCCATATCTTCAGTAATTACAGTACCACCAGTCAAAATAGCGATATCTTCAAGCATAGCTTTACGACGATCACCGAAGCCAGGAGCTTTTACAGCTACTGCTTTGAAAGTGCCACGCAAACGGTTTACTACCAATGTAGCCAATGCTTCACCTTCTACATCTTCAGCGATGATAAGAAGTTCTTTACCTACTTTTACCACTTTTTCAAGTGTTGGCAACATATCAGCGATAGCACTGATTTTACGGTCAGTAATCAAGATATATGGGTTATCCATTACAGCTTCCATACGGTCAGGATCAGTTACCATGTATGGGGAAATGTAACCACGGTCAAATTGCATACCTTCTACTACGTTTAATGCAGTTTGCAAGCCTTTGGATTCTTCTACAGTGATAACGCCGTCGTTACCTACTTTTTCCATAGCTTCAGCAATTAAGCCACCGATTTCTTCGTCCGCTGCGGATACACTTGCAACTTGAGCGATTTCAGCTTTACCAGAAACTTTAATGGAACGTTTTTTAATTTCTTCAACCAAAGTTTTAACTGCTGTTTCAATACCTTTTTTCAAGATCATTGGGTTAGCACCAGCTGCTACGTTGCGCATACCTTCTTGGATCATAGCTTGTGCCAATACTGTTGCAGTAGTAGTACCATCACCTGCTACGTCATTAGTTTTAGTAGCAACTTCTTTAACTAATTGAGCGCCCATGTTTTCAAATGGATCTGGAAGTTCGATATCACGAGCAATAGTTACACCATCATTTGTGATTGTTGGGGAACCGAATTTTTTATCCAATACAACATTACGACCTTTTGGTCCTAATGTAACTTTTACAGCGTTTGCCAATTGATCAACGCCACGACCTAAAGCGCGACGAGCTTCTTCATTAAACAAGATTTCTTTTGCCATATGTATACCTCCTAGATAATAACAGTATCTAATGTAAGGGAATGTATATGCCCGTAGGCAATATAGAATGTATCAATAGTATGTTTAGCTCTATACAGCTATAAATTAGCTATTATAGTACTGCTAAGATATCGCGTTCGCTAATGATCAAATGAGTAGCGCCATCGATTTCTAATTCGCTACCAGCGTATTTTGCGAACATAACAGTATCGCCAACTTTAACTTCTGGAGCTACACGTTGACCATTGTCATAAACTTTACCAGCACCTACAGCTACTACTACACCTTCTTGAGGTTTTTCTTTTGCTGTATCAGGAAGGAAAATACCACTTTTAGTTTTTTCTTCTTTTGCTTCTAAACGGATAAGAACGCGGTCAGCTAATGGTTTTAACATATGATGTCACTCCTTATTTACTAGTTATTATTTACAATTTATTAGCACTCTAAGTTACCGAGTGCTAATCACATGTATTATTATAACCTATGTCAAAATAAATGCAAGCAGAAATTTTGATTTTTTGACTTTTTAGTTTTTATTTGATATTAGACACAAAAGACTAGTATAAGTTTTGATTCTTATACTAGTCTTTGTATCTATTTTGAAACTTGATTAATTAATGCTTTACAGATATTAACAATACTATCTCGTTTCTTCATACTTAGGGCACGAATGCGATTATAAGCTTCCTCTTCTGATATAGAGTACAGCTCCATCAATATACCGGTCCCTTTTTGAATGATTTTACGCTCCTCTAATGATTGTTCTAATTCAGCCATTTTTTCGCGTAGCTCAGCATCACTATGATAACGCCCTAATGCCATTTCTAAGGTTGGAACCAATTGTTCTTCACGAACAGGCTTAATTAAATATCCATATACGCCAGATTCTCTAGCCTTATTTATTAAATCCTGTTGACTATAACTAGTTAATAGAACTACAGGTGCTTCATGGTGAAAGCCAATTTGACGTGCTGCTTCGATGCCATCTAATTCTGGCATTTTTACATCCATTAGAACAATATCAGGTTTATATTCTTTGCAAAGCTTGATGGCTTCAACACCATTAGTCCCTTCTGCCACAACTTCATGACCAGAGGATTCAATAATATCGCGTAGATCCATACGTATAAGGGATTCATCATCCACTATTAAAACGCGCATTTACTTCTCCTTCTTCATATGTATTGTCACTAGAACACCGGCATCAGTATTTTTAACAGATAGACGCCCTTTTAACTCATGGGTAACTAAATTATTAATGATAGTTAATCCTAATCGCTTATTCGAGTTAATAGAGAAATCTTGAGGTAACCCTTTTCCCGTATCAGAAAAATCTAATACAATATATTCCTCTAATTCCGAAACAGCTAGACGAATCTCCCCTGCTTTACCATCTAAACCATGTTCAAGGCTATTAGTAATTAATTCATTAGTTATGAGGGATACATAACTTGCCATATGAGAGGAAATCAATATATCTTCTCCACTATAGGTAAAGGTAACCTCTTGGTCTTGTCTGATCATACTCATGCGCAACAAACGACATAACTCGTCATAGATTGATCGGATACCAATATAATCCTCATCATAATGGGACACAATATCGTGAACCAAAGCCATACTTTCAATACGATTGATTCCCTCTTGTAAGGCTTGTTTAACTTCTGGCAGGCTAGAACGTCTTGCTTCCATCCGTAGTAATCCCGCTACGGTTTGTAAATTGTTTTTTACACGGTGATGAACCTCTTTGATAATAGAATTCTTTACCAGCAATTCTTGTTGCTGCTTACTTTCACGGGTACAATCGTGAAGCACGAGGAAACAACGTGTTTCATTGCGTCCCATAGCAATAGGAATCATATGCTGACGAATTACCATATCTTGATAGATTTCTTCACTAGTGTATATCGTTCTATCATCCAACACTTGTTGTATGGCAGAAATTTTTAAGGTACTGCTATAAATTGATGACCCTACTAGTCGTCGATCAAATCCAAGCAAATCTACTAATTGTATAGCCGACTCATTACCATAGAGAATTCTATGAGAATCATCGAAGATGATTAAACCATCGAAATAAGAAATTGGCTCATACGATTGTATTTGCTCATCTGTAGCAGTTAACATGAGACGTTGCATCGTATCAGATAAGATATATTCTTGTTCGTATTGATTTTTTTTAATAGACGGAGATACTGTAAAAGCTATCCCCCCAATAATACGACCACCATTGTCGACAACAGGAAAAACATGTTGTCGTTGATCATGCTCTACCCCAATAAGAGGTTGACCATTTCCCATCATAGAATGCCACGTATTATTTCCTTTTATTTGTCGAGTAATAACACCTTGCTCGCTCCGTTCAATGCATAGCATATCTGCACGTTGCTGCATATCACCTTGTGATTTTTCTAGAAGAGGCGTAAAAATCTGTATCCTTTGACGGGTCAATGACTCGCCAAAGGATATAAGTTTACTAATATGCTCAAGTAGTGAGGTTTGTAATGGTCCTAATGATGTTGTATTTAAAATATCTTGACCGATATCCACAATTAATCCTCTTTCCAAGATACATGACCAATTTCAACACTTGGTTTTGCATTCAATGTTAAATCGCCAAATTTACCAGCTTTAGCCATATAATAGGCACGACAACCAATCATTGCAGCGTTATCGGTGGACAAAATTTTATGAGGCTTGTAATAGGTAAAGCCTTCTTCCTTACACATAACCTCTAAGGCTTGTTGTAAGCCTTTATTAGCAGATACGCCTCCCGCAATGGTAATACGCGTTTCACCTAATGTATGAGCTGCATCTTTCGTTTTTTCAACTAATACATCAACAATAGCCTTTTGGAAGGACGCGGCAACATCGGCTTGGTTAATAGGTTCATTCTTTTGTTGCTTGCTATTTAAATAGTTTAATACAGCAGACTTTAAACCACTAAAACTAAATTCAAAATTACCAGGCTCACTTAAAGCCTTTGGAAATTCAATCGCATCTGGATTACCTTCAAGGGCAAGTGCATCAATATGAGGGCCACCTGGGTAAGGGAAGCCCATAACACGAGCAATTTTATCAAAGGCTTCACCCGCTGCATCATCACGAGTCTGACCAAGAATATCAAATTCTTCGTACCCTTTTACATGAACTAGCATAGTATGACCACCAGATACAACGAGGCTCAAAAATGGAGGTTCTAATTCTGGATTAGCTAAGAAGTTAGCAAAAATATGACCTTCCATATGGTGAACTGGTACCAAAGGAATGCCTGTAGCAAAGGATAATCCCTTTGCAGCAGCTACACCAACCAATAATGCCCCTACGAGACCAGGACCATAGGTAACACCAATGTGGTCGATATCTTGTAACGTTACATTCGCATCGCGTAGCGCTTGATCTATAACAGGTATAACTTGTTCTATATGGTGACGTGATGCGATTTCTGGCACAACGCCACCAAATTTTCTATGAATCGGCACTTGGCTAGAAATAACATTAGATAAAACAGTGCGTCCATCCTTTAAGACAGAGGCTGATGTCTCATCACAGCTACTTTCCAAGGCTAATGTGTATATACTCATTCTATTTCCTCTGAAACGAGAGACATAATATAAGCATCCTCTTTTGGCTCTGAATAATAATCTTTACGAATCCCTTTAACAGAAAACCCAAGATTTCTATACATTGATAAGGCAGGCAAATTGGATATGCGTACCTCCAAGAAGATTTCGTGCATACCTCTCTTGAAACATTCATCTATTAATTGTTTAGTAAGTTCTGAGCCATATCCCTTACCACGAGCAGAAGGAATAATGGCAATATTTGTTATTTGTCCTTCATCATATACGAGCCAAGCACCAGCATAACCAACAATATGATTGTCTTCGCAAATAACCATGTATAATTTATTATCTGCCCCTTCAAGTTCAGCAAGTACAGATTCTAAACTCCATGGAACTGAAAAGGACTGCTGTTCTATATCATAAATGACCTGAGCATCATCGATGGTCGCTAACCGAATCTCCATTATTCTGCTCCTGCCGCTTCAGTCACTATCACAGTAGGATTTTGGTTTAACATTTCAGGATTATCCTTATGTCGCTCCTCCCATAACACCTCTGCCTCAGAGCGACGAATATAGTAAGGAACCATATCCATTGGATCACATATCTCTTCACGTTCTACCAATTCACGACCTGCTAATAGTAAAGAGCTTGCCTTCGGAATACGTTGTGAAATATCTAGGACAGTCAAATTAGTATCGCTTTCCTCTAAAAGCTTTTCAATTCGCTTGATACCATCCCCTAAGAATAGGACCTCTTCCTTTGTTTCTCTAAATTTATCTAATAAATCACTAGCAACAATAACAAATGGCTCCTCTTTACATACTAGTTTGTTATTTTCATATCTATATAAACCAGCATATACATGCTTTTTCTGAGCATCGATAACAGTACAAATTGTACGATTTGTATATGAAACATTACGAGCTAAGCTGTCCATTGTCATCACACCATACAATGGAATTTGTAAGGCATAAGCCATTGCTTTTGCAGTCCCCATGCCAATACGCAATCCAGTGAAAGAACCAGGCCCGATACTAACGATAATACCTTTTAACTCATTCTTTTTTACTTGAGAGGCACGCAATAACATATCAATATGAGGTATTAGTTGCTCAGAATGAGTTAATCCAGCTTGGATAGTCAACTCACCAATAAGGTTATGTTCATCCATTAAAGCCACACTCGAAACGAGTGAGCTTGTCTCAATTCCTAACCACATATGGGCCTCCTATTTCTACTAAATCACCCTCTGAAAGGTAATCACTACCTAATGTGATAGATCGACTTGTATCATCAATGCGCGTCAAATAAATCCATAATGTTTCATCTGGTAATTCATCTGGGAATTTATCGGCCCATTCCACAATGGATACGCAATCCTCTGTATATTCGTAGAAGCCAATATTTTCAAGCTCGCTTATATCATCTAAACGATATACATCAAAATGATATAAATGTGTTCTATCCACATCATAAGTATTCATGATTGCAAAGGTAGGGCTTGTAATCTCCTCTGTAACTCCAAAGCCTTTCGCAATACCTTGGGATAGGTGCGTTTTTCCTGTCCCCAAATCACCAATTAAAGCAATACATAAAGGTTCTCCGCTTTGTTTGACCCATCTGCCTAATAACTGTCCAAATTGTTGTGTATCTTCTACTGTATGAGTTTCTAATTGAACATGTGCCTTATGATTCATGAAAATGATTATATCCTTTCGCTTCTATGGTCTTAATCGTTTTATCCGGTGTTACCATCTGAACATGACATGGTCCAGATATAACTTCACCGATTATAGTAATGCCAGATAAATTCTCTAATTTAGGAATCAATGCTTTAGGAGCCGTGAATACTAGTTGAAAATCCTCACCACCATATAATGCATAATCCACTGGATTAGTCTGTAAATACTTAGCTAATTCATAAGTTTCTTCATGAAGTGGAACAGCTTTTTCCTCTATAACAATGGATACGTTACTAGCCGATGCAATTTCATTTAATTCACTACCAAGACCATCACTAATATCATTCATACTATGAATTCCCAGTTGTCTCAATTGTTGACCTAATTCAATTTGTGGATCAGGTCGTTGATGACCAACCTTCGTCATAGCATAGCCATCTAAATTATAGGATAACGCACCTAAACCTGTGGCAGCATAACCTACATAATTTGTAATACCCACAATATCGCCAACTTGCGCACCACTACGCATAATAGCAGTGCCAGTAGGAACTTCTCCTATGATGGTAACAGTCCACACCATAGGTCCTTCTGTACGCACCGTATCTCCACCAAGTATATTGAGATGATATCTAGCACATTGAGCTTTAATGCCTCTATAGATTTCATCTAGAATAGCAGTATCAACATATTCAGGTGCCGCCACAGATAACACTATTTGTCGAGGAGTCCCCCCCATAGCAGCAATATCACTTAAATTGGCTGTCATGAGACGATAGCCTACATCATAAGGTTTCATATAGCGAAAGCTAAAATGAACACCTTCCACCATCGTATCTGTACTAATTAGTTGATCTGTTTCATTTGTAGCACGATACACTGCGCAATCATCACCAATCCCTGTAATTACAGTGCTCGGATCATGTATTGTATCATTTTGAATGTGGCTTATGAAATTAAATTCCCCTACCTCTTTTAATTGCATCTCATCACCTGGCTTCCGATTAGTATACATATTGTATTGTAACATATATAAAAGACAACAACAAAAATAGCAGATAGTTGATATATCAACTATCTGCTATCAATGAGCCTAATATAATTATTTTTTAATTAGGTTTGTCATCCGTTTAACAGGATCTTTCGTATCAAAGGAACCTACAGTAAGAACCTTTTTACCATTATTAACGAAGAGAACGCCATTAATATTATCAAAGGATGTCAATGTATTTACAATGGCAGCCATTTGCAATTTAACAGTTAAGTCCCCACCATTACCTTTTACGAAAGCGTCATTCACTTCTACAGAAGCAATACCGTCCTTTACAGTAACAGATGTGATTTGAATATCCTTAGAGAATACTGGATATTTTTGTGCTCTATCAGCTTTTAACATAGCTAGAAGAGCCGCTTTAGGCGTTACTTTATCCGCCTCCATCTCAACGGTTGATTGTGTTACCCCTGAGCCATCCTCTGTTGGAACAAAGAAGGCCATCTTAACCTTTTCTTGAGATACTTTCGTTGTTTCTGCATCCTTATTGACTTTCGTCTCTTGCACAGGTTCACTTTTACCTGTTGTAGGAGCTTGATTAGGTGTACAACCTGCTACAAATGCAAGCAAGCCTACACAGAGGATCGACAGAACTTGTTTACGTAATTTCATCGATTAACCTCCAAAGTAACTAGCAATACCATTGGCAATGCGATTAGCAAAGTCTTCTTGTGTTTGAGGAGATTGCAATGCTCGTTCCTCATTAGGATTGGAAATAAATCCAAGCTCTACAAGAACGGCAGGCATATTAGTATGTCTTAATACATACAAGTTGCCTTCTTGAATGCCACGGTCACCATTGAATCCTGGTACACTAGCAATTTGAGATTGTACCTTTTGTGCTAAACGGGCATCATTACCTGTTTTAGCATAGTAGTATGTTGCAATACCACCAACACTTGGATTGTTAAATGCGTTAATATGCACGCTGATGAGCGCATCAGAATTGCTACGGTTCGCTACATTAACACGAGCACCTAATTCATCAACACCACTTGCATTAGGACCATATACGTCTACGTCTGTAGTACGAGTCATAAGCACTTTAGCGCCACGATTTTCTAAGGCTTTTTTCAAGTACATAGAAATCGGTAGTGTAATATTTTTCTCTTGTACACCATGAGGTCCAACGGCACCAGAGTCACTACCACCATGACCTGGGTCAATAGTAATTGTCTTGCCAGATAAACCACCGCTAATAGAATACTTGCCAGATCCTGTGGGCATATTTTTCGCAGGATGTGCAGAAGGAGATGGACGTTTGCCATAGTAAGCAGGTTTAGGTGCTACACCTTTTTTCTGTACATCTACAACGATGCGATACGGTTTCTTATTAATCGTATCTTTCTTTAGGGAAAATACCTTTACATCACTCGTATCGATAGATGAAGGTGTCTTGATTGTTACCTTCACATCTCTGCCGTCCTCTGTAAGTCTAGCAGAACTAGCTATGCTAGAGTCCATATTAATATTCTCTTTAGCAGTTTTTAGCTTTGTTTTCTTTAAGGTAACAGTCGTCGTTTTCCCATCTTTGCTAATCGATGCAGATGCTTTCACAGGTGCTGATAAATCCATTACCATACGAACATATGGCACAGGTGCATCAGTTCGTGTCACCCATCGAGCATCTTCAAGATTAGCTGCCTTTGCTTGAGTCAAGAATAGAGGTAAAGCCATCAAGACAGCAAGGCACATAAAAAATAGTTTACGCAATACATTCACTCCAATCTAACTGACATACGTAGTGTCCAAACCATAGAGATGAGTCGATGATATCTTTGTGAATCAAAGTCTCATCGTTCCAATCTATCCATAAACTAATGTTAGATTATAGATAGATTATTTCATACAAACATGAAGATTAGTATGCCGATTATACATATTACTATATAAAGTCTTTATACAGTAAACACAAAAATCAGTTGCTTAAAATTATTTTTTGTGCTATACAATCGATACTAACGTTCAGTTGTAATTTGCCATTCATTCCCATCCGTACTAATGTGAATACGTCCCATCGTATCTGTACGGTAAATGGCAATATTGTTCTCCTGCAAACGACGCAATGTTATATCGTGAGGATGACCATAACTATTATACATGCCATTTGAAATTAATGCACTTTCTGGTTTAATAGATTTCAAAAAATCTTCAGAGCTACTTGTGCGAGAACCGTGATGTCCTACCTTAAGAACACGAGCAAACAGTCTAGAGTTCTGCTCTTTTATGAGTTTTTTCTCTTCTTGTAATTCTGCATCACCAGTAAAGAGCATAGAGAATTTACCAAAAATTAATTTACCTACGATAGAGTTATTATTAAGATCTGGCGCCCCTTTTTTATCTGTTAAAGGTTCCGCCCATGGTGCATATACTAGAAATACAGCACCGTGACCAAAATCAACTACATCTCCACTACGCAATGTGGAGCGTTGGATTTTATTTTTATCAATCCATTTCTCATAGGTTTTATACATATTATTATCAACAGAAATGCCATCATCATACACATGTTCAATGGGCATAGCTTTCGCAATAGCATAGAAGCCACCCATATGATCAGCATGTGGATGTGTAATGATAATATTTTTTAACTTAGTAACACCCATAGATTTTAGCTGAGCTACAATATTTTCACGATGCTCTATGTCACCTGTATCAATCATACTATATTCATCGCCAACCTTAAGCAGTATAGCATCCCCTTGACCGATATCTAACATATATACATCTAGCTTACCTTCAGGTGTAGTTGTCTTAGTATCAATAGAGTAAGCCCCATTAGCACTAGAGGTCGCCTGATTAGCAGCATTAGCTACATCTTTATTCGTACATCCTGCAATAGAAAAGATTGGAATACATAGCACTAATAAAAAAGCTATAAAGCGTTGTATTTTATTTGTCATTCTTATTCTCCCAATAATTCACTAATGACACAGCCTATAGAAGTACTTACATCACTAGGTGTATATCCCCAAGTTTTCGTATCACTTAGTATATCTGCACTGCGGCTATGTACATAGACCCCTAAAATGGCACTATCCTGTAAGGAATAGCCTTGGCTGATAAAGCCTGCAATGACTCCGGTTAATACATCCCCCATACCGCCAGTTCCCATACCAGTGTTTCCGATAGTATTAACATATACTGTACCATCAGGTAGTGCCACAACAGAAGGAATTCCTTTTAGAACAAGTACTACCTGATGAGCCTTAGCAAATGCTCGTGCCAATGTAATATAGTGACGTTCAATCCATTTTATAGGCAAATCAATAAGTCTACTAAATTCACCTAAATGAGGTGTCATCACGCAATATGGTAACTGTCGTTCCATCTTATATATAGACTCAACCTTACCATCTCGCAATGCATCTTTATCTACAGATCCCACATGACCTAATGCATATAACGCATCAGCATCAATGACTAGAGCACCTTCATAGCAATCAATAACATGATTTACTAAATCCGGAATATCTATTGTACGTCCCAAACCGGGGCCAATAGCAACTACTTGACGGCCTTCATAAATGGAGTGGTTTTCATTGATAGAGGTAACCATCACTTCTGGTATGATACGTCCTTGTACTGCCCGTTTAATTATCTCTGGAACACACAATGTAACTTTACCAGCACCACTATGAACAGCAGCTTCTGCAGCCAACATAGGGGCTCCCACCATATCACTAGAGCCACCAATAATTAGGGTATTTCCATTTACTCCTTTATGAGCCATTGGAACTCGATAATTAATTAGTGTTTCTGCTAAATCTGAATCAATAGTTATAGTGCTATCACGATTAACTAATACTTGCTGCCACGGAGCTCCTAAAGGGGCAACAATAACTGTTCCTCCTATAGCCTTGCCAGGATACAATAATAGACCTTGTTTTATCGCACCAAAGGTTACTGTATAATCATAAGACAATGTGCCCTCTGAGATTTGACCAGCAGTTGCATCAACACCTGCAGGTACATCAATAGCCCACAAATCAAAATTATATTGACTACGCATAGTATCAATAACGTGCAATATATCTATTGTGGTATCTCGAAGACGTCCAGCTAACCCTGTTCCCATAATGCCTTCTACAACTATAGCTACATTTGACCAATCATTAAAATCATCAAACATATCAATGATACAGCCCATTGCTTCACATCTCTTGAGTTGAACTGCAAAAAGGTCGCTACATTTGCTCGTATCACCTACTAGTGCAATTTGTACAGGTACACCTTGCTCTAAAAGATGACGAGCTGCTACAAGGCCATCTGCCCCATTATTACCTGTGCCACAGATAAATAGTACAAAACTATTGATAGAACGTGCATTATCTAAGGAAAACAAGTCATATTGTCCCCACAAAGCATCCACAATGCCACGTCCTGCATTTTCCATTAAAATTTCTAAAGAGACACCTAATTGCTTAGGTACTTCTTGATCTATATATCGAGCATCTTCAGTTGTTAATATTTGCATCTTATGCTCCTTCAAGTATAACTGTACTCATTGCATATGCTTTGCAATGACTAATCGACACATGTGTATCCGTATAGCCTAATGTTTCATAAATATCTTTAAAAGTATCTTGTAAACGAATTAAGGGAGCCCCTAATTCATCATGACCGATTTCTATATCTTGCCAAGATCCATGACGCATTCCCGTACCTAATGCTTTAATGAAAGCCTCTTTAGCGGCATATATACCGGCATAAGACTCGTAACGCCCCTTATTTCGACTTTCACAATAATCAATCTCATGAGGCGTATATACACGGTCGCGAAATGATTGAGATTTCTCTAAAGCTTGACGGATGCGGTCAATTTCTATAATATCATTCCCTAATTTCATAATAACTCCTAAATTACCTTAACATATATATTATACACTCTTAAAGTGGATAAAAACATAGATAAAATCTAGGCATTTACAGAGAATGGCAATGTGGCTAGACTGTAAATTTCTACCTTACCTTTACGGTTAACCGCCACGTACATCTGACCATTACGGTAATCCATATCCTCTACTTCCATTCCTGAAGTATAAGGACTTATATTCTTTACTATGCCTTCATTATCGACGAAAACGAAGGTCGTTAAGGTTGTAAAAATAGTGTTACCATTAGCAGCATAAGCACCATTATTATTTAAGTCGGTATGCTCTGCATCAATCTTATACGTTTTTACCTTATTAAAATTTGAATCATAGTAGTTAATAGTACGATGAGAATTTGTTAAAGGCACAATCGACACATATTCATTACGCTCTTTATCAAAGGCAAAATTAAATACCTTTTCTTTCAATTTAATAGGCGCTTCAACAATCATACTATCAGCTTCAATAGGTGTAACAATATATCCATCTACAACAGCATTAGTAGTATAGTAACGATTGTTATTCGGATTATAGGTTAACGTATTCATATGACCTAATAAACGTTTTTGACTATATTCATACTTAGCAACCACTTGCAATGTTGTGGGATTAATTTCATAAATAATTTGCTTTGTATTATCAGCATTTATACATGCGAGGACAAATACATCTTTTTTTGAGTTATAACAAAAGCCTTGGCACTGATTAACAGAACTATCTAATGGTATCTCCGCCAATCGTGTTAACGGTAAAGGCATTTGGACAGCACTTACAGGTTGTGCAAGCTTTGGTATATCAAAGACATTAGCAATATAATCAATCACACCTTGATCCATATTATCACCTCAATCTAACAAAAATGTATATAATCGTATATTAATTCATAAATATAAATATATAAAAAATAGGCGGTAAGACAAAAGTCTTACCGCCTAAAGTTGGTGCCGGAGGTGGGACTTGAACCCACACGGTGTTACCCGCTTGATTTTGAGTCAAGTGCGTCTGCCATTCCGCCACTCCGGCGTCTCGGAACATTTGTTATTATACAGATATCCCAAAACAATGTCAACACATTTTTTATATTTTATCTAAAATATTTTGAACCGTCTCCATACCGATGTCACATTGTTGCTTCCACGTAAGAGCTACACCTGTTATATAGCCTTTACGAGCATATTCCACATCAGTAGGAACACTTTCAGCACCATAATCTAGCTCGCCTGCCAACCAATAGTAATCCTGCCCTCTTGAGTTAATGCGAGCATCAATAATATTGCTATAAGTTTGTAAACCTTGGCTAACCATTTTAAAATGATCCCAATCACATACGCCACGTAACGGAAAGTTCACATTTAATAGGCCATCAAAATTCCCTTTCACATAAATTTTTTCTATCAATTCATGGATAAAGGGATGCATTTCATCCCCTCGTTCAGGAGAATATCGTTCCACAGATAATGCTAACCCTGGAATGCCATAAAAACAACTTTCCATAGCAGCAGATACAGTACCAGAATATAGCACATCTGAGCCCAGATTAAAGCCATGGTTAATACCTGAAATCACAAGATCTGGCATATCATCACTCAATAAATAACTAAGGCCAAACTTCATGCAATCAGAAGGAGTTCCCGTTAGAGCATAAAGGCGAGGATTTTCATCCTCGCCATTGTACGCGTCTAATTTTAAAGGAATCTCAGTCGTCAATGCATGGGATTTAGCACTTTGCTCATTTGCAGGTGCTACAACGGTAATTCGATAATATTGACTTAAGTACGATGCAAGACGGCGTAAACCATCTGCTAAAATACCATCATCATTACACATTAAAATATGCATAGTCACTCCTACAGATTCTATTTTTTATTCTTATTCATATTGCCCATACGTGTTAATTTCACGTCATTCAAACCAACAGCTCGCGTATGAACTGTATGAGACCATTCCTTATTATGACGACGGAACCAACCTAAAATATTTACAGGAACCCAAGAGTATACAAAAATTGGATATAACAAATAGTAGAACCAAATTTTAGGTGGAACTTTAATTTTTAACAACACAATAAGTGGGAACAAATATTGACCAATACCGATAATTTGCCATACAGACATCGGCATAATTTGATATAAAATATTTGTATAAATCGGCACATATGCATTGATATATGAAAATACTAAATATATAGTTGTCAACAACAAGAAATAAGGCTGACTAACTTGTAAAATGCCATCTAGGATAACGATATTTCCTTGTTTAATACCTGCGGCAAATAATTTAGGAATATATCGATCCGCACAGTCAAATTGACCTTGTGCCCAACGTAAACGTTGTTTACAAGAAGCCATCATAGTCGTAACTTTTTCATCATACACAATGGCATCGTGAGCCCAAGTAGTTTTAAGACCATGTGTTAATAGCTTCATAGAGAATTCCATATCCTCAGTCAAGCTATTACAATCCCAGCCATATTCACGGATGATAGATGTACGTATACACATACCAGTACCACCTAGTGCTGTGGACAAGCCAATGCGGTATTTTGCTAAATGCCACATATGATTAACCATCCAAAACATGATGGAAAATGTACCCGCAACCCAAGAGTCTGTTGGGTTTTTAGAGTTCAAATAACCTTGAATTACAGACTCACCTTTTTCAAGATGATCATTCATTTCTAACATAAATTGAGGATGTACTAAATTATCGGCATCAAAGATAAGAAAGGCATCATATTTCCGATCCATTCTTTCCACACGATCAAACATCCACCCCATGGCATAGCCTTTGCCTACTTCTTCTTTATTGAATCGTTCATGTACATTGGCACCAGCAGCACTTGCTACCTCAGCAGTCTTATCTGTACAGTTATCGGCAACAACAAAGATATCGTACAACTCATCAGGATAGTCCAAACTACGTAAGTTTTTTACTAACTCACCAACTACGGCTTCCTCATTATGAGCACACACAACGATAGCAAAGGAATTTTTAGGGGTATAGTTTTTATGTACTCGAGACCGCCACATACCAATTACGGCGAGCACAAAATAATAAACCGTATAAATTACGATTATTACCTGCATAGGGATCAATATCAGATCCAGTAGGTAATTCATACTATTATCCTCCACACACTTATTTACGCACTATATTTAACGCCCCATTAACAAGGCCAAATACTACATAACCAGCAAAGATCATTACTGCCCATGTATGCCAATCATATACGAGACAAGCTATGACAAAAATAGCAGTTAGTACAATGGAAAGTTTATTAATATAGATTGCAGTTTTACCTTTGAAGTCTGGGTATTTTACTTCACTAACCATTAAGAAGCCTACACCAATCATGCAAACTACTAATACAAATTGAGGAACCTCTACACCACTCAATACGTAGGTAGCCGCCAAGCAACCTGCAGCCGGAATTGGCAATCCTTCAAAGTAACCATGAACTTCTTCGGTTTTAATGTTAAAGCGAGCAAGACGGAATGCGCCCAATACAGCAAATACTAATAATGGTACATAGGCAATCCATCCCAAACCATAAAGCTCTTTCATATATAACATATAAGCTGGTGCTACACCAAAGCCTACAACATCTGATAAAGAGTCTAATTCACGACCCATAGGTCCTGCCACACCTAAAGCTCTTGCTACACGACCATCTAAACCATCAGCAACTAAGGACAATAGTACGCAGATAGCAGCATAGAAGGTATTCCCTGTGGCAGAGAATGTGATACCTAGAACACCAAAAGCTAAATTAGCACTGGTAAACAAATTTGGAATAATAGATTTATTCATGACGCAACCTCCCGATAACAGTGTCTCCACCTGTAATATGTTGACCTTTTTCCACGAACAACTCTACATCCTTATCCATGTAGATTTCAGTACAAGAACCGAATTTAATCATCCCGTACAATTGGCCGCGTTCAAGCACGCTATCAAGGTCTGTCCAAGATACGATACGACGCGCTAAAAGGCCTGCAATTTGTGTTACCAATACGGAAGTGCGATCATTTTCAATACAAATAGTATGACGTTCATTTTCAAAACCTACACTATCTTTAAAAGCAGGCAAGAAACTGCCCATTGTGTAGTGACGGTATGTAATTTTACCATCAATAGGCGCACGATTAGCATGTACGTCAAAAACAGATAGGAAAATAGTTACTTTTTTACACTCTTTATGTAAGTAAATATCTTCGTATACATCAGAAATATCCATAATTTTACCATCCGCTGGAGATAAAATTAAATCTGGATCTTGAGGGATTACACGTTTAGGATTTCTAAAGAAATTGACGAAAAATAATGCCAAAATAAATGAAATAATCGCAATTACATAATGTCCTAAAAATCCTAATACCACCGCGATAATGAGCATAGCCCCTATCAGTGGAAACCCTTCCTTAATTATTGGTCCTGTAGGCACGATTCAACACTCCTCTATTTATTTCTAATAACGGTCCACATAAACTTTGGAATAGCCAACATGCGGCCAATCCGTTGAGGTTCTAAATATAATCGATACAACCATTCGAGACGATTGCGTTGCATCCATTCTGGAGCCCGAGGAATATTACCTGCCAACACATCAAAGGAACCACCTATGCCGATAGCAACAACGCCATCTAGGTGACTCAATTTTTCTGAAATCCATTGTTCTTGCTTTGGTACGCCTAAGGCAACAAAGACTAATTTTGCCTTAGACTCACTAATAGCTTTAACGATTTCTTGTTCCTCTGTACTATCGAAGAATCCATCATGAATCCCTGCTATATTTAACGGTCCAACTTGGGCAGATAAATTATCAATTGCTCGTTGAGCAACACCAGGTGCTGCCCCTAAGCAGTATACAGGAATTTGCCGTTCAGCCGCAACTTTAAATAATCGTTTAGTTACGTCTACACCAGTTACGCGTTCAGGAACATGTTCACCTTGACGCTCTGCAGCCCACAAAATGCCAGCCCCGTCAGGAACGACGAGACTAGCATTATTCAATATGGTGTGCAATGTAGGATTTTCATTTGCCAAGATAACCATTTCTGCATTAGCCGTGGCTACTAAATGTAGCCCCGGCTCTTCAGTTAATTGCAAAATACGTTGGACTGCCTCATCCATTGTTACACAATCGATAGGCACAGATAAAACAGAAATACGTTTATTCAATGTAATACTCCATTATCAACCACTATAATTTGGTGCTTCAACGGTAATGCTTACATCATGCGGATGACTTTCCTTTAAACCAGCCGCTGTAATTTGAATGAATTGAGTGTTTTCAATCATTTCTTGGATGTTATGACACCCGCAATACCCCATACTTGCACGCAAACCACCAACCATTTGGAAAATTGTATCAGCCAACATACCTTTATACGGCACGCGACCTTCAATACCTTCAGGAACTAATTTCTTAGCTTCTGTTTGGAAATATCGATCTTTACTACCAAGTTTCATAGCTCCTAAGCTACCCATGCCACGGTATACTTTATAGGAACGACCTTGGTAAATCACTGTTTCCCCTGGGCTTTCATCAGTACCGGCTAAAATATTACCCATCATAACTACATTGGCACCAGCCGCAATAGCTTTGGCAATATCGCCAGAATATTTAATGCCCCCATCAGCGATGATAGGAATTCCATAGCGACGACCTACTTGAGCAGACTCGTAAACAGCAGTAATTTGAGGTACCCCAATACCTGCAATAACGCGAGTTGTACAAATAGAACCAGGTCCAATACCAACCTTAACAGCATCAGCACCAGCTTCAATAAGAGCCTCTGTACCAGCTGCAGTAGCAACATTGCCTGCAATAACAGGAATATGAGGATAGGCTTGTTTAATTTCTTTCAATGTACGTAGTACGCCTGCAGAATGCCCATGTGCTGTATCTACAATGATTACATCAGCCTTTGCAGATACAAGTGCATCAAGACGATCATACAAATCTTTAGACACACCAACAGCAGCACCAACTAATAGGCGGCCACTACCATCTTTAGCTGAATTTGGATATTTTGTCGCTTTTTCAATATCTTTTATAGTAATTAATCCTTTTAAGTTTCCATCATCATCTACGAGAGGTAATTTTTCAATGCGATGTTCACTTAAAATTGCTTTCGCCTCTTCAAGAGATGTACCTTCTGGTGCAGTAACAAGGGAATCCTTGGTCATGCAGTCTCCAATTTGGCGAGTTAAATCAGTTTCAAAACGCATATCGCGATTTGTAATGATCCCTACTAGTTTACCATGTTCTGTGATAGGTACACCAGAAATTTTATATTTTTTCATAATTTCTGCTGCATCAGATAGTAAATTTTGAGGGCTTAAGAAAATAGGATCGACGATAACACCATGTTCAGAGCGTTTTACCTTATCAACTTCATGGGCTTGTTCTTCAATAGACATATTTTTATGGATAACACCAAGGCCACCTTCACGAGCCATGGCAATAGCCATACGGGATTCAGTAACTGTATCCATCCCAGAACTAATCATAGGGATATTCAATGTAATGTCACGAGTTAGTTGAGTTTTTAACTCTACTTGATGTGGTAGTACATCAGAAGCCGCTGGTACTAACAAAACATCATCAAAAGTTAGTCCACGCATACCGAATTTATCGTCTCTCATATTTAATTCCTTTCCGTATAATAAAACAAAACTACGACCCGCCTAGTCCATCTGGACTAGGCGGTCAGTCGTAGCTTAGCGTTCAGACCGCAAAATGCCGCCTTCCATATAATCATCTTTTTTCATATCTACGAAGATAATCTTTACTGCGTCAGCAGGTACATTAACGATATCAACCGCAGCTTTAGTGATAGCTTCACCTAATTGTTTTTTTTGTTCTTTTGTGCGCCCTTCAACGAGCTCTACATGAATAAGTGGCATATTGACCTCCATAGATGAAAATGAAATAAATTTGTTTGTTCTATTATACGGTATGAGGAACAGATACACAAGGGAAAAACCCAGATAAAATCTAATATTATCGCTACTTATGTACTTATTATTCCTACCTCTTAATTATACAATATTCTAAGAAATTTTTCACCAAATCTTTTTTCTAATTCTTCTTTCATTACAGATTCAAGTTTTTCCATTCCATAATTATTTGCAAAATCTAATACATCCTTGCGAGCCTGTACCAATATTTCAATATCTTTAATAATATTAGCAACCCGTAAATCAGGTAATCCTGATTGAGCTAAGCCAAATAATTGACCAGAACCACGAAGCAGTAAATCTTGCTCTGCTAGTTCAAAGCCATCCTGAGTCTGTTCCATCAATTTTAATCGCTCTTGGCTCACATCATTTTTAGAATCACTCACAAGAATGCAATAAGATTGATGGGACCCACGACCTACACGGCCACGTAACTGATGTAATTGAGACAGGCCAAAACGTTCTGCCCCTTCAATACACATAATGGTCGCATTTGGAACATTAACACCAACCTCGATAACAGTAGTAGAAACGAGCAATGAAATCTCCCCCCTATGGAAGGCATTCATCACTTCATCCTTTTCACTTGGTTTCATACGCCCGTGTACAAGACCAACTTCATAAGCCTTGTAAAAGTACTCTTTTAACTCCAGATACAATTCCTCAGCAGCTTGCAAGTCTAATTTCTCAGATTCTTCAACAAGTGGGCATACTACATAGACTTGACGGCCTTCTGCCATCTCCTTGCCAAAGAATGTTCTTAATCGTTCCTTATACGAACTATCTACAGCATAGGTTTTGACAGGTTTGCGTCCCGGTGGCATTTCTTTGATTAAGGATACTGCTAAATCACCATACACAGATAATGTCATGGTTCGTGGAATTGGTGTAGCCGTCATGATGAGCACATGAGGATATGTCCCCTTTTGTTGCAACCGTGCCCGCTGCTCCACACCAAAGCGATGTTGTTCATCTATAATAACAAGTCCTAAGTTGTGAAAGTTAACACCTTCTTGAATAAGAGCATGGGTGCCAATAATCATATGAATCGATCCATCAGCTAACCCTTCATAGATACGTTCTTTTTCTTTTTTTGTAGTAGAGCCCGTTAACAGCTCTATGGTAATCCCCAAATTACCACACACTTCTGTTATACCTTCGTAATGTTGTGCTGCCAAAATCTCCGTTGGAGCCATTAACGCTCCTTGGTACCCATTCTCGATGGCTTTCAGCAAACTCAATGTAGCTACAACCGTTTTACCGGAACCTACATCACCTTGCAATAATCGTTGCATAGGCCGTTCATCTTCCATATCGATACGAATGTCCTCTAATGCACGCTGTTGATCACCTGTTAAGGAGAACGGTAAATTTTCTATACACTGAGCCATTAAATCCCCATTGGGACCCATCTTAGGACCTTTATGACATTGTTCTTTATTTCGTAACAATGCCAATCCAGATTGCATAACAAATAACTCTTCATAAGCTAGTTGATGACGCGCCTCTTCATATCGCTCTGAAGACTCTGGGAAATGCATCATTTTAAATGCATCATAACGAGTCATATATTGATGTACTTCACGAACTTCAGCAGGCAAAATCTCTGGCAATTCATGATTAGCTGCAAACCAATTACGTACCGATGAGCGCACCACAAATTGAGATACCCCATCTGCAAGAGCATAAATGGGAACGATACCCCGATCAGGTTCTCCACCGTCTCCCAAATTTTCTATTTGGGGTGTATTCATTTGCATAGACCCATATTGGAATTCTGCTTTACCATACGCATATAGACGTTGCCCTTTTTTATAAAAGTTTTTCTTATACCCTTGGTTAAATAGCACAATCTTTAAAGGACCTGTACCATCTGCAATGACTACTTCTAAAATAGACAATCGAGGGCGAGGACGTTTTTCTTGTACAGCAATAACATTCCCAACCACGCCACCAGTCATGCCAGACTTTAATTCACCAATTCTATAAATCGTACGGCGGTCTTCATAGGTTCTTGGGAAATACGTTAACAAGGATGTTATATTGGTAATTCCCAACTTATGTAATTGTTTCTCTCGACCAGGACCTATCCCCTTTATGGTCGTCAACCGTTCATCCATAGAAACTCCTTTAAATATACGATAAACACATGAGATATATCCAATTTCTGTATATCCTTGTGTAAATGCCCACTTATATCATAGAATATGATATATAGTATACCTTATATTGTAGTATATTTCATAAAAAGAGCAATATGTACGATAAAAACACTTGCTTTACGCTACTCTTTATGATAATATACTTTTGTTATGTTATAGATTAAGCTTGGAGGTGGAAACTATGGCAAACCTTTGCGAAGTATGTGGCAAATCCACATCTAGCGGTATGAACGTGAGTCACTCTCACATTCGCACAAGAAAAACTTGGAAACCGAACATTCAAAGAGTACGGGCGGTTGTAGACGGTGCTACTAAAAAAGTAAACGTATGCACTCGCTGCCTTCGTTCTAATAAAATTACACGCGCGTAAAATAAAAAGTACATGTACTCTTTGGGGTTCTAGAGCCCCAAAAAAAGCAGTTAGTTCATTTGAACTAACTGCTTTTTTTGTTATCTATGTACCTATTACTAAAAGTTACAAGGTAATATTTGGAATGTAATACTGTTTAAATAGCTTAATAGCATATTGATCTGTTAAGCCTGCTACATAATCCACCACATCACGGGTAGAATAAAACTCTCTTGTACTTTCACAGCCCTCCATATCGTCAGGATGTTCCATAAAGTGAGTAAATAAGTTTTTCACCACATGAGATGCCTTATTTCGATCTGGAATTAAAGCCGGCGCCAAATAAACATTTTTAAACATAAATTGACGGAATAGATTCATAGTCATCTCTATATCACTAGACATAGAAATAACAGGTTTATCTAAAGACTCTCGCACCATATCTTCAACCATGGCGGTGATCATACTAGAAGGAGTCATTCCAAAGTGTTCACGCACTTCAAAAGGTAATTCCTCAGCCGTCAACATACCAGCGCGCTGTGCATCATCAAAATCATGACACAAATAGGCAATGCGGTCTACAATACGAATAATTTGACCTTCCAAAGTGACAGGGATATGTGCCCCTGTATGACCTACGATGCCATCACGTACAGCAGTGGTTAAATTAAGACCTTGATGGTCGCCATGCTTTTCTAAAACCTCAACCATACGCAAGCTTTGTTCATTATGATTAAAGTGACCAACCATATCACGTAACGCATATTCACCGACGTGACCAAATGGCGTATGTCCCACATCATGACCCATAGCGATAGCTTCTACTAAATCTTCATTTAGTCGCAACGCACGAGCCACTGTACGACCTATTTGTCCTACCTCAAGGGTATGGGTCATACGCGTCCGATAATGGTCACCTGGCGCAATATAAACTTGTGTCTTATGCTTTAACCGCCTAAAACATTTACTGTGAATAATGCGGTCCCGATCACGTTGAAAGGCAGTTCTAAGTGGATCGGGTGCCTCCTCTAAATCACGGATGGCATCACGGCTTTTAGCTGCATAGGGAGAGAGAAGTAAAGCCTCCCGTTCCTCTATTTGTTCCCGTATATTCATTTACCCTCCGATGCACGGTTTTTATCGATCAATTGCATAACTAGAGATGCTGTTTCTTCGATAGATTTATTAGAAACATCTAGCACTTGGCAATGTAAACGACGCATAATAGCTTTTGCATATTCTAATTCAGATTGAATACGCTCAATAGATGCGTAGTTTGCTTCGTCTTCAAGGCCGATAGCACGCAAACGTTCACTACGAATATTATTTAATTTGAATGGGTCAATAATAAGGCCCACGATTTTCTTTGCTGGAATTTTAAATAATTCCTCTGGTAATGGTACCTCAGGTACTAATGGCAAATTGGCAGCTTTAATCTTTTTATATGCCAAGAACATAGACAATGGTGTCTTACTTGTTCTAGATACACCAATAATAACTACATCGGCCTTTTCAAAGCCAGATGGATTTTTACCATCGTCATATTTTACAGCGAACTCAATGGCTTCTACCTTTTTGAAATATTCTTGGTCAAGCTTATGAACCATACCAGCTGTCATACGAGGCTTTGTGGATGCAACAGTACCTACAGCATCGAGAACTGGGCCCATAATATCTACAGCAGGAATATTGTATTCCGCTACTTTTTCATGAAGATATTTACGTAAAGTCTCAGATACGATGGTATGACAAATAACATGATTACCACGTTTTGCATCTGCTATAACTTCATCAATTTGGCTTTCACTATCAATATAAGGAATACGAACAATTTCAATTTGTTCCTTATCATATTGACTCGCCGTAGCTCTTGCTACAGCCTCTGCGGTCTCCCCAAGGGAGTCCGATATTGCATAAATAATTTTTTCTGCCATTCTATCAACCTCAATGTATGCTACATTCTAAAAATACTTTCGCTACCGTCGTTTTAGATACACGGCCTACAACCTTTAGACGTTTCTTGTTTTCTACATCCTCGCGAACGACGACAGGTAAACAATCCACTTCATAATCTATCATCTTCTGTGCAGCCTCTACTAATGTATCTGTAGGCTCCACTGTTATAACCTTACTTACAGGGGTCATAATCATAGATATAGGCATTGTGTGCGAATCTGTTTGCCCCATAGAGGCACGCAACAAGTCCTTACGAGATACTACACCTACTAAATAGGAATCATCACACACTAGAATAGTCCCTACATCTTCAGTAAATATAGTAACAATCGTGTCATACAAACTTGTATCCCCATTGACTACGACGGCTTGAGATAATACATCACTTACCAGAAATGATTTTAATCGCTCCGCCGTTTGTGTTTCTTTTGAAAGTCCAACATAGTAGTAACCTACATTCGGACGCGCATCTAAAACACCTAGCATAGTTAACACCGATAAATCTGAACGCAATGCAGATCTAGTAACCTCTAAATGTTCAGCAATAGCACTGCCCGTTACGGGCCCTTCTTCACGAACGATTTGAGCAATTTGTTCTTGTCGTTTCGACAGTTTCACACGGTAACCCCCTTTCATCTCTGTTTGTATTATATCCTAAGTTACCATTCAGAAAAAGAGGAGACCAACGGGCCTCCTCTTTCAATACCACTATATGATTACCAAGTTAAGTCATCAGTTTCTTGACGACCACGACCAGTCATAGCATCGAGCATAATTCGTTGTTCGATTTGAGCCACCATTTTCTTAGTGTTCACAACCGCATCTGGGTTAACAGAAATAGAGTCGATACCACTCTTCACGAGGAATTCGCAAAGTTCAGGATACACACTTGGCGCTTGGCCACAGATGGATACAGTTTTACCATCTTTGTGAGCCACTTCGATGAGATGACGAATCGCTCTGCGAACTGCTAGATTCCGTTCATCATAGATATGTTGAACTGTTTCATTATCACGGTCACAGCCAAGAACGAGCATAGTCAAATCGTTAGAACCGATGGAATAACCATCTACATATTTATTGAATTGATCAGCTAAGATAATATTTGCTGGAATTTCAGCCATAAGCCAGATTTTGAAATCTTTACCGCGTACAAGGCCTTCTTGAGCCATTAAGTTAGTAACAAGTTCAGCTTCCTCTACAGTACGGCAGAATGGAATCATAACTTGTAAGTTTTTGAAACCAAATTCGTTACGTACTTTTTTGATTGCTTCTAATTCTAATTTGAAAGCAGGTGTATATTTTGGATCATAGTAACGAGCTGCACCACGCCAGCCAAGTAATGCACTGGATTCATGTGGTTCATATTTGTCGCCACCGTTGAGATCACGGTATTCGCTAGATTTGAAGTCGCTCAAACGAACTACTACTTGGCGAGGAGCTAATGCTTGACACACTTTACGCATACCTTCTGCCAATGTATTAACTGCAAAGTCACTGCGACCAGTTTCAATAAGGTGTAATGGGTGTTCGTGAATGAAAGTAGTCCAAATGAACTCTTCACGCATTAGACCAATACCATCACATGGTAATACGCCATGTTTTTCAGCTAAATCAGGATTGCCTAAATTCATGTAAATTTTAGTGCCTGTTACAGGAACATATTCAGTGGCAACACTTGCAGTAGCTTGTGCTTCTGGCTTTTTAACGATATCTTCTAATACGCCATCGTATACGATACCATTTGTAGCATCAACAGTAATCATTTGACCATCTTTAATAGATGTTGTTGCTTCATGGCTACGGCTCTTAGTACCTACGATACAAGGAATACCAAGCTCACGACTAACGATAGACGCGTGACAAGTCATACCACCAGCATCAGTAACGATAGCTTTTGCCTTTTTCATTGCTGGTACCCAGTCAGGAGCTGTCATAGCTGTAACAAGGATTTCCCCTTCTTTGAACTCATCAATATCCTCAGGATTGATGATAACATGAGCTTTACCGGCTGCATTACCAGGGGAAGCTGGCAAACCTTTTACAATAATTTCACGATTACCTGCATCTAATGTGCTAGGTTTTTCAGTTGTTTTTGGTTTTTCTTTACGGGACCAAACTGTTTCTGGGCGAGCTTGTAAAATCCAAATTTTACCGTCTCGTTCATCTACGCCCCACTCCATATCCATGTAACAACCATAATGTTTTTCGATTGCTTTTGCGTATTTAGCAAGCTCCAAAACTTGAGCATCTGTAATAACTTGTTGTTTAGCTTCATCTGCTGGAACAACCTCTTCAACACAGTCGCCGTCAGCTTTACGAACTAAGCGGATATGTTTGTCATTAATCATGCGATCTATAATTTCCATTTTATCTTTATCTACATGGAAATTATCTGGTGTAACTGTACCTTGTACAACGTACTCACCAAGACCCCAAGAACCTTCGATAAGGATGTTGTTATCGTTGCCTGTTACAAGGTCAACAGTGAACATTACGCCAGCGGCTTTAGAGAATACCATCATTTGAACGGCAGCACTCAATGCTACTGTCATATGATCGAAACCTTGTTTTACACGGTAGTATGTTGCACGGTCTGTGAAAGTAGATGCATAGCATTCTTTTACTTTCTCGATAATAACATCAGCACCACGTACATTTAAATATGTATCTTGTTGGCCTGCGAAGCTTGCATCTGGCAAGTCTTCTGCTGTTGCACTAGAACGAACTGCTACGAATGGATTTTCTTCGTTTACTTTTTTACCAAGTTCTTCATAAGCATGACGGATAGCATCTGCCAATTCTTTTGGCATTTCTTCTTCGCAAATCATGCGGCGAATTTTAGCACATACTTCACGCAATAATGCAGAATTTTCTACATCATCTAACGCATCAAGTTCAGCGCGGATTTTATCTTCCAAACCTGTTGCTTTCATAAACTCACGATAACCATGAGCAGTTGTAGCAAAACCGTAAGGTACAGGTACATTAGTGGAGGATGTCAATTCCCCTAAGGAAGAAGACTTACCACCAACTAAATTAACATCTTCACGTTGTAATTCATCAAACCAAAGTACGTATGCTGTTTCGCGATTCATGTGAGAACCTCCTAGTCAATTAGTGCAACACATTAAACCTTTTACACATAAATAGTATACCTTAATTTGTAATCTGTCAATTTTTATAGGCATTAATATGCTGATTAAACTGAATACAAACTAAAAAAGATGATTGCCTAATACTAGACAATCACCTTTTAAATTATAAGCACTAGTATTTAATAGTAATCTCTAATGTAGAGTATAAGGTAAATACTATGACTGTGGTAACTAGGAATATGAGTTTGTTTATGTTAGTCAGACGATATAAGGTTAAAAATTGCAATATACAAGTATAGAATATAACTATATTTCCCAATTAGCCCACAACATTCCACATGAGAAAGCTCCAATTACTGTCATCGAGATAATCTAAGCTCAAAAAATAGGATTGTAAATTAAGTTTAATACTAGCAAATAAGAAACATAGTCCCATAAAGTAAACTGATATTATTATTAGCTTTTTCAGGGATACAGTACACCATAACCGATATAGAATCCATAATAATAAAATAGCTATGATTAATCTCAATAAAATAGTTATATAGTCAATACAAAAAATGACGATAGTACCAAAGTATGAAAGTATCTCAACATCATTGATAAATGGTGCTATGTGGAGAACATCAATACCTATATCTCCCAAAACAAGCCGTAACAATACCCAAGATACAGTATATAAACCTAAAGCACCTGTTAAAGTTGTAGTTTCAATGACTTGACTAATTCCAACAGATCCAGGACGTATAAAGAGATTAATAAAGGTTTGTAACATTATAATTCCTTTCAAGTTGGATTTAAGAGATTGCTTGAATAATTATATTCTGAAGTTCTGTAACACCTAGAAGTACTACAATAACAAATATAGCTATACCCAACCTATTAACTTTTGTAAGTTTATATAACAATACAATAAAAAGAAACGCAATATAAATTTCTGATATACTTGCTATAAATTTTAAAGAATCATATATCGTCTGAGCCCAGAATGGACTATATACATATAAATACTGAATTGGATCCAATAGAAACAATCTTATAAAATCAGGAATTTGTTGTAAACAGGTTAATATTAAAGATACCTTTAATAGTTTTGTAAATTTTACCTCTGTCCAAATATTAAAATTAGCCCAACAAAGGAATGCTATAAAAATACTTATCAAGATAATACTACTAAAGTTAAGAATATAAGGGAATAAACTAAAACCTATATATTGATCTATGGACAAAGGATACATTACATTCCAATACTTAACATGTCCACCTACGAGCATTATTAATAAGTGGTTTATAAACCATATCAATAAAAAGAATGAAAACAAAGACTTAATGGTTTCATTTTCCATTATGTAATTTGCACCAGTTGAAATAGGTTTAAATATTAATAAACTTAAAGATTTTTTCATAAAACAATTCTTTCTATTACTCCAGATTATCCAACAGATTGAGGACGTATAAAGAGATTAATAAAGGTTTGTAACATTATAATTCCTTTCAAGTTGGAGTTAAGAGATTGATTTGATAATTATATTCTGAAGTTGTGCAATACCTATAAATACTACAATAGCAAATAAAGTTATAGCAATCCTATTAACTTTTGTTAGTTTATATAACAATACAATAAAAAGAAAGAGAATATATATCTCTGATAAATTAACTATTGTCTTTAAACAGTCCAATGCAACTTTCGTCCAGTATGGACTATACAAAGATAAAAATTTTACTAAATACAAGAAAATCGATCTTATAATACTAGGGATTTGCTGTAAGCAAGATATTATTAAAGACACCTTAAATAATTTAGTAAAATTAATCTCTGTCCAAAAGTTAAAATTAGCCCAACACAAACAAGCCAACAAAAGACTAACAACTATACTAATAATAAAATCGAAAATATAGGGAAACAAGTTAAATCCAATATATCTATCCAGTGATAAACTAAACAAAAAATTTGAATACTTTACGTATCCACCGTGTAGGACTACTAGTATACTATTTATAAACCAAAAGAAAGTAAAAGTAGTAAATAAAGATTTAATAGTTCCGTTTTCAATTATATTATTTGCACCAATTGAAATTGGTTTAAATATTAATAAAGCTAAAAATTTAATCATAAAAATAACTCTTTCTTTTACTCTAGCTTGTGATTACGGATATAGCGCCTAATACGTCCAGTTTTATCTTCAGATGAGAAAATCTTTAATAAACCTTATATATTGTTAAGGTTAATAAAGAAAATATCCATATTACCAATAAAAAGTTTTAAATGTTTTATTACAATTATACGCATATAAGATTATAGAAAATATAAGCTAATGTAATACTTAAAATAATAAGGAAAGTAATTCTTTCTACTTTATAGGATCTTTTATATCTTCCATAAACAACATCATTAAGCCAAGGAAATAATATTCCAACTAGACAGAAAAACAAAATTATCAAAGAGTTGAAAATATAGTCCGGCATTTCAATTAATTTACTTAAAATTGTATCTAGTAAATTATTTATCAACATTCATATTACCTATTTTTATAGACATTACCATCTTCACTAAATTGATTTTATTTACCAACATAAACAAAATCACTATTAGCTTTGAACCACTATTAACTTCTATATTATTTAACCACCTTATATATGTCTAAAAAGTTTTTCAGCACTCGACCCGTTAGACCCCATATGGTGTATTGTTTATAGGGATAGAAATAGACGGAGTAGTTTTGTCTAATTTTCCAGTCAATGTTGTAGCCTTCTAATAAATGGAATGGAAAGTCCTTTAACGGTCTTGTAGCTATATCTAGATGACCTACAGTTGGCTTCATCTCTAATAGATATTGTAATGGAACGGTGAATACCTCTCCTACTTCATCAGGATTTGGTTTTAAATCACTTGTTTGTAGGCGTACGGCTACAGCATATAGTTTGACACCTATCGCAGATACGAGACAATCTAAATTACCAAGTAATTCAATTTGATCTAAATCGATACCCAGTTCCTCAGAACATTCACGCATCGCAGCATGGGCCCCACTTTTATCATTAGGCTCACAATGTCCACCAGGAAAACTGATTTCACCTGGTTGACGACGTAGTTTATTGCTGCGCACAGTAAAGACTATGTGATCTTCCCCATCGATTTCTAATAATGGTACTGCTACGGCAGCAGTTATAACATCGATATCGGTAAGAACAGTATATTCTCGTTTTTCTAGGAAATTAGATAGTTTCTTTTCCATATATAGTCCTCTTACTTTACAGTTAAATTTATATGCTATCTGTATAAATGTTTTATATATCAAATTTGTACTTTATATTTATCTTTTATATTCATTATACATTAACTTGTACCTAAATTTTGGAGTTACTATTAATAGATACAATAGAGGAAAATCTTATAAAAAAATGGACAAAAAAACTGTGATGAGGTTTCTACCCCATCACAGTTTTATATTAGTTAAATTTAATTTTTACGAATTTACGTTTACCAACTTGAACGATCATGCCCTCTTCAAGGGTAAGGTTTTCTTCTGTATATTTTTCACCATTTACTTTGAAAGCACCAGCTTTAATAGAGCGACGTGCTTCACCATTGGACGCAGTCAAACCAGCATCTGTACAGAATTGTGGTACAAAGATTGGTTCTGTTGGTGCATCCATAGCGTATTCAGGAATATCTGTAGGCAACGCGCGTTGTTGGAATACGCGTTTGAATTCTTCTTCAGCTTCTAGAGCAGCATCTTCACCATGGTACAAACGAACGATGGTACGAGCTAATTGCATTTTAGCATCACGTGGATGTAATTCACCACTTTCAAGACGTTTTTCCATGTCTTCTTGTTCTTCAATTGGCATATCTGTAACGAGCATGAAGTAGCGCATCATCAATTCGTCTGGAATAGACATTGCTTTACCGTACATTTCTTTTGGCTCCTCATCGATACCGATGTAGTTACCTAAAGACTTACTCATTTTTTGAACCCCATCAAGACCTTCAAGCAATGGCATTGTAATAACTACTTGAGGTTCTTGACCTTCTAATTCTTGTAAATGGCGCCCCATTAACAAGTTGAAAGTTTGGTCTGTGCCACCAAATTCTACATCAGCATGTAAAGCAACGGAATCATGACCTTGCATCAATGGATACATAAATTCATGAACACCGATTGCACGACCTTCTTTGAAACGTTTATTGAAATCATCACGTTCCATCATACGTGCTACAGTGTAAGAACTTGCCAAGCGAAGCACATCAGCAAAATTCATAGATTCTAGCCATTCACTATTGTCGCGGACCATAGTTTTTTCAGGATCTAACACTTTGAAGATTTGTGTTTTATAGGTTTCAGCATTTTTCAATACTTCTTCTTTTGTAAGTGGTGGACGAGTTACACTTTTACCAGTAGGATCACCAATACGAGCAGTGAAACCGCCGATAACGATCACTACTTGATGACCAAATTCTTGGAACAAACGTAGTTTACGAAGTGGTACTGTATGGCCTAAATGAATATCTGGCGCTGTTGGGTCCAAACCTAGTTTTACAACTAAAGGTTTATTTTCCTTAATGGATTTTTCTATTTTCTTTACAAGATCTTGTTCGTTAATTAAATCTGCTACGCCGTGTTTAATTTGGCGTACTTGTTCTTGAGCACTAACCATGATAATCCTCCTCGAAATACTATTGTTTTAGTATACCATTATCTAAAAACTTTCACAATTATATATATAGTATTGGTTTTAAGCCATTTATGATATAATATTTATAACTGCGTAATAGAATTTACGTTATATTTACTAACAAAAGAAAAAAGAGGTGACTCTATGAGTAATAACTCAAATGCGAGAAGCAGCCGCCGTTCTAACGGTAGCGGCTCTACACCGAAGAAAACAAGTCCGAAGCGTCTATTTTGGATTTGTGCCCTTCTCCTTATACTCATCGTAGCCGGAGGTGGCTGTGGTTTTATCAGTGCCACACTGTCTAACCTACCAGATGTATCTAATGTACGTCCTTCTGCATCGTCTCAAATTTACGATGTCCATGGTAATCTCATCACAACGGTTCATTCCACAGAAAACAGATTACCAGTACCGTTAAAAGATGTACCAAAGGATTTACAAAATGCCTTTGTTGCTACTGAGGACTCTCGCTTCTACTCCCATCACGGTATCGACCCAGTTGGTATCTTGCGTGCTGTATGGGTTAACCTTGTTCATAGTGGCGTATCTGAAGGTGGTTCTACTATCACCCAACAGTTAGCGCGTAATGCATTCTTATCTCAAGACAGAACATTTAAACGTAAAATTTCTGAAGCATTGCTAGCACTAAAAATTGAACAACATTACACCAAGGATGAAATCCTTGAAATGTACATGAATCAAATCTACTTTGGTCAAGGTGCATACGGTGTACAATCTGCAGCTCATGTATACTTTGGTAAGGATGCCAGCCAATTAACGCTTGCTCAAGCAGCGCTCATTGCAGGCTTACCACAAAGTCCTAACTACTACTCTCCATTCAATGATTTGGAAGCTAGTAAAAAACGTCAAGCCGTTGTATTAGGCCAAATGGTTAAATACGGTTACATCACACAAGAACAAGCCGATGAAGCGCGTCAAGCAGATTTAGGCTTAGTAGCAAAACAAGAACAAACGCATGAAAAATCTAATGCGTCTTACTTCATCAACTATGTTATTGCACAAGTTTCTGAAAAATATGGTGACGATGCAATCTATAAAGATGGTTTAAAAATTTATACTACTCTCGATATGGATGCACAAAATGCAGCTGTAGCAGCAATGCAAAACTTGCCTAACTACTACACAGATAGCAATGGTTTACATCAACCACAAGGTGCTATCGTAGCTATGAATCCTCATAATGGTTATATTATGGCTATGGTTGGTGGTCGTGGCGATGATGCATTTAACCGTGCTACACAAGCAGAACGTCAACCAGGTTCCGCTATGAAACCATTTGTATATTTAGCAGCTATTCAATCTGGTAAAACTCCTGGTTCTATCGTAGATGACAGCCCTGTTACATTTGGTAGCTGGAGCCCTAAAAACTATGAAAACGACTTCGAAGGTAATATGACATACCGCTACGCATTACAACATTCTCGTAACATACCTGCCGTAAAAGTTGCCGATGAAGTAGGCATGTCTAAGATTATTAAACTTGCTAAAGAAATGGGTATCACGACTCTTACAGATCAAGATAACAACTTATCTACAGCACTTGGTGGTTTAACTCATGGTGTTATACCTCTTGAAATGGTACAAGCTTATGGCGTACTTGCAAATGGTGGTATCAAGGTTCAACCTACAGCAATCGTTAAAATTGTTGACCGCAATGGTCAAGTAGTGGAGGAACACTCCATCCAAGAAAAACGCGTTGTAGACGAAAAAGATGCAGCAATCATTACAAATATGCTAGAATCCGATATAAATGGCGGTACTGGTGGTAATGCCGCAATCGGTCGTCCTGCAGCAGGTAAAACTGGTACAACAGATGATTCCAAGGATGCTTGGTTCGTTGGTTACACACCTGATTTAGTAGCTGCCGTTTGGATTGGTGATGACTATGGCTCGGAAACATTACGAGGCATGACCGGTGCTGACACACCTGCTATTATGTGGGGTCAATTCATGGCTAATGCACTTGCCAACACCCCTGCATCTGACTTTTCCGTTCCTGCTAGCGCTCAATCAGCTGTTTCTGAAGGTTATTATAATCCTGTAAAAGCACAGCCTAAAAAAGAAGCTGCTAAGGACGAAAAAGCAGACAAAAAAGACGATAAAGACAAATCGAAAGATGAAGCTGTAAAAGATGACAGTGGCTCAAAAGATGATGCAACTGAACAGAAATCTAATTCATCCAAAAGTAAAAAGTCTAGTAAAAAAGATCGTTAATCTAATACGCTAAAGGAGCGGAACATGTGTTCCGCTCCTTTCTTTTACGTAAAAAAAGATAGTAAGTTCAAAGAACTTACTACCTTTTCTATTTCTATATATGTATATAGCTATACCCCATAATCAATTTGATAGACGATAATAATTTACTGTATTATCTATAACTATATCACTATTGAGTAGCTTTATTTCAGAACTACATTGGTAGCCCCTGCACCACCTTCGTCATAGCCAGCCGTTTCAAAATGAGCTACATGCGGTAAGGTACGCAGATATTGATGTACACCTTCTCGTAATGCGCCAGTCCCCTTACCATGGATAATACGCACTTGATTAACACCACCAAGCAAGGCTTGGTCAATAAATCTACCAACAGAAACTGTCGCTTCATCTACCGTTTGTCCAAGAATATTGATTTCAGTACGAACCTCTTTTTGGCGTTGTACGGCAGAGCCCCCCATACGTTTTCTAGTTTTAGGCATAGCTGCTTTTTGTTCCCGTGCAAGCTTATTTCCTTCTTCACGTGTAGTAGATTGTAATTCGCTAACCTTTACAGTAGCTGTTAGTCCATTAATATCTACATTCACACGATTGCCATTGATAGCTAATACGGTACCTAATGAGCGCAAAGATGTAACATATACTGCTTGGCCTACCTTAATAGCATCTGCAGTCAAAGATTTACGATCATCATCGACTGGAGATTCTGGTATATGTACATTAGAGATACCCTTACGTGCAGCATTAATAGCAGATTGACGCTTATCCTTATTTGTTTCAGAGAATTGTGCTTTCAATTGCTTGATAATCGCTTCCCCTTCGACGCGTAAGCTACGTTTCATAGATTCTGCATCAGCTTGAGCTTTGGCTAAGATTTGTTTACGCTTTTCGTTAAACTGTTTCTTTTCCTTCTCTAATTGACCACGCATGCGACGTGTTTCATCAAGCTCTTTCTTTAAGGCTCTTTCCCGTTCAGATGCCTTACGAAGTTGCTCATTCAAATCTGAAAGAACTTCTTCCATTTCATGGCTACCAAATTGAGATTTATATTCTGCTGCGCGCGTCACAATATCCTTTGGTAAGCCTAAGCGTGCAGCAATACTCAATGCATGGCTACTACCAGCTACGCCGATATGGAGTCGATACGTTGGTTTTAATGTGCGCTCATCAAACTCTACATGACCATTTTCAATACCTTCCGTATGGTATGCATAATTTTTAAGCTCATTATAATGGGTACTTACCATCATGAGAGCCCCTTTTTTACGGAAGAACTCAAGGATAGATACAGCAAGTGCACTACCTTCTTCTGGATCAGTACCAGATCCAAGCTCATCTAATAATACTAAGTCATTTGGACCACAATGTTTGATGATAGATATAACTTGTGTCATATGAGCAGAGAACGTACTAAGGCTGGCCTCAATGCTTTGCTCGTCCCCAATATCGGCAAAGATATTATGGAATATAGGTAACATAGAACCGTGATCGGCAGGAATAAATAAACCACATTGATTCATTAAACTCAATAACCCTAAAGTTTTTAGGGATACTGTTTTACCACCTGTATTAGAACCAGTAATTAATAAAATACGATACGATGTGCCCAATTGAATATTCGTAGGCACTACCACATTTGGTGGAATTAATGGATGACGAGCTCTCATGAGATTAACTGTTCTATCAGTACTCAAGATTGCTGGTACACCTTTATAAGAAATAGCAAGGCTCGCCTTACCATATACAAATTCGATGTGTGAAACCTTTTCACAAGCATCCATCAAATCATTACTATGTTGTTTTACAAGGGCTGATAATTCACGGTAAATACGCAATACCTCTTGCTCTTCACCAATTAATGCCTCTTGTAATTCATTATTTAGATTCACCAAGCGCATCGGTTCAATATATAAGGTTTGACCCGTTGCAGAACGGTCGTGAATAAGACCATCAAAATATTGGCGATATTCCTGTTTTACAGGGATTACATAGCGATTATTACGCTGCGTAATAATTGCTTCTTGGAAATACTTTTGATTATCCTTGTCGTGCAAAATAGCTTGAATATCGTTTTTAATCTTTTCACGAGTTTTAATAATCGTATTTCTAAGGCTCGCCAACTTAGGAGATGCTGTATCAAGCAATTCCCCTTTTTCATCAAAGACTCGTTTAAAACGGTTTTCAATGCGATCTGTATTCGGCATATCCTGTACCCATAGGGATAGCAATGGATACTCCATATATTTTGTTCTAAAGAACTTTGTCATTCGCTTATAAGCACCAATGGTTAAATAAATATCCCACAATGCTTCACGAGTAAGGACAAAGTCTTTACGACTCTTCTTACAGGACTCACGAATATCTCGCGTACCGCCTAACGGTTGTTCTACCTCAGTTTGCAAAGAACGCATGGCTTCTGCTGTTTCATCAAGGTTCTCTTGAATAGCTTTAGCATCCGTCATGGGTTCAATATGCATAGCTAACTCTTTAGCAATGGTAGAACTACAGTGCTGTTTTAATTGTTCTTTTATATGGTGAAAGTCTAATACATCTTCGTTAAACAATGTACTACCTCTTTTATAAAATACCTCTAAAATAGTGGCCCCTTGTAATAGGTGTATCATCTTTACCTACACTTTTAGGCGGAGCCTCTTTTGTTCCATTTTGAATGGATACATAATCTGCTACGATTGTACGCAAACGATGTGGATCCATATGTCTACCATCGATACGCAATATATGTAGCCCTTTTCGATGTAACTCTGGTACGTAGGCACGCATGTCCATTTCATGACTATTCATGATATGCATGCGGCAATATGGATCAGTGCGAAGTGGGAACACTTCCCCTTTACGGTCCTTTAATGCGTAATCTTCTGTTACACACGGCATAGGGCAATTTTCTTTTTTACCAGTTCCAACAAAGCTAGCGATGGCACAGTATTCAGAAATCATCATTTCCGTATAACCATGAACCATTATTTCTAATGGCAGGTTAGTAGATTTTTGTAAATTTACTAGTTGTGTCAATGTTAACTCTAAGGACGGCGCTACACTACTCATGCCTAAGTCTTCCCATACTTGTAAGGCAGAGCCATTAAATATGTTAAGACCTGTATCAGCTTCAATAGCACCTACATACCCTAAGTCACGAAGCCACAATAACGCTTGTGGAACGTGAATAGAAATGCTATCTGGTTTAGCCTCAACGATAGCCTTAAGGGTATTCATATACGCCTTTACTTCATCATCTTTCACAACCCGTGGTGTAGCAAATACACAAAGCACATTATGGTCTTTACAAAGCTTGCCTACCTGCTCATAGATGCTAAGTTCATAAGGCTTACGTTGTAAACGGTCACCACCAAAGATAATCTTCTTAGCGCCCCCTTCAATAGCTGCTTTCACAGCCTCTAGTTCATCAACGCGAGCACTCACCATAGGCTCAGAATATTGAACCTTATCCTTAGCAACCATAGATGACATATCTTGAGGTTCTATAGCCAGCTCAGCCCAAGCCGTTTCATGGTCTGTAATCAATAAATTTTCTAGTGATTCTACAGCATCTCGGCGCAATGCATTTAACACACTAGCTGGCCACATATAAGGTCCATCAGGAATAGACATAGAGCCAAGCGTAAACAATGTATTGCCTAATCTACCTACTTGGTCTGTCACCTTCTCTAATGTAGTCGGTTTGTTATTAGCATAAACAGGTTCAAACTCATTAGATACTGTCACAGTACGACCATCATTTAATACAAAGGTAAGGTCTGTGCAAGGTTGTTCTCGGTCTGTATTAATAGATAGATAACCATGTACCTCTAATTTAGCACTAAAATCTTGTAAGCCTCGTTGCTTTTGAGATTTTGGCGTAGATGCTAAAAATACTTGTCCCGCTGCAAACCCTTCATCAGGTTTGCCTACAAAATGCTTTTCATCCATTAAGGACCAATTCTGATCTATTTGATAATACGTAATACTACCAGAATCTTGCATTACCTTTAAAAGTGATCCTTTTTCAATCGGTTCTGTTAGGAATAAATGAACTTGTCCTTTTTTGACCTCTGCTTTACCAATTAATTTGCCTTGATTATTTGGAGCTACAACAGTCATCATAGATTTCCCTACATGGTCTGTTAAATAATCTGTAGAGAAGCCACGATTAAACCCAGAAGCCAATGCATCGGCATCAGCAGCATCCATATGAGCCGTATCTAAAATATGACGATAGGTCCCAATGACTTGGCGCACATAGGAAACCTTTTTCATACGCCCTTCTACCTTAAAGGACGTAACACCGGCAGCTACGAGCTCATTCATATGCTCACTATAGTTAAGATCCTTTGGACTTAGTAAATAGGCTTCGTGTTTAGGTAGCAAACTAGTACCAGAAGAATCCAATAGTTCATAAGGCAAACGGCAAGGTTGTGCGCAGGCACCACGATTACCACTGCGACCACCGATAAAGGAACTCATCAAGCATTGACCAGAATAGCACACACATAAGGCACCATGTACAAAGACTTCGATTTCAGCTGTACAGTTTTTACAAATATGTTCAATTTCAGCAAGGCTCAATTCACGAGCCAATACAACACGGGTAAAACCGAGGCTTTCATAAAAACGAACAGCATCTAATGTAGCCGCCGTCATCTGCGTACTGCCATGCAAGTGAAGTTTAGGAGCCACTCGTTGTGCCAATTTAGCAACTGCTAAATCTTGAACGATAATAGCATCCACACCGATGCGCTCTAAGTCCTTCAAATACGCCTCGAGATCCTTTAATTCGGAATCACCTATGAGGATGTTTACTGTTACATATACGGACACATCTAAAATATGAGCCAAACGAATAGCGTCGGCCAATTCTTCAATGCCAAAGTTCGCTGCATGAGCACGAGCATTAAAGCCTTTACCGCCAAGATAAATAGCATCAGCACCAGATTCTAAAGCGGCTATAAAGTTTTCCATCGTACCGGCAGGAGCCAATAATTCCATGGATAATCCTTTCTACCTAACTAAAGGTATAACTATAGTACTAAAAGGGTTTACCATATGGTAAACCCTTTCAATATACTGCTTGAGATTAACGTAATCTGCAGTTAATTTCTGCTAATGCATCGATAATAGCTTGAATGTTACCATCAATATCTTCATCATTCAACGTGCCGTCCATGGAGCGGAATTGCAAGTTGTATGCAAGACTGCGGTAACCAGCTTCGATATGTTCACCTTCGTAAACGTCGAAGATAGATGCACTTTCTAAATATTCGCCACCATGCTCTTTAATGATAGATAAAATTTCACCACTAGATACGGACACAGGTGCTACAATAGCAAGGTCACGGCTAGTACCTGGGAATTTACTGAAAGATGTATAGCGGAATGCTGGAATCGTTAAGGATAATACTGCTTCCAAATCGATTTCAAACATATATACTTTTCCTGGTAAATCAAAGTTTTTGCTCACTTGTGGATGTAATTCACCATATTGAGCAATCATTTTACCATCTACTACGTATTGAGCACTTACACCAGGGTGGAAGTAAGGTTCAGTACCACGATTAATTTCATAGCCTTTAACACCTAGTTCAGCCAACAACGCATCTACGATACCTTTTACATCATAGAAATCTGTAGTGCGTTCTGCTTGGTTCCAGCCAGCTTGGTTTGCCTTGCCCATCAA
Organism: Veillonella orientalis; assembly: GCF_018406505.1. NCBI lineage: Bacteria > Bacillati > Bacillota > Negativicutes > Veillonellales > Veillonellaceae > Veillonella > Veillonella orientalis. The sequence goes on from NZ_AP022322.1 coordinate 920,103, forward strand.
GATACCACAAGCCATAGGGCGTTCATGAGGTACCTCTGTCAAAGGCAATGCTTTTGGTTCATATACATTCGCTGTTTCAAACAACCAAAGATCCTTATTTTGTTGCGCAATATTGCGTTTTGCTGCTTCGATAACAGCTGGCACCAATGTAGTACGCATATAAGGGAATTCTTCGGAAATAGGATTCAAAATTGGAATGGCTGTATAACGGCTATCCCCTTCAGAAAGCATCATATTGGAAAGACCATCTTTATGCATAAAGCTAAATGTAATGATTTGAGTCATACCCAATTTAGCTAACGTATGTGTTACCTCTTTTGTAAGAGCTTTCTTAGGCGTCATACCACCAGAGGACAATACGGCTACAGGAATTGTAGGAGCAATATTATCATAGTTATAAATACGAGCCACCTCTTCGGCGATATCAGGCATTACTGTTACGTCACCGCGCCATGTTGGAACGAGGGCAGATAATTGGTCCCCTTCTTCAGTTACAACGAATTCAAGAGCAGTCAAAATGCGAACCATTTCGTTTTTTTCAATGTTTGTACCCAAGTAATCGTTGATTTGTTTTGCTGTGAAAGTAACTGTATGTTGCTCTACAGGGTTCTTGTACACATCGATAATGCCTACATCAACTTTACAGGATGGGCAAATTTGTTGCAACAACTGTGCTGCTCGGTCGATAGCATAGGCAGTGTATTTATGGTTTACACCACGTTCAAAACGACCAGACGCTTCAGAGCGCATGCCAAGCGCTTTTGCAGTGCGGCGAATGGATGGTCCATTAAATACAGCAGCTTCAAGCATAACAGTAGTCGTTTCATTTGTTACTTCGCTATCAAAGCCACCCATGATACCAGCTACACCTACTGGGCGTTCTGCATCGGCAATAATTAGCATAGAGTCATTTAATTCACGTTCAGAACCATCAAGTGTAACAAGAACTTCTCCATTTTTAGCACGTCTTGCCACTAGTTGATGCCCTTTTACATGGTCATAGTCATAGGCATGCATAGGTTGACCAAGTTCTAACATAACATAGTTTGTTACGTCTACTACATTATTAATAGGACGAATGCCGCTGTTACGCAAACGATTTTGCATCCACAATGGGGATGGTTCAACCTTTACATCTGTAACGATACGAGACATGAATCGCGTGCAAAGATCATCCGCTTCGATAGATACAGAGGCTTTGCCTTCAATGGACTCACCATTTTCATTAACCATGATAACAGGGAATAACGCTTTTTGATTTGTCATCATGCCGAATTCGCGGGATAAGCCAACCATGGAGAAGCAATCTGCACGGTTTGCAGTCAATTCAAATTCATACACTGTATCATTTAAGCCCAATACGTCTTTTACATCAAGGCCAATTGGCGTACCTTCAGGGAAGATATAAATCCCTTGTGCTTCTTCTGGCAATACTAAATCACTAGAGATACCAAATTCTGCAACGGAACAGAACATACCTTCAGATACTACGCCACGCAATTTACCTTTTTTAATTTCTGTGCCATCAGCTAAGCGAGATTTATGGTATGCTACAGGCACGATTTGACCTACCGCTACATTTGTGGCTGCTGTTACGATTTGTTTAGTAACAGGCTCACCTTCTTCAGTAAGGCATTCAACTTGGCATACTTGTAATTTATCTGCATCTGGATGCTTTGTAATCTCTACGATTTTACCAGTATAAATTTTCTTAATGCCATTATCCATAGCAATGACATCTTCTACAGGAATACCAGCTTGTGTTAATTCATCGGCCAATTCTTGAGCAGGACGATTCATATCCACAGGCACGTATTCGTTCATCCACTGTAAACTTGCTTTCATGAGTTCCTCCTAAAATTGTTCCAAGAATCGTACATCATCTTCAAAGAATAGACGTAAATCGTTAATGCCGTATAAAAGCATAGCAATACGTTCTACGCCCATGCCAAAGGCAAAGCCTTTAACCTTTTCAGGATCGTACCCATTAATACGCAATACATCAGGATGAACCATACCGCATCCTAAGATTTCAAGCCAACCTGTATGAGAACATACACGGCAACCTTCACCACCACACATTACACAGGAAATATCTACTTCTGCAGATGGTTCTGTGAATGGGAAGAAGCTTGTACGGAAACGTACTTTTGTTTCATCCCCATACATATGACGCAAGAAGGACTCTAATGTACCTTTCAAATCAGCAAATGTAATATGCTCATCAATGATGAGACCTTCCACTTGATGGAATACTGGGGAATGTGTTGCATCATAATCCCAACGATAAACCTTACCAGGCGCAATCATACGGATTGGGCTGTTAGGCTCATGACGTTGCATAGTACGAGCTTGTACTGGAGATGTATGCGTACGCAATAAAAAGTTTTCTGTAATATAGAAGGAATCTTGCATATCACGTGCAGGATGATCTTTAGGCAAGTTTAAGCATTCGAAGTTAAAGTAATCCTGTTCAATTTCTGGCCCCTCTTCAACGGTATACCCCATTTTCATGAAGAAGTCCTCAATCATTTCATTAACCTTAGTTAATGGATGGATATGACCAGCTTTTTGTGCACGACCTGGCAATGTAATATCGATGCGTTCTTGTTCTAAGCGAGCATTTAACTCTTCTGTTTCCATACGAGTTTTAACGGCATCAATTTCAGCCTCTAATGCTTCACGAACCGCATTAACAAGAGCACCAGCCTTAGGGCGTTCTTCAGGAGATAATTTACCAAGACCTTTTAGTAATGCTGTTACCTCACCTTTTTTACCTAGATATTTTACACGTATATCTTGCAACGCTTGTTGATCAGCAGCGCCTTTGATAGCCTCAAGGGCTTCTGCCTTAAGACGTTGTAATTCTTGTTCCATTAAAGCATCCTCCTATATTTAAAAGTCCAAACTATATTATACCAAATCAGGGTTGTCTTCTTCAATAAAACGCCATGGTAATTCAGGTAATGACTTCTCTTCTAGTACAAAAAATGTACCACGTGCCAAGTGAACAAGTTCACCTAATTCATTATAGATACGTGCTGTAGCAACCATAGTCGTTTTACCATTATGCTCTACATTGGCTACACCACGCAATACAGTACCACCCTTAACAGCTTTCACATAGTTACCATTAAGATCAATAGTGCTCACAGATTTGCCCAATGTGAAACAAGCGGTCCCCATTACACTATCTGCTAAACCAATACAAACGGCACCATGTAAATCCCCTCGGAAATTACAATACTCTGTATCATTTGTTTGTAATGTCATTTCTGCATGACCTGGTTCAACTGCTGAAATTTCAGAATCTTTTACCCACGAAAATGGATTCTGATTTCGTAATTCGTTAAAATATTCTAACAATGTTGTAGCCATAAGGTTCTCCATTCAATATACTTACCCGTAGATTAGGTAATCTACATACCCCGTTTATTACAAATTGCTTGCATGAAATTTTCATAAGTATATAGCACAAATTACATACAAGCATATAAAAATGGTGCGTTACATCATACATATTGTATCATGCAACGCACCATATGCGAATAACTCTATCTATTTATTAGTATGTTCTTAAAATACAAACTTACAATTTAAGACTATTCATAATGTAATGCATCAATTGGATTGAGTTTTGCCGCCTTGCGAGCTGGATAAATACCAAAGATCAAACCAATTGCCATAGAGAAGGCAAAAGACATTACAATAGTTGGTATAGATATAACTGTACTCATGCCTGAAGCCATACCAATTAACTTAGAGGCCCCTATACCGAGTGCAATACCTATAATGCCCCCCATCAGACTGATAACAACAGCCTCGATAAGAAACTGTGTAACGATAACACTATAAGTTGCACCTAAAGCCTTACGCACCCCAATTTCTCTTGTCCGTTCTGTTACTGATACGAGCATAATATTCATAATGCCGATACCACCAACAACGAGAGAGATAGCAGCTACAGCGCCAAGGAATAATGTTAATGTTCCTGTAGTTTCCTCCATAGTTTCCATGATGGAGTTCATGTTCTGAATATTGAAATCATCTAGATTAGTATCCTTGATTCCATGACGTACGCGCAACAGGTTTTCAATATCGGATTGTAAACGATCGATACCGTTTTCATCCTTACCTACTACGTAGATCATTCGAAGATAATCAACACCTTCTACCCGTTCCATGGCTGTAGTATACGGGATAATAACCATATCATCTTGGTCATTACCCATAGCACCACTGCCCTTACTATTAAGGACACCAATGATACGGAACGGAATGTTTTTAACACGAATTTCTGCACCTACTGGATCTTCATCACCAAATAGATTTTTAACAACTGTTTTACCTACTACTGCCACACGTTCACGATTCTGTACATTCTTTTCAGATAAGAAGCGACCAGATTTCATAGACCAATTGTTTACATCTAAATAGTTATAACTAACACCAGATACAGAAGTGGTCCAGTTTTTATTTTGATAAATTACTACATACGAACCATTTGTCATCGGACTGGCAGCTCTTACACCATCCAATTTTGAAATCGCTTCGTAATCAGAAACCTTTAAAGACTTCATAGAACCTGCAGAAGGTCGAACCCCTGGTGTGCGTGGTGCCCCAGGCATAACCATCAATAGATTAGATCCTAAGCTAGAGATGGAGTTTTGAATATCTTGCTTTACACCATTACCAATAGATACTAAGGCAATTACGGCAGCTACACCGATGATGATGCCTAACATGGTTAAAATGGAACGCATTTTATTAGCAATGAGGGATGCCCATGCCATTAAGAAACTCTCTTTATACATGTGGCACCTCCTGTACAGGCGTCATATTAAGATTTTGAGAATCCTCTACAATCAAACCATCACGCAATACTACATTACGACTTGCATAGGTTGCAATTTCAGGTTCATGAGTAACGAGGATAATTGTACGCCCTTCATCATAGAGACCTCTAAAGATATTCATAACATCAATAGTCGACTTGGAGTCAAGGTTGCCTGTCGGTTCATCGGCCATGATGATAGCCGGATTATTCGCTAACGCACGAGCTATGGCTACACGTTGACGCTGACCACCAGATAACTCAGATGGCAAGTGATCCATACGATCCCCAAGGCCAACAGAGGATAACAATGCTGCAGCACGTTCATTACGTGACTTTTTATCCATCCCTGCATAAATCATAGGGAGCGCCACATTCTCTAAGGCTGTCAATTTTGTTAATAAGTTAAAACTTTGGAATACAAAGCCTATTTGTTTGTTTCGTACAAAGGCCAATTCATCGTCGGATAAGGTAGCAACCTCATCGCCATTTAGGCGGTATGAACCTGTTGTTGGTCTATCTAAACAACCAAGTATGTTCATAAAGGTAGATTTACCAGAACCAGATGGCCCCATAATAGACACAAATTCGCCTTTGTTGACCTGTAAATCAATACCATGCAGAACAGGCACCGATAATTTACCATTTACATAGGTCTTCGTAATCCCTTGTATATCGATTACTGCTTGATTCATATTCACCTACTATTAGAACGGTCCACGGCTATTATTCTTAGGAGCTGTAACATCACCACTTACGATGATTTCATCACCTTCAGACAAACCTTTTAAAATTTGTACATTAGTATCACCAGTTACACCTGTAGAAACAGCGGTACGTACTGGTTGACCATCCTTGATAACATATACGTATTCACCTTGCTTATCTGTACGCACTGCAGTAAGAGGTACAACCAATGTATTTTTAATATCTTCACCAAAGATAGTTGCACGAGCCGTCATAGATGGTAAGAAATTGTTTGAAATATTTTCAGGAATTTGAACTTTTACGGTATAGTACACAACGCTATTGCTTGTAGCGCCCATATTGCCTTTTGTACCTTTTGCAATTTCAGACACGTAACCTGTGAAAGTTTCACCTGGCTTAGAGTCTACTGTAAATTCTACTTTAGCTCCTTGTTTGATACTACCAATATCTGTTTCATCTACAGTTAGGTAAATTTCTAAATCACTTAAATCTGCAATCGTAGCGATAATCATTTGTGTAGAAATACCAGTACTGATAGTTTGACCAGCTTTCAATGGTGTACCAATAACAGTACCAGACATTGGCGCCGTAATAGTAGCATCATTTAAATCTGCTGCTGCGCGGTCATACGTAGATTTTGCGCGTTCATAAGCTGTTACAGAATCATCATAGGTTTGTTGAGCAATGGCATTTTGATCGGCTAATGCTTTATAACGGTTCATATCAAGTTCTGCCTTAGCTAATGCAGCGCGAGCATCATCTGCAGAGGCTTGTAATTGACGTGTATCAATATAGGCAATCACTTGACCAGCTGTAACTTGATCATTCTCTTTAACTAAAACTTTTTCAAGTTTACCAGCCACATTCGTAGAAACGTCTACATAATTAACAGGGTTAATAGTACCCGTAGCACTAATGCTCGTTTTTACATCACCCTTTTCTACCTTGCCAGTAGTATATAAGTTTTGTGTTTGCTTAGAACCTTCACTATGCATGTAGTAGTATGTACCACCACCAAGAACACAAAGAACAACAGCACCAGCAATAATGCGTTTACGATGCTTTTGTAAGAATTCTTTCATTATAATCTCCTTATATTAAGACGAAGATATTTGCACAACATGTATCATTTCTAACAATACTAATAGTATCTTTAAATTATACAGTACCAATTACTTTTATGCAATATAATTTTATTCATGAATAAATGATGATAAAAAGAAAATGACCCTTTCGGGTCATTAGATAATATCAACTGCTTAAGATTGATAAAAGTGTATAGTCCTTATCATTGATAGGGAAATTAAGACTTTCTGCCTCTTGATAGGAAATAGGACGAATATGACCATCTATATAGCCCAATAATCGATTATCTGTACCATTCATCAATAACTCAATACAGGTTTCACTCATACGAGCCGCTAAAATAGCATCAAATGCAGATGGACCGCCACCGCGTTGTAAATATCCCAATACGGTCAAGCTCGGATCAAATTCCGTATGTTCCTTAATATAGGATTTTACTTCCCCACTATTGTAAGCACCTTCAGCAACGAGTATCACACTATATTCTTTACCACGTATCTGTGTTTCCTTTAAATGTCGACATACATCATGTAACGGCATAGGATTTTCAGGAACCAATACGATTTCTGCACCACATGCTAGACCAGCTTTAAGTGCAATATGACCAGCTTTACGCCCCATTACCTCTACAATGGCTACCCGCTCATGCGAGTTAGATGTATCGCGAATACGACCAACCGCATCAACTACAGTGTTTAAAGCTGTATCAAAACCTAATGTATATTGAGTACCACCCATATCATTATCTATGGTACAAGGAATAGTCATTGTGGACATACCCAATTTCGCTAAACTGGTAGCACCGCGCATAGATCCATCACCGCCGATAACAATAAGGTGATCAATACTATGAGCCTTTAAAATATCATAAGCCTTTTTTTGAACATCCTCATTTTGGAACTCTGGAAAACGAGCTGTTTTTAGCATCGTTCCACCTTGAGTAATAATGCCTCCCACAGAGCGGTTTGATAAAGGAATAAATTGCTCTTCCATAATGCCTAAATAGCCACGTTCAACGCCGAACACTTCAAAACCTTCATGTATTGCTTTTCTAGTTAGCGCTCTGATGGCGGCGTTCATGCCAGGTGCGTCTCCGCCGCTTGTTAGTATTGCGATTCTTCTCATATCCATTACCCCCTTGTGGTGTACGTTGTTTGGATATAGCTTCTGACTTACGTCCTTTACCTGCCTGATTAGACGTCTTCTGTTTACGACGTTTATCACAGCAAGATGTATTAGATCCTACCTTATTAGAACCTAGTGTATGAGAAGTTCGTTTATGAGCTTCTATTTTCTTAGGTATTCTACTATCATTTGTATTTCTAGTAACAGAATTATTTAGTTTTAGTTCTTGAGATGATTCTTTATCATCTCCATTGTTCATATCATTGGGTTGACGTCTTGCTTTAAATTGCACGCCTGAAGAAACTAATTCATCTTCAATACGTTGCATAAAATCATAGGTCCGACCATTTGTTGTATCTAGTACAAAATCACACTGCTTATATACTGGTTTCCAGGATTGTATCATAGCGTGTACAAAAGCATGTACATTATTGTAATCCATAGTTGGCCGTTTCCCAATTCGGCGATTTACACGGCTCACAATACGAAATTGTGCAGCGCGAATACCAATAATATATGAGTATTTTTTTAATACTTTTAACGTACGATGTTCAATCGGAAAATTACCACCTACAGATATAACCGCTTCATGGTATAAGCATACCTTTTTAAGTACATCCATTTCAGCACGACGGAATGCTTTTTCTCCAATTTTCTTGAATATTTCAGCAATAGGCAACCCAAAACGACCTTCTAATACGCGATCAGTATCTACAAATTGCCATCCCTTGCGTTCTGCAAGATTACGACCGAAATGACTTTTGCCACTTCCCATAGAACCGATGAGCATAATATTGCGTTTTATTATCATCTATTTATGTGCCCCTTATTATTTCATATCCTTCATTGTACTATAAAATGCTACAAAAACAAAGACAGACTATAGACTAACTCTCTATAATCTGTCTCTATTAGTATTACTAAAAATAATTTATATGTTAAGACCTCATAATTGGTTTCACTGCACAATGTACATATACTACATTGCCTTTCCGTTCTATGTCCTCTATTTCTATACGGCGTGAAGGTTCTTTCTCATCAACAGTATTAATCCAGTTTATAAGTCGTTCTGTACTCCCTAATACAGTTAACTCTAATACACCTTCATGCTCATCAGTACTAACAATCATTAATGGTTCTCCTTGCAAAGAATCAAAAACACTTGTATTAGAACTCGTGTTAGATACCTTATTTTGCATAAATGACTCTAACAATTTGGCTTCCTTAGATACAATATAATCTGACTCAGCATGCATTTTAATAACATAGTTTTCTTGTCGCTCTTTTAATTGAGTAACTTTCTGATTTAAACTAATAAATCCATATAGTGAACTACTAATGATGATGCTCCACACTATTACGATCATTAGTATCTTCTCTACTGGATGTGTTGTGCTCTCCTTTAGATCCTTCCACATGGAATGTATATATACCTTTATCTGCTTTAACTGTTCCATGACACTCCATTCCTATTAGTCTGTGTTGAAGACTAGCTATAAACTTACGACACGCATCATCAGTAACACCTACACCATCCACACTAATCTGTCCATCTTTTATATGGAGGTGCTGTAAACTAATACCTTGCTCCATAGCTATATCAATGACATATAGGACTATAGTATTTTGAATCATAGATGATGTATTATATTTTGAACTATTCTTAAGAATTTGATCTTTAATGGCTATTATATCTGCATACTGTTTCCCTATGGACTGATACTGTGGATTTTCTAATAGACTCAATAGTTCTAATTTTTCAGCTTTATAATGTTCGTAACTAGTCCAGCAATAACCTAGAGATAATAATCCTACTATTCCGTATATAATACTCATTCCATATAGATAATATCGATATCTGTGCCACATACTATGCCAATGTAACGAACGAGGCATTAAATTAATGTGTCTATCCTTACCAGCCCAAGCCAATCCATTTAAGCCCCCTTGCTGCCATACCAATGGCCATATCCCAATCTAGTTGGCCTTGTTTACACCGATTACGACCACGACCTAAAAATAGTAGCGGAATATACTCCGTCTCGCCATATATAGAAATAATAGCTTCCATATCCTTTCGTTCCTCTTCAGTTAATTGTTCTAAACCATACAGCTTAATGCCTTGTATTTCATCTACGCCAAACTCCTGCAATCTAACCTCAAGCTGTTCTATCCCTTCTGCTACATCGGTACTAGTAATTGGAATTCTACATTCTTGAATACATATATCGTTCCACCATAGCCATAAGTGTAAATCACCCTTTTCAACAACGCCTGTTACAGTCCCACTACGCCGCATCAAACCGTAACAAATGGGGATAGGCCAAAAATCGATTACATCTACTGGAGCATAAGTGTCTCGTATTCCTTGTTTTAACAGTTCTAATGAATGACGCTCTACAGCTACCATAAACATATGATAATTATGTCTTGGATATTCTCGACGACACGCATCCATTTGGAAGCTATCTCCATCAAAGCTAAAGTAATCCTCTACATTCCACTTGATGAATTCTTTCATATCAAAATCGTGAGGATCATAAGGTGCCACATGCATTTGTGTATCGATATTTGCAACAATGCTGTAGGCGCCATCATCTAAATCATACATTTCAATAAATTTTCGAATATCCTCATCAATAGGTGCACTGCGTTTCATTTCTAGTGCATCGGTAATGACCATAGTTTTATTTTCTACATGAGCTGTAACACATACAATATGTTCATCTGTAATGCATACTCCAGTATGTATTTTCTTTTTTCGTTTCATAGATTCACCTCAATATGGTTTTACCTTTATAACATGCATATTATTATCCTTATCTACCGTCACATACATATGTACTCGACTGACAATTTTGTGACGCTTCAATTTCCCATAACTCATAACATGACGAGGGTTTTCTGATACTGAGTCAGCTTCAATCGTTATTTCCACGTCCGCATCATCAGCTACTATTAGCTTTTGCTGAAAGTCCCATGTATTACCCGCTCTACAATAGCCTACAAACCAATGTGCTCCACTTTGAGCTGCATAGTGTGCCTCTTCTAAATGCAATTCATCTATTGCATTACCTTCACAAATTTGACCAATATGCAGCCCCATAAATGCTAACAATAATAAAAAAGACATTGTAAGTATCGCTACATATGTAATAAATCCAGCATTATTGGTTCCCATGTTCATGACTCGGTTCCTCATGATATTTATACCAATCATATATACTACTTTGACCTATAGAAACTTCATATATAGCTAATCCTCCATATCCAGCAGTATATTGCTTATCACCAGTAAATCGATTAGTAATATACCAACGCATGTGGATAGTTTCACTTTCATCTATACTAAATGGATGCTCTTGTGTATACCCAACATTTCGCTTATCTTTTGTACCTATAATGCGGCTACCACTAACCGGCTGCAAGCTGCCATCCGTAAGCTTTCTATACAGCGCATGGCGTTGTACAGTTAATGTAGTCCGTTTAGTATCGTGAACATATAAAGTCTTATTTCTATCCTCTACAGTTACCTGTACAGGATTCCATATAATTTGAGCTACAACCATACGCCTTGTATACCGGCCATCCTCCATCATCGCAACACTATCTATTAATTTTGCATTCCACATAACTCCGTAAAAAACTATCCCTAATAATAAGGTTAGAACGATAGTAGAAATAGTTATACTCATAAGTGTGGAATACAAAATAAAACCACTTTGTTTATCATGAGTACTCAACGTATTTCCTCCAAAACGAGAGATAAGCTATACACAATAGTTTCATTATCTATGGCCTGTACAGTTAATCGTTGTAGGGCAATGCCATTTTCTACGGTAGGTTCTATGTGTGTTTTATAAGTAATAGATTCCCTAGGGCTCATAATAAATTGAGAGTTATGAATCCCTTCTTGAATGTGACCTGTTTTGTAATACTGGGACTTACTTTCCTCTAAATATGTTACAGTGTCTTGTACTATATAATCCCAATAATACGCCTTATAGATTGTCAAGGTAGCCATCCAAAATACAGATAGTATAACAGGCAATATAAACATAATAATGGCTGTTGATACTAAGGCATCTCCATACATAAATCCCTTAGTGTACTTCTTCCCATCGAATACGTCCCGTCTGCACAGATATCCATATACGATTTCTCTCACCACTTTCTCGATCCCTTAAAATAAGTTCCGTTCCATCATAAGGCAATCCTAGAGAAGAAAAAGAGATAATCGTTAAAGGTTGTACGTTTTCAATCCCTGTAGGTAACGATATATCGACTGTATGATGATGCGCATCCTCCTCTAAGGTATAGCTATCTTTATTTAATATGAATAACATTCGCCCTTTCCCATTCGACTTATGACCAAGCATGGACCAAAGTTGAACCTTTTTTAACATATATACCACTTCTTGAGTACTTCCATTTAATGTATAACGACTGGGCGTCGTAACAATAGGCAAAGACAGAGAAATCAAAAGTAAAAATAAACTAATAGCAATAATCCACTCGGCTAACAAAGAGCCAAACTGATGATGTATAGGTTGTGCCTTAACCATTGATATAACACCTCCATATAGGACCCGCCATGTAAGGCACACCAACCACCAAAGCATAGAAAGGGACCAAATGGAATATATCGATTACGATAGCTCGTTAGTAAGAGATAGAGAGAACCAACGCAAAAGGCTACGTAAAAAAAGCATATAATCTCCCAGGGCGTAAGCCACATGGAAATAGCAGAAAACCATTTCACATCGCCTAGTCCAAAACCTTTATGACTAATAAGACGAAGTCCATATGTAATAGTACCTACAGTCATAACACTTATGATTGTTATAAGCATAGACTTATCATTTAGAAAGCTGTACAAAATGCCACCTATAACAAGCACTAAGGCCCCTTCATCAGGTAATATATAGTAATGCATATCGATGGTAGCACCTGCTATGATGATGAGTGAAAACACAGCATACAAAGCAACGTGAATAAAGGATATTACCTGGGATGAAACTATAATAGGTAGTACTATGGATGCTATATACACGATCAGGGCTATAACATAATGCGTCCCTTTCATACCTTGTCCTTCCATACAATCAACTATAGATATGTAAATCTAACGATTGATATAACTACATATATATGAAAACCTAAATCTACATATATATGAAAACCTAAAACTACATTCCTATCATTAATACATGCACATTAAATACTAAATACTAGTTACTTGATACTGATATTAGATGCTAGATGCTAAATTCTACATATAAGTTACGTTAAGGTGCGTCAGGTGCTTTAACTACAACTGCTTTTGCCGTACCGCCATTAACCACTTCATAAGTAATGGTATATTCCTTATCCTTTGGAGTCTTAACATGTTCTGTAAGATAACCTTCTTTATATAGATTTTCTACAGTTGGTGGTGTATCTACATTCTTGTCGATCATATAGAGCTGCGTTGCATTTTTTATGATTTGAATATCTGCCGTTTCCTTCGCATTTCGTGCTCTATCAGCAGCCGATAAGAATTGTGGCATCGCAATAGCTGCCAATATGGCAATAACGGCTACTACAACCATTAACTCAACAAGGGTAAAGCCCCCTTTTCTCGACTTCTTGAGATTTTCCCGAACACGAGAAATATGTAAGTGGTCTAAAACCCATTGACCACATAGTTCTAATCGAGAATTTAAACCATGAACCATATGTATAACAGAACTCATAATATCCTCCTTATAATGATTAAATAACAGCTATCCATTTATATTGACCTCTATTGTGCTAACTATAAATAGCTATTATGCAACTATAAATAGCTATTGTCCTCCCAACTTAGCAATAGATGTAAATAATGGATACATAACAGATACAACTAAAACGGCTACACCAATTCCCATTACAGTTAGCAAAATTGGTTCTAAAAGCCTCTCTAGTCGAGCGATATATTTTGAAAGTATAGATTCATAGTAATGTCCACAATGATGTAGCATCTTAACGAGCTCTCCACTTTCCTCACCAATAGAAATCATTTGCCATATAAAGGAATTTCCAATATTCTCAGTTCTAAGGCTCTCTTCAAAAGAATGGCCAGTTAATAACTTTGCCTCTACTTTCTCACTACATTCGGCACCATACATATTGCCCCATAAAGGTCTTGTGATATTCATAGTATGAATAATAGAAATTCCAGAATCTAACAAAAGGGCCCAAACCTTTAGCATACTCGTATAGTAAATGCAGGTCATCCATTGGTATCGGTGAGCCAACAGCCAAAGCCAACGATGTACTTTGTGTTTTATACTATGTTGATGGTATGCAAAGACTAAAGCACCTATCCCTACACACTGCATAATAAAGACTAATATAGGATGACTCTTTAACCCTTGTCCTAATGCAAAGAGGGCTCGTGTCATCAATGGTAATGTAATATGCATGGTAGTAAAAACCTTCTCAAAGGATGGAATGATAAACAGGATGGTAACGAGAAAGAATACGTTCATCATGAGAAGAAGAAATATGGGATAAGAAATAGCACTCATAACCTTTTGTCGCAATTGTCGCTCCCAGTCATAGTGACGTGAAATGTATTGTAAGCTTTCACCTAAAGTGCCTGCTGCCTCTCCACTTTCTAGTAGTGCTAAGGCTATCGCAGGGCAGCCTTCACTACGCAATGCTTGCGATAAGGTTTGGCCTCTTTCAATCGATTCATAGAGGGCTGTATATAAAAGCCCTCGCTTCCCATGACAGAGTAACTGTAATGCCCTCCGTAAAGGCACACCAGACTCGATGAGTAATCCCAATTGATAGGTTACATCTACCACCATGGTATGATTCCACTTATGCTTTTTCTTATTCACTTGTAGAGTGATTTTATAAATCTTGTATCCATCGCGCTTTAACCGTGTACCGACCTCCTGTTCTGAATCAGCCCACATCAAACCTTTTACTGTTTCATTATTCTCATTTTTTACGACATATTCATAAGCCTCCATATCTGCACCTACAATAATTGTTGATCTAATAGCGTATGAAGTTGATGCTGCGTTCCATATTGTGCTTTTACATCTCTTACGGCCATTTCTAGTGTTTTCATAGGCAATTGTGTTTCTTGAATAGAGATAATTTGCGGTTCCTTACGGGTGCGTATTAAATTTGCCACTGCATGAGTGTTTAACAAAATATCACGAATGGTAATAAACTTTTTATTCCACCGAAGGAGTCGTTGACATATAACAGCACGTAACACTTGAGATATTTGACTGCGAATCTCCTCTTGTTGTTCACCAGGAAATAGTGAAATCATGCGGTGAACAGCCATCACGGCCCTTTGCGTATGCATAGTGGCCATCACAAGATGCCCCGTTTCAGCCGCATGAAGAGCAGCCTCTAATGTTTCACGATCTCGAAGCTCTCCAACCATAATGACATCTGGGTCCTCCCGCAATGCATCGCGAATACCATTAGACATAGACTTAATGTCGGCACCTAATTGGCGTTGATGAATTAAAGATTTCTTAGGCTTAAACTCAAATTCTATGGGGTCTTCTAAGGTAATGATATGACGCTCCATAGTTTGATTTATATAGTCAATACAACAGGCTAAGGTAAAACTTTTCCCACTACCTGTAGGCCCGCATACAAGCAATAGACCATCATGTGCTTCACATAGTTTTTGAAGTAAATGTCCTTCACTGTTATCCTCTAGCTTAAGTTGTTGATGGCACAATAACCGCAGTGTCCCACATATCGTTTGATTAGCCTTATATAGATGAACACGTATACGCACGCCACAACAGGAACAAGCTTCATCGAGAGATTGCCATTCATAAGAGGCTATACCACAACGTCGTAAAATATCTTCAATTAAGATAGTAGTACATATAAACGCAGTAGCCTTCAATCCATCACCATGTCGCAAATAGATAGGCTCACCACATTGTAGATGAATATCTGTGGATGATAATTGTATTGCTTGTTCAACAATGGTTTCTAAATTTCCACTATTACAGCATGAGTCCACAACGATGCACCTCCTCTATCGATGTAACATGCTGAGATACAGCTTCACGAGCGGAATCCTCTAGGGACAAAAGTAAATGTGCTTCTAATTGATCCCAGTGAACTGAATTGGTTGGTATTTCTAAATATTCAAAGAGCGCAGTCCGTCCATGATACGTGGTGCCATCAAATTTTCGAACTAAACGTTGCGCTATTGCCCCCATTAAAGTAGCCCGTATTAAATACGGTTCTACCCCCATATCCATGAGACGCGTTACAACACCAATAGCTGTGTTAGTATGAATTGTAGATAACACTCGATGCCCTGTTAAAGCAGATTTAACGGCCAGCTCTGCAGTCTCCTTATCCCTGATTTCACCAATCATAATCGTATCTGGATCTTGCCGTAGCACTGATCTAAGCCCTTTGGCAAATGTAAAGCCAATCTTCTCATTAATACCAATTTGTATGGCTCCTTTAATTTCAGCCTCTACGGGATCTTCAAGACATATGAGCTTTGTTTCCTCGAGATTTAACATGCGTAACATGGCATATAAGGTAGCCGTTTTACCACTACCGGTAGGCCCACAGATGAGTAACAATCCATAAGGACGTTTGAGTAGCCCTTCAATATGTTCAAAAATATCTGTACGCATACCTAAGGCTTTTAGATCCTTATGACTCCCTTCATTCCCCATGAGCCGACATACTAAGGTCTCGCCATACAAACTGGGTAATGTGGATACGCGCATTATTACAGATCTATCCTTATGACTCCAAGCCCATCGACCATCTTGAGGCAATCTCTTTTCACTAATATCTAATGCACTACAAACCTTGATGCGATTGATAATAAGTTCAGCCTCTTCAGAAGACACAGTCATATTTGTTCGTAGTAATCCATCTTGTCGTAACCGAACTTGGACACCACTTTTTGTGGGATCAAAGTGAATATCGCTGACATGATGTTCTAAAGCATATAGGATAATGTCGTCTAATGTTACGTCTACATACATGGTCACCTCCTATACCTTGCGGTATGTTTTTACCTCACACTAGCGTATGGCGTTATAGGTTTCGACATCATCACCAAAATCCCTTTTTTATTTTTAAAAATCCACGAAGCGAAAACTTTTCTATTTTTGGGCATACAAAAAAGGCGCCCCGAAGGGCGCCCTTATTGCACTTTTAGCTAAGACGATTTTTATTTTAAGTTATAGAAAACGTCATTACCTTTATATTGTGCTGTTTCGTATAACATTTCTTCAATACGAAGCAATTGATTGTATTTAGCTACACGTTCAGAACGAGCTGGTGCACCAGTCTTAATTTGGCCAGCATTTACAGCTACTGCAATATCAGCGATAAATGTATCTTCTGTTTCGCCAGAGCGGTGAGATACTACACATGTATAACCTGCGCGTTTAGCAAGTTCCATAGCGTCAAATGCTTCTGTTAAAGTACCGATTTGGTTTACTTTTACAAGAATAGAGTTACCTACACCAAGCTCAATACCACGAGCTAAGCGTTTTGTATTAGTTACGAATAAATCGTCACCAACGAGTTGTACACGATCGCCAAGGCGTTCTGTCAATAATTTCCAACCATCCCAATCTTCTTCAGCAAGACCATCTTCGATGGATACGATTGGGTATTTACCTACTAAGTATTCGTAGAAATCCACCATTTCAGCAGCTGTTTTAACTTTGCCTTCGCCAGCTAAATTGTATTTGCCATCTTCATAGAATTCAGAAGATGCAGAATCAAGAGCTAATTTAAAGTCTTTACCAGGTTCATAACCTGCCGCTTTAATAGCTTCACAAATTACTTCTAACGCTTCTTCATTGGATGCCAAGTTAGGAGCGAAACCACCTTCGTCACCTACGGCAGTGCTAAGACCTTTATCATGAAGTACAGATTTTAATGTATGATATACTTCTGCACAGCTACGAAGAGCTTCAGCAAAAGATTCCGCGCCTACAGGCATGATCATAAATTCTTGAATATCTACGTTATTATCCGCATGTGCGCCGCCATTCAAGATATTCATCATAGGAACTGGCAATTCTTTTGCGTTGAAACCGCCAAGGTATGCAAATAATGGCAAATCTAAGGATTCAGCTGCTGCACGAGCTACTGCCATAGATACACCAAGAATTGCATTAGCACCTAAGTTAGATTTATTGTCTGTACCATCTAATTTCAACATCAAGTTATCGATAGCTACTTGTTCAGTCGCATCATAACCAATAATGGCAGGACCGATTTTAGCATTTACATTATCGATAGCTGTTAATACACCTTTACCGGAGTAACGGGATTTATCACCATCACGTAATTCTACAGCTTCAAACTTACCTGTGGAAGCACCAGATGGAACTGCAGCTGTTGCAATAGTGCCATCTTCTAAACATACTTCAACTTCAACAGTTGGGTTACCGCGGGAATCTAAAATTTCTCTTGCAATGACTTGTTCAATTACTGCCATTTCTTCACCTCATAAAAATCTAATGGGATAACTGTCATGCGACAGATATTATATATTGAGCAAAACCATATAGGTTATAACTCTTGTTAACTACTAATATAGTGAAAGTTCTATATTATACTTTTTGTACTAAACTATGACCTGTCATAGATTCTGGTTGTTCTATACCAGCCAAGTCTAATAATGTAGGAGCAATATCACATAATTTGCCAGCCTCTAATGTAGCTGATTTTAAGGCATCACTCATTAAAATTAAAGGAACCAAGTTTGTTGTATGCGCCGTATGAACTTTGCCAGTTTCATGGTTAACCATAAGCTCCGCATTACCATGATCTGCTGTAATCAATAAGTGGCCATTCTTACTGCGTATAGCCTCAACGATACGACCTAAACAAGTATCTACAGCCTGAACTGCTTTAACAGCTGCTTCAAAGCTACCTGTATGACCTACCATATCTGGATTTGCAAAGTTTAAGATGATCATGTCATACGTTTCATCTTGAATAGCTTGTACAACTTTATCGGTTACTTCATAAGCGCTCATCTCAGGTTGTAAATCATAGGTAGCCACCTGTGGAGATTTCACAAGTATGCGGTCCTCACCTTCAAATGGCTCCTCTTTACCGCCGTTGAAGAAATACGTAACATGAGCGTATTTCTCTGTTTCAGCAATACGCAATTGACGATAGCCGCCTACGCTTAGTACTTCGCCTAGTGTTTCAGATAAAATGTCCTTTTCATACACAATATGAACTGGTAAACCATCTTCATATTTAGTCATAGTCGCCATGTATAAAGATAATGGTTCACGGTTAAAGCCATCAAAGTCTGGCAACACTAAGGCTTTTGTAAGCTCACGACCTCGGTCTGGACGGAAGTTACAGAAGATAACAGCATCACCATTCTTGATAGTTCCTTCAGCGTCAATCACTGTAGGAAGAACAAACTCATCAGCTGCATCCTTATCATAGGATTGTTGTACCGCTTCACAAGCTGATGCGGCACTTTCACCTTGACCATGTACAATAGCGTTGTAAGCAAGTTCGACACGGTCCCAACGATTATCCCGATCCATTGCATAATAGCGACCACTTACGGTGGCAATTTTACCACAGTTTAGCTCTGCCATATATGCTTCTAAGTCTTTTAAATAGCCTTGTGCACATTGAGGGGCTACGTCACGACCATCGAGCAAGGCATGTACATAAACGTGCTCAATACCATGATCATGAGCCCCTTTGATAACTGCCTTAATGTGCTCTAAGGAACAATGTACATTGCCATCTGATACTAGACCGATAAGATGTAAGCTTTGTTTTTTAGCAACTTCGTATAATTCCTGCATAACAGGGCGATTATAAAACTCACCAGATTCAACGTCTTTAGTAATACGAGTCAAATCTTGGTACACAATGCGCCCAGAGCCAAGGTTTAAATGGCCAACCTCAGAATTCCCCATCTGTCCTTCTGGAAGTCCTACTGCAAGCCCTGATGCTTCTAATTTTGTATGTGGATACGTATCCCATAATTGATTAAAACAGTGCGGCTTCGCCTGTACTACAGCATTGGTTGTATCTGATTGATCTCCCATGCCAAAGCCATCTAGGATAACTAGCATTACGGGAGCCTTTAATTTAGCCATTTTTAACCTCATATTAAGCGCTTACTTCATTCGCCGCTTTAATAATATCAATAAATTCATCAACTACTAAAGATGCACCACCTACAAGGGCACCATCAATATTGGGTTCCCCAAGGATTTCACGAGCATTTTCGGATTTAACACTACCACCATATTGGATGCGCACGGCATCAGCAGTCTCATCATCGTATAAAGAACGAATGTAATCACGAATTTCTTTACATACCTCTTCAGCTTGATCAGCAGTTGCTGTTTTACCTGTGCCGATAGCCCAAATTGGTTCGTACGCAATAATCAATTGACTAACTTGTTCCTTTGGAACGTCAACTAAAGCACCTTTAAGTTGAGACGTAATCCAGTCTAGAGTATGCCCGGATTCACGTTGTTCTAAACTTTCACCAACACAGACAATAGGAGTCAAATTATGGTGAAATGCACTTTTGATTTTTGCATTTACCGTCTCATCTATTTCACCATAATATTCACGGCGTTCAGAGTGACCAATAATAACATAATTGACGCCTATCTCTGTAAGCATAAGTGGTGAAATTTCACCAGTGAATGCACCAGCATCATGATAATCCATAGTTTGTGCGCCTACTTCAATAGCTGTATCTCGTGTTAGTGCTACAGCACGTTCGATAGCTGTGAAAGGCGGGCAAACAACTACATCACAGGATAATTCCATATCTTGTAACACGCTGTTAAACGCTTCGATCAGAATAGATCCAGACGCAATGGTGCCATTCATTTTCCAATTCCCTGCAATAATGGGTTTTCTCATATTATGCCTCAGACAATGCAGCAATACCTGGTAGAATTTTGCCTTCTAAGAATTCTAAAGATGCACCACCACCTGTGGAGATATGGCTAATTTTATCTGCTAAGCCACTTTTTTCAATAGCCGCTACAGAGTCGCCACCACCAACGATAGTCATCGCATCGGATTCAGCTACAGCTTTTGCTACTGCATTAGTACCAGCTGCAAAGTTTTCCATTTCAAATACACCCATAGGACCATTCCAAATAATAGTCTTCATTGGCGCCAATGCTTCTACATAGAGCTCCCGTGTTTTAGGACCAATATCTAGAATCATCCAACCATCTTCAATATTTTCAACGTCAACGATTTTAGTGTTAGCGTCGTTGCTGAAAGCATCAGCTACTACAGCATCGATAGGTGTCAATAATTTAGCACCTGCTACGCGAGCTTCCATAACAAGATCTGTAGCAATAGCTTCTTGACCTTCTTCAAATAAAGAGCTACCAATGTTGCAGCCTTGTGCTTTAATGAAAGCATTTGCCATACCACCGCCGATGATCATTACATCAACTTTAGGCAAAAGATTTGAAATAACAGAAATTTTATCTGTTACCTTAGCACCACCGATAATAGCTGCCATAGGTGTTTTTGGATGAACTACAGCTGCACTTAATGCATCAATTTCTTTTTTGAGCAAGAAACCTGCTGCCATAGGAATGTAATCAGCAATGCCAACTACGGATGCTGCATTACGGTGGGATACACCGAATGCATCGTTGATTGCTACATCAGCAAGAGATGCCAATTGTTTAGCAAATTCAGGGTCGTTTTTAGTTTCTTCATTATGGTAACGCAAGTTTTCAAGCATCAATACATCGCCTGGTTGTAATGCTTTTACAGCCGCTTCAACCTTAGGGCCAATGCAGTCATCTACGAATGCTACTGGCTTGTTGATAAGCTCAGATAAATGTTTTGCACATGGTGCCAAAGACATTTCAGGTTTGCGTTCCCCTTTTGGACGACCAAAGTGAGAAGCAAGAATTACCTTTGCCCCTTTTTCAATTAAATAATTGATAGTAGGTAATGCACTACGAATACGAGTGTCATCAGTGATGACACCGTCTTTCATAGGAACATTAAAATCAACACGAACAAATACTGTTTTATTATCTACTTGTAAACCTTCGATTGTTTGTTTCATCAAAGCCTCCCGATTATAAGCCTTTGCTTGCTACGAATGCTGCCATGTCGATAAGACGTTCGGAGTAACCCCATTCGTTATCATACCAAGAAACAACTTTTACCATATTGCCATCCATAACCATTGTTAAATCAGCGTCAACAATGGAGCTACGTGGATCGGAGCTGAAGTCACAAGATACTAATGGCACATCAGATACACCTAAGATACCTTTTAATTCGCCAGCAGCTGCTTTGCGGAATGCTTCATTGATTTCTTCTTTAGTTGCAGGTTTTTCAAGTTCGCAAACAAGATCTGTAGCAGATACGTCTGGAGTTGGAACGCGCAATGCAAAGCCATCTAATTTACCTTTTAATTGAGGCAATACTTTAGCAACAGCTTTTGCTGCACCAGTAGTTGTAGGAATGATAGACATAGCTGCTGCACGAGCACGGCGAGGGTCTTTATGACGTGCATCAAGAATTTTTTGGTCATTAGTATAGGAATGAATAGTTGTCATCATGCCGCGTTTAATGCCGAATTCATCACATAATACTTTAGCGAATGGAGCCAAGCAGTTTGTTGTGCAAGATGCATTGGAGATGATGTGGTGTTTTGCAGGATCGTACATATCTTGGTTAACACCCATAACCATTGTTAAGTCTTCGTTTTTACCAGGTGCAGAAATCAATACTTTTTTTACAGTAGGTTGATTCAAATGAACTTTTGCTTCCTCTGCATCACGGTATTTACCAGTACATTCCATAACAATTTCAACGCCTTCTTCAGACCAAGGCAATTTAGAAGCATCGCGGTCATGGAATACGCGAATTTTTTTACCATCAACGTAGATATTTTCTTCATCAAATGTTACTTCGTTAGGAATTGTGCCATGAACAGAGTCATATTTTAACAATAATGCAGTACCTTCATTATCGCCAGTAGCATTGATTGCTACAACTTCTACATCAGGATTGTTAATCGCTGCACGTACTACACATTTACCAATACGACCAAAACCGTTAATACCAATTTTTACTGCCATTGTTAGATCCTCCTAATAACAAAAATATTCTAACAAAATATTTAACTACTAACTTCACTTATAACGCTGAAATTTGTAACAATTGACGCATACCTTCTGCAGCTTGCTCATCAATGATAAGTATGCCTTTTTGACAAGCTCTCATAACACCAATAATGGCACTCGATTTATCTTGTCCACCAGCCACAGCAATTACATTTGGAATTTTTGCAACATCTGGAAGAGATAAACCAATATTATTAGTGGAATAAATCAACTTACCATCTATATCGCAATATTGACCAAGAGCTTCGCCAACAGCATGATTATCAACTAACTGCTTACGCACATCATCAGCTATATGGCGCTGATCCGCCATACGCATAGCTGTGCCAATACCAAACAATAATACGTCAGTCCTACTAATGAGATCCCCAATTTCCTTAATTTGAGGTTCGCAAGTCATTAGCATATGCAATGAGTCTTGCGAAAGCCCATCAGGTAAATGGAGCATTTTATAGGTCCCACGAAGTCGTTCAGCCAGCACTGAAGCAATTACGTTAGCTTGATATTCAACTACCTCACCAACGCCCCCACGGGCAGGTACAACAATAGGATTAAATGGTAATACAGGCATCTCTTCGGCTACGGCAGCCATTGTACTGCCACCACTGATAGCAACTACAGAGTCAGGTTCTAATAATTCCTGTAATAACTTTGCCGCTGCAAAACCTAACTTTTTAACCATCAACGTTCCTTCTGTAGGAGTGATGATAACCCTATCGATATGAAGTGCTTCAGTCAATCGATGTTCTAGCTCGTTAATACGATCTAATTCATTTAAAAAATTTCGCAACTTTGGAACAATTGCATGTCCCTCATCAGTGAGAAAAATTCCTGGTTTATAAATGTCTACAAGACCATTAGCACGCATTAACTCAATATGACTTCGTACGGTTCGCTCTGGAAGGTCCGTTGCAGTAGCTAATGTCCTACGGCCTATAGGCTCTTCATAAACTAGGTGGTTTAATATTTTGTATCGCTCCTTTAATACACTAACGATTTCAGGAACAATACGTTCACATATCATTAGAAACTCGTTCATCGGGTCCCTCCTTTACCCGTTAGGATTGTATGAATCGTTTTTCGTCCCATGTGAACAAAATTCGTCCCACCTAAAACAAAAAAATACTTTTACATCTTTATTGTATACCCTATGTAGATTTTATTCAAGACTTTATAGAAGAAAACGACATAATTTAGATATTTTATACAACTTTGTACCTAAATTATGTCGCTTTATATGATTTATATTATTTTGTACCGAAGATACGGTCACCAGCATCGCCTAAACCAGGCAAGATGTAACCATGATCATTAAGTTTTTCATCAAGGGCCGCTACATAAATAGGAACATCGGGATGTTCTTTATTCACTGCTTCCACACCTTCAGGAGCCGCAACAAGACACATTAACTTAATATTTTTAGCGCCTTTTTCCTTTAACAATGTAATAGCAGCTGCTGCACTACCACCAGTAGCTAACATTGGATCTGTTACTATAAAGTCGCGTTCGCCTACATCAGAAGGTAATTTGCAGTAGTATTCTACAGGTTTCAATGTTTCTGGATCACGGTATAAGCCAATATGACCAACCTTTGCAGTTGGAATCAAGTTAAGCATACCATTGACCATACCTAGGCCAGCACGAAGAATTGGGATAATACCCAATTTTTTACCTGCAATACGTTTGCCAGTCATTTTAGTTAAAGGTGTTTGTACTTCTACATCCTCTAATGGAAGGTTACGAGTGATTTCATAACCCATCAACATAGTAATCTCATCAAGTAATTCTCTAAAATCCTTAGAGCCTGTTTCTGCATCACGCATCAATGTAACTTTGTGTTGAATCAATGGATGTGTCATAACATTAACTTTCATGACTGTCCTCCTATAAATAATTTACATACCCTATCGGTATCCATTTAATATTCATATTTACTCTATCACAGATTAATAAATCATGCCATAAAAATATTAAAAGGGATGTGCCTAGGCACACCCCTTTTATGCTACATATAGGTTTATAGGACTACAAATATGTAATTATTATAATTAATCTAATAGATTAGTATAAAGGATACGCTTCACAAAGTGCTGCCACACGTTTGCTTGCTTCTTCATGAATTGCTTTATCTTCAGGATTTTTAAGAACAGTTGCAATGATGTCTGCAATTTCTTCCATATCTTTTACTTGTAAGCCACGTGTTGTAAGAGCTGGTGTACCAAGACGGATACCGCTTGTTACAAATGGACTAGCAGGATCGAATGGAATTGTATTCTTATTACATGTAATACCTACTTCATCAAGTAAGTGTTCTGCTTCTTTACCTGTTAAACCAGTATTGCGAACATCTACAAGCATAACGTGCGTATCTGTACCACCAGAAACAATTGTTAAGCCTTTTTCTTGCAATGCAGCAGCCAATGCTTTTGCATTATCGATAACTTGTTGTGCATATACTTTAAATTCAGGTTGTAATGCTTCACCAAATGCTACAGCTTTAGCAGCGATAACATGCATTAAAGGACCACCTTGAATACCAGGGAAGATAGCTTTGTCGATTGCTTTTGCATATTTTTCTTTGCAAAGAATCATACCGCCACGAGGACCACGCAATGTTTTATGAGTTGTTGTAGTAACGATATCAGCATGTTCTACAGGATTTGGATGTAAACCTGCTGCTACAAGGCCTGCGAAGTGAGCCATATCTACCATGAAGATAGCATCAACTTCATGAGCTACATCAGCCATTTTTTTGAAGTCGATTTGACGGCTATAAGCACTACCACCAGCAATGATCAATTTAGGTTTAGCTTCTAATACGATTTTACGGAACTCATCATAATCAATTTGTTGTGTTTCTGCATCTACACCATAAGGTACTACATTAAAATATGTACCAGATACATTAACAGGAGAACCATGAGTTAAATGACCACCGTGGGATAAGTTCATACCCACAATAGTATCACCTGGTTGTAATAATGCGAAATACACACCAAAGTTTGCTTGAGAACCAGAGTGAGGTTGTACGTTGGCATGTTCTGCACCGAACAAGCGTTTTGCTCGTTCAATAGCTAATGTTTCGATAACATCAACATTTTCACAACCACCATAATAACGTTTACCAGGATACCCTTCTGCATATTTGTTAGTTAATACGCTACCTTGAGCTTCCATTACGGCTTGAGAAACAAAGTTTTCAGAAGCAATCATTTCTAATTTATCGCGTTGGCGTGCTAATTCTTGATTGATAACAGCTTGAATATTAGGGTCTTGTTTTTCTAAGAAACTCATGAGTATCCTCCTCGTGCAAAACGAATATATATAGGTAATGATGTATTACTTCTCTAATGTTTTAATTTTCTCTACACGGCGTGCGTGACGGCCACCTTCGAACTCTGTTTTCATAAAGATGGCAACAATATCATTAGCTAGGCCCGGACCAATAACGCGTTCCCCCATTGTGAGAATATTAGCGTCATTATGTTCACGACATGCATGAGCAGAGAATGTATCATGACAAAGAGCAGCGCGAATACCTGCAATCTTATTTGCTGCAATACCGATACCAATACCAGTACCACAAATCAAAATACCTCTGTCTGCTTGACCAGATACGACTGCATTTGCTACAGGTACAGCAATATCAGGATAGTCGCAAGAATCAGGTGTATGACAACCAAAATCCTCTACTTCATGTCCCAATGCATTTAACAATTCCTTAACGGATGCCTTTAAATTTAATCCGCCATGATCACAACCAATTGCAACTTTCATAATTTCATCTCCTACGCCTTCTGAGGCACTGATGTAAGACCAGTTTCTACTAAGTGATAAATTTGTTCCGCACATTGATTATATACGGTTTGATCAGACCCATATGGGTCTGTAACATCACCATCTTGACCACCCCACTCGGAAATCGTTTTGATTTTACCTTCCTCAAACGGGAATTGGCGAAGTAGTACAGATTTGTGATCTTTCGTCATACCAATGATAAGATCTGCTGCATTAACGAGCTCCATCGTCAATGGTCTCGATTCATGATCAGAAATATCTGCAATGGAACGGACGGCTTCTACGGCTTGTTCAGTTGGTTTTGCTCCATAGGCGGCAAATAGACCAGCTGATACAGTCGTCACATCCTTATGTTGCTCCGCTGCAAGGGCCCGTGTAATACCTTCAGCCATAGGGCTACGGCAAGTATTACCGGTACATACAAATAAAATATTCATAATAACATCCTTACTTAATCACATTTTGTGATTACTTTATACATTATAGCAAATTCATCCAATATGTAAAGACATATTTCTATTATCAGTGGACATTTTTATTTCAGTAAATTTACTTATAAATGATATGATGACTCGAGGCCTTTTCCATGCGGTTCATAATGGCAACACCAAAACCGTCGTCATCAACACCTTCTGCCAAGATTAAGGCAACATGATTTTCATTAAAATATAATAGGCTTTTATAAAAGTCATGGCCTAATGATAAGGCATCACCATAGTTGCCAAAACAATGGAATATAAAGCGTGTATCCTCTTTCATAAGGTTATACGTTTCATGACTCACTAAACAACCTATAGGACCTTCTATCCCCTCTGAAAGCTCTTTAAAAGTACTTGCCACCCGCTCTGGACTACCTACAACAACTGTCATAGGTGCATCAGGAGCATAATGGGTATACTTCATACCAGGAGCTTTAGGCTTAGTTGTAGCATTAACGAGAGCAGTATCATACTCAACCGTAGATACAACAGCTTCAAGTTGTGCTTTTGTTATTCCACCTGGTCTCAATATAATGACCTTGTCATCATGTACTTCTACAACAGTAGACTCTACACCAATCATACATGGTCCTGCATCTAAAATATAGGAAATACGGCCCTTCATATCATGGTAAACATCTTGTGCCGTTGTCGGACTTGGCCGTCCAGATATATTAGCACTAGGAGCCGCTACCGGTACACCGGTACGCTCTAATAAGGATCGACAAATTGCATGATCAGGACAACGTAACGCCACACGAGGCAAGCCACCTGTAGCACGATCTGGCACTAAATCTGATTTAGGCAATGTGATTGTCAATGGACCAGGCCAAAATGTATCCATTAATAATTGTGCCGTATTTGAAACCTCTGTTACTAAAGGTTTTATACTTTCACTATTAGGAACATGTAAAATAAGTGGATTATCGGATGGACGACCTTTAGCGGCGTAGATTTTATCCATTGCCTCTGGATCAAGTCCATTGGCGCCAAGTCCATATACAGTTTCTGTAGGAATGGACACTATTTCGCCATTACGCAAGGCGCGAGCAAGCATATCTAGTTCTTGATCTGATGGATTTGTAATAATTTGAGTATCCATATTATCCCTCATATACAGCTGTTACAACGCGGTCATTTCCACCAAGGTCAGTAATACATCGAATATTAGAGTACTGCCCTGTTTCTTCTAATAAAGCCTTTACAGCCTCAGCTTGATCAAAACCTATTTCAAAGGCTATATGGCCTTGCGATTTTAAATATGTGCCACATGTTTTAGCCAAAATACGATAGAAATCAAGTCCATCTTCACCGCCAAACAAGGCAATATGGGGCTCATTTAATACGTCCTGAGACAATAATTTAACATCCCCAGTACGGATATAGGGTGGATTTGATACGATGAGATCAAATTGTTCATTTTTACCATCTAGGGCAGAAAACATATCGGACTCTAACAATTGAACACGATCATTTAAATTGAATCTTTCACCATTCTCCTTCGCCACTGACAAGGCATCTGTAGATATTTCAATACCCATGCCACACGCATTCGGCAAATAGTTCAATAGACTTAATAATATCGTGCCAGGGCCCGTACATACATCAAGAATACGAATATTACTATCCTTTTGATACGTGCCTAGTACATGCTCAATCAACGTTTCTGTATCAGGTCGTGGAATCAATACCTTATCATTAACCTTAAAGGTCAATCCCATAAAGTCCTTTTCCCCAATAATAGCCGCTACACAATGCCCCTTAGCTCGTTCTTGAACGAGAGGTCTGAAAGCATCGAGTTCCTCTTGAATAAGCGGTTGGTCATAATGGGTATATAGATAAATACGATCCTTGCCTAAAACGTGAGAAAGCAGTACTTCCCCATCAAGTCGAGGTGTATCCATCTCCTTGCTTTGAAAGTACTGCTCTGTCCACTGGAGAATACGACCGATTGTCCAAATCTCCTTATGCATTTGTATTAGCCTCCTGCATTTTTGCCGCTTGGTCAGCAGCATTTAAGGCTTGAATGATTTCATCTAGATCGCCATTTAAAATAGCATCTAATTTATACAATGTTAAGTTAATACGATGATCAGTTACGCGACCTTGTGGATAGTTATAAGTACGAATACGTTCACTACGGTCACCTGTACCAACTTGGCTCTTACGGTCTGCTGCCATGCTAGAAATAGCCTCTTGCTCAGCTTGGTCTTGCAATTTTGCACGCAATACGCGCATGGCTTTTTCACGGTTTTGTAATTGAGAACGTTGATCTTGACATGCTACAACGATACCAGATGGTAAGTGAGTAATACGAACAGCAGACTCAGTTTTATTGATATGCTGACCGCCTGCACCACTCGCGCGATAGGTGTCGATTTTTAAGTCTTTTTCATTAACTTCAATATCAACATCTTCCATTTCTGGCAATACCGCTACTGTAACTGTAGACGTATGTACACGACCTTGTGTTTCTGTAGTAGGTACACGTTGTACGCGATGTACACCAGATTCGAATTTCATCTTAGAGTATACATTTTCACCATCTACGGAGAAAATAACCTCTTTAAAGCCACCTAATTCAGGCTCATTGGCATCGATAATCTCACAACGCCAACCTTGGCTTTCCGCATATTTTGTGTACATACGGAACAAATCGCCTGCAAATAGTGCTGCTTCATCACCACCGGCACCACCGCGAATTTCAATGATAATATTCTTATCATCATTAGGGTCCTTAGGCAATAATAGGATTTGTAATTTATCTTCTAATTCCTCTTTTTGAGGTTTTAGCTCTTTTAATTCCTCTTGTGCCATTTCACGGAATTCTTCATCCATGGATTTATCTTCAATAACTTCCATAGCTTCATCAATACCAGCTAATACTTTTTTATAAGTACGGAATGTTTCAACTGTTTCAGATAATTGAGCATGTTGACGTGTTAATTTACGCCATTCATCTTGGCGTGCAATCACTTCAGGGTCACTGATGCGCTGCTCCAGGTCCATAAATTTATCTTCAATAACTTGTAATTTATCTACTAACATGTTTATTCCTCTTCATATGCATCACTCTCAGAAGGGCGAACCTCTTCAAGAGCTCGTATAGCGACTTCAATTTGATCATCTTCTGGTTCACGTGTGGTCATGTACTGTAATGCAAGACCTGGTTTGATAAGAGCTTTCACAAAGGAATGCTCACTACGACCAGCAAGACGAATAACCTCGTACGCAATACCTGCCACTACGGGCATAAGCAGTACGCGGCTCAGAATACGTTCTAACAAATTAGGCCAACCTAAAAAGGCAAATACAAAGATACTTACTACCATAACGATGAGTAAAAAGTTTGTACCACATCGAGCATGTAAACGACTTTGTTGACGAACGTTTTCTACAGTAAGAGGCAAGTCTAATTCATAGGTATGAATTGTTTTATGCTCTGCCCCATGATATTGGAAAACTCGTTGAATATCCTTCGTAAGGCCAATACCCCAAATGTAGAGTAGAAAAAGAACTAAACGAATGACACCTTCAATGAGATTTAATACTACATGATTATCCTGTACACCAGGAATAAATTTTACGATAAAGGTAGGCAATGCCAAAAATACAGCTATCGCAAATATGGTGGAAATAACCATAGTAATGGCAATTTCACTATTAGACATTTCTTCCTCTTCATCGCCAGCGGCTTTAGCGGAGAAGGACAATGCCTTCATGCCAATAACTAGAGATTCATAGAGGGCTACACAGCCCCGAAGAAATGGTTTTTTCAAAATTGGATATGTGTCAGCAATAGATTTTGTAGGCTCTTTTTGAACTACAATGGTTCCTGATGGTTCTCGTACAGCTGTTGCTGTAACACCAGGTCCCCTCATCATGACACCTTCGATCACAGCTTGTCCACCGACAAACTTTTTAATACGTTCTGTGTTCACAAGAGCTCCTCTCATAAACAAATAGAGGCAGAGCCCATAGCCCTGCCAATAGATGCTACATTACATGACAAATTATTTGCCGTAACGTTTGTTAAATTGTTCAATACGACCACGAGCTTGAGCTGCGCGTTGTTGACCAGTGAAGAACGGATGGCATTTGGAGCAAACGTCTACACGAAGGTCTTCTTTTACAGAGCCAGTTTTGAATGTGTTGCCACAACCGCAAGTTACTGTAGCTTCTTTATAGTCTGGATGAATACCTTGTTTCATTCTATACACCTCTTTCCGACAATCAATATTATTCTTATAGATTATAGCATGACATATGCACAAATGCAAGTTGCCAATACTATTCCTTGGATGCTTGTTTTTCTTCAATAGACTCAGCTAGGATGGTCTCTAAGTCACTTTCATTAAGGATGTCACGCAATGCGATGAGCTCCTCTAAAGAAAGGGTAATACCCTTTTTCATGCTTGTATATTCACTATCCCAAGCACGAAGGTCAAACTTAGGATTATATTTGCCCCAGCTAGTGCATGTTAATTGTTTTTTCCAACCGTCTTTATCTTCAGATAAAGTACCAATAACTTTGAAGATTTCAAAATTAATAACAGCCATGAATCCTCCTTTCTTACACATGCGTGTAGTATGTTTCATACCTACTATATTTAGTAGTTTATATTTTTTAGGATACGATATATTTTAAACTAAATATGGGACTTTTACAATTAGTTTTTATAATCGCTATAATCTTCAATATCAATAGATGTTGTAGGTGGCATAACTTGAGCGCCTAATTCATCTACTGTAGATTTCCAATCTTCTGTCGCTGCTGTCACAGCCTTGATATACGCTTCATCAGCTGCTTGAACAGATGTGATTAGTTGAGCCTCGTCGTTAACATCTAATACGCGTCGGCGTACGCTGCTAAGCATATAACCGAATGACTCATCTGTTTGAACGAGCATGGAAACTTCTTGAATCAATGTTTGACCAATAGTGCTACAGAAGTATGCATACCACATATAGGCTAATTCAGCATCTGGGAACATCCAATAAATGTCCTCTTTTGGTGCTTCTGTAGTAATATCTACATCTACATGATCGGCATGACGTTTAAATGTAAGGAAATAAGCGCCATTTTCAACAAGAGCATTACGACCTAATTCAGAAACTCGGCTGTCGATACAGTAAATACCATCTTGTCCTAAGGCTACATCAGTTTGACCACCTGGTAGCAAAATAGAGCGTAAAGACAAGCCATAATTTAATACTGTGAATACGGGTAATTGAGCAAATACGCCATGAGGCAATGGAATATAGTTAATTGTTTTCCACTCATCCCCTACGCGTTCACGAAGGCCAACGCGCATCTTTTTAACATCGTATTTACCATATACAATTTCATAAGCCCCTAATGGAGTCCATTCACGAATCGCTTCTACACGCTTTTGATTCAAGAAGAATTGTAATGCCATATTATTTAAGCCCAATTGGTTTTGTGCCATTGTAGCAGGTAAGAATAATTGTGCAGTCCCTTCTGGAACAAGATTATGTAGTCCATTTGCCACTTCTTCCACAATATCTTCAGAGGATTGGAACATGCCAACCGTACCTGTAAAGATATGGTCAAAATAGCTACGATGAGGCCATTGATTAATAATTTGCGCCATTGGATATAAACGTGTCAAAATGCTATAGCACACTGGAGATGCCGTATAAAGCACAACTTTTTTATCTTCATAAGATTGAAGGATTTCTTCAATCATACCTGCGTATTCTTCTACATACGCATATAGAACGAGTTCTCCCGTTTTACTATGGACTTCGATACTTTCACGAACAGGAGTCTCCCAGATAGTACCAACATCTAGACCATCTAAAATACCTGTATCACTAATGAAGTCAAATAATTCCACTCTAAAAGATGGACCATATAGAGCTTGGAATGTATTCAAATCATATGGAACAGGACCAAAAGACTCTACTGTAGATTTTTCTGCTAACGCATATAAATCATCTGCCGTTACGCCCCACTCACGGGAGCTAGCATTACTAGAAATCAATTGATCTAGTACTTTAAAACGCATTAACTCATTTACAATATCAATTCCTTCAATGCCATGAGTAGCACAAAGGGCAATAAATTCTTCGTTATTTACTTTCATATTAAACCTTTCCCGCCGAAGGGCATACATGATTTAAAAAACATTCTTCACATAAAGGCTTACGAGCCTTACATAATTTACGGCCATGGTAAATTAACCAGTGATGGGCAGCAGCCCAATCCTCTTTAGGGATAGCCTTTTGCAATTTCTTCTCCATCTCTTCTGGTGTTTTAGCAATCCCCAATTTTAATCGGTTAGACACACGGAATACATGGGTATCTACAGCAATCGCTGGCGCGCCAAACAATACAGACACAACCACATTAGCCGTTTTACGACCCACGCCAGGTAATTCTACCAGTTGATCAAATTCGCGTGGTACCTCACCATGGTATTGTTCTACCAAGATTTGACAGGTAGCAATTAAATTTTTCGCTTTAGACTTATAAAGACCGCAGTCTTTAATAAGGGTTTCTAGTTTTGTAACCCCTATTTCAAGCATTTTAGCAGGATGATTTAATTCAGGAAACAATCGTTTCGTAACGATATTAACCCTTTCATCCGTACATTGTGCAGATAATACGACTGCCACTAATAATTCAAATTCATTTGTATACTCAAGGGCAGGTTTTGCATCAAAATAATGCTCTTGCAATAATTTCAATTGCTCTGCCTTTATTGCTTTTGTTACACGCATATAGCTCTCCTTTCTCACTTGTGAAAGTACAGACGCGTACAACTTATATCTTACCATACGTATTCATTTAGTTCTATGTTATAATAAATCATGTTATTCTAATATAGAATACAGGAGGTCAATATGAGCAATATTAACGATACATTAAAACGTATAAATGAACTAGCAGCAAAGAAAAAATCTGGGCAACAACTCACACCAGAGGAATTAGCAGAAAAAAAAGAACTTTATGAAATTTACTTAAGCTTCATTCGAGGCCAAATCACAGATACATTGGACCGTGTTGAATTCGTGGATCCTGAAACAGGTGAACGTACAGCTCCTAAACAAGCGCTCGAAAACTTGGCTAAAAAAGCTGACCAAGACATTAAAGAACATAAAGATATCCACTAAAAAAAGCCACTTGATATATATCAAGTGGCTTTTAGTAGGGTTATAGGACAAAAAGTGTGTGTGACTAATCCCAATAAGTTGGAAAATCTGTAGACATATGTAGCTCATTCCAAACAGGAGCATCACCCCATTGAGGTATTGAGCGATCTATTTGGCAATAATCAGATAACCGTTTGTAGATAGCAGCAATCGATTCATCTGTAGGCATACAATTTAATATATCTGAAATAGAAAGCGGTCTTGGTGAGTGCATATAGCACCACCAATAGACCGCTTTTAGTCTTCTTTCAAGTGAAAGGCCCCTATGAGATCGTAACATACTTCTTAGTTGAGCATTTACTCCACCTTCAATACGATTATTTGTTGTAGGTACTGTAATATCAATACATTCCAAAAATGTAAATAAAGTTTGTTGCCTAATCAGACGCCATAATGATGATTCGGCTTTAAGCAAACGCTCATGTGTAGAGCGTTTGTTTCCGAATTCATCAATCGTCATTTCTCGTAAAAAATCAGAATATGTCATTCGCCACGCTGAAAGTTCATTAATCCATACAAGAGCTTGATCCATTGTTTTCACATTAAATAAATCTTTAGCCAGAGTATAAAGATCCTTTCCTGCTAACGTTTTAGGTCTACTTGTCGTATATCGTCTAACCTGACAAAAAATGTGAAACAAGCATCTTTGGTGACTGCTATGAGGCCAAACTTTACGTAATGCTTTAGGCAAACCATTAGCACCATCAGACACAACAACTTTAGGTTCGGCAATCCGTTCCATTAAACACTGCCAAGCTCTAGCATGCTCATAACGACAGACATACCATCCTAGAACATGAGTATCATTGCAACAAATCAAAACACATAAATTCCTAGCTAAGTAAATTCCATCAAGATATACCACATCATGTACTTCTTCCACTTTTGGTGGCAATGGCCATATGGACCAAAATTTAGCGGTTTTACGCCTGAATGTACGACCTTTACCAGGCATATCAGCTTGAATATTGGTGCTGAATAACCAATTCAAGAATAGGCTTAACTCTTTACTTAAATTATTAATTTTAACGGTAAATGCCACCTTACAATGTTTGCAAAACCAACGCTGAGAACCAGATTTTAAAACACCGTGTTTAATGCATGTTTCATTACAATCAGGACATTTTATTTGTCGCATAAACTCTTCCTCCATATTTGTTTATATATAGGAAGATATAACCTCATTTTAGTCAGTAATTACAAGGGTTAATTGATGTTTTCACCCACACTTTTTGTCCACCCTCAAACTTCTCCAAAAAAAGATTAAACCCTTATAACACTAGTAAATATCTAGTGTTATAAGGGTTTTTACACACACTTTTTGTCCTATAAGCCTTTTAGTATTAGCAACAGCATAAATTATAATTTGCCGAGTCGTTTCATAGCATTATAAATTTTTTCAGCTAGTCCTGTCATTTGGAATTTAGGAATACCACAGGCAGCTATGCGAATACCGTTAGCTAAAGCGATAACATAGATATGTTCTTTTTTCAACTCTTCACAGATAGCATTAGCAGAATCTGTAGGAATCGTAATAAAGAAACCACCGCGATATGGCAACATAGGAAGACCAACTCGTGCTGCTTCTTGTTTAAATATATCAGCACGATCGCGAATCAATTGATAATAGCAATTACGTTCATCTTCATAAGCTTTAAACTTAGCTGGATCAGCTACAATATTTGCCATTGTACGCATTGCAGGCCGGCATATATTAGACCATGTAGCACGGCTTGTAGATTTGTTGATTTCTAAGAATTCATCAGCAATTTCTTCATCATCAGAAATACCAATCAAGGCACCTACACGTTGCCCATACATAGTGAAGCCTTTAGACAAGCTATAGCAAACACATGTAAGGATTTCTTTTGGCAAATGACTGAATTTACTAAAGAATGCACGAACCTCTTCTTTTTCACCAGAATAATCAAGGTATGCAACATCAATGCCAATGATTACATTATTACGGCCTATAGCAACGAGTTCTTTCAAGAAGTTAAGGATAGATTCCCAATCTTTGTCCTCTATAGAGTAACCTGTTGGGTTATTACCAGGTGTATTAAACAAAATTACCACATTTGTTTGTTTCGCAGCTAATTCATTTACACGATTTTGGAACGCTTCATGGTTAAAGTTATTATGTTCATCAAATAGAGAATAGGTAACAAGTGTACGACCTACATCGCTACAAAGTATACGATAGGCACCCCAGTACCAATCAGCAGTCAACACCTCATCACCAGGTTCTGTATAGTTATGAACTAAGTGATGAATACCGCCTGTACCACCTGTAGTAGCAATACTACGAATATGACCTTCTGGACGAGATTGTCCAAAGCATTCCGCCTCTGCAGCAGCAAGGAACTCAGGTACACCTGCAATCGGAGCATAACCAATATGTTCAGAATCTGGAAGACTTAAATATTCGTCCTTAACGGTTTTAAGGAATACTAATTTACCATCTTCATCATAAATCGCACCTAATGTACCATTAACAACGTTCTCGCGACCATTTTCTTTAGCATCAGCTTGGGCTTGGCCAGCAGTTACAAAGATTACATCTTTAAGTTTTTTCCCTTTTGCATGCTTTGCAGCAACACTTGTCATAACTTGCACCATCCTATCTAAAATGAATTATTACATATTTATCATACCTAAACTTATTTAATTATACAATGAGTATTTAAAAATATATTGTATACATAAGAAAAAATACTAATTACAATCTGAATTATAAAAAAGCTAAGGTATATAGGATATATACAATATCCTATATAAAATATTTTTATAAATCATATGCTAGTATTTATAAAAAAAAGACCACTCATTAGAGTGGTCTTTGATATCCTTAGAAGGAGTAGCCTACACCAGCGTGTAAACCTTTTGCAGTTTTATCGTTGCTGTTTACGCTATATTTATCATAGCCATAGTATACGTTCAAGTCTACATCAGGGCGAACTTCATATTGAGCACCTACTTGGTAAGTTTGTTTAATATCGTTACCCCAACCAGCTTTAGCAAAGCCGTTTACTTTTTCTGTCAATGGCACATGACCAATAACACCAGCTTGGAAACCTAATTCTGTATCATTTGTACGAATTGCAGTACCAGCACCATATACGTTTACGTTTGGATGCACTTTATAAACTAATGCTAATTGATGATCTTTAATGTCCCCATTTTTTGCATTCAATTTATCATAAGAATATTGAACAGCAGTTTTATTGGAAAGATCGTGTTGCAAAGAAACACCGAAACCGTCGTTGCTATTGCCGCCACCTTTAGATACATGTTGTTTAAACGCATAATCAGCTTGTACTTTAGTGGAACCGTCGCTAATTTTTGTTACAGGTGCCGCTGCAAATGCACTACCTGCCACAACTGTAGCTGCTAGAGTTAATAATACTAATTTCTTCATTTGTACCTCCTATACACATATCTCAAGATATGTCTTACTAAGTTACTTATTTACGAATGTTTTGATTATACACTCTATAAATTAGCGTTTCATGAATACAGGGATATCTGGGATACCGCTGTTAGTTGTTGTTGTAGTGGATGCTGGACGAGATGTAGTAGTTGTTTTACCGAATTCTGGTACGCTTTTAGCGTTATTGCCAAAACCAGTTGCTACAACAGTAACTTGAACTTTATCGCCCAAGCTTTCATCGATAACAGAACCGAAGATGATATTTGCATCAGGGTCTGCTGCATCAGAAATAATTTGAGCAGCTTCGTTTACTTCAAAAATACCCAATTCGGAGCTACCAGAAATGTTGAGCAAGATGCCTTTTGCACCATCAATGGAAGTTTCCAACAATGGGCTATTGATAGCCATTTTTGCAGCGTCTGCAGCACGGTTTTCACCTGTACCTTCACCAATACCCATCAAAGCTTCGCCTTGATTAGTCATGATAGTTTTAACGTCTGCAAAGTCAAGATTGATTAAACCAGGAATTTGGATCAAATCGGAAATACCTTTGATACCTTGACGAAGAACTTCATCAGCTTTGCTGAATGCATCAGATACGGAACATTTTTTATCTACAACTTGTAACAATTTGTCATTAGGAATAACGATAATTGTATCAACTTTTTGAGTCAAGAACTCAATGCCTTTTTCTGCCGCAGCACGACGACGTTTGCCTTCAAATGCGAAAGGTTTAGTTACAACGCCAACTGTTAATGCACCAACTTCTTTAGCACATTCAGCTACGATTGGAGCAGCACCAGTACCAGTACCACCGCCCATACCAGCAGTTACGAATACCATATCAGCACCTTCAAGAGCTTTAGTAATTTCTTCACGGCTTTCTTGAGCTGCTTCTTCACCGATTTGTGGGTTAGCACCAGCACCAAGGCCTTTAGTAACTTTTTCACCGATTTGAATTGTTACATCCGCTTTAGACAATTCAAGCACTTGGTTTTCTGTATTAACGGCTAAAAATTGAACACCTTTAATTTGGTTATCAACCATACGATTAACAGCGTTATTACCGCCGCCACCAACACCGATAACTTTAATATTTGCAAAATCAGACATTGAACTTCCTCCTCTTATCGTTATCTATTGTATCAATATACGTCCCAATGTATCGATTTATATACTGACTATCTTATAACAATTACATTTATTTTACACTAAAATTTGAAAACTTTCCACTATATAGAATGGGATTTATTAGAACCGCTTAGTCATAATTATTTTGCGTATAGCGCCTACATTAATAAATACACGTAACCCAAATCCAATAAGGGCCACATAGTATAGGTTAATGCCTATTAAATCACCAACATATACAAGAATAACAGCTAATACCATATTTGAAAAGAACCCAATGACAAAGTTACTGAGATCAAAGGTTCTTTCCAATGCTGCTCGACTGCCACCAAATACTGCATCTAAAGCTGCTAGAACAGCTACAGAAGTATAGTTCGAATAACTAGCGGGGATATGAAGTGGTGCTACCCATCCTAAGATAGCCCCTATAATTAGGCCAATGATGGCAAAGATATAGATATTCATTCTTTACCTCCTAACTCATTAGGCTTCATATGTTCTTCTCTAAAAGTACCTGTGAAAGCAGGAATCGCTACATCCTCTTCTTGCTTTATAGTTACCTTTATTCCCCAATGTTTAAGTGAATCTACTACACCACCGCGCATAGTGAGCGCAGAATTTAATGTCTTTGGATCTCCAATAGCTTTCACCGTAAAGGGAGCTCCAAAGACCTTCCCATTTACAGTAATAGTCGGGCCTGAACATCGTATTTCAGACGTTCCTATGAGGCGTTGATCATTAATAGCTATCGCTTCAGCCCCACCAGCCCGTAATTCATTAACAATTCTTAGAATATCTTCATCATGAATTACATACAAATTGGGGTTTTCTCCACTTTGTACAGGCTTTAAGCTATCTTCAATCAACACACTAACGCCCGGCCCTTTAACATTAGTTAAAGCCGCTTTCATCATGAGCTGTTCATCAGCTTTACCACCGCCATTGGCACCAGATTTTTTTAGTGACTCAATTTGCTTTAACAAAGCATCACGTTCACTCTGGGCCTCTCTCAATTGTACCGCCAAATCGCCAGTTCGTTGTAAGCGAATATTTTCTTCTATATTATCTTGAGTCATCTTATATTGGGTAACAACCATGAACCCTAATATACAGCTGACTATGGCAATTGCCCACCGTTCGTGTCTCACGACAATCATCTACCTTTATATTCAACATGACCTTATCTATCTTGTTTTTTATCATCCTTCTTAGTAGATGAATTTTCTGTAGTCGGTGCTCCATTCTGATGCTTTTTAACTTCTGGCATCACATCGGTTTTAATGTACGGCGATGAAACATTGACATCTATATACTGTACATTACCATGTGTCTTTTTAATATCTTGTAACATCGACTGGGTTAGCTCTGCTTTTTTAGCTAAGTCTTTGCCATCCCCCAGTCGAATCTGTACACCTGATACAGTATATGCCATTATCGCATCAGGATCTCCAATATTAACCTCTGCAATATTCTTGAATGTCTCCTCATCGAGTGAGTTCAAATATTCAAGGGCTGCCAATATCGGTTTATCTACTACCGTATCACCTAATAGTATATTTCCAGCTTTCACACCAGAAATCATAGGAACAGATGTGTCTTGTATAGCTGGCTCAGATGCGATCACTTGTCCCTTACTATCAAGGGTTAAGTATCCAAACTGGGCCGGTACGACTGCAACTGCCTTGCGTTCTACTACATTTACCACCATTGTCAGTGGCAACTGATAGCTAATTTGAGCCTCTTCAACACGTAAATCTTTCGATAATCTAGTTTTTAATTTTTCTGTACTAATCTGCAATATATTAACAGGTTCATGAATATCACCAGCTACCATTACATCTTGTACAGTTACCTTATCCGATCCAGTAACTTTTAAGGATCCAAAAGGAATAGGTAGTGTAAACAACCCCACCAACACGAGAGTAACTGCACCACCGATTTTTAACACTCGTTTTCTAAATACAGCCCGTTCATCACGAACAGGTGTAGAAGACTGCATCTCCCCAGAGTTGGATGGATGGTTTTGCTTATCATCCATAGTTAACTCCTTATCTTCTATTAGCCCTTAAAATTTCCCTATACTAGCTGTTAATAGAATTTTTTCACATAATGTTGGGAAGTCAATTCCCATTTCTTTTGCTGCTTTTGGTACTAAAGATGTTGCTGTCATACCAGGCACAGTATTGTATTCAAGAACATACATATTATCTGCATGGTCTGTCATAACATCAACACGAATTACCCCACTGCCTTGTACTTCACGATACACAAGTTCCCCAATCCGTTGCATTTCATCAGTCATTTCTGCACTAATAGGCGCTGGCACTAAATACTCAGTAGCACCTACAGTGTACTTACTCTTGTAATCATATTCACCAGAATGTGGACGAATTTCAATAACAGACAATGCTTTACCATCTAAAACAGATACTGTAAATTCACGACCATCAAGAAATTGTTCTACCACAAGAATAGGGTCATATTTTAGAGCTTCCGTTACAGCCTCTTCTAACTGTGCTTCATCGCGAACAATAGTAACCCCAATGCTAGAACCTTGCGTAGCAGACTTCACAACTACTGGAATTGTAAAATCCTTACGAATATGTTCAATAATAGCTTCTGCAGATTCAAGATTACCATTAAAGGACTCGGATGCCGCAGTAGGAATATTGGCACCTTTAAATACATCTTTACTTACTTTTTTATTCATACCTACTGCATGAGCCATAATACCTGACCCAGTGTATGGAATTTCAGCCATTTCTAATAGGCCTTGCAGCGCACCATCTTCGCCGTAACGACCATGAATTGCATTAAATACAACCTCGCCACCTAAGTCTTCAATATCTTTTAATACAGTGCGCGGATTGAGTTCTAAAGTTTGGGCATTATAACCTTTGCTTTCAAGTGCTTCTGCAATAGCAGCGCCAGTACGACGAGATACTTCAGCCTCTTTGGAAGGACCACCCATTAATACGATTATTTTTTTATCTTTCATTGTAAGCCTTCCTCCAATATAGCTAATAATTTTGGCCCATATTGATTAATAGAACCTGCACCCATGGTGATAACTAGGTCGTTAGGTCTTACTATTTTCGCTAATACCTCAGGCAAATCGTCAACAGATGGTACATAATTTACATCTTGACCTGTGGCCGCTTTAATAGCATTTGGAATCGTATTGCCATCAATACCAGGGATTGGATCTTCACCAGAGCTATAAATATCTGTCATATATACTTCATCAGCGCTTGTGAAAGCAGTAGCAAATTCATCCTTTAACAAGCTTGTGCGAGTAAAGCGATGTGGCTGGAATACACAGATAACACGATGTTTTTCCAACTCTTTTGCTGCTTTCAATGTTGCTTTAATTTCTGTAGGATGATGAGCATAGTCATCAACAACCCACACACCTGCTACGTGACCTTTTGTTTCGAAACGACGTTTTGCACCGATAAACTTACCTAAACCTTTAGTGATAATGCGCGTTTCTACACCGCAGCAATCATGAGCAACAACAAAGGCAGCCAAGGAATTCAATACATTATGTTCACCAGGAACTCGTAAGCGAATGCGCTCAACATTCACACCATTATGGTATACATCATATACCAAAGTAGAGTCTACATAGTGAATATTTTTAGCTACATAATCATTATTATCACTTAAGCCATATGTAATGAAATTACGATTTACACGGCTCATAACATAACGAATATTCTCATTATCTCCACATACGATCGCTTTGCCAGATTCTGGTAACGTTTCGACAAACTCACAAAATGCATTTAACAAATTATCCATTGTTTTGTAGTGATCCATGTGATCATCTTCAATGTTAGTAATAACAATAGTATGTGGGCGTAGTTTCAAGAAAGACCCATCACTTTCATCTGCTTCAACTACAGAGAAATGGCCTTTACCTAGACAACTACTACCTTTTAAATAATCTACTTCACCACCGATAATAACTGTTGGATCAGCTTCTGCTTCTACTAAAATTTGACCAATCATGGATGTAGTGGAAGTTTTACCGTGAGCACCAGCTACTGCAATGCCATCTGTTACGTCTAACACAGCTTTTACAATATCGGAACGGTGTAAAATTTTAATACCTTGCTCTTTAGCAGCTACAATTTCAGGGTTATCTTCGCGAATAGCCGTAGAACGAACTACAGCATCAACGCCTTTTACATAATCTTTATTATGACCAATATGAACTGTAGCGCCCATATTTCTGAACTTTTCAATAACTGCAGAATCAGCTACATCTGAACCAGATACGTCATAACCTTTTTGAATTAAAATATTCGCTATAGCACGCATGCCAGACCCACCTATACCAATAAGATGAATCTTATGAATACCGTCTAACATAAAACCTCTCCTTGTTACTTTGCAATAGATAATGCTAACTTTGCAATATCATGAGCCGCATTAGGTTTACCTAACTGCAACGCTCGTTCTCCCATTTGTGACAATAAATCACGATTGGCCATAAACATTTCAATTTCCCCTATCAAATCATGGGCACTTAACATTTGATCAACAATCATATGCGCTGCCCCTTCTTGAACAAAAATACGGGCATTATAGGTTTGATGATCTTCCGCTGCGTATGGATATGGTACCAATACAGACGGAATACCTCGAACTGCTAGTTCAGCAAGACCGATAGCACCAGACCTAAAGACTGCTAAATCAGCTGCCGCCAATGCTTTTGGCATATCGTGCAAATATGGCAAGATCAATGAGGAATCACCTAAACCATCACCATCGGTAATACCAAGCTGAGATAACACAGATTGATATTCCCCATCCCCTGTAATATGGATTAATTTAATTCCTTCTGTTCCTTGAAAATGCTTATGTACATCAATCATAGCATTATTGATAGTTCTCGCCCCACGAGAACCACCAGCTATAAGAACGGTGAACGTATCATCACTTAAATTAAAATAATTACGTCCATCTTCCCTAGTATCAACTAATACATCAGGACGTACTGGATTACCAGTATATACTACGCGTTTTGCCTTTGAAAAAGATGATTCTGCATCCTTGTAGCCCATAGCAACTACATCAACAAAACGGCTTAAAATTTTATTTGTAATGCCTGCAATGACATTTTGTTCCTGTATCAACGTTGGAATATTGCGCAATGCTGCGGCCATAAGAATAGGACCACAAACATAACCACCCGTACCAATAACTACATCAGGCTTAAAGTTGGAAATGATTGCATTAGCTTTCACAAGAGAAAAAGCAGTCTTGCCTAACGTCACCAACGTACCAAAAGATAATTTACGTTGCAAACCTTGTACAGGTAATGTAGTAAATTCAATGCCTTCTTTAGGCACTAAGGTAGCCTCTAAGCCCCTTTCCGTTCCTACATATAAAACCTGTGCATCAGGGTTCTGTTTCATAATTTCCTTATATATAGTTATTGCTGGGTATATATGTCCACCAGTGCCACCACCTGAAATAATGATACGTTTCATTAATGGTGTCTCCCTTCTTGCAACATATGAACA
The DNA here is from genome assembly GCF_018406505.1 of Veillonella orientalis. Taxonomy (NCBI): domain Bacteria; kingdom Bacillati; phylum Bacillota; class Negativicutes; order Veillonellales; family Veillonellaceae; genus Veillonella; species Veillonella orientalis. Next base: position 964,580 of record NZ_AP022322.1, read on the forward strand.
CAGTTTTTAAAATCATCGCCACGTTCTTCAAAACAGCTATACCAATCAAAACTTGAACAAGCTGGCGATAATAATACAATATCACCTTGGGTAGCCAATTTATAACCCTGTTCTACAGCATCTTTCATAGAAGAAGCTCTATAAATAGGCTGAACACCAGCCTCTTTTGCAGCAGCTTCAAATCGATCCGCCGCTTCCCCCATAAAGATAACAGCTTTTGTATGATCTTTAACAAGCTGCATAAAGTCTTCTAACGGAGTCATTTTATCATGACCACCAGCTAATAAAATAACGGATTGATTAAAGGATTCCAATGCTTTTACAACAGAATCTACATTAGTAGCTTTAGAATCATTATAGAATGTAATTCCATCAAGAGTTTTAACTCGTTCTAATCGGTGTTCAACACCATGGAACTCGCTTATAATACGATGAATGGTTTCTACCGGCACACCTAACGCATAAGCTAAAGCGATAACAGTTAAAATATTTTCAATATTATGGCTACCTGGAATGTGGATATCAGCACTACCAATAACAGGTGTTGCTATACCATTCTTTGTTACATAACATTGTCCTTTATCATAGTAAGCACCATTTGAAACCACTTGATGTTGACTAATTTCAAGGATATGGCTAGGTGCACGATGTTTCATGTCGGCTACAATAGGATCATCAATATTAAGCACCATAAAATCTGTGCTCAATTGATTTTCAAAGATGCGTTCCTTCGCAGCAATATAATTTTCCATTGTCTTATGACGAGCTAAATGATCTGGTGTAATATTGAGCATAATAGCACCAATCGGTCTAAAATGCTTAATTGTTTCTAGTTGATAGCTGGATAACTCAGCTACCAAAAAACCATCTGCTGGCATGGAATAAGCTACTTCACTAAGAGAATCGCCGATATTACCACCAACGCGAACTGGCTTTCCAGTTCCTTCCAATACCTTAGTTAATAATGTTGTAGTAGTGGTCTTACCATTTGTACCTGTAACGGCTACAATTGGCGATTTAGATAACTCATAAGCTACTTCTACTTCACTAACCACATCAATACCACGAGCTTGAGCGGCTTTTACAATGGGAATATCTAGAGAAATACCTGGAGAAATAACAATGCGATCCACGCCATCAAGCAAGGATTCATCTTGTCTACCTGTAATAATATCTACACCTGCTGATACAAGTCTTTTTTCCTCATCTGCAGGCAGTGTAACAGGCTTATAATCATTTAACACTACATGGGCCCCAACTTGAGCTAATACCCAAGATGCGCCTATACCGCTGGCACCAGCGCCAAGAACAAGTATATGTTTATCTCCGTATTCCATCTATATCACCTAAATTATCAACAAAAATAACGTATTCCTATCTTATAAGCATACCATTATTTGCGTGTTCCGTTAAGTATTATCTTACAAAGTTATAGTCGCTAAAACGACGCCAACAACAGCTAATACAGCGCCACCAAACCAGAAGCGATTAACAACAGTTTGCTCAGCCCAACCAGACAACTCAAAATGATGGTGAATTGGGCTCATTTTAAATACGCGTACACCACGAGTTTTAAAGGATATAACTTGAATAATAACGGACAATGCTTCCATAACAAAAATGCCACCAATTACAACGAGTAGCAATTCTGTTTTAGTCAAAATAGCCATAGCCGCAAAAGCACCACCTAAAGCTAAGGATCCAGTATCCCCCATGAACACCTTCGCAGGGTTTACATTGTATACCAAGAAACCAAGGCATACAGCGGCTACAATGGCGCCAAAGTAAGCAACGCTTTCAGCACCAATAGAGTTTGTTGTAGATGCAGCCATAAGACCAATCACGGAGAAAGCAATGGCGGCTACAGCAGAGGTACCACTAGCCAAACCATCAAGACCATCTGTAAGATTTACTGCGTTTGTAGCACCTACGATAATTAAAAATGCCAAAACATAATAAGCCCAACCTAGTTGAAGATGTACATCTGCTACAGGAATCCACAATGTGGTAGGAATAACCATAATTTCAGTAATACAGTAACAGAATATGGCCGCCAAAATAAATTGACCTAGCAATTTTTGCTTAGCTGTTAAGCCAAGATTACGTTTTTTAACGGCTTTTACAAAGTCATCAAAGAATCCCAATAAACAATGGCCCAATGTTAAAAACAATAACATGCCTGTACCTACATTCCATGGTGCGAAAATAGCAACACCAAGAACAAGGGCGATCATCATGAAAGCACCCCCCATTGTTGGCGTACCCGCTTTCGCTTGATGACTTTCTGGACCTTCTTCACGAATACTTTGTTGTGCGTGTAAAGAACGCAACATAGGAATAGCAATTTTACCTAGCACTACTGTAATGATAAAGGTCACTACAAAGGCTAATAGAATATGATATATCATATGAACCCTCTACTCATTAATAAACAGATGACGGCTAGATATAACTAGCCGCAACCTTTTATTCCCGATCTTTTAACTCTTCAACAACCCGTTCCATTCGCAAACCTCGGGAACCTTTGACAAGGATAACATCCCCTTTTTCACGAATATCGCTATAGGCATTAGCCATTTCCAAATGGCTATTACAACGGAATGTAGTTAAACCTGCTTTTTTTGCTTCCTTAGCGATGAAGGCCGCAGCATCACCAAATGTGAATACTACACTATAGCCTTCTTCAGCAAGCAATTGACCAATTTCACGATGCGCCTGTTCAGTATAATCACCAAGCTCAAGCATATCACCAAGCATAGCGATTTTACGTTTACCTTCTAGTTGACCTAATGCTTTAATCGCTTCAGCCATAGAGGAAGGATTTGCATTATATGCATCATTTAAGATAACAATATCTTCAAATGGTACGATTTCTTGGCGCATAGGAGTGCCAGTAAACTCGCTTAAGCCTTTACGAATGGTGTTGGATTTAATCCCCAAAACACGACCAGCTACAATTGCTGCCAATGCATCATATACATTGTGTTCACCAATCATAGGTAAGAAGATATCGAAGACTTCGTCATAACATTTGCAAGTAAACTTAATACCGTCTTTTTTATAACGCAAATGGCTACCAATACAAGTAGCGTTGCGTTCAATACCATAAGTAATAGTTTTACCTTTAGCAAGGCTATCCATAGCCTTAACATATGGATCATCTTCATTGAGAATAGCCACACTATTTTCAGGCAAACAACGAATTAATTCACCTTTAGCTTCTGCAATGGCTTCACGAGAGCCTAGCAACTCAATATGGCTAGTACCAACATTGGTAATAATGCCCATAGTTGGTTCCGCAATCAATGCAAGCTCTTCAATTTGACCAAGGCCACGCATGCCCATCTCTACAACACATGCTTGATGTTCTGCAGTTAAGCGCAACAATGTTTTTGGCAAACCAATTTCATTATTAAAGTTTTTTTCAGTTTTCAAAACATTAAATTCTGTACCAAGTACAGCGGCCACCATTTCCTTTGTTGTAGTCTTACCAGAAGAACCAGTAATAGCCACTACAGGAATATCAAAACGACGGCGATGATAACGTGCCAAGTTTTGGTATGCTACCAAGGTATTTTCTACCTCAATACAAACAATACCTTCTACGGCACGACCTTTTTCTACAATAGCACCTGTAGCACCCTTTTCAATGGCCGTATTGATAAAATCATGACCATCAAAGGTATCACCTTTTAAGGCTACAAACAAAAAGCCTGATTCAATCGTTCTTGTATCAGTAGATACATCTAAGAACTTAATATTTTCGGTATGTGTACTCGTCCCTTCTGTGGCTTCTACCACTTGAGACAATGTAAATTCTGCCATATTAGATCTCCTTGAGGGCTGCTCGCGCCTCTTCACGATCATCAAAATGAATCGTTTTATCCTTTAAGATTTGGTAATCCTCATGCCCCTTACCAGCAATTAGTACAATATCCCCAGGTTTTGCATTTTGTATTGCATGTTGAATCGCTTCCCGACGATCAACGATTACTTCATAATAAGAGCCTTCACGAAGGCCTTCTTTAACGCCTGCTTCCACATCTTTTACAATTTGTACAGGATCCTCTGTACGAGGATTATCAGATGTTACATATACTACATCACCATATTGTGCAGCAATACGACCCATGATAGGGCGTTTTGTCGCATCTCGGTCACCACCACAACCAAAGACTACAATAATGCGATTTTCTTGAATAGCCTTTGCAGTTTGTAGAATGTTTTCTAGCCCATCTGGTGTATGTGCATAATCTACAACCACAGCAAATGGTTGACCTTCTTCAATGAGCTCAAAACGGCCAGGCACAGCGCTAAATGTTTTCAATGCTTTATCTATATCTTCCATAGATATGCCTTCTAATAGACAAGCACCAATAGCAGCCAAAGTATTATATACATTAAATAAACCTGTGGTATTCATAGCTACTGTATAGTCATGGCCATCATAAGAGACAGTATAACGGCTAGACTTAGGTGTCATTTCTACATCATGAGCATTCAACGTACCTTTACCATCAATACTGTAAGTAATGATAGGTGCCGTTGTTTTCTCAATTATACGATGGCCATATTCGTCATCGATATTAATGATAGCCCCTTTACCAGATTTAGTTTGATTAGGTGCGCTAACTTGTTCAAATAATTTACACTTAGCTGCCAAATAATTTTCAAAGGTCTTGTGAAAGTCCAAATGATCTTGTGTTAAGTTTGTAAATACCGCTGTATCATATTCAACACCAGAAACTCGCCCCAACGCCAATGCGTGTGAAGAAACTTCCATTACGCAATGTGTAACACCTTCCTCTACCATTTGATGAAGAATATGTTGCAAATCTACTACATCAGGTGTCGTATTATGAATTGGATATGTTGTATCACCAATCATAATATGAACAGTACCAATAACGCCCACTTTATGACCTTGAGCTTTCAAAATATGACGAATCATATGCGTTGTAGTCGTTTTACCATTCGTACCAGTAACGCCAATCATACGCATGGAATTTGCTGGGTAATCAAAGAAATACGGCACGCATGCCATCATAGCTTTACGAGTGTCTTCTACAGTGATAACACAAACATCACCACTTACCTCTACTGGTTTAGATACAATTACTGCTACTGCACCAGCTTCTACGGCTTTATTTACATAATTATGACCATCTACAGTGGCACCATCTAAAGCAATAAATAAACTGCCTACTTTTACAGCCCGAGAATCAGCTGTAATATCTAATACTTTAACAGCTGTATTACCTTCTACATGCGTTGTTTGCAAGGTTTTTATTATATCTTGTAATTGTTTCATATACAATCTCCTTTACACGCAAAGGAAAGCAGCCCAATACGAGCTGCTTTGCCTGCTAGTCTATAATTTGCTGTTTCTCTTGTACAGTGCGTTCAGTAACAGCGCTTTTTGTGCTATAAACAAAAGAATCAGGCAAAACCATCCCTAGTTGTTGTTCTGCGATTTGTTGGATACGAACGGGAGACTTCAAGGAAGCCACTTCAACATCCAAAGCATCATTATCTTTTGTTAATTGTACTACAGCTTGCTGTGTTTTAACTACTTCGTAGCCCAATTTTGTGCTGTACGCATTCATAACCATCATAATAAGCAAAAATGCAACCAATGCAGCAATACCATATACAACTTGCCACATCATAGGACTCAAATCTAGAGCCACACTTGCACTACGTTTTCTCCCTTGTGAAGCGACCAACACATCGCTTTTTACTTGGCCCACAACAGCCTTTCTCGCTAACATAAATACTAACCCCTTCCAATTCTACAACTTGACGGCTACGCGCAACTTCGCGCTTCTAGCCCTCGGATTAACCTCAATCTCCCCTGCACTTGGCTCTATAGCCTTATTCTTCGCCTTCACAACAGCTTTGTGGTTACATACACACATCGGTAGTTCTGGAGGACATATACATGCTGTACTCAACTCTTTGAAAGTTTGTTTTGTAATTCGATCTTCCAAGGAGTGAAATGTGATAACCCCAATTTTCCCCTTTGGTTTCAACATGGATACAGCATCTACAAAACTATCATGCAAGATAGCTAATTCTCTATTTACTTCAATGCGAATGGCTTGGAACGTCCGTTTTGCCGGATGCGGTCCATCTTGACGCGCCTTCGCAGGTATTGCTTGTTTAATTATTCTAACTAACTCACCAGTAGTGGTTATTCGTTTTTCTTGACGTGCATTAACGATGAATTCAACAATTCGCTTAGCCCATCGTTCTTCACCATAGTCACGGATAATTTGCAATAGTGCTTCAGCATCATATTCATTAACAACTTCCTCTGCTGTTAATGGTGCTTCCTTATCCATTCGCATATCAAGTGGACCATCATTCATATATGAAAAGCCACGTTCTGGTGTATCTAATTGATAACTTGATACGCCAAGATCAAAGATAAAACCATCTACTTCATAGATGTCCTCATTTTGAAGGGCTTCCTTTAAGTTAGAAAAGTTTGTCGGTATCGTTAACACCTGACACTTTAAATCAGATAGACGCTGTCGAGCTACGCTCAATGCATCTTCATCTTGATCTAAACCGATTATCATGCCTTCTGGGTCAAGCATTTCGCCCACTGCGTGCGCATGTCCTGCCCCACCAAGGGTACAGTCCACATAAATGCCTTTTGGATTAGTTACGACGGAGTCCACCGTTTCGCGTAAAAGTACGCTGGTATGATTAAATTCCATCATAGCCTCCTATAACATAATCCCTTCAAGCCCTTCGACTAATTCTTCCATACTTTCAGCCACTTGATTATCATAGTAATCATATTTTTCGCGGCTCCAAATTTCAACGTGATCCCCAGCACCGACAATAACGGCCTGTTTATCAAGGCTCGCATATTCACGTAGTGGTACAGGAATGAGGACACGACCTTGTTTATCATACTCAAGCTCAGCAGCACTACCAAAAACAAAACGTTTTAAGGCACGTACGCTAGCTTTAGTGGAGGATTGTGATTGTAAAGCTGTAGAAATTTTCTTCCACGCTTCTTCGGTATAAATAGCTAAGCAGTTATCTAGGCCCTTAGTAACAATGCATACTTCGCCTAGTTGTTCACGTATTTTCGCGGGTATAATCATCCGCCCTTTTGTATCAATGGTGTGATTATATTCTCCCATGAACATACGTATCACCGCCCTTTACTATTCCTTATCCACCACTATATGGTAAATTCTACCACAATTCCCCACCATTCACAATAAAAAATCCATTTTTATCCCACTTTTTTATATTTTTCTTTCATAATCTCTATTTTTCTCGTTTTTTCTTCGATACATATGTTCGAAAAAAATAATAATTGGATTATAAAAACCACTATCTACCACCAAGAGGATTTATATAGTTTTATCTGTATCTAATCCCCACTACAAGATAGCTATCCACTCCATTACACCAAAATAAAAAGATATATATGGAGATAATCACCACACATCCACACAAAAAGAAAACCGCGTAGCATTTCTGCTACGCGGTTTCTATACCTACGATAGATTATCATGTAACCCATCGGTTGGGAGGCATATTATTTAGTTGTTTTTACAGCTGCTTTTGGAGCTTGTTGTGGTTGTTGTGCAATCACTTTATCAAGAAGTTCACGAATTTCTTTGTTTTGTGCTTGTAAATCAGCCACTTTGTCTTCAAGAACTTTTACAGTTGCAGGAGATGCTTTAGGAGCTGTAGGAGCATTACCAATACCGATTGTTACACCAGCATTTGCCATTACGCTATGGTCACCACCATAAGCTGCACCAGCATGGATTAACAAATCAGGATTTGCATAATGAGCTACACCCAACGCAGTAGATGTTTTACCTTTGTAAGTACCAACAGCGGCCATAATTTGAGCTTTTTGACCTTCATGGTATTCGATAGGTTTCAATGCTGCCAAAGCTGCTGCATTAGCACCTACCACTTTAACATCACGTTCTACGCTGCTAATGCGGCGAGAGTTTTCTGCGATTTGTGCATCGTGTTGTACAAGTGTTGCATGATCTTGTAATGCAATGTTAGAAGCTTTCAAGCTATAATTTGCAGCTTCTGCTAATGTACTGATATCTTGAGTATTTTTATTTACTTGTAAGCCCAATACATTAACTTTTTCATTATTTTCTAATGCAATAGCACCAATGTTTTTAGTTAATGTAACGTTTTCATCAACTTTAGTATTTACATTTGCAATTGCTGTTGCATTGTTAGAAATGTCTTCTGTATTTTTGTTTACTTGTAAACCTAATACACTAACTTTTTCATGATTTTCTAGTGCTAGAGTACCAACAGCTTTTGTTAATTGTGCATTTTCTTTAACTTGGTTAGCTACTGCAGTTACACGATTATCTACCTTAGTGATATTAGTAACATTAGTATCAACTTTAGCATTTAGAGTGTTGATGTTTGTAGTATTTGTATTAACTTGGCTAGATACTTTGCTAATATTGCTTGTGTTTGCATTAACTTGGTTAGTTACATTTGTAATATTAGTTGTATTTTGGTTAACAACATTATTAATATTAGCAATATTAGTTGTATTAGTATTAACTTGTTTAGATACATCGTTAATAACTTTACTATGTTCATCAACTTTGTTGATTACTTTTTGTACAGTTACATTAGTATTTTGAATTGCTTCAGCATTTTGCTTGATCGCTGCTTTGTTAATATTGATGTTTTCAGTGTTATGTTTGATTGCTTCAGTATTAACAGAAACTTGGCTTTGAACATTTTTAATGCGTTCTTCGTTAGCATTTGCTTTTTGAGTATTAACATTAACTTGTTCTTTTACTTTGTTTACATCAGCGCTTACATTTTGTAAGTTCTTAATTGCTTCAGTATTTTTGCCAACTTGATCTTTCAAACCAGATACATCAGTTTTGATATTGTTGATGACAGTATTTTGATTATTAACTTTCACATCAATATCATTTACCTTGCTATCGATATTAGTTACTTTATTGTTAATATTAGTAACTTTGTTATCAATATTTGTAACTTTAGCATCAATACTCTTCACATCGTTTTTAACGTTAGTAATGTTGTTGTTTACAATATTGATTTTTTGATCAACTTTAGCATTGATGTTTGTGATATCAGCTTTAACTACTGTCACATCAGCTTTAATATTGTTTACATTCTTTTCAACGTTAACAACATTAGCTTTGATGTTATTAATATTGGAAGTGTTATTTTGAATGTTTATAGTATTAGCTTGGATGTTACTATTTTGAGCGTTAATGTTTTGAGTAATATTTTCTACTTTTTGAGCTACATTAACAATTGTAGTATTGCCTTTACCAACTTGACCTTTCAAGGATTCAATAGCTTGAGAGTTAGCATCAACTTTACCAGTTAAGTTATTAATAGCTGTTGTATTAGATTCAATACGGCCAGTATTAGCATTTACTTTAGCAGTTACATCTGTGATGTTAGCAGTGTTGCCAGCAACTTGTTTGCTAATATTTGCAATAGCTGTTGCATTGTGAGCAATGTTAGTTGTATTATTTGTAACTTGTTTGCTTACATTAGCAATAGCTGCAGTGTTATTAGCAATATTTGTAGTGTTAGACTCTACTTTATTGTTAATATTAGCAACATTTGCTTTGATATCAGTAATAGACTTGCTATTATTAGCAATTGCATTTGCATTAGCTTCAACTTTAACATTTACTTCATTAACTTTGCTGTTGATAGTTTTATTGATTTCTGTGTTGTTATTAGCAATCTTAGCATCAATATTTTGATCAACTTTGTTAATGATTGTTGTGTTATTTTCGTTGATTGCAGTTTCAATGTTTTTGTTAATAACAGTGTTGTTATTAGTAATTGCAGTGTTGATATCGTTTCTAATTACTGTGTTGTTAGCTTCAATCTTAGCATTGATTGTGTTTTCAACATTAGTAACTGTTGTACCAACTTGGCCTTTTAATGCTTTGATAGCATCTTCATTAGCACTGATACGTGTAGAGTTATCTACAATATTACCTTGTAAGTAGTCTAAACGTTCATCATGACGATCTACACGTTTAGTAAGACCAGCTACATCACCTTTAACACCATCAATCTTAACATTTACATCACCAATCTTAGTATTGATTGTGTTGTTAATTTCTTTGTTGTTTTCATTGATTTTTACATCGATGTTTTTATTAACGTTGTTAAGAATTGTTGTGTTATTAGCATTAATCTTAGCATCGATATTGTTATCTACTTTATTAAGGATTGTAGTGTTGTTAGCTTCAATCTTGTTATTGATAGTAGATTCGATGTTAGTGATGGTAGTACCAACTTTACCGTTCAATTCAGCAATAGCTTTTGCATTCTTGTCGATAGCAGCTTTGTTATTGCCAATCAATGTACGGTTTTCGATAGCGATTGTACCAGCTACATTGATGTCTTTTTCGTTTTGGTCAACACGTTTAGTAAGACCGTTCAAGTCACCTTTAATGCCGTCAACTTTAACATTTACATTGTTGATTGCTGTTGTATTGTTCGCAATATTTGTAGTATTTAGTTTAACACTATCTTCTACTGCAGTAATACGTGTGGAGTTATCTACAATGTTATCTTGTAAGTAGTCTAAACGTTGATCATGACGATCTACGCGACCTTTCAAGCCATCAATATCACCTTTAATACCATCAACTTTAACATTTACATTGTTAATTGTATTGTTAATTTCCTTGTTGTTTTCAGTAATTGCATTTGTGATATTTTGATTAATTACAGTATTGTTAGCTTCAATCTTAGCATCGATATTTTTATTAATAGTTACATTATTTTCTGTAATCTTGTTATTAATAGTAGTTTCGATATTTTTAACTGTATTGCCAACTTGACCTTTTAATTCATCGATAGCTTTTTTGTTATTAGCAATGTTTGTAGTGTTATTTGCGATGTTTGTAGTGTTATTTGCAATAGCTACTTTGTTATCGCCAATGAATTTACGGTTTTCAAGAGCAATTGTACCAGCTACGTTGATGTCTTTAGTGTTTTTATCAACTTTAGCAGTAAGATCCTTCAAGTCACCTTTAACGCCATCAACTTTAACGTTTACGTTGTTGATTGCAGTTGTATTGTTAGCAATGTTAGTAGTATTAGCATCTACTTTTACATTAGTTGCATCAATACGTTTGCTGTTGTCTACAATAGCTTTTGCATTAGCATCAACTTTAACGTTTACATTGTTAATTGCAGTTGTATTGTTAGCAATATTAGTTGTGTTATTAGCAATATTTGTAGTATTATTTTCTACTTTACCATTGATATTAGTAATTTGTTTCTTAATATCATTGATAACTGTAGAGGATTGACCTACTTGACCTTTTAACTCATCGATAGCTTTAGTATTGATGTTGATATTTTTAGTGTTGTTTGCAATAGCAACTTTATTATCGCCAATGAATTGACGGTTTTCCATTGCGATTGTACCTACTACATTAATATCTTTAGCATTAGCTTTCACGCCATCTTCTACTACGGAGATACGTGTGGAGTTATCAGCAATGTTATCTTGTAAGTAGTCTAAACGTTGATCATGACGATCTACACGACCTTTGAGGCCATCCAAATCACCTTTAAGACCATTCAAGTCACCTTTAACGCCATCAATCTTAACATTTACATCACCAATCTTAGTATTGATTGTGTTGTTGATTTGTTTGTTATTTTCATTGATTTTTACATCGATGTTTTTATCAACTTTGTTAAGAATTGTAGTGTTATTAGCATTGATTTTAGCATCAATGTTTTGATCTACTTTATTAATGATTGTTGTATTATTGCTGTTGATTTTATTATCAATATTTTGGTTGATAACAGTGTTGTTAGCTTCAATCTTAGTATCGATATTTTTATTAATAGTTACATTATTTTCTGTAATCTTATTATTAATTGTAGTTTCGATATTTTTAATTGTTGTGCCAACTTGACCTTTTAATGCATCAATAGCTTTTGTGTTTTTATCAATTGCAGCTTTGTTATCGCCGATGAATTTACGGTTTTCCATAGCGATAGTACCCACAACATTGATATCTTTAGCATTAGCTTTAACGCCATCTTCTACTACAGTAATACGTGTAGAGTTATCTACAATATTATCTTGTAAGTAGTCTAAACGTTGGTCATGACGATCTACTCGACCTTTTAAGCCTTCTACATCGCCCTTAACACCATCTACCTTAACATTTACTTCATTAATCTTATTGTTGATTTGTTTGTTATTTTCATTGATTTTCACATCAATGTTTTTATCAACTTTGTTAATGATTGTAGTGTTATTAGCATTGATTTTAGCATCAATATTTTGATCTACTTTATTGATGATAGTCGTATTGTTAGCCTCAATCTTATTATCGATATTTTTATTAATTACTGTATTGTTTTCATTAATCTTATTAGTAATTGTATTTTCGATATTTGTGATTTGATTACCAACATGACCTTTTAACTCATCAATAGCTTTTTTGTTAGCACCGATAAGTGTACGGTTTTCGATAGCAATTGTGCCTGCTACGTTGATGTCTTTAGTATTTTGATCAACGCGTTTAGTAAGACCATCTAAATCGCCTTTAACACCATCAATTTTTTGATCAACTTTAATGTTATTAGCATTAATCTTAACATCGATGTTATTGTCTACTTTATTAAGAATTGTAGTGTTATTAGCTTCAATCTTAGCATCAATATTTTTATTGATTACTGTGTTGTTTTCATTGATCTTATTAGTAATTGTATTTTCGATATTAGTGATTTGTGTACCAACATGACCTTTTAAGTCGTTGATTGCTTTTTCATTATTGGAAATACGAGCAGAATTAGCATCAATACGTTTACTATTATCTGTAATAGCTTTGGCATTAACTTCAGTCTTAGCATTTACATTGTTAATGTTATTGTTAATAACTGTGTTATTTTTTTCAATCTTAGCATCAATATTACCATCTACTTTGTTGAGGATTGTAGTATTATTAGCTTCAATCTTCTTATTGATTGTAGTTTCAATATTAGTAATTTGTGTGCCAACATGACCTTTTAACTCATCGATAGCTTTTTGGTTTGCACCGATAAGTGTGCGGTTTTCCATTGCAATTGTGCCAACTACATTAATGTCTTTTGTATTAGCTTTTACACCATCTTCAACAATAGAGATTCGTGTGGAGTTATCTGCAATGTTGTCTTGCAAGTAGTCCAAACGTTGGTCATGACGATCAACACGACCTTTAAGGCCATCCAAGTCACCTTTAAGGCCATCCAAGTCACCTTTAACACCATCAACTTTTACATCAACCTTGTTAATTGCAACTGTGTTTGCTTCAACTTTATTGTTGATATTAGTGATGTTGTTTTTAATATCTTTAATATCTACTTGAACATTACCAATATTTTGACCAACTTTACCTTTCAAATCAGCAATATCTTTAGTATTGATATTAACTTGATTTTGAGTGTTAGCTACATCAGTTTTAATAGTTTTATTGTCTTTTTCAAGCTCCTGGATGCGACCTTCATGATTAACTAAAACTTTACCTTGATTATCAACTTTAGTGTTTAATTCAGTAATTGCAGTCGCATTTTTGTTGATATTTGTAGTGTTATTAGTAATGTTAGTAGTATTAGAATCAACTTTTGCACTTACATTATTAACTGTATTGTTGATATTTGTGATATCAGTTTTAACAGCATTGATCTTAGTATCAACATCATTATTTACTTTATTAATAATAGTTGTGTTGTTAGCTTCAATTTTAGAATTAATTGTTTTGTTAACTTCACTAATAATGTTAGTTTTGCTATCGTTGATTTTAACATCTACATTGTGATTAACTTCGTTGATAATCTTAGTGTTATTTTCATTAATCTTATTATCAATTGTAGTGTTAATATTATTGATTGTTGTGCCAACTTTACCTTTCAATTCATCGATGGCTTTTTTGTTCTCGTTGATAGCTTTTTTGTTATCACCGATAAATTTACGGTTTTCCATGATGAAAGTATTATTAGCATCAATATTTTGGGTGTTATTTTCAACTTTAGCCGTTAAATCAGCAATAGATTTACTATTATTGTTAACATTAACAGTTAAATTATCAATTGCTTTTTTATTGTTGTTAACTTTAATATCAACGTTGTTGATATTTTGATTGAGTTCATTTTTAACATTAGAAATGTTAGTGTTCAACTCATTTTTCGTATTATTGATATTTGTTTTAATATCATTAATCTTAACATCTACATCTTTATTAACATTATTAATAATAGTAGTATTGTTATTTTCAATCTTCTCATCAACTTTGTTCAAAATTGTAGTGTTATTATTTTGAACTGCAGTATTAATGTTTTGATTTACTTGATTAATAATGTTGGTATTATTAGCTTCAATATGTTTTTTTACACTAGCATCAATGTTAGTATTTACATTATTAACAACATTATTTGTGATTTTTGTAATTTTATTATCGATTTTTACATCAATATCATTGTTAATTTTAGTAAATTTAGCATCAATATTATTGTTAATATTTGTGATGTCTTGTTTAATGTTAGTGATTGTAGTGCCAATTTGACCTTTTAATCCTTCAATATCTTTGCTATTTTTATCAACTTTAGCGTTGATATTAGTAATATTAGCATTGATTTTATTAATGTCAGTTTTTACACTCTCAACCTTATTATTAACAGTATTAATATTAGTAGTATTGATATCTACCTTTTTATTTACAACGTTAATGTTATGTGTATTTTTCTTAACATTTTCAACATCAGTAGTTACAACTGTATAGTAGTTATTAATTACGGTATTACCATTGGAACCGCCTTTTTTAGGGATTTGTTGTTGCTGCTGTTGTTGTGGCACTTGTTGTTGCCATTGTTGCTGTTGTTGTGGCACTTGAGGATGTTGACGTCGCTGTTGTTGTTGCGGCACTTGTTGTTGCCATTGTTGTTGCTGTTGTTGCTGTTGTTGTTGCTGTTGTTGTTGCTGTTGTTGCTGTTGATCTAATTGTTGTGGATCAACTTGATGTTGATCTTGCATATGACCCCAAGCATTTTGATCAGGTGTTAACCATCTTTGGCTACCAATAAGATCAGCTCTAGCCCAATCCTCAGGGCTGGATGCATTAGCAACACCTCCAGAAAAGCTAGCCGCCAAAATAACAGCTGCTACAATTGTAGTAGCAGATTTTTGGTGAGACTTAGCTAACTCAGACGTTACGACATAAGCGTGCTTCGTTGCACTCCATACAACTTTGAATACCTTATTCATATTAAGTTCCCTCCCAACATTTGTGGCTCTCACCCCACAATGAAGAAATAAATCAAATATTGCACTCTTTTCACTAAACATTCACAATATTTAACATAATACTACCATATATTATTTTAAATTTCCATAAAAAAATTAATAAGTTAAACTTATGCTTCATTTTTTACTCATTCAAAAATAAGTAATTATCCGCATAAACACTGTGTTATTAATAATATTGAATTATGTAAAATGAAAATTTATATTTTAATTTAATTTTATATTTATACGATACTTTTTATTTACCTCTATAAAAATTATGAAAAAAACCTCATCAATGTATGCTTTATACATTGATGAGGTTTTTTTGCCTCTATTTATATAGTTTTATTCCGATTATTAGAATTTAGATTCAATAGCGCCTTGAAGATCGCCTTTTGGCAAGAAGCCAATTTTACGGTCTACTACTTCGCCATCTTTTAAGATAACAAATGTAGGCAATACTTCAACTTGTAAATTACGTGCTAATTCTGGTTCTTCATCTGCATTTACTTTTACAAAGTTAGCTTTACCTTCAAGCTCACCTGCAATTTCTTCGATGATTGGCATCATACGTACGCAATAACCGCACCATGGAGCCCAGAAATCAATAACAGTTACGCCACCTTGATTTACTAAATCTTGATATTCAGCAGTTTTTAATTCTTTTAATTCGCTCATTATACCCTCCTACGGTAATTGAACTAATACACAATCTTGAATGACATGCAAGTTTAAAGCATGTGCTTTTTCAACAACAGATGGTTTATCCGCTCCCGGTTGTAACCACACAGTTGGAATGCCAAGTTCTTTGCATTCATCAAGTGCAGCTAAACCCGCTGATTCTGGTACAACAAAATCCACAACAGCTGGTACAACAGGAAGTACAGAAAGACTAGAGTAACACTTGTCTCCATCTATTTCTGCAACATTAGGATTAACGGGATATACTTCATATCCATGATCTTTAAGACATTTATAAATCTTATAGCCGAACTTTTCGGTTTTATGGGTGGCTCCAATAACGGCCCACACCTTTTGATCTAAAGCTTGTTGAATTGTCATTTTGACCACCTCTTATATACTATTATAAATAAATATCGAATTTTGTCAATGTAATGTATCGAAATTTATAGTTATCGAATTATACGCTTTTAGCAAACATTTTAGAACTAAAATCAATGTATCTAGTATCATTCAATGACAATTGTTTTTTGCCTCAAACTAGGAACTGATAGGTCTAAATGAATTAAATCAGAAAGGCTTATTTGTGGATGAGTATGCCTAGCACTATCTATAAGCCCCCCTGCAACAGCTAACTCTCCTAAAATTCTAGAGGCTGACCATTGTTGTTCTCGTAGTTCACGTATTGTAATACTCTTTTGACGCTTAGAAAGTCTGTTTCCATCCGCATCTACTAAAAGTGGGGCATGACCATACTTAGGAACTTCTATATCTTTATAAGAATAGCATTGTTGTAATGTGTTATATAAATATAATTGTTGCCCTGTTGTATCAAGTAAATCATTACCGCGAATAACTTCAGTTATTCCCATAGCTATATCATCTAATACAACTGCCAAATTATAAGCATACATACCATCACCACGACGTAATACATAATCATCTAATTCACATTCTAAATGGATATGTTGAGCCCCCTGCCAGCGATCATCAAAATTTAAATCACAAGTATTCACGGATAGGCGCAAAGATGGCTCTTTAATATTACGTAAATCTTGTATTTCAAAATCACATAAATGGCGACATTTACCATCGTAACGATGAACTACTTCTCCTGCATGAGGCGCTGATGCGATAGATTGTAGCCGTGCTCTATTACAAAAACAAGGATAAATTAGTTTTTCTAATGCTAGATATTCTAGTATGTCTGCATAATTTGTTTGTCTTTCACTTTGCCAATAAGATACCTCAGGTCCACCTACACGAGGCCCTTCATCCCATTCAAAGCCAAGCCATTCTAAATCATCTAGTAAAGCTTCACCTAATTCTCGTTTTGACCGTTGCAGGTCTATATCCTCCATCCGTACAACATATTTTCCGTTTTGTTGACGTGTGGAGATATATGATAAAAGTGCTATCCACACATTACCAAGATGAATATATCCTGTTGGACTAGGCGCAAATCTACCTTTCATGAGAACTCTCCTATAGCAGAAAACAAGTGGCATATTCATTATGAATATGCCACTTATCCATTCAAAGATATGTCAAACTAAAAATTAAAGCAATATCATTTATAGATATAAAATTATTTAGCCTAAAGACACAATGTTATCAAAAACATTACCAGCATCTTTAATTTTTTGTTCGTTACCCATTGTGCAAATATGATTATCATTCAGTACAGGTTCTACCACATCTGCTAGTGCAACAATATCTTCTGGCTTACATGCAATCACTTGTTTACGGAACTCTACTTTGTCCTCTAATTTAGCACCGCTGAAGTACATACCCATTGCACGTGGTCCACGCAATGCAGGTGTCATTGGCAAGTCTAAAGAACTCATAGTACCAATAATATACTTACGCATTTCACGGTCAGTCAATGTGAAGTCACGAAGGTATTGAGGCAACTCTTTATATACATCTAAAGTTTCTAACAAGTTAGGATCACGATAACTACAGAAAATCATATTGCCATCATCATAGAAATTAGCAAATGCTCCGTAAGCACCACCTTGAACACGAATACGAATCCAAAGGTATTCATAACGTAATATCGTTTCTAATACGCTCATGGGACCAACATGTTTGAAACCATGATCGATGAAATTACCACCTTGAGCTACGTATTGAACCTTACCAGCTGTAACGATACCATCATTGCCGGAAAGACGAGTGATTTGTAATACATCATTACTCAATTCGGCAGTATCCCAAGTGTCAACCAATGGTTTCATTAGGTTTTTAAAAGCTTCTAATTCGCCTTCTTCACCGACAAACATAATATCTACATTATTAGCACGGAAAATTTTTCGAGCTACTTCAGCTAATTTTTCTGGTAATAATGGCAAAGCTGCTGGATTAGATGCTAGCTCGCTGATTTTTTGATAGTACCCTAAATTGCCATTGTCTCTAAACTTGCCAACTGCAGATACTTGAGCCATAACACGTTGACTTACGATAGAATTACCGCGGCGGAATGCCTCATTATCCCAAATAGCTTTGCTTTCTTGAACAAGCTCAGTTAAACGGCGATCATCACTGTAATCTGCCTTTTGTACCACTTCATTAATCAAGCGGCATAAATCAGGTAGTTTAGCATGTAATGCTTTTGCACGCACAATCATAAGAGGTGTAAACTCATCACGCTTACCATCTTTACTAATGGCCGTAATGTCAGAACTCAATCCACCTAAATTCATATTGATATCTTTAGCCAGTGCTTCATAACCGCGCTCGGATGTGTCAACACGACCGAGGATATCACTTAAAATATCAGCGTAGAATAAGTCATCTTCTGTGAGGCTGTTCAATTTAAAGTACAAGCCTACATAATTGATACCCTTTGTGAAAGTAGGTACAAAATGTACTGTAGTATTACCGATTTTACTTTCACGGCGTTCTACAGCTTCCATATTAGGATTTAAATCAGATAACTCGAGCAATGGAATAGATGCTAGAGCTTCATCGCTATCTGGTGTTTCTTGACGAATTTTAAGGCGTTTTGTTTGTTCTACAATCGCGTCAATCTCCTCTTTTGTCATATTCGCTTTTACAGCAGCTAAATGTTCTTTAACCTCTGCATCTTTGCGCTCTTGAAGACCACGTTCAGGATAGATAGATACAAGAACCTTATGGTCATTATTCAAGATAGAATGACGAATTAAATCTTCGAAATATGTACCAGCCAAACCTTTGCGAATATTCGCTAACGCCTCTTCATAGTGTAATAACTCTAATGGATCATTATCGTATAGCCAATTATCCATCATGCGGATAATATATGCTAACCCAATAGGTCGTCCACCAAAATCACTTTCACGAAGAGCAAATTCAATGCTATTCAAAGAAGCTTCTAATAATTCTTTATCTAAGCCCTTATCACATAGCTCTTGTAAGGTAGATTCTACGATGCGTTGCAAGTCAGCTTGTTTATCTAAGTTTGAGCCCGTAGCTTGTACTGTCCACATAGGTTGACGAATGCTATCTAAATAATAGCCGCTTACGTCAGAGCCAATACCAGCTTTTACCAAAGCCTGTTTAAGAGGCGCCGCTGGAGATGTCAACAAAGCATGTGTTAACACTTCAAAAGCCAAGCTATGTTCAGGTGTTACATCAGGCAATACATACGCAAAAGAATGCAATGTACGATTATCTGTTGGTTCTTCAGAACCTACACTATATGGATAGCTCACTACTTTTCCTTCTGTAAATGGAGCTTGTAGAGCTACCTCGGTATGAACCTCAATAGCATCAAAATGACTTAAGTATTCATCATTCAAAAATGCTAATTGCTCTTCAATATTCATATCACCATATAAGAAGATATAGCTATTAGATGGATGATAGTGGACACGGTAGAACTCTTGGAATTCTTCATATGTTAAATCTGTAATATGATCAGGATCCCCACCAGAGTCAACACCATAAGTCGTATCTGGGAAAAGCTCGCGCATCATTTGGCGTTCCAATACAGAATCAGGAGATGAATAAACACCCTTCATCTCATTAAATACAACGCCTTTGTAAGTAAGTTCATCATCTGCATTTTCTAGCTCATAATGCCAACCTTCTTGCATTACGATTTCTGCATCTTCACGAACACGTGGGTAGAATACTGCATCAAGATATACGTCCATCAAATTATGGAAGTCTTTATCGTTCTTGCTGGCTACAGGATACATTGTTTTATCCGGATATGTCATAGCATTCAGGAACGTGTTTAAAGAACCTTTTACCAGTTCAACAAAGGGCTCTTTCAATGGGAATTTTCGAGAACCACATAGAACAGAATGCTCCATAATATGTGCCACACCGGTACTATTGTGAGGTGTTGTTCTAAACGCAATATTGAATACTTTATTAGAATCTGGTGAATCAATATAAATTAAACGAGCACCAGACTTTTCGTGCTTCATTTCATAAGCGGTACCATTGATCTCATCAATGCGCTCAATGCGGTCAAGGCGAAAGCCAGAATAAACCTTATTTATTTCCATGCTGTCCCTTCTTTCTATATAAATATAATTAATTTCTTCCTAACAATTCATTATAACACATCGACAACTCTATATATAGATGTTAAGAATAATTATCGAAACACAAAACCCCATAGGCATTACCACCTATGGGGTTCATTTTATTTATTATGTTGCATTTGCCACTTTTGATTGCGGCGCAAGGTTAACAAGCCTTCTAACACGGCTTGGAATTGTACAAAGCTTAACGTATACGGTGGGTACATATCAGGTACTACCTTATAAGAAATAGTAACTTCGGCCTTATCATAATCGTAGAAAATGCCATGTAAATTACTTACCGTAGTATAACCAGTTTGAGCTTGCTCCAATGTTGGAATAGGCTGATTTTTTAGATTTCCTAGTAGATCGCTAATGAAACCTTCCTTACGACCTTGGTCATTGAGCATTTCATCCATAAAACTACGTAGACTATCCATAAATAGATTAACCTCTTTGGTCTAACAATAAGCCATTGTGAATTACACGAACAGCATCTTTAACGCGGTCTTCAGCAACAAGGCAAGAAATACTAATTTCAGAAGTAGAAATGATTTCAATATTGATGCCTTCTTGACTCAAAATATCAAACATTTGAGCTGCCACGCCTGGTTGCCCTAACATACCTGCACCAATGATAGATACTTTTGCCATTCTTTCGTCAATATTTACAGCTTCAATATCAACAGTTTTTTGTAATTCTGCTAATACTTCACGAGCTAGTACAACATCATCCATAGCTACAGTGAAGATGAGGTCAGTTTTAGGTTCACCTACGGCGCGGATAGATTGAACAATCATATCAACATCCACATTTTTTGCAGCCAATGCTTTGAACACAGTTGCTGCAACACCTGGTTTATTTTCAACGCCTACAAGGGCTACTTTTGCTGTATTAGTATCATCAGCTACGCCAGTAATTACGTGTTTATTTGCTTCCACAGTATAATCCTCCCGAATAATAGTACCTGTATTGTCACTAAATGTTGAACGTACGTGAATAGGTACACCATAACGGAAACCCATTTCTACGGCGCGAGGTTGCATTACACCTGCACCAAGACGTGCCATCTCAAGCATTTCGCCATATGTTACTTCTTCTAATTTGAAAGCCTCTTTTGCAACACGAGGGTCTGTAGAGTAAACGCCTTCAACATCTGTGAATATTTCACAAACATCAGCTTTCATAGCGCCTGCCAATGCAACAGCAGTTGTATCAGAACCACCGCGACCTAAAGTAACCATATCACCATATTCAGTAATACCTTGGAAACCTGCAACCACTACAATATTGCCTTCATCCAAAGCTTCAAATACGCGATTTGGATCAACGCCTAAAATACGGCCTTTATTGAATGTATCACTACTTGTAATACCTGCTTGATCACCTGTTAAGGACATTGCTTTATGACCACGTTCATTGAAAGCCATCGCCATTAATGCAATCGTTACTTGCTCACCTGTAGATAACAAGCGATCCATTTCACGACCATAAGGCTTAGATGTTACTTCTTTAGCCAATGCTACCAAGTCATCTGTTGTATCACCCATAGCGGATACAACGATAACGATTTTATCGTCTTCTTTCTTCTCACGAAGGACGCGATCAACAATATTAAATATTTTTTCTGGTGTAGCTACGGAACTACCACCAAATTTTTTAACGATTAAGGCCACAATAATCCCTCATTTAACTTATCTACTAAAAATCAATATGCATATACTTTACCACAAACAAATAGCACTGTAAAGGGATATAAGGCAATTTATCCACTGCGCAAAAACAAAACTCCTTCGAGTGCGGACACAACTTTAGTATGATTATTTCAGTTATTATTAACATTTACAGACAAAAAGACCAGCCTTATGGCTGGTCTTTATAAGTTGATTAAGTTAATTAAGCAACTGTGATTTCTTTTTCGGATTCCCACAAACCGTGGATGTTGCAGTAGGATACAGCAATTAATTTACCAGATTTGTTCAAGGAAACTGCCAAAGAACCTTCAGAAATTGCATGTACAGGGCCTTCGTTTGCAGTTGCGCCATCACCATGTACGTTGAAGGAAATTTCACCAACTTCGAATGGCAATTGAGTACCTTCAGCTACGAAGTACAATTTGATCCATTCAATGTGATGTTCTACAGTGTTAGGATGTGCGATATCTTTACCAACGGACAATGTTACGTGGAAAGTTTCACCTGCTTTTACAGTGTCAACAGTCTCGATAACAGGAACGTGTTTTTCAGTAGCGAAATCGCCGGATTTAATGTAATCATGTACAGCCATAGTTAACCTCCTGGTTAGTGTTATATACATACTTAATGTCAAGAATATTCAGCACCTTGTGCTTATGACTATATTATACATTTTCGATATAGTTTTAGCAAGGACTTTTTCGAAAATTTTAGATTTAATTATATTCAAGCTCTGCGTATTAGAACTCAATCCCTTTAGCAGCCTTAATTCCTTTTTCATAGGCATGCTTAACTACCTTCATCTCTGTTACCGTATCAGCTATATCAATGATTTCAGGTTTAGCATAACGGCCCGTTAAAACAACGTGTAAACGCTTAGGTTTATGTTTAAGCATATCTACTACAGAGTTTACATCAATAAGCTCGTAATTAATGGCATTATTGATTTCATCCATAATGATAAGATCCCATCGGTCGGAATTTACCTCTTCAACCAGTGTACGCCAAGCCTCTTGAGCTGCCTCTTTATGACGTGCCAATTCAGCGTCGCTAACCTCATCCCGTTTATAGTAAATAAAGCCTTTACCCATAGAGCGAATTTCTACTTGGTCACCTAATTTGGCAAGCCCCGCTAGTTCACCATAGCCATTACCACTTTTAATAAATTGTAAGATTAAGACCTTAAAACCTTGGCCAACAGCACGTAATGCTACGCCTAATGCAGCCGTTGTTTTTCCTTTACCATTGCCAGTATTAACTAAAATTAAGCCTCGTTCACTCATATTTAGCTCCTTTTAGCTTTATAGTTAGCACATATATCAACAAAATGCTGTGCACCTTCATCAGAACCAGCAAAGTTCAAATGTAAATACGATGCTAATACATTATCAGTTGCATAGCCGCCATCATAAGATTGAGGTCTTCGACCTCCTTCTAAGTGAAAGGCCCAAGGGAAATTCTCTACAGTTGGTTCCATCGTAGAGAAATGGAACTCATGCCCACGAAGAGATGTATCTGCAGCACCTAATAAGGTATCTCGCTTAGCTGTAGCCGTAACATACCCTACTTTTTGTAGCTTTTGTTGCATAATGCAATTAGCAGGTACAATACCTACTGTATTATATACGGCGCCCTCAAAATCGTGGATACTTTCACATAAATACATGAGGCCACCACATTCTGCATAAATAGGCATACCTTTTTCATTAGCTTCACGAATAGATTCCTTCATTGACTCGTTACTAGAGAGTTGGAACAAGAACATTTCAGGGAAGCCACCACCAAATACAAGGCCGTCTACTTCGGGAATCATTAAATCATTAAGAGGGCTAAAATAAACGAGCTCAGCCCCCTTCTCTTCTAAGGCAGCTAAACTTGCAGGATAGTAGAATGAGAACGCCTCATCATAGGCTACGCCAATTTTAACTCGCTTTTCAACGGATTTAGCATCTACAGCCTCTGGCAACTCAATAGCAGGTGCACTAGATGCGATATCCAACAATTGATCTAAATTTACCATTTTCTCAACGGCTTCGCGAATCGTGTTGATAGCCTCTGTTGGATCAATCTCAGTAACAGGTGTGAGTCCTAAATGGCGCTCAGGAGAGTGCATACGATCATCTCGATAAATAGCACCAATAACAGGTACACCAATTTTATCCATACCTTCACGAACCATGCGCTCGTGGTTGGCAGAACCTAAACGGTTTAAGATAACGCCGCCAAAGTTTACCTCTGGATCATAATCACGGAAACCTTTAGCAATAGCTGCCGCACTTTCACCCATGGCCTTGCAATCGATAACAAGCACTACCGGTGCATTCAATTGCTTAGCAATTTGAGCTGTAGAACTAACGCCTTCTCGACCACCATCATATAAACCCATAACACCTTCAATAATAGCAAGGTCTACGCCATGCGCCATAGTAGCAAAGAAAGGATTTAATTTGTGAGGTGGCACGAGCCACGTATCTAAATTATAGCTGTCACGGCCGGATGCAATTTTATGAAAGCCCGGATCAATATAATCCGGGCCCACTTTAAAGGATTGCACCGTACGTCCACCATTTGCATAAGTAGCTAATAAGCCCGCTACGATTGTTGTTTTACCTACACCAGAGTTTGTGCCTGCAATGACAACACGTGGAATCTGTACTGTGTTCATAGATATTACCTCGTAATACGACGTGTTTGTTAACGATCCTTACGTTTTGCAAGGATTGTAGATAAGTAGTTGAGTTTAGTATCTTTTGGCATATTATCTAAACCTACATATACTTGCTCATCAGGCAAACCTACACGGCTAATCATAACCGCATCATCTGCCATGTTGTGTTTAAGCAATGTTTCTTGTACTTCATCAAAGTTTTTGTACACTTTCATGATTACCGCATCATCAGCTACGGCTAATACAGCATCAATTTTTTCTTTAGGTGCTGTCGCAGGAACGATAGCTAGTACTTCTTCTTTCTCTACGATTGGATAGCCAAGGTGAGAGCCAATAGCGCAGAATGCAGTTACACCTGGAATGGTTTCGATTTCATGACCAGTATTTTCAATCAATCGGTATACATACATATACGTGCTGTAGAACATAGGATCACCCAATGTTAAGAATACAACGCTTTTACCTTGATCTAAGTAAGACAAAATAATGCGTTTTGCTTCTTGCCAGCCTTCCTCTTGTGTAGCATCATCCAATACCATTGGGAATACTACAGGAACGATTTCTGTATGTTCTTGAATATATGGGGATGCAATATTAAGTGCTACAGAACCATCTTTCTTTTCTGTTTTAGGTGTGATGATAATATCTGCTTCACCTACGATGCGAGCAGCTTTCACAGTCATTAATTCAGAATCGCCAGGGCCTACGCCAATGCCATATAATTTACCTTTCATGGGGTTCTCCTATTCTTATAGTTACATTCTATTTATAAATTTCATTTCTTTTATTATAACTAATTTATGCAAGATATACAAAACTACTATTTAATATTTGGAATTGTTGGACGATGTGAACTACGTTTGCCATACAAATCATCAATACAATCTTGCACATGTTGACGGAAGATATCTTGTATTGCTTCATATTCACCAAGTGCGCTATGGATTGGTTTAACTTCATAACCATAATCGGCAAGTTCATTAATAACGCTATCTTCTTCGTCACCAAAGAGATCGTTTTGTGCATGATCTCCAAGAACTAATAATAATGGGTGCACATAAATTGTATTTGGACGCTTCCCATCAAGCCATTCCCATGGCATAGCTACGTCTGCTACATATGGCGCATTTTCTAGCACCGCAATACGTACATTCGTAAGCCCCTCACGAATTAGTTTAAATTGTAAATTACCATATGAGGAATTACCAGAACCAAGGCCACCATGACCAACTAGTAATAAACCGTCGTCCTTAGAAATGTTAAGAGATTTAATGAATCGTTCAATTAAGATTTGGTAATCATCTGGATGCTCTTCTTGCCCTATGTAATATACGAGTGGTCGACCTACACGCAACACTTCTAGTTGCCCCTCCCCTTCATGAGCAAGGATATTATTTTTCAATTTATCAAACTCTTCACCGCCAGTGAAGTGAAGTGGTTGTACATACACATGTGTATACCCGTCTTGGATAAGTTTTTCTAACGCCCCTTGTTCAGTAGGCACCTCAATACCGCGTTCACGTAAACGTTTAACGATAATACGAGAAGAAAATGCTAATTCCACAGTATAATCTGGATAGGATTTACGGATATGCTCCACAACGGAATCAATATTATGTTCACGAGCACTGTCAACAGTGGACCCAAAAGCAACAACTAAAATAGCTTGTTTCATGGAAGTCTCCTTATCTAATTAATAATGTATCTTAATCATACCATAGACGACACATTAGGGGCATACCATAGGACGTATAAAATGGATATTATAAATATTTTTCATAGTAAAAGTAAAAATCCTCCTCATTGGATTTCCAACAAGGAGGACTTTTACGTATATAAAGGAGTGTGGAGAGATGTATGTCTAATTATGTAAGAGATCAATCTAAGAAATCATACCTTGTGCTTCCATACGAGAGTTTGTCATAACAGGTTTTACAGATTCACGAGGCATGGGACGCTTCCGATCAGACATGCGGATAGCTTGGCCTAAATGTTTCAAGAATAAATCTTGTACATAAGGGTTTTCACCAAGACCTTCATTCCAAATATCTACATTGTACCCTTCTTCAGCGAGCAATGCATAAATGGAGTCAGAACGTTCACCGCCAAGGTAGTCCATTAAATGTGTAGAACCAATAAGAGCTAATGGTACTACTAACAAGTCCTTATGACCCATACGATCTAATAATGTAAGTGCTTGTTTAAATGTAGGGAACCCATTTGTAGTAAATACTACTACATTTGGTGCTGCCCCATACATGGCTTTCAATTGTAATGTGCTAAACTCTAATTGGTTTTGACCATTTGCCATGAGCACTACAGATTTATTAAGTGCTTTTGTATTAACATGGCGTACGATACTTTCTAATGTTGCTTCATAATCGTCAGCATAGTTTTTTACACCTAATGATGTAAGTAATGGTTTACCAATATTTACTTGATTAAAACCATATTCATTGCTATGTAAAAACTTCAATGCTTGTTTACGCATTTGTTGGTAACACTGATCTGCTACTAATGTTACAGGTTGAATGTATACCTCATCGATGCCAAGACGAGCAAAATCTTGCATAGCTTCTGTGAAAGAAGAAATCTTTTCATTATATTTCTCATTCCACTTTTCCACTAATGCATCAGATAAGAATACACGGCGTACCTCCATATCGCTATACATGGAACGTACTTTTTTCTCTATACTGCCGATGGATTTCTCCACAGCATCTTGATAAATTGATCCAAAGGATGCAATAATTATGCCTTTCATATGTGACCTCCATATTGCTCATACATGATACAATCTCCATAACTGAAAATTGTTATCAACTACTATGTAATAATAGTACAAGATTCACGAATATAAGTCAATGAGAAATAATATCAAAATTTATCTAGATGACAAGAAAATAAAATTACTTATATATTCACATATTCATATCCATATAACCAAAAAGAATATAATTATAAAAGCTAATACTATACTATATTCATCACATTAATTTCTTAAAAACACCTTAATTTTCCTATACTTCTAGGGGTATGGGGTTTATTGACACCCCTATTTCCCTTTGTTACGATTGGCGTAAGGTTATATATATGCAATAAATCTACATTTTTCAATATATTAAAATTATGTAAATAATTGCATATCCCTGTAGTTTTAGTTTTGGATAGGAGTATAGAAATGAAAAAACAATTAGCTTTAGCATCCGCTATTCTAGGTCTTGCAGTATCCTTTGGTGCACCTGTTGTATCTAATGCTGCATATCAATTAAATGAAGAAGTAAAAGATCCTACACCTGCATTAAAAGAGGCATCTACTATTGGTGTTCGCACACATGAAACTAAAGAACTTCAAAATCTTCAAAACAAAGATGCTATCGTAGTTATGAGCTTTGGTACAACTTATAAAGAAACTCGTGCTAAAACAATTGATGCTACTGTAGCAGCTATTCAAGCAGCTCACCCTAATACTAAAGTAGTAACAGCTTTCACAAGCCACATTATCCGTGACCGTATCCAACAAAAAGAAGGTATTACATACCCAACTCCTGAAGAAGCATTAGCCCAATTGAAATCTGAAGGTTACTCTCGCGTAGCTTTGACATCCTTGGATGTTATCCCTGGCATGGAATACAACTATGATGTAGCTGTTTATAACCTTTACAAAAATAACTTCAAAAAAATGACACTTGGCACTCCACTTATGTACTGGATGGGTCAAGAAGGCCAAACTGATGAAGTTATTCAAACAATTAAGGCTGTACAATCTCAATTCCCTAAAGTAGGCAAAGAAGATGCTGTTCTTATCATGGCTCATGGTACTCCAGATCCTGCAAATGCTTACTATTCTGTAATTCAAGACCGTATCCATACTCTTGGTATGAAAAATGTATTTATCTACACAGTAGAAGGTACTCCAAATCT
The DNA here is from genome assembly GCF_018406505.1 of Veillonella orientalis. NCBI lineage: Bacteria > Bacillati > Bacillota > Negativicutes > Veillonellales > Veillonellaceae > Veillonella > Veillonella orientalis. The sequence continues at coordinate 993,384 of NZ_AP022322.1, forward strand.
TGAACAAGTTATCCCTCAATTGAAATTACATGGTATTAAACATGTTACATTGATGCCATTCATGATGGTAGCAGGCGACCATGCAAACAACGACATGGCTGGTAAAGAACCAGATTCCCATAAATCCATCCTTGAAAAAGAAGGCTTCAAAGTAGATACTTACCTTCATGGTTTAGGTGAAAACCAAAATATCCGTAACTTATTTGTTGAACGTGCTAACGAATCTTGGGACGCTTTACAAAAATAATCAATCTACAATTTAACTAGTATCGTTATATAACGTACATAGGAGTACATCATGAAAAAATTACTACTTTGTAGTCTAGCTTTGGTCATGATCGTACTAGCAATAGCTGGGTGTGGTAAATCCACATCCAGCTCTTCTGCTACTACGAAGGAACTTACCTTTAATGGTGAAACCTACACTGTACCAAAGGATCCACAACGCATCGCTGTTCTTTCAAACTCCGTATTGTCCATGCTATACGCAGTGGATGGCAAGGCTATCTCCCGTGCTAGCACAACAGATAAGTTAGCTCCAGATTTAGAGGCATTACCTGCATTGGGTCAAACGGCTAACATCAACATGGAACAATTGTTAGGTTTAAAACCGGATGTGGTATTGGGTTTGGAAAATCAACATAAAAAATATGAATCCCAATTACAATCTAACAATATTCCAGCCGTACTTTTCAATTACGATGGCATTAAGGATAATGTGCCAATGCTAACATTCCTTGGAGAGTTAACCAACCATCAAGATAAGGCTAAATCCGTTATTGCCACCTATGAAAGCAACATTCAAAAGGTAAAGGATGCTATTAAAAACCAACAACCTGCACGTGTTGCTGTATTACGTGCTACCGGTAAAGGTGTGACAGCCGAAACCGACGAAGCAGTAACTGCATCTATGGTCAAAGAATTAGGTATGACAAATGTTGTAACATCTCACCTAGATGGTACAACTAAGGATAAAACGGTACCTTATTCTCTTGAAACATTAACCGCAGATAACCCTGATATTATCTTCGTCGTTACCATGGGTAAAGAAGAAGAAATTACAAAGGCCATGAAGAAAGCTATGACAGATAATCCTGCATGGGCAAATCTTAAGGCTGTACAAAACAACCGTGTCATTTACTTACCATCTAAACTATTCCTACTTAACCCAGGTCTACAAACACCTGAAGCTATGGCTCGTTTAGTGAAAGAAGCATATGGCGTCGATGTGACATTTTAACATATCCTAACATACTAAAGAGGGCATTCCCCATTTCGGGAATGCCCTCTTTCACTTATAGTCTAGCTATCTACTCAACTAAACCTTTTACGCGTACATATTGTTTATCATCAAAGGTATCGATTTGTACATCTACGGAAAATACATCTCTAAATAGTTCATCCGATACGATTTCTTTCGTTTCTCCAGCTGTCACTAAATGACCATCTTTTATAATGGCCATATGATGCGAGTATTGTACGGCTTGCGTCAATTCATGAAGTACCATCAATACGGTTAACCCTTGTTCATCATTTAATCGTTTTAACAATTCCATAATTTCCAGTTGATGATTAATATCTAAATATGTCGTTGGTTCGTCTAACACTAATAATTTTGGTTGTTGTGCTAACGCCATAGCAATCCATACTCGTTGCCGTTCACCACCAGATAAGGATGGAATTAATTGATTCCGTAAATGATTCGTTTTTGTAATTCCTAATGCATAGTCAACGATTTCTCGGTCTTCTTTGGCCGTATTCTTCCACCACATTTGGTATGGATAGCGTCCACAATATACCAATTCTTCTACGGTCATATCCTTTGGCATATTAGGCACCTGTGGCAGAAACGCCATTTGACGTGCCAATTCATTTTGTGAATACGACTGTAATGGTTTACCTAAAATAGTCACACAGTCACGAGGACTATGAATATATCCAATCATAGACCGTAAGAGTGTACTTTTACCACAACCATTAGGCCCGATTAAAGTCGTTATTTTACCAACAGGGACAGATACATTAATATCATGCAGAATCTGACGATCACCGAGAGTTACGGATAACTGTTTTACATCAATAGCCGTTTTCATTAGTTATCCCTCCTCAATAGATATAAGAAGAATGGTGCCCCAAAGAAGGCCATGATAATGCCAACCGGTACCTCGATTGGACTCCACATGACACGCCCTACCGTATCGCTAATAACGAGGACGAGTGCGCCTAATAATGCCGAGCCAGGTAGCAAATACGCATAATCATTGCCGATGATAAGTCGCAACATATGAGGTATAACAAGGCCTACGAAGCCAATCAAGCCCGCAATACTAACAGCGCCTGCCGCTAATAAAGCAGCAACGGCTGTCATAACAAACCGCGTTTGTTCAACCTTAAGACCTAGCCCCTTTGCTGTTTCATCACCTAAGCTTAAGATGGTCAAACGTTTGGCACCTAAGCAAGCAAAAATGAGACCTACTAACGCGTATGGGAACAAAACCTCTACCTGAGGCCAACTGCGTGCAGCCAGTCCCCCTACCATCCAAAGCAATGCCCCTTGTACACGATCACCGAAGAATACAAGTAGTGCTGAAATACCTGAGCCTAAAAAGGCAGCCACCGCAACACCGGCCAAGATGATACGGCTCGGGCGTACACCATTTTTCCATGCCAGAGCATATACCATGAGAGCGGCAGCCATAGCACCTAGAAAGGCCACTAAAGGTACTATATGGTCATAACCAGGAAAAAGAATAAATATGATAACCCCAGCAAGTCCAGCACCGGACGAAACGCCAACGATTTGAGGATCTGCTAAAGGATTCTTCATTACGGCCTGTAAAATGGCACCCGATACGGCTAAACAAGCACCAACTAGTGCAGCTACAATATTACGAGGCAACCGAATATTCCAAATAATTTGTGATGATGTATCTGTTAGCTCACTAGCCCACAATGTATGCCAAATCTCCGTTAATGACACCGGTGTAGACCCCCAAATAAGGGATATAATCATGCTAGCTACAACAGCAACTATTAAAAAAATAATAACTGATAATCGAAATAATTTTCGTTCATTAATAGATGCCATACGAACCCCCTCTCCAGATTTTCATATAACAAATACGTTATTTTGAAAATCCTAAATTTTTAGACTTAGTACTACCTATTATAGAGATACTACCAGTTAAAAATATTTATTTTTAACTGGTAGTATCTAAAAAAGATAATATTATAGGCCTAAACATTTACTTTTAACTGGTAGTATTAAAAATATACAGTAAAACCCGAATCGCAAAAAACTACTAACATACGATTCGGGTTTTGTATTATTTAGACTCTTTGCCTTCTACGAAGAGCATGTCATTGCGTTTTACATCTGTGTAAAGCAATGCATTACATACGGAAGCAGCGATTGGGCTACCACCTTTGTTACCTTTTACAGTGATGTAAGGAACTGGGGATACTTCCATCAAATAATCTTTGGATTCTGCAGCGCCTACGAAGCCTACAGGGATACCGATGATAAGAGCTGGTTTAATACCTTCTTCAAGAGCTAAGCGCAATACTTCGTACAATGCAGTAGGTGCATTGCCGATAGCTACGATTTGGCCTTCTAATTGTTTGCCAAATGTACGCATAGCCGCGATGGAACGAGTTACACCCAATTCTTTAGCCATTTTAGCCACGTTTTCATCTTTGATTAAGCAGTGTACTTCGTTACCACGAATTTTAAGAGCTGGTTTGGAGATACCTGTGCGCACCATTTCTACGTCAGTGTAAATATTAGCACCATTTTCCAATGCTTCAATACCTTTTTGAACAGCATCAGGGCTCATTTTTACGAGTTGTGCGTATTCAACGTCACCAGAAGCATGTACAGTACGGGATACTACGCGTACTTCATCATCTGTTAAACCTAAATCTTTTACATAGTCGTAAATGATTTGCATACTTTTATCTTCAATCGCTTTAGGATTTTTAACGTAATCCATTAGTGTCCTCCCATAATTCGAAAAATTCATCATTCGATGATACCACGTGGCTTTCAATCTTAACACGTGGACGATCGATAACAATAACATGGATACCAAGATCCATAGCTGCTTGTAATTTTGTATCAGCACCACCTACAAGACCAGAGTTTTTCATAACTACAACGCTAGCCTTTGTATCGTGGAACATAATACGGTTCATATCGTAAGAAAATGGACCTTGTACTGCAACGATGCGCTTTGGACTTACATTGAGGTCTTCCATCATTTGTAACACCTCTGCGGTAGGCAAAATACGTGTCCATACTTCACAGTCTTGTAAGGCTTCAGATTTAGCAAAGATGTGCATTGTCTTACTACCAGTAGTCAAATACACATGGTTATTATTTTCTTTTGCTAATTTGCCAGCAAGGTTAGCTGCTTCTACTTCATCTACTACGATATGTAATTTATCATAATCAGGTAATGGTACCTCTTTACGTTCAAACCGAACAAAAGGTATACCTTCGGCCTTTGCTGCATCTTGAGCCGTAGCTGTAACAATAGCAGCATACGGATGACTTGCATCAATTAAGAGTCGTACATTGTGCTCTTTAATCAAGTTTTGCATCGCCTCTTGGTCAAGACGGCCCGTATGCACGGTAATGCCTTTATGGGCAGCAAGCTCTGCACCATATTGACTAACAACCGTAACAAGCACATTTTCACCAGTTCGTTTTTGGATTTCTACCGCTAAGGTGCGACCATCCAAAGTGCCGGCAATGACCCAGATCATAATTTGTAGCCTCGAGGTGTAATCATGCGACCATTTTCAACATAGGTTTGGCTGTTACCGATAATAACAAGTGTTTGCATATCTACTTCTTCTTTTGTGAAGTTTTCAAGGTCAGAAATTACCATTTGTTGACCTGGACGGCCTGCTTTTTGTACGATGCCAACAGGTGTTTTAGGATCGCGGTATTTAAGAACGATTTCACGAACTTCATCTAAGTGTGTAACACGTTTTTTACTGCGTGGGTTGTACAAGGAGATAACCATGTCGCCTTGTGCACAAAGGTCAGCACGTTTTTTAATAAGATCCCATGGAGTCATCAAATCACTCAAGGAAATGACTGCAAAGTCATGCATCAAAGGTGCACCCAATACAGATGCTGCTACGTTTACAGCACTAAGACCAGGTACGATGTCTACGGAAGGACGTTTTTCTGCTGGCACTTTATTAGCAAGTTCCAACACAAGACCTGCCATGCCGTATACGCCAGAGTCACCAGAGGATACTACAACTACTTGGTGACCTTCTACGGCTAAATCAACGGCTTGTTGGCAACGATCAACTTCTTGCATCATCGCAGTGCCTACAGTCTCTTTACCTACGATAAGGTCTTTGATCAAGTCGAGGTATGTCAAATAACCTACAACGCGGTCAGCAGCTAAGATAGCTTCGCGCGCTTGAGGCGTCATAAACTCTTCATCGCCAGGGCCGATACCGATTACTTTGATGTTACCTGTGCAATGGCTACCGTTGTTTTGGGATAAATTGTTTTGTGCTGTATTAATGTTCGGCTCTTGGCCGCTAGTAATGCCGTTGTCTCGCATACGTTTCCTACTCCTATAGTTCCTTTTACAAAATTAGATTCTTTTAATTCTTCTTCTTCAATGAGTGGTGCCATCTCGTCCTGTGTATAGAACACGATAGGCCACCCCATAATTTGCATAGCCTCTAATAGGCCTACTTCGTCTTGTTTAACGATGACCGATGCTGCCGTTACAAGGCTCTTTGGTGAAAGCTTATGGGCTGCCAGAGATTGTTGAATAGCATCAAGAATCAATTCCTTCGGCGTGTCTCGACGACAGCCAATGCCCATCGTATAGGTACGAGGGCGCAAAATCAATTGATGACCATACTCGGCAATTACTTTGTCCGTAATGACCACCCGAGAAGTCCCCTCTTCAGAGCTTTCATGTTTACATGGAATAGAATCTAGTTGATTCAAAGAAACAACATGAACCATACCATGCTCACCAATATGAGCTTTCGCAGCTCGTTCTAAATGCTCTGCATTCGGTAAGCTAGCATCGATATAATAATCAACTCTCTCTCCTCCAACAATGGCAGAGTTTACATTGATTAAAGTTTGAAAATCATCGACCAACAGATGCTCGTGGCGCGCCAACACGTCAGGCGCTGGCAATCCGTTTACATCCGTTGCGGTTGTAATGACGGGGTCCGCATCGATGGCCAGCGAAATGGACTGCGTCCATTCGTTGGCGCCCCCAAGGTGCCCAGACAATAAGCTAATCACATGGTGTCCTACTTCGTCCATTACGACTACAGCAGGATCTTTGGATTTATGCTCAATATACGGTGCAATCATGCGCACTACGATACCGAGTGCCATAATACAAAGTACTTGGTCGTAATCCTTGAAAATCTGTCCAATATGGTTTTTGAGGGAATCAAAATAAATAGCCTCACCACCAGAGGGACGGTTTTCCTTTTCAAAGCAATCCGCATGGGGTGCCACCAAAGACTTGATGCGTTGACCTAGCTTTGCACCTCGTTCAGATACAGAGAGAATAGCCGTTCTATTCTTCTTAGCTCCAGTCGTAGATGCAACAGTTTCTAGTTCTTTCATCATACTAGTCCTTAGCACTGCGGTACATGTGAGCAAAGCCTTTATCGTAAAGTTTAGATAATTCGTATTCGCTATCTAATACATGGCTTACTACGATCATAGCTTGGCGCAATACGCCCTCTTTCGCTACGATGTCCGCAATGGTTTCCAATGTGCCGCGGATAATGCGTTGGTCTGGCCAAGACGCTTTTACCACTATCGCCACTGGAGTCGTTTTGTCATAACCGCCCTCGATGAGTTCAGCTACAACCTTATCTAACATTTGAACGCTAAGGAAAATACACATTGTCGCTTCATGAGCTGCTAACATGCGCAATTTTTCCTTTGGAGGCATCGGTGTACGGCCTTCCATACGCGTAATAATTACTGTTTGAGATACATTTGGCAATGTATATTCTTGTTTCAAAGCCGCTGCTGTAGCAAGGAAAGAGCTTACACCTGGCACGACTTCATAAGAAATCCCCATGCCAGCTAGTGCATCCATTTGCTCTTGAATAGCACCGTAAATAGCAGGGTCACCTGTGTGAAGGCGGACTACGCTTTTACCAGCCTCCACAGAAGCTTTCATAACAGCCAACACCTCATCAAGGTTCATAGTAGCACTGTTATGGATTTCACAGCTTGGTTTACAAGCCTCTAAAATGGCAGGGTTTACCAAGGAGCCAGCGTAAATTACAACGTCTGCCTCTTGTACTAAACGATACCCTTTGCGAGTGATTAACTCAGGATCTCCAGGGCCTGCGCCTACGATATGTACGTCAACCATATTACTCTCCTTCTGCGATACGCGTTGCAGATACAATGAAAATTGGACTCAATGGGTCTAACAAATGATATGGGCCAGCCTTACGATAACGGCTGATGGACATTTGGTAACCTTCATAGGTGAAAGGACGACCTTTCAACTCTTTAAGGATTGTGTAGCCAGTTTCCATTGTTACAGCTGTTACAACTAAACGACCACCAATTTTTAAAAGACGTTGCGCCTCATCCATAATGCCTGTCATACCTCCAGCGCTACCGCCGATGATAACCGCATCAAGCTCAGGCAATTCTTCCATGCCTTCAGGAGCTTTGGACTTGATAACCGTCATATTATTTACATTGAATTTCTTCATGTTTTCATTGATAAGGTCGATGCCTTTATCAAAGCGCTCAATCGCATATACATGTCCTTTAGGCGCGGCCAAGGCTGCTTCAATAGAGATAGAGCCCGTACCAGCACCTACATCAAGGACGATGCTATCTTCCTCGATGCGTGCCTCATTCATAACGGCTTTGCGAATCTCGCATTTCGTCATCGGCACGTCGCCGCGGATAAATTCCTCATCAGGAATTCCGAAAAAATGTCTCATCCTAGTACCACCATTACAGAGTGACCAAAACCTTCTAGCTCAGTTATTACCTCTAGCGTAGAGTCTACAATTTTTTCATCATCATAGCTCAAACGCTCAAGGGCTGCTGCTCTCGTTTCTTTTGGCCAACCTGCATCTATTAAAATACGCGCAATATGCGCTGGATTATATTCTGGATCCGTCAAGAACCCCATCTTTTTACCTGCTTCATATACGAGTTTCTCTGGTGCCGGTTGGCGACCGTGAAAGCTCATTAAATCCGCATCATGCCACACCTCATTAAGTCGTGCGAAAGCAAAAGTCATAGAACTAATGCCGGGCACAACCTCAATAGGGTTAGCAGTAAATTTCTTTTTCAAATACGGTAATAAGCTATAGTAGCCTGTATCACCGCTTACCATAACTACAACATCATGGTCGTTAAGCTCACGCTCAATTTGCTCAGCCAGTAAGCTAAGCTTACCCGTTACAGGATATGTAATTTGGCCAGGCTCTTGAAAGTCCTCTAAGGACCGTTCACTGCCCACCAATACTGTAGCATATTTAATTAAATTTAGGCCTCTAGGTACCACAAAATCAGGATTACCTGGCCCAATGCCTACGATATACAAGGTATGTGCCATTGTTCAAGCTCTCCTATCTCTTTAGCATGCTTATCCATTGCCAAAATCTCACCTTTTAAGGTGGTAATAATGATACCTACCTCTGCTTCATTAGCAATGTATCGCTCACTACGTAACGATGCACGATCTACCACACGTTGGTATACGCCAGTCAGTCCTTCACGCTCCAATATTGGGAACGTAGACTCTGTAGTTTGGCAACTAAATAGCTCTTCACACACCGCTTGGGATGCCCCTTCTAAAGCGGCATAGGCTACGATGCTTTCCATGCGACCATCACTCATGCGATTGTGGGTATGGAAACTACCACTAGCAAGTTTTATTAGCTTACCAATATGACCGATGATCAAAATACGCTTGAAGCCAATTTGTACTGCCTTTTCAAGCATAAAGCCAATAAAGTTACTGGTCTCTGCCATTTGGTTCTTATGTATACCCAGAACTTGTTCCGCCAGATCCTGACCGATACGGCCCGGCACGAGAACAGCCGTTTCACAACCATTAGCTTTCATAACCTTTAGCTGAGGTACTAACGAGTTCTTGAACCCTTCTTCACTCATAGGCTTAACGATACCCGTAGTACCGATAATGGAAATACCACCTTCGATACCCAGGGTATGGTTTAAGGTTTTCTTGGCTAATACCATACCGTTTGGTACGCTCACCGTTACCGTTACACCTTGGCCATGTACACAATGCTCTTCAAAGACGATTTTCATCATCGTCCTAGGCCCTGGATTGATAGCCGGTTCTCCTGGCGGCATCGCAAGGCCCGGTTTCGTTACCGTCCCAACGCCAAAGCCCGCCCGGAATCGTAGTTCACCAGTATCATCAAGAGTCACCGTCGTTTCCACATCATTGCCATGAGTTACATCAGGATCATCGCCGCCGTCTTTCATAACGGTCACCTTAGCCTCTGTATCGGATATGACCTCTACCTGTTTGATAGGTACCTCAATATACTGACCTTGAGGATTTTCAATGACCACTTGGTCAACGATGTTCTTATCTAAGAGGGCCAATAAACCAGCTTTCATACCTGCCGTAGCACATGAACCTGTGGTATAGCCACCCTTCATGTCCTCTACTTTCATAAGGCCTCCTACACCAATAGGGTTAGCAACTCCAATGAATCAAACTAACCCTATCTTATGGACATATGTTATTAGGAACGGAAGTTAACGAATTGCAATTCTACAGGGATATCCAATTGTTTTAACATTTGGATTACTGCTTGCAAATCATCTTTATCCTTACCAGATACGCGCACTTGATCCTCTTGGATAGATGCTTGTACCTTGATTTTCATGTTTTTAATTGCTTTTACTACTTCTTTAGCATTTTCTTTAGTAATGCCTTTTTTAATAGTAATGATTTGGCGAACTGTAGCACCAGCAGCTGGTTCAACTTTGCCGTAGTCAAGATTTTTAATCGCTACGTTACGTTTAACCATTTTGCCTTTTAAAACATCGATAATGGCATTCAATTTATATTCATCATCACCGATGATTTTGATAGTGTCACCTTCAAGACTAATTTCCGCTTTAGAACCGCGGAAATCATAGCGCGTACCAATCTCTTTTTTCGCTTGGTTTACCGCATTATCTACTTCCTGCATATCCACTTCGGACACAACGTCAAAGGAACAATCTTTAGCCATTTTATACCTCCTACACCTGAACCCGTTGGGCATGGGGTCCATAGCATTACTTTCATCATCCTCATATTCCAAGTGAAAGTGTAAATGTACACCAAATCGGAATATATCTCTATAATTATACCTTATAATAGGCTTATTTTCTAGGTAAATCGAGATTTTTAATTATAACTATTATTAATCATAGAAGAATTATCCATTGGATATCTATTGAATAAATATATAGATAAATATAAAAATTTTATACATATAATCAATATAGTCAAGAAATAGAAAAAGACTGCACTCTTTCAAATGCAGTCTTAAGGTTATAATTATAAAATTGTGATTTCATCGTAAGTAGGTTGAACTACTAGCTCGCCTTTAGAGTTAATAATCCCCCATTTGCCTTTAATTTTTACAGGGCTGTAACCATGAGAGAAGCTACCAGTACCAGAAATATCTTTCATAACTGGAGTTTCTGTCACTGTACCATCAAGGGATAGAATCTTATAATTACCGTCTTTGTTATATACCCATGTATACGTATCACCAAGGAACGTTTTTACGTTCATAGATTTATCGCCTTTATAGATAACGCGACCAGTAGCCATATCTACTACATAACGATTTGTATCGTTAGTAACGGACATTTCGTGCTCACCTACAAACTCGATAGAATCGTATTTAAATGGTACCTCTTGCTTACCTGTTTCCATATCAAAAATACCGTATTTATTAGTATCTTTATTTTTCAATGTTAACAATACATTGTTTACATCGATTGTACCAGCTTCATAGTTGCCAGGTTGAATTACATATTGACCTTGACGATTCATAAAGCCTAATTTGCCTTCATTACGAACCAAAGTACCATGTTCTTCCATAGGGTATACATAATCGTTCTTACTGTCGATTACAACAGTACCATTACGATCAATATAACCACGCTTCATGCCATCATCTACAAGACCGCCAAGGCCATCAAGATATACGCCACCATGATTATAGAAATAGCCCATACCTACAAGACCTAGAATACCACCAAGGCCAAAGTGACTAACCTTACGGCGGAATTCAGCCAAGCCATTTTTATATGGATATACCTCATTAGATGGAGCATTAAATAATACAGTACCTTTACCATCGATAGCAACCACTTTGCCATTAGCTTTTACAAAGGCACGGTCCTCACTAAATTTAGTTTCTACATCGGATAACGCTTTAAATTGAGGCTGAATTACTACATTGCCATTTGCATCTTTAAATCCTAGTTTACCTTTTTCTGTGAAAGCTACATAAGAATCACTTGGATAGTATTGACTAACGGCTTTAGGATCAAAATCATTTAACTCTTTAACAGCCGTATTCTTCTCATTAAGACTGCTATATAAAGCTTCTTGAGCTTCTTTGCCAGATTCTAATACAGTACCATCGCCTTTAATATGAGAAATTTTATTTTTACCTTCCTCAACAAAGAACGTACCATCCTTTTTACTAGATGCATCTAAAGATTTATAGGCTGGCGCAAGTACGACTTGACCATTAGTACCTACGATACCCCATTTGCCCTTTTCTTTAACAAGGCCTAAATAGCCTTGTTGTAATAAAGAGTCATCTTTTAATACCTTCATAGCCTTTTTTACAGCTGCTGGTGGCTCTTTAACAGCCCCAGAAATAGGTACAAAAGTATCAAGTCGACCAATACCAACACCTACGCCTACGGATGTACCACTAGAACGGCTAGAAGATTTTTCTGTAGTTGTTACTGTAGATGTAGATACACTAGAACTATGTTGCTCACGTGTAACTTTTGTACTAGTAGATGTTTTTGTATCTTGATTTGTTACTGTTGTACTACTAGTAGATGTTGTAGTAGATGCTGCGAAAGTACTTGTAGACATAGCCGCCAACACACAAGCGACTAATAAGGATTTCTTGTTAAGATTCATAAACCTCTCCTTTTACAAATTAAACTTAGGTACAAAACAATCATATCTATACCAAACCTATATATTAAAAATATATAAAATTTATTAACATAAATTATACTATATAGACCTTCAGAAAAACAACAAAGAATGAAAAATTCTTCATTTACTTTTTATTTGATATAATACTATCTATGAAAACAGCAACCATAATCGACTTGATTGTAGATTCTGATGTACATACGCAGTCTATGAATCATATTATAAAACAACAGCATATTTCACAACGTATGAGGCGGCGATTGCGAAATGACGGTATTATAACAGTCAATGGCAATGCTGCTACGTGGAACACCCTAGTACATGGTGGTGACCATCTCGTTATGAAATTGACACCAGAGCAAGAATTTAGTTTAAGTCCCATGAATCTAGATATTGTCTACGAAGATGAGTATATTCTAGTTATCAACAAGGAGGCTGGTGTACTCATGCATCCCACCTCTACGGTACGAGATCATACCTTAGCAAATGGTGTTCTACATTACTATCAAGAGACAAATCAGCATTATGATTTTCATCCGGTTCATCGATTGGATAAGGATACCTCTGGCATTGTTATCATCGCAAAAACATCTGTAGTACAACATGCGTTTGATAAAAAGCGAACTCATTTTCATAAAAACTACGATGCTATTGTAGAAGGTCAATTACCTGCTAATTCTATAAGCATTCAGTGGCCTATCGGACGCAAACCAGGTAGTATTATCGAGCGTTGCTGCACGAATGAAGGTAAACCTGCTCATACAGATATAACTGTCATTGAGAGTAATACCATTGTAAAGAATAAGATTGAGCAATGCTTTACCCATGTGCAATGTTTATTACATACGGGGCGCACTCATCAAATTCGTGTCCATCTATCTCAACTGGGATATCCCTTGGCGGGAGATGATTTATATGGTGGTCATTTAAATTATATTGGACGCCAAGCACTCCATGCATCGCGTGTTAGCTTTTACCATCCCATGACAGATGAATGGTTAGAACTACAGGCACCAATACCATCGGATATGAAGGCATTACTGACCTACTAAGGTAATCAATATTTACAGAATAAACACTAATACATAAAAATTAACCCACATGGGCCATAAAATTTGACGAATTTTATGCATAAGTTATACAAAAAATATTGGCCCTTTATAGTGTTTCTTGATATACTTAACTTGAATTGATATGTGATTGCAATAACACTAGTTTTTTATCTAGCTCATATGCGCTAGAAATACTAGCAGTCACAGTATTAATAACATGATATGACAGGCCTATGGCCAAGGAGGACAACATGCCATTAGTTACTACTACAGAAATGTTCAAAAAAGCCTATGAAGGCGGCTATGCTGTTGGCGCTTTCAATGTAAACAACATGGAAATCGTACAAGGTATCGTAGACGCTGCAAAAGAGGAACAATCCCCTCTTATCTTGCAAGTATCTGCAGGTGCTCGTAAATATGCTAAACATATTTACCTTGTAAAACTCGTAGAAGCAGCTCTTGAAGACAGCAATTTACCTATCGCTCTTCACCTTGATCACGGCGATTCCTTCGAAATCTGTAAAGACTGTGTAGACGGTGGTTTCACATCCGTTATGATCGACGCATCTCACCATGACTTCGATGAAAACGTAAAAATTACTAAACAAGTTGTTGAATATGCTCACGCTCATGGCGTTGTAGTAGAAGCAGAATTGGGCCGTTTGGCTGGCGTTGAAGATGATGTAAACGTATCCGATGCAGATGCTCGCTTCACTGACCCAGAACAAGCTGCTGAATTCGTACATCTTACAGGTGTAGACTCCTTAGCAATTGCTATTGGTACTAGCCACGGTGCTTACAAATTTAAAGGCGACCCTTACCTTGACTTTGACCGTTTGAAAAAAGTTGGCGAATTGTTGCCTGACTTCCCTATCGTATTACATGGCGCATCCTCCGTATTGCCTGAATTCGTAGCAAAATGTAACGAATTTGGTGGCAACATTCCTGGTGCACAAGGCGTACCTGAAGAAATGCTTCGCAAAGCAGCTCAAATGGCAGTTTGCAAAATCAACATCGATACAGACCTTCGCCTTGCAATGACTGCATCTGTACGTGAATACTTGGCTCAAAATCCATCCGAATTTGACCCTCGTAAATACTTAGGACCTGCTCGTGATGCTATTAAAGGCATGGTAGCTCACAAAATTAAAAATGTTTTAGGTTCTTCCAACAAACTATAATCAATGGCTAGTGGATTTTTAAAAGGAACCTTAATTTTAACCATTGCCGGTTTCGTAGTGAAAGCCATCGGTAGTATTAACTGGATTCTTCTATCCCGCATCTTGGGTGGTGAAGGCATCGGTATCTACCAGATGGCCTTTCCTATCTATTTGTTACTATTACAAATTTCGAGCGCAGGTGTGCCGATTGCCATCTCTATTTTGACGGCAGAACGATTAGCCTTACACGACTTTGGTGGTGCTAAGAGAGTATTCAATATATCTTTTACAATGTTAACCATTACAGGCTTTATCGCCAGCCTCGCCATGTACTTTGGTGCAGATTGGCTAATCTCTAGTGGACTCATTGCTGAAAGCCGTGCCTACTACTCTATCATCGCGCTCGCTCCGGCAGTATTCTTTGTAACGTGGATTTCCTGCTTCCGCGGGTATATCCAAGGCTATGAAATGATGACGCCAACAGCGGTCAGCCAAATCGTAGAACAACTGTTACGTGTTATCGTCATGCTCGGTGCTGCAGCTATCTTGTTACCTTATGGTCTACCGGCTGCTGCAGGCGGTGCTAGCTTAGGTGCTGGCGTAGGTGCCTTTGGTGCCTTTCTAGTGCTCTTGTACTACTACTATAAATTGCCTAAGGCAAGTAGTACTGGTGAAAGCTACGATGGTCCCCGTGAATCAGCTAAAGAAATTTTGTCACGACTCTTAACATTGTCTATTCCAATTTCCTTAGCAAGTATCATGTTGCCACTGACGGCTAACCTCGATTTGCTCATCGTACCACGTCGGCTCTTAGATGCTGGTTTTCCGATGAATGAAGTAACAGAATTGTTCGGTTATCTTACAGGTATGGCAGTGCCGCTCATCAACTTGGCTACCATTATTACAGCGGCCCTAGCAACAAGCATTGTACCAGCTATCTCTCATGCCTTTGCAAAACGCGATCATCAAGGTATTTATGAACGTACCTCGGGCTCCATGAGATTGACATTTATGGCTACTGTACCATTTACGGTACTATTATATGTCTTAGCTGCCCCAACAGTTACCTTGATTTATAATGCACCTAAGGCAGAATTAGCAACACAAATTACAGCGTTCTCTATCTTCTTCCTTGGTGTACACCAAGTAACAACAGGTATCTTACAAGGTCTTAACAAACCGCGTATTCCTGTAATTAATATGGGTATTGCGTTAGTAATCAAAGTCATCCTGAATTGGACATTAACGGCCATCCCATGGCTTGGTATCGGCGGTGCCGCTTGGGCAACCGTTGCTGATATTGGCTTTGCAGCGTTACTCAACTTGATTTACATCAAAAAATACACTGGCTACTTCCTCGATATTTCCCTACTTTGGAAAAACGTGGTCAGTGCCGGTGTCATGGGTATACTCATCTTCTTGAGTTACCACTACTTAACAGATATCTTACCAATGTGGGTTAACTTCATACTCACAGGTATCGAAGGCTTATTGCTCTACGTTATTATCATGGTTCTTTTAAAAGGACTTAATAAAAACGATGGTGCAAGCATGCCACTCATTGGTAGATTCTTTAGATAAGCAAAAAAAAAGAGGTTTAACACTCAAGTGTTAAACCTCTTTTTTACGCTAACTATTACATTATTTTTTATTGCTACTTATTTTTTATCATTAACAACTTTTTTATTATCTGGACGTACTTCCATAAATTGGATTCGATTCGGAGTAAAACCAATCCCTACAGTAGCCTTGTCAAATAACCCTTTACTAGATTTAATATCTACATATTGAATCACATCACGCAATTTATAATTACTTACATGAACATCATGTGGTTTATATAAATAATACGTATATATATTTTGATTATCATATAATACCATACCAAAGAGTGTTGAATTTTCTTTAACCGCTTCAAAGTATAATGCAGGTACACTATTATTCCAAACTGTAGCATATTGTAATCGTTTATGCCCTTTTAATCCATGATTTTCAACAATCATTCTTAAATAACTATATAGAATATTCTTTTTCTCAACACTAAGACCTTCTGCTAAAGGTTGCTTACCCAATACAGCCTTAATACGTCCTGCTTGATAGATATCATAATCCGCTTTACCTATAACTTCATGCTCCTTAAATTTACTATTTTTTAATACTCTGAATGTATAAGGTCCAAGACGTACTGGATCAGTATATTCCAACACATCACTAGCCGGCTTAATCGAAGGTAACACAAAATTAGCCAATGGTCCCATTGTGTCCGAGATGGAACGTTGCGTATCGTCTTTAATAATATTTTTTATAATATCATTATTGAGGGATTGCCCTATATGATAAGAAAGAGTCGGTGTTTTCGGTAACGTAAAATTAATTGTCCCCTCTACATGATGATTATCTAAGCCTATTACATCCCAAGTTGCTTTCTCTAGACCAGGATATGTAAAAACACCTCCATCTACAAACCGAGGAACTATCTTTTCTTTTTCTAAATTCTTTCTAATCACATCCTGTATAATAGATTTATTTACGTCTGCATACTCAACATTTGTATTTTCCCACTTAGAACCTTTAGGTTGTGGTCTTGTTTCATAGCCATAATCAGCTACTCCTGACAAAGTTATGCCACCATTCTTAATAGGGTATTTAGAAAAATGTTTAGGATCAATAGACCATCCTAATATACTTTCTTTTGGACTAGTATATTTAATATCTGCCCCATTATCTGTAATAATATATACAGTTTTAGACTGATAAATCGCCCTCACTAATTCTTGTGATCTATAAATATCATCAGCTAATTTTTCATTATTATAATTTGGTTGATTTTGTGCCCATTTTTTTACTTCCCTTGCTTGACGGTCATCAATTTTTTTTGCCACGTCCCCCTGAATACGATATTCTTGATAGGCCTCTTTAGGAATATCTGGATGCGCTCCCGGAATATTAACCTCAATGGCTTGAGAAATGCCCATTGCACCTATAACACCAATACAACTTAATATTAGTAAACGCCTTAACTTCATAATTCTCTCCTCAAACGCAATAGGATATTTTATACTTTTAACACTTATTTTATAGTTTATCATTTTTACATATTTAGGTAAATAAGAAAGGTCCGACATTATAGTCAGACCTTTTTATTGTTTATGCTGTTATACCTATCATAGTTAGGATTTCCATAATAATTGGTATAGCTACCACAAATAATATGGTACTAATCATGACAAGTCCTGTAGCAAATGGCAAGTCAGATTTCGATTCATTGGCTACAATTGGTAATACTGCAATAACGGGACCCGCCGATTGTACAACAAAGGTAATGATTGCTATTGGTTCTAGGACGATACCTGCGCCATATTGCAAGCCCAGAATGACACAGAACATGATAATCGGTGAAATTACAAAACGACCGATAATACCACCAATGGAATCTTTATTGAGACTCATACTTTTTAGCCCCGCATCATGAAGTACAATACCAATATAAATCAAGGATAATGGGGTTACCATATCTCCTAAGTAATTCAATGTAGTATGTAAAATTGGTGCTAAAGGAATTTTGAAGAATAAGAATATCAATGCTACAAAGAACCCTAACAATGGTGGAGGTAATAACTTCTTCAAATCAAATTTAAACTTCTTACGCTTTGTTTCTGTATCTACTGTGCTATTACTTATACCATCAGTTTTACTATTATCAAAACCTAATTCATCATTAGGCAATGGATCTAACTCTATAAGGAATACCCCTACCATCCATACTGAAATAGTGTTACCGATATAATATAACAAGAAATATGGTAGCGCATCTTGACCAAAGAGGGCGATTTGCACTGGCAATCCAATAAATAAGCAGTTATCATTAACTACCATATTTATGAAAATACCACGCCTACCTCGAGGTACTTTTAGTGCTTTCATCATGATAAAAGCAACGATATATGCAATTACATAGGTTAATGTAACGGCTAGCATCCCATATCGAAGGTCCCATAAATCCGATGTATGTAGATGATGCAATACCGATACAAATACACCGGCTGGTAACGCAACAGACATGATAAATCTAGATAGATTACCACTAAATATGGGATGAAACATCCCTCGCCCTTTTAATATATATCCTAGCGAGATTAGCAATACAATAGGTATGATGCTCTGTAAGGATGTAAGAAAAACCATAGTAAACCTCCCGTACAGTTTATTCGTAATCTATCATACCATGTTTTTAACAAAACATATACGAATATAATTATGCCTATAAAACCGAATATAATTATCCCTATAAAACTAATATGAATTTTAGAAAATGTAACAATGTTAACATATTTTAGAATGTATAAGTTTTATAATTAATTGCAATAGTAGTATTATTTATTCACGAATATTTGATATACTTAAATTATACTAATTGTACAAATTTTTACACATACGAGGTGATATTATGACAAAACCATTCATTGGTGTATCTGGCAATATCTTACGAGATAGCGGCGGTGCCTACGTAGATTTATTACGTTCTTATGTAAACCATGATTATCCACGCTCTATCGAAGAGGCTGGTGGCATTCCAGTTATCATTCCATTTACAAAAAATCTGGACGTAGCCCGTGAAACAGTAGCAAAACTTGACGCCTTATTATTATCTGGTGGCCATGATGTATCTCCCCTAAATTACGGTGAGGAACCATTGCAAGGTCTAGGCGATGTATTCCCTGAACGAGATCAATTCGATTTTGCATTATTAAAAGCAGCAGAAGAAAAACAGATTCCTATCTTTTGTATTTGCCGAGGCATTCAAATTTTAAATGTATATCGTGGTGGTTCTCTATACCAAGATTTAAAGTATGATGAAAACTGTACGATAAAACATTCACAAAACCAAACACCTTCTCTTGGCACTCATACAGTAGATATTGAATTTGAATCTAAGCTTGCTAGTGCTATTGGTCGCTCCACATGGATTACAAATTCCCACCATCATCAAACAGTAAAACATGTTGGTAAAGGTTTACAAGTAGTAGCAAGAGCTAAGGATGGTACTGTAGAAGCATTAGAAGACGCTTCCTATCCTTGGTTAGTAGCCTGCCAATTCCATCCAGAAATGATGTCTGAAACAGATGAAAATGCAAAACGTTTATTTGCTGCCTTTGTAACAGCAGCTCGAGAAAATATAACTAAATAGTAGGAAGGTTTTAGTATGAAAGAAACAGGAAAATTTGGCTTCTGGAGTATTGTACTCCTAGGCATCAATGGTATTGTAGGGACAGGTATTTTCCTACTACCAAACAAAGCATATTCTATCATTGGTTCCGCTAGTTTAGGCGTCCTATTATTTGATGCCGTTATTGCAGGATGTATCGCCCTTTGCTTTGCTGAAGCGGCAAGCCTATTTACACGTAATGGCGGACCTTACCTATATGCAAAACATGCATTAGGTGACTTTTGGGCCTTCGAAGTAGGCGTTCTAAAATGGATTGTAACCGTTATTGCTTGGGCGGCCATGGCCGTTGGCTTTGCTACCGCATTAGGTGCTGCAGTACCGGCGTTAAGTGGTGATCTTGCAAAAGATGTTATTTCATTTATCTTGATTGTAGGTCTTACCATTGTAAATATCTTTGGTGTTAACGTATCAAAATTCGTTAACAACTTAATCACTATTTCTAAGTTAGTTCCTCTTGCCCTATTCATTGCAATTGGCATTTTCTTTATAAATGGAGCTAACTTTACGCCAGTCTTCCCGCAAGATACTTATGTGGATGGATCATTTGCACAAGCTGCTGTTCTTCTATTCTTTGCCTATACAGGATTTGAAGTTATTGCCATTGCTGCAGAGGATATGAAAAATCCTAAAAAGAATTTGCCACGGGCTATTATCATGTGTATGCTTCTCGTGTCCGTTCTATATATGGCAATCCTCGCCGTATCTATCGGTGTACTCGGCTCTGACTTGGCTAATACAAAAGCACCAGTCCAAGATGCTTTTAACGTAATTGTAGGTCCTATCGGCATGTACGTTGTATTAGTAGGAACACTAATTTCTATGGGTGGTATCAACTTTGCGGAGGCTTACTATGCACCTCGTGTGGCTACCTCTATGGCTGAAGACGGTATGTTACCAAGTGCTCTAGCTAAACGTAATCGTTACAATGCACCATATGTTGCAGCTATTGTTACTGCTATTGCCAGTGTATTACTTGCATGGTCTGGTTCCTTTACTACACTAGCAGCCATCAGTGCAGTATCTCGTTTTACACAATACTTACCAACATGTTTAGCAGTTATTATCTTCCGTCGTAAATGGGCAGACAAAGCTCGATCTTATACAATCCCTGGTGGCTATTTAATCCCAGTTATTGCGATCGGCACCTCCCTATGGATGCTCGCCCAAGCACAAACTAACCAATTACTATGGGGTCTAGGCGGCTGTATTGTAATCTTGCCATTCTACTACTCCTATTGGAAAAAGAAAAAAGCTGGTCTCATTAAGGACCATGATGAAATGTAGAAAAGCTTTTGGTTCTCTTACATATATCTATTTTAGAGATACTACCAGTTAAAAATAATTTCACGCATCTCATATATACCCTTTTTTGAGATACTACCAATTAAAAATAATTATTTCTAATTAAATTTAAAACTACCAGTTAGTCATGTTGTTTTATAAACCTATCTTCAATAACAGGAGGTCGATCTACTACAACGTGAAATTAACTGGTAGTTTTTTACATTTCTAGACTAAATATAATACTTTTAACTGGTAGTATCTCATTAACTATATATACTTTTAGACTAAATATGATACTTTTAACTGGTAGTATCTCATTAACTATATATACTTTTAGACTAAATATGATACTTTTAACTGGTAGTATCTCATTAACCATATGTAGTTAGACTAAACATAATAGTTTTAACTGGTAGTATCTCACTAACCATATATATTTAGAATAAGTATAGTACATTTTACTGATAGAGTTATTTATAATAACTCTTCTTCAGTAGTTGTTGTCTTGGTTAGTTCTTCTTCGATATAGCCAACTTCATCAGTAGCTTCGTCTTCGTCGCGTGTGTCGATATAGATACTAATTAGGGCTAGTGCGCCTTCTTCATTAAGGGTTGCAATGGCACTCATAGGCCCATAGGTTAAAATAAGGCCATCTTCTTCATCGCGAATAATATGAGGCACCGCATCAAAGTGTTGGTTCATTAATTGATCAAAGTAATCTTCTACATCAAGGCCACTTTCAAGAGTAATCGATTCAGCATCGCCCTTTTGGAATACAACACGTGTGTCTTCATCGATGTACTGATAAAAATCATCCACATCAACATTCGCGGTTTCAAGCCACATGCTGAGGGCTGTAATCCAATCTTTCACAGTAGTTGGTGCAGAAATAAAAGCATACTCGCTTTCATCATCGCCAAAACGAAGATCATCATACTCAATACTATAGTTTTCCTGACTAGATACAATGCGGTCTACGAGCCCCTCATCATTTACATCTACAAAAATCATGTACACATAGTTATCGCCGCTTTCATAAGAAACAGTCAAACCATGACGGCCCTCATGGAATAGCGCATCCTCCTCGTACACATCGGTAATATGCATCACCTTGCACGTAACAGGCACATTATCAGCCTTAATAGACTCAGTCATAGAGGATAAAAACTCAATACTTTCATTACGATTGCGGCCAATAATACCACGCCCTGTGGACATGTATTCGCAATCCTCAGCCAAAATGTTTTCAATACCATGAATATCTGCGGACTCAAGAATAGATTTTATCAATAAAAGAGCTTGTATTTCAGTCATACTACGCCTCCTATACACTGTAATTAGTACTGCTACTATTGTAACATAATTTATAGGTCATGAGCCTATTCACTTGATTTTCTCCCTATTTATCTTATACTTATAAAGTACATATAGATTTCGTACTGGAGGTTCCCATGAAATATACAACCATCGTTTTTGATTGTGACGGCACATTGCTCGATACGGCTACAGATTTAGCGAATGCTGTAAATTATGTACTACGTACACATAACTTCCCTGAAAAATCACTAGCAGAAGTAAAAGCAGCTCTTGGCAATGCAGTAACGTACTTAATACGTCAATGTTTACCAAGTTCTGTAGCAGATGATGAATTAGAACCATACATTGAGGAATTCAAAGCATACTATGGTGAGCATTTAAAAGACACAACAGCTCCTTACCCAGGCATCCTAGATATGCTTGATGTATTACGTGAACAAGGTTATAAATTGGCCATCGTATCTAACAAAATCCAAGAAGGTGTTACACCTCTAAATAAAGAATACTTTGGTGATCGCTTACCTGTTGCCATCGGTGAAAGACCTGGCTTACAACGCAAACCAGCACCAGACATGGTACTACAAGCCTTAAAAGAACTAGGCTCTAC
This sequence comes from Veillonella orientalis, assembly GCF_018406505.1. Lineage (NCBI taxonomy): Bacteria > Bacillati > Bacillota > Negativicutes > Veillonellales > Veillonellaceae > Veillonella > Veillonella orientalis. The sequence goes on from NZ_AP022322.1 coordinate 1,016,246, forward strand.
ACCAGAAGAATCTATCTATGTTGGTGATTCTGAAGTAGACGTAGCAACAGCGGAAAACTCTGGACTACTATGCATTGGTGTTACATGGGGATTTAGAGAAGAATCTCTCCACCAAGAATTAGGCGTAACACATATTGCTCGTAAAGCAGAAGATATTCTAAGCATTGTGGAAAACTTAAATAAATAATGTACAAAATTATAATCATTAATCTATAACAAATTCATATAAAATAACCGATTTATATCTTAAAACCGCACAAAAATGAGAATTAAAACATTTGAATTCTCATTTTCTGCGGTTTTTCTTTTATTTTCTCAAATTTATTTCAACTTTCACATTATACCTTTTACGCATAGATACTATCCCCAATCTATTGCCTTAAAAATGTGATATATGTTACATCTATGAGGCATTACTTTCACATGTACACGCCGTCAATTCAATAGTTAGTGTATTGAACTTAAGGCCTATAAATGGGTCCATTTTTAGCTAATCTTATAGAGATTGGCAGTAAGATTTCCATCAATTGAATCATTAGTATGATATAATATTATTTTATATACTAAGATATGTATTTGAAAGGAGGAAAATATAATGCAACAATCATGGAAAATTGCATTTGCCTACATAGGTGTTATTGTAGGTGCAGGACTCTCGAGTGGACAAGATCTTCTACAATATTTTATAAGTTTTGGCCAAATAGGTCTCATTGGTGTTCTATTACTAGGTCTATTAAATGCCGCATTTGGTAAAATCATGCTTTCTTTGGGGAGCTACTATCGTGCAGACAATCATGAAGAAGTTTTTACACAGATTTCCCATCCTATTATTACAAAAATACTTGATTTTGTACTAATCGCTGGTAGTTTTATTATGGGCTTCGTTATGATAGCCGGTGCAGGATCAAACTTAGAACAACAATTTGGACTTCCTTTTTGGATTGGCGGATTAATTTGCTCACTTTTAATCATAACCGTATCATTTATGGACTTTGATAAAATTACCAATGTTCTAGGTATTTTTACACCTATTATGATTGTAATGATATTCATCATTACAGGTTACTCTTTTATTGGTAAAAGTCATGATTGGGCTGCGTTAGATACTATAGCCCACACAATCAAACCAGCCACAAGCAATGTATGGTTTTCTGTCATTAATTATTATTCTCTATGTGCTATGACAGCTGTTTCTATGGCCTTTATTTTAGGTGGTTCTGTTGTTCGTATTGGTATTGCTGAAAAAGGTGGCACTCGTGGCGGCCTATTAGTCGGATTAGTTGTTTTTATAGCTGCTATCTCTATTTTTGCCAATCTAGATACTGTAAAAGATGCAGATTTGCCGATTCTTGCTATTGCCAATCAAATTCATCCTTGGCTAGCATATATATATGCAATCACAGTCTTTTCACTTATTTTTAATACAGCATTCTCTCTTTTTTATTCTATTGCTAGACGTTTTGCCAACGGCAGTACAAAAAGAATGAGAATTGTTATTATTTCTGTAGTAATCATAGGATATATATGTAGTTTCTTTGGTTTTAAAGATTTGATTAGTATCCTCTACCCAATTCTCGGTTATATGGGACTATTACTCCTAATTATTCTTATTTATGGCTGGCTCCGTGATCGTAAAGATATCATTATGGAAAAACTCTTCCGAAGAAAGATGCTCCATTTATCATTAAAAAAACATAGTCCTCACAAAAATCTTTCAGAAAAAGAACGTGAACTATTCCATACATTAGGTGATATTAGTCAAGCAGATACAAAATCTCTTAAAGAAGATATTCATAATGAAGCAAAAGAAATACTTTCAAATACGGAAACAGTTCAAGAGCTAAAAGACTATGTGGAAGAGCATCTCTCAATAGACGAAGAAGTTATACATCAAAATATCAATATTCTACAAGAACAACAGGAAGAATCAAAATCAACTGAATCTTCTAAAGATAGACCTATCAAAAAGTCCAATATAAATAACAATGAAGTAAAATGAATAACGAGGAAATAATGACAGGTGTGGAATTAGAAATTATACTAAAAGCTGGAAAAATACTACTTAGCAGTGGCGCCGAAATCAGTCGTACAGAGGATACTATGAACTACATAGCAAGAGCTATGAATTTTAAAGATTTAGAAGCCTACGTATCCAATAGAGGCATTTTTGCGACTGCTAAGAAAGCTGATGGAACTGAAATTACTCGTATTTATAACGTTCCTGAAGTCGATATTAACCTCAGTAAAATTGAATCTGTTAATGCTCTCTCCCGACGTATCACACAAAAAAATATTACTATTGAGGAGATTGAAAGTGAACTTAATCAAATTGATACCATGTCAGACTATTCTTTTTTTTGGAGATTAGTAGCTTATACGTTAGGAGCTTCGGGCTTTAGCTATGCAATTGGTAGTTCTATAACAGACTCTATAATTGCAGGTATTATAGGCTTAATATTAGGCGTCTATATGTGTACCATCAAACGCATACTTAGCTCTGATGTATTGATTACCATTTTAGGTAGTATTCTAATAGCCTTATTGGGTAATCTCTTTATCCACTTTGAATTAGGCTCCAACCTATCAGTTATATTACTAGGAGCCATGATTGACATTGTTCCCGGAGTTCCTTTCGTCAATGCTATTAGAGAGTATAGCCAGAATAACTATAATACAGGAATAACCCTTATGATGGGCGCATTACTTACCTGTATTTCAATGGCTGTAGGAGTCGCAGTAGTACAATCACTACTCTTCAACACACAAATGATTCCTCTTTATACCTCTAATTTAGATACTAATTCCTTAACCTCTATGTTTATGCGTAGTATAATGGCTGGTATTGGTACTACAGCATTTGCAATCTTATTCCGTGTAGCTAAACAACATTTTATCGATTGTACAATATTAGGATTCATCTCATGGTTCTTGTTCTTAACATTATCTTCACTACAGTCTAATGTTATGCTCTCCATATTCATCAGTGGTTTTATCATCGCCATAGCATCAAGAATATTGGCTGTTAAACGGAAATGCCCTGCTATAGTTTTCCTAATGACTAGCTTATTCCCTTTACTACCAGGGCTCAGCTTTTATCGATCCATTTATTATATGCTAATGGGACAAGAAACTATTGCCATTAGCTTCGCAAAAGAATCCTTTTTGATAGCTTTTACAATTGCTATATCTATCGTAATTGTAAAACATATAAAACCACCACGAATAAAAAAACACACTTATAAGTAATATAACCTTATAACAAATTCATATAAATTACTTGCCCGACAAAAGAGGTTCCTATAAGTCACTACTGTGACCATTAGGAACCTCTTTTATTTATAACTATATTGTGCTAATTAGATATCACTTATTTATAACTGAACTGCGCATCCATAATCATTTGGCGCAACTGCTCAATGCGAATACCTTCAGGTAGCTTGTCTCTATAAAACTGCAAATTATAATAGTAACGAGTATCTTCATAATCAGTAACTAATACCATATCCGTCCTATTATGTAATGGCCAGCCATACATAAATTCGGCTAGCAAACTACGCACACCATCATTATTGACCTCTATTACATCATGCTTAACAGGCAATACCATCTTAACTGTAGGTTCAGGAACCGTCCTATCTTTAACAATCTCATTAACCTCAGCATCTAACGTGGAACTCGTACTATCGATAGATCTAGCCTTTACATGCATAAATATCCCATCAGAGGTTCTAAACGCCCTACCATCAATGTCCTTCGTTTCACCCTGTGTTTCGATAGCATTCTTTAATACTCGGAATTGATACGGTCCATAAAACTTTGTATCTGTAATAGCATCTAATGCCGTATCATATTGACCATTATGTACATTCGTAACATGCATAAGAGGTTTAATATCGCTAGCTTGTGAAAGCATTGGTATGGCTAAACACAATCCTAAACTAAGTAGTGTAATATAACGTTTCATACACACATCCCCCATTGAACACTAATATTAACTGTATTGTAACATAATAAGAATACATTGATGAAAATGGTGATTGAAGGCATGAAAAAAGGCCCGACATAGAAGTCAGACCGTTTCTTCAATTTTTCTTATTAGAAGCGAAGTCTGGCGACCAAACCATTTATACCTCACTTTGATATAAATTATATCATATCTAAAGAGAGAAAGGAATCGAAGGATTCCTTTCCTTATTTTCAATAATAAATGTTTATGGTGTATACGATAGTGACTTATATCATCGACAAGATATCCTCTTAATTGCTATATTTATAATATATTACTACTGGGCTGACGGATTCGTAGAATTGACTACATGCACAGTAGCGCACATCGTGTGATAGCCGACCGTCTGGGCAAGCTTTTGTTCAGGCGGTCTTTTTTTATTTTCTTGTAGCAAATAATACTGTACAAAGTTTTAATCATCTCACCTATATGAAAGGAGTTTTCTTATGAGAAATCGTTGGCTTATTGCACTAGCTGCCATTGGTCTGCATATATCCATCGGTAGTGTGTACGCATGGAGCGTGCTCACACGACCTATTATGGCATATATGGGATTTACTATGTCTCAAACAACATGGACCTTCTCCCTAGCTATCCTGATGCTTGGACTGTCTGCAGGCTTTTTAGGATCCTTTGCAGAAAAAATAGGTCCTAAAAAAAGCGGCCTTCTTGCTATGTTATTCTGGGTGGCAGGCCTATTAGGTACTGCTTATGCACTTAGTGTCCATAATCTTACCTTACTCTATCTATTCTATGGTATCATCGGTGGTATCGGACTAGGTATTGGTTATATAACACCAGTTTCTACACTGGTAAAATACTTTCCAAATCGCCCAGGATTTGCCACCGGGTTAGCCATTATGGGTTTTGGATTTGCTTCACTCATTGCAGGACCACTTATGCAATTCCTCGTAGCTCAAGTGGGATTAGTAAATAACTTCATTATCCTCGGTGTAATCTATCTAGTGGTTATGGGCGCCTCTTCGCTCTATTTGAAAGCACCTCAACAAAAACAACCACCTCGAACTACGAAAGATAAATCCACTATGTACGTTCACAACCATGGTATGCTAGCTAATGATGCTATGAAAACTTGGCAATTTGGTGCCCTTTGGTGGATTTTCTTTATTAATATTACCTGTGGTATAGGTCTTCTATCCTTAGCATCCCCTATGGCACAAGAAACCATTGGTATGACACCTGCAGCAGCTGCATCACTAGTTGGTATCATCGGTATCTTCAATGGTGGAGGTCGCATTGCATGGTCCACTATCTCCGACTACTTTGGCCGTGCACAAACTTACATACTATTCTTTATTATACAAATCATCGCATTCTACGTACTTGCCGAAACCAATAATGCTCTAACATTCCAAGTTTTAATTCTTCTCATTATCACCTGCTATGGCGGCGGATTCGCCTGTATGCCAGCATATCTTGCAGACCTCTATGGCATACGCCAACTCTCCACTATTCATGGCCGCATTCTAACCGCTTGGGGATTAGCTGGTATAGTTGGTCCTATGCTCGTGTCATACTTTCACGAAGCAGGATATGGATATACTACAGCCTTAGTATGCTTTGCTCTTCTATTCGTATTAAATACAATTATTGCTATAATCTTAAAAATATACGGCAAACGAGGTCTGCATAAAAGATACTGTTAAATCCCCCGAACTAATTACAAAACGAAAGAGGTTCCTATTGATCACCTAGGTGACTATTAGGAACCTCTAATCTATTTACTTTTATTATTCACAACATTATATTGAACTTGAGGCCTCTAAATGGGTCCAGCCTTTGCTAATCTTCTAGAGATTGGCAGTGATCAATATGAGTACATTCAAAGTGTTATCGTTGATGATTTCCTTTGGCATACTTGTGGCGACCATTATCATGGCAGCAAAGGGATTGACCTCTAGCAAAAGCTAGCTTTCTAATCGTGGTATGAAAAAAGGCCCGACATAGAAGTCAGACCGTTTCTTCAACATTAAATTCTAGAAGCGAAGTCTGGCGACCAAACCATTTATGCCTCACTTTGATATAAATTATATCATATCTAAACAGGGAAAAAAATCGTATTATTTCTTTCCCTGTTATCATTGTGCGCCAAATAGACATATATATGTTTATTAGGCTCTACTATTTTATTACTTATTGCAATTCAAGATAAGCTAAGACTTTAATCTTAGATTAAATAAGTCAATATCTCTATTATACATATCTCCAGTATTTAACAACTTTACATCTAACAACATATTTTTTAGTTGCTCCAAAGTATAATAGCCATTTACTCGATATGAAACAATATGACGATATTCATAGTCTTTATCGTGTGTTATAAATTCTAATCTACCCTCTCCATTAGATAATTCATAATCCAATAATAACCCCGGAATACCATCAAACCAGACGAAGCTTTTACTAATCCGAGACAATCTAATCTTTTTATTTAAGGTATGACCATATAAAGAATTAATATACTCAATATGGGTCTCAAAGTTATATGGATCATCTGGTTTTGCATTCAATAAAAAATGCTGTTGCTTATCATGTAGTGGAATCATCTGAAGGACTTGATTTACTCCATGTGGTCCTTTATGCGTTACAGTATAAGATTTAGATCTATATATACTGTCCTTATCTGTCGATTCTGTACGAGTTGAACCATTTAGTATCCGATACTGTAAATTCTTCGACATCGTAATAGTAGAAAATTCGTTAAGTCTATTCAAGGAACGTATCGAAGGCAATACATAATTTGCAAGAATTCTATTGGCTTTTATATTACGTTCTGACTCTGATTCAGATCCTGCAACATACGTACCAATACTATGACTAGTATTAGGATTATCTTTGCTTGTAAAAGTAATGCCTACTATAGTACCTTGATTTGATTTATCCAAATTAGTAACGTTTAGATTCCAATATTTTGTATTATCTAATTTTTTATAAATAAATGTTCTTTCAGAACCACCTTTTTCAACAACATTATAATCTCTAGCGACATATGTACTGCCAGTAAGACCTTCTAAGGTATAGTTATGTTCACTATTTTGAATCTTAAATATACTTGAAAATGGAACTGTGAGCTGTATCCCACTATTTTCTGTATGTTCTATTATTTCTGTTTGTCCATCTATTGGCGTCATAAACTGCTTAAAATCATGGCGTAACGTTTTCTCCAATTCAGCATCATCAGATATCTTACGCCATTCTTTTAATTTTTCAAAAGTACCATCAGCTTTAATTTGATTAATCATAGCCTGTGTACTAGCAATTTGCTCCAATGCAATTTTAGGACTAAGATATACATAATCTTTATACTCATCTTCAGGTATTTTGGAGTTTGCACCAGGTAGGTCTACATCTATTGCATGACAAGATACACAAATTGAACTCAATACAATAGCACTTAATAATAAACGTTTTAACATATACATCTCTCCATAAAATAGTAATTTTAACTGTATTGTAACATAATAAGAACACAATTATGAATACGATTACAAAATGTAAAAGGTTCCTATTGGTCACCTAGGTGACTATTAGGAACCTCTAATCTATTTACTTTTATTATTCACAACATTATATTGAACTTGAGGCCTCTGAATGGGTCCAGCCTTTGCTAATCTTCTAGAGATTGGCGGTGATCAATATGAGTACATTCAAAGTGTTATCATTGATGATTTCCTTTGGCATACTTGTAGCGACCATTATCATGGCAGCAAAGTGATTGTCCTCTAGCAAAAGCTAGCTTTCTAATCGTGGTATGAAAAAAGGCCCGACATAGAAGTCAGACCGTTTCTTCAACATTAAATTCTAGAAGCGAAGTCTGGCGACCAAACCATTTATGCCTCACTTTGATATAAATTATATCATATTTAAACAGGGAAAGAAATCTAAGGATTTCTTTTCCTGTTTTATTGTTATAACCTTTAATATATTCGTCATTTATAAGTATCGTCTTCAGCTAATATTTTTTATATATCCTCTAAAGTATAAACAGGTAAATATCTTTGAGCGAATGCTAGATTTTTATTAAGTTCTGCCCATTTAGTAGCATCACCAATAACATATACATATTCTTTTGCTCTTGTAAAAGCTACATTTACATTATTTGCATTAACCCATTTAATTGCGCCATTAGCAGAACCATCACTTTGGCAGCCCAGCATATAAATAACTACTTTAGCTTCTTTTCCTTGGAAAGTATGAACAGTTCCGATATTATCCTTTAACCAACTGCTCTTATTATCTTTATCTGTCCAGTTGACGATATCATTACTAATTGATTCCATATACTTTTTAAAGCCATATGCAACAGTGCTAAACGGTGTAATGATAAATATATCTTTAAACTTCGTATTTCTTGCTCGTAACTTTTGAATTAATTCAAATGCAATTTGACCTTGTATTTGTATATATCTATCTTTACCAGTGCTTGAACCAATATTACTTGCATCATATGTTATCCAACAGCTCTCTTTACATGGCTCAATAGGGTCTTTGGGATTCATGGTCTTATTAATCATGAATCCACCATAAGATAACTCATTGGCAACTGTAAACATCGGGTCTTTACAGCGTCTATGAATAACAAGCGGACACCCTACCCACGACTCAGACCCATCAAGGTTTTTGATGATGCCTGCAAATGGATTTTGTGCATCAGCTAAGCTTTGTACAGATAGCTCTTTACTCCGATATTTACCAATACCTTCGCCGCCAATTCTTTCTACAAACAAATCTTGTACAGTTTGTACTGGTTCAATCTGTTTTGGATCACCAACTACTATTGCCTTTTGCGCACGGAACAATGCACCTACAAGCATATGAGGTGACGCTTGTCCTGCTTCATCAATAATGATAGTACCTAACGAGCTTCCAGATTTACAGTTAATCAAGAATCTCTCCACAGCAGCAAAAGTAGAAGAAATAACAGGTACAGCAATCATCAAAGAATTAAGTAATGCAGGGAAAATCACATCAAGGTTAAAGTTTTTCTGTAGATTTTTCTTTTCATTTAATGAACCCCAATACTTACTAAGTAATTGCATATTGTTTCTAAAAGCATCACTCATAACGATAGTCTTTTGTACTTGTAAGGCATCATACAATAAGCGTTCTCTACTTTCATTTAAATAGTTACACACATATAAGAACGCAGTGTGTGCCTCTGCGCGTTCCTCATCAGATGACATTAACTTCGATGCTATATCATCAAAGCAATGTATCGTATCTTTACCACTAGATTTTAATGTACCTAAAATCTCTTGCTGTGTTCTCTCTACACCTTGAACAGTACCATCAAGATTTTTAATATCAGATAATAAGCCATCTTTTGTATTAATTATGGATTCACGTTCATTGACCAATTGGTATAATGCATCCAATTGACCCTTAATAGTTTGAAGCTTTGTAGTCTCCTCTTCAATTACCGATAACAATGTAGGGTTACCCATAGCTTTTAAAATAGACCAATTAGTAGCGTGCCACAGCTTATCAAAAATAGATCGTTGATTGTTATACTCTATTAATTTAGTTTCAATACTATTTTTATGCTCAATCAACTTCAATAAATCATCGTCTAAGGTATCATATTCACTTAATTCTTCATCGATTGTATGAATTTCCTCTTGTAATTCATCAATTTTAAATTTTAGCTCCTGAACTAATTTGATATTATCTTCATATGTTGTTACATAACTAAATAATGCTTTTACAAGGTCATATTGTTCCTGAAACTGTTTTTTAGCACTTTCAAAAGCATCTTGAACATTAGGTATACGCATAATAGAGGACATATCTGAAGATAATACATTTAATACAGACATAAAGTTAGTAATGTTAGCTTTCTTACCAAGTCTAGCAGAAATTAATCCCCATTGTTCATTACTCTTTACTAAACGATCAGCTAAAAACGTAAAATATACCTCATTAGATTTAACATATTCATAATTCTTATCCTCAGCAAAGTAAGATAAATCAACCTGTTGATTACTCGAATCAGGATTAAACAAGGTAGAGCCATTGGTTCCCTCTTCCACAGAAGAGATATTCGGTAATTCTAAGGTAATATTTTCAACAGCCTTGTTGTTTGATGAAAGCACCAACATACCATATATGGCAATATCACTAGGTATAGTATAGTAAAAGGATTTACCATCTCGGCCCATAATCTTTTCGAATATATCGTTTACATGATTGCTTTCACAAAACTTAGCAGCACGCTCAACAATATTACTAGCAATTATATCCTTCAATAACGTAGTTTTGCCTGTACCTGGAGGGCCATTAACAGAAAAGATATCTTTAGGATTCTCCTTAGCAATATTAACAGCAATTTGCTGCATAAAAGATAAGTTAAACTTTGAAGGCCATCTACCATAAGGTAAAACCTTTGGGTTATACCACTTACGCATTTGATCTATATCTTTCAACAAATCATAATGCTCAATATCTTGATTAAGACTATTAATATAAGACAATACCTTATCATTATCCTTTAATGTATCAATATGATGTAACACTAAATGTAGATCATCAAGGAAAAAGCTAGATTTTAAATCATTAATAGGCATTGTCTCAGCCTTAACAAGCTGGATTTCCTCTGCCGTAAAACCACAGTAACCATAAACATCACCAGCACGGAACATAGTAACACCCATAGGCTTCAAAATATGCTCTTGTAGATATGCATTAATCTCACGTGCAGCCTTATCAAGGGATACCTTTTCCTCAGGGAGATTAAAACCTTTCTCGATGTCTTTAACAACCTCATCCCACCCATCGAGTTTAATATCTTTAAACTCTACATCTGGCTGAAACATCATCTGGTAAATCACCCATATAAATGGAGCAATTTGTAGACTACCTTCTTTATAGAATCCATCTACATCAGTAATAAATGATGCACTATACACATTTCCTAAATATGGTTTTTCAGGGTGTTCAATACCTAATTTCTCAATGAAAGCTTCTAATACTTCAGTACCTTTAACTACACCCAAAAGAACAGCATGTTCATCATCTAACACATAGTCCTTTTTATCCTTAAAACTTTTAATCTCATCAATAATAGAATAATTATAAGAATAATTTGGTACCGGTACTACATACGTAGAAACATGTGAATTTTTCCAAAAAGGATTAATTACTGACTGTTGATAAATTGTAGTTCTATCATTTTCAGTAGTAAACACGAGCTCTTTTACATACTTCTTAGGAATTACTTTATACTTAGGAACCTCTTTCGGTTGCAAACACTCAAGTGAATACCAATAATTTATAATTTGCTTTGCAGTATCTCTCATCTATATCTACCCTCTCATTAGACTAATGAAAGTATTATACAGGTTGAATAAAGAGATTTCATGAAAATAAATAAAAACAGTCCAACCGTAAAGTCAGACTGTTTCTTAAAGATGAAAAAACAAGAACTCTTAATGTATCACCTCTATTTTAAAGCTTCTGTAATCTTTTAGTATCTATACTTTTAAATCCAATATTAGTTTCTCCATCTTCTTATTTAAATTCACCAACTAAACTGCAATTAAGTGTAGTCAATTTAAAGTTATTTTTGCTATCATGTACCAAAATATAGTGGTCTCTTTTAGTCAATCACCTTTACTATACGTTTAATACCCATTTATAGGAATACTAGCTTTTACCACAATCGAAGATAACTTGCCAGTTAGAGACTTAACTTCTGATGTATGAGTGTTCATAATAAAAATGAAATATTCCACTATTTATATATCACTTTAAGTTGAATTATATTGAACTTAGTAAAAAAATATCTGTATTGAGAGTATACATAACAAATTATATAAATAACATTACCTTTATAGATTTAAATTAACTCTTTTTATTATTTTATCTAATTCAACTCCTTCTATTTCAGCTCGATTATTTAAATATGTCCAGAATTTATTACTATTACAATCATTATTGGCAATAATTATCAGTTTTGATTTGGCTCTGGTAGAGGCAACATAATGTAATTCTCTATTTTCAGGGCTAGTAAAGTCAAAATCAGCAGCAAATAATATAACTTGTTCATACTCTAACCCCTTAGCAGCATGTATTGTCATGACAACATTTTGATATTGGTCAATGTTAAAACCATAATGGAATATATTATTATTTAGAGTTTCTTCTAACTTGGAATATAGTTCTTCGTTAAACGCTAAGTTAAATAACTTTACTATCGAGCAAACCACTTTTTTAAGCATTTTACCATCTATTTTATTAAATTTCTTTAAATGCATTTTCAACTCTTCGAGCGATACCTCTTTATATTTATTATCTAAATCAATATCTCGAGAAAAGTCATACTCGGAATAGTTCTTAATAATTATATATTTTGCAATTGATAAATATATATTACTATCCTTATTTTGAATATACTCAATTGGAGATTTTTGAATTATAGCACATTTGATACCATTTTTATTAAGATTACTACCAATTATTTTTACTATATCATTTTTACGAGTCAAAATGGCTAATGAGGCATTATTGTCAATATAATCTAAGACATTTAAATCAACATTATTTACCGTATCTACTACCATAAATAAAACATTATTACTTTCAGTTTCTCTATAAGAATTTACTTTATATCCAAATATTAAATTTGCATAATTTTGAATTGAAGGATCAGATCTAAAATTAGTAGATAACCTGTATTTATTTAATTTATCTGAAGTTAAAAGTGATTTGAATAATGTGGGGTTAGCACCTCTCCAATTGTATATTGATTGTTTTTCATCTCCAACAATAATCAATAAAATATTTAACTTTTCTAGTATATACAAGAAGAGATTATGCATACTAACATCACAATCTTGATATTCATCAATAAAAATTTTATAATATTTTGACTTTAAAAATAGTTGGCAAGCCTCTGAATTCTTTATAATTGACAATGCTAATTCAAAGATAAAAGATTTTTTATTATCATAATAATTTCCCACCTGACCCAATTCAGAAAGTTTATTTATTCCATCCTTAATTGTAAGAAATTTAAGAGTAGTACTATAAGAAACTTCTCCTTCATACTTTAAATCATATACATCTTTAAAAAAAGGGTTGATAATTTCATAAAGTACAAAATTATGAATAGTGCCTATAAAATTTCCTTCATTGTTTTTTTTTAACCGACTATTAAGTTCATCCGCCGCCTTATTTGTAAATGTCAATGCAGCTAATTTTTTAAAACCTCGATTTAATTGAATCTCATATTCAATTTTTTGAGTAATAACAAAAGTTTTACCTGTGCCAGCACTAGCAGATACTACAATACTACTTGGATCTTTTATTATCGCAATTTGTTCTTCAGTCAAATCATATATTCTCATTTGTTAATGCCTTTAAACATAAAAATAACGATGAATTATAAATCACTTCACAATCACTTTTGCTTAATTTATTAATGAATTCAACCATATGAATTTGTTTTTTATCTTGTAAATATTTAACTGGACTATCATGATTTACTAGTTCTTTAAATCGCTTAGGTTTTAATGTAGACTGTAAGTCATGCTCTAAATCAATCTCTGATATAAATATATTTGAGTCATTCATTTGCTTTATAATAGCTATATTCTCTTTATATATTTTCTTCTGCTGTTTAATACTTTTTTGCGTTAATTCTCTTTCTGGTAGCATAGTTTTTCCTAACAATTTATTACAACGCTTAAAACCAGCTGGTAGATACTGATTCTTCTTCTTTGGTATTGCATTAATATCATTATCTGTTTTAACAATACAGGTAATGCCTAATGGTTTTAATACATCAATGAATTTATCAAAATATATCCCTCGAACCGGAAGAATATATAATCCTAACGCTTCATAGTTAGATTTAATAGTTAACAAAACTTTATTAAAAAGTAATTCCTCTGAAGGGCCTTCAACTAATAGTACTCTATTAGCAAATATAGCCTCAGCTAAAAAACTATTTAAAAGTTTTCTCGACTTCTCAAATTCAGAAGGAACTTTATAAATATAACTTTTACTACTTATATTACCCAAATTATAAATTCTTACCAAATTCACATCATTCATTTCATAAAGAATAAAAGGGCTATGGGTTGTAACAAATAGATATTCATATGTATTATCATTAAAAATCACATTAGATAAGGAAAGTTGCATTCCTTTATGTAAGTGATTCTCTGGCTCTTCCAAAAGAAATAAATTTATCTTTTTCCCTTCATCTTTTCGCATTAACAATTTATATAATGCATACGCAAGAAGCTTACGCCGCCCCTCTCCAGCTGTTGGATATATCTCCTGGCTATCTGGTCCTTCTATATATGGTGTAAGGTTTGAATAGTATCCATTAACTGAAACCTCAGACTTTAAAGAAATCTTATGTTCTTTTCCTTGATACAAGTTAAATATTGGTGTCAAGTCTTCTTCAATACTTTTAATATTAGATAATGATGAAATATGCTCATTAAGAGATTTAATATCTTCATCAATTAATTTATGAATATCAGAATCCATTTCGGAAGCATCTGGTAATATGTAACGCAAACTACGACTAAATAACTCTTGTAAATTTACATATGCATCTATATATATAACATTAAAAATTTTATCTAAATCAGTAAATGTACCAATCTGTTTTATATTCTCATAATTCTTTTCATTCCCAGCCCACATTAATTCAGGCTCTCCGTATTGAAGTTGATCATTATAACTAGCCTTTAGTTTTATGTATAATGAATTGTCACCACTACGTAACGCACCTTTTACGATAGAACGAATTAGTTTAGATGCATCATTTTCTATATCTGATATATCCACTTCAACAATAATTTCAATATCATGTTTAATGTTTTTCTGATAAAAATCACTATCTATAAATCCATTTTTTCTAATATTGCGATCAAATAGAAATCTTAAAGCATATAAGAAATTCGTTTTTCCAACATCATTAAGCCCAAAAAATACGTTCTTATTAGATAGCTCAATGTCAATATCATCAAAATTTCTAAAATTCTTAATTCTTATCGAAGAAAATTTCATTTAGCCTCTCCATCAAAACAATTATTATCGTCAACATTGAATAGATGAATTATATATTAATTCATTATGTATTTTAACCCGTATCAAATATCATTTTATAAAAAATGCTATAATATTATTATTCAACAAAATTCATGAATTTTCCTTCATTTTAAATTTCTAGGTTACAATATGATTATCTACTCTTCTACAAAACAATCTTTTATCCAAGATTTCGAACAGGGTATCTTGGTAAAAAAACTACATCAAACATTAACAGAAAAATATCGCCGTGTTGGCGAATCTGAAATTCATTCATGGCAAACGTCTTTATCTTATATGGCTAATGTTATGCGTGATTTTGCTATACCAGACTTAGCTGGTGTTGCCATCGAATATATTGTTCCAAATACCCAAAAACGAGTAGACTTTATTATTACAGGATTAGATCAACAAGATAAAGAACATGTAGTTATTGTTGAGCTTAAACAATGGGGCGAAGCTTTCAAGGTAACAGATAAGGATAATATTGTATCTACCTACCTTGGCGGTGGAATCCGTGAAGTAACCCACCCTTCCTATCAAGCTTGGTCCTATTGTAGTCTTATTGAAAACTTCAATGAGGATGTGCAGAATCGACCTATTAAGTTACACCCATGTGCTTTTTTACATAATTTTGATGAAAGCATCTCCCCTGAGCTCCGTGATCCTATCTATAATGATATATTAAATAGCTCTCCGATGTTCACACTAGGCCAAATGGATAGCTTACGTAACTTTATCAAAACCTATATTCCAAAGCCTGATACTACAAATATCATGGAGTCCATTGAACATGGTAAGTTGAGACCATCAAAATCACTTCAAGATTCTATTTTAAATATGCTAAAAGGCAATAAGGAATTTGTTCTTATTGATGACCAAAAGGTAGAGTTTGAACAAATAAAAAAAGCGGCTCTTGATGCTATTAAAAGTAATCAAAAAACGGTGTATATAGTTCGTGGTGGTCCTGGTACTGGTAAAAGTGTAGTAGCAATCAACTTATTAGCAGAATGTATTCATAATGGTTATATGGCACAGTATATTACTTCAAATGCTGCTCCACGAAATGTATACAGCGCCATGCTGCAACAAGGTTATAAAAAATCTGAAATTAAAGCACTATTTCAAAGTAGTGGTACCTTTCATACAAGGAAAAAGAACGAACTTCAAATTGCAATTGTTGATGAAGCTCATCGATTACGTAAAAAATCTGGTATGTTCCAAAATCAAGGTGAAGATCAAATCAAGGAAATCATTAATGCCTCTCTTTTTAGTGTATTCTTTATCGATAGAAACCAACGTGTTACCTTTAATGATGCTGGTACAATTGATAAAATCCGAAACTTTGCACAAGAGCAAAATTCACTAATATATGAAGGTGTACTAGAATCTCAATTCCGTTGTAATGGCTCAGATGGCTATTTAGCATGGCTTGATAATGTACTACAAATTGCTGAAACAGCTAACTACGACGGATTTGAAGGTGATTATGATTTTAAAATCTTTGATAACCCTCATGAAATGTATGATGCTATAAAAGCAAAAAATGAAATAAACAATAAATCTCGAGTTCTAGCAGGTTATTGTTGGGACTGGCCTAAAGAAGGTCGCATGACATCTCTCGTAAAAGATATCCAAATACCAGAACATAATTTTGGAATCAGTTGGAATCTAGGTAACTCTGATACATATGCTATTGATCCTGACTCTATCAATGAGGCTGGATGCATTCATACAACCCAAGGACTTGAGTTTGAGTATGTAGGTGTAATTATCGGCGACGATTTACGTTATGAAAATGGCAAACTCATCGTAGATATTAATAAACGTGCTAAAACAGATCAGTCTATCAAAGGTATCAAAAAACTTTTAAAGGAAAATCCTGAAGAAGCACAACATATTGCTAATGAGATTGTGAAAAATACCTACCGAACATTAATGACACGAGGCCAAAAGGGCTGTTATATTTACTGTACCAATAAAGAGCTATCTAACTATTTTAAACTAGCATATAATCATCAATTGAGCTATACTTACAACGAACCTCAAGTTGTTCTATCCGAACAACCACTAGCGGCCGATAAAACAAATTCTAATATAGATAAACTTAATCTCAAGCTAGATAAATAACAAAACAGAGAGCCAGTACTGCTATTTCTATAGCACTACTGGCTCTCTTATATTTAAAACAAATTTAATCTACATACATTAACTAGTTACTTCTTCCCCACCAACTGATAGCTCATATCCACTAGCATTTTAAGTTTCTCTATATCTTCATATCTTTCAATATCCACCGAGATCCAGTGTTGTTTATTCATATGATACACAGGGTAGATTCCACTTTCACGAATTAGGGTAGGAATTAAATCAGGTTCGCATTTTAGATTGACTACATCCATAGGTTCATTTATATCTAAACCTACTTGATGCCCTCTAATAGTAAAGATACCAGCAAACCATTTTTGATTATCTCTACGTATGATTACTACATAGTCAGGATATTTTTCCCATGGATAATCGATATCACATATGTATTCTTGTCGTAAATAGTTAATAAAATTATTACGATTCATGATTTTCTAGCTTATTTAACAGTTGACCTTTCATACATTCCCTTTGGTATAGCACTCATACCAGCCATTCGTTTTGAATATTGTTCTTTATCATTTGAATTTTCAGCATATTGAACAACATCCCTTAATTCTTTTGATGGAATTTTAATATCTAAGTCTGTCATTATAAAGTGGGTATATAAATATTTATCATCATATAGCGATTGAATATACATTTTCGATGCAGATCGTTCTACTTCCATATAAATAGCTGGAGTAGCATCATTCCATACAGTGGCATATTGGATAGGTTTATATCCAGAATAAGGCTTGTACATAGTAAAGAACTCTATTACTTCCGCAAATAATTTATGTTTATTCGCTATCTCTTTTGGCGTTAATTCTCTTACCATGATGCCCTCACGATATCCTTTACCATCATAACTATAAATAGCATCAGCCTCAGTACCGCTGTACGTTAAATTACTCGATTTAAGTGTTTGGAATGTAAATCCCTTTATAGTAAAAGGTTTAGTTCTTGAAAGTACTTGTTTTGCTGGTTCAATTGAAGGCAATACATAATTAACTAATGGTGACATTAGCTCTTTATATACATATTCTTGATTATGTTTCTTTAGCAATTCTAGTTCTCTAGACTTACTTAAATCATAAGCAACTTGGTAAGATAATGAAGGATCAGCTTTCATTCTAAAGCTTAGGACTCCTTCTAAAGTTCCCTTTTGATTTTGTCTAACTTCCCATGAACCATTTTTAATGGTCGGATATGAGAATGTATTGGCCTTAGAGTTTCCTTCTTTTTCCTTGTGAATCGAGTATTTAAAATTACCTTCATTAAAGATAAAATTGCCCCGTTTTACTTCTGTAGTCATAGGATCCCCTTTAACAGTTACTCCGAATCGACTACCTGAAGGAATTGTAAACTTTATATTTGCTCCATCATTCTTTAAAATAAACACAGAAGATGAAAAGCCTGCAGAGTGATTTAATTCCTCTGCAAAGTAAACTAATTCATCTATAGTCCAAGTTTTAGGCTTATTATCAGCATATTGTTTTCTTATCATCGTATTTACATCAGACTCCATTTGCTTAGCTGTAGCATCCGACTTACGATAGTTTTGATATGCATCCTTTGAAATTGTAGGATCTGCACCTGGTATATTAATATCAATTGCTTGGCTACCTAATGTCACAAAACTAAAACATAGTGTAACCATTAACGCACGTTTCATCATAAACTCTCATCCTTTCACATAATGTCTCTCAAATATTATATATATAGAATATCATATTTTATTTGACTCATAGTAGTATAATATATTTATAGAAAGAAGGAGGTGATATCTATGAAATTTACAAAACGTATAATTGTGATGACATTCTTAGCCGTGACTGCTGTGGTATCTACAGGATTTGCTTACGGTTATGTATGCAATAACTCTCAGTACAATTGCAACACTAACACACAATACAACTCCGATAACAATGCGAACAATACTAACTATGCAACATCCAACAATGACAACCAAAATTATTGCGGTCCAAACTCAAATTTTAGAGGATGCGGCGGATATAGAAGATAATTTGGTAAGTATACTAAAAGCCTATAGTACTAAAAATGTACTATAGGCTTTTGTCATATATTACAAGAATACTATTTAATTCATCAAAATACAGTCAGGATCAAAATAGCAACATACTTTTATCAGAAGTTCATTCTGTTAAAGTATTCAATGGCTTTTGGTGAGAATTCAACGAATGTATTCCCATAAGAGAATGGTCCCAATTCATATGGTTGGTATACAAGGCCTATAGCGCCTTTACCTTTCAAGTAGTAGTTGTCAGAAACATATTCTACATTCCAGTTAGGTAGTAAGTCTGCTTTTTTATGACCTTCACTGTAGAAGCGTAAAATACCAGAGTTAATGCCTCCTTCTATTTGTTGTGGATTAGCAATTTTTACATAGTTATATAGTGGAATTCTTTGACCCGTAATCTTGTTATATACTAGACCTTTGGTGTTATACATACCATGTGCACTACCAGCATGGTAATGATATGTAGTTAACAAAATAGATACAACTTGAGCGTCTTCATAGGTAACTTTATAATTTTGCTTTACTTGGTACGCATGTTGATCGTAATAGACTGATTTTGCATATAAAACATAGTTAGCAATATCTGTATTAATTGCCTTTTGTGCAAACATATTATTGGTATACACCAATGGATATTTTAATTCCATGTTTACATCGGACTGACTACCTGTAACAACAGTTGCATACGTAGGTACCGCCAACATAACACCTAACATAGAGGTCATACATAGCTTTTTAAAGATTCCCATAATACTGTCTCCTTTTAACAAATACCTTTAAATAGGTCCATTACTATGTTACTTCTACAAGCTATGATAAAACTCCTCTTTTACTATTTCACTTTTCTGATAATTTATTCATTATATAAAATAGCCAAAACTATCTACTATTTCACACTAAAGTGTTAGGAAGAACTCCGCCTAATACAGCAATAATAAGTCCAAGTACAATCATCCAAATTGATATAAACCTTAAAACAAAGGAAGTATGTGTATGGATTTGTATAGTAAATTGATTATAGGCGATATCACCTTTAATCACCTTGTCGCCTACTTTTTTCATAACTGCATCTAGTACAAAAGGATCTTCTGTAACGGATAGTCTATAGGTACCTGGCCCCGCATCAAAGGTATATAATTCCATTCTAGAGTGAGTAATGCCATTAACTCGGGCGCGCATAATAGATAGAAATAAAGGAATTGTCCTTTCCGTTTTTTCATCAACTAAGTTAAAACCAAATTCTCCAATAGGCGCCTTTGTAAACATTTTTCCACTAAGCCATAGGCCATAAGTACCTGCTCGCTCTAACGTAAAAGTGCCTTCTTTATTTACATAGGGCATTTCATAGAGCATCTTAGCTCTACTAAAGCGAATCGTGTATTTAATACCTAAATAAAACAAACAAAGTCCTAAAGGTATTAACAGATAAAATAACTGTTCCATTACCTACTCCTCATCTATTCTCCCGCTTTTACACAACACGATATGTATTTTCACTATATCATACTTTCACCATACAAAAAAGGACCCTCCAAAGAGAGTCCTTAGTCTGTATTGTTATGCTATTAAGCGTTTTTAGCTACTTCAACAAGTTTAGCGAATGCTGCTGCATCGTTAACTGCCAAGTCAGCCAACATTTTACGGTTAACTTCAACGCCTGCTTTAGTCAAACCAGCGATGAAACGGCTGTAAGTTGTGCCATTGATACGAGCCGCTGCGTTGATACGAGCGATCCACAATTGACGGAATTCGCGTTTTTTCGCACGACGGTCACGACGAGCGTAGTACAACGCTTTCATTACTGTTTCGTTAGCTTTTTTGAACAAACGGGAACGTGTACCGCGGTAACCTTTAGCTAATTTTAAAATCTTTTTATGACGTGCATGAGCTGTAACGCCCTTTTTCACTCTTGCCATTGTATATTCCTCCTAAATTACGATATATCGATCTAATAGTCAACGATTAAGCGTATGGTAAGCATTTAGCTACGCGTTTGTGGTCAGCTTTTGCAACCAATGTAGCTTTACGCAAATTACGTTTACGAGCTGGAGATTTTTTCTCAAGAATGTGGCTTTTGAAAGCTTTTGCACGCTTGAATTCACCAGTACCAGTTACTGCGAAACGTTTAGCCGCTGCGCGACGAGTTTTAATTTTTGGCATAATTATAATCCTCCCAAAACATTATTTACTTACTAAAATCATGGTCATGTTACGACCTTCTAATTTAGCTGCTTTTTCAATAGACGCTGTTTCTTTGAGTTCTTCAGCGAAACGTGTCAATACTGCCATGCCTAGTTCTGGATGTGAAAGTTCACGACCGCGGAACATGATGGTTACTTTTACTTTGTTACCTTCACCCAAGAATTTGGATGCGTTTTTCATTTTTACGTAAAAGTCATGGTCTTCAATATGTGGACGTAACTTAACTTCTTTTAAAGTTACGATTTTTTGTTTCTTCTTCGCTTCTTTCTCGCGTTTTTGTTGTTCATAACGATATTTACCGTAGTTCATAATGCGAGCTACTGGTGGTTTAGCGTTAGGTGCAATTTCCACAAGATCAAGATGCTTTTCTTCAGCCAATGCCAACGCCTCACGGCCAGACATAATGCCGATTTGTTCGTTTTCAGGACCTACGACACGAAGTTCACGAGCACGAATTTCTTCATTAATGCGTGGTGTATCCTTGCTAATAGCGTTCACCTCCAAGAGAATAAAAAAAACGGACGGCAAACACCATCCGAATAGAGTTCTCTATATTAACCTCATACTTCTCGGTATTAGGTGAGTGGCGGATGGCCTCTGCTTCATAAATTACTTAATTATAATAACAAATCGTATGGTGAAAGTCAACAAAAAATATTGAGCTTTTAACAATGAATTTGTTATTACAACTCTTATAGTATAACAGACATTATAAGTTCTGTATATAGGTATACTTACTGACACCGCGCTCTCTTTATGTATACAATATTCTTATAAATTATACAACTAATTCTATAGAAAATACGATACAATAATATTTATAGAATAGTCTAGCTTATATAGTGTACTTTATAGAATAGCGTATATTATAGGATAGTGTACATTATAGAATAGTATACTTTATAGGATAGTCTAGCTTATATAGTTTACCTTATTTATTATTATACAGTAATAGTTATGATACAAATTGAAAGGAGTTTTATTATGAGTGTAACAACCACTGCCCCTCCACAAAAGGCGCGTACAACTGCTCAAAATATTGGACTTATTTTATCCTTTATTGTTTTAGGCGGTATTTTATTATTGCCTACACCGGAAACATTATCTACCGGCGGTCATCGTATGATTGGCGTCCTCGCCTTTGCCATCATCTTATGGATGACCTCAGCTGTTTCCTATCCAGTAAGTGCTACCATGATTACTGCACTTACCGCTTTACTATTAGGATTCTCACCAAATCCCGAAGCACCTGCCAAGGCTATGGGCACAGCCAATGCCTTGAAGCTGATCATTTCTGGTTATTCTTCACCAGCCATGATTCTCGTAGGTGCTGCTATGTTTATCTCTGTAGCTATGCGTAAAACGGGTCTCGATCGTCGTATCGCCATGTTAGTACTATCTAGCGTTGGTACTAAGGTAAGTCGTATTTATTTAGGTGTTATTATTACAGGACTTATCCTCGCCTTCTTCGTACCCAGTGCAACAGCTCGTATTGCTTGCTTAGCACCGATTATCATTGGTATTGTTGAGAACTTAGGTATTGAACGTAAAAGCCGCGTAGCCGCTCTACTCATGGTAGGTGCCGTACAAGCCGATACGTTCTGGAATATTATGATTCAAACGGCTGCCGCTCAAAATCTTGTGGCTGTAGGCTTTATACAAACTCAGATGAATACATCTATTAGCTGGATAGATTGGCTTACTGCAGCGGCTCCATTCTCCATCATTATGGTTATCATCGCCTACTTCTTAACACAAGCATTAATTAAGCCAGAGTTCAAGGAACTTGTAGGTGGCGATGTACAACTCGCTAAAATGCGCCAAGAAATCGGTCCTATGAGTACTGATGAAAAGAAACTGTTATGTATTTCTATCGGTCTTCTCGCATTATGGGCTACCGGTGGCAAGCTACATTCTATCGATACAACAACTACAACAATTGTAGCTATCGCATTATTCTTCTTCCCTAAGATTGGCATTATGGATTGGAAATTTGCACAGCCAAACATCGACTGGGGTTCCATCGTTATGTTTGGTGCTGGTATCGGTCTTGGATCTGTATTACTGAAAACAAAGGCAGCCACTTGGCTAGCTCAAGTATTCGTAAACGCCTTCTCCCTTGAAAGTGCCAGCGTATTCATCTTAATTGCTGTAATGGCAGCCTTCCTCATTGTCATCCACCTAGGCTTTGCATCTGCTACAGCCCTCTCCTCTGCTATGATTCCTATTGTAATTTCTATTGTAGTAGGACATAACGCAGAAGGTCTTAACCCAATTGGCGTAACCATGCTTATGCAATATGCGATCTGCTTCGGTCTAGTATTACCAGTAAACTCTCCACAAGGTATGGTAGCTTACGGTACCGACACATTCGACGTAAAAACATTTATGACTACAGGTATTCCATTGACTATTATTGGCTATGTAATGATGCTCGTATTTGCTCTTACATATTGGCACTGGATTGGAATCGCATAATACTGTACTTTCATAACAATCATATATAAACCAAAAGGCTCTGTCATGAGACAGAGCCTTTTAGATATTCACTATATTATTCTAATTCCTTACCTTTAAGTTCAGGGATTAAGAATAGGGTTGCAAGAATATCAAGTACGTAGATAATAGCTAGGAATGCAATTGCTACTTGGTAGGAGTACATAGAGATGATCATGCCTACTACCATTGGGCTAAAGCCGCCTACAGCACGACCAATATTAAATAGTACGTTTTGAGCCGTTGCACGAGCAGTTGTTGGGTAGGCTTCTGCCATCAAGGCACCATAGCCACCCATCATACCATTTACAGAGGCGCCTAAGATAGCACCGGCAAATAGCATGGCAGTTGGATCAGATAGTTGAGAGTAGATTAAAATAGATACTACAGCACATACTTGGAATAGGATGAATGTAGGTTTACGACCTATTTTATCAGCCAAGCGACCAAATAACCAAATACCGACCATCATGCCACAAACAGTAACCGCTGTCCACAAACCGGATTTTGTAAGAGAGAAGCCTAATTGCTTACTTAAGAAATTAGGTAACCAAATCATAATACCGTAATAACCAAAGTTTTGAACAGATGTTAAAATAGCAACACCAATAGATGTCTTTGTAGTTCTTACATCTTTTACTAATAACTTGAAAGAGTTTGTATGTGAATGCTCTTTATCTTCTTTACTTTGTACAAAGATTTCTGGTTCATGTAGTTTCGCACGGAATACCCAAGCAACTAGTGCTGGAATAATGCCAACCATAAACATACCACGCCATCCAATAATAGGAATAAGTAATGGTGTTAACAAAGCAGCAGCCAACACGCCTAATTGCCAACCAAGAGCAACATAGCTTGTCGCTTTTGCACGATGCTGTGCAGGCCAAGCTTCAGCAGCGAGTGCCATACCAATACCAAATTCACCACCTAAACCAATACCAGCGATTGTACGGTAAATAAGAAGATCCCAATAACCTTGAGCAAAAGCACAGAGGCCAGTAAATACTGCAAATAGTACGATAGTCCAAGTCAATACGCGAACGCGACCAAATTTATCTGACAAGGTACCGAAGATGAAACCACCAAGTACGGCACCAACCAAGGTCCACGTCACCAAAGAACCTGCTTGACCAGTGGTCAAGCCTAAATCTCCAGAGATTAAGGTCAACATAAAACCTAAAATCAAGAGATCAAAACCATCCATAGCATAACCAATGGAGGAACCAATAACGGCTTTCCAGCCATATGAATTTACTTCTTTCATACTATTTCCTTTCGCTACTCACAGGTAACAATTAAAGAGATAGCCCCCACTATACAAATGGCCAACTCCTAGACTTAAGTCTAATGAAAGGCTTCAGTATATGGGGGCTAAATTTATATCTATTTATTTTGATGCATATAAGAAATTAGATTATAACAATTTCAAACATGACAACTCATCCATCGGTAATATTGATGGATGAGTCATAATAATCAATTAGTTACGTTCTTTGATTTCGATTTTAATAGAATTGAAGAATTCTTCGAATGGTACGGAACCTAATTCGTCACCGCCGTGTTTACGAACGTTAACTGTGCCTTCTTCAACTTCTTTATCGCCTACCACAAGCATGTATGGAACTTTTGCCATTTGTGCTTGGCGGATTTTGTAGCCAATTTTTTCGCTACGATCATCCACTTCTACACGTACATAGTCGCGATGCATTTGTTTTGCCAATTCTTTAGCATATTCAACATGTTTTTCAGAGATAGGCAAGATTTTAACTTGTACAGGAGCCATCCATGTTGGGAACGCACCTGCATAGTGTTCAGTTAAGATACCGATAAAACGTTCCATGGAGCCGAAGCATGCACGGTGAATCATGATAGGACGATGTTTTTGACCATCTTCGCCAACATATTCGATTTGGAAACGTTCAGGCAAGTTCATATCCAATTGGATAGTACCACATTGCCATGTACGGCCTAAGGAATCTTCGATATGGTAGTCAAGTTTAGGGCCGTAGAATGCGCCGTCGCCAGGGTTGATTACATAAGGAATACCTTTTGCTTCAATGGCATTGCGCAATGCTTCTGTAGCAGCTTCCCAAATGGCATCGTCACCCATTGCATTGTCTGGTTTAGTAGACAATTCAACATGGTATTTCAAACCAAATTGGCTATAAATGCGGTCGAACAATTCGATAACTTTCATCAATTCAGATTGCATTTGGTCTGGCAACATGAATACGTGAGCATCATCTTGAGTAAACGCACGTACACGGAATAGGCCATGTAATGCACCGGACAATTCATGACGGTGAACTAAACCAAGTTCAGCGTAACGCAATGGGAAGTCACGGTAGGAATGCATTTCGTTTTGGTAAACCAAGATACCGCCTGGGCAGTTCATTGGTTTAATTGCATATTCTTCATCATCAATGATTGTAGTGTACATATTTTCACGGTAATGGAACCAGTGACCAGATGTTTCCCACAATTGTTTATTTAAGATGATTGGTGTGCGAATTTCTTCGTAATCGAATTCATGGTGAACTTCACGCCAGAAGTTTTCTAATTCGTTGCGAAGAGCCATACCTTTTGGTAAGAAGAATGGGAAGCCAGGACCTTCTTCTTTGATAACGAACAAACCAAGTTCTTTACCAAGTTTACGGTGGTCGCGTTTAGCTGCTTCTTCAAGCAAGTGAAGGTATGCATCAAGTTCTTCTTTCTTTTCAAATGCTGTACCGTAAATACGTTGCAACATTTTGTTCTTTTCATCGCCGCGCCAGTATGCACCTGCAATGCTTTGTAATTTGAAAGCTTTTACCTTACCAGTGGATGCCACGTGAGGACCTGCACAAAGATCGATGAAGTCGCCTTGCGCATAGCAAGAGATAACAGCATCTTCAGGAAGATCTTCGATCAATTCTACCTTGTAGTCTTCGTTTTTGGATTTGAAGAACTCGATAGCTTCTTGACGAGACATTACAGATTTAGTGATAGGCAAGTTTTCTTTTACAATACGGCTCATTTCCTTTTCGATTTTACCCAAATCTTCAGGAGTCAAAGTATGTTCCATATCGATATCGTAGTAGAAACCTTTATCGATAGCAGGACCGATAGCTAATTTAGCTTCAGGCCATAAGCGTTTAACCGCTTGAGCCAAGATATGAGAAGCTGTGTGGCGCAAAGTATGTTTACCACCATCTTCTTCGAATGTTAAGAATGCTACTTCAGAACCATCAACGAGTTCTTCGCGAAGGTCTGTTAATTCGCCATTTACATTAGCAGCTAGTACTTTTTTAGCCAAGCTGTTAGATAATTGTTTTACTGCTTCCCCAAGAGTAGTGCCAGCAGCGTATTCCTTTGCACTACCATCAGGTAAAATGATTTTTACATCTGCCATTTTAATTTCCTCCAATTATTATCTAGGATAGACTGGATTTTTGTAATAAAAAAAGACCCTCTATCCCTACAAAACAAGGGACGAAGATCATTCGCGGTTCCACCCTAGTTAACTACCTATACGAATATATGTGTATAGTTAATTCACTTCATTAAGCCCGATAACGGTGGCGGCCGTATTTGCCTACTTAGGTTCGACAAATCAGTTTAAAGGGGGTAACTCTGATATATGTGTAAGGCATTTCCAGCATCAGCCTCTCTCTGGTACACAGGGATATGAGAATCATGTCCTTTGCATAACTTTTACTAGATTATAGTATCATAGAGAATCAAAAAATTCAATACAGTGTAACTGTAAATTTCACAAAATCTATAAATTAAAGAAACGCCTTTAAACACACCATATAAAAACGGCCCGATATAACTAATATGTACCCCCTTTACGGGTTGTCCATTAAAAGGGGTACATATCAAACTCGAGCCGTTTATTAAGATTATCATATATACGCTAACCAATGTAGCTGTACTACAGCTCACTGTACATGAGCTAGATTATTAGCGTTTGAAGTTTGTAGATAACATAGCGCCAATTACTTTTTCCAATTTGCTATTGGAAAGGTCTGGGCCTTTGTATAATGTTAAGAGTACATCGTTAGAGTTATCTTGTTTAGATACCATCATAACACCACTACCACGAGCACCGTTATCGTCGTAATCTTTTGCTACGATAACGAGGTTCAAGTAATGATCCTTCATATATGTGTACACTTTACTTGTACGTGCAGAGGAACCAATCATTTTTGCCATGCTCATACCACGGTTGAATACGATTGTATTTGCATTATGTGGATTTGCCGCTAATTGTTGTTTCTCCTCTTCATTGAGAGGCATAAGGTTTACCATGAGGGAATCACCCATTTTACCACGGAACATAGCTGGCATTGTTTCGCGCACATCTTCAGGAATACCTGTGTCAGTAGTCAATTTCAATTCCTTAGGAACCGTCATGTATAGAACGCCCTTGCTGTTTCGGCCTACCTCTGTTGTACTGAGGTCTACGGCGCTAAGCATAATGGAATCTTTAATAGTGGCTACTTGATTTGCCAATGGCTTTTCAGGAATGCCACGGCTTGCCAATTGTACGTCACCAGATTTAGTTTTTTTCAAGGTTTCTACATTCCAGTTAGCACCTTTTTTGTCAGCATCGCTAGCCTCTGTGAAAGCATTCGCCCCATCTTTTGTGCCTACATACACGTAAGTTTGCGCTGGGATAATTGTATCTGGCGCACCAGTTTTATTGAACGCTGCACCATATACAACATTAGGAATCACAGTGGAGCCAACTTGTAAATTATTGTTAGTTTGGCTTTCCACATCAAAGTTGATATTACCCGTGAAGGTCATATCAGGACCATGATTGATGACTACTACATCCCCTGCTTGAGGGATAATAACAGGGCCTACAGGACCTGCCATAGCTACGCCTGCCATAGATATACTTAGACAAGCTGTTAATAATGCACGTTTCAACATAGATTGTTTCATAGATATACTCTCATTTCTCTACTAGGTCTAAACATTTTGATGTAATGATAAAAATATTATATTAATCCTCGATAGTGACATAGTCCGATAGACTACTTAATAATTCAATAGCCAAGGGCCGTGTTGAAGGTGTACACCTTAGCATACATCGTCCATTTACATCAATAGATGTCATAACCCCTAAGTATTCATAGCCTTCAATGATGCGATTGATATAGTTCGTATGCTTCGGTTCAAGATGAAAGTACACATACGCCTCTTCCCCAGAAGTTGCTAAATCTGGTACATCAGTAAATGCACCGATAGATTTACTCGGTTCTAAAGATGTACCACTCATAAGTCCTCCTACACATCATTACTATAAAATGTAAATGCTATACATATCGCTAGTATAGTCATCCATTAGATATGTTTGTCGTTAATATACTACCTACTAAGCTTCTTTTGGTTTGCATTCACGGCGCATCATAGAATACGGCTCAAGTGGTGTATCCATGTAGATACGCACTTTCATTTGTGCATGAGGCGCTACGTCGATTGGATTACCATCTTCATCTGTCATTTTTTCAATTACAGTTTCCACAAGCTCACCCTTAGGTTGGCAGAATTCTACTTTATCGCCTACCTTGAAGTTGTTACGTTGTTCAAGATCAACGTATTTTTCTTCTTCGTTGTAGCCCATAACTAAACCGATAAAATCATGGCTTTGTGTATTGGTAGATTTACCATAGTTCTGAGCAGTTTCATCAGGACGACCTTCTGCAAAGCCATCAGTATATGGACGGTGAGAAATCTTTTCTAATTCTGCAATCCATTCTGGACGAACATACCAATCTTTACCTTCTTTAAGATACGTATCGATAGCTGTACGATATACTTTCGCCACTGTTGCACAGTAGTGAACGGATTTCATACGGCCTTCGATTTTAAGGCTGTCGATGCCAGCTTCATATAAGTCTGGAATACGGTGAATCAAGCACAAGTCTTTAGAGTTAAAGATATATGTACCATGCTCATCTTCTTCAATTGGGTAATATTCACCAGGTCGGTTGGATTCAACAAGGGAGTATTTCCAACGGCAAGATTGAGAGCATTGACCACGGTTCGCATCGCGATTGCCTGTCATGTAGTTAGATAATAGGCAGCGACCAGAGTAAGAGATACACATAGAACCATGTACGAAGGATTCAATTTCAATATCTACATTATCCTTCATTTCTTTAAGGTCAGCCAAAGACACTTCGCGAGCTGCTACTACACGTGTAGCACCCAATTCTTTCCACATTTGCACTGTGTGCCAGTTTGTTGTAGAAGCTTGTGTACTTACATGAAGTTCAAGGCCTGGAGCCACGCGTTTAGCAAGGCTAAAAATACCCATGTCGGCAACGATGATCGCATCAACGCCGATACTTTCAAGGAATTTCAAATAGTCCTCTAAACCTTCAAAGTCCTCATTATGAGGAATGATATTACATGTAACATGGAGTTTTTTACCATGAGCATGTACGAATTCTACAGCTTCCTTTAATTCCTCGTCAGAGAAATTAGAGTTACCTGCGCGCAAACCAAAACGTTTGCCTGCACAATATACAGCATCCGCACCATAGCGAATAGCCATTTTAAGCTTGTCCATATTACCGGCTGGACAAAGCAATTCCATAAAATGTTCTGCCATTATTTGTTGTGCCCTTTCCACACACTTACACTCATACCATCACCCATTGGATAGATGGTGGTGTTAAACAATTCTTTATTTTCAACATACGTTAAGTATTCTTTTAACCGTTTTACGATAGTCTTAAACCGTTTTGGCGGCTCCTTATCGCCTCTTACATAACCTCTAAAAAGTACATTATCTGCCAGGATAACGCCTCCTTCTTTCACATGAGGCAAAATGAGTTCTAATTGTTTAAGATATTGCCCTTTGGGACCATCTAAAAACACTAAATCATATTCACCGGTGAGTTCCATTAAGACTTGAGACGCATCGCCTTTCAGCAATGTAATTGTATCGGCATAATCAGATTGGTTAATATAATATTTAGCCATTTCGTGACGCACATCATCTAATTCAATAGATGTAATATGTCCCTCCTCTTCGTCGAGTAGCGGAGCCATCAACAAAGCAGAGTAACCAATGGCGGTGCCCACCTCTAACACAGAGGTGGGCCGGTACAAACCTATTAATTCTTCAAAGAGATGAACCTCAGATTCTCGTAGAATCGGTACATCATTAATCATCGCGTAAATACGCTGTTCATTTAAAATATCATTTAATGTCATGAAAGTAGATTCAATCTCCTACATTATTTATTGCTATTACCACTAGGAATTACCAACGTAGAACGATCCACAGATTCAGCTGGCTTTACTTCAATATGAGGTACTTGTTGTGTACTTGGTACAACATTTTGCATAGATTCTGGAGCAGGTGTTGTAGTTGGCACATAAGAGTTAGAACTAGATGATTGAGTTGCTGGTGCAGATTGAGCTGGTGCTTGTGGAGCTGGTGTTGGTGCTGGAATTTCAGCAGCTGGAACCGTTGTTGGTGTATATTTATACGTAGGTTCCACATTAACATATTGAGAATCTGCTTCCACCGCTTCTTCAGAGCTGTAATTGTAGTTAGGCTCTGTCGTTGCCACAGCCACATCATAGTTAGGACCAGCTTGTACTGCGGCCTCTGTATTAGAGGATGTAGCCGTATCATTACCATAGATTTTATGAACTTCCGCTAAATGTTCTTCATATGTTTTAGAGAAGTGGTTATGTCCATCTTTATCTGCTACAAAGTATAAATAATCTGTATCTTCAGAATGCAAAACTGCATCTAATGCTTTTTTACCAGGATTCGCAATTGGACCAGGTGGCAAGCCTTTAGATACGTATGTATTATACGGGCTTTGTAATTGCGTATCACCAATAGTTACATCTTCTTTTGCATAACCAAGTACATAGGAAATTGTCGCATCAGATTGCAATGGAATACCATGGGCTAACCGTTTTTTAAATACCCCTGCAATTGTTGGACGATCTGCATCAAATAAAGATTCACGTTCAACAATGGATGCCAATGTTACAAAGTCATGAATACTCATGTGTTGAGCTTGAATTTGTTTCTTCACAGCCGGTGTGAGGTAACGATTCATTTCGTCAGCCATCATTTGAATCACTTCACGTGGCGTTGCACCTACTGGAATTTCATAAGTACTTGGGAATAAGAAGCCTTCTACCGGATATGTAGCAGGTCTTGTACCTTTCATATATGGATATGGTACAAAGGTCTTTGCTTCTGCTAAGAAATCCTTTGCCTTCATAATTTGATTTTTTTCAAGAACGATAGCAATATCACCAACTGTGTATCCTTCAGGAATTGTAACACGAATAGATTCTACATGACCTTCTTGTAATAAAGAAATGAGTTCGCGCACAGTTACCTTGTTAGGAATTTGGTAGTGACCAGTTTGAAGTTTATCATTGGTGCCGCTCAAATATAACCAAAGCTTAAAGCCTTGTGTGGAACGAATAAGACCTCGTTCATAGAGCATGTCTGCAATTTCAGTGCCAGTCTGCCCTTTTTCGATGACAAGTACTTGTGTACCATCATCTTGAGCAAAGGTGTTTGGCACTAAATAAATCGCTCCCAAACCACCTGCGATGATTAATACGCCTACAATAATAAGGATTAAAATGTATCTTAAGGCTTTTCTCACGACGTTGAGTTCCTTTCTGTAACATAACAGTATTTATCATCTTATTATACCATAAAGTCTATATTTCCCCTATATAAAAGGACATTATCATATTATGGGGCCCTTAATAAATAGCAAATAAAAATAGCGTATTATCCAAAGACAATACGCTATTTTTATAAAGAAGACGACTACTCGCCATCTTCCATTTCTTCATACAATTTTACTAGAGTTTCAAAGTTTTCATCATCTTCATCTAAAGGTACGTATTCTTCTACGCCTTCTTCATTTTTTTCGATGCGAGCCAAGATCATGTATGTATCATCTTGACCTTCATGGTCAGCCTCTTCATCTTGTACATGTACAAGAACAGCATATTCTTGGCCTTCATGACTTAAAATAATGTCCTCTGTGAAGTACTGTTTGTTACCATTTTCATCTTCGAATTCCAAGTAATATACTTCGCCTTCAAAATTTTGGTCAACCATCGGAAACCCTCCTTAAGAAAAAATACTTATTTATTAAACTGCAAGCGATCTAAATATCCTTGCAAAATTACAACCGCTGCCATTTTATCAATAACGGACTTACGTTTTTTACGACTCACGTCAGCCGCAATGAGTTGGCGTTCAGCCATAACGGTAGATAACCGCTCATCCCAATATGTAACAGGTAAATCGATGACTTCCTTCATCTTTTCAACAAACTCTTCGGTCTTTTCAGCCCGTTCACCTTTTGTACCATTCATATTCTTCGGCATACCTACTACTAATTCATGTACTTCATATTCAGCAATGAGTTCTTGTAAGCGGTTAAAGTCTTTTTCAAGAGATGTTCTACGAATGGTTTCAATACCTTGTGCTGTCATGAGCAGTGCATCACTACAGGCAATACCGATAGTACGGCTGCCCACATCTAATGACATAATTCTCATTATAGTTGTTTTGCCTTTGCGTATTCTTTCAACAATTCCTCAATCAAGTCATCCCGCTCTAAACGACGGATATCAGAACGTGCATTATTATAACTTGTAATGTACGCTGGATCTCCAGAAATAAGATACCCTAAGATTTGATTGATTGGATTGTAACCTTTTTCTTGAATAGATTGATAAACACGAGTGAGAACCTCTTCAGCTGTCATCGGTTCATCGTCTACTTTACGGAATAACATAGTTTCATCAGAAACCTTCATCGTATCCCTCCTTTTTATTACATTGGCAGGTTTCACTGTAAAAGTGAAACCTCGCCTCCTATTATACTTGAATTAAAGCTACAAAGTCAGTACCTTTTTATGCATTATAAAATTTATCTATAACAGATACAAGTATAATTATAAAATTATATGCCTATTGTAACATAGATGTTAAAGCTTCACCACCAGCTTTTAATGCTTCCGCCAATTTAGCTGGTTCCTTACCGCCTGCTTGAGCCATATCTGGACGGCCACCGCCATTACCACCAGCTACTTGAGCTGCTGCTTTTACGATGTTACCAGCTTTAGCACCTTTAGCAACAACGTCTTTAGATACTTTACATACAAAGTTAACCTTGTCATCACCCATAGCAGCGCCTACAAGCACTACGCCAGAACCATCCAATTTATCAAGGCCCATATCCGCTAAGTCACGTAATTCATCGATAGAGGATGCTTTTACAGCAGCCGCTACAAATGCAACATCGCCAATCATTACCTTACCAGCAATGATATCTGCCGCACCAGCTGCAGAAACCTCTTTGCGAATTTGTTCTAATTCTTTAGCAGTTTCTTTTGCTTCTGCCAACACTTGATGTAAACGTTCTTCTACTTGAGGTGCTTTAGTTTTAAGTTCGCCTGCCATGCGTTCGATAGTCAAGCGATCATGTTTTGCTGCATCTAGAGCTGCACGACCTGTAATTGCTTCAATACGACGTACACCAGAGCCGATACCCGCTTCAGATGTTAAACGGAAGGAACTAATGAAAGCTGTATTACCTACATGAGAACCGCCACATAATTCAACGGAGAAACCAGGAACCTCTACAACGCGAACTACATCACCATATTTATCACCAAAGAGTGCCATCGCACCTTTAGCTTTTGCTTCGTCCATAGACATTTCAGCAATAGCTAAATCTGTAGCTTTTAAAATTTCTTCATTTACAAGAGCTTCGATTTGATTAAGTTCCTCTTGTGTTACAGGGGAGAAATGAGTGAAGTCAAAGCGCAAGTAATCAGGAGTTACTAGGGAACCAGCTTG
The DNA here is from genome assembly GCF_018406505.1 of Veillonella orientalis. Classification (NCBI taxonomy): domain Bacteria; kingdom Bacillati; phylum Bacillota; class Negativicutes; order Veillonellales; family Veillonellaceae; genus Veillonella; species Veillonella orientalis. The sequence goes on from NZ_AP022322.1 coordinate 1,051,051, forward strand.
GTTAACATGCTCGCCTAGAACCTTTTTCAATGCTGCATGTAACAAATGTGTTGCTGTATGGTTACGAGCCATAGCAGCACGGCGATTTGTATCTACTTCAAGCGTTACATCATCGCCTTCGGAAATGGAACCTTCCACAACAGTACCGATATGGTATACAGTGCCTTCAGGTAAACGTTTTATATTATGAACCTCTACCTTACCCATTGGGCCAACGATAAAGCCTGTATCACCTAATTGACCGCCCCCTTCAGCGTGGAATGGTGTGGTGCGTACGATAACAGTAATTTCATCGCCATCAGCAGCTGTTTGTAAACGTTCAGAGCCTTTGCCGATCATTAATACGGAAGAAGCAGTTACAGCTTCATCTTCAAGAAGCTCTTCGTCTTTCAAGAATGTGATGTCAGGTGTTGCTACCTTAGCATCTTCTTTTACACGAGCTTCACGAGCGCGTTCACGTTGTTCCTTCATAGCTGCTTCAAAACCTTCATGGTCGATTGTAAAGCCGCGTTCAGAAGCGATTTCTTCTGTTAATTCCCAAGGGAATCCGTATGTATCATATAGTTTGAATACTTCTGTACCAGGCACTACAGTTGCTTTTTCAGCAGCAAGTGTATCAATCAAAGAATTCAACAATTCAAGACCTTGTTCCAAGGTTTGGTTAAATCGTTCTTCTTCGTTTTGTACAACCCGTTTAACGAAGTCTTGTTTCTCAGCAATGGATTTAATACCAGGGCCAAGAATATCTACTACTACATCAATAAGTGGTGTTAAGAAGATACCTTCAATACCAAGTAAACGGCCATGACGTACAGCACGACGTAAAATACGACGCAATACGTAACCACGACCTTCATTAGATGGCAATACGCCATCAGAAATTAATGCAGTGACAGCACGAGCATGGTCAGCGATAACCTTTAAAGAAACATCAGTATTTGGATTTTCGTTATATGTAACACCAGCGCGTTTAGCTGTAGCTTCAATAATTGGGAAAATCAAATCTGTTTCAAAGTTTGTTTTACAACCTTGTAATACGGAAGCCAATCGTTCAAGGCCAGCGCCGGTATCGATGTTTTTATGTTGCAATGGTTCATAAGAACCATCTGGCATTTTATTAAATTGAGTGAATACTAAGTTCCAGATTTCAAGATAGCGATCGCAGTCACAACCTGGTGCACAGTTAGGATCATCACAACCATGTTCAGGACCTTGGTCGAAGAAGATTTCACTATCAGGACCACATGGGCCTTCACCGATTTCCCAGAAGTTATCTTCAAGGCGTGTAATATGACTTTCTTCTACACCACAATCATTGTGCCATGTATCATATGCTTCTTGGTCATCTGGATATACAGTGACATATAATCTATTTTTGTCGAGTTTAATAACTTCAGTTAAGAACTCCCATGCCCAGTGAATCGCTTCTTTTTTGAAGTAATCACCGAAGGAGAAGTTACCAAGCATTTCAAAGAATGTATGATGACGAGCTGTGCGACCTACGTTTTCAAGGTCACCAGTACGCATACATTTTTGGCTTGTTGTAATACGATGACAAGGAGGTACCAATTTACCTGTAAAGAAAGGCTTTAATGGCGCCATACCTGCCCCAATCAATAATAGAGATGGATCGTTTTCTGGTATAAGAGAAAAACTATCTAATTTTAAATGTCCTTTGCTTTCAAAAAACTGCAAGTATGCTTGACGCAGTTCATTACCCTTCATGTGTATATTCCTCCTAAAATTATTTACTCTTCATTATATCGTAAAAACGACATAAAATCTATTAAAAACATTGAGATTATGCGGAATTTACCGACTTTCACCAAAGCAAATACAAGGATAAAATTCAATAATTCTAGAAATGAGAAAAAGAGGTTATACAAATCAACAGAACATAATTGATTCGTATAGCCTCTTTTAAAGCTAATATGTATTGGTTTATACAACGCGTTTTGCGCCGATATAGCGTTCACCCCAATAGCCAGTATCAAGATCTGCTACTGCTACACCACGACTGGAAGTGGCGCTGATGAACTTGCCATCACCAATATAAATACCGGAGTGAGATGGACCTGGTTCATATGTTTCAAAGAATACCAAATCCCCTGCTTTTAAGTTTGCACGAGAAACCTCAACACCTACGTTATATTGTTCATCTGCTAAACGTGGTAAAGAAATACCTTGTTTTGCAAATACATATTTAACGTAACCAGAGCAGTCAAAACCACTTGGTGTAGTACCACCAAATACATATGGTACACCGCGGTATTTGTCCGCTTCAGCCAAAATAGCATGAATGCTATTTGGTGTTTCGTTTTTCGTAATATTATTTAATTTAATATTTTTGCCAGTAATGGATTGACCAGCAACACGACGAGATGTCGCATTGTTGTTTGTGAAAGCGGATTTTGTTGCTACTGCTTTAGTCGCAGCATTTTGAGTCAATACTGCCTTCGTAGAACGAGGAGCACTCATCAATGCATTATACGTAGCAGGACCTACAATACCGTCCACTGGTAAGCCACGATCTTGTTGGAACAGACGAACTGCCCATTTCGTTTCTTTACCATATACACCATTTTTATCTGTAGCATTATAACCGTGTTTAATTAGTTGTTGTTGAACCGCTGTAACACTTTTGCCCTTATCACCATATTGTAATGTTGTTGCACCTACCATGGCTGTTGTGGCACACACAAAAGTTAATGTTAATGCCGTTATTTTAACCTTACTATATTTTGACTTCATATGCTTCCTTTCCAAAAACTTTTAAAGTAAGTTATTTATTCAAAATATACTAACCGTCTATTTATTTGCATTCACAAATACAGCTAGTCTTCTTTGCTTTTGTTAGTATAAGTCTCAGGTGCCATAAACACATCTGCACTACTTGGTCCAAGTAATGGAGCATCTTCATGCTCGTCAAAGTTTATAGCTGACTTAACCCAATACAAAGGCCGTTGCTTCACCTCTTCAAAAATACGACCTACATACTCGCCAATAATTCCCAGTCCGACGAGTTGAATTCCACCAATAAACAAAATTGATACGCCCAAGGTAGTCCATCCATTCAAGGCTTGTCCCGTAAGATATACATACAAGAGGTGCAATATAAGCAAGAAGCTCAACCCACCACATAGTACACCGACGTACAAGGCAGCCCGTAAAGGAACTCTTGAAAAGGCGGTTACCCCATCGAGAGCAAATCGTATCATTTTACGCACACTAAACTTTGAGACACCTGCAAAACGAGGTGGCGCCACAAAGTGCAACTCAGCTTGTCTATACCCCAAGGCACCGACAATACCGCGCAAGAAACGACCATGTTCTCTAAACCGTTTCAATGTGCCCAATGCTTTACTATTCATGAGACGAAAATCAGATCCACCTTCAACAATAGGAACATCGGCCATTTTGTTCATTAGCTTGTAATAATACTTAGACGTGAAAGATTTAGCCCAACTAGCATCTTCAGTTGAATCGCGTATGGTGCGCACCACATCATAGCCTGACTCCCACAATCTAACAAGTTCAGGAATCAAAGCCGGTGGATGCTGCATGTCACCGTCCATTGTAATAACTGCATCTCCATGAGCATAATCAAGACCACAAGTAAGCGCAGTCTGATGCCCAAAATTACGAGCAAGCAATAACACTTTGACATGTTTATCATTGTAAGCAATTTCACGTAATATCATAGATGACGAATCACTAGAACCGTCGTCTACGAAGATTAGTTCATAATCGTACGTGAGTCCTGACATAACATCAGTTACAGCTTTATAAAAATTCGCTATGTTCTCTTCTTCGTTATATACAGGCACTACAATAGAAAGTAACATAAATCCTCCAAAGTATTTTACTCACATATTTTAAGTTAATTAGTAAATTAAGGCAAATCGTCAAGGTTAACAATAGGAAAAATAATATCTATAACCCCAGTAATCATGCGATTTCTACAAACTCTATCGACATTTCTCTTCATTTATCCTATATATAAGTTCTATGAATAAGTCATTATTTTACTTATCTAAATAACTACTCAATAAATCATATTATAAAATAAATTTATATCACTAAAAATCAATGAATTGCTGTTAATTATGATTTAATTGCCAATTAATCAAAATATAAAATATATTTTTAGCTATAAATATAAGAACCCTAATGCATTTCATCTTAAATTCATGAAAATTGAAATAATTTTACTAATCACGCTGTGCATAAACCAATAATATATGGCCCAAAATATGCATAAAATACTAATAATATAAAAAACAACATTATGGTATTAACAAAATAGATTTACTAGAATCTTTTCATCAATAGAGAAGAAAGAGACCCTTATTAGGGTCTCTTTTATTATAGGCCAGCAGCATCAATCCAAGATTGTAAATCTTCCTCTGCAAGCTCCATATCCTCTTCATATGCACCAGCCACTACAGGATACTTTGAAACCTCTACGGTGTGCAAAATTGAATCATCTCGACCATTTTTAAAGGTTCCAATCCAAATTCCAGAGAATTGAGATTCATACCACTCTACAGGCTGATCAGTTTCATTGAAGTTAATCGTAATATGACCACGGCCAAGTGTTTCTAATACTTCCACTTGTTCTTCCTCTGTGAGCCCTGTTTTCTCAATATAAATTGAATATGTCTCACCCGTTTCTCGCAAGTTTTTAAGAGCTAAACGCAACTCATTTAAAACAGCGCGAACATTACTATAATTCTCAATCATAAATACTCCTATTAGAGATACTCTTTATATCCTATAAACGCATTATTTTAAGTATTAAGCTCTGCAGTTACGCCCCATTCTTGTAGAACATGTAATACCCGCTCTTTAACCTCTGGTAATGCTCGTTGTACAGGCGCACTAGGTTCAAAGCCAATTTCTAATGATTCTGGTTCTACACCAATAACCACCGCATCCTCTAATGGATCCTCTTGAATAGCACGGATACGTAAAATATCTTGCATCCCTACTTCATGTACAGAAATATGCTCTGTAAAATATTGTTCTAATTCCTTATGAGGAAACTCATATATAGTTCCTGGTGCTTCTCCACCATTGATAGCATCTACAAGAAGAATTTTCTTCATTCCACGCATATACGTAAGTAGCTCCATCCCCATTGTGCCACCATCAATAATAGAAATGGCTGGTGTAAATGTAAAAGATTCTTTCAACTCTTTCACTACATGAACACCTAATCCCTCATCAGTAAGCAATATATTCCCTACACCAAGTAGAACAATTTCATTATTCCCATCATCATAAAGGCTATTTAAATCAATACGCGGACCCTCAGAGTCCGCGTATTGTTCCAAGCCACTGATGATATCAGTACTTGTATTAGTCATTATCTTGTAATTCTCTTTCTCTAGGATCGTTAGGATCACTTGGACGATATGTAGTACCAGATGGTTTATCGATACGTTCACCACGACGGCGTTTACCGTTTAGATCTTCAATATCGATTGGATCATGTGCATAATACTTCATACCGGAAACCATAGCAGATACTTCGCCGGATTCCTCCATAACGTCTTCTCGGAATGCCATGTACACGTGAACGATAGTAAAGAACAAGAATCCCCACGCAATATAGTGATGAATAATGTGAACCTTATATTCACCACCAAATAATGTAACAACTGGTGCGAATAGGGTTCCTAGAATACCATTAGGATCCACCATTGAATACATTGTAAAGCCCGTTAAGATTTCAAAGAAAAACATTACATATACCATCATATATGCAGTTCTTGCTAAGGAGTTACGAAGCCAATGATGTTCGTGTTTTTGTGGAATCATCAAATAGTGCAATGTAGTTTCTTTAAGACCATACCAATACCGTTTTTGGCGGAATTTAGGTAATAGTCTATCTCCTCGATTCCAAAGAGCTCCTGCAAATCGGAAAATAAAGGAGCATGTTAAGATAACCCCTGCAATGAAATGGATACGACGCATAGTTTCCATAGAGAACCAGCCATCAATAGCAAAGGTTGGCTCTGGATTACCTGTGATAGCCGCAAATCCTGGATCACCAATATATAGACCTGTCCAGAATAATGCAGTTACGCTTAGCACCATAGTCCAGTGGAATATGCGCAGCCATAGACTAAATACGACATACGCCTTTTTGTCAGTATGTATTAACATAAGCCCACCACCCTTTATTTACACAATGCATCTGTATTGACGGAGACAATTTTTTCGCCTTTTTTATTGTATAAATGGGTTGCACATGCGAGACATGGGTCAAAGGAGTGAATTACCTTCAAGATTTCAAGTGGTTTATCTGCAATTTTTACATGTGTATCAATCATGGAGTCTTCGTAGGCACCATGTTCATTTGCTGCAGTCTTAGGACATGCATTCCATGTGGATGGTACGATACATTGATAGTTTGCAGAGCGACCATCTTTAATGTGAATCCAGTGGCCCAAACCACCACGAGGTGCATCTACAAGGCCAACGCCTTTAGCATCTTTATCCCATGTATTTGGCTCAAACTTAGTTGTATCAGCCACTGTAGTATCACCATTTTTAATGTTCGCTACAAGTTTATCGAAGAAGTATTGGCTCATATTTGTTGCTACTTGTGCATCAAGGCCACGACAAGCTGTTCGACCAACCATAGTAGGCATCCATACGTGAGCAGGTACCCCTAATACTTGGGATACTGTATCGATTTGACGAACAATCATAGACTCTGCCCAAGTTGGGTCTTTAATGATACCTTGTTTTACTTTTGTATATACAACGATATATTTTGCTAATGGGCCAACCTCTGCAGTTTTACCTTTGAATGTTGGGGATTTAATCCAAGAGTATTTTTTATCTTCATCAAGGAATTCCCATTTTTCTTTTGTACCAGATTTAGGACCTGTAAACTTAGGATCTGTAACACCTTCGATAGGATGAAGAGAGCTTTTACCATCTGGATATGTGAACCAGGAGTGATCAACCTCTTCACTAAGGTATTGAGGATCCATAAAGTCTTTACCTTCTAATGGAATAAATGTAGCTTTATCTACGCCTAAAGCAAAGTTTTCAACTACACCATTGGAGCGAACCACACATTTCTTATGATAATCACCATTAGAAATGCCAGAATATGTATCATCTGGGTAATCACCATAAGACATAACACGTTTTTTCGCTAGGCCACCACCATCGACCATGCCCTTTTCTACATACATTTTGCCAATAGCTAATAAATCTGGAACATAGAAATTATCCACTAGATCTTTAGCCAATGCAATAGATTGTTCTACCGCAGCAAGACGTTGTGTATTAATAGGTGCATTCATGTCATTCATTGAAATGGAGCATGGCATACCGCCAACAATGTAATGCGGATGAGGGTTTTTACCACCAAATACAACGTGTGGAATAACGATATCACGTTGACGGTCAAGAATATTCAAGTAATGGGATACGGCCATCAAATGAACCTCTGGTGGCAATAAATTATAGTCAGGATGATCCCACCATTGAGCGGAGAAGATGCCTAATTGACCAGATTCTACAATTTTCTTAACCTTTTGTTGTACCGCTGCAAAATAGGCAGTGGTAGCTTTAGGGAACTCTTTAGGATATGCAGAGTCTTTAGACGCAGTTTCAGCTGGCGCCAAACCACTTACATTATAAGTAGCTAATACATCATTTTGTAATTGTGCAGTTTTAGCTGGATCTGCACTAAGAGCTGCTACTGGGCTAACCCAGTCAAGAGCATGCAAGTGATAGAAATGTACGATATGGTCATGTACATCTAAAGAGCTATGCATGATATTACGAATATAGTTTGCATTTTTAGGAATCGTAATACCAAGTGCATCCTCTACAGCACGTAACGCTGCCAACGCATGTGTTGTAGTACATACGCCACAAATACGTTGTACGAAAGCCCAAAGGTCACGAGGATCGCGATCTTTAGCAACAAGTTCGATACCGCGCCAAGCAGTACCAGAAGACAATGCGTCCTCTACCTTACCACTCGCTTCATCAACTTTTATTTCTACCCGTAAATGACCTTCAATACGGGAAATCGGATCTACTACTACGCGTTTCATTAGTGACCTCCTCCATTATTATGTTTCTTTTCATCCCATAAGCCTTCTTCTTTTAAGCGTTTTTCTTCTTTCATATCAAGAATTTTATTACGCGTAAGAGTTGCAGCACCATGAACAATAACAGCTGCAGTGGCACCAACAGCAGCTACAGTACCGATTGTATCAGCAGTTGTGATGGTTTTAGCCAATGGAATATCTGGTAAACGTTTATAGAATACGTCATTATCCCAGAAGCCCTTTTCAGAGCAGCCAATACAACCGTGACCGGATTGAATTGGGTAGGATAACCCATTCCACCAACGTAAGTTACCACAAGAATTATATGTTTGAGGTCCACGACAACCTACTTTGTACAAGCACCAACCAGATTTGGATGCATCATCGTCAAATTTTTCAACGAATAGACCAGAGTCAAAGAAGGCACGACGATAGCATGTATCGTGAATACGATTGCCATAAAATTGTTTAGGACGACCTTGAGAATCAAGAGGTGGGATTTGGCCGAATAATGCATAATGCATAATTACACCAGTCATAACCTCTGGAATTGGAGGACATCCAGGAACTTTGATAATAGGCTTACCAGATACAACAGAAGATACAGATACTGTATTTGTTGGATTTGGTTTAGCCGCTTGAATACCACCCCAAGATGCGCAAGAGCCATATTCAATGATTGCTGCTGCACCTTTAGCCGCTTCTAGTAAGGACTCTTTAAATGTACGTCCACCTACTGTACAGTAAACACCATCTTCATCAAGTGGTACGCCACCTTCAACAGCCAAAATATATTTGCCTGCTTTTTCTTTGATGATTTTCTCTAAATGTTCTTCTAATGGTGCACCAGATGCAGCCGCCAAAGTATCATCATATTCAAGGGAAATCATGTTCAAAATTACATCGGATGTAAACGGAGAAGATGAACGAATGAATGATTCACTACAACCAGTACATTCATGACCATGTAACCAAATTACTGTAGGCAATTCAGTTGTTTCAGCTGCCTTAACAACGGTATCTAACATCGTTGGTGGCAAACCGAGAATAGCGGTGAGTGCTACACAGGATTTCATAAATGTGCGTCGACTCAAACGTCGCTCTTGGAAGAGTGTCCATAAACTGTTTATACGATTCTTCACGGAATATAGCCTCCTTACAACAACTTTGCGCAATATATAAATATTACTTAATAAACTACAACCATTATGATAATAATCATACTATGATAATTAATTTTACCATTCAATATATCATAGCTATTATGATAACAATCATATTCTTACAACTTTATTATATCACTTAATAAATGTTAAAACTACAGATTTTAAACAAAAAAACTGTATACAAGAAAATTTATTTAACTTGTATACAGCCTTGTACTATATGATATTGTTAAAAATTTCAATTATCACTAAATTAGATAACTTCCTTGATTAGAGCCTCAAGCACATCAGCTTTCTTGTAACCTACAAGGGAATCAAGCATTTTGCCATCGCGATAGAATACCATGGATGGAATACCATCGATGTCTTCTTTCAACAAAACGCCACGAAGATTTTTATCTTCTGCATCAACACTAAAGAACGTTACTTGTCCTTTCAAACGTTCTGCTACAGCTTCTACCTCTGGACGCATAACAGTGCAAGGTTCGCACCAGGCAGCCCAGAAATCAACAATAGCTAAACCTTTAGAGCCAAGTACTTTTTCATCAAATTCTTGTACACTAGTAATCGCTGTAATTGCCATGAAGTTCTCCTAACAAAGATCTACAATCTTATATACTATAAATTATATCTTAAATATGGAAGCAAGCAATCAATAAGCCGAGTTCTGTTCCGCTTGCGCGGTGACGATTATCTTTCTAGGCGTACAGTCGCCTGCACGCTCGAGCGACACAACCCGGAAGGTAGGCGGGACCACCCTTAACCCTTCCCTATTCGGTCTTGCTCCGGATGGGGTTTACCGAGCCAGCCTGTTACCAGACTGCTGGTGAGCTCTTACCTCACCTTTCCACCCTTACCACTGACGTGGCGGTTTCCTTTTCTATGGCACTTTCCCTAAGGTTACCCTCGCCAGACGTTATCTGGCATCCTGCCCTATGGAGCTCGGACTTTCCTCGAGTCCTATGGACTCGCAACCGTCTTTCATACTTGCTTCAATTCAGTTTATCATAGCTAGCCTATTTGTTGCAAGAAAATGCAATATTATAAGAAAAAGAAATCATTCTGTTCTGTAAAAGCTTTCACAGGAACAGATATATCTTTACTAAGTAAATAGTCACGTAAACCGCTAGCAACAATAGATTCTGTGCCAAAATGGCCTGCATCAACTACAAGCAATCCAAGCTCTTTAGCTAATTGTGCATCATGATATTTCACATCGCCTGTAACATATGCGTCTACATGCAAGCGAGCTGCATCCTTAATAAATTCAGCACCGGCACCAGAACATAGTGCTATGGATTGAATTTCTTTAGGCGCTATGCCAGCAAAACGAATATTAGCCTCTGGTAATGCTTCCTGTACCCATTCACGGAATGTATCTAAATCTAAGGCGTTTGGTAATCTACCAATACGACCTAAATATTGAGTCGCCTCTTTCGGCTCAACTAAGGATAGTACCTCATAGGCAGCCTCTTCGTAAGGATGTGCATCTTTCATCGCTTCAATGACGTGTTGCAAATGTATACCATCTACCAACGCATTGATTTGTACTTCTGGTACTACGGTCATAGATCCGGCTTCACCAATTACAGGATGAGAGGTATCATTGCCTACAAAGCGACCTTCACCATGAGCACTAAAACTACAGTATTCATAGTTACCAATACGTCCAGCACCAGCATTCCCCATTGCCATTCGAACCGCATCAGCTGCATTTTCAGGTACAAAGGTAGTTATCTTATACAATGCGTCTTCCCCAGTTTTGATAAAGCCCTTAACATCTATAAGACCTAATTGTTCTGCCAACATATCATTCAAGCCACCAGGTGCAATATCAAGATTGGTATGTGCACTGTACACGGCAATATTATGTTGGATTAATTGATTAATCATTCGCCCTTGCGCCGTATCACAAGACAATTGTTTTAAGCCCTTAAAAATCAACGGGTGATGACTAACAATTAGATTACAGTCATGTTCAATGGCATATGAAATAGCCTCCTCTGTTACATCTAATGTAGTTAACACGCCTGTAACGATAACATTTCTATCACCCACCATGAGGCCCACATTATCCCAAGATTCTGCATAAGAACGTGGGGCCAATTGTTCCATTAAGGTAATAACTTGTTGAACTGTTGTCATAAAGCTCACTTCTTTCTATCTTCTAAAAGTCCGTACAGAAATTCTACTTCACGCTCTAGATCCTTATATTTATCTGTATGGCTCAATTGCTCAGTCATACCGTCTAGTGCACATTGTCGTTGATATATTAAGTACTCAATATATTTCGTCCAAAGTGATGGTCGCTCCTGTTCTAAAAGAGCACCTACAGACCATAATAATGAATCCTCTGGCAATGATTGATAAACATCTACGTATTCAGTCATGCCCGTATACGCTTCTACCTGATCATTACGCACTGCTAAAAATGCAGTGTATAGCTTTCCTGCATCTTCAACGATGATTTCAAGGACGATAACATAGCCCTTTTGTACCATATATTGACGTAATTCTTTTTGTCCATTCTGTGGTTGTAATACGTAGAACTCTAAAGGCTCTGGACCGGCGTCTACAATATCACGCATGAGGTATCCACCCATACCGCAGCAAATGGCACCATTTAATTCGCCCTTCTCTGTTACCTTTAGACCATCACCTAATCGACAATCTACTTTAGAAGTTAATCCACAAGATTGAACATATTCTTTTGCAGATTCTAAAGGTCCTTTATGCACGTCGCCAGCAATAACAAATTCAGCGCGATTACGGTTGATGAGTTCTACTGCTAAATATCCATGATCAGTACCAATATCAGCTATAGCATGAGCTTTTGGTACGATTGAAAACACCGCCTCTAAGCGATCCATCATAGGTCTAGGTTCCATAATTCCTCTATTATTATATATAAAAATAACCGCCCTTGAATCCTCAAGGACGGTAGATATCAACATGATTGGTGGGCCCACCTGGGATCGAACCAGGGACCGACCGGTTATGAGCCGGTTGCTCTACCCCTGAGCTATAGGCCCACAGTTAGTTTCTAGCTCATTAATTATACCGAATAGGCTAGTACTAAGTCAAGGCACACCGTATTTCTATAACTGTTTCATAAGCTATATTTTGCCATATTTTCTGCAGTAGAGAACGGGCATACACAGTAATATAACACAAAAGGGCTGTAACACAGTGCTAGAGAACACTGCATTACAACCCTTAAGAGATTCAACATCTTATAAGAAGTCTTTAATTTTATCGCGTTTACCACGATTGCGCAATTTAGTAAGCGCTTTGCCTTCTATTTGACGAATACGTTCACGAGTTACATTGAAATGTTGACCTACTTCTTCCAATGTACGAGGTTTGCCGTCCTTCAAACCAAAGCGCAAAATCAATACTTGTTGCTCACGGTCAGTTAAGCATGTAAATACATCTTCAATTTGTTCTTGTAATAAGATGTAGCTAGCTGCATCGTCTGGAGCAATAGCATCTTGGTCCTCAATAAAGTCTCCCAAGTGAGAGTCTTCCTCTTCACCAATTGGAGTTTCCAATGATACTGGCTCTTGTGCGATTTTTTGAATTTCACGCACGCGCTCTACCGTAATGCCCATACCTTCTGCGATTTCTTCTGGTAATGGTTCACGACCTTTATCTTGCAATAATTGTCTGGAAATACGAATCAATTTATTGATTGTTTCTACCATATGTACAGGAATACGAATCGTACGAGCTTGGTCCGCAATAGCACGAGTAATAGCTTGACGAATCCACCATGTAGCATATGTGGAGAATTTATAACCCTTTGTATAATCGAACTTATCTACAGCTTTAATAAGGCCCAAGTTACCTTCTTGAATCAAATCCAAGAATAACATGCCGCGACCTACATAACGTTTTGCAATACTTACAACTAAGCGCAAGTTAGCATCTACCAATTTTTTCTTAGCCTTTTTGGCAAGTTGAATATCTTTATATGTAGCATCTTCTGCTGCGCCAGCTTCAATTTGCTTTGCTAAAACGATTTCTTCATCTGCAGAAAGCAATGGGACACGACCAATTTCCTTGAGATACATACGTACAGGATCATCAATGTTAACACCAGAGTCTACACTTAAATCGATGGAGATATTCTTTTCATTAGAAGTATCTTCTTCATCCTCTTCTTCTGGTTCTATTGGATTAGCGTCCGCATCCTCACTGTCGATATCAGCCACTACTTCAATATTTAATTTACCAAATGTAGTATAAATATCGTCTAATTGTTCCGCAGTAAGTCCAGTTTGCTCATGAAGAGCATCTGAAATCTCTGATTGTGTCAACACGCCGGTTTTTCGGCCTTTTTCAAGAAGTTGTTCTACAATCTCCTCTATTTGACTTTTTTGTACTTTCTTAGCCACAGCGCTCTCCTTCTTACATTATATTACTTAGACCATTCTCTAATTAAGTTCTGTATTTCCTGACACTTATGTAATTCGCTAATAAATGTCGAATCTCCTGCCCGTTTTAATTGATCCGCCATAATTGAATGCGCTTTATACTGTTCACGCAATGAATGAAGCCTTATCTTGCGGATTAATCCAGGCACTTGTACCTTATATTCATCGTCACTCATAACAACCAATCTAGAGTAAATATCATACTCCGATGGGGATAAAACAGATTGAATGGCAGTATCATCTAGACGACCTTCTTGTTTAAATAAGGTGAATATCTTTTCTATTATACCTCGATATTCAATTTTTTCAAAGTCTTCTAATGGCAAATAGCTCATCATATGTTGTAACACTTCACCATCTGTAAAGGCTAAGGACAATAATTTTTCTGCATCACCTTTAGGTAAGTCCTGTGTTGGCAACGGTGTAGACGCAGTATCAACCAATTCAATTTGTCCTTTTTTTACATAATCTCGGAAATATCTAAAAATACTACTATTATCAAGCCATAGTGGTAATGCCAATGTCTTTAGAGCATCATCCCGTTGTGTTTGACTATCTATATTAGCAATATATGGGAATACATCAGCCATAACAGCTTGCTTCCCTTCCGTATTATTTGTGTCGTGTTTAATTAAGGACTCACTTAATAAATAATCAAGAGGCTTAACCGCTTTAGCCACTAAATCTTTAAATGCTTGTCCTCCATGATTACGTACATAATCATCTGGATCCTTACCATCTGGCATAGCCAGAACACGCACCTTAAAGTCCGTATTTTGTAATAATTCTATAGCCCTAGCTGCTGCTTGACGACCTGCACCATCCATATCATAGGCCAGCACAATTTCATCAGCTTGCCTCATTAAGATATGACCATGATCTCGTGTATAAGCCGTCCCCAGGGATGCTACTACATTAGTAACACCATGGTTATGAGCAGATATAACGTCCATATACCCTTCCACAAGGATAGCCTGTCGCTCTTGACGAATAGATTTATAAGCCTTATCAAAGGCAAATAATAGTTTTCCCTTTTCGAAGATGGCTGATTCTGGTGAGTTTAAATATTTTGGCGTGCTGTCATCCATAACACGACCACCAAAGGCAACTACACGACCTTTACCATCCATAATAGGAAACATAATTCGGTTTCTAAAGAAATCGTAAAACTGTCCCTTTTGGTTTTTACGGACCAGATTCAACTCCAAGAGAATAGAATCATCGATACCACGTTCGTGAAAGGCGCGATACAACTTATCCCAACCATCTGGAGCAAAGCCTAATTTGAATTTTTCAATTGTATCTTTTGTAAGACCCCGTTTTTTTAAGTAATCAAGGCCCACCTTACCAATCGATGTTTGAGTAAGGCAGTTATGGAAAAATGTAGCCGCTAATTCCGAAGCTTCATATAGTTTTTTTCGTCGTTCATCTCGAGCTCGTTGTTCTGGTGAAAGTTTTGCCTCCGGCAAGGGAATATTAGCACGATTAGCAAGCCGCTCTAGAACCTCTACAAAGCTTAAATGCTCTAGTTCCATGAGGAATTTAATGACATTCCCCGATGCATGACAGCCAAAACAATAATAAAAGCCCTTTTCAGGGGCAACACTAAAGGACGGCGTCTTTTCATTATGAAATGGACAACAACCCCAATAGTTCTTGCCCCGTTTCTTTAAAGCTACATGCTCGGATATTACAGATACAATATCATTTGCATCTTTGATTTGTTCAATCAATTCATTTTCAAAATATCTGCTCATAGCCAACGCCTCCTTCCCTTATATATATTAATTCGATATACAAATAAAAAATCCTCTATTTGTAAAGTAATTTAATCAATTATCGAGTCAACCGGTTTAATAACCGATACGAATCATAGGAATCATCATCTATTAAAGATAAATACATAAGGATTCCTATACTCCGTATCTTTAAATTATATACAAATGAAATTTGATAATAATAGGCTGCAATGAAATCATTGCAGCCTATATTTATCTCTTATAGCATATTATTTTGCGTAATCCACAACGCGAGTTTCACGAATAATTACGACCTTAATTTGGCCTGGATATTCGAGTTCAGACTCGATGCGTTTTACGATATTCCGAACAAGTAATGTAGACTCAGCTTCATCAATCTTATCCGGTTTTACTACAACGCGAATCTCACGACCTGCTTGAATAGCAAAGCATTTTTCAACGCCTTCGAAGGATTCAGCGATTTCTTCCAATTTAGATAAACGTTTTAAGTAGTTTTCTAATGTTTCTCGACGTGCTCCTGGACGAGCCGCAGAGATAGCATCAGCAGCTGCTACTAATACAGCTTCTACAGATTGGAACTCTTCATCACCATGATGAGCGCCAATGCAGTTAATTACTGCTGCGCTTTCACGATATTTACGAGCCACATCAACACCGATTTGAACATGAGAACCTTCAAGTTCACGGTCTAATGCTTTACCAATATCATGGATCAAACCACCTCGTTTAGCCAATGTTACATCACAGCCTAGTTCAGCTGCCATCAAACCTGCTAAATGAGATACTTCAATAGAATGTTTCAAAACGTTTTGACCGTAACTAGTACGATATTTCAAACGACCTAAAATCTTAACAATTTCAGGATGTAAGCCATGAACATCAGCTTCAAATGTTGCTTGTTCACCAGCTTCTTTAATAGTTTGGTCAACCTCTTTACGAGCTTTACCAACCATTTCTTCAATACGAGCTGGATGGATACGACCATCTACAATCAATTTTTCTAAAGCAATACGAGCCACTTCACGACGAATTGGGTCGAAGCCAGAAAGAATAACTGCTTCTGGTGTGTCATCGATAATCAAATCAATACCTGTTAATGTTTCGAGTGCGCGAATATTACGGCCCTCACGACCAATAATGCGGCCTTTCATTTCATCATTAGGCAATGCCACTACGGATACGGTAGTCTCCGCCACATGGTCAGCTGCGCAACGTTGGATTGCAGAGGAGATAATTTCTTTTGCTTTTTTCTCCGCATCATCCTTAGCTTGCTGCTCCATTTCCTTAACCATAATTGCCGTTTCATGACGAATTTCTTGTTCTACATTTGTTAACAAGATATTCTTAGCTTCTTCAAATGTCATGCCAGAAATACGTTCTAACTCTGCCATTTGTTTTTCATACAAAGCTTCAATTTTTTCACGGCTTTGGGCTAAGTCAGCTTCTTTGCGATGTAAAGCTTCCTCTTTGTGTTCAATATTGTCTAATTTTTTATCCAAAGATTCTTCTTTTTGAAGAATACGACGTTCCATACGTTGAAGTTCAGAACGGCGATCTTTATTTTCTCGTTCTACATCAGAACGGAGCTTATGAATTTCTTCTTTCGCTTCTAATAAAGCTTCTTTCTTTTTAGACTCAGCTGTGCGCTCACCATTTGCGATGATGCGTGCAGCCTCTTGTTCAGCTTGATTCAGTTTTCCTTCAGCAATATTTTTTCTAAAAAAATAGCCTGCCCCTAGTCCAATCAGTACCATTACCACTGCAATTAGACAATACTCTAAAATATGTCCCACATCTTCTAAAATCTGTCTCACCTCCTCTTAAATTCTCAAAATCGAGCTTTCATGCTCCTTTTTATGCCCTTCATGCATTAAATTATCATTTAGCCATATCATCATATAAATAAATAAGGCTATTATTAATTTTAGACTTGAAAGCCCTTTCTGTCAAGATTTTACAAGCCTGGTAAGGCCTCAGAAAAAGTACTATCTATTCATAAAAATCATTGCACACAACTTGGATAGTACTCGTTGAAAACCCTCTATATTTGAGAAAATTAAAGACTTTTACACGAGGAGTGCAGTCCTCATTGAGAATGGAACCAAATTTTTTCTCCACCACACGATAAGCGGCTTTCACTTCATCATAATCAGAGATTTCCGGAGGCACAGTAAGACCTCTAAGTTTCATCTTTTGCTTAATCATGTAGGCGCCGTATTTTTGTTCTTTCATCAAATAGTTTAATACTTGTTCAGACAGGCGCTCATCATTGATATAATCATAGTCTCTAAGGCGTTCGAGGACCCGCTCAATGATGGGGTCCTCGATTTGTTTACGTCTCATTTTTTGTGTCAGTTCATAGGAACTTAGAAATCGTTGAGCTAGGAAGCGATACGCTTGATCCATAGCAGCTTGCATCGTTTCTTCACTCATGATTATACTTCTTCAGTTACTTCTTCACCGATTACATCGATTTCTTCAGTGCCAACCGCTAATGTATCGCGAATAATACGATCAATCTCATCAGCGATTTGTGGATTGTCGAGCAAGTATTGTTTAGCCGCCTCTTTACCTTGGCCCATACGTTCCCCATTGTAGGAATACCATGCACCAGATTTATTGATGATTTCCATATTTGTACCGATATCGATAAGAGTACCTGCTTTAGAAATACCTTCACCATACATCAAGTCAAATTCTGCTGTTTTGAATGGAGGTGCTACTTTGTTTTTAACTACTTTAACTTTAGTCCGGGCACCAACGTTTTCGTTGTTAGCTTTAATAAGTTCACCCTTACGAACATCAAGGCGTACAGAAGAATAGAATTTCAATGCACGACCACCTGTTGTAGTTTCAGGGTTCCCAAACATTACGCCTACTTTTTCACGCAATTGGTTGATAAAGATAACAACAGTTTTAGACTTGCTGATGATACCAGTCAGTTTACGCAATGCTTTACTCATCAAACGAGCTTGTAGACCTACGTGAGCATCGCCCATTTCGCCTTCGATTTCAGCTTTAGGCACTAAAGCTGCAACGGAGTCAACTACTACGATATCTACAGCGCCACTGCGAACAAGAGCTTCTGTAATTTCAAGAGCTTGCTCACCATTGTCTGGTTGAGAAATCAATAGATTATTAATATCTACGCCCAAGTTACGAGCATATACTGGATCCATCGCATGCTCCGCATCAATAAATGCCGCAATGCCACCTTGTTTTTGTGCTTCTGCTACAGCATGAAGTGCTACTGTTGTTTTACCAGAAGATTCTGGGCCGTAGATTTCAATAACACGACCACGAGGGAAACCACCTACACCAACAGCGATATCGATAGCAAGAGAACCGGAGGAGATAACCTCTACGTTCATGCGATCAGCCGCTTCACCAAGACGCATAATAGCGCCTTTACCAAAGTCTTTTTCAATTTGTTTTAACGCGTTATCCAACGCTGCTTGTCTGCCATCTACAGCCATTATTTTATTTCCCCTTTTCTGTTATATAAGTATACACATAATATAGTGCTAGCTCTGCTGCACTTTGTCGAATATCTTCGCGATTACCAATTAAATTAGTCTTGTGAGCTACTGTCCCATGAGGTCCAGTTACACCGAACCACACAAGACCAACCGGCTTCTCAGGGCTACCACCGCCGGGACCAGCTATGCCAGTCGTAGAAACGGCATATGTTGTTTGACCCACAGTTCGTGCCCCCTCGGCCATAGCCTTAGCAACTTGCTCACTTACGGCACCATACGTATCGAGCATGTTTTGAGGTACACCTAGTACACGATGTTTGATGTCGTTGCTATACGAAATAACGCCACCCATGTAGTATTCACTACTACCGCTGACATTAGTCAATAACTTACCAACTAATCCAGAAGTACAGGATTCAGCAGTACTAATAGTGCTATGCTCTTCAAGTAATACATGACCAAGTGTTTCCTCCATAGAAACAGTCAAGTCACGTCCTACACGAGCTCCTAATCGTTCTCGAATGATAGCATCCCAAGGGTTGAGAACCTCATGGGCAGCCTCTAAGGTGTCAGCCTTAGCAGTAATACGAACCTCTATGTACCCCTTTTTAATGAGTAACGCAATGGTTGGATTCGATTGGTTCTTAATGAGATCCATTAAGGTATTTTCTAAATCAATTTCGCGAATATCATATACACCATAGCGATAGGAGGTAACAACACCTTGCGAACCAAATCGATTCATTAAATAAGGCACCACACTATCGTGGAACATACCCTTCATCTCACCAGGAGGTCCTGGCAAAAGAATATATGTAGTATCCCCATCTTCAACGACTACACCTGGTGCTACACCTACTGGATTATGTAATACCTTTGCACCTTCTGGCAATTGTGCTTCGCGACGGCTCGCATCAGGCACAGTACGCTTTACACGTTGGAAAAATTTTTCAACCTCATCCATAGCCTCTTGATTAAATAAAATCTTTCGGCCCACAGAATCCGCCAATACATTACGTGTAATATCACCCTGTGTTGGGCCTAAACCACCAGTACTAATAACGATGTCCGCTCTAGTGCTAGCTAATTGAAAGACCTCTGCCATGCGCTTAGGATTATCCCCCACTACAGATTGATAAGCAATAGTATAGCCTAATTTATTTAATTCTTGTGCTAGCCAAGATACATTTGTATTCACTGTATCGCCTAGCAATAATTCTGAACCTGTAGAAATAAGTTCTACAATCATCAGATCACCTCCACAATCGAAAGAATCGAGCTGTGTTTTATTCTACAACCGTAGCTACTACATCGTAAGCAAAGCCTTGCTCTACCTGTACCTTAAGAATATCACCAGGTTGAATATCTTCACCGCAGTCCTCAATGTACATATTACCGTCTACATCAGGTGCTTGAGATTTCAAACGTCCTTTAGCTAGTAATGTACCATTCTCGCCGTCCTCGATTTCTTCCACCATTGCATAGTCAACAGTACCTTCTAAATCGCGATTATTCTCTTCAGAAATAGCTGCTTGAATGGACATGAGAATATGATAACGTTCTTCTTTCACCTCTTCTGGCACTTGATCTTCACGGGCACCAGCTGGTGTACCTTCCTCTTGAGAGTAAGTAAATACGCCCATATTATCAAATTTTATTTCTTTTACAAAGTCACAAAGTTCTTCAAATTGTTCATCTGTTTCACCAGGGAACCCAACGATGATAGATGTGCGCAATGTAATATGGGTCGGTGCATTTCTAATCTTCTTAAGCAAACGTTCAATATCATTGCGATCATCACGACGATTCATTTGTTTTAAAATATCGTTATTCACATGTTGTAGTGGAATATCTACATATTTACAAAGTTTTGGCTCATTAACGATAATATCTAACAATTCATCGGAGAAGAAAGTTGGATATAAGTATAACATGCGAATCCATTCGATACCTTCTACGGCAGTTAATTCCTTAAGCAATGTAGTCAACAATGGTTTACCATCATTTAGATCAATACCATAACTAGTGGTATCTTGAGCGATAAGAACGACCTCTTTAACACCAGATGCAGCCAATCGTTCTACTTCAGCCTTAATAGACTCGATAGTACGACTGCGGAATGCACCACGCACCTTTGGAATAATACAGAATGTACAACCATTATTACAGCCTTCAGCAATTTTTACATATGCACTGTACCGAGGCGTTGTTTGAATACGCGGCATACGCTCATCATAAATATTTGTAATATTTTCCATGATACAACTGCGATTGCCATGCTCAATAGCATCAACGGCTACCATAATCTGGTCCCATGCACCTGTACCGATTAAAGCATCAATTTCAGGAATTTCTTGGAATAATTCATCTTGATATTGTTGGCTTAAGCAACCTGCTACAATAAGACCTTTACATTTACCATCCTCTTTATATTGAGCCACCTCAAGAATAGTATTAATAGACTCAGCTTTTGCTTTCTCAATAAAGGTACAGGTATTTACAACGATAAGATCTGCTTCGCTTAGGTCCTCTGTAATCGTATAGCCATTATCTTTCAATAAGCCTAACATTACCTCTGTATCTACTAAGTTTTTAGCACAACCTAGGCTAACATACCCTAATTTCTTACCCATTCTATATCCTTTCATAACTAGTTTATTTCTCAATTTACTTCCTGTAATAGGATTTATATAACTGAGTTACTCCTTGCGGAAGCGCACTTGGCTAACCCAGTGATTTAACAATAATTTTTTACCATCTATAGTGTAACCACCATTAACAGGCCATAAAATTAACTCGTGCCCCAATGAGTCTTTTGGCTCATCCATTTCTGGATTCGTAAATATATAGGTGAAATTATTTTCAACCATATATTTTGCAGTCTTTGTGGATAACAACCAATTAATAAATTCAACGCTATCTGCTTTATGTTTTGAATTTTTTAACACAGCAGCGCCAGTTACATAATAAGATGTTCCATCTGTTGGGTATATAACCTTAATCGGATATCCATGACGAGTATATTGGGCTGCATCAGACAAATTACCAATGCCGATATTAGACTCTCCTAACGCAGTTAAGCGAACTGGAGTAGACAAGAACTTGGCATGTTGTATTATATGTGGCTTTAAGCTATATAAATAGTTCAGTGCCTCAGGCTCGCCTCTATATTCCACCATGTTATATAACAAATTAGCTGCATTTTGGGATGCTACAAAATCGGTCATCACAATAGACCAATCACCTTGTTTTCCCAATGTATCCCAAGTAGTTATATATTTACCTATCCCATTGTAGAAGGTGTCATTTTGAACAAATACAATAGGATCATACCAAAGACCTACCCAATACCCATTTATATCTTTTAGATTATCACGTACTTCGTCAATTCTCTCATTAACGATAGGTGCATATTTCCCTACATTTGCCCCTACAACGAGATTATCTTCAGAGGTAAGTACCAGATCACCAGATGTATCAGCTACATTTGAAGCCGACCGTTGGGCCATTTGCTCTTCTGTAAGAGGCATAACTGTAACTTTTACATTTTTCTCCTCTTCATATCGGTCGGCAAGCAATGTAGTTATATTGTTCGGCAAGTCTGTATAAACTGTAATCTCACCACGAACAGGTTCTTTTGCATGTTCTAACTGTTCTTGATGGTAAAAGTTTACGCCATAGGTTAACATTCCTATAACAAATAGGGCTAAAACGCCCGGAGCAATCCACCGTTTCATATATGCCTCCTATAAGACATAAAGTATTCCCAAACCAGAATAGACAAAACTATTCTCCATTATTAACGACTACCACGTCCTCGATTACTATTAGATGGGCGACTTTTGGTCATGCCATTACGAGAGGGTCTACCCTTACTACTTTTCTCACTAGACTGACGTCCGTTGCGACGATCATTATTCTTCCCACTATTACGAGAACCACTAGATTGACTAGGACGATTAGTCCGACCAATTGGGCGTGGTGGAATCAAACATTCAGGTCCAAACCCTATCAAGTCACGTCGATTAGCTTCAATGAGCGCCTCTTTTACAAGGTCATAATTTTCAATATTTTTATATTGCATTAAGGCCCGCTGCTTAGCTTTATCTCTACCTTTTTTGGCAACATATACAGGTTTTCCATCCAGTGGGTTAATGCCCGTATAGTACATACATGTCGATAAGCTTCCCGGCGTAGGAATAAAGTCTTGCACTTGTTCTGGATACATATGTTGATCACGTAAGAACTCAGCTAATTCAATAGCATCTTCCAAGGCACAACCTGGATGAGAGCTCATAAAATATGGTACTAAATATTGCTTCTTACCAAGCTTTTTATTGGCCTCTTCAAACCAAGATTTAAAGGTGAGGAACTCTTCCTTACCAGCTTTGCCCATCATATTGGTAACGCGTTTAGAAACATGTTCTGGCGCTACTTTTAATTGTCCACTTACATGAAATTCACAAAGCTCGCGGACAAAATCTTTATTGTTATCCGCTAGAACATAGTCATAACGCAAGCCAGAACGAACAAATACCTTTTTTACGCCTTTTAGCTTACGTAATTTACGGAGTAAAGCAATATAGTCATCATGGTTTGTATTTAGATTTTCACAAGGCTCTGGAGCAGCACAAGTACGACCTTTACAAGCACCATATACAGCTTGTTTGTCACAAGCTAAATGACGGAAGTTCGCCGTAGGGCCCCCAACATCATGAATATATCCTTTAAAGTTATCCATATTAATCATAGTTTGAGCTTCATCAAGTAAAGACTCATGACTACGGTTTTGGATGATACGACCTTGATGATTTGTTATTGCACAGAATGAACAGCTACCAAAGCACCCCCGTTGACTTACAAGGCTAAACTGTACTTCGCTTAATGCTGGTACGCCACCCTTATCATCATATTTAGGATGCCACTTGCGAGTATACGGCAAGTTATATACGCCATCCATTTCCTCCTGCGTAAGTGGCAATGCAGGTGTGTTTTGAACAAGATATCTATCGCCATGTTTTTGTACTACTATACGACCATAGAATGGGTCTTGTTCATCATACTGCATACGGAATGCATCAGCAAAAGCCATCTTATCCGCTTTAATTTCCTCAAAAGATGGACACTCAACATAGTCTATGGTAGGGATTTCCTTGGCCATATAACAAATACCACGAATAGATGGCAAGGACTCTTTAAATCTACCTTGATCTAACGCATCAGCTAATTCTACAATTTGAAGTTCACCCATACCATAAATGAGTACATCTGCCTTTGAATCAACTAAAATAGAACGACGCACAGTATCTGACCAATAATCATAATGACCAAATCGACGTAAGGACGCCTCTATGCCACCGATAATAAGAGGCACATCACTGTAAGCCTCCTTCATACGATTCGCATATACCAAGGTAGCTCGATCTGGGCGATGGCCCGCTTCACCACCTGGAGAATAGTCATCTTGTCGACGAATTTTCTTTGCTGCCGTAAATTTATTGAGCATTGAATCTAGATTCCCTGCTGTAACAAGGGATGCTAGACGCGGTTTACCAAGTTTTTTGAAAGCCTCTACATCATTCCAATCTGGTTGATCTATAATGCCTACACGATAGCCTTTGGATTCTAAGTATCTGCCGATAACTGCAGGTGCAAAGGAAGGATGGTCAACATAGGCGTCCCCACTAATGAGGACAAAATCTAATTCGGCCCAACCTCGTTCCTTCATCTCCGAAGGTTCTGTTACTAAAAATCTATCCATTGATTGTGTAAATGCCTTTCTATCATTCCTAATCAACTATTAGAAAAGGAATAACCACAGTAAAAATAATGCCATACAGAATAAAATAATGCCTAAAATAATACGTTCCTGAACGATAGAACGTTGGCGTTTTCGTTGACGCGTTTCTAAGGACATACGCTTTTTAGAGGTTTGGTATTCAACGAATTCACTTTGCACCAAATTTGGCGCAGCTTGTGCCTTCTGACGCGTCACAGAACGCAAAGAAAACGTATCTATATCACCTACTTGACTTTGGTAGGCTTTTACCAAGCGATCCCCATCAAGATCTAAATAATTACCGTAATTACGAATAAAGCCTTTTACGTAGACCTGACCAGGAATGATGTCATACTTACCATCTTCTATAGCTTCCAAATAGGTTGTTTTAATGTGCAGTACTTGCTCCACATCTTTAAAGGTTAAATTACGTCTTACTCGTTCACGTCGTAATTCTTCGCCTAATTCAGCCATTTTCGTTCCTCTCTTAATCTACATAATACTCATATCGTAATCATTTAATTATTGCTCATCATTGGAGTCTGAGAAATATCGCGCCTTAGCTTGTTCAGGGCTCATCAAAATTTCTCGAGCCTTACTGCCCATACTAGGACCAACAATTTTAAGATCTTCCATCGTATCAACAAGGCGAGCCGCACGAGTATACCCAATGCGGAATCGACGCTGTAACATAGACACAGAAGCTTGACCAGATTCCATAACGAGATTAACAGCACGTTCTAATAATTCATCGCGGTAGATATCATTTTCTTCTGATGATTCTTTTTCGGTTTCCTTTTCAGCCTCTTGTGTAACAGTATCGTCATATTCTGGTTCACGTTGAGCTTTTACAAATTCTACAAGATGTTCTACCTCATCATCAGAGATAAATGCACCTTGTACACGAATTGGTTTATTAGCACCAATTGGAGCAAATAACATATCCCCTTTACCAAGCAATTTCTCAGCACCCGCCATATCGAGAATAGTACGGGAGTCAATTTGAGAACCTACTGCAAAGGAAATACGGCTAGGTACATTGGCCTTAATAGAGCCTGTAATAACGTTGACAGAAGGACGTTGCGTAGCAAGTACCATGTGAATACCTGCAGCACGCGCCATTTGTGCTAATCGACTAATAGATTCTTCAATATCATCAGGAGCAGTCATCATAAGGTCAGCTAACTCATCGATAATTAATACAATCAAAGGCATAGCCGCCTTAGGGTGCGCTTCGTTATAGCTCTTAATATCGCGTTTGCCAGATGCTGCAAAAGCTTTATAACGAGCCTCCATCTCACGAACAGCCCAACGCAATACAGCAGCTGCTTTTTTCATATCTGTTACAACTGGCGCCATCAAATGAGGAATGCCATTGTAGATAGACAATTCAACCATCTTAGGGTCGATTAATAAAAGCTTAACCTCTTCTGGTTTACGACTAAATAGAATACTTGAAATCAAAGTATTAACACATACAGATTTACCAGAACCAGTAGTACCTGCTACAAGCAAGTGAGGCATCTTCGCAAGGTCAGTAATAACAGGCTTACCTGCAATATCCTTGCCAAGACCTACCGGAATACCCCCACGAGCGTCCTTGAAGTCACTACAATCAAGAACATCACGCAAATGAACGGCCTCTGTCGTCTTATTAGGAACCTCGATACCGATGGCGGATTTACCAGGGATTGGAGCCTCCATCCGAATATGTTGAGCCGCTAAGTTTAAGGCAATATCATCAGTTAAGTTGACGATACGGCTAACCTTTACACCAGGTGCAGGTTCAATTTCGTAGCGTGTAACAGTTGGACCTTGTGTAGCATTAACGACCTTAGCAGTAATACCAAAGTTACTCAATACATTTTCAAGCATCATTGCATTTTGCGCTACTTCTTCACCATTGCTTTGACTCCCCTTCCCTTTCGCCAAAATATCAAGGCTTGGGAAATGATAAGGTCTATCATAGGTACGATGAATTTGACCATCTTTAGATACTGCTACTTGTGCTGTATCTTCTGTAGTACTAATAGTAGATGGTACTTGTAAACTCATACCAGACATACCGGCACCAGCACTTACAGAACTTGCTGCAGCACCTGTTCCAGGTACAGCAGAAGCTATGGCAGCGTGATTAGTTTCCAATGGACCAATCGTTGTATTTTGATATGTAAACTTTGGTTGTTCCTCATGGTTATTCTCTACTGAGTCAGATTCATCTATATATCCTTCGTCTGGAGTATATGTATAATCCTCATCTGGAGTATATACATAGTCATCACCTGTAGATCTACTAGCATCAGAGAATTGATCAAAATCATCTGCATCATAAGACTTCGCATCACCAGCATCTTCAGAAATATTCGCCAATTGTTCTGCTGCACGGTTACGCGCTTCTATTTCAGCTAATTCTTTCCAAGATGTGGGAGCCTTTGGAGCTTCTACAGTCGTTACTGTATCCACCATAGATTCATTATCTACAACCGCACTCGTTTCAAAGTTATCTCGGTCAGTAGTGATACCTCGTTTTTCAAGTGTATCTAACGCTTGATCTGCAGCATCAGCAAAGCGTGTGTCCTTTTCCCTGTTATACGCTTTCCGTTGTTCTGCAGCTTCTTTACGTTGTTCATTCCAATCTTCAAAGACCTCTTTAGCTACAGCTACCTTCTCAGCAGCCACTTCTTTAGCCACATCTAAACCTACTTGTGTTTTATCCGCTGCCTTTTGCAGGCCACTTCGCAAAGATAAACGAGTGATCAGAATACCAAAGGCTAATAATAAGAACACATCTAAAATGATAGCCCCTAGCTCACCTAATAGGGTGCGAAGGAATGTAGCGATGGCACCACCTACTACACCACCTTGATCAGCCAATTGTGTTGTGATTAATTCCTGCCCCTCAGGAACGCGCCACAATGGAACAAGAGCTAGCAAGAATAGGAAGAACAAAGTCATTACAACGCCCCGTTTAGTAACGGAAATAAATGTTCCTTTATACAATAATCGCCAGCCAATCCAGAACACACCAAGGCAAGGAATAATACCGCCTAGGCCAAAACCATAACGGAATATACCTGTTAAAATCTGTCCTACAAGACCGAGTTCAAACCCAAAGAATCCGAGCAAGGAAATAACTGCAAAGGCAATTACAATTAAGCCTTTAACTTCGCTGCGCAAGGAAAATCCTTGAGACTTAGTTTGCTGTTTTGTACTTGTTCGCTTTCGTCGTGTATTGCGTTTTTTGGTGGAAGTTTTTTCTTCTGCCATAAATCTATACAAACCCCTTACTTATATAACACTACTGTAAATTAACTTATCATTATATTATAGCATATATCGAAGTATTTAGTTAGCTTTTACGCCGTTTCTCCCAGTCACAGAGCAACTGTTCTTCCTTGCCTCTTTTAATACCGTTGTAGTACGAAGCATCCATAAGAGGTGTTGGTAGATACTGCTGTTTTACATAGCCATTTGGATAGTTGTGAGCATACTTATAGGTGTTCCCATGACCTAACTTGCTAGCCCCACTATAATGACTATCTTTTAAATGATCTGGCACCTGTCCACAATCCTTGTGGCGCACATCGGCAATTGCTGCATCGATAGCCAAATAAGCAGAATTACTTTTCGGTGCTAATGCTACATAACAAGCCGCCTCAGACAATATGATACGAGCCTCTGGAAATCCTACCATATGAGCCGCTTGAGCCGCTGCATTGGCTAGAATTAAAGCTTGCGGATCTGCAAGGCCTACATCCTCAGCTGCACATATTACGATCCGACGAGCAATAAAATTAGGATCCTCCCCCGCTTCAATCATACGTGCTAAATAATGCATCGTCGCTTGTACATCAGAGCCACGCATACTTTTAATAAAAGCAGAGATTGTATCGTAGTGGCTGTCACCTTTTTTATCATATGTGTAAATCCGACGTCCCACAACTTTTTCAAGAACCTCTATGGTTATAGTCCCTTCATCCGGTACCATAGCTGCAGCCTGTTCTAAAATATTCAAAGCCATACGACCGTCGCCATTAACGAAAATTCCTACATCCTCTAGCACTTCATCGGCTACTTGTAAACGGCGTTTACCAAGACCTACCTCTTCATCTGTAATAGCACGACGCAAAATTTGACCAATCGCCTTTGGTGTCAAAGCCTCCAATGTTATGAGTCGCAAACGGGATAAAAGCGGTCTATTAACCTCAAAAAACGGATTCTCTGTGGTGGCACCAATGAGGATAATCGTACCATCTTCTACACAAGGTAATAACACATCTTGTTGGCTTTTATTGAAACGATGGATTTCATCGAGGAATAATATAGTTCTTTGTTGTAATGACCGTACGCGCTTACGAGCATCCTCTATGATGTTACGCAACTCACCTATACCAGCATTGGTAGCATTTAAATTTACAAAATGACTGTTACTTACCTTAGCAATGATACCTGCTAGTGTAGTTTTCCCCGTTCCACAAGGCCCATAAAAAAGCATAGATGGAATGGTATCCTTCTCTACCATAGCACGTAAGAAGGTCCCCTTCCCTACGGCCTTCTCTTGACCGTATAAATGATCCAACTTGGTAGGACGCATACGCACAGGAAGTGGCTCATATGCATTTGTAGGCTCTAAATCAAACAAACTATCCATTCTATCACCTCAATTCACTGTATCTAAACAATTAATATTCATATTTCTAAACCATTGATGTTCTCATTATATGCCATTTTTACACGCAAAAAAGCCCCACCATGCCGTAATGTACCGCGTTTTGATCCTGCTTAGGGCAGGTGGGTGTCCTCCTCATCCTGCAGTTGTCCCATAAGGGCGTAACGTTCAGACGAGAGTTCGGACTCCCGAAGTAAATGTGTTGGCTCAAAACTGCGATATCACACGCACATGGCAGGGATATCTTATACATAAATAGTATCAGAAAGATTGGTAATAAACAAGTCTTGACATTTGAATTTTAATCAATTCTTGCCTATGTTTTTACACCAAAGATTGCTCTTCTTCTTCCTCGATATCTGGTTTAATATGCAACTCTTTTAATTGTTTAGGTTCTACTTCAGATGGCGCTTGGCTCATAACATCAGAAGCAGATTGAGTTTTAGGGAATGCGATTACGTCGCGGATAGATTGACGTTTTGCCATCAACATAACAAGACGATCAAGGCCGAATGCACAGCCTGCATGAGGAGGTGCACCATATTGGAATGCATCAAGCATGAAGCCGAATTTGGATTTTGCTTCTTCTTCAGACAAACCAATAGCTTTGAATACTTTTTCTTGTACATCAGATTGGTAAATACGCAAGGAACCGCCACCGATTTCAACACCGTTCAATACCATATCATAAGCGATTGCTTTTACGCTGCCAGGATCGGATTCCAATTTATCAAGGTCTTCATGACGAGGCATTGTGAACGGATGGTGCATTGCAACATAACGTTTTTCATCTTCATTATATTCGAACATAGGGAAGTCAGTTACCCATGTGAATGCCAATTTATCTTGGTCAATCATGTTCATACGACGTGCCATTTCAAGGCGCAATTCGCCCAATGCACGTGCTACAGTTGCTGGTTTATCAGCAATCATCAATACGAGGTCGCCACCTTTAGCGCCCATTTTTTCACCGATGTTGCGGATTGTATCTTCACCTAAGAACTTCATGATTTGAGACTTGATAGAACCATCTTCATTGAAGCAAGCCCATGCAAGACCTTTCGCACCATAACGGTTTACATATTCAACAAGGTCATCAAGTTCACGACGAGGAATACCTGCATCACCAGGTACTACGATACCTTTAACTACGCCACCATTGTCGATAACAGAACGGAATACTTTAAATTCTGTATCTTTTACAAGATCAGTTACATCAGTAAAGGCCATGTCAAAACGAAGGTCTGGTTTATCAGAACCATATTTATCCATTGCTTCATCCCATGTAATGCGAGGCATAGGCAATGTGAGTTCTTTGCCCAATGTAGTTTTAAATACATGAGCAACCATTTCTTCAAGCATGGAGTAAATGTCTTCTTCATCTACGAAGGACATTTCCAAGTCGAGCTGAGTGAACTCTGGTTGACGGTCTGCACGCAAATCTTCATCGCGGAAGCAACGAACGATTTGGAAATATTTTTCATAACCAGCTACCATCAAGATTTGTTTGAAAATTTGTGGAGATTGTGGCAATGCATAGAATGTACCAGCATTTACACGAGAAGGTACTAGATAGTCACGAGCGCCTTCTGGTGTAGATTTAGTAAGCATTGGAGTTTCAATTTCCAAGAAATCGCGGCTATCGAAGAAGTCGCGCATTGCTTTCGTTACTTTGTGGCGTAAAATCAAGTTACGTTGCATTTCTGGACGACGTAAGTCAAGGTAACGATATTTTAAACGAATATTTTCATCTACATCGATATCATCTTGGATATAGAATGGAGGTGTTTTAGCAGAGTTCAATACGCGCAACTCTTCACAGTACATTTCATATGCACCTGTTGGAAGATTTGGATTGATAGCAGCTTCATCACGTTTTGTAATTTTACCACGTACACAAAGTACATATTCGTTACGAACATCCTCTGCTTTGTGGAAAGATTCCACGTTATGATCTGGAGATGCCACTACTTGTACTACGCCAGAACGATCACGTAAATCCAAGAAAATCAAACCACCATGATCACGACGGCGTTCAACCCAACCACATAATACGACCTCTTTACCTACCTCTTGTTCAGAGATGGTGCCACAACCGTGCGTACGGTGTAAGCCTTGCATTGTTTCCATTCTAATTGTCATCCTTTCACCAAAGAAGTTATACGTTCAGAAACTGTATCGAGTGGTACAGTTTCTTGTTCACTAGTTTCCATGAATCGGATTATGGCTTCCCCACGAGCCAATTCATCATCACCCAATATGATAACATATTTTGCATTAATTTTGTTAGCATATTTTAATTGTGCCTTCATACTCTTACCCTGTCCGTCCATTTCAACGGATACATATGCATCATGCAATGCTTGGCAAATTTTGAAAGCCTCTACCTTAGCCGCATCACCAAGAGCTACTACGAATGCAGATGGCTCTACAGTTTGTTCCGGTAATAAGTTTTGTTTTTCAAGGGCTAATAATAAACGTTCCATGCCCATCGCAAAACCGATAGCTGGTGTATGAGGACCATCAAGTTCCTCTACAAGTCCATCGTAACGACCACCACCGGCTACTGCACTTTGAGCCCCTAATGGAGTATATTGCACCTCAAATGCTGTTTTTGTGTAATAATCAAGGCCACGTACTAAACGAGGATTTAATGTATATTGCACATTAGCAGCCGTTAAATAAGTTTTTAATTCTTCAAAGTGATCATGACATTCTTCACATAAATGTTCGTGAATTTCAGGAGCACCTACGGACAAAGATTTGCATGTTTCATTTTTGCAATCCAAGATACGCAACGGATTTTTATACAAACGTTCTTGGCAGTCACTACATAATTGTTCTTTTTTAGGCTCAAAGAACTCAATTAATTTTTCACGGTATACAGGGCGGCATATTGGACATCCTACAGAGTTCACCTCTACATTGAGGTCTTTAAGGCCAAAGTCTTTCAACAATTGTACGACCATGCAGATAACTTCACTATCCACTACAGGGGATTGAGAACCTAATACCTCTGCCCCAAATTGGTGGAATTGGCGGTAACGGCCAGCTTGTGGTTTATCATGTCGGAACATAGGCCCCATGTAATACCATTTTGTAAGGCCTTCTTTACCATATACTTTATTTTCTAAATAGGCCCGTACTGCAGATGCTGTATTTTCAGGGCGCAAGGTAAAGCTAGAGCCACCATCATCACCCGTAGTAAATGTGTACATTTCCTTTTGTACTACATCTGTAGTTTCACCGATGCCACGCAAAAATAATTTAGTATCTTCAAAGGCAGGTGTGCGAATTTCGTTGAACCCGTATACCTTACAAATTTCACGCATACGCTGTTCAATATAGTGCCAATTTATCATTTGCTCTGGCAAAAAGTCTTGTGTACCTCTTGGTTTTCTAATAGCCATTACACAACCTCCCAAAATTTTTTACAAATTCTATGTCGTTTCTCTAATAGTGCATCTATCGTTGCGTGGTAAACATCTACATCCTTTGGCATATGCTGTTTCAATTGACGATATTCAGGGGCCCGCATCCACTTAGATGAACTACCAGGTCCCATGGAAAGAATACTTTGTCGCTCTTCCATAATCTGAATATTGTATTCGCACGCTTTGCCGGGCAAGGTATAGCCGATATTCTCTAACTGTCCTCTCATATATTGTTGACGATATAGATAATATGGTACATAGCCAGCCGCTTCTAGACGCTCTTTACCATATTGTACCATGTCTGCCACGAGATGTTCCTCAGGGATATCATCTTGCATATTTAAATCATACAATGGGCTACCACGTTTTAATGCTAACGTATGAATTGTAACATTTTCCGGCAAATTTTGACATACATAATCCATATTCTCTATCATGTTTTGCATCGTTTGATTTGGTAAACCGGCAATAAAATCCATATTTACCGCTAACGACGTATTATGTTTGACATAGTGTAACAACTCATCAATATCACGTGCACTATGTCCACGCCCTATGCGACGTAAAATATCATCTTGCATCGTTTGTGGGTTAATACTGATACGATTAACACCTAAATCAAGCATAGATCGTAACTTTGTAGGATTAACAGAATCCGGTCGCCCCGCTTCTACAGTAAACTCATGACCTTCAGGAACAAGTATAGATAGCTGTTTCAGAACTTGGTGAAAGTCTTCGTCCCCTAACACCGTCGGTGTACCGCCTCCCATATAGAGGGTATCTACCGTTAAGCCATACGATTCAACAATAGTTTTCATATCCTCTATGTCCCGGTCTAAGGCAGTTAAAAATTGGCTTTTACCATCATAGTCCTGATAGAGTCCATACGGAAAGGAGCAGTAAACACAGCGGGTGTCACAAAAAGGAATGCCACAATAGAGACTCACCTTTTTATCGTCTGTATCAGCTAAAAACGGACGTTGGTATTCACCTATAGCTCCTAAAGTGGCAAGTTTTTCCATAGACACAGAAAACTCGTCCCTAATGTGACGAGTTGCTGTGTGGACAGAGCCATATGTATCTATATATTTATGTAGCAGCTTTGTAGGGCGTACACCGACCATAGTCCCCCATGGTGCATCAACTGGCAAGCCTTGATATTCACGCAAATAGCTTAACAAAGCTTGCCCTATTTGACGTCGTCCCATAGAGGAAACGGGACCTTCAAAAGTCTGAACCGTGTCACCAATGGTAACTGTTAAGGTATACAATCCATCGACTTCATGAGCTTCAAGAATAACATCTGGATGCACCTTGTCAGAAAACAGGCCTGCAGCACCACAATTATGAGCCACTACAGAACCAAGCGGTAATGGTCCCGTATATAGATATCCATTAAGCATGGTGATGAGCCATACGTTCTAATTTATCAAGCTCTGCTTCAGTCATATGATTTTGGCAATCACTGCAATAACCATATACTTTCAATTGATGGTCGATAGTGCGGAAGTTCAATTTTTTAGCAATGATGGATTCTAGTGTTTCAAGCATATCATCTTCAAACTCGGATACTTTGCCACATTTTACGCAGATCAAATGATGGTGGAAATGAGCAAACTCTTCGTCGTTCAATTCGTAACGGTTACGGCCATCGCCGAAATCAAGACGTTTCAACAAATCAAGTTCAGTGAAGAGATCAAGTGTTCTGTAAATAGTAGCCAAGCCGATATCAGGAGCCACTTCTTTTACAAGTACATATACGTCTTCTGCACTTAAATGATTTTCATCAGCATCGATGAAGGCTTGTAAAATTGTTTGACGTTGTGTAGTCAATTTGTATTTTTTGTCTTTAATGCGTTCTTTTAATTTTTCTAATGTTGTATTCATGATAACTATCCCCTTTACTTCTTACAAAATTTTATAAAACCTACGCTCCAACGAATGGATTGTATTGTTTTTCATAACCTATATTTGTTTCCGGCCCATGACCAGGATACACCATAGTATTATCAGGCAACTTATAGAGCTGCGTTTTAATGGATTCCATTAACGTCTCATAAGAACCATTTGGAAAATCTGTACGTCCCACAGAATCTCTAAATAGTGTATCGCCTACAAATACAAGGCCTTCCATATAATAACATACCCCACCCGGCGTATGACCTGGCGTTTCAAGTACTTCAAGGTCAATAGCGCCACATGTAATATGGTCACCTTGCTTAACCTCGATGATATCAGCATTTACCTTAATGGGTGTAGGATTGCTATAGGCGCTGAGATTTAACTCAGGATCTGCCAAATATGGTACATCACCCTTTTGAATATATACAGGCACATGATATGTATCTACAATATCTTGAACGCCACCAATATGGTCACCATGACCATGAGTTAGCAAAATGGCTTTTGGCTTCAAGTCATGTTTCTTTAGCGCATCTAATACTTCCGGTGTGGCAGGGTCAATGATGAAAGCCTCACCAACCGCTTTATCACCTATGACATAGCAATTTGTTCCTAGTGGACCTAAAGGCATGCGCATAAGCACTAATTGTTGTTCACTCATTAAGCCCCTCCTTTACTACGTTGTACCGTATATACTTCACGAATACGACGCAACTTAGTCATAACAAAATCAAGTTGTGAAATATCTCGGATATCAACAACTACATTGATACTTACGGTTTTAGTATCTTCTTGAACCTTTGCATTGATGTTTGTAATGGTGATTTTCAATTCTGAAAGTACAGCCATAACCTCCATCAACAGACCATTTCGATCATAAGCTTGGATATCGATGCCTACGTGGAAAGATTCACCAGAGGAACCATCCCAGGAGACCTCAATCATACGCTCTAAATCTTCTGGCGTATGCCCTAGACTCGTACAATCGGAGCGATGGATGGATACCCCACGACCACGCGTGATATAACCGATGATATCATCACCAGGTACAGGGCTACAGCATTTCGCCATACGCACCATGACACCAGCTTCCCCTTTTACGAGAACGCCCGTACCATTCTTAGTCGTTTTTGGCCCTTGAGCTTTTAACTTCTCAATGATTTGTTCAGTGCTGTGTTTAGACTCTTCTGCTTCTTTAGATTTTTTATAGAGTTCAATTAACCGTAATAGAACAGTGCTGACAGGAATACCGCCATAGCCACAAGCAGCAAACATTTCCTCTTCAGTACCTGCTTTAAGCTGTTTTGTAACTTGTTGGAGACGATTATCACCGATCAATTCTTTCCAACTATAGTTTAATCGTTTCGCTTCTTTTTCAAGCGCCTCTAGGCCTTTTTCTATATTTTCAGCTTTATTTTCACGCTTGAACCAGTTGCGAATTTTGCTCTTACTTTCAGAAGAGCCTACAATATTAAGCCAATCAAGACTTGGACGACCTGTTTTAGATGTAATAATATCTACAATATCGCCATTTTGTAAGGTGTAATCTAGCGGTACAATTTTACCGTTTACCTTCGCACCCACACAGCGATGACCAACATCGGTATGAACACGGTACGCAAAATCAAGTGGAACTGAACCAATTGGCAATTTAACAACATCGCCCTTTGGTGTGAATACAAAGACCTCACCAGAGAAAACGTCTAGTTTTAAAGCATTAACGAGTTCTGTTGGATTACTTGTATCTTGCCATTCAAGGACTTGGCGTAACCAGGCAACCTTTTGGTCGAAATCCTTATCGCCATTTTTATTGCCTTCTTTATAACGCCAATGCGCTGCAACACCGTATTCAGATACGCGGTGCATTTCCCATGTACGGATTTGAATTTCTACAGGTTGCCCCATGGTACCGATAACCGTAGTATGTAACGATTGATACATATTAGATTTCGGCATGGAAATATAATCTTTAAAACGATATGGCAATGGTTTCCACAAGCTATGAGCAATGCCTAATACGGCGTAACAATCAGGAATTGTATCAACGATAACGCGAACTGCAAGCAAGTCATAGATTTGAGATAAATCGCGATTGTCCTTTTTCATCTTCTTGTAAATACTGTAGAAATGTTTTGGACGACCTTTGATATCCGCCTTAATATGAGCTTCGCCTAAAGCCTTAGTGAGTTGACTCATCGTATCATTTACAATATCTTCACGAGCTTGGCGTTTTTGCTTCATTTGATCTACAAGATCATAGTATTTTTCTGGTTCTAAATACCGGAATGATAAGTCTTCCAGCTCCCATTTCACATTGAAGATACCAAGGCGATGTGCTAAAGGAGCAAAGATTTCTAATGTTTCCTTTGCAATGCGCTTTTGTTTGTCGCTACGCATATGCTTTAAGGTACGCATATTATGTAGGCGGTCACCTAGTTTAATAACAACGACGCGCACATCCTTCGCCATGGCTAAAATCATCTTCCGATAATTTTCCATTTGCCGATCTTCTTTTGTTTCATATTGGAATTGGTTTAATTTCGTTACACCATCAACAAGGAATGCTACTTCAGAGCCAAACATTTCCTCCAAGTCTTCCTTTGAATATGATGTATCCTCAACCACATCATGCATGAGTGCTGCCATAAGTGTGATATGGTCAATTTGTAAGTGTGCCAAAATATCAGCTACTGCTAGTGGATGCATGATATACGGTTCACCAGAAGCTCTAAGCTGACCTTCGTGAGCCTTATCTGCAAGCTCAAAAGCCTTTAATACTTGGTTACACTCATCATCTGTTAAATAGGTATGGATATACTCCATAAATTCAGCTAAAGCTTTTCCTTTATCAAAAGTGCTTTGTTCTACTAAAGCTTTGCCTTCTTCATTTACAGTTGTCATGGTGTCACCTCCTATACACTATAGGTAAGAAATGTTACGGACGTGACAAGATCTAATTTTCCTTCAATGGCATTCCATCTTAGCATTAATTGACCATCATCACTGGTATATTCTTCTATGATGCCCAACTCCTTAAATACATCTAAGGATGTAAGAGCACTGCGATTATTTTGATCTGCCGGCTTACGGCGCAAAATATCTTGCTCCACATTATAAACCGATTGACTACGACCACGCATAGCTTGTTTGACTATGACATACATTGCTCTAAGCCCTTCCGTGGAAAGTGTAATCGGCTCTTCAGTGAGCGGTTCAATAGCTTGGATCATAAGCTGTGGAGAAACCATCCCTTGCCATTCATTCTTTTGCAATGAAAATGCTACTTTCACCACAGTTCCAATGAATATAGTTTTAAATAAATCGGGACGATTCCAAGCAATGGCATCCAATGTGCCACTAGAGGTTTCTAAAATCACCTTGCAGTGATTTTTCAATTGTCCCATAAGCATTATATCTTGTACGGTTGCTTCCATAACGGCAAAGACCGGCGTACTATTGGCCATACCATATGGCTCAAGGGCTGATACGCGGTCAATAATATCTACATCGATATCATCAACGGGTAGTTCCGCATCAATAGCAACAACAGGAATATATTCCTCTGCTGTTACATGCTCCTTACAATACGCAGTCAAACGGTCTCGCAATTCATCTATACGATTTGCATCAATACTGAAGCCTGCTGCTGCAGCATGGCCACCGAATTGTAATAACACATCTTCGCAAGACTTCAGTGCATCGTAGATATTAAAACCATCGATACTACGACAGGAGCCTTTGCCAATGCCATCGTGGATACTAATAACCAGGGTCGGCTTATAAAACTCCTCAACTAAGCGAGAAGCCACAATACCGATAACACCAGGATGCCAGTCTTCACCGGCTACAACGGTTACATAGTCTGCCTTATGGCCTTGGTTAGCCACATCGATACGAGCTAGTTCGTGAATATTTCTCTCTAGTTCTTGACGCTCACGATTTGTTTCATTTAATTCTTCAGCAATCGCTTCAGCCATGTCAGTATTATCAGTAACTAGCAACTCAACAGCACGTGTTGCATGGGTTACGCGACCTGCTGCATTGAGCCGTGGGGCTAAGGTGAAACCAATATGTCCAGATGTTATAGTTCGTTCATGGAGACCTGCTACATCGATTAGCTTTTTAATTCCTAGATTTGGATGACTATTCATCTTTTCAAGGCCTGCTTTTACGATGATGCGGTTCTCACCGACTAACGGCACAACGTCCGCCACAGTGCCTAATGCAACAATATCTAAATCATCTAAATACCATTCACCAGTCTTTGTAAGCCACAATGCTTGGCATAATTTAAAAGCAACCCCAACACCGGATAAGTTCTTATCCTTGTAGTGACAGTCCTTTTGCTTGTGGTTAATAACAGCCTTTGCTCGTGGAATCATATCTGGTGCCGTATGATGATCTGTAATAATCATATCGATACGATCTCGTACAGATTCTACAATATCGTAAGAACTAATACCGCAGTCTACGGTAATCACTAAAGCTGTACCCCGTTCTATAAGGTGCTCTAAAGCATCTAAATTGAGGCCATACCCTTCACTTTGACGCTCTGGTATGTAATAGGTAACATCAGCACCTAGTTTCTTTAAAAAACGATATAGAACAGATGTGGCAGTAATGCCATCTACATCATAATCACCATAAATAACGATTGGTTTATGTTTTTCAATTGTCTCCTGAACTAGCGAAACAGCTACATCCATATCTTTTAATGCGAATGGATCTAACAAATCAGACAAAGAGCCTTGTAAAAACCGACGCCCTTCATCAACATCTATGTGGCGATTAACCATTAATTTGGCCACAATAGGATTCACACCAAGTTCACGGATTAAGATATTCTCTTGTTCTTTGTCGCTTGTGGAAATGCGCCAACGTTTTTTCTTAATCATCATATCCCTCAGTAGTTTATAATCAATATTAGTATAAAACTTCAACGTATTATCATTATCATTTTTATTTATTATACATCAAAAAGCGAATAAAATAAACTATTTTATATACTTTATTCTCATTTAACTTTTGACATTTTCTCAACAAAAAAGAACCTCCCATTATCAATAGGAGGTTCACGATCAGTGAATTACTTAGAACCGGAAGTCTCGTTCGCCGTCTTTCATCTGTGCAATATAAGCTTTAGCTTTATCTTTAACTAAATCATTTTTGATATTTTCTAACTGTTGTTCAATAACCTTAGCGCCATGAGCTTTAGTTTTTTCATCACCATAATCCATGATGTATTCGTTTAATGTCATCAATGCATTAGGTTGGCAACAGTTATGGATTTGACCGGATTTAGCGAGGGCCATAAATCTGTCCCCTGTTCTACCTGCTCGATAGCATGCAGTACAGAAGCTAGGCACATATCCAAGATCTAGTAACCAATCTACGATTTCATCTAATGTACGTGTGTCACTGCGATCAAATTGAGCCGAATTATCTTCTGGTTTCTCTTCTTCTTTGTAACCACCTACGCTAGTACGAGAGCCACCACTAATTTGGGAGATACCTAATGCCAAACCGCGTTCACGCATGGATTGACTTTCACGGGTAGACATAATCATACCTGTATACGGTGTGGATACACGAATAAGAGCAACGATTTTCTCAAATATATCGTCAGGTACAGCATTACTGAAATCATCTACATCAATATCATCAGCTGGACAAATACGAGGTACAGAAATTGTATGTGGACCTACACCAAATACTGCTTCTAAATGCTCTGCATGCATCAACAAACCTACAAAATCATATTTATAATGTTCCAAACCATAAAGAACACCGATGCCTACATCATCAATGCCACCTTGCATAGCGCGGTCCATCGCCTCTGTATGGTAGGCGTAGTCGCTCTTAGGGCCTGTTGGATGAAGTGCTTCGTAGTTTTCTTTATTGTATGTTTCTTGGAATAATGTATATGTACCAATACCAGCTTCATGTAATTTCTTGTAATCCTCAACGGAACAAGCTGCAATATTTACGTTTACACGGCGAATTTCGCCATTTTTGTTTTTAATACCGTAAATAGTCTTGATAGATTCCAAAATATATTCAAGAGGATTATTAAGAGGATCTTCACCAGACTCAATAACAATGCGCTTATGCCCCATTGCTTCTAAGGCAATAACCTCTTCTCTAATTTGGTCTTGAGTCAACTTTTTACGTTTAATATCGCGATTTTTAGAATGGTACGGACAGTATACGCAGCCATTAATACAATAGTTAGACAAGTATAATGGTGCAAATAGAACGATACGATCGCCATAAATAGCTTTCTTGATTTCTTTAGCTAACGCATAAAGCTTTTCCTTATATTCAGGCAACGGACATTCTAATAGAACAGCTGCTTCTCTATGATTTAACCCCTTAAATGTAGCAGCTTTTGCTAAAATAGCATCTAACAACTCCCGATTTTCCTTGTTTTCCTCTGCATAGGCAAGGGTGTCAAGGATTTCCTGATGGGAAATAAATTCCTCCGCCTTTGGAGATTTTACATCATACATAGTACTTACCTCAAATCTTTCTAGTGGCAACGCCACCCCTCTTTAGGTATATGAAAGTATATGACAACCAGTATTCTGGTATTTCACTGATACTGTACATAGTATACCACTATTCCTACTAAAAAACATAGGAATTTGACACACAATAATAAAAGGTTACTCCCTCATAAGAGGAAGCAACCTTTATAGTATGGGAATTTCTAATTTATATCGATTATCTATATCGAATATGACTAAAATGTATGTAATTAAATTAATTCCTTATTTACTATTAACATTTCAATAGAAATTACTTATATAATTGATTTCTAGTATTAAAAAATGTTCTATATGCCAATTGACACGTAATAAAACAAGCAATCGATATAGTGGATAACGACATAAATGTAACGATCATTTGATATTTTACAGCTTCTAATGGAGGCATGCCTGCTAGGATAAGGCCTGTCATCATCCCCGGCAGCGCTACGATACCTAATGTCTTGGCACTATCTACAGTAGGTTGTAGACCCGTCTTTATAACATCACGAACTATTGCTTTCGAAGCTTGTTTAGGTGTACTACCCAAGGCTAATTTAATTTCCACCTCTTGTTTACGCAATTCAAAATTTGATAGCATTTGACGATAACAAAGCCCAATGGCTACCATAGCACCACTAATGACCATACCACCAACAGGAATCAATTGGTACGCAGTAAAACTAAGCACGCCAGTTACCAATAAAATAGATAAGGTTATCCATGCACCAATGGTGATAGCAAACCAGGAAATCCATAACGCATGCGGAATCCCTTGCCCTCGTTTAGCTGAGTTATAAGCGGCATTAAAAGCCATAAATCCAAGTAAGCCAATAATAAATATTGGACTTTCCGTACTAAAAATATACGATAAAATAAACCCGATGACTAATAGTTGAACTGTAGCACGTATAGCACTGATGAAAATATCCTTTTCTAGCTTCAATTCTTGTCGATAAGACATAATCATACTAATAATAACTAGCACTGATGCAAGGCACAA
Source organism: Veillonella orientalis (assembly GCF_018406505.1). Taxonomy (NCBI): domain Bacteria; kingdom Bacillati; phylum Bacillota; class Negativicutes; order Veillonellales; family Veillonellaceae; genus Veillonella; species Veillonella orientalis. The sequence goes on from NZ_AP022322.1 coordinate 1,093,290, forward strand.
CGATATAGTAGATATAGTTTGAAACTGACTCATATCAGTACCTCCTCTTTAGCTAATTGACCGTCTACGATAGTGATGCGGCGATTTGCAATACGCAAGCTTTGCTCTTCATTATGAGTAATGGAGATAATGGTGATCCCCTTTTTATGAAGCTCATCAACCACATTTTCTACAATAGATGTATTCGTCGCATCTAAGGCAGACGTAACCTCGTCTAAAAGCAACACTTTAGGCTCGAAAATAAGGCTCCGAATAAGGCATATTCGTTGCATTTCACCACCAGACAACTCATCATTACGGCGCTCCATATAATTTAGTGGCATATGTAGTAAATCAAAGAGATATTCTATACGACTCATATCCGGTTTTAAACCGCGAATATCATAAGGAAATAGAATATTACGACGTACTGTTTTCGCAAACAAATAAGGTCTTTGAAAGCAGTAGCCCACCTCTCTACGATAAGATTCAGGATCTATAGCCGTTAAAGGACGATCATTATAAGTAATAGTTCCCGATGTAGGACTAATCAGATCACTACATAATTTTAAAAGTGTACTTTTACCACTTCCAGAAGGACCTACAATAGTAATATAATCGCCTTGATTTACCGATAAAGATACATCACTGATAATAGATTTGTCTTTTACAATATAAGATATATTTGATAATTCTAGCAGTGCCATAATGCCCCCTATCTCGTCATATGTGTATTAAAAGCAAAATATCGGCTCACTGTTGCTAGTTATTTAGTATTCTTAAGCATAATGATTCTAATTATGATATCATTGCCAATATGATAATGCTAAACTTAATTATAATATATCTATCAGACACATACTACAGAAAGCAAAAAATCCCTAGTGGAAAACCACTAGGGATTAATAATCTTTGTAAAATTAAGCTTCTACAGGGTATACGCTAACTTTACGGTTGTAACGACCAGCACGTTCGAATGCTACTTTACCAGGCACAAGTGCGAATAAAGTGTCATCTTTACCGATACCTACGTTAGTACCAGGGTGGAAGTGAGTACCACGTTGACGAACGATGATGTTACCGCTCTTTACGATGGAACCATCATGGCATTTAACACCAAGACGTTTAGATTCACTGTCACGACCATTACGAGTACTGGACACACCTTTTTTATGTGCGAACAATTGCAAATCAAAAGTAAACATTAAGTTCACCTCCTATATTTCGTGTATTTGGACAAACTCTGGATATTGACGGCTAATTTCCTTTAAACCAAGGATCATAGTCCCCAGAATATCCTGTCCACTCTGGTTAATCGTACCAGAGAGAACCATATCACATCGACCTTCGCTATTCGTATATTCCCCTTCTTGCTGAGCAATCTGGGTAAGTCCTAACATTGCCGTTGCCGTTAAGGCAGACACTGCAGCACATACGATATCGAAGCCATGCTCATCATATCCTGCATGACCGGATAGGTGACAACCAATGACTTGATTCTCACTATTCCGCTGGATTTCAATGGAAACCATAATTAAGCTTGGATAGATTCAATACGAACTTTTGTGAACGGTTGACGATGGCCTTGACGACGACGGTAGTTGGATTTAGCTTTGTATTTGAATACTAAGATTTTTTTACCTTTACCATGCTCAAGAACTGTACCTGTAACTTTTGCACCGTTTACAAGAGGAGCGCCAACTTTAACGTCGCCGTCATTCACTACAGTCAAAACTTCTTCGAATGTAACGGACTCGTTAGCAGCTGCTTCCAATTTTTCGATAGTAATTACATCGCCTTCAGCAACGCGATATTGTTTACCACCAGTTTTAATAATTGCGTACATGAGAACACCTCCTTGTTATCGAACTCGCTGAATTCGGTATCCCGACCCGAACTTCGGTCGGGCGTTTAAACCTGCTTCACGCGGATTGCAAAGTTCAGTAAACCGAACTAATACTGATATAGTATATCGTATTTACCTATCTATGTCAAACAAAATTCAATATAAATAGCTCAGTTTATGATACTTTCATATATATACAAACCTCTAAAATTCTCCGATAATTCCAAGATGTTGTAAAAGTATTTTTGTACCGATGAGAATCAATACACCCCCACCTAGTATGTCTGCATATTTTCCCACGAACTGGCCCATAAATTTGCCTAGGTACACACCAATAAGAGAAATACCAAAGGTAATTACCCCTATCATAGTAGAGGCTTCCCATACATTAATAGGTAGAAAAGCAAAGGTTAAACCAACCGCCATCGCATCAAGGCTAGTTGCCACAGATAGCATAATCATTTCCCAAGCACCTAAAAACTGTTTATCATCATCTTCATCGTCATCACTAAGGCCTTCTCGTATCATAGCAACCCCTAAATAGCCGAGAAGTCCAAAGATAATCCAATGATCCCATTCAGATATGACATCGATAAACTGGCGACCAATGAGCCAGCCAATTATAGGCATGAGAAACTGGAATAACCCAAATAAGAATGCCAATGTAACCTTTCGGCCATTTTCACCTACCGGCATTGATAAACCTTTACCAATCGATACACCAAAGGCATCCATGGCTAGACCAATACTAATTAATATAATTTCAAATACAGACACGAAACTCACCTATAAAAACTACTTACTTATTCTGCTACTGCCATCAAAGAATATCCTTCTCGGCTAATTTGTGAATTCACTACAATCGAAATCTTACGCCCTATAGAATCGCCTAACTCCTCAAGGACAGCCTTAGTTAAGTATTGGGCTACCTCTGGATGTACTTCGATTTCTAGATTAGATTTAATGCGACCTGATTTAAACAGCTCACGTATACGACGGATAATTTGCATGTATACAGTTCTACCTGACAACATGTATCCAGTGCCCCCACATTGAGGACATGTATCAAACATCAAAGTTTGCAAACCTTGACGGGCACGCTTTCTTGTCATCTCCACAAGACCAAGCGAACTAATACCACATACCACAGTTTTCATCTTATCTAACTTGGCCTGTGCGCTCAACAATTTTAACAACTCTTGTTGATGGGACTTATCCTTCATATCGATAAAATCGACGACGATAATACCACCAATATCGCGCAATCGCAATTGTCGACAAATTTCCTTTGCCGCCTCTTTATTGACTGTAAAAGCCAGATCTTCTAACTTATTAGACTTACCTGTGTAATGAGCCGAGTTTACATCAAATACGGTGAGAGCCTCCGTATGATCGATACGGATAGAGCCACCGGAAGGTAGATTGATATCACGAGAGATAAGATCTTCTAATTGTGGTTCAATATGATTAGCTTTAAAGATAGGTGTGCTACCACGGTGACGTGTCACTTTAATTTGCTGTGATGTAGGCCCATGACCTAAGAGGTCCATCAATCGAGACTCGCCCATATCAGAATCTACAATAATCTCTTCTACATTGCGATGCGCATAGTCTCGCACAAGGCGGAACCAAAAATCCGCATCACTATAGAGATCAGTACCACTCTTAGCCACCTTAAATCGTTTTAACACATGTTGCCATGTACGCCATAAATATTCCATATCACGACCGATTTCGTCAGCACTAGCCTTAGCGGCTGCGGTACGAATAATAAATCCACAGCCTTCCTGTACATAAGGCGCTGCTAATTCTTGTAATTTAGCACGTACTGCTTCATCAGTAATTTTCTTAGAAATATGCATGCCTTCAGAATATGGTAAAAGCACCATAAAACGTCCTGCCAAACTCACATCAGCTGTAACGCGAGCACCTTTACCAAGCATTTCCTCTTTTACCACTTGTACAAGAATTTGCTGTCCCACAGATAGGCGTGGCAAGATTTTCTGTTCTTTCCCCTGTTGAAGGTTCAAATACGCATTTTGAGAGCCCCCTATATCAACAAAGGCCGCTTGCATACCGTTTAATACGTTCTTAACAGTACCTTTGTACATATGATTTGCCATATGAGACTCATCAGTACGTACTAAGACAAAATCTACTAACTGCCCTTCTTCGTTGATAACAGCCATGCGAATTTCTTCTCGCATAACATTGACCAAAATTTTATGCATCCTATCCCTCCCTTCGTTCAATTTAAAATATATAGATCTTTTAAAACACTAAAGCGTATATAAACCACTTAAGATTTATGTAAAGATATTAGTAATTAAGATGTATATAACGAGTATTAGTAGTTAATTTCCAATGGAGTGTAACGACCTTCTTCATTTTCCACCATAATCGCTTTACGATGAATTTCATAGCCACTTGTAATCGGCCAGTTATATTGGTCTTTACCAAGGTTCCATACCTCACTAGGTTTAATAGTACCTTGCGGATAGATGCCGATGCCCATAGTAAGGGTTACCATACCGTCCTTAACAGATGCTACGATAGGTTCTTTTACAAATTCTTTCACATCAATAGTGCGAGTTTTCTTAGGCGTTACCTTTTCATAAGAAATCTCCGTAGCTTCATTGAAAGATTTGAGCAAAGCATCCCAATCAGCATGTTCATCCGTTACAGGACCTGTTACTTCGTAAATAGCAAAGTTACAGATAGCCATCATCTTTTTAACCTTTTCAGGCATTTCCTTGCCACCTAGCACCTCAAGACCTGGCGGTGCTACGCGGTTCAAACGCTCCATAATGGACTCTAAAGAGTCCTCTTCTAGCACATCCATATCGATATATTCAGCCGCCGCTGTTACACCTAGAGCAAGTGCAGAGGAAAAGCTAATTTTCATATGTGGATTAAAGCCTTCAGAATAAGCCATTTTAATTTCTGCGCGGCGAATCATACGTTCTACTGCTTGTGCATAATCAAGGTGCGACAAGAATCGCAATTTTTCGCCTTTATTTAAGGCCAAACGTAACTTTTTCAACTCTGCCACCCTCCTTATAGTCAATAATTGCAGTATTTAGCTCTGGACATACGTTACAGCCCTTACATGGACCGCGACGGCAATCACTTGTTAAATTTGCCTCTACCGCTTGTTCCCACTCTCGTTTCAAGAAAGCTTTACTTACAGTGCAATCCAAATGATCCCAAGGTAATGGCTCGTCGAAATCACGAGTACGACGTGCAAAATATGCAGGATCCAACCCACAGTCAGCGAATGCTTTTAACCAAGTTTCATAGTTGAAGAACTCAGTCCAGCCATCAAATTTACAACCTGCTTCCCAGGCTTTTACAAGAACTTTAGACAATCTACGGTCCCCACGAGCAAAGGCAGCCTCCATGTAGCCCGTATAGCCATCATGATAGTGATAAGAAATATTGCGGTTATTGATGAGAGATTTTAAGTAGCGTTGCTTACGATGAATTTCCTCTACATCTTGTTGACCATACCATTGATATGGAGAATGTGTTTTTGGCACAAAGAAGGATACGCTAACGGTTACAGAGCCATTGCGTTTACCCGTAATATCACGGTGTAAATCAAGTACCTTGTACGCTAGATTAGCAATACCTGCTAGGTCTTCATCTGTTTCAGTAGGAAGGCCCATCATGAAGTACAATTTAACTGTATTCCACCCAGATTTAAAGGCATTTGTACACGCTGCCAATAAATCTTCTTCACTAACGCCTTTGTTGATAACATCGCGCATGCGCTGTGTACCCGCTTCAGGAGCAAAAGTAAGACCACTCTTACGTACTTGTTGCACCTTTTTCGCAATATCAATGGAGAAGCTATCAATACGTAAGGATGGTAAGCTTACGCTCACTTGTTTATCTTTGAACTCTTCCATGAGCATATCTACTAGCTCTGGCAATTTAGAATAATCCGCAGAGCTCAAGCTCATCAAAGAGATTTCATTATAACCAGTATTAGCAATCGTATCCTTAGCAATTTGAAGCAAACGCTCTGGCGTCTTTTCACGAACAGGACGGTATAACATACCAGCCTGACAGAAACGACAACCACGTGTACAACCACGGAATAATTCGAGTACCGCACGGTCATGAACTATATCTAAGAATGGTACAACAGGTTTTGTTGGGTAGAAAACATTTTCTACATCTTCAACAATGCGTTTTTCAACAGCTGCAGGTACGTCTTCAAAGCGCGGTGTAATAGATTTAAAATCGCCTTGCTCGGTATATTCCACATCGTATAATGCTGGACAATACGTACCAGGGATTTGAGCCACTTTACGCAAGAATGCTTCCTTGCCGCCTGGGAATCCTTTTGCCTTTTCAGCCTTGTAGAGATCGATGAATTCATCTCCCCATTCTTCGGACTCACCGAGAGATACAATATCAAAGAAATCTGCAATAGGCTCTACATTAAATGCACATGGGCCACCACATACGAGTAACGGGAAATCCATATCACGATCTTTAGCGTACATAGGAATGCCAGCCAAATCGAGCATATTCAAAATATTAGTAAAGCTCATCTCATATTGAAGCGTAAAGGCTAGTACATCAAAGTCTTTAATAGGCGTACGAGTTTCCAAAGAGAATAAAGGAATGTTGCGCTTGCGCATCTCCTCTTCCATATCGTGCCACGGAGCAAACACACGTTCCGCTGCTGCATCTTCACGACGGTTTACAAGACCATATAAAATTTTGATGCCCAAATGGCTCATAGCCACTTCGTATACATCTGGAAAAGCTAATGCCATTGTTACATCAACAGTACTGTGATCTTTTACGATACTGTTATATTCGCCACCAGTATAACGAGCAGGCTTTTGGACATGTTGTAACCATGACGTATCTAATTGAATCATACATCCTCCGTCTTTTCTGAAAGACTTCTTTCATAATCAATCCTAAATACATAGGGTTTTAGAAAATATATTTCGTTCGTTGCATAGCGATATTTAACAAAATACCGATACTCAACATATTGGTGGTCAACGCACTGACACCATAACTAAGGAATGGTAATGGAATACCTGTAACAGGCATAATACCAATGGTCATGCCTACATTAACGAGTACCTCGAAGGTAAACATAGTGGCAATCCCTGTAGCTAGTAACATACCAAAATTATCATTACACATATACGCCACTTTAATGCTGCGATAAATAAGCATAAAGAGCAATAATAATACTATGATACAACCTACAAAGCCAAATTCTTCACCAATAACGGAGAAAATAAAGTCCGTATGGTTTTCTGGTAAGAAGTTCAACTGACTTTGTGTGCCATTAAAGATACCTTTGCCAAAAATCAAACCAGAACCAATGGCAATCTTAGACTGAATAATATGATAGCCAGATCCAAATGGATCAATATCTGGATTTAAAAATACGAGAATACGTTGTTTTTGGTATTCTTTCAGTACAAACCAGCCTAAAGGCATCAATAATAAACCAGTCCCTGCAATGATTTTTATGAGTCTAGTTTTAATGCCAGAGATAAATAGCATTCCCACAAAAATAGCAATGTACACAAGAGATGTACCTAAGTCAGGTTGTAAAAATACAAGTCCAATAGGTACCCCAACATATAATACAGGCAATATTAAAGACTTAAATGTATCTAACTTGCCAATACGGGGCTCTAGCATTTTAGCCATACAGATAATCATCAATAATTTAGAAAATTCTGATGGCTGAATGGTAATAGGCCCCAATTGAATCCACCGTTGAGCACCCAATGCAGATGTACCAACGGCCATAACGGCAATTAACATCAAAAGGGTAATGCCATAAATGATATTGCCCCAATCCTTTAACCGATGGTAGTTAAGGAATTGCATGCCTATCACAACAGCTGCATTAGCAAGGAAAAATATAAGTTGCTTTACTACTAAACTACCAAATCCAATAGGCTCTTGATTAACATGAGTTGCACTGCCAATAGCTGCTAAGCCAATGCAAACCAGTAGAAAAGTACATATGATAATAGCCCAGTCGCTATCATTCCATAGTTTCCGCCACATCATATCACCTATTTCAATTTACGACGGCGCCATAAACTTTGCTTACCTTGCACTAATAAACGCTGAGTAGTCCATCCACCGCGATTAATATACAAAACAGTATTCGAATCTCCAAAGATAGACTCACCAGCTGAAGCAAGAGTCGGTGTACATGATTCTTCTTTAGCCGCTTTTTTCTTAGTTACATAGGCATCAAATTGTTTTTGTACATCATAATCTTCCCAACAATCGCCTGTCACAACATAGTCTACAAGAGGTGCTAATACATTACGAAACTCATGAGAAGCAAGGTCTAACAAATGACCATCTTGTGTATATGTTAGGATATCTTCATCATAAGGAATCATAGCCCCTACATACTCGGCGCGAAGGACTTCCAACATATCATATAAATCTATGTCTTCACTATCTACTGGCACTGCATTAAAGGCAATAGCAAAGTCGCGAATATTATGTTCTTGACACACTTGAATCATACGCGCCCCATTGCGCAAGGATACCCACAATGGATGTGTCACAACGATACAACGACTCACAAGATCTAAAATTGACTCAATGCCCTTACCAATCCCTGCTGGTGCATCGATCAAAATATAGTCATATACATCACAAAGCCGACGAACTAATTTCTTATACTTCTTTCGACCTATATCTTCCCAGCGTGCACTTTGACTAGCCGGTAAGAAATCTAGATTTTCTGCAATTGATACAATAGCATCATCTGTATATTCTTTATCTTCACTCGCATCAAGTGCATCATAGATAATTTCATCTGCCACGCCTAATACGAGATCCAAATCGCGCAATCCAAAGTCCCCATCACAGAGCAATACGCGGTGCCCTGCATGACTTAAGGCTGCACCCAAGCATGCAGTGACGGTCGTTTTACCTACGCCACCCTTGCCGGATACAACACCAATGATTTCGCCCATACTAATCCTTTCTTGGTTGCCCACTTGTTACTGCATTCTGAGGTTTCTGCCCATTAGGCGTATTCCCTACAGTTGCAGAATCTTTATTACTTTTAGTATTTGTATCATTCGTTTTTTTATTTAATGGTACATTGAAATATGCGGCTAACACATCTCGTACGATTGGACCTGCAGAGCCCGCACCAAAGCTACCTTGTTCAACAAGTGCAACCACAACAATTTGTGGCTTGTCATATGGTGCATAGGCTACAAACCAGCCATGATCCCGGCCATGTGCATTTTCCGCAGTACCAGTCTTACCAGCTACATTAATTGGGAAGCCTTTAAATAAATCCCCTGCTGTACCACCTTCATTTGTAACATCACGCAAACCTTCTCGAATAAGGTCCATAATATTTTTTGGAACTGGTAGAATACCTAATTTATCAGGACCGAAAATCTCTTTCGGAGTGCCATCTTTATTATCAATACGGCTTACCACATAAGGTTTATATTTAATACCACCATTAGCTACTTCGCTTAGCAAAACAGCCATTTGCAATGGCGTAACTAAGGTAAAAGATTGACCAATAGCAGCATCGAAGGTTTCACCTAAGTACCAATCTTCATCATATACTTTTCGTTTATACTCAGGGCTTGCCATAATGCCAGACGCCTCACCTGGTAAATTAATACCAGTCTTTTCGCCAATGCCAAAATAAGCAGCATATTTATCGAGATTTTCTATACCAACGCGATTACCCATTTCATAGAAGTAAACGTTATCTGACTTAGCAAGCGCTCTATTAAAGTTAAGCCATCCTAAGGCTTCACCTTCTGCATTTCGCTTATCGATTAACCAGTGCTTACCACTGTCAAAGATCATCTCTTCAGGAGTAACCTTTTTAAGATCTAATGCTGCTGTACCGGTAATAATCTTAAATGGTGACCCTGGTGGATACTCACCAGAAATAACCTTATTATCAAAAGGATGATTTTTATCATTATTCAGCTGATTCCATTGAGCAGTTGTAATCCCTTTAGAAAACCAGTTTGGATTAAATTCAGGCGCACTGACCATAGCTAAAATAGCCCCTGTATTAGGGTCCATGGCCACCACTGCTGCCCCTTGTGCGGGAATACCTTGCGCACGCAATTGATCGAGCTGGTTTTTAACAGCTTCTTCTGCAGCCTTTTGTAAATTCACATCGATGGTTAGATGAATATTAGCACCTGGCACCGTATGTTTTCTATCTACCTCAGCCACAGGACGACCTGTAGCATCTACCTCAACTTGTTTACCACCATCGGTACCACGCAAGATAGAATCATATAATTTTTCGAGACCAGAACGACCTAAAATAGTACCGCCACTTACCAGTGTATTAGGGTCTTGCTGTTTTAGCTCTTCTAATTCCTCTTCACTCACTTCACCAACATAACCAAATAATTGAGAAGCCATCGTTTCATATGGATAGTATCGAAGTGGCTCAACATCAATGGTTACCCCTGGTAATTCATGACGATGCTCTTCAATGGTTGTCACTACATCCATAGAAATATCATTAGCAATACGTATTGGCTCATAACCATACTTGTGATCATTAACCTTCTTTGTAATATCTTCAGGCTTCATTTTTAATAAAGCTGCCAATTTAGCAACTTCACCATCATCCAAAGCCTTTCCGGTAGGCATGATAGATATAGTATAAGCAGGTCGAGAGCCTACAAGAATTTGACCATTACGATCATACATAACACCTCGTGCTGCAGTCATCGGTACCATGCGCAATCGGTTGCCTTCCGCCTTGGCTTGATAATAGCCACCAGCCAAGATTTGTAGCATAAACAAACGCAATGCTAACACTATAAATATGCCCGCTACAATGTAAAAGAGTACATCAAAGCGACTCGTTTTTCTTCGTTTATAGAGGCCTTCAAGCACTCTTTCACCCCCTTACTAATTTATTACCAAATATAATCTTGCTGTTCGTCCTTACGCCACAATAATCCATGTACGATGGCAGCCAATAGACCGTTCCAAAATAGTACTGGTATAACCATATGCCACATATATCCCCCTATATGTAAATCTCCACCACTGGCCAATATCATTAAGCTCCGGATAAATCCATCAAGCAATGTACAAATGGCTACAATAGCACTGGACCAATACCAACGTTCTTCATAGAGTCGATGTTTCACTGCAGATAATAGGTAAACCACAAGAACGTAAGGGAATAAATGGAGCCCAAAGAAGTTAGATATCAATACATCATGTACAATACCACCTATAACAGCTGCCATCAGCCCCATATAACGACCTTTAAATAGTGTGACTATAACAATGGTGGTCAAAATTAAATTTGGCAACCAATTCGTATGAAAAATAGCAGGCAATAATTGCGCCTGTATAAAGTAAATTAAAAATCCACAGAGTACTAAAGCTAGACGCGTCATGGTTTAACGGCCCCCTTTGCCCCTTCAACTTGATCTCGTTGTGTTTGAGGTACTAGTTTAGGCTCAAGCCCTGGTTTTGGTGGTGCACTTACTGAAGATGATGTAAGGACAAATACCTCTTCTAAACGATAGAAGTCCACACTTGGTGTAATTACGGCATTCTTTACAAAACCTTCCGTATCATTTTCGATGGACTGTACATTACCAACAGGTAATCCTTTAGGGTAGATACCACCATACCCAGAGGTGATTAATTTATCCCCTACTAATACATCACCATCACGGGCAATATTTACCATTGATGGCGTACGAGGTGAGTCACCATCACCTTTTACGACGCCAGATAGGCGAGATTCAGGACGTTGTACAATAACACCGATTGCACTACGTGGGTCAAGAATGGTTTGTACTCGAGAAGAGTGAGGGTATACATCGGTAATAAAACCAACTACCCCACTTGGTACAACGACAGCCATATTGACAGCCATCCCTTCTTCACTACCCTTATCGATAGTGAAAGTATTTGTCCATGTGCCGTAATCCTTTGTAATAATACCGGCTAAAGTCATGGAGAATTCCGGATGATTGCTCTTATAGTTGAGCAATTGACGAAGTCGAATATTTTCTGCTACTACTTCATCATAGTTAACAACCTTTTGTTCTAATGCAGCCTTGCGAGATGCTGCCTCATCACTTTCAATAGTTGCAGAAATAGCATTATTGAGCACTGTAAAACCGGTTTGTACACCGTCAAGCAAACGGGCAGATCCATAAGCAAATGGCGTTGTAATACCTTCAAGAGTGACAGTAACAAAAGGAATACTAGTTCGTTGTTTCCATGCAAATCCGAGCAACGCTAATAGGATACAGCTAATGACAACAACGATAATTAACTTTTTATCTGACTGTATCATATTAGTCTTGGCCCTTTCTATTTTTAGAATTCACAATAAATCGTGATAAGCTCACCAAGTCAGATGAAGCCCCGTTAAGGCCCACAACGACTTTTGTCTCTGGTGCATCTGGAACATGTACAGGCACACCTAACTCGCCCCCGATACGCTCAGCCAAACCCGACAGTTGCGCAGTACCACCAGTTAGATATATTCCATATTGCATAATATCTGCTACAATCTCAGGTTCAGCAGAACGAATCATTTGTTTCACTTCATCTAAAAGGCCCGCAATACAGTCATTAACAACTTGATATACCTCTGACTGATGAATAACACAACGTCTGCCTAAACCATTCATCATATCACGACCTTGAAAGGCATATTCGGCATCTTCTAAAGGTGCCATAGCAGTGCCTACTGTATGTTTAATATCTTCTATAATTTCTTCAGAAACGATAACCCCAAAACACTCACGTACATAGCGTAGCAATGCATTATTGATATCTGAGCCACCGAAGCGAATCGTTTTACTGTCTACAATGCCGCCCAATGAAACAATACCCATATCGACAGTGCCACCACCAATATCAATGACCATAGATCCACGAGCTTCAAAGATAGGTGCGCCGCAACCAATGGCTGCAGCGACAGGTCGTTCGATAAGAAATACTTCGCGTGCTCCAGCCTGAATAACAGCATCCATCATCGCTCTTTGCTCAACGTCGGTCATCCCACAAGGAACACCAACAAGAACTCGAGCGCGGCGCAATGCATTAGACACTTTATTCAGAAAATAGTTAAGCATCGTGTGCATAACGCGATAGTCTACAATAAATCCATCTTTTAATGGCGTTAAAGGTCGCCACATATCGGGCATACGCAATACAAGACGTGCCGCTTCATCCCCAACGGCTACTACTTTTTCTTGTTTTGTATCAGTTGCTATAATAGATGGTTCGCTTATAACAGTTCCTCGCGTCCCCCCCATGAGGCGCGTCTGTATGGAACCAATATCTATACTTACATCTTTTCCTAGAGTAGGTAAAATGGAACTCATAGTAAAATCTCCTTCATTACATCATCATTCCATTTTACCACATATAATGCGACTTTATCTATTGATATCAAGGCTTTTCCCCATGTTAAAAGCACATAAAATGCATAATTCAAGTACCCTTAAGTCATACATAATTTATACACTTACAACTGATACACCTTGCTATGTATAGACCATACAAAATAGAAAAAGCACTCCTATAATGATGTATACATCTCTTCACTGAACAAATCAGAAAGAGTGAACTCATTATTATGAGTGCTTTTACTATTAATATGTGCATTCTCTAACTAAGTTTACCTATTTCACTAAGGCTAGTGAATTCATTATCACCAATAATAATATGATCTAATACTGGTATTCCCATAAACTGACCTGCACTAACAAATAACTTGGTAAGCCGAATATCTTCGTCACTAGGCCGGCTATCGCCAGATGGATGATTATGTATTAAGATAATGGCTGCCGCATTACAAGCTATGGCCTTCTTAAAAACAGCTCGCTGCTCTACGAGGCTAGATACTAAACCTCCATTCGAAATATGTTCTAACTGAATCAACTTATTTCGAGACGTCAACATAGCTGCCCATACATGCTCCACCTCTTCGTGTCGCAGGCGCTCCATTACATATTGAGCAATGACAAAAGGTTGAGAAAAATCTTCGTATGTTTCCTTAATTTTTAGTTCCCCTAATCGTCGCCCCATCTCAAGAGCCGCACACAAAGTTACCGCTTTATCTGTACCAATTCCCTTAATTTTTATAAGCTCTTCAACGGTCATTCTATTAAGACCGTACTCCCCATCATCATAGGACTGTACAATATCACTCGCTAGCGATATGGCAGACTGACCTTTCACCCCAGTACGCAATAAAATAGCTAGCAATTCCTCCATCGCCATATGGGATGGTCCTAAAGCAAGAAATTTTTCACGGGGACGCTGAAATGGTAACATGTCTTTTACACTTACTGTTGGTACTTCCATAGAATCTCTCCATTCAAATAGATAACACCATTTGTAAATCTAACTACACACATCTACTCTCTTACTATATCAATAGCGCACAGCACAGCACAGCACAGCACAGCACAGCACAGCACAGCACAGCACAGCACAGCACAGCACAGCACAGCACAGCACAGCACAGCACAGCACAGCACAGCACAGCACAGCACAGCCGATTATAGCACCATCGCCATCAAATGATAGTATTATTTAGCACCTAATGCTTTACACAATTCATCGTATACATGTTCAACAGGTAATCCTACCACATTGGTATAAGAGCCTTCTATCTTCTCTACCCATAAAGCACCTTTACCTTGTATGCCATAGGCGCCAGCTTTGTCCATAGGTTCGCCACTAGCAATATAGGATTCGATTTCAAAAGGAGCTAATTTTTTAAAATATACCTTTGTTTCATTATGAAAAACTATTTCTTGACCTTTAATAAGCAAGGCTACACCAGTAATTACAGAATGAACTTGGCCTGATAAACGCTCTAGCATATGACGGGCCTCAGATTCATCATGAGGTTTACCTAGCACTTGATTGTCTAATACGACAATCGTATCAGCACCTAGTACGATGCTCCCTTCAGGTACGCCTACAGCCGCACGAGCCTTACCTAAAGCTTGTTCTTTCACCATTTCAATAGGATCATCATAACCCTTATTAGCCTCTTCATAGGTACTTGATACAACAATATGATCAATACCAACTTGTGTTAATAATTCAGTTCTTCGTGGTGATTGGCTCGCCAAATATAATCCAGCCATTTGCACTCCTTTATAGTATATGAATTTTAGTTAATTTCACCGTTTTATAAATAAAACCATTCCAACTAATTTAGATAATATAAATTAGAAAAGATCTGTAAATTAAACAAGAATATCAGGGCCATCCTTTTCAGGTGTTGTTAACTTTTTATAGTACTCTTGTACATCTTCA
This sequence comes from Veillonella orientalis, assembly GCF_018406505.1. NCBI lineage: Bacteria > Bacillati > Bacillota > Negativicutes > Veillonellales > Veillonellaceae > Veillonella > Veillonella orientalis. The sequence goes on from NZ_AP022322.1 coordinate 1,108,450, forward strand.
CCATGTTTTACCGCATCAGCACGGACTGCAGCATAAAACACAATGTCCGCTTGAGGCACACGGATACGACCTGGTATATGTTCCTCTAAGATGTCAAAAAATTTATCATCTGCTTTCAATAAAAGGCGACCATTTTGAACCTTATCACCCTTTACAATCGCATATACTAGAGACCAAATAGGACGTGGATCAGAAGTTGAACATTTTCTATATTTATATCGATATTTAATATTTGTCAATAATTCACGTTCAAACTTAAATACGCCATCAATCATATCGTAATCTACCTCAAAATGGCGCTTTCTAAATATAGAAGATTCTTCAATTACTAACTTTGTATCTGTCAAAATATAGGTATATCGACTAACGGCTTGTTTAACAATTACGATGATAGCCATAATTTCAATAAAATATTCTGCTATTAGTATAGTATGCAAGTTAATACTACGATATGTAGTGTAGCCAACACCACATAATAATAGAATAACAAAACATAATACTAGCCACTCTGCACTTTTAGCACGCTGAGATTTTTCTTCATATAATACTGTCATATGTTACCCCTTTAAAAGAACTACTACTTTATAACTATACATTCTATTATAAGGTATTCTAAGTATAAAAACTACAAAAACCCCGCCTATATCTATGATATAGACGGGGTTTTATGACTCTATTAGTCACCTAGTTCAGATACGAACTATATTATTTTTTCAAGGATGCTGTAATACGTTGAGTATCGCGAGCAATCATGATTTCTTCGTTTGTAGGGATTACGAAGATTTTAACTTTGGAGCCTTCAGCACTGATTTCTTGTTCTTTACCGCGGATGTTGTTGCGTTCAGAGTCAATGCGAGTACCCAAGTATTCTAAACCGTTGCAGATTGCATCACGGTTACCGATACCGTTTTCACCGATACCAGCTGTGAATACGATAGCATCAACGCCACCCATAACTGCTGCGAATGCACCAATTACGCGGCGAACTTTGTAATGGAACATGTTCAATGCTAATTGAGCACGTTTGTTACCATTAGATGCTGCTTCTTCGATAACACGGAAGTCATTGGACACACCGGAAATACCAAGTACACCGGATTTTTTATTCATAATAGCGTCTACTTCATCGTAGTTCATGCCAGTTTTGTTCATCAAGAATGGAACGATAGCTGGGTCAATATCACCAGTACGAGTACCCATGATCAAACCAGACAATGGAGTAAAGCCCATTGTAGTATCGATGGAGCGACCACCTTTAATAGCGGATACGGAAGAACCATTACCTAAGTGACATGTGATGATGCGAAGATCAGACATGTGTTTGCCCATCAATTCAGCGCAACGTTGTGCAACATATTTGTGGGATGTACCATGGAAACCGTAACGACGGATGCCATAATCTTCATAGTATTCGTAAGGAAGCGCATACATGTAAGCTTCTTTAGGCATTGTTTGGTGGAATGCAGTATCGAATACAGCAACTTGTGGTACGTTAGGCATGATAGCTTGGCAAGCTTCGATACCTTGAATGTTTGGTGGGTTATGCAATGGAGCCAATGAGCAGCATTCTTCTAATGCTTCCATAACAGCTGGAGTGATCAATACGGAGTCAGCGAATTTTTCACCGCCATGTACTACACGGTGACCAACAGCGTCGATTTCGTCCATAGACTTAATTACACCATATTCAGCATCAACTAAAATATCAAGTAAAATACGAAGAGCTTCTTTATGATTCAAAATTGGTTCAACGCGTTCTAATTTATCTGCGTTAGGACGTTTATGAGTGAAGATAGCGTCTTGATCACCAATCTTCTCAAAAAGACCTTTTGCCAATTCTGTTTCAGTTGTCATATCAAGTAATTGATATTTCAAGGAAGAACTACCGCAGTTAACTACTAATACGTTCATCGATTAACCCTCTTTCTGTTGTGTAACTTGAATCTTGTTTTGAATTTCTTTGCTGATATCAGCACCTACCTGATCCTTTTCAGGATATTGGTAGACTATATTCCACAATACGCCATGATCTAAGAATACGTATTGAGAAAATCTAAATGTTTGCCCTTGAGTTGTATAAGTCACATCAAGCTTTTTAGCAGACGCGCCTTCTAAAGCTACAGACTCTTCTTTGATGGTGCCGCCAATTTTAGTAAACTCAGATTTGCTGCGGTTAACATACTCATCCACCGTTGGCAATGGTTTATTTTCACCGGCACGCAAAGCCTCAACCTCAATCACCATATGGTCTGTAACAGATCCATAAATATCAATTGGATACCCATCATCAGACATATTTTTTGTGCTTTTACCCATTTCATAAGGCAAAGCAATGGTAATTTCAGATTGACCAGCACGGATAACTTGATGGCCAAAACTATATGTATCCATTACATTTGTAGAGCCACATCCCGCCATTGCTAGTAGCGCAGCACCGAGCAGAGCCCCTTGTAATGTACGTTTCCAATTTTGTTTCATCATATACCTCACATCAATTCAGCATTTACAGTTAATTATAGCCTATAGAACAAATAAAATCTACAAAAAACTTTAGTTTTACACACATTTTTTACATCTATTTCTTTACTATACGGCCTCTTAAGTTCAAAATTTATTTACAGTCTTTCTATGCTTTGTTACACTAACACTAATGAAAGGAGTCACTATGAAAACCATCGGTATTATTTGCGAATACAATCCATTTCACAATGGTCATGCACATCAACTACATACATTAGCTACAAAATACCCTGATGTATTGCGCATCTGCATTATGAGTGGCTCCTTTGTACAACGTGGCGAACCAGCCCTTTTCTCAAAATTCGATCGCGCGCGTTGGGCCATGCTTGGCGGTGCAGATGTTGTTATCGAACTCCCTACACTCTATTCCTTAGGCAGTGCGCAACTTTTTGGGACAGGTGCGGTTCGTTTAATTAAGGCTTTATCCATTGATACGCTTTCTTTTGGTTCTGAAACAACTGATTTAAATCAACTCATTCATACGGCTAAGCGTATGGATTGTGAAAGCACCCAAAATGAATTACGCAATTATTTAAATGAAGGCATGTCCTATGGTACAGCCTTCCGTAAAGCGCTAGGCTCCGAATCACTTAGCACACCTAATGCCTTATTAGGACTTGAATATATCCGTGCTGCAATAAAATATTATCCAAACTTAGAATATATTCCTATTCAGCGTACATCTGATCACCACAATCACAATTTCAATCAAGAGTTACCATCCGGTACGGCATTGCGTCATCTCATCACTACTGCTAATCCCTTAGATATGTATTCAACGCTTCAAAGTACTATTCCAACACCAATTCTAGCTGATATGACGCATAGAATCACAAATGATGACTATGTCGACTACAATAGATATTACAATATGGTACATATGTTGAGTCGCCGCATGAATATCAATGAATTAGAGCGTTTTGTTGATTTTACTGAAGGTATTGAACACTTGTGGTTAAAAGCAGCACAACAGCCTTCATGGGAATCTGCCATTGAGCAAATAAAATCCAAGCGCTACACCTACGCCCGTTTACAGCGCATGGGTGCATATCTTACATTAGGCATTACGAAAGACTTGATAAATATCGCTATGCAAGACGGTCCTCAATATGCTAGATTACTAGCCTTTAACGACAGAGGACGTCAATGGCTGAGAACTAAACATGACATTCCACTCATTCAAAAATGGGCTAAAGCACCTACTCAGCTCAATAATCTTGGAAAATCTATGCATCATATAGATACGCTAGCGACAGATATACAAGCCTTATGTTTCCATAATGAAGCTAACCGTATAGGCCATACAGACTATACATATACACCACAATATATTAAATAAATAACTTAACTTTGTCATTTATGTTTAGATTTAGATTGAGATAAAAAAACGAGCAGAGCTTAATTTATCTAGATAAATTTAAGCAAACAAAAAGAAGGGGTTACAATACAGGTTATTCCTGTATTGTAACCCCTTCTTCACCATCTAAATCAGCAACGGCAACGCGTACACTTTCAAGATGTGACGTAGGAATATTTTTACCTACATAATCTGCACGAATTGGCAATTCACGGTGGCCACGATCCACGAGAACTGCTAACTGAATTGATTTAGGTCTACCAGATGTCATCAATGCATTTAAAGCTGCACGAATGGTGCGTCCTGTGTAAAGCACATCATCAACGAGGATAATTGTTTTCTCTGTAGTATCAATCGTACATGGTTCGCCTTCTTTTTGGCGAGCATCACGATCATCACGATACATAGCAACATTGAGTGATTCACATTCAATACGAATACCTTCAATGCGTTCGATTTCGGCCTGCAAACGTTTTGCCAAAATAACACCACGTCGTTCAATGCCTACAATAAGAGCATTAGATAAGCCTTTATTACGTTCTAGGATTTCGTGACTAATACGACGAATCGCGCGCATAATAGCATCTTGATCCATCAATAAGCGTTTCTTTTCCATATATACGCCCTTATAGCACAGAGTTCTCTATGCCCCTTTACAAATATAGTTAGAAGATTATTTAGTAAACCACAATATAAGGCAGTTATTTCATTTGCATGTATTTACGTTTGTCTACGTTTGTCTACGTTTCTTTACATTTCGTTTGATTTCTTTTCATTTTTTCGCTTATTTACGCTTATCTTCTCGATATGTTTTAGCAAACTCTATACATGCTTTGAAGTCATCTGGAAGAGGCGCCTCAAAATGCATACTTTCACCTGTAATAGGATGTTTTACATCTAGAGATTTAGAATGTAATGCTTGCCCTTCAATAGGGAAATCCATACGACGGTAACCATAGAATGGATCATTAACGACAGGATGTCCAATATGAGCAAAATGAACACGAATTTGATGTGTTCGACCAGTCTCTAAATTACATTCCACCAACGTTTGATGGCCAAAACGTTCAACAACAGTAAAGTGAGTGACTGCATCCTTACTATTTTCAAAGACAACAGCCATTTTCATACGATCCTTTGGATGTCTTCCAATAGGAGCCTTAATTGTGCCCTTCTCTTCTACAATATTACCTTGTACCAAAGCTAAGTACGTCCGTTTAGCCGAATGCTCTTTTACCTGCTCCGCTAGCCCAATATGAGCTGCATCATTCTTGGCAGCCATCATAACACCGGATGTATCCTTATCTAAGCGATGGACAATACCAGGTCTTATTTCACCATTAATACCAGATAAATCTTTGCAATGATATAACAATGCATTCACAAGTGTGCCAGAATAATTGCCCACTGCAGGATGAACAACCATGCCACGTGGCTTATTTACAATGATAATATCATGATCTTCGTACAATACATCTAAAGGAATATCTTCCGCCTTTACCTCTACCGATTCAGGCTCTGGTACCTCTACATGAATCACAGTATTTGGTGTAAGTCTAAGATTTGCCTTACCAATCTTATTACCAACAGTAACGTGACCACCTTTTATTAAGCTTTGAATATAGCTACGAGACCCTTCCATCTGTTCAGTTAAAAACACATCTAGTCTCATGCCGTCTTGCTCAGCACTTACAATATATTCGTTCATCCTCTACCTCTCTATGAGTTAAGTATCATATTTAATTAATATTTATCATCATATATTAATTAATCATTTATCATCATCTTTTAATGTAAATAAATAGTAGACTACTAAAGCTACGCCAACACAGATACCAATATCAGCAACATTAAAAATAGGCCATATACGGAAATCAAAAAAATCAACAACGCCATGAAGCATGTAACGATCGATACCATTACCAATGGCGCCAGATACTAATAAAGCAGATCCAATCTGCAACGTCCACGGACCTTTTGACAAGCGCTTCCAATAATACGCACAAGCACCTAGCAAAATAACCGCTACCAATAAGAAGAACCATCGCTGATTAGCTAGCATACCGAACGCAGCACCGCGATTAATAATATATGTTAAATGAAATACATTAGGAATAACTGGTAAAGACTCCCCTAACATAAAATGATTCATTATGTAATATTTAGTCCATTGATCTAATAGTAACCATAGGATTAGTATAATATAAAACAAGATGTACTCCCTTACTATAATATATATCTTAATAGTCCTATTATACTAAGTTAACCAAATTTAGGCAAAATAAAAAGCCCCTCAATGAGGGGCGATTTAATTTGTGATTACTCAGCGGAAATTACAGATACTGGGCAAACGGATTCGCAAGAACCGCAATCGATGCAAGTATCGTTGATTTCATATTTAGTTTCGCCTTCAGAAATAGCAGAAACTGGGCAAACAGATGCGCAAGAACCACATTTAATGCAACCATCAGCAATAACTCTCATAATTAGGACCTCCATAAAAATATAGATCAGAACTTTTTATTATCATTTAGAAAGGCACTTGCCTCAACTTATGTTCTCATTATCACACAGTTCTTTTTGAAAGTCAAATGAAAATGATAAAAAACTGTATATATTTTTGCATATTACTTTTTCATTTTTATCATACAAAGCCTATGTTTATAGGTATTTTGATATTACTTTTCATTTAATTAATTGAATATGATATTCAAAAAATGAGAATGTTGTAATTATCAATTTTATAAAATCCTAATCATTATAATAGGAATTTAATTATCAATATTTATTATCATAAAAACTATTTTTTTATTACAACAGATTTAACGCTTATCTATATTTTAATCTAACATATAAACTTCACTCTAAAAAAGGCCGAATCATACGATTCGACCTCATTTATATTTATAAAGTAAAGTAATATCTTTACTATTATTCACTATATAACAATAATACTATTTTTTTCTTATAGCACTTAGAAAGATGTTAAGAATGTTAGTGTACCTAAAATAACGCCTGCAAGGTTTGGTACGATTAAAATATAATCACGTTTAGGTGATTTTGTCCAACCATATAATACCCAGATCAAACAGGATACTGCTGCAAATAATGGTTGCCATGGTTGACTAGGTTGACCATGAAGATTAGCAATTATTTGTGGGATATAGGCTAAAAATACAAATACACCAATAAATGCACCAATAGAACCAACTAACATGTTAAATCTTTCTTTTGTCATAGATGAACTCCTTATTCAACATTACATTATTATAGCTTACACAATATACTATATCATATTTTTTTCGATGTAGTCAATTGTGTAAAATTAATCATGCAAATTAGTTTAATTCATATTGCTTTTAATTACACTTATATGTAATCTATATTAAAATCATATAGGCTAAAATCATAAAAAACGAGGCCGAATCTTACGATTCGACCTCGTGTGTGCTTGTATAGTAGAGTAACCTATCCCCTATTATTTACCAGGGAAGAATGGCCATACCATTGGAATGATAATTAAGCTTACTACGAAGCAAACTAAAATCAATGGAACGCCGGCTTTTACATAGTCTGTAAATTTGTATTGACCAGGGCCAAGTACTAATGTATTTGGAGGTGTACCTACAGGTGTACCGAATGCACAAGATGCAGCAACGCCGATAGCCATCAATACAGCATGAGGGTCAGCGCCCATACCTTGAGCAATGGAGATACCGATAGGAGCCAATAATGCGCAAGATGCTGTGTTAGACATAAATTGAGTCATAACACAAGACAATGCGAATAATACTGCTGTTGCAAAGTAAGGGCTAGGGTCAGAACCCATAACACCGATTACTGCATTAGCAATCATTTTGCCTGCACCAGATTGATCAAGTGCAGTTGCTACTGGCATCATACCAGCGAATAAGAAGATTGTTACCCAGTCAATAGATGTGTAAGCTTGTTTTTCGTTCAAGCAACCAGTTAATACGCAAAGCATTGCGCCAATAACTGCAACCATGCTCAATGGTAAGTTGATACCATAACCTTTTAGGAAGTCACCTAAAATCATAGCAATGATTACGCCTAAAAGAATAAGACCAGAGTATAATTGTTTCTTAGGATCGTTAGAAATATCTTCAGCAGCTACTTCTTGTTCAACGTCGCCAGCATCTTGAATTTCATGCTTAGGCAATAAATGTTTACCAATAAGCATCATAAATGCGATAGTTGCGACAGTCAAAGGAATACCGATCCAAGCAAATTCAAAGAAACCAAATGGTTGTTCACCAAATTTAGTTAATGTACCACTTACAATAATGTTTGGAGGTGTACCAACCATTGTAATGATACCACCAATACCTGCAGCGAATGCTAAAGGCATCAATTGGCGAGATGCAGGAATCTTAGCAACAGCACAGATACCAACAACTACAGGAAGTAAAGCAGCTGTAGTACCAGTGTTAGATAAGAATGCGGACATAGTTGCTGTAACAACCATGATTGCTAGCATTAAGCCATTTTCGCTAGTACCAGCATGAGATACTACTGTTTCCCCAATTTTTTGAGCCAAACCAGTGTAGAACAATGCTGCACCAACAACGAACATGCCAGCAAACAACACAACTGTACTATCAGATAAACCAGAGAATACAACCTTAGGAGTAATAATACCCATAAGGCCAAGTGTAATAGCGCCGCCTAAAGAAGTAATAGCTAAAGGAATAATTTCCGTAACAAATAAAACAGCCATGACTGCGAGGACGATTAAGGTTTGTTCTGCAGTACCCATACATCATCATCTCCCTTCAGAGAAATGCACTGATATAGTTATAAGAGGTATAAAATATAACCTACGATACCAATGGCGGAAGCCATCAAAAAAGTAATCCCATATCCCTCTCTTGTTTTAGGATACCCAAAGAATAAGGTTTCACCTAAAAATCCTCGGCGATTAAACCAAGTATATTTAGTTCTGCGTTGAAACCATTTAGCTTTGCCTTCAACACCGATAATCAGTGCCGTAATAAAAAATACAATAAATGCCCAGATAAAACAAATCAGTATTTTTAATTCTACAGATAACAAGTGACCACCTCTACTAAATTTAAAGCACTAGAAGGTTATTGTGTGAATGCTTGTATCACCTAATGACCGATCTGAAAAGCATTTATTGCAAATATACCCTATTTATGCATGAATACATAGATTTGAAGGGTTTTTATATTCACCAATAGGTGTACCTAATTAGGCACACCTTGGTGAATAATTATTAAATTACTAGTGGTTGGACAACATAGCAAGCATTGTACCTGCTGCTACTGCTGTACCGATAACGCCAGCTACGTTTGGACCCATAGCATGCATGAGCAAGAAGTTAGCTGGGTTAGCTTTCGCACCTACAACTTGAGATACGCGAGCCGCCATTGGAACCGCGGATACACCAGCAGAACCAATAAGTGGATTTGTTTTACCACCATCTACTAAGCTCATCAATTTACCGAATAATACGCCACCAGCAGTACCACCGATGAATGCAACCAAACCTAAGCAAATGATAAGAAGTGTTTGCACGCTTAAGAAGTGTTCCGCACTCATTGTTAAACCAGTACCAGTTGCCAAGAAGATTGTAACAGTATTGATCAACGCATTTTGAGATGTATCGGACAAACGATCAGTTACGCCAGATTCACGGAACAAGTTACCTAACATCAACATACCTAAAAGGGATGTAATGGAAGGAAGCAATAAGGAAATGAAGATCGTAGAAATAATTGGGAATACGATTTTTTCAAAACGTGTAACTTCACGCAATTGTTCCATAACAATTTCGCGTTCTTTTTGCGTAGTGAATAATTTCATTACAGGTGGTTGAATCAACGGTACTAAGGACATATAAGAATATGCAGCAACCGCGATTGCACCTAATAAATGAGGAGCTAGCTTAGTAGCCAAGTAAATGGATGTAGGGCCATCAGCACCACCGATGATACCGATAGCAGCTGCTTCTTGAGCAGTAAAGCCAAGCATCATTGCGCCACCTAATGCAACGAATACGCCGATTTGAGCAGCAGCACCTAAAAGCAATGTTTTAGGATTAGCAATGAGTGGACCAAAGTCAGTCATTGCACCTACACCAAGGAAAATTAAAGGTGGGAAGATTTCTTGAGAGATACCTGCACTAATAAGAGCCATAACGCCTTCTTCGAAGCCATTACGAGGAATATTAGCAAGTACACAACCAAACGCAATCGGACCCAACAATAATGGTTCAAACTCTTTAGCAAATGCCAAGTACAATAGGATCAAACCTACAAGAATCATAATAGCATTGCCTGTTGTAAATGCGAGGAACCCGCTATCAGTTATAACGGATTGAATCGCAACAGCAAAAGCCTCCATATGCGTTCCCCTTTCACAAATATAAAATTGTTATACGACGCGGACTAGCCGCGTCATACACAACTTGGTATTAACCAAGAACAACCATGTCATCGCCAGTGGATACAGTTTGGTTAGCAGCTACGCGAACTTCTGCAACTACAGCATCATGAGGAGCTGCGATTTCGTTTTGCATTTTCATAGCTTCAAGAATCAACAAAGTTTCGCCTTTTTTAACTGCTTGACCAGCGGATACTGCTACAGATAAGATTTTACCAGGCATTGGAGCTTTTACAGTTTCAGCACCTGCTGGAACTGGAGCTGCTGCTGCAGCTGGAGCTGGAGCTGGTGCAGGAGCTGCTTTAGGAGCTGCTGCTGGAGCTGCTTTAGGAGCCGCTGCAGGAGCTGCTGCTTTTACTTCATTAACTTCTACATCATATGCTGTGCCATTTACTGTAACGTTGAATTTTTTCATTTTAAATTCCTCCAAAATGTGTATGTCTACACAATACTTATAAATTTCTTTTACACATATAAATTAGATAATCTATTGAATTATCAAATTAGCCTATAATCTTATCGATTACCACGCAAACGGCCTTCCATTTTCCAATTATAGCTTACGATTGGACGGATATGCGCGATTTGATCAGCGGAATAACCCATTGCCGCTAATGCACCAACGATTACTGCTACTACATCTTGAGATGGAGCTTTACCGTTAGTTGTTGTAGCATTGCTCATTACAAATGCCTCCTAAAATTTTATTAACCTCTACCGCTTAAACGACCTTCCAAGCGCCATTTAGCGCTGGTTGCTGTAGGTCGAATAGATGCAATTTGTTCAGATGAATACCCCATCGCCACAATGGCACCTACGATAGCTGCTACTACTTCATCCTCATTTTGAGCAGATGCACTTGGTGCAGCCACTGGAGTAGCTGCTGGAGCCGCAACAGGTGCACTTGCTGGTACTTCTTTTTTCTTCTTAGTAGGGTCAATCAAATGAACAATTGTCATTAAAACACCTAAAAGAATCAACACAACAAATACAACTGTCATATTAATGGCCATGATTAACCAAGGATTGGTAGTAACTGCTTGTCCTTCCATAATCATTCCCCTTTCTAAAAAATTAGTAAAGAAAGGTATCTCCCAAATTCGATGTTCTTGTTATCGAAACGAATTATAATGGAATATTACCATGTTTCTTTGGAGCACGGTTTTCGCGTTTGCTTGCAAGCATTGCCAAAGCGTTGATAACTGCTGGACGAGTTTGTTTTGGTTCGATTACAACGTCTACGAAGCCACGTTCTGCAGCTTTGTATGGAGTTGCGAACTCTTCTACGTATTTAGCTGTTTTAGCATCTTTATCTTCGTCTTTCTTGAAGATAATGTTAGCTGCACCAGCAGGACCCATTACAGCGATTTCGGATGTAGGCCAAGCGTATACTTGGTCAGCGCCCAAATCTTGGGAACACATAGCGAGGTAAGAACCGCCGTATGCTTTACGAGTGATAACAGTAATTTTTGGTACTGTAGCTTCAGAGTAAGCATACAACATTTTAGCACCATGACGAATGATACCGCCCCATTCTTGATTTGTGCCAGGCAAGAAACCAGGAACGTCAACAAAGTTAACGATTGGAATATTGAAAGCATCACAGAAACGGATGAAACGGGAAGATTTGTCGGATGCATTGATGTCCAAGCAACCAGCCATTACTTTTGGTTGGTTAGCAATGATACCAACGGATTGACCGTCAAAACGTGCGAAACAAGTAATAATATTTGTAGCATAGAATGGTTGTACTTCATAGTATTCACCATTATCTACAGTAGCTGCGATAACATCTTTCATGTCGTATGGCATGTTACTGTTATCAGGCAACAAGCTGTTCAAGCCTTCGTCTTCGCGAGTTGGATCATCGCCAGTATCTACTAATGGAGCATCTTCCATATTATTGGATGGCAAGAAGCCTAATAAGTAGCGAATTTGAGCGATGCAATCATCTTCATCTTCAGCTGCAAAGTGAGCAACACCAGACACAGAGTTGTGAGCCATTGCGCCACCAAGGTCTTCAGCTGTTACTTCTTCACCAGTTACAGATTTGATAACTGCAGGACCAGTGATGAACATTTGAGATGTGTTTTTAACCATGTAGATGAAGTCAGTTAATGCTGGAGAATATACAGCACCACCTGCACATGGGCCCATGATTACGGAAATTTGTGGAATAACGCCAGATGCATTTGTATTTTCAAAGAAAATTTTACCGTAACCAGCAAGCGCATCTACTGCTTCTTGAATACGAGCACCGCCGGAATCATTGATACCAACGATAGGAGCACCCATTTTCATTGCTAAACGTTGTACTTTAACAATTTTAGCAGCATGCATTTCACCAAGAGAACCACCTTCTACAGTGAAGTCTTGTGCAAATGCATATACTAAACGACCGTCAATAGTACCATAACCAGTTACTACACCTTCGCCTGGTAATTCTTTCTTTTCTTGACCGAAGTTAACACAACGATGTTTAACAAATTGATCAAGTTCAACGAAAGAGTTATCATCGAATAATTTAGCCAAACGTTCACGAGCAGTCATTTTGCCTTGAGCATGTTGTTTCTCAACGCGTTTTTCACCGCCACCAGCTTTAACTTTAGCTAGTTTTTCGTGCAATAACTCGATTTTTTCTTGCACTGTTGCCATTATAGCACCTCCAAATAAAACTTGTTACAGTATCATTTTATTTCATAAATAATTAAAGTTCAAGCATGCATACATATTTAATATATAACTAGTGATTATATGAATATGTATATCTATTACTCATACATAATGATGTGAATTGGATACTGTATTATTTCATACGTTGACATAATTCAAGCAATACGCCACCTGTTGCTTTTGGATGTAAGAAAGCAATAGAGGAACCGCCTGCACCGTAACGAGGTTTTTCGTCAATCATACGAACGCCTTTAGCCATCAAATCAGCAATAGCATTTTCAATATTATCAACGCGCAATGCAACGTGTTGGATACCATCACGACCGCCATTTTTTTCGATGAATTTACCAATAGGGCCATCTGGAGTTGTAGTTTCTAAGAATTCAAGTTCAGCATCGCCACATGGGAAGAAGGATACTTTTACTTTTTGTTCTTCAACCACTTCATCTTCTGGAAGATGTTGAATACCCAATGCATTTTTATAGAATTCTTTAGTTGCTGCTAAATCATTAACACCAATACCGATGTGATCCACTTGTAATACTTTAAAAGCCATTTCGATTATCTCCTTTTCAAGGCTAAATCTCTAATGCTATGTAGTCGCCGTCTACTTTAGCACGCTTGTCATTACGCCGTTAACAACTGTGTATGGATCGCTTTCGCGTTCGTTAACAGCTGCCACTTGGCTATTAAATTCGTCGCTTGTAACAATTTTATCAGCTACATAACGACCAATTTGTTCATTAATCATTGCGATGATTTCATCACGAGTACGTTCTGCCCGACGAGATTCCAATTCACCAGAATCTTCAAGATACTCAAAATGTTCATCTAAAGCGTCGATGAGTTCATCTACGCCTTGGTCCTTGCTAGCAATTGTGCGCTTAATTGGTGGGCGCCATTTTACTTCACGAGAGTCTAGGTCAAGCATCATTTCAATTTCTACATTCAAACGATCACAACCATCTCGGTCAGCTTTATTGATAGCAAATACATCGCCAATTTCAAGAATACCTGCTTTGATAGCTTGGATATCATCACCGAGACCAGGAACAAGTACAACCAGTGTAGTATCTGCATTTTTAACGATATCTACTTCGGATTGACCTACACCTACTGTTTCAATGATTACTAAATCCATGCCAAAGGCATCCATGAGTTTTACAACGTCTGCAGTCTTTTTAGATAAACCACCAAGACTACCACGCGTGCCCATGCTTCGAATAAATACATTTTCATTTAATGTCAAATCATTCATTCGAATACGGTCCCCCAAGATAGCACCACCAGAGAATGGGCTTGTTGGGTCGATGGCAACGATGCCGATTTTTTTACCTTGATCTAGATAATGTTTAACAACTTTATCAGTCAAAGTACTTTTACCAGCACCAGGGGCCCCAGTAATACCGAGAATACGTGCATTCCCTGTTTTAGGGTAAATAGCCTTCATAATATCAATGGCATTTTCATACTCGTTTTCTACAGCTGTTATGGACCGTGCTAAGGCTAGTCGGGAACCTTCAAAAAGTTCTTTAACTAAATCCACTCGCCTCACCACCTATCTTAAAATATGGGAATAGAGGGGAGACAACTATTCAGTTGAACCCCTCTCTTGCCCAATTAATTATTTAACGTTTTCGTTGATGAATTTAACGATATCGCCAGTTGGTGTACCAGGTGTGAATACTGCTGCTACGCCAGCTTTTTTCAAGCCAGGGATATCAGCGTCAGGAATAACGCCACCACCGATTACTAGTACATCGCCCATGCCTTTTTCTTTCAAAAGTTCAACAATTTTAGGGAACAATGTGTTATGAGCACCAGAAAGAAGGGATAATGCAACTACATTAACGTCTTCAGAAAGAGCTGCTTCTACGATTTGTTCTGGAGTTTGACGAAGACCAGTGTAGATTACTTCGAAACCAGCATCGCGAAGTGCGCGTGCTACTACTTTTGCACCACGGTCATGACCATCAAGACCTGGTTTTGCTACGATTACTCTAATACGTTTTTCTGCCATGATTAATTACCTCCGAAATTAGCCGATATTATAATGTGGAATGAGCTTCGTATTCACCGAATACTTCGCGCAATACATTACAAATTTCACCCAAAGTAGCGTATGTTTTAACTGCATCAAGAATTAATGGCATCAAGTTAACGTTTTCATCAGCTGCACCAGCTTTAAGAGCTGCTAATGCTTTATCAACTGCTGCTTGATCGCGGTTAGCGCGAACTGCTTGAGTTTTCTTGGATTGGTTAACACCAACGGAAGCATCTACGCGAAGTAAGTCTTTTGGAGCTTCTTCTTCAACTTGGAATTTGTTTACGCCAACGATTGTGCGCAAGCCAGATTCAACTTCCATTTGCCATTTGTAAGCGGATTCTTGAATTTCTTTTTGGATGTAGCCTTTTTCGATTGCTACTACAGCGCCGCCCATTTCATCAATTTTCTTGATGTATGCCATAGCTTCGTCATAGATAGCGTTAGTCATAGCTTCTACATAGTAGGAACCGCCCAATGGGTCAACTACGTCAGCCAAACCAGATTCGTAAGCCACGATTTGTTGTGTACGAAGAGCTACTTGTACAGATGCTTCTGTAGGAAGAGCCAACGCTTCGTCACGGGAGTTTGTATGTAAGGATTGAGTACCGCCCATTACAGCAGCTGCAGTTTGAAGAGCAACACGAACGATGTTGTTATCAACTTGTTGTGCAGTCAACATGGAACCAGCTGTTTGAGTATGTACACGAAGCATCATGGATTTTGGTTTTTTTGCACCAAAACGTTCTTTCATGATTGTTGCCCATAAACGGCGGGATGCACGGAATTTAGCAACTTCTTCAAGTACGTTGTTATGAGCATTCCAGAAGAAGGAAAGACGACCAGCGAATGTATCAACATCAAGACCAGCTTTCAAAGCTGCTTCTACGTATGCGATACCATCAGCAATTGTGAATGCGATTTCTTGAGCTGCTGTGGAACCTGCTTCACGGATATGGTAACCGGAGATGGAGATTGTGTTCCATTTTGGAACATTTTGAGAACAATATTCGAAGATATTAGTAATCAAACGCATGGATGGTTTTGGTGGGAAAATGTAAGTACCACGAGCTGCGTATTCTTTCAAAATATCATTTTGAATTGTACCTTTCAATTCTGTGGAAGGTACGCCTTGTTTTTCAGCTACTGCGATGTACATTGCCAACAAAACGGATGCTGGAGCGTTGATTGTCATGGATGTGGATACTTTACCAAGATCGATGCCGTCGAACAAGATTTCCATATCTGCCAAGGAGTCAATCGCTACACCTACTTTACCAACTTCGCCTTCTGCAACTGCATCGTCGGAGTCGTAACCAATTTGTGTAGGTAAGTCGAATGCACAGGAAAGACCAGTTGCACCAGACTCGATTAGGTAGCGGTAACGTTTGTTAGATTCTTCTGCTGTAGCGAAGCCTGCATACATACGCATTGTCCAGAAACGACCACGGTACATAGTAGGTTGTACGCCACGAGTGTAAGGGAATTCGCCAGGCATACCCAAATCACGTTCATAGTCAAAACCTTCGATATCAACTGGTGTATATACACGGTTGTATTTTAAATTTTGACGTTCTGGAGTTTTTGCACTTTTTTCGTCACAAAGTTTGTTGTACTCAGCAATTTGGGCTTTTAAGTTTTCGTAAGCCATGTTTTCATCATCCTCCTAAAAAAACAGGTTATTTTTTCATGCTTCCAGTTTCTGTGAAGCGTTTATGCCAAGAAAGAGCTTCATCAAGCAACATAGGTGTATGGGCATTCTTTGTTGCAGCTAATGCTTTTTCTAGGTATTCAGTTAACATAGGTTTGTAGTCTGGGTGAGCACATTTTTCAATGATCAAACGAGCTCTTTCCACTGGGCTCAAACCACGGCAGTCAGCAACACCTTGTTCTGTACAGAAAATCATAGTGTCATGTTCTGGGTGATCCACATGAGATACATATGGAACGATAGAACTGATGTCGCCATTTTTAGCAACGGAGTTAGTGCAGAAAATAGTGAGATAAGCACTACGTGCAAAGTCACCAGAACCACCAACACCATTCATCATTTTGCTACCCATAATATGAGTAGAGTTTACATTGCCAAAAATATCAAATTCGATAGCGGTATTCATGGCAATGACACCAATACGGCGAGCAATACCAGGGTTGTTGGAAATTTCTTGTGGGCGAAGAATGATTTTTTTACGATATTCATCAATATTCGCATAGAAACGTTTCAACCCATCTGGAGAAGGACTTAATGCAGTACCGGAACATACAGTTACTTTACCAGCATCGATCAAGTCGAACATACCATCTTGGATTACTTCTGTATAGATGGACAAATCTGTGAATGGGCCTTTAGCAAGACCACTGATTACAGCATTCGCCACAGAACCTACACCAGATTGTAATGGAAGCAAGTTTTTAGGTAAACGACCTTCTGCAATTTCTTGTTCGAAGAATTTGATAAGGTGTTGACTCATTGCTTTTGCATCATCATCGATAGGTGCCAAAGGTCTTGTTGTATCAGGAACATCACAAGGTACTACTGCAACAATTTTACTTGGATCACAAGGAATTGCTTCAGTACCAATACGATCACCAGGTGTTTCCAATGGGATTGGTTTACGATGTGGTGGATCGAGTGGTTCATAGATATCATGCATACCTACCAAGGAAAGTGGTTGGGATACATTCACTTCTACGATAACTTTTTTAGCTTGGCTAACAAATGTTGGAGAGTTACCAACAGATGTAGTTGGAACAATGGAGCCATCTTCGTTGATTTGTGCAGCTTCAATAATTGCTACATCTAAATCACCAAAGAAGCCATAGCGAACATTTTGTGCCATTGTGCTTAAATGCATATCAATGTATTTAACAGCACCGCTATTTAAGGCTTTACGTGTATCCCCATTTGTTTGATATGGGAAACGACGATTGATACCGTTAGCACGAGTTAACGCACCATCAGCTTCATCACCTACGGAAGCACCTGTCCACAAATCAATTTTGAATGGTTCTTTTTCCATTCTTTCTGCCAATGCCAATGGCACTGCTTTTGCATAACCAGATGGAGTAAAGCCGGAAATACCAACTTTATCGTTAGGGTTAATCAAAAGAGCTGCATCATAAGCAGTGACAATTTTACCTTGGAGGGCCGCACATTTAACGCGGTCTTTGATGTCTATCACCATTACCATCTCCTTTAAGAGTAACATTGTATAAACGACAGTTTGATCTCTTGGTCGTTCCTTAAACCGACTTCATCGTAGTCCACATCCAACGTATTGTCAACTTATATGACTAAAATGTATTTTTTTATACACTTTATGGGTGCATTATGATTAAAATGCATAGATTTTCATATATTCACATAAGTTTTATTCACATCGCTATAACTCACAGGAATTATCGATTTATGGCATATATTGATGTTTTTCAATTAAATCGAACTCTCTCTATACAATATATAGACACTTTTCAATACAAAACAACATCTCATATACAAGAACTAGACCATACACCTCCCTATAAAGATACAATGATATACAAAAAACCGGCTTTCAAATGCCAACGATAATGTTCAATTATGTCTAACATTAGAAAACCGGTTATACTACTTAATACGTACCTACCCAAGGTATGTATTAAGTATACCATATTATGAAATTATATATCTACCATAAAACATGCTAATTATACAAGATATGACAATTATGCAGATTTATCAGCAGACAGTTGAACTTTTACAAAGGCCCCTACCCAGCCAAACAATTGCCAAAATACAATAGTCACTTGATGACTGTATAGCTCAAAATCAGATAAGCCACTAAATAAAACACCTATAGCCAAAGCACCTACACCTATTTGCGCAGCTTGACGGAATATATCCCCTTTAAGTCTTATAGATGTAATAACATGACCTACGATAACTGCTAGGAATGATAGTAATCCTGGAATACCTGTTTCAGCTAACATATTAAGATATAAATTATGAGCATGATACATCAAGATGTGAGGTCCTTGAATATAGTAATTATAATCTGGATATACTAAATAAAATGTATTCCACCCAATACCAAAGATAGGATTTTCTCGTACGATATACATAGTACTATCCCATAAGGCCCATCGAAGATCAGCTGACGTATCGTGACCTTGGAATATAGACCACAACCTTGAAGCTATTTCACCATCATAAAAATATAAAATTACTGGCACTGCTAATAAAGATAAGAATAATCTTCGTTCCACAAAGATTGCCCAATACAAAATCATCGCTCCAAAGCTAATCCAAATTCCCCGAGAATAGGTTAGTAGCATCGTTAAGAATAATATAATACCTATAATGAGCATTGAAATGACTTCGCGCGTACGATTTTCCTTCATATATACCAAGATATAACTGATACATACGCTAAGTACCATCAATAGATAGGCGCCCAATAAATTAGGATTTTGTAATGTAGACGACATGCGACGCATCAATTTAGGGAACTGTGCCGCATCAACCCACTCTTTTATATGTATATTAGGAATAAATACATATTGATAAGCACCTATGATACACACTAGAACAGCAGTACCTAGCAAGGCACGAAGAAAATAGTTCCACTGTTTAGGCGTTTGAATGTATGTACGAACCAAATAATACATACCGCCACTGGCCACAATTTGATAAAACCAACTTTGAATTGACCAATCCCAATTTTCTGACACTATAGAAGATATGCCAGTCCATATCACAAAGATCATAACAGACCACGATAAATAGCCTGTTGGTAAGCTCAAAGATTTACTAGATATTAAATCATATAGTGCAAGCCCTATCGCTAGCCACAGAAGTACATCCCCCACCATAGGTTGTAATGGCATAGCCACCACCACACCATAAATTAGACGCTCGATATAGAACGTGATTCGCTTCTGATTAGGAATAAGTGAGAGTTCCATAGGCTCACCTTAGTGACTCATCTCATGGTTAAACCACTGACGAGCATCTCCTAAAATATATAAAGAACCACAAACAGTGATAATATCACCAGTTTTTGTATGTTTATATGCTAAAGACAATGCGTCTTCAACAGAATCTGCTGTTTGCGCTATAGCTTTTGGAACGATGTGACGTATTTTCTCAACCAAAACCTCTGGCACTTCAGTTCTATCTGTTGGAGCTGGTACAACTAGAACCGTATCGCCTGCCTTAACAACTTCGCGGATAATAGCATCTTGATTTTTATCTTTCAGAATTGCCATCACAATCGTTTTTGGAGTGTCCTTAAATAATTCAGCATAGGTCATACTGAAAGATTCAGCACCTGCCGCATTATGAGCACCATCAAAGATAAAGGTGCGATCCAAGCCTCGTTTAACTTCAAATCGACCTGCCCACGTAGTGCGAGCAAATCCTTCACGCATCGTTTCTTCACTGATGTTAGTATCTTCTTTCATCAGTAACCGTACAGCCATTAATGCACACGCAAGATTGACAGATTGGTGAATGCCTGCCATTGTCGTAAACAACATTGCAGGAGCGGCATCATTAGTACTAACCGTAATCATTTGGCCACCAGTTACAGCACTACGGCTATCTATACCAAAGTCTTTATTGAAAGCATACACTCTAGCATGCTTCTCTTTAGCTACCTCTTCAATTATACGAAGCGGTGCATCCTGTGCAGCCGTTACAACAGGAACTTTAGATTTAATAATCCCTGCCTTATGACGCGCAATTTCCTCAACAGTATCACCACAATACGCTTGATGGTCTATTGTTACATTAGTAATAACCGATACCTTTGGTGTCACGATATTAGTAGAATCTAGTAATCCACCTAAACCAACTTCCACCACCGCATAGTCCACATCTTGTTCTTTGAAGAACAAAAAGGCAGCAGCCGTCAAAATTTCAAATTGCGTTGGCGCTTCTATGCCGTTAGTAATGATAGTATCAACTGCCACTTTTACACGACTAATTAGATTACCGAAGGCTTCCTCTGTTATATTTCCATCATTGATTTGAATTCGCTCCGTATAGGATTGAAGGTGAGGCGATGTAAATCGCCCCACCCGTAGTCCACTTGTAAACAGTGCGTAGGAAATATATGAGGTAACCGAGCCCTTACCATTCGTGCCTGTTACATGAACAATCTTATAGTCATCTTGTGGATTCCCAAGGGCTTCCATAAGCGCTGTAATTCGTTCAAGGCCAGGCTTAATACCGAATGAAGATGCCTGTTCTAAATAGGCTAAGGCCTCTTGATATGTCATATAAACCTCCTATTATAAGGTTTCAAGGAACGCTTCACGTTCCAATAACGCTTGTTGTTTTTGTTTATATTCTTCTAACTTTTCTTTTTCTTTTGCTACTACAGCTTCTGGAGCTTTTGCGAGGAAGCCTTGGTTAGACAATTTGCCTTCCAAACGGGAAATTTCTTTTTCCATTTGGATTTTTTCCTTTGCAATACGCTCTCTTTCTTTTTCACCGTCGATCAAGTCTTTAAGTAAGAGATATACTTCCATACCATTTACAACTGTTACAGTTGCATTTTCTGGTTTTGGATCATCGGCACCAAGAATTGTTACCTTCTCAGACCAAGCTAATGTAACAAAGTAATCCCTATGATCTGCTACAGTTTGAGCTAATGCTTCATCTGTTGGCGCTACGATAACCTCAGCTTTTTTACCTAAAGGCACATTCATTTCAGCACGCATGTTACGAATACCCTTGATGGCATCCATCATAACTTCCATTTGACGTGCTGCACCTTCAAGATTATCAAACTTTAATGCTTCAGGCCATTTTGCAACAACGATGCTATCCCCTTCATGAGGTAAATGTTGCCAAATATGTTCTGTTACGAACGGCATAAATGGATGTAACAATTCAAGCATGTGACGCAAGATTGTTACAAGTAAATATTGAACTGTACGACGATCACGTTCATTACCATCGTTGTATAAACGAGGTTTAGCTAACTCAATATACCAGTCACAGTATGTGTTCCAAATGAAATCATATACAGAACTTGCAGCTTCACCCAACTCGAATTTATCGAGATTAGACGTTACACTTTGTACTGTTTCGTTATATTTTTGAACAATCCATTGGTCTGCTAATGTCAAATCATCTGCAGTTGGAACGAAGCTTTCATCATAATTTGTAAGATTCATCAATACAAATTTGGATGCATTCCAAATCTTATTGGCAAAGTTACGATTAGCCTCAACACGTTCCATATAGAAGCGCATATCATTACCTGGTGTGTTACCAGTAACAAGAGTAAAGCGCAATGCATCGGCACCATATTGGTCGATAACTTCAAGAGGATTAATACCATTGCCCAAGGATTTACTCATTTTACGACCTTGGCTATCACGAACAAGACCATGAATAAATACATGTTTAAATGGAATTTCATGTTCGAACTCAAGAGCCATAAAGATCATACGAGCAACCCAGAAGAAGATGATATCGTAGCCAGTTACAAGAACACTTGTTGGATACCATTGTTTAAGCTCAGGAGTTTGCTCAGGCCACCCCATTGTAGCAAATGGCCACAAGCCAGAACTGAACCATGTATCAAGAACGTCTGGATCTTGTGTTACATGACCATGACAATGAGGACATTCAGTGATGTCTTCACGGCTTACGATTGTTTCGCCGCAGTCATCACAGTACCATGCAGGAATACGATGACCCCACCATAATTGACGAGAAATCGTCCAGTCGCGGATGTTTTCAAGCCAGTTTACATATGTTTTTGTAAAACGTTCAGGAACGAACTCTACTTCGTGATCTTTAACAACCTTAAGAGCTGGCTCTGCTAATGGTTTCATATCTACAAACCATTGTTTAGATACCATTGGCTCGATAATTGTATTACAACGAGAGCAATGACCTACTGCATGGTCATGATCATCGATTTTTTCAAGCAAGCCTAATTCTTTGAGCTCTGCTACTACTTGTTTACGAGCTTCTTCACGAGTCATGCCATTGAACTTGCCAGCACCTTCATTCATTGTGGCATCATTGTTCATAACAACGATGGATTCCAAATTATGACGTTGGCCCATTTCAAAGTCATTAGGGTCATGAGCAGGCGTAATTTTTACACAGCCTGTACCGAAGCTAGCATCTACATAGTCATCGGCAATTACAGGAATTTCGCGATTAACAAATGGTAAAATCAATGTTTTGCCGATGAGGTCTTTATAACGATCATCATCGGGATTTACTGCTACTGCCACGTCACCGAACATTGTTTCTGGACGTGTGGTAGCAACAACTACGAAACGATTATCCTCACCTTTTACAGGATATTTAATATGCCATAAGTGGCCATGTTCGTCTTCATGTTCAACTTCAACATCAGATAAAGCAGTAGCACAACGAGGGCACCAGTTGATAATGCGTTCACCGCGATAGATTAAGCCTTTTTCATAAAGCTTTACGAATACTTCACGCACAGCATGATAGTACCCTTCATCTAATGTAAAGCGTTCGCGAGACCAGTCACAAGATGCGCCTAAGCTACGGATTTGTTTTACAATAGTATCGCCGTATTCTTTTTTCCATTCCCATACGCGTTCTACGAATTTCTCACGGCCTAAATCATAGCGAGATTTGCCTTCTTCTTTAGCGAGCATTTCTTCTACTTTAATTTGTGTAGCAATACCAGCATGGTCAGTACCTGGCATCCACAATACATTGTAGCCTTGCATGCGTTTGAAACGAATAAGGATATCTTGCAATGTATTATCTAAAGCATGGCCCATGTGCAACATACCAGTTACATTAGGAGGCGGCAACACGATACTAAATGGTTCTTTATTAGTGTCTACTTCTTCGTGAAAGTATCCTTGGTTTTCCCAATATGAATACCATTTCCCTTCTATTTCACCGGGGTTATAAGTGGTTAAATTTTCGTAGGTTTTCATCGTTCCTCCTAAATAAACTCCTTAGCGCTTCATAATCTTAGCCAATACAAATAGGCTCGTTTCATATAGCAATATCATAGGCAATGCAATCATCGTTTGAGAGAACATATCCGGTGTTGGTGAAATGACAGCACCTATGATAAAGGATATAAGAATAAATATCTTTCGCTTCGTTTTTAAAAAACGCGATGTAATTAAGTTGAAATATCCCAAGATGATTAAAATCAACGGCAACTCAAAGATAAATCCAAAGGGTAGTACAAAGGATAATACAAAGTCCATGTACTGGCCGATGGAAAATAGCGGTTGTAATTCGTCTGTAGCGAAGCCCATAAAGAACTTAACAGCTGCTGGTAGCACGAGAAAATAAGAAAATACAATACCTATGCCAAATAGACCTATGGCAACCGGTAAGATCCAGTTAGATAACTGCTTTTCTCGTACAGTAAGGGCTGGCTTAACAAATAGCCAAATTTGATGCAATATAATAGGCGCCCCTATAATAAGACCACCTACTATGGACACCTTCATATAGGTAAAGAAGGCTTCAGTTGGTTTCATATAATAGAGCTTACCAGCTGGTTTTAGGAGTATTTCCAATAAAAAGTCTACATAATAATAAGAAATACAAGTTCCTATAACAACTGCAACAGCCATTATAATTAGACGCTTTCGCAATTCAGATAGATGTCCCACAAGGGATAGTTCCCTAGCTTCGTCCATCATTTTCTGTTCCATTTCAGTATAAATCGGTTCTTCTTCCGGTTCCTCAGGAACGCGTTGATTTGCCACCTTATACCGTTCTTGCTCAGCCTTTAACTCTGCTTCGCGACGTTTTTGACGAACTACACTATCAAAAGAAGGTTTTTGTATGGGATATTCGAAGTCCGGTTTTGGTTCGAATGGTTCCATATTATACCTTTCTATCAGCTAAATTTTCTACTGCCATCACAAGGAATTCCTTGCCTGGGAAATCACGTACAGCATCGAGCGCTGCCAAAGCATCCTTGCAATATTGATCAGCTACAGCTAATGTATTATCAATACCGCCTTGAGCGATAACATAGTCGATAATAGCCTGCTCATCGCCGCCATTATTCAAGGCTTTAATATCCTCAAGCAATTTATCTTTATTATCATCATTAACGATACTTAACAACGGATATGTCAATAAACCTTCGCGAAGATCATTCCCCACGGGTTTACCAGTCGTCGCTGTTGTTTCACGATAATCCATAATATCATCAGTAATTTGGAATGCCATGCCCAGAGCATGACCATATTTTTTCAACTCAACGATTTCAGATTCGCTCCAGCCCCCTAATAGGCCACCAAGTTCCATACAGCCTTCCATAAAGTCAGCTGTTTTCTTTTGGGTCTTAGTCATATAGCGCTCAATCCCTTGATCGATGCGATACACATCTTCCATCTGCATAAACTCGCCTTCCACAAGGCAAGTAATGATATGAGAAAAAATCTGCAAATATTTCATATTAGGCATTTCAGATACAATTTGGAATGCTTTAGCAAACAAGTAATCACCACTAAGAATAGCTACCTTATTTCCTTTATGCATATGTATCGTTTCTTCGCCTCGACGAATCTCTGCTTGATCTAACACATCATCGTGAATCAAAGTCGCTAAATGAAGCATCTCTACGGCTTCAGCAATTCTAATACGCTGACGTTCTACAGATGTACCTGCATTAGCAATCAATAAACATAATTGCGCGCGCAAGCGCTTGCCACCTGCAGCAGATAATGGTCGAATCAGTGCATTAAAGTCTTCTGCACCTGTATTAAAAGATGATGCAAGAGACTCTTCCACACCCTCTAAATCTAGAGCAATGCGTTCCATAATCTCTAATTCATTGGTTTGACTCATGCTTCATCTCCTACTAGAACTTTATTGATGCGTTGTTGTAAAAGTTCACGTCCCGTGTGTTTTAAGGAGCTATATAAAATAGGCGGTGTATTCGTTGGATACATTTCCTTAATTTTAGCCAAGTTCGCAGACTTCTCTTTAGCCGTTAGTTTGTCAGCTTTAGTAACTACAATTTGTAATGGTACACCAGCTTCAACGAGCCAATCATAGGCCACCTTATCGATAGGCATCTCTGGATGACGGCCATCGATAAGTAAGCACAACAACATCAATCGTTCAGAATGTAAAATATAATCGGCAATAAAGGAAGACCACAAGTTGCGGTTTCCCTTATTTGTCTTTGCAAAACCATAACCAGGAAGGTCTACGAGAAACCAGTTATATCTGCGTTCCTCTGTTTCAGAAATATCCTCTTTTGATTCAATATCAAAGTAGTTAATTGTCTTAGTCTTACCTGGTTGGCCACTAACGAGAGCCAACCCACGATAATTACACAACGAGTTAATCAACGAAGATTTGCCCACATTAGAGCGCCCGATGAAAGCTATTTCCACAGTATCCCCTTCAGGATATTGATCAGCCTTAACACAGGAAGTATTATATTTTGCTGCTATAATACGAGGCCCCTTCGGTTCTTTTCGTGTATATTGTGGTTTTGGGCCCATTTGTTTAGTGGATTTTTTCTTTTTTTGCATTACACAAGTGCCTTTGCTAATACTTCATCCATTGTCTTAACTGGCGTAATAATGAGACCGTCTTTTACAATATCAGGTAATTCTGCAATATCCTTTTCATTACCTTTAGGAATCAATACTTCTTTAATACCATTAGACAAGGCTGCTAATAACTTTTCTTTTAAACCGCCAATTGGTAGTACACGGCCACGCAATGTAATTTCACCAGTCATGGCAATATCAGAACGAACCTTACGGTTTGTTAAAATAGATACCATAGCCAATGTCATCGTAATACCTGCGGAAGGGCCATCCTTAGGTGTTGCACCTTCTGGCAAGTGAACGTGTATATCGAGTTTCTTATAGAAATCATCTTCAATTTTTAAGGCTTTTGCATTGTGGCGAATATAGCTCATTGCAGCTTGACCAGACTCTTGCATAACCTTACCTAAGCTACCCGTTAATGCAAGTTTACCTGTACCGTTCATAGTTGTTGCTTCGCATGGCAATACAACGCCACCTACAGAAGTCCAAGCTAGACCATTTACATAGCCAATTTGCGGTTTCTTTTCGCGCTCTTGGTCAACAAAAATTGGTGCACCCAAGAATTCGGGAAGATTTTTTGTCGTTACTTTCGGTGCATCCCCACCTTCTTCAACGACTTTATAAGCAATCTTACGACAAATCTTAGCAATCGTTTTTTCTAAGGTACGAACACCCGCTTCACGAGTATATTCGGAAACTACCTTTTTCAACACTGCATCAGATAATTTAACCTTGTAATCTTCAAGGCCATTTTTCTTGATTTGTTTAGGTACTAAATAGCGCTTAGCAATTTCTAATTTTTCTTGTTCCATATAGCTAGATAATTCGATAATTTCCATACGATCTAACAATGGACCTGGAATATTGGATGCAACATTAGCCGTTGTAATCCAGAATACTTCGGAGAAATCAAATGGTACTTCAATGAAGTGATCACTAAATGTGCTATTTTGTTCAGGGTCCAATACCTCTAACAATGCAGAGGATGGATCGCCTTTATAATCAGATGCAAGTTTATCAATTTCATCCAATAAGAATACAGGGTTCTTAGTGCCTACATTCTTGAGGCCTTGAATCATACGACCAGGCAATGCACCAATATACGTACGGCGATGGCCACGAATTTCAGCTTCATCACGTACACCACCTAAAGATGCACGGATGAACTTACGGTTCATTGCTTTAGCTATAGACGTAGCCAAGGATGTTTTACCAACACCTGGTGGTCCAACTAAGCAAAGAATGGAGCCACTATTCTTACCAGTTAACTTACGAACAGCTAAGAATTCAAGGATGCGTTTCTTAACCTTTTCAAGGCCATAATGATCAGCCTCAAGCATATCATGAGCCTCTTTAATATCTAAGCGATCCTCAGTCAATTCGTTCCAAGGTAACGCTAACACCCAATCTAGGTAATTGCGCAAAATAGTTGCTTCTGGCATCAATTGAGGCATGCGACTATAACGAGAGATTTCTTTATCGATACGTTCATGTACATCTTCGCTAAGGTTGAGTGCTTTCAATTTAACACGTAACTCTTCTGCTTCTTCCTCTGGATCTCCTTTGTCACCCAACTCATCGTGGATAACTCGGATTTTTTCACGCAAGAAATATTCTTTTTGCGCTTTTTCCATAGATTGACGAACTTGATTATTAATAGAATTTTCCAAATCAGAAATTTGTAATTCCATATTCAAGATGCCTACGATCATATTTAAACGACGAGCTACGGATAACTCTTCAAGTAACTCTTGGCGTTTAGTATTATTAATAGGCAACAAGAACGCAACTTGGTCAGCTAATTCACAAGGGTCACGTAATTCCATAACCCGTGTTACGCCTTCATCGGTAA
This sequence comes from Veillonella orientalis, assembly GCF_018406505.1. Lineage (NCBI taxonomy): Bacteria > Bacillati > Bacillota > Negativicutes > Veillonellales > Veillonellaceae > Veillonella > Veillonella orientalis. The sequence continues at coordinate 1,136,857 of NZ_AP022322.1, forward strand.
CAGATTTGGCCTCTTCAGCCCATTCGCCAAACTTAGATTGCACTAAACGACGATAGGCTTCTAACTCAACATCGTCTTCAAATTCGGAGGCTACACGCTCGTAGTCCCCTACATAGTACGGATCCATACTTGTTATATTCATTACGCGAATACGTGTAATGCCCTCTACAAGAACACGTACAATACCACCTGGCAAGCGTAACATTTGCTTAATTTTTACTAATGTACCCATTTGGGCTAAGTCATGAACAGTTGGCGAATCAACAGCATCATCCTTTTGGCTGACAACTGCTAAAATGCGATCCTCGTTCATTGCGGCTTCTACCGCTTTAATGGATTTGTCTCGACCGATATCGAGGTGAATCACGATATTCGGGTATACAACCATGCCTCTAAGGGGTACGGTTGGAATCCCAATTTCGAGTAAATTCATACTTCCTCCAGGTATTTATATTATGAAAAGAAACTCATTCCTACACAGAAATGAGTTTCTTCGAATTACGATTTCAACTGGATGTCTTGGTCTGCCTCATTTTTGAGTATAGGTTCACCTGTGCTCAACACGGATTCACGATTAACTATGCACTTAGTTACTTCCGGCATGGAAGGAACTTCAAACATAACGCGTTTCATCACCTTTTCAATGATAGCACGCAAACCACGAGCACCTGTTTTTCGCTGTAATGCTTCATCAGCGATTTCTTCTAATGCATCTTCAGTGAAAGTTAATTCTACACCATCAAGGGATAGAATTTTTTCATATTGTTTTGTTAATGCATTTTTAGGTTTTGTCAAAATTTGGATCAATGCATCTCTATCCAATTGATCTAATGTTACCATTACTGGCAAACGACCAATGAACTCAGGGATTAAGCCAAACTTCAATAAATCTTCAGGTACAACATCCTTCAAGATAGCCGATATATTACGTTCTTCTTTACGTTGTACATCTGCACCAAAACCAAGGGTTTTCTTAGCGGTACGCTTAGTAATAACCTTGTCCATACCATCAAATGCACCACCACAAATAAAGAGAATATTTGTAGTGTCAATTTGAAGCATTTCTTGATTTGGATGCTTTCTACCACCTTGAGGCGGAACAGAAGCTACGGTACCTTCTAAGATTTTAAGTAATGCTTGTTGTACGCCTTCACCAGACACATCACGTGTAATGGAAGGGTTCTCAGACTTACGTGCAATCTTATCAATTTCATCGATATAAATAATGCCACGTTCAGCCCGAGCTATATCATAATCTGCAGCTTGGATAATTTTGAGCAAGATATTTTCCACATCTTCCCCTACATAACCAGCTTCAGTTAAGCTTGTAGCATCTGCAATAGCAAATGGTACTTCTAGCATTTTCGCTAAGGTTTGAGCCAATAGTGTTTTACCACTACCAGTAGGACCAATGAATAAAACATTAGCCTTTTGTAATTCTACATCATCAACTACATTATCTGTTTGTAAACGTTTGTAGTGATTATATACAGCCACAGCTAAAGAGATTTTAGCATCATCTTGACCAATAACATATTCGTCAAGATGAGCTTTAATTTCTCTCGGCGTTGGCAATTCTTTTAAGTTGAAGTCGTCCGTCTCTACGTCACCTAACTCATCAGCAATAATACGTTCACATACTTCAACGCATTCATCACAAATATATACGTTAGGACCCGCTACTAATTTGCGGACTTCTTCGCTTGTGCGTCCACAAAAACTGCAGCGCATAGTGTCTTTATCTTTTGCCAATGGGCGCCTCCATTACTTGCTTTCTACAGGTTCTCTTGTGAGTACCTCATCAATTAAGCCGTATTCAACGGCATCCTGAGCACTCATGAAGTTATCGCGATCTGTATCGCGCGCAACAACCTCAATATCTTGTCCACTGCGAGAAGCTAAGATACCATTTAATTCTTCACGCATACGAAGAATCTCACGGGCATGGATTTCAATTTCAGATGCTTGCCCTTGAACACCACCTAATGGTTGGTGAATCATAACGCGTGCATGAGGCAACGCATAACGTTTGCCCTTGGCACCTGCTGTTAAAAGCACGGCCCCCATGCTCGCTGCAGAGCCTACACAAATGGTAGACACATCTGGTTTTATATATTGCATCGTATCATAAATAGCCATGCCGGCAGTTACAACACCACCGGGGCTATTAATGTACAAATGGATATCCTTATCAGGATCCTCTGCTTCTAGGAATAACATTTGCGCAATAACCGCATTTGCTACATTATCATCAATAGGTCCACCTAGGAAGATAATGCGGTCCTTTAACAAGCGAGAGTAAATATCATAGGAACGCTCACCGCGTTCACTTTGTTCAACTACGATTGGTACATACATATATTCACCTTTTCATGTACCTAGTTGAGCAAACTATTATTTAGCCGCTTCAGCGCCTTTTGCATTATCAATAATGAATCGAGCTGCTTTTTTGCGAGCTACAGAGCCTGCCAACATAGCTACACGACCTTCTTTTGCAATAATATCCCAAACTTCTTTAGGATCTGCCCCAAAGTTTTGAGCCATAATGAAGATTTCACGGTTCATATCATCTGGAGTTACTTCGATACCTTCAGCAGTTGCGATAGCGTCTAATACTAAATCAGCGCGTACGTTTTCAGCTGCAGAATCTTTGTATTCAGAACGTAAATCTTCGATAGTTTTGTTGGAGAATTTCAAGTAGTCATCAAGTTTCAAGCCACGGCCTTCCATGTTCATAGCCAATTCTTGAATCATTTGTTCTACACGATCTTCGATCATTACTTCTGGGATTTCAACAGTTGCATTTTTAACAGCTGTTTGAATCAAGTCTGCATTGTAAGTATCGATTGCGCGACGGGAAGCTTCTTCTTCCATTTTAGCGCGAAGATCTTTTTTCAATTCTTCAATAGTTTCGTAAGAGCTTGCTTCTTTTGCGAACTCGTCGTTCAATTCAGGCAACTCTTTACGTTTAATGTCATGGATATGTGTTTTGAATTCTGCTTCTTTACCAGCAAGTTCTGCTACGAAGTAGTCTTCAGGGAATGTTACTTTTACAGTTACATCATCACCAGCTTTAGCGCCGATCAATTGATCTTCGAAACCAGGAATGAAGCTACCAGAACCGATTTGCAATGGGTAGGATTTACCTTCACCACCATCGAATGGTTTGCCATCAACGGAACCAGCGAAGTCGATTACTGCGAAGTCGTCTTTTTGAATTGTAGCGCCTTCTTCAGCAACAACCATTTTTGCTTGTTGTTCACGGATGTTGTTCAATTGTTCTTCGATTTGTTCATCAGTTACTGTAGCATCTTGTTTTTCAGCTTCTAAGCCTTTGTAGTCGCCAAGTTTAACTTCAGGGCGTTTAGTTACAGTAGCTTTGAAAATCAAGTCTTTACCTTCTTCGAATTGTTCGCGTTCGATTTCTGGTTCAGATACAGGAACGATATCATTTTCACGAAGTGCAGCACTGTAGTTTTGGCTAGCCAATACTTCGAATGCTTCTTCCATGATAGCGTCTTTGCCGAAGTTCATTTCCAAAATACGGCGAGGCGCATGACCTTTACGGAAGCCAGGAATGTTTACTTGACTTGCAATGCGTTTTACAGCTTGCTTAATGCCTTTATCTACTTCTGCTGCAGGTACTTCAATAGTTAACGTTACTACGTGTTGATCAACAGGATTTACAGTTGCTTTCATTTAAAATATGTCCTCCTCGAAGGGCAATACGCCCAAATTTCTGTAGTATATTATGCACTCCTAATAATAACATAAATGCAAGGTCAATGCAATTCTTCTCAATTTACACTAAAAGACCACCCCGAAATGGGTGGTCTTTCTATGTTCTACATAATTATGCAAATTAGTTATCTTTAGCAATCAATTTGATAATGTCACGACGAGACAAGATACCAATCAAATGGTAATCCTTATCTACAACAGGAACATTTTTCAAATGTTGATCAAGCATAACAGATACAATTTCCTCTACATCTTTATCCGGTGTAGTTGTAATGACTTCGTCGGTCATCAACTCATGAACGTGAGATGCTAACAATTTTTTGAATTGCGCATTATATTCGCCAATGCCATTGTAATAAATACTAGCGCCCAACACATTTACATAGTGAGGTACATGAGGGCGAACTTTTTTATAAAGCAAATCACCTTCAGAAATAATACCTAATAATTTATTGTTGTCATCCACTACGGAAACAGCTGTTAAATTATATTTTACCAATAAGTCAGCCACATCAGAAATCGGCGCATCCTTGCCAACAGTAACAGGGTATTTATTCATTACTTCTTGAATTTTCATAGTGAATTCCTCCTTACAAATACATCTTGCTTTATTATACTATTCGACATAGCATAATAAAACTCCTTTTTTATAAGAATATTATATAAATAATTTATAAGTCTATTACCAATGATATGGTTCGTTACGATTAATCTTAGAAGCTCTATAAATTTGCTCTACTAGCAATAAGCGTACCATTTGATGGGTAAAGGTCATTGGGCTAAAGGATAATTTATAATTTACAGATCTACGTAGTTCATCGCTTACCCCAAAAGCACCGCCAACGATGAACGCCATATCGCTAACACCATCTACTTCTAATTTTGCTACAGTCTTTGCTAAGTCTTCAGAGGACATTGTCTTACCGTACACATCGAGTAATACTGTATAAGCACTCTTCGGAACCGCTTTTAATAAACGCTCACCTTCTTCTGCAACGACTTGTTTTCGATCCGCATCACTCGGCTTATCGCCAATTTTACTTTCATTTAATTCAGTAATAGTAATACCACCATAAGGCCGCATGCGCTTTACGAATTCCGCAACACCATCCCGCAGATAAGCATCTTTTAACTTTCCGATACAAACTACATAAAATCTCATTTTCTACCTCTTTACAGATTGCATAGACACAATTTCATTAGGCTGACCATGTTGCAATTTCATTTCCGGTCCAATGCGTACGCCACCGTCTACTAGCATTTTTCCAATCGTTTGAGTTACTAAAACTGCATTATTATTGTTTTCAGAACGATGGGCCAGAATAACTTGCATAAAATCAGGCCGCTTCATCATAAGCAAGGCTTGAGCTGCCATTTCGTTGCTTAAATGGCCTTCATCACTGGCCACCCGTTGTTTCAAAAAAGGTTGATACGGTCCAAAGCGCAACATATGAGGATCATAATTAGCCTCTAGTACTAGCAACGTACTATCATCCAGTCTATGTAATATATCATCAGAAATGATACCCGTATCGGTCACGACTGTAGCCTTGTCGTTTCCAGAAAATACATTTATTCCGATTGGATCTGCTGCATCATGACTCACTGCAAAAGGTTCTACAATCAGATTCCCCAATGTTAGACTACCTTTGGTCAGTTCAATTAATTGATTCTTTGGTACGACGAGCTTATCTTGTATTTCACGCCACGTTCCCTGTTTCGTATACACAGGAATATCAAAGCGTTTCAACAGTTGTTGTAGCCCTGCAATATGATCACTATGCTCATGACTGATAAATATGCCCTCTACCTGTGCCATATCGATATGCAATTCTTTTAATCCATTTACGATGCGCCGACAGCTAATGCCTACATCGTGCAATATGACGGAGTTTCCTTTTTTTATTACTGTACAATTGCCCTTGCTACCACTAGCAAGGACATGGACCTCCAACGGTGAGGATTCACTCATCAAAACACTCCATATACTTAATCATAATTCTTTACATAGTTTTGTGAAAGTCAGTGACTTAGTTATTCGATATAACTATTGTATTAAGTTAAATAACCGTAAACTATCATGACTTGCTTTCAGATAAGTCGGTCAAACGCTCTACAAAGTAAGCCATATTAGACTCGATATCCGGACCTCTACGGAACATATCGCCCCCAACGAGGAACATTGTATCATTACCGTATAACTTAACTAGTTCATTAAGACGAGCATCTGTTACACCACCACCTGGAGCTGGGCAAGCCGCTTTCATCAATGCCATAGGTTGTTTAATATAATTCGAAATTCTCTTGCATTGCTCCTCTGTGAAAGTAAAACGTCCACCATAGGATACAAAGATTGGCATATCAGCCCCAAAAATACGAGGCAACAAGCCTAATTGTAGATAATCAGCTATACCAGATGTGCCAGGACTTACAAATCCACCTGAATAAGCGGGATGATGTATAATGGGCAATCGTAATTTTTCATCACTAGCTAGTTTATGTAGCCAACCAAACCCAACGAGCCCTGAGGCCACCATAAGGGCCGTTGCGCCAGCTTCCTTAGCAAAATAAGCACGTTCTATTACGTCTGTACCATCGCCAGACACATTAGCTGCATATAAGGTATGTTTGCCGTGTTTATCATTCATTTCACGCACTATAGCAGCACATCGCTTTACCCGATCTTTAAATTGAGAGAACGACTGGTTAGAGATACCATGGTCATCCTTAATAACATCTGCCCCACCACGTGTATAAGCTCCACACATACGAGCTAACTCTTCATTAGGTGTTCCCATAGGTTTTACAACCGCCTGAATCATAGGTCGTGTCGGTGTGTGCACTAAGTCACGAATGCCTTGTAAACCAAACTGAGGCCCTGTAAACACATCATAAAGGGTTGGACATAACTCTACATCAACCACCCAAATATGAGGTTGTAAGGACGAGTTTCCAAAGACAACATTTAAAAATTGTGTCGCTTCTAATGCCGTAGTATCTACAAGATACGAAATACGAGCCACATAGTAACGAGATACATCAATTACAGCATTTGGCATAACGCCAACATTAACATATGCAGAACCTTGTTCCATAGGCTCAAGGCTCTCTAACCGACCAGTGATATTTTCTTTAATATACGAATCAGTAATAAACTCATAAGGAAACTCTATAGTTTGTTCTACTTGAACAGCCCAAGCAATTGCTTTTGCTTCTTCATATGAACCTGCTTCTATTCGATACGTAACTATAAATCGCTCGTCTTTCATAATGCTTCTCCTTTGTAATAATATTATTTAATTATATACCAAAGTAGTACACGATTCCACACAAAAAAGGGCTCACTCTAAAACTAGAGTGAGCCCTTTTAAAATCGAAAACATGTATATAGATGTTTTACCTATACAAACAAGGTTTCTATTGTGAAAGACAATACATGTAATCGTATGAGAATAAACTCGTCTAACTATATATTATTGATAGAAATGTTTAGGATAGCCTTTGAATCGTGTGAAGTGACGGTATTTACGTATTGCACGATTAGGTTCGTTAACAGTTTTGTAACCAAAGCCATTGAATACAACGTTTAGAAGAACGGCAATGATACTACCAGCTGTGATACCAGATTTCAAAAGAATTTGAGCCCAATCTGGGAAATGTGCATAGAAGTTAGGCGCAGCTAGAGGAATCATGGATACACCAATACTAATCGCTACTAACATCAAGTTGTAGTTACCATCAAAGCTAACTTTACCAAGGGAACGGATACCGCTGGCAATGATCATACCAAACATTGCGATACCTGCACCGCCTAAAACGGCATTTGGAATACAAGCTACGATAGCAGCTAATTTAGGGAAAAGACCTAATAAAATAAGAATAACACCAGATGCTGCTACAACGAAGCGGCTCTTAACGCGTGTTACAGCGATAAGACCAACGTTTTGAGCGAACGCTGTGTAAGGGAAGCTGTTAAGCACACCACCGATTAAAGTAGATAAGCCATCAGCACGAAGTACTGCAGCCAACTCTTTTTGACCGATAGGTTTATCAACGATTTCGCCTACTGCGATACTGTCACCAGTTGTTTCAACCATAACTACGAGCATTACAATAATCATAGAAATCATAGAAGCAAAGTCAAAGGTTGGAAGACCAAAATAGAACGGTGTTACAATGGATACCCATTGAGAACGACCTACTTCGGAGAAGTCAGTAACACCACAAAGCATAGCAAGGGCTGTACCAAGGATAAGACCTACTAAGATTGCTAGATTACCAATAAATCCTTTACCAAATCGATAGGTTATAATAACAATAATAAATGTAGCTACACCAAGAGCAATGTTAAGCAGATCCCCAAAGTTTGGACTGCCTGCACCGCCACCCATCCATTTAACTGCTACTGGCATCAAGTTGATACCAATAATAGTAATGATAGTGCCTGTTACTACAGGTGGGAATAGACGAATCAAACGACTAAAGAATGGAGCCACAAGGAATGTAAAGATACCGGCTACGATAATCGCACCGTAGATAGTTGTAATATCATGCTGCTGACCAATCATAATCATTGGACCTACAGAAGCAAATGTTACACCTTGAATAAGAGGAATACGACCACCGATAGGACCAAAGCCTAATGTTTGAATCAATGTAGCAACACCACATGTGAACAAGTCGGCCGTAATCAAACGAATTAAGTCTTCAATAGGTAAGTTCATCGCTTGTGCGATGATGATTGGTACCGCTACTGCACCTGCGTACATAGCTAGTACGTGCTGTAAGCCATAAGCAAACAATTGCGGGATTGGCAGCATACCATCTACATGGTCGACGCCAGATATAGCTTTACTCATAAGAATCACCTCATATCTTACGTTTTAGTTACTAGTAAAATTATATAGTCATACTATCGTACATGATAGAGTTTAGAGAAATCTCATCGACTTCACGTGGGAACCTTGATGGCTAGGGGCCTTAGGCCCCTACCCATTAAGCAAATATTCTATTTTTTATAACCTGTATGTTGAATCGGCAAAGATCTACGTGGTTCTCCGTCAATACGACGATACGCATTTGCAATAGCTGGTGCAATTGGAATACTGGAAATTTCACCAATACCTTTAGCGCCGTATGCATATTGTTCTGGTGTCCCCTTTTCAATCAAACTTACATGAATTGGTGGACATTGTGTCGCTCGAAGAAGACCTAGAGTGCCGTATTTAGCTGTTACATAGCCATCTTTATAAGGGAAGTCTTCTGTTACAGCAAAGCCCATACCCATGATAGCGCCGCCTTCAGCTTGACCAGCACAAGATTGTGGGTTAACTACACGACCTACGTCGTATGCTACATGTAAATCAGCAATTTTATTATCTTCACCAATTGTTGCTACACAAGCACCGTAACCATAGGCAACGTGATTTTTTGGATGTGGTTTATCAGAGTTGAATGGATCTGTTTCACCAAGGAACTCTTCATAAATTTCTACACCATTCAGTTCTTCTAATGACATAGTTTCTAACATTTCTTTCAAGCGAAGACTTGCTTTGCGAGTTGCTTCACCAGTGAATACTGTTTGACGAGATGCAGTAGTTGTACCAGAGTCTGGTGTACGTACTGTGTCAGGGCGTTCTACAAATACTTTGTCAGCTGTTAAACCAGTTGTTTCACAAAGAACTTGAGTAGCCATAGTAGCCATACCTTGACCGATACAAGCTGCGCCAGTACGGATGCGAACCACACCGTCACGCACTTCTAAGATAATGCGGCCAGTATCAGGTAACCCTACACCGATACCACTGTTTTTCAAGCATACAGCAAGACCTGTACGGTCAGATGCGTAGTATGCATCTTTTACGGCTTCCAAACATTCTGCTAATGCAGTTTCTTCGGAGCAAATTTGGCCATTTGGTAAGGAGTCACCAGGGCGAACAACGTTTTTATAACGGAACTCCCAAGGATCCATGCCTACCAATGCTGCTAATTCATCAATATTTTGTTCTTGACCAAAGATAGTTTGTGTTACGCCGAACCCGCGGAATGCACCACCAGGAACAGTATTTGTGTAAACACAAACGCCATCAAAGGCAAAGTTATCAAATTTGTAAGGACCACAAGAGTGTGTACCTGCACGTTGAAGTACAGGACCACCTAAGGATGCATATGCACCACAGTTAGATACGATGTTTACCTTACTTGCTACCAAGTTGCCTTCTGCGTCACAAGCAGTAGTAATATCCATTTCCATCGCATGGCGTTTAGGATGAATATTAAGACTTTCTTGACGAGAGAAGAGAACCTTAGTTGGTTTGCCTGTAAGCCAAGCTACAAGAGATGCATGATGCTGTACGCTCATGTCCTCTTTACCACCAAAGCCGCCACCTACGAGCATGCTATGAACTTGTACAGATTCCTCAGGGATACCAAGCATACGAGACACTTCGTGGCGATCATCGTAAACGTTTTGGCTACCAGAATGCAAATGAATTACATCGCCTTCACGATATGCTACAGCACATTCAGGTTCCATGAATGCATGATCTGTTTGAGGTGTGGAATAGTGATTTGTTACTACAAATGCAGCCTCTGCAATAGCCTTATCTACATCACCACGAGATAATGTTTGACGAGTCAATACATTTCCGCTTGGATGTAATTGAGGTGCATCTGGTTTTAATGCTTCTAATGGGTCTACTACAGGCTCTAACTCTGTATAATCAACTTCAACGAGAGCAAGAACTTCGTCCAAGTATTTTTTCTCTGTAGTTGCTACGAGCGCAATTGCATCACCTACATAACGAGTGATATCGCCCTCTGCAATGAGTACATCCCAGTCTGGCACTAAGTGACCAGTTTTATTAAATGGTACATCTTTAGCGGTCAAAGCTGTTACACAAGCTGGATGTTCAAGCGCCTTAGAAACATCAACGCGATCGACTCTAGCACGAGGGTATTTAGAACGCAATGCTTTAGCATAAATCATGCCATCCATATGGATATCATCAGCGTATTGTCCAGTACCTAGTGCTTTTTCCTCCGCATCTACACGATGTAAACGAGCGCCTACATTACCAGTTGTATCCTTTTCAGGAACTGGTAAGTTCTCACGGAACATTTTTGCGGCTAACATAATGCCTTCTTCAATTTTTACATAGCCTGTACAACGACAAATGTTGCCTAAAATAGCTTTTTTTACATCATCAGGTGTAGGGTCATTATTTTCATCAATTAAAACTTTTGCACTAATAATCATACCTGGGATACAGAAACCACATTGCACCGCTCCGCATTCACCAAAAGCATAGGTGTATACTGCTTTTTCCCGTTCTGTTAGGCCCTCAATCGTTACAACTGATTTACCATCCAATTGGGATAATTTGCTTACACAAGCCTTAGCTTTTTTTCCGTCTATAATTACTGTACACGTACCACAAGCACCCGCACTACAACCTTCTTTAGTGCCAGTTAATTTCAAATCAGCTCGCAAGAAATCAATTAAACGCTGATCCTCTTGAACCTCATGTTGGGTGCCATTCACTTGAAAGCGGTACATATATAGCCCTCCTTTCATTAAGGAATACATTCACCAAGATATGATTCTATTAAGGATCCATCTTGTACCACATGGTGACCTCTAAGGATAACATCTCGAACTTTACCTGTTACAGATATGCCCTCATAAGGTATATAGTCTGCCTTTGTATGGGCGGACTCTTTCGAAAGCACATGCTCAATGCGCTTATCAACAATTGTAATATCCCCATCGCTACCAACGGCTAACGTGCCCTTCTTCGGATACATACCGTAAAGCTTTGCAGGATTTTCACTAACTAATTTCATAAAATCTACAACGCTCATATTGCATTGATTTACCAACACATCATAAGCTACGATTCCTCGTTCCTCAGCACCTGGAATACCACCAGGTATACGAGTAAAATCATGCCGACTTTTTAGCTTTTGATCATCAAAAGTAAAACTACAATGATCAGACCCAATCGTTTGGAATATGCCATTTACTAAGGCATCCTTTATTGCCATTTGATCCTGAATTGTTCTCAACGGTGGGCTCATCACATATTTAACACCTTCAAAATCAGGCAAATTATATCGTGATTCATCGAGCACTAAATATTGTGGACATGTTTCACAAGTCACTTTATGCCCTAGGTTCCGTTCTCGAATAACCTCTTCAAGGCCCTCTTTAGAACTTACATGAACAATATGTACAGGATAGTCTAATGCAGCACCAATTGTACTAAAGCGCTTAATCGCTTCCGATTCAATCATGGCAGGTCTTGTGAGTGGATGATTGCTTACATCTAATTCACCACGTTTACGTTTATTAGCTACGAGCGCATCAATAAGATCACCATTTTCACAGTGCGCTCCAACGAGAGCGCCTGTAGGTTTGATTGCCTCTATAGCATCATAAATCTCTCGGTCTGTTAAACGAAAGCCATACGCTAAATACACTTTAAAGGATGATACACCGGCATCTACAACCTTTGGTATCTCACAAGCTACATTTTCATTCATTTCTACTAGTTCCATATGGAATTTATAGTCACAGGAGCAATGCCCTGCGGCACGCTCCTTATGAACTTCTAAGCCTTTACAAAGGGATCCTTCCTCAGGAGAAGCAAAATTAATGATTGATGTTGTTCCACCAAGAATAGCGGCTTTTGTACCACTATCAAAATCATCCGCAGTAGACGCTAAGGCATTTGTCATCTGAAAGTGTGTGTGTGGATCTATGAATCCAGGGAACACATAGCAACCTTTTGCATCAATTACTTTAGCTCCTTCTGGAACAGGAACGTGTTCATCGATGGCGACAATTTTGTCGCCATCAATTAATAAATCTCCGGTAAGGATTCGATCAGTTAAGACCAAGTCCCCTTGTTGTATGATAATCATGATACATAGTACACATGCTCTTTACAGAAGGCATGTACAACTCCTTTCAATTCTTCAGGTAATGCATCAATGTCACATACGGCTTCTTCACCTTTGAAGCGGTAACCACAGCTAGTGCCTGTGATGTAGAAACCATCATTTGTACTATCTGCTAAAGCTTCAGCATTGTGGAAGAATGTAATGCGATCCTTGTATGGTTGACAAGGTTCTACGCAATGACATGCACAGTTACCACACTCATTACAGCTTTGATCTACATGGACAATCAATTTAGCATCATTTACAGTAACGACTTCATTACATCTATTAGGACATACGCGAACGCAAGCACCACATACTACGCGGCAGTGGTAGTCAGAGCTACGTGTACTAGGGAAGGATGGCATTGCTTCACGTTTTTTCTTCATTGCATCGCTCTTCTTGAAGATTTTATTTTCACTAATATCTTTAGCAAGTTTAGCGATTAGATCTTTATGCACTTTCAAAGCAGCGTTGTAATCAGTAGATTCAACTTCATCTGCTAAGCCTTTGAACGTATTGTAACCTTCGCCTTGTAGAAGAATTGTACATACTGTTACAGGCCAGATACCACAATCAAAGATAGCTTTGATATTTTGTTTTACAGCACCACCACTGTAAGACATTGGTAAACGTTCGCCGAATTGAGCACTTAGAAGCTCAGCTACGCCAATTGTTACAGGTAACAAGGATTTACCAGACATGTACATTTGCTCGCCTGGCAATTCATTGTTATGAATTTGTACAGGGAATGTATTTGTCAATTTAACGCCAAAGATCTTGTTATGTTTTTCACCAAGAGCGATAAGACGTTCTAACATTGGAACAGCTTTATCGAATTGAAGATCAACTTCGAATTGATGATCTTCAAAGTCAATATATTCAAAGCCAGCATTATCTAATAACTCTCTAATGCGTTTTGGACCTAATAATGTAGGGTTGCATTTCAAGTATAGATGAAGACCTTTTTCACTGATTAGGTAAGAACAAATGGATTCGATTTCTTCAGCCGGGCAACCATGCATTGTGGACAATGTAATTGCTTGGCAAAGTTCATCGCTAATGGAGTTAATGAAATCAGCATCGATATGTTCAAATTCATCTACATGGTCAAGACACCATTGTTTGCATTCATCCCACATAGGAGATTGAGATGCGCTACGCATTGTGTTGATGAATTTATCAACCATTGGGCTCTTAATACCAGCTAAATTGTAACCAACACTCATGATAAACAAGAAACCATCTGGATCGCCTAAGCCTAATTCTTTAGAGATCAATTTCAATGCAAACCATGCTTTGATGTATTCATCAGCAGCTTCATCACAGCTATATTCAGAAGACCACTCTACGTTGTATGTTTCGTCTACAGAGTAGATACAAGGTCTAGGAATACCTAATTCTTCACCGTACATAATTTGTACAGTTTTCAATTCGATGCAACGAGCACCAGCTACATAAGAAGCCACAATATTTTGTGCCAACTGTGTATTAGGGCCAGCTGCAGGACCTACAGGGTTTTCAATGGATTTACCAAAAATAGATAAGCGTTGATCATGATTCGTACGATGAATTTTATTTACATTGTAAATACGATTGTACATCTTGTACTCAGTCATAATGTGGTTCATCAAATTTCCGAAACTTACCGGATACATAATGTCACTCATAATGTCACACTCCTTTAAAGCGCTTGTGTTATGGGTTTAGTCGTTTCCATAAACCTTTAGATGTTGCTAAAACTTCATTCATTACTTCAGCTTTGTCGATGCCTTGTAACTTACGATCGATCATACGTGGTACACCATCACTAATAGTTGTTACCACATACATACCATTAGCACCGAATAATAAGTGACCATTGATGTTATTTTCATCAAGTGGCGTTGGTGCTGCGTAATCAAGAACGATTACGTCAGCTGCGGCACCTTTTTTAAGGATGCCAACTGTAGTATCGAAGAATTCATTCGCCATTTTACGGTTGTTTTCGAATAGCATATGAGGAACTTCGCCCCAACCTACATATGGTTTATGTTGCTCATGTTTTACAAGGCAATTTGCCACTTTGTAAGATTCGAGCATGTCATTTGTATAACCATCTGTACCAAGACCAACTGTGATACCTGCACCTAATAGTTTTAAGATATCTGTTGTGCCTACTGCATTACCCATGTTACTTTCTGGATTATGTACAACCTTAGCTTGAGATTCTTTCAATAATTCCACATCTTGATCAGTTACATGTACGCAGTGACCTGCAATACTCTTAGGACCTAAAATTCCTGCCTCTACAAGTCGTCTCACCGGTGTCATGCCATATTTTTCTTTACTATCTGCCACATCTTCAGGGCCTTCAGCAACATGAACGTGATAACCTAACTTGTCTTCATTTTGTGCTTTCACATAATCTAATGTTTCAGAACTTAATGTGAAGGATGCATGTAAGCCCATCATAGCAGCGAGTCTAGATGGATCTTTTTTCGCTTCTTTACCAAAACGCACATTTTCTGCAACAGCTGCTTTCATTTGGTCAACACCGTTACGATCAGAGACTTCATAGCATAAACAAGAACGAACACCGAACTGTTTAGCTACATCAGCAATTACAGATAAACTATTAGCAGTTTCACCATAGCTTGCATGATGATCGAAGATAGTAGTAACGCCGTTTTCTATACATCCTAAATATGTAAGTAATGCACTAGCTTTCACATCTGGAGCTGTCAATTTATTATCTAAATAGAACCAGAGTCCTTCTAAAATTTCACCAAAGTTAGTTGGTGCTGGACCAGGCAAGGATAAGCCGCGTGCAAGAGCAGAGTAAATATGGTGATGTGCATTAATAAAACCAGGCATAATCAAGCCGCCATGAGCGTCAATGATTTCTGCGTTTGCATAAGTTTTACATAACTCATCATATGTACCAATATCTATAATCTGAGTTCCGTCAATAACAACAGCACCATCATAAATGATAGGTCTATCAGTATCGCGAGTAATTACAGTACCTTTTCCTAATATAATCATAGGGCACCTCCCCAACGAAACGTTGGATGCATACTTATAAATCCATATATTATTATAATACGATACGCGTACCTGTTTTTCCTGCTATACCATCCTTAGATTTTTCTAATAATGTAATAATGGAAACACGGCCTTTTTTAGATTCTGCAAAGGCAATAGCTGCTTCTACCTTAGGTTTCATAGAGCCTTCTGCAAATTCGCCTGCTGCTGCATATTTTTTCGCATCTGCCACGGTTATTTCATCTAGCCATTTTTCATTTTCTTTACCAAAATTAATGGCAACCTTTTCAACAGCGGTTAATATAACAAGTACATCTGCATCAATTTCTTGTGCTAATAGGCTACTAGTCCAGTCTTTATCAATAACGGCTGCTGCACCATGAAGTTCATTACCTTCTCTAGTTACAGGAATACCGCCACCACCACAAGCAACGATTAATTGTTTCCCTACCAAGCCTTTAATCGCTTCAATTTCGATAATTTCCTGAGGTGCTGGAGATGCTACTACACGGCGATATCCGCGACCAGAATCTTCTTTTACAACGTAATCGTAATTTTTTTCTGCGTATTCAGCTTCTTCTTTAGTCATAAAGTGACCGATTGGTTTTGTTGGATTTTGGAATCCAGGGTCATTTTGGTCAACTAATACTTGCGTAACCATTGTCATGGTTGGCAAATGTTCAATACCACGATTCAACAACTCTTCGTGAAGGGCATTTTGTAAGTCATACCCGATATATGCTTGGCTCATAGCCACACATACGGACAATGGTGTATTTGGTTGGCCTTCTACTTCACGTGTCAATGCAGCCATCGCATTGTTGATCATACCAATTTGAGGACCATTGCCATGAGTTACTACCACATCACAATCAGCTTCTACTAAATCAATAATCGTTTTAGCTGTACTTTTTACTGCAATTTTTTGTTCCGGAAGGGAATTACCTAATGCATTCCCACCTAACGCTACTACAACTCTTTTTTTCATGTTATGCCTCATAACAAACTATTAAGAATAAAAAGGGGCCATCAACACGGATGGCCCCTAAAGTTTACTTTACGGTTGAACTCGATCAGTTCCCTTCCGTTCTAATTCTTTTAAGGTTTCTACAGGATTCTTAAATTTGCTTAAGAAGATCATAGCTGCAATAACATATGGTTTGTAGCTTGCTTCTTTATAAAGAGGTACGCGATAGCGATCGAATACTGTTGCGTCTACTTCGCCTTCTTCACAACTTACACCTGTAATATCTGCTGGTAAGCAATGTAAGTAAAGAGCTTTACCGTCTTTAGTGAGACTCATCATCTCTTCAGTACATGCCCAATCTTTATGTTTACCATTTTCTTCAAGAAGAACTTTTTCTAATGCTTTAATGCCTTCATGGTCGTTTTCGCCATACAATTTCGTACGTTTTTCCATCGCACCAAATGGAGCCCAGCTCTTAGGATATACGATATCTGCATCTTTGAAAGCATCCTTCATGTCGTTAGTTCTACGGAAGGAACCGCCGCTTTCTTCAGCTTGTTTCTTAGCGATTTCTTCAACTTCTGGCATTACTTCATAGCCTTCAGGATGTGCTAATACAACTTCCATACCTAAACGAGTGAATAAACCAATAGCACCTTGAGGTACGGATAAAGGTTTACCATAAGATGGAGAGTAAGCCCAAGTCATAGCAAGTTTTTTGCCTTTAAGATTTTCTACACCACCGAATTCTTTGATGATATGAGCCGCATCAGCCATGATTTGTGTTGGATGGTCGATATCACATTGTAAGTTTACAAGTGTAGGACGTTGTTCTAATACGCCATCTTCATGACCTTCTTTAACTGCATCAGATACTTGATGCATGTAAGCATTACCTTTACCGATGTACATATCATCACGGATACCGATAACGTCAGCCATGAAGGAGATCATATTCGCTGTTTCACGAACTGTTTCACCGTGAGCAATCTGGGATTTACCTTCATCTAAATCTTGAACTTCAAGACCTAACAAGTTACAAGCGGAGGCGAAGGAGAAACGAGTTCTTGTAGAATTATCGCGGAATAAAGAAATACCAAGGCCACTGTCGAATACTTTAGTGGAGATATTGCGTTCTCTAAGAGCTCGTAATGCATCTGCTACTGCCCAAACACCTTTTAATTCATCTTCAGATTTTTCCCATGTAAGGAAGAAATCTTCGCCGTACATTTTGCTAACGTCTAAGTCTTTTAAAGTTTCAATACTTTTATTGAAGTCTGTCATCTGTAAGTCCTCTCTTTCAATTCCCTAAAGGGCTACTTAGGATCTAACTTTATACGATACCTCATCCAATGGTGAGGTACCGTATTAAATTTGTAGTTATGAACGATGTTCTAGTGATTTCCGTTTTAAAGAGATCTAATCCAATTTATGTGATATTAGTCTTTACAGTATACGGATGGCAATAATGCATATACAGCCGCACATGTTACAAGGTCTTGTTTCCATGTAATTTCGTTAGGAGCATGTGCTTGTGCTTCTGCGCCAGGACCGAAGCCGATGCAAGGGATTCCGTTACGGCCCATGATGGAAACACCATTTGTGGAGAATGTCCATTTATCAGTCAATGGGCGAGCTTTACGCATTTCAACTGTATCTTCAGCGCCGATACGTTCATTACCATACAAGCTAGTGTATGCTTCTTCCAAAGCTTCTGTTACTTTGTGATCTTTAGGAATTACCCAAGTTGGGAAGTAACATTCGATTGGATATGTTAAACCAGTCCAGGATGGACGAGCATATTCATACATGGATACTTTCGCACCATATTCTTTAACATGTGGTAAAGCTTCGATTTCTGCCAAGCAGGATTGCCATGTTTCGCCAGCTGTCATACGACGGTCCAAGGAAACGGCGCAAGAGTCAGCTACTGCACAACGGCTTGGAGAAGTGTAGAAGATTTGGGAAGTAGTTACAGTACCGCGACCTAAGAAGCGAGCTTCTTCGTAGTGGTCAGGGTTGAATTTAGGGTCAAGCATTTTTACAAGACCTTTAATTTTTGTGCTTTCATCAGCAGAGTTAGCATTCAAGTCACGGATATCTTGAAGAATGTCTGCCATTTTGTAAATTGCGTTGTCACCGCGTTCAGGAGCGGAGCCATGGCAAGATACGCCTTGTACGTCTACGCGGATTTCCATACGACCACGTTGACCACGGTAGATACCACCATCAGTAGGTTCAGTGGATACTACGAATTCAGGACGAATATTGCGTTCTTTAATCATGTATTCCCAGCAAAGACCATCGCAGTCTTCTTCTTGAACTGTACCTACAACAAGTACGCGATATTTATCACTTAAAAGACCTAAGTCTTTCATGATTTTAGCGCCGTATACAGCGGATACGATACCACCTAATTGGTCGGATACACCACGACCACCGATTTTAGTTTCATCTTCGAAACCTTCATAAGGATCGAAATTCCAGTTATCGCGGTTGCCAATACCTACTGTATCGATATGAGCGTCGAAGGCAATAAGTGTTTTACCAGTACCCATGTAACCAAGAATGTTACCCATTGGATCTACTTCAACTTCGTCGAAGCCAAGATCTTTCATTTCTTTTTCAATACGTTGAACGTGTTCTTTTTCTTCTGCACTTTCACCAGGGAATGCTACGATTTCACGTAAGAACTTGGTCATCGCTGGTCCATAAGTTGCTGCTGCTTGTTTAATTGCTTGTAAATCCATAATTAATGCCTCCTAACGATCTTCACCATACCACATAATGTTTTTATATCTTTCAGGGTCTGTATCACCTTCAGTGGAGAAGCAGAGCACCTTTGAAGACGCATCTAATTCTAATTCCTTGCGTAAGTCTTCATATTCTGGCATTGTCATAATTGCCGTTACAAGACCTAGTGGAACTGCACCAGATTCACCTGTAGTGATTGGTGTATCACCTTTAATCGGTGCACCACCAACGCGCATACCAAGTCTTGCTACCCAATCAGGAGCAGATACGAATACATCCGCATGGTTTCTCAAAATATCCCAAGAAACTGTATTTGGTTCACCACATGCAAGTCCAGCCATGATTGTTTCTAAATCACCCTCAACGATACGAGGATTACCATCATCAGCTACAGCCCCTTTATATAAGCAAGCTGCTGCTTCAGCTTCTACAACCACTAATTTAGGTTTCTTAGCTGCATTGCTGTATAAATTAGTGAAATAACCTACTACAGCACCTGCTAGGGAACCTACACCAGCTTGTACAAATACATGAGTTGGTACCTTACAGTTTTCAGATTCTAACTGATTTGCCGTTTCCATAGCCATTGTGCCATAGCCTTGCATGATCCAGTTTGGAATTTCTTCATAACCTTCCCATGCTGTATCTTGAACTACAACACCATTTGGAACTTCTTTAGATTTTTTAGTTGCTAGCCGTACACATTCATCGTAGTTGAATTCTTCGATCGTTACGGTAGCACCTTCATTTTCAATTTGTTTTCTACGATATTCTGTAGAGCCTTTAGGCATGAACACTACTGCTTTTTGACCTAATTTATTAGCAGCCCAGGCTACGCCACGTCCGTGGTTACCATCAGTAGCTGTAAAGAATGTAGCTTGTCCGAATTCTTCTTTTAATTGTGGAGAAGTTAATACATCATATGGTACATCTTCAACATTTTTACCAGTTTGTTGAGCTACATATTTTGCCATTGCATAAGAGCCGCCTAATACCTTAAACGCATTTAAGCCAAAGCGGTAAGATTCATCTTTTACAAAGAGAGAATTAACACCGATATAATCTGCTAATTTTTCTAGCGATACTAGTGGAGTTACACTATACTGTGGAAAACTTTCATGAAACGCTTTTGCTTTCTTAATTTCTCTAACATCCATAACGGACAAAAACTTGTCACTAGATGGTGCCATCGTATTACGTTTCCACTGAATTCGGTCCATATTTGCCTCCTAGGATTCTTCCTTTACAGTATTTAAATCACTATAAAGAGTAAACTTAGAAATATTGAAATACTCCGCAATCTTTTCTGAAGATTTAGAGATAAGAAAAGCCCCTTTTTCATTTAAGTAGCTAATAGCTTTTAGTCGCTCTACTTTATTCATGAGTGGTCCAGGTTTGCCAACTAATCGTTCTGCTTCTAGTAGTAAATCATCTAATAGTTCCGATACACTTGTAGTAATTTTTTCAACAGTGCCATTCTCTGCTTGGCCTATCCCTATAAGACTTTCAAGTGATCGATGCATCATAACAAACTCTGTGATATCCTGATTAATTCCTAATAGGTAATCAATATTGCCATTATCATCACGGATATACATGGTAGAAGATTTTAATATTCGTCCATCCTTAGTTTTTGTTAGATACCCAAATCTACCTTCACTACCATCATCATAGTTGAGTACATCTAAAACCACATGTGATGGACCATCACCAACATGACGATTTGTTATCGTACCATTTTCTATATATACAAGTGATGTATCGAGATCTCCTTGTAAGTCATGTATTAGTACTTCACAAGATGGTCCGAATTGTATGGCCAATCCATGGGCTATTACTTTTAGCCGTTCCAATGTACTCATTGAGATAACCTCCCTCTCATCGGTATCGGTTAACTTTATGGTCTAAATAACTTCAGTCCGCTTACATAGTTAGCATTATGAGAATAATTCTAACTATTTTTGTATCAACCTAATTTTTTGTTAGGTTCCTTACTTAAATTATAGGTCTATGTATACAAAAATGCAACGCTATTATGCATTAAAGTTATTTATAAACATACAGATACATACATCCATTGTTACAAACATATACACTCCCTGTGATTTCCATCACACGAACTGTCTGTTATAAAAATTTTTAATGACCTTTGTACTATCACATCTATATAATTAAATCTATTCAAATTCTATAAAAATCAATGTATATCTATATTTTTATATGTATTAATTCTATCTGCTATGTCATTATGCATATATATATTTTATAAATATTCCTACTATTTATAACTATCAAAGAGTTACGTCTATATACATAGTAAGTGTAAATAATCTCCTTATTGCATACAAAAAAGGCTGTAATAACGACATATCGTTATTACAGCCTTTATATACTGTTATCTGTTAGGATTTATGTTAATGGTTAAGAGTAAATTATGCGTTTGCTAATGTTTTACCCAATTCTTGGCATTGTGCTTTACCATCATCATCAGGTTCACCCAAGATTGCCACACCATCAGCTACTAATTCGCCACCAGCGTCTTTAATGCGAGTGCCCCAGTCTTCTAACCAAGTGCCACCCCAACCATAGGAGCCAAAGATTGCTACTTTTTTACCACCTAATTTAGCTTCTAATTCTGTGTAGAATGGTTCAAATTCGCCTTCTTCTAATTGTTCTGCACCCATATCAGCACAGCCAAGAGCTAGTTTTTCGTAAGCTGCTGCGTCATCTACGGATACTTCAGAAACAGATTTCACTTCAACTTCTTGACCTGCAGCTTTGATACCTTCAGCTACTGCTTGAGCCATTTGTTCTGTATTGCCTGTACCGGACCAATAAATTACACCAATCATCTTGTACCTCCTAGGCCGTTCTTGCGACCAATGAACTAAATGTTTTTCCCAACATCAATTGAGTTTGACAAAATTCACGACATGCTTTGTAACATAAGAAAGAGCGCTTTGCATCTACCACATCATGGTAAACTTTCCACTCTCCACACATACGATATCCACTGCCACGACGAGAAATAAAATATTTCACATCTTTTAATGGATAACCTAGAAATACGCCGATTTCATGTGGAAAATCAACACTTGCTTCCATACGATATCTTAGGTGCTCAAGCATCTCCATAATGCTCATGCGATCATGATAACCGTAGGCTTTCAAAAATGTCATAACTGCAGGTTGCCGTACATAGTCTCGTAATTGTTTCTCACGGAATACCAATAATAGTCTACGCGCTTTACAGCGACATAATTCAAAGAAGAACAATCCTTTTTCATTGAACTCTTTATTATATTCTGTCAATACAAATTGGATTTGTTCATTCATGTCCCGTGGAATAGAAACCAAGTTCGAAAGCTTGATACCTCGAATTGCCGGTGCACAATGATATCCAATGATATGGTCAATTGAATTCATCATAATAGTACCTGCCTGTTGCACATCGTTAGAACTTTCTCTAATGAGAATAATTCCTATATGCCAATAGTACTCTTGATGAGAAAAATTGTCAAGAATAATTGATATATATTTTCAATAATTATTTATTTTTTTACGGTTAGTAAAGTCTTAACTTTAGGGAATATCGCAGCATCATCAGCTTCATCTATAGCGATAAAGCGTGCATTCGGACCAGTATACTTATCATCAAAAAGGCTAATATGTAAAACTTCATTATAAGAATTATTATTAGCTACGCTTTTATATTTTAATGTTCCTTCGTATACATTACCTTGTTTAGCTAATGGCGTTACAACTGTGAAAGTACCAAGGATTGGACTATCTCCCTTATTAATAGCAGAGGCAAGTGCACCTAGCGAAGATGGATCTGCATTGACATGCTTAGTTTCACTCATGCGACCAGATAATTGCTTTCCTAATACTACATCAC
Organism: Veillonella orientalis; assembly: GCF_018406505.1. Classification (NCBI taxonomy): domain Bacteria; kingdom Bacillati; phylum Bacillota; class Negativicutes; order Veillonellales; family Veillonellaceae; genus Veillonella; species Veillonella orientalis. The sequence goes on from NZ_AP022322.1 coordinate 1,160,187, forward strand.
CATATACAGCATAGTTCATTTCATTTTCGTTTTTAATATTCAATGTATATACATTAGCAGAGGTAGCACCCGCTTCTATAAGCACAGATTTAATATCTTTTTTTGCATCGCCTGCAAAAAGTGCTTTAGGATTATTTTGATACATTGTAACACCTTCAGATAATTTAACACCTTGATATGTTACAGTTTGACTTTTATTCAAAACGGACTTAATGTTTGCTGCAGAACCTATTGCTGGAACAGATACTAATACAGCAGCTGCAGTAGCAAGTAATACTAATTTTTTCATATGTCTCCTCTAGTGAAATGTTAATGTCACAAACACTCAACATTTATAGTAACAACACAGTAGTAAAGAACCGCCCTTAGTGGAGCGGTTCTTTATCATTATCTTAGCAACGTATATGACTGACTAAATTATTTCTTTTGTGCCTTAGCCCAGCTATCGCGTAAACCAACAATACGGTTCATTACGATATGATTTGGTGTGCTATCTTTATCAGTTACAAAGTAACCTTGGCGCAAGAATTGGAAATGGTCTCCTGGTACAGTATTAGCAAGACATGCTTCACCTTTACTATGGAATACTTGTAAGGAGTCATGGTTGAAATCGCCCAAGAAGTCTTTACCATCGGAATCTTCTTTAAGTAAATAATCATATAAGCGAGATTCAATATCTACTGCAGTAGATGCTTCAACCCAGTGCAATGTCCCTTTTACCTTACGAGTGCAACCGCTACCGCTCTTAGTTTCTGGATCATATGTACAGTGTATTTCTGTAATATTGCCATTTTCATCTTTAATAACATCAGTACATGTAATGAAGTATGCACCTTTTAAGCGTACTTCTTTACCTGGTGCCAAGCGGAAGAATTTCTTAACTGGCTCTTCCATAAAGTCATTTCGTTCAATGTAGATTTCACGACCGAATACAACTTCACGGTTACCCAACTCTTCATTTTCTGGATTATTTTCAACTGTGCAAAGTTCACTTTGACCTTCTGGATAGTTCGTAATAACAACTTTCACAGGATCAATAACTACCATAGGACGTGTAGCTTTGAGTTTCAAATCTTCACGGATACAGAACTCAAGCAAAGCAATATCAACAACGCTATCAGCTTTAGCGACGCCAATGCGATCGCAGAAATCACGAATTGCTTCTGGCGTGTAACCACGACGACGCAAGCCAGAAATAGTAGGCATACGAGGATCATCCCAGCCAGCTACGAGACCAGCTTCCACAAGTGCACGCAATTTACGTTTGGACATAACCATTTTAGTTACATTTAAACGAGCAAACTCAATTTGTTGCGGAATTTCAGTATCATCCCAATCCTCAAGTACCCAATCATACAATGGACGATGAACTTCAAACTCTAAAGTACAGATAGAGTGTGTAATACGTTCGATAGCATCTTCAATAGGATGAGCAAAGTCATACATAGGGTAAATCTTCCACTCATTGCCTGTGTTATGATGTTCTGTATTTACAATACGATAAATAACAGGGTCACGCATAACGATATTAGGATGAGCCATGTCGATTTTTGCACGCAATACCTTTTCACCATCAGCGTATTTACCATCCTTCATTTCTTCAAAGAGTTTCAAGTTTTCTTCTACGCTACGGTCACGGTATGGACTATTGGTACCAGGTGTAGAGAAATCGCCACGTGTTTGTTTAATTTCATCTGCTGTTTGATCATCTACATAAGCCTTGCCAAGAGTGATTAATTTCTTAGCATATTCGTACATTTGACCGAAATAATCAGATGCATAGCGAGGCTCTCCAGCCCAATCAAAGCCGAGCCATTTTACATCTTCCATAATGGAGTTTACGTATTCAACGTCTTCTTTTGCTGGGTTTGTATCATCAAAACGAAGGTTTGTTAAGCCATTATATTGCTTGCCAATACCAAAGTTAAGGCAGATAGATTTAGCATGCCCAATGTGTAAGTAACCATTTGGTTCTGGCGGGAAACGAGTTAATACGCGTCCGCCGTATTTACCAGTTTCATTATCTTTGTTAATGATAGCTTCGATAAAGTTAACGGATACAACTTCTTCAGGAGCTACAGTTTTTTCAATATCTTTATGTTCCAACGTTCTAACCTCCATAGGATAAATATTCTTTTATTTTACCATATTTTGCATAATATCGCATATCTTTTGAGGTCTTGTGATATTAGTCGAAATCAGCTAAATCAACTCCTGCCTTTTTAAGCTCTTCTAAAGCAGATTCAACATCCATTTCTGTTTTTTTATAGTTAACCTCTTCATTAACACAAGTTTTTAATGGTTTCTTATGAACACCAGCAATAATATTATCGGCTGTCAAAATAGACATATCATAACGCGTGCGGTCAGTATAGGAACCAATATGTGGTACGATAAGACAGTTTTCAACACTTAATAGTGGGTGATCTGCTGGTAATGGTTCTGGATCAGTTACATCGAGTGCCGCATAATCAATTTCACCTGTTTGTAAGGCATTAATGAGAGCATCTGTATCAACGATAGGTCCACGGCCTACATTTACAAATAAAGCGGTATTTTTCATCTTCTTGAAGAATGCTTCATCACACATGTGATAGGTTTCATCTGTTAATGGAGCCATTACACAAACTACATCACTAGTAGCCAAAAGATCATCTAACTCCATATAAGTTGTTTTATAAATTTTATCATCTATACGCTGGTTGCGATTATGGTATACCACAGTCATACCGAATGCACGGGCACGACGAGAAATAGATACACCAATAGCCCCCATCCCAATAATACCAAGGGTACGGCGACTCAAATCAAAACCTTTAATATTAGATGGTCTTTGAGCCCAACGTCCTTCTTTTACGAAATTAGCATTTTCCAGAATACGACGACTAGCAGTGGCAATCAATGTAAAAGCAAGCTCTGCTACGGTTTCATTAAGAACACCTGGCGTATTGCCATAAGGAATACCTGCTGCCGTTAATTCATCAATTTTTACATTATCATAACCCACAGCTGCTTGAGCAATAACCTTTAAATTAGGTGCATTTTTTACAAGATCACCGTCTACATCTAAAGGGCGAACACACCACAAACCATCCGCATCAACGAGCCATTCCTTTAAGGTCTCACGAGGCATTACAGTCTTTTCAGTCCATTGGCGCACATCTACGTGCTCTTTTAAATAAGCAATTGCATCTTTACGGACTAAACCGTTTACAACAACTAGAGGTTTTTTTTCCATATGTATAAGTCCTCCAAAAGCGTCTTATAATACACGCACAAGAATTTCGCGTTAAAGTTAATATTATATATTTCTACTATATACTTATATTTTATACTAGAAAGCTGGCGTAATACAACAAAAAGGAGTAAGGCCTAGGCCTTACTCCCTTTATGTAGCTTTAAATTTGAATTATTTCAAATCTGCTGTACAATTAGGACATTTAACTGCATCAATGTGAATTTCTGTTTTACAGAATGGACATTCTTTAGTTGTAGGTGCTTCAGCAGCTTCTTCTTCTTTCGCGTTTTTCATCATTTTAGCTAATGCGCGAACCATCAAGAATACAACGAACGCCAAGATTAAGAATTGAATCAAATCAGTAATAAATGTACCGTATGGCAATACAGAACCAACTGCACGAGCTGTATTAATATCAGCACCAGACATAAATGCATCTTTAGATGCAGCATTTAATGGCAAGTACAAGTTACTGAAATCAATACCGCCTGTGAACAAGCTGATAATAGGCATGAACAAGTTGCTTACAACGGAGTTAACCAACGCTGTGAAAGCAGCACCAATAATCATACCAATAGCGAGGTCCATCATGTTACCTTTGAATGCAAAAGCTTTAAAATCGTTCAAAAATTCTTTCATTTCTCACTACTCCTAGATACACTTAATTGAGAATGCGTTAATAACTGTACTAATCATAAAGGAAAGATGAAGAGATGTCAATATTTTTCGATGTAGTTTTTCGAATTTATTTAATATAGTTTTTCATAGGTCAATCTAAAATTGTAATAAATCAGTATTTATGCGTACTTTTCGCACCATGTTAAAAGGTGCCAATCACGAATGTGATTAGCACCTCTACTGTCATACAACGTCTATTATTGTATAGATTCGACAATTATTTAATTTTATCCTCTATAACCTTTCCTTCTTGTAAAGGTCCACTTTGTTCTTTAAGGCGAGCCAACATAACAGAAGATACGAACATCGCCACACCAGCGCCTATAGTTTCAATAGATAAGCTTTCACCAAAGAACAAGAAGCCGTAGAAGGAACTGATGAATACACCAACATATTGTAAGAATTGTGCCACTACAGCGTTAGTTGTAACAAAGGCACCAGTCAAGAAGAACTGAGCCACTACACTTATACCACCAATCGCCAAGATGATAAGCCAATCTGTGCCTTGAGGCATAACGAGTTTGTCAGTTGTAACAAGCCCTGCAATCATACCTGTAATCATAAAATACGCCATAATTTCGAAATTACTATGTTTACCTCGCTTAGATATAAGGCGAATCGTTGTATACGCAGCCGCAGATAAAGCAGCCCCTAAAATAGCTACTAAGGCAAACCAAGTAAAGCCAGTAAAGCTAAATGGATTTACCATAACCATTACAGCTACAAAGATCAAAAGAAGCCATTTCCCAGCCCCTTTAGGTACCCGTTCTTTAAGAAATAAGGCGCTAAATATCAATACAAATATACCTGATGTTTGAAATAAAATCGTTGCATCAGATAACTTTAAATGCACTAAGGCAATAAAGTTACAAACCATGCCAAAGCCGCCGTATAAACCGCGCATTAGTAGATGTCCTCTATCTTCTTTAGAGAATCGGATGCCTTGGGCATACATAACGATAAGAACCGCTACCGTACCAAATAAGCCGCGGAAAAAGGCAATTTCCCCAGAAGGAATATTAGAGCCTAGCATCTTTACGAATAAATTCATCGTACTCAACAAAAGAGCCGATAGCAATGCGTACATAAGGCCTTTTTTAGCCATACTACCTCCCTATACACTTCTACTATAATGTTACTACATAGTTACTGTCCTGTATTATCTATATAAGCACTCCGATATACAGGAGATACAGAGTTCACAAAGCCAAAATATATGCCGCCCTTCTAACGAAAGGCGGCATCGTATTATTTAGAGAACGTATCTACAAAATCAAGAATTTCTTGTTTCATATCCTCTTTATCGATTGCTTTTGTGAAACGCAACGGTTTAGATTTCAAAGCTTCCAATTGTTTAGGGAATGCTACACCCGTTACAGCAGAAATATTATCTAAGCTTTCATACGGTGTGTCACCCACTTTGATATCTAAAGCCTCACAAATAGCTGTAGGGAATTTAAATGGATGTGCAGTAGACGCAATAATTGTATGGCGCGCACCATCTTCAGGATGTTTTTCTAATTCCTTCATGTATGCACCCATAGCTACCGCCGTATGAGGGTCCATTACATAACCATAGGAGTTGTACACTTGTTCAATGATAGCTTTTGTTTCTTCGTCATCAACATAAGCACCTGCGAAATTAGCTTTAACACGACTGAACTCTTCTTCATTGACAGTCAATTTACCTGTTGCTTTAAGATCTTTCATCCAAGCAGCGGTACGTTCACTATCTTCACCAGAGATATAGTACAAGAAACGTTCAAAATTGGAGGATTCAAGAATATCCATAGATGGAGAAATCGTTGTATAGAATGGACGATTCATATCGTATGTGCCAGTTTCAAAGAACTCAGTGAGCACATTGTTTTGGTTGGATGCACAAATCAATTTACCAATAGGAATACCCATTTTTTTAGCATAGTAAGCAGCCAAGATATTACCAAAGTTACCTGTTGGCACTACTACGTTGAAAGCTTCGTCTTCGTGAATAGCACCTTGTGCTACGAGCTCAGCATAGGCATTTACATAGTACACTACTTGCGGTGCCAAGCGGCCGATGTTAATGGAGTTCGCACTGGAGAACATAACACCTTTTTCCGCAACCTCTTCTGCTGTAGCCTTATCAACGAATAAGCGTTTCAAGAATTGTTGAGCATCATCAAAGTTACCATGAATCGCAGTGACATTAACATTCTCCCCTTCTTGCTTTTGCATTTGTTCTGCTTGCATAGGGCTTACACCATCTGTTGGGTAGAATACTTGGATATGTGTACCAGGTACATCTTTAAAGCCTTCCAGTGCGGCTTTACCAGTATCACCAGATGTAGCCGTTAAGATAAGAACCTCTTTTTTCTCACCTTCTGCTTCTTTTGCTGCCACCAATAGATATGGGAATAAGGACAATGCCATATCTTTGAAAGCTTGTGTACGGCCGTGGAATAATTCCAATACAGAAACCTTTTCTAATAAGGAATGTAATGGTGCAATATCACGAGTACTGAAATTAGCATCAGAGTATGCAGAATTGATCATTTCATTTAAATGAGCTTCAGAGAAGCATGGGAACAACTTAGATAATACAATAGCTGCTACCTCTTGATAGTTTTTATCTTTCACATCATTGTAAGTTAAGCAGTTTGTAGGGAATAAAGATGGTACATATAGACCACCATCCTCTGCTAAGCCGTGCAACAATGCATATGTTTCATTTACCGCAACGGTACCGCGGGTGCTAGTATAATTCATGGAATACCTCATTCATAACTACAATGGATTTTACGAGTTTAATAGATTTATTATAGCATAAAAGCGCCCCTAAAAGGAGCGCTTCTATAGAATTTATATGGTATTTTCACTCAAATTATATGCTGCTAACAAAACTGAGCATCACAAACCATATAAATCATGCATAAACTAGCTATGCAGATTATAATTCGCCTTCTGCAATAGCATCCAATGTATCAAGGGATGGAATAAAGAAGAGCATGCCTGTAATAGGTTTGGAATAATCAAGCAATTTATCATTTTGCGTAAACATATTAGTAAGCATTGTTTTAGTTACATCCCAGTAACGAGCATAGCCAATAAAGTATGTACCACGTACACCTTGACCCGGTTGAGCAAAGGCTACATTCATGCGCACGATTTTATGTTCTTTATCATCGCGATTATCTTGAGCCACTACATTATGAGCTGCTGGATCTTTTTCATCATCTTCTAACTCAATATCGCTGAATTTACGACGGCCAATAAACTTTTCTTGCATTTCTGTAGGAAGCGCACGCCACGCATCAAGATCGTGTTCATATTTTTGAGCAAATGCATAAGAACCATTAGTGAATTCAGGATCTTCATCACCAATAACGCCCCACTCTACAGCTTCTTGACCAACAGGGTTTTCAGTACCATCTACGAAATCAATGATGGCGCGACCTTGTTCATAATGGAAGCCATGAGTTTCATCTACTACAGATGTAATAGGACGTAAGAACTCCATAATTTGATCCACTACAGTATATGTTACGGACTCATCATTGGAACGTACATGTAAGAATAAATCAGCTGCTACAGCTGGTACGTCTTGTTTATCACCTTTAATACCTTGGAAGTCTTCTAACTCTTTTGGTACAGGTGCATTAGGGAATAAATAATCCCATGCTTTACGGCTGAAACCAAAAGCAATGCCCAAACCTTCACCATTTGCACGAATACTTACAGAACGTTTTATGGCTTGAATGCGGTCCGCCATATCTTGAATCACTTCTAGCTCTGCATCACGATCTTTACGATTTAATAATAATGTTGTAAAATTTACACTTTGTCCAGCATCTTTATACACATCTTGTGTTCTAGAAACATCTACTGCCATAAGAACCTCCTAATGATAAAAACTATTATTATTAATAATAAGCTTTTAATCATTTATTGTCTACAAAATACGTCATATTAAGTAAATGAAGCATATCCGTCCATAAAGTAGTTGCAGATTATACAAATACTTAAAATATAGAAGAAAAACCCGCACAGTAGTGCGGGTTTATTTGGTGGACCACCAGGGGTTCGAACCCTGGACACCCTGATTAAGAGTCAGGTGCTCTGCCAGCTGAGCTAGTGGTCCATGACACGACTAATTATATGCCTATTTTATAGGAATGTAAAGAATATTTATTACATTCCTATAAAACATATACATCAATATCGTCCTAGCCAATCCTTCATCGTATTACAAGCCTCCGTAGGAAGAATATCACTAGTCCCTACGCAGTCAGCACCACTATATAGTTGAAGAACACTATGCGTACGACTTACCTCTTTAATAATAATGTTTGTCACATCAGCCTTTGGCACATTAAATTGCAATCCATAACGTCCCTTGTAGGTAATGACAGCAGATTTTGTATCGTATTCTATATGGACTTGAAGCATCTTGCCACCAGGCCAGCATTCTTCAATATGTTCCTTTGATCTTGGTTTTAGAAAATCAAAAAACCCCATACTATCCTCCAATGCGCCACATTGGACGTTCAGGTTGTTCCATCCCTATTCCATCATGACGTTCTTGTTTACGTTGCAACGCACGTTCAATATGCATAGCTAAATCCTCTTCTGTCACACCATTACGGACAAGCGACACTAGATCAGCCTCGTCATCACGCAACAAGCATAACCGCATTTGCCCATCTGATGTAAGACGAACGCGATTACATGTATCACAATAGCTATGAGACATAGAAAAGATAAAGCCTATAGCCTTTCCACTTGGTAACGCTAAGTACGTAGCAGGACCAAAGCCATAAACGGAATGTACTTCTGTAAGCGGACCTCCACTAACACGTTCTAATTGAGCCTTCCATTCATCAAAGGTTGGACCATGGAACGCATCGCCTTGGAATGGCATATATTCAATAAACCGCCATACAACAGGCCACTTTTCTACATACTGTAATAAAGATTTAACTTCATCATCAGACCAATGGCGAGATAATACGGTATTAATCTTTACTGATTTAAAATTCTCGCTAATAGCACTGCGAATACCATCTAATACGGAATCTAGCTGCCCCTCTTTGCCTACACAAGTGGCAAAAGCGTCACTTTCAAGAGAATCTAAACTGATATTCACTCGGTTCAAACCAAGTTTTTTCAATCGTTGTGCTCGAGATGCAAGCAAGCTACCATTAGTAGTCATAGATATATCTTCAAACCAACCAGTATCCTTGATACGAGTTAAAAGCTCTTCAATATGAGGATATAGCAATGGCTCGCCACCAGTTAAACGTACCGCTTTCACGCCGATACGATGGAAGGCACCTAAAATAGTCATCCATTCATCAACTGATAATAATTGGGTTTGACTTTGAGGTGTAATTTCAGCAGGTCGACAATAGGGACAACAAAAATTACACGCATCTGTCAATGACAGACGTACATATTCAATTGTACGGCCCCATGCGTCTTTCATAACACACCTCGTTTGTACGACTAAGTTATTTGATAATAGATACTTCATCACCTACGTGAATGGTACCATTTTTAAGGACTTTGCCAAAGATGCCTTGTGTAGGCATGATACAAGATCCTACTTGTTTCATGATTTCACAGCCATGATGACATTCCTTACCAATTTGAGTAATTTCAAGAATTACATCCTTACCAATTTGTAATTGTGTGCCTACAGCCAATTCGTAAAGCACCATACCTTCAACAGTGATATTTTCTGCAAAATCACCAGGTTTTACATCCGCTCCTTGGGCACGCATATGATCGATGCTTGCAATACCAAGCAAGCTGATTTGACGATGCCAATTGCCTGCGTGCGCATCACCTTCCATACCATGATCTACGATAAGATTAGCGGATTCAATATTATGTTTCTTTTGCCCTTTTCTCTCACTAATGGAGATAGCAATAATTTTTCCGTCTGCCATGTAACCCTTCCCTTCTTATGGGAACATACCATATATATACATATATACATAACTTTATTTCAATATGTAATTGCAGTCATTTTTATAATTTTCATGTTACTGAAAGCATCACAAAATTTTTCTACAATTATCTATTTATTATAGCATAGTATTCACACAAATTTCCTGTGAATTTAATCACTAAAAAAGAACTCTGCTCCAAGGAACAGAGTTCTTTTTTAGTGATTTTTATCGGCGACCCATTTCTTTAATTTCGTCACCACGATTAACACCATTAAGTAGTAAATTAAGCAAAATTGCCATAATACTACCGAAAGTGATGCCAGATTTTAAAATAATTTGTGCCCACGCAGGGAAATTAGCATAAAAGTTTGGCGCTGCAATAGGGATCATAGCCACACCAATACTAATTGCTACAAGCATTAAATTATGATTACCTTCAAAGCTAACCTTGCCTAAAGAACGAATACCACTAGCAACAATCATACCAAACATGGCAATACCAGCGCCACCTAATACGGCATTTGGAATACTAGCTACGATGGCCGCTAATTTAGGGAATAATCCCAACAAAATCAAAATCACACCAGAGGCAGCAACTACAAAGCGGCTCTTAACACCCGTTACAGCAATAAGGCCCACGTTTTGAGCAAATGCTGTATATGGGAAGCTATTAAGAATACCACCGATAATAGTGGATACCCCATCAGCACGAATGATAGATGCCAATTCTTTACGTCCAATTGGCTTATCTACGATTTCACCAATCGCAATACTGTCACCTGTGGTTTCAACCATAACAACAAGCATTACGATAATCATGGAAAGAACAGAAGCCCAATCAAAGGTTGGTAAACCGAAATAGAAAGGTTCAATAACTGCAATCCAGCTGGAACGTCCAACTTCGTCAAAGTTTGTAACACCCATGGCAAAAGCTATAGCTGTACCTGCAATTAAACCAATTAATACAGACAGATTACTGAAGAAACCTTTTGCAAATTTGTAAACGAATACAACAATTAAGAATGTAAGGAACCCGAGTCCAATATTAGTAAAACTACCAAATTGTGGATTCCCTACACCACCGCCCATCCAGTTAATAGCAACTGGCATCAAGTTAATACCGATAATAGTAATAATTGTACCTGTAACTACAGGTGGGAATAGTCGAATAAGACGACTAAAGAATGGCGCTATCAAGAATGTAAATAAACCGGCTACGATAATGGCACCGTAAATAGCAGTCATACCATGCTGGGCACCAATCATCGCCATAGGGCCTACAGATGCAAAGGTAACCCCTTGGATCATTGGAATACGTCCACCAATGTTACCAAAACCTAACGTCTGGATTAATGTGGCAACACCGCAAGTAAATAAGTCCGCTGTAATTAAGCGAATCAAATCTTCCACAGGTAAATGCATGGCCTGTGCCACAATAATAGGTACAGCAACGGCACCTGCATACATGGCCAGTACGTGTTGTAAACCAAAGGCAAAGAGCTGTGGTATTGGCAACATACTATCGACCGTATTCATTTGTTTTTGATCTGTCATAATGTCTCCTACATCAAACCTCGAAATAACACCCATTTATTTTACACTATCGTTCGGATTTTAACAATAGAAAAAAGAGAACTCATTATTTTTAAAAGAAATAATAAGTTCTCTTTCGATATTTTTCCGAACATTAAATTTTTAAAAACCTTAATCGTTCGAAATCATCCACGGTATTATTGATTAGTATATACAGTCGTATATCTTGTTATTTTAATCTGCTGTTTTAAACTGCTATTTTGAGCTGGCTATACATATAACGCTATAATTGCCGCTTCTTTATCATCTAAACCTGTTTCAATAGCATTCATTTTTGTGGTTATATCAACTACAAATGCTTCGTCTTTAATACCTGATAAATTAATACGTACGTTTAGGAATGCTGCCTTTACTGCAGCTCGAGCATTGATTGCAGCAATAATACCATCAGTAATAAGATTTTGATTACCTTTTTTAGATGCTAGCTCTGCTAAATCAAAGATTTGATAGGCTAACTCGCCGATTTCAAAGGGAACCATTGCAGCATCTTTATAAGCTTGTTGAATAGCGGCAGTACGTTTAGCCTTTTCTTCATCTGTATTCTTTGGCAAACCTAAGGCATTCATAAAGATATTAAATACATCTGCATCAGCTTGAGATAATTCGAGCATGCGATTACGAATAGATTCCGCTTTAGCTTGAAGATCTTTCATGTCAGATTGAACATCTTCATATCCCTTTTTACCAAAGGTTAAATTCGCCACCATTTCAGCTAATGCTGCCCCCGTTGCAGCCGTTAAGGCCGCAATGGCTCCACCACCTGGAGTTGGTTCTTTAGATGCAGTAGCTGCTACAAAATCTACAACACGTTGTTCTACTAAATTCATAACAAGACCTCATGTAAAAGCGATAACAAGCTATCCTTGTTATCGCTTTGTCATTTCTATAAAAATATACAGGTAACACACTATATAAACTAGTGAAAGCAGACACTACCTATGGGTAGTTAAGAAAATGTGTACTACAAGGAATTTATATTAGAATAAACCTTTAATCGTACCATCTGCTTCGATATCCATATTAAGAGCGGCAGGACGTTTAGGAAGGCCAGGCATAACCATTACATCACCGGTACGGCATACGATAAAGCCTGCTCCATTAGCAACGCGAATATCGGATACGGTAATAGTAAATCCTTTCGGTGCCCCTAATAAAGCTGGATTATCAGATAAGGAGTATTGTGTTTTTGCCATACATACAGGTAAACGATCAAGACCCCAATCAGCTAATTGTTTAATTTGCTTTTTAGCTTTATCTGTAAAGATAACGCCATCGCCACCATAAATGGTTTTAACGATTTTATTTACCTTTTCTTCTAAGCTATCTTCTAAATCATATACGAATTTAGGTGTTGGTTTAGAACCTTCAAGCAATTCTACGACCTTTTTCGCCATATCAATGCCACCTTCGCCGCCTTTTTCCCAACATTCATTGAGCTCTACAGGTACACCAAAGTCATCACAGAGACGAGTCAATTCAGCAATCTCTGCATCGGTATCAGTAGCAAATTTATTAATTGCTACCAATACAGGCACATTGAAGTAACGCATATTTTCAATGGCTTTTTGCAAATTGCTGAAACCTTTTGTAACAGCTTCAACATTTTCAGTGCTAAGTTCTTGTTTAGGCACACCACCATGCATTTTAAGAGCACGCAATGTAGCTACGATTACAATTGTATCAGGGAAAATATCACCGTAACGACATTTGATGTCGAGGAACTTTTCAGCCCCTAAATCAGCACCGAAACCAGCTTCAGTAACTACGATATCACCTAATTTAAGACCAAGCTTAGTGGCTACGATGGAGTTACAACCATGAGCGATATTTGCAAATGGACCACCGTGAACAATAGCTGGTGTATGTTCTAATGTTTGTACTAAATTCGGCTTTATGGCATCTTTCATAAGAAGGGCCATCGCACCTTGGCAACCTAGCTGATGAACATAAACAGGCTCACCTGCTAAATTACAGCCGATAACGATACGACCAAAGCGTTCTTTCAAATCTTCTAGATCTTTAGCTAAGCAAAGAATAGCCATGATTTCAGAAGCAACAGTAATCATGAAGTGATCTTCTCTAGGGAAACCACACACTTTACCGCCAAGTGCTACGGTAACATTACGAAGGGCACGGTCATTCATATCTAAAACACGAGTCCAAGATAATTGACGCAAATCGATTTGCAATTCATTGCCTTGATGGATGTGATTGTCAATCATAGCGGACAATAAATTATTAGCTGCTGTAATAGCGTGCATATCACCTGTAAAATGAAGGTTAATATCATCCATCGGTACAACTTGAGCGTAACCACCCCCTGCTGCACCACCCTTAATGCCAAATACAGGACCTAAGGATGGCTCACGCAATGTGGCAATAGCATTTTTGCCAATTTTTTGTAAGCCTTGTACAAGACCAATGCTCGTTGTAGACTTCCCTTCACCTGCTGGCGTCGGTGTAATAGCCGTAACTAATACCAATTTACCATCTGTCTTATCTTCTAAGCGACGAATAGCATCAAAAGAAATCTTCGCTTTATAATGACCATATTGTTCAATATCATCAGGGGTTAAACCGCATTTATCGGCAATGACCTGAATTTTTTCCATTTTATTCTGTTGGGCAATCTCAATATCGCTTAACATAAAGCCTCCTTGGCACCATGGCCATCTATCAACTATATAACAACTATTAACATATTATCTAATATTTACTATTTAATATTAATTGTCTACTGTAGATGTATATTTGTACAACTACAGTAATCTATTATATATGAAAGTATTACGTATGTCTAATATTAATCCTTAACAATTTTAGTAATATATCTAATAGATCTAAGATGCCTAAGACGTATAGAAAATCTAATACGTCAAATACGTATAATACGTATAATACATCTAAAACATCTAATAGCTAAATTATATTATCTAATACGTTTATCCCTACCTATTGCACATATGAGAAAGAGCCCTAATGCAACATACATTAGGGCTCTTTCTAAAAAACTTATATTATCTCATTAAAATGGGAATAAAATTGGTAACAATATAAGTGCTACTATACTAGATACAACGATGAGTGGCAAACCAGCTTTCACATAATCCATGAAGCTATAACCAGCAATGTTGTATACCATAGTATTCGCAGGCATACCAATTGGGGTAGCATACGCTAAGGAGCTAGCGATTACAATAGCTGCAAGCACTGCTTTTGGATCGAATCCCAATTGAGATGCTAAGCTAAGACCGATTGGTACCAATAATGCACAGGTAGCAGTATTAGACATAAAGTTCGTCATGAATACACCAAGCACAAAGATTACTACTAGAACAACAATTGGAGATGGACTAGCACCAAGGCTGTTTACGATAAGATCTGCAATTACAGAACCAGTACCTGTTTTAACCATTGCGTCCCCAAGGGCCATAGAGCCAGCGAAGAGCATGATTGTTTTCATATCTATAGATCTAACAGCTGCACTTTCACTAATAACATTAGTAGCAACTAATACAAGAGCACCTATCCAGGCACTCACATAAAGTTTTACACCTAATTGTTTTTCAAAGATCATAGCAACAACTGTCAAAATCAATACAATTGCAGCAGTCCATTTTTTCCAAGACGGTACATGGCTATAATCGTCATTGCCTTCAAAGGCACCATCTGGTTGATGACTTGGAGCATCTGGTAAGAAACGTTTACCAATTGTAGCATAGAAAATAGTACCAACAATTAGAATTGGCAAACCTACTAGACCATAATCAAAGAAACCAAAAGAGCCTAGGCCCGCTTGTTGTAAGCCCGCTTGCGCAATCATATTGCCAGGAGCGCCGATAAGTGAAATATTACCACCCATAGCTGCAGCAAACACAAGAGGCATCAACAATTTAGTTTGTTTAAAACCACTTTTTTTACAAATACCGATAATTACAGGAATCAGTACAGCCGCTGTACCAGTATTAGATAAGAAACCAGATAAAATACCTGTAATCATCATAACTGCAACGAGTAAAGATGTTTCAGTTTTAGCAAACTTATGAACTACATTACCTACGCCTACGGCTACGCCTGTTGCAAAGAAAGCTTCACCAATAACAAACATACCCATAAATAGTAAGACATTTGGATCTACAAAACCGGCGAATGCTTCTTTAGCAGATAAGACTCCACTTAAGTGCAAACCTACTGCTACAACCATAGCAGTAATAGATAATGGAATTTTCTCCCATGCAAACATGACGATGGCAAATACCAAGAAGCCAAGAGTTATCATTACACTCGTATCCATAAATACCTCCCAATACGTGTAATATACCTAAAAAAGGGTACAAAAAAGGAGGATTGTACAAAATCCGTATAATCCTCCTATTTAGTTACATGTCACAATGCAATTATTTAATGAAGCCTACGTGTTTATAGAGCTCTTCTAACACCTCTTCTTTTTTCGCATTGTATTCTACTTTTTTATTTTCAAAATAGTTATTGCCCTCTGCATCAATAGATACGATAAGCGGACCAAATTCTTTAACCTTAAAAGTCCACAAAGTCTCACACATACCTAATTCACGCCAATTAGCAGATTCTACTTTTTCGACTTCTGTAGCAGCAAGTACGGCATTACCTGCAGGGAATACACAGTGTAGTGCGCCAAAGTCTTTACATGCACGGGCTGTTTCAGGACCCATGCCACCTTTACCTACAATGAGACGTACACCAGTCTTTTTAACAAAGTCATATTCGAATTTTTCCATTCGCATAGATGTAGTAGGACCTACAGATACTACTTCAAATTCATTATCGCTTATAGTTCGAATAATTGGACCTGCATGAAGTATAGCCCCATCTTTAACATCAACCGGTAACGTTTTACCTTCTTCTACCACACGACGATGCCCCATATCACGACAGGTTGTAATATGCCCAGTCAAATAAATCACATCGCCTGGCTTAATGCCTGCTAAATCAGATTGTTGAATAGGTGTAGTTAATATTTTCTTAGCCATTATAATGTCACTCCTTTATGAGATTTAACTGTGCAATTACCATCCTTGTCAAATACGAGATCGCCGCGACGATGATTCCAACAACCTACACTAACAGCACAAGAAATAACAGATGGATGACGTGTACCATGTTCAATGTTCACACCTAAAACAGTTTTATCCCCACCCATACCTTGAGGTCCAATACCAATCTTATTAATTCCATCTTCTAACAATTGTTCCATATAAGCCGCTTTTTCATTAGGTGCTTTTGAAGATACAGGGCGCATTAATGCTTTTTTAGATAATCCAGCAGCGGTATCAATAGTTGTAGCAATCCCTACACCTACCAATAGTGGAGGACACGCATTCAAACCATAGCTTGTCATCAAATCAAGAACAAACTTAGCAACACCTTCATAGCCTTCACCAGGCATCAATGTTTTACCTGACCCTGGCAAGGAACACCCGCCACCAGCCATATAAGGGAAGATTTCTACATCATCACGGCCAGGAATGATATCCCAGTGAATATAAGGTGCAGTGAGGCCAATATTTTTACCAGTATTAAACTCATCAAAAGTTTCTACACAGTTCAATCGTAATGGAGCCTCTTGTGTAGCCTTATAAGTTGCTTCTCTTAGAATATCTTCTAATTCTCCTAGTAAGGGATAATTAGATCCAACCTTTACCCAAAATTGTAATACACCAGTATCTTGACAAGAAGGACGATTAAGCTGAGCTGCTAAATCCATATTATGTTGCATTGTTTCATAAATAGATTTAGCCATAGGATTTTTTTCATCCTGTGCCAATTCATGAATTTTTTCTTGTACATCATCAGGCAATACCTTTGCCATATAAGAAATGAAATTAGCTATCTTATTTGTCATTTCTTGTACTTGTTGTTCCTTCGTACTCATCGCAAACCTCCAAAAAGACTTCATTATTTAAGACGTGATTATTTCTGTTTCGGAACCTTAGCTCCTTTCGATGATTTCATTGTACTCTTTTTACAGGATATAACTATCCAATTTATAAGTTGATTTTTGCTTGTGAAAGCACGCTAAATTCATACAAAATCACCTATATAATTATATTTTTACCTATATAAAATATACAATTACACCTATTCAGAAATATCAAAAAGAGCACTACTTATCAAAAGGTAGTGCTCTTTCATCATTTATTTTTATATGCTTATCAAATATACAAAATCACCTATACCTAATGATTGTATATCCCCCTAATTTTAATTTTCAAAATCATAAAATTATAAGCAATTACAAGGAATTATAACAATGAAAATTATGATTGTAATTTTTTTACAACCAGCTCAAGTTCTTCTCTAACATCCTGTAACTTTTGATTAGCCTCTTCCAATCTATCCTTATTGATAGAGGCATCTTGATATGGTAAATAGGTTTGCAATATATCTATAATATCCTTTTCCTGAGTAGAGATAATTTCCTTCCAATCATGTAACTTTGTTTTACGCCCCATCTCTTTTGCTTGTTTTCTATATTCAGATGGTGTTGTATGGAAGTGCTTCTTGAAGGCCACATTAAAGGCTTTAATATCTGCGAAGCCACAGCTACTCGCAATATGAGCCACCCCATCCTCAGAGTTAGCTAAACGAACGGTAGCCTCTCGTAATCTCAACCGCAACAAATACTCTAAAAAGGAAACTCCTAATTGGCGTTTAAAGAACTGAGATGTATAGTTCACATTATAACCGCCAATTTTGGCAATATCTTCTAACTCTATCTTCTGCTTATAATTTTCATCAATATAGGCAATCATTTTATCAAAGGTAGCTACAGTCATATCAGCAGGCTTTGTATGTACAGGGATAGTCTTAACCGCATCAATTTCCCGATATATATCACTCATCATGGCTAAATAATGATTCTCCAAGCATAATTGACGATCAGTACTTTCACTATTTACCATTAACAACATCATTTGTGCAGCACGATGACGTAGTGATGTAAAGAATTCATTATACCGATTAGTTTTATCTGATCGCAATACAAATTGGTACATGCCGAAGTTAGGATCAAAATATTGGAAAAACTCCTTACTTACATGAATAACGAGAGCCGTTGTATCCTCCTCTAAGGCCAATGTAGCATGACCAACTTGAGGAGAAATAATAATCGTATCAAGAGGTTCCATTGTAAAAACCTCACTATTACAACTCATGTCGATTCTGCCCTTTAGTAAGATTAGGATTTCTACGCCACTGTGCCAGTTATAGTGATAGGTACTAACCTTATATATATCACTATTGAAATCTATGTGATTGTGTTTATAGGTGTAGTGAAAGTAATCCATATTAGCTATATGCTCCCTAAAAATTTAACAATAATTATTAAACACCAAGTTTTATAAGCCAATTTTCTCTAACAGAGATAAGGTAAGTATAGAAATACCTCCGCCGATTCCACCAGCTACTGCTATTGTCAAATACGGAATATCAAGAGCTATTTTAAACGTTTTAAAAAACAGCACTATCTGTAAAAGTCCACAGGTTAAGGTTGTCCCAAAAATTACCGCGCCTGCAAAAACCATATTAACAATATTTGTCAGTACAAAAACAGACATAAGTGAAAAAATAAATAACTCTATACTCTTAACTAAAAATATTTCAGAATAAGCATATAAATATACCATAAAAACTCGATTTAATGTTAATGTTGCGTCGGCCCCTCTTGCTATCAATAAAAAGACAGGCACAAAGACAACAGACATAACAATAAAAGTTAAAAATGAACCTACTATATTCCTTGCAAGAGTAGGATTAATTAAAAGTTCGGCTAATGTTGTTGTAGCTTCAGGTTTTAATAAATTGACGCTTACGCTCCCCAAAGTCATGATAAATAGCATTAATACTATATAAAATATAATACCTTTTATAGAACCACTTAAAGTTCCTCTAGCCTGAAAGTATGGTAACCATAAGTTAGGACGCACAACGGCATTAAAAATTTGTCTATATACACTAATAGAGTCAGTACTATTAACCACAAAAACCTCTCTTATTCACATAAAAAATGCACCTCTTATAAATCTAAGAGATGCATTCATTATGATATATATAATTAACAACGGTCAACAGTAATCTTATTTTACATGTCAATAAATTATAGTTTTATGTTTCTACTCTTTAAATTACATAACAGCTGTAATAGCTGCTGCCAAGCCAAAGAAGATGCCAGGTGCATTGGCTAATGCTACTGGAATATCTCTATGTTCTTTGAACAAACCATACGCTACCCATAATGTACAGTTGATCGCAGCTACAAGTGGTTGGATCCAATCACCTGTACCTGGATGAGCTAGGTTGTGCATGATTTGTGGGAAGTAAGATACATACATAGCTACAGCAGTAACAGTTGCAACTTTACCTACGTTTTCCATAAATTTTACTTGATTCATGTATCCTCCAAAATTATAACTTACTAATTTTTTTACTCCTGATGAAGTATATTCTACTCAGTTTGGAGAATATAACTATCCAAATTAAAAGGTAGTTTTTATAGTAAAATCCACAGAAAAATATAGATTTCTCTCGATTTACTGTATTTTTAGAGTGTATTGATATATAAATTCACCCATAAAATACATGTAAAAAAGCACTACTTATCAACATGATATGTACCCCCTTTACTGGACAACCAGTAAAGGGGGTATTTTCATGAGATATAGTTATGAATTTAAAAGAAAAGCAATTGAATTATTCTATCAAGGTGAATGGCCCAAGACACCTAAAGGTGTGAGGACAGATACATTTCATAGACAAATAAGGGACTGGGTTAAATTAGAACGACTTCATGGTTCAGATATTAATAAATGTCGAGGGACTAATAAGTATTGGTCTCCAAAAGAAAAATTTGAGTTAGTATGCCAAGTTCTTTCAGGTCAAGGTTTAAGATCAGTAGCTATTGTAGCGGGTATTAATTCTGGACAACTGTATCAATGGGTTCATAAATACAAAACTTTGGGATACAATGGTCTTATTAATAAACCTAAAGGACGACCACCAAAGGATTGCAAAATGAAAGTACCTAAGACTATCTCACCTCGAGAGCTCAAAGAGAGTGAATATGAGGAACTCATTCGCTTACGAGCTGAAATTGCTTATATTAAAGCTGAAAATGAAGTCATAAAAAAAGAGATTGCCTTGAGAGAAGAAAAGGAAGCTGCGCGTCTCAAGGCGAAAAAGCAGCGATTATCAAAACGCTCCGCCAACAAGGCTATCAACTAAAGCATCTTTTGAAAGCTATGCCAATGTCCAAATCTACCTATTATTTTGAAATTACTAAAGTAGATCTTGTAGATAAAAGAAATACAGAGCTAAAAGATGAAATTCAAAAGATTTTTACAGAACATAAAGGTCGGTATGGTGTACGCCGTGTATACCAAGAACTTCTTAATCGAGGTTTTGTAGTTAATCATAAACGAGTGCAAAGACTTATGCATAGCATGGGACTCGCAGGAAAGCGACCGAAGGAAAAGTATCACTCTTACAAAGGAAAAGTCGGTAAAGTAGCAGAAAATATCGTCAATAGAGATTTTAGTACAACTGCACCATTACAAAAATGGACTACTGATGTATCTCAATTTAATTTCTCGTGGGGAAAATGCTATTTATCGCCTATTTTAGATATGAATACGAATGAGATTATTGCTTATGACTTAGCATTAAGGCCTAACTTAGAACAGATTTCTCGTATGTTAGAGAAAGCCTTTAAGAAGTTTACTAATCTTTCGGGATTAATCTTCCACTCTGATCAAGGCTGGCAATACCAACATAACTATTTTAGACAAGCACTTAAAGAACATGGCATTATTCAGTCTATGTCTAGAAAAGGAAATTGTTATGATAACTCTGTGATGGAAACCTTTTTTGGTAGATTGAAAACAGAAATATATTATGGTTTTGAAACAGAATATTCATCATTTAATGCTTTTGCAGTAGCAATAGAAGAATACATTAACTATTACAACAACAAAAGGATCCAGAAAAAAACAAAATGGATGCCTCCTGTAAAATACAGGGAAGCATCCATGTGTTTAGGCTAGTAAATAATATGTGTCCAGGAAAATGGGTACATATCAAAAAGGACGGCTAGTTTTATTATTTACGAAGACCAAGACGTTCGATAAGGGAACGGTAACGTTCGATATCTTTACGACGAAGGTAGTCAAGCATGTTACGGCGTTGACCAACTAATTTCAACAAACCACGACGGGAATGATGGTCTTTTTTGTGTTCTTTCAAGTGATCTGTTAAGTATTGGATGCGGCTTGTTAAAATCGCAACTTGTACTTCTGGAGAACCAGTGTCACCTTCATGAGTAGCGTATTCTTTAATTACTGCTAATTTAGCTTCTGTAGTTAACATTAATGTTACCTCCTAAAAAAAATAAATAATCCCGATAAGCTTAAGTAACCGTTGGAGATTCGAATACTTCGCTTACGATATGTCTTACGACCTTATTTAGTATACAGTATCTTCCTTAACTTGTAAAGGTATGTCATAAATAAAAGAGGGCTTATGCCCTCTTCTATTATTTCGCACCTAGCACCATACGGTCGCTCAATGCATTTTCCCCAGCTACTTCAAATTTTTGTAATAAATCAGCAACTGTTAATTTTTTCTTTTCTTCCCCTTTTACATCATAGATAATGCGGCCAGCATCCATCATGATAAGGCGATTACCAAAGCGCAATGCATCACGCATGTTATGGGTAATCATGAGAGTCGTTAAGTTATGTTCAGCAACTAGTTTATCAGTCAATTGCAAAACATTTTCTGCCGTCTTAGGGTCAAGAGCCGCTGTATGTTCGTCAAGTAATAAAAGTTCAGGACGAAGCATAGTAGCCATCAACAATGTAATGGATTGGCGTTGACCACCAGATAACAAGCCCATACGAGCAGATAATCGGTCTTCAAGACCTAAACCTAATAGTGCAAGGCGTTCTTTAAAGAATGCTTGTTCGCTATCTTTGAAAGCCCATTTAAGACCTAAGTTTTTACCACGGCGCATAGCAAGGATCAAATTTTCCTCAATTTGCATGTTACCTGCCGTACCAACCATAGGGTCTTGGAATACACGACCAATGTATTTAGCACGTTTGTATTCTGGCATTTTAGTGACATCAATGTCATTAATTGTGATAGAACCTTCATCTACTGGGAATACACCAGCGATGGAGTTTAGCAACGTACTTTTACCAGCACCATTACCACCGATTACAGTACAGAAATCGCCTTCTTCTAAACGAAGATCAATACCTTGAAGAGCAGTTTTTTCATTGATTGTGCCCTTAAAGAAGGTTTTTACCATATTTTTTACTTCTAACATAGTGTCCTCCTTAGCGAGCCAACCATTTTGCTTTCAATGTAGGCAAGGAAAGCGCGATGGCAACAAGAATAGCAGTAAATAATTTCAAGTCGTTTGGTGGCATACCCATATAGAGTACAGCCGCAATAACGATACGATATACGATAGAACCAAGTACTACAGCGATAAGGCTACGTACGAAGGATTTTGTACCAAATACTACCTCACCGATAATTACGGAAGCCAAACCGATTACGATAGTACCAATACCCATACCTACGTCGGCAAAGCCTTGGAATTGGCCAATCAATGCACCAGACATACCAACAAAACCGTTGGAAATCAAAAGACCTAAAACGATCATGTTGTCAGTATTTACACCTTGAGCACGAATCATTTGAGGGTTAACACCTGTTGCACGTAATGCTGTACCAATTTCAGTACCGAAGAACCAGAATAGTAATAAGCAAACTACAACAGCTACGATGATACCTACGATAGCTGCAGACCACATGTTTGCTGTGTGAAGTACACTACCGATGATTGTATAAATTGTATCCATACGAAGCAAGGATACATTAGCTTTACCCATAATATGAAGATTAATGGAGTATAAAGCAATCATTGTTAAGATACCAGCTAGCAATGCAGGTATCTTCAATTTTGTATGAATCCAACCTGTTACAGCACCTGCGGCCATACCGCCAATGCCGGCAATCAAGATAGATAGGATTGGGTTCATACCACTTGTAATTAAAATTGCAGAAATGGCCGCCCCCATTGGAAACGTACCTTCTACGGTTAAGTCAGCCACATCTAATACACGGAAGGTGATGAAAACACCGACCGCTAACAAAGACCATAAAAGGCCAGTTGTTATGGTGCCTACCACTAAATCTAACATCAAAATCTCCTCTATTATTTCATATCTTTACGAAGTGCTTCAGGAATTGTAATACCTAATTTTTTAGCACGTTCTTCATTCACAGTTAACTTAATATCTTTTTGTGTTTCAATAGCTAAATCAGAGATTTTAGCTTCACCAGAAAGCACTTTTGCCGCCATTAAACCAGTTTGATAACCTAATTTATAGTAGTCAACAGAATATGTTGCCACACCACCAGTCATTGTCATACCTTCATCGGCAGCAAATACTGGAATTTTAGCAGCATCAGTAATTTGAGCTAAGTTAGCCATAGCAGATGCTAATACATTATCAGTTGGTGTATAAATAGCTTGTACATCTTGGTTCACAAGATTTGTAGCCGCTTGTTGGATATCATTTACGTTAGATACAGTTGCTTCTACAACAGTGATACCTTTAGTAGCTGCATAGGCTTTCATTTTTTCAACTTGAAGTTGGGAATTGATTTCAGAAGATGTGTAAATAGCACCAATACGTTTTACATTTGGTACTAACGCAATAATAAGATCAACCTCTTTTTCTACAGGTGTCATATCAGATGTACCAGAAACATTACCACCTGGATGTTCGTTAGATTGAACAAGTTTTGCTGTAACGTAATCTGTAATAGCAGTACCCATGATAGGAATATCATGAGATGCGTTTGCCATAGTTTGTGCAGCTGGCGTTGCAATGGCTAATACTAAATCCTTTTTATCAGATACAAAACGTTGAGCAATACTATTTAAATTAGATTGGTCAGCTTGAGCATTTTGTTGGTCTAATTTGATGTTTTCCCCATCTTTATAACCTTTAGATGCAAGGCCATCAACAAAGCCTTTATTCGCGGCATCAAGAGATGGATGTTCTACCAATTGAATAACGCCGATTTTCTTTTGATCATTAGTTGCTGTGTTGGAACCGCAACCAGCTACCATAGCCATAATAGAGATAGCACTAAGTGCTACTGCAATACCTTTTTTCCAGTTCATATGTAACTCCTTACCAGTTCTGTATTAAATCATAGTTGCTTTGTTCATCAACTCTTCTGGTAATGTGATGCCCAATTTTTGTAATTTATCTTTACTTACAACTAATTTAAATTCTTTTTGCATTTCAATAGGCATATCTTCAACTTTAGCTTCACCAGTTAAAATTTTAGCTGCCATTAAACCTGTTTGGTATCCAAGTTTGTAGTAATCTACGGACAAGGACATTACAGCACCACCTTTTACGTGGTTATCTTCGCCGCCAAATACAGGAATTTTTGCTGGATCGGTAATCGCTACAAGATTGCTCATCGCAGAAGCTACTACATTATCTGTTGGCACATAAATTGCATCTACATGTTGAGAAACAAGATTTTGTGCTGCTTGTTGAATATCGTTTACGTTAGAAACGGTAACCTCTTCAACCTTAACACCTTTTGTAGCTGCATAAGCTTTCATTTTTTCAACTTGTATTTGAGAGTTTACTTCACTAGAGCTATAAATAGTACCAATTGTCTTAGCATTTGGTAATACTTGTAAAATTAAATCAACTTGTTGTTCTACTGGGTTCATATCAGATGTACCAGATACATTACCACCTGGTTTTTCATTAGATTTAACAAGTTTTGCTGCTTCGTAATCAGTAATAGCAGTCCCCAAGATTGGGATATCATGAGTTGCATTCGCCATAGATTGAGCTGCCGGTGTTGCAATCGCTAAGATTAAGTTTTTACGATCAGATACAAAACGCTGTGCAATACTGTTCAAATTAGATTGATCAGCTTGCGCATTTTGTTGGTCAAAGGTAATTTTATCTGCCAAGCCTTTTTCTTTTAAAGCATCAACAAAACCTTTGTTTGCTGCATCAAGTGCAGGATGTTCAACCAGTTGTACTACGCCAACCTTGTATTCACCATTAGATGTTGTTCCATTGGAGCCACAGCCTGTAAATGCCATCAATGCTGCCGCCGTGAGCGCTAGGGCAATACCTTTTTTTAAATTCATGGGGATTTCCTTCCTATCTGCAATGACTATAATACATCTATTATAAACAAATTTCTTTACTACATCAATGTAGCAGATTAAAGTATTTTACATTTGTCCATTTATAGGACACATAAAAATGTGAAATCCTCTTATTTTTCAAGAGATGTTAACATGTCTTCTGTTAGCTCATTGGCCGCTAAAATATAGTCTTTAAGGGTCCCTTTATCAAGAGCTACCTTCATAACGGGCACTTCAAATGGATCGAGGATGACACACATTAAAATTTCACCCGTTACATAATAACCAACTATAGCCTCCCCTTCTTCAGGATCTAGAGTTTCACGCTTTACCGTTACACAGTAAGGCTTCATTACCTGTGTTGCAGCTTCTGCTACTTCTTCACGATTAGCAATATATTCTTTAGCCTTTGTTTCAGGAATATCAAAAATATCGACTTTTACAGTCTTAACCTCTGTTGCCTCTCCCTTCGCTGCCTCTATGGCTGCGCCTAAATCTGTTTGATTCATATATACCTCACATAGAATGGACTTTCACCATTGGTGAAAGCCCCATAATTTTAGATTGATTCATCAGCTGCATTTAAGAATGCCACATAGCATTGTTTAGCCTCGTAAATATCCGCCTTGGATGTAACCTCCCATGGAGCATGCATACTAAGCACAGCCACGCCACAGTCGATAACATTCATACCGTATAAGGCCATGATATAAGCAATGGTACCACCACCGCCGAGATCAACCTTGCCAAGCTCTGCAGTTTGATATGTTACATTGTTAGATTCCATAACACGACGAATAAAGCCCATATATTCAGCATTGGCATCATTAGAACCAGCTTTACCACGAGAGCCTGTAAATTTATTAAATACAACCCCCATACCTAAGTAAGATGCATTTTTCTTTTCGAATGCAGATGCATATAAAGGATCATAGCCAGCGCTAACATCAGAGGATAACATACGAGAATTTTCCAAGGTCCGTCGTACACTTACAGAATTAGGTTTACCCATAAGTGTGAGAACTTCTGCTACTGCATTTTCAAAGAAACGAGATTGCATACCTGTAGCACCAACAGAACCAATTTCCTCTTTATCGACGAGTAAGCAACAAGTAGTACGTTTAACATTGTCTACTTCAAGCATAGCTACTAAGGATGTATACGCACATACGCGATCATCTTGTCCATAGGCCATAACCATGGAGCGGTCAAAGCCCATATCACGAGCCTTGCCTGCTGGTACGATTTCGAGTTCCGCAGATAATAAATCACGTTCTACAAAGCCATATTCTTTTTCAAGAAGGTTGTTAATAAATTTAGTAACCCCTTCTTTTTCTTCATCTTTTACAGGACGACTGCCTATGAGTAAATCAAGGGCTTCCCCTTCAATTACCTTAGCTGCATTCTTTTGCATTTGCTCTTGTCCCAAATGCGGTAACAAGTCTGTAATGCAGAATACAGGATCATTTTCGTTATCCCCAATATTGATGTTGATACGAGTACCATCTGTTTTTACTACAACGCCATGAATAGCAAGAGGCATCGCAACCCAATGGTATTTTTTAATGCCTCCATAGTAATGAGTATCCCAAAATACAAGATTGCTATCTTCATATTGTGGGTTTTGTTTTACATCGATACGTGGAGAGTCAATATGAGCACCTAAGATATTCATACCCAATTCAATATCATCAGTACCAATATTAAATAAAGTAATGGATTTATCCATATGTGTGTAATAAATTTTATCCCCAGCTTTGATTGGTGTATTGGACTTAATAATATCTTTTAAGTTTACATACCCTTTAGCTTCTGCAAATTCAATGGCCTGTACAACACATTCACGTTCTGTTTTACCATTATCTAAAAATTGACGATATGTATCACTTAAGGCATATACCTTTTCCATAGTGGCATCGTCGTAATTATGCCATGCATATTTGCGTTCCATAATCTATCCTTTCTAAATGCTCACAAGCTAATAATTAAGAAACTATAGATGTGAACAGGAATTAATAAAATTATTTTTGGCGGTCCTTTTCAAGTTCCGCCCGGCGAAATTCCAAATATTTTCGCTCTTTCTCTCGATTAATTTCAGACTTCTGAGTATATAGAGAACGAATTTCGTCCGTACAATGCGTTAATACCTTTGTAACGTAGAATTTAGTACTACCGGACTTAATCGTATATTTTCCAACTTTAAGTTGCACTGCAAAATCGCCATGTTTAGGACAAACGCCTATAGCGAGATGCTTATCACCTTGTAATCGTTCTGGTCGCGTCATTTCCAAGCGGGTCTGACAATACGGGCAGAATGATAATCGAACCCTTCTATCATGAACAATGCGCTTCTTTTCAGGAAAGTTCTCATACATAAAGAACGTTAAAATTGGTGGATATAAGAAAGGATTACTACTTTCCTTTCGAATTAGATCATAATGTAAAATACCTTGTTGTATATCTAGCTTTTGACATATATGAGCCGTAAATACAGCATCATGTAATGCATTATGAGCAGATAAATGCTCCGTAGATATATTTAGGTCCTCCATGGCATGAGCCACAGAATACTGTTGACTCGTACCATATCGCTGATAAGCATAAATCATCTGTGCATCTACCCATTGATCATAAGATAAAGCTTTCATCCTATGAAGCATTAGATTTTCACGCAATATGAGAATGTCATCAGACCCCCAAGATAACAACATATACTCATCACCACACCAGTTTTGAAAGTGCTGCATAGCCGTCTTAAAGGGCACACCATGATCGAGTTCTCGTGATGTAATACCTGTCAATTCACGGACATGTTTATGCATCCGTGGCAGGTATTGTGGTTTGATGAACATTGTAAAATGATCTACAATGTCCATCTTTTCATTCAGTTTTACCGCTCCGATTTGAATGATTTCCCCTGTTAGTGGCATTTTTGTGCGCTTCATAAAGCTAATGTCATTGCTATAGGGTTGATTCCACTCTAAATCAAATACAATATAGTTCATATGTTTATTTCGATTCTGAAAGCAACGTTTCCGCTGCTTTAATAACCTGTTCTTCAGAAATTACGGACAAACCTTTATAATTTCCTTCTTTAATAATTTTTTTCATGCTTTTACCAACCTCATAGGAGTCCATCGTTTCTAGAACGATAGCATGAGCTTGGTACGGACCATAAAAGAATGGGTTTGATGGACCGTAAAGCGCCACAATTGGCACCTTTTGGCTGATGGCCACATGCATAGGACCAGAGTCATTTGTAATCAATAGATTACAGCGGCTCATTGCCGCCGCCAACGGTCCTAACTGGAATTTTCCAGTAGCCACAATCGGTTTCGTTTCCATTTGTTCTACTACAGGTTGCACCATTTCGAGATCCATAGGGCCGCCAAAGAATACTGTTTTATACCCTAAATGACCCAAATAATCAGCTACATGGGCAAATCGTTCAGCAGGCCAGCGTTTCTCAGGAACAGCACTACCAATATTAAAACCGATGAGCGTATCACTATCTGTTAAACCATGACTAGCATAGAACTCCTGAGCCTCACGGCGCCATGCCTCACAAGTTTCAATATGTAAACCAGAGTTAGAAATATCCGTTACACCTAATTGTTCTAGCACATTGATGTACATATCGGCAGCATGACGAGTTTTACGATCTAAACGAGTATACTTAGTCATAAATGGTCTAAATAGGAAATGGCTCATCCCCGTTGTAATAAGGGCATGTATTTTCCAAGCTAAATAAGATGTGCGTTCATTGGGATGTAAATTAATAACGATATCAGGTTTTCCCTTTTTATTAATCTCACGAGCAATCTCATTAAGGCCAGAAATACTATTATGACGCCCTTTTTTATCTACTACAATCAGTTCATCAATATTGGGATTATATTGCATCACTTGTTGTAACTTTTCATCTATTACATACGTAATATGACTATGTGGTGCTGCTTTACGAAGCACTTCTAAAAATGGAGTCGTTAATATAACATCTCCTAAATGCATAAGAAAGGTGACCACAATGCGTTTATAATCAAGTTCCATTACAGTTCCTTTCCAAGTACTTGTTCATATACAGACCACACTGCATCCACTGGAATTTGAGCCATACAATCAGGATCATCTACTAATGGCTGTTCAGGTGTAGCCTTTGATGTAGGTGAAATAATAAGATGTACATGACTCCCTCCATATGGACCAGTTCGTTTTGGAGATGTGGTTCCAAATAATGCAATCAAAGGCCGCTTCAGAGCATTAGCAATATGCAAAGGGCCCGTATCAGCACTGATGAAAATTTCACAGTGTCGAATCAACTCAATTAGCTCTGGCATGGATGTAGATCCCACTAGGTTAATGAGATTCTTATTTTTCACATAGTTTTCTATGAAAGCTCCTTTTTCTGCATCATCTGGAGCACCAGCAATAACTACTTTTTTACCTGATTCACATAAGCGGATACATAGCTCACCAAAGTTAAGAAGTGGCCATTCCTTAACAATCCAGCGAGCACCTGGTACAACTACTACATATTCATCTTCTACACCATGAGATTGTAACTTATGCTTAACGGACTTCTCCGCCTCCACATAAGCAGGCATAGGAAACTCTACGCCTTCTACATCGCCTCCAAGAGCACGTACGGTATCGAGGTATCGTTCGATAACATGATCGTATTTATGTTCACCAACAAGTGCTTTATTAACTAAATTACTGCCTTCACGAAGTTCCCAGTAGCCATATTTTTCAGGCGCACCAGATAATAATGATACAATGGCGCTCTTTGCAATACATTGAAGGTCTAAAGTCATATCAAAATGACGGCTATGTAAATCCTTACGTAACTGCCATAAATAAGCAGGCTTTTTAAGTTGTTTCTTGTCGATAATGATTACATCATCTACCCATGGTTTACCTGGTAGGAGACTCTCAAATTGTTCATGAATAGCCCATGTAATATGCGCATTAGGCCAATTTTTACGCACTGCATACAAGGTAGGCAATGCATGAATTACATCACCTAAAGAACTCATCTTAATGATGAGTATATTCTTGTAATCTTTCATATAGCCTCCCAAAATACAACACCACAACTAAAAAGCCTCATAACACCGTTGAATCTGATTTACTCTAAAGTAAGCGTAAAATAAATAATGGACTAAATAATAGTCTTAATAAAATCTAACAAATTTGTACCTGTAAATAGATAGCCTTTTACACCAGCCGCTTCTGCTGCATCAACATCGCGCTGACTATCACCGATAAGAAAGCTAGCTTTAGGATCTACATCATAATCCTTAATAGCTTGATTGATCATACCAGGCTTTGGCTTTCTACATTCACAATCGACAGCATAAAGTTGCACAGATCCTTCTTTATGGTGAGGGCAATAATAAAAATGTAAAATTGGTGCCCCACTGCGATCTAGTTCATGAGCCATGTGATCATGTAAAATCTGAACATCAGATTCCTTATAATAACCTCTAGCTACACCACTTTGATTTGTCACTACAATGAGGTCATAGCCCTTGTTATACGCATAAGCTAGTGCTTCTTTAGCTCCATCCACCCATTCTAAATCGCTGATTTTATATAAATAGCTAACATCTTTATTGATAACACCATCGCGATCTAAAAATAATACCTTGCGCATTAACGTAAATACCCTTCGTTATTATCGAGTAGTTCACAATATTCTTTAACAGCATCTTCCATTTTATGGAACCCTTTATCATAACCAGCAGCCAATAATTTAGTAGTATCAGCCTCAGTAAAGCTTTGGTATTTACCTTTTAATACCTCAGGGAATGGAATATATTCAATCTTGCCTTTACCGTTGTAGTCAATAACAGCTTGCATGAATTGATTAAAGCTATGAGCATTACCAGTACCGCAGTTAAAAGTACCAGAAATTTCTGGATGCTCCCAGAAGTAGAAGTTTACATTAACTACGTCTTTAACATAGATAAAGTCACGTGTTTGACCACCATCTTCGTAGCCATCTGTACCTTCAAATAGATTGATAATACCAGTTTCTTTATTTTTGTAGAACATTTGGCGAACTAAGGAAGCCATTTTATCTTTATGAGCTTCATTAGGACCATATACATTGAAGTAACGTAAACCTACAACTTGCGCTGTATACTCACCTTCATATTTACGCACATAACGGTCGAATAACAATTTAGAGTACGCATATGGATTGAGGGCTTCTTCGGCTTCTGGTTTTTCTACGAAACCATTAGTACCATTGCCATAAGTAGATGCAGAGGATGCATAGATGAATGGAATACGACGGTCTTGGCAATAATGGAATAGATTTTTAGAACCTTCATAGTTGTTCTTCATCATATATTTGCCGTTATATTCCATTGTGTCTGCACAAGCGCCTTCGTGGAATACGACTTCAATAGGGCCCACATCGAATGTACCGTCAGCGATAGCACAATCAAAATCATCACAATCGATATAATCTAAGAATTCTAGATTTTGAATATTTCGGATTTTACGACCATCTGTAAGGTCATCAACAATAAGAATATCTGTACGACCACGGTCATTTAACGCTTTCACAATATTACTGCCAATAAAACCAGCACCGCCTGTTACGATAATCATAATTTACCCTCCTTAGCCATAGTAGCTATTTTCCCTACAATATCTGATGTAGAATAACCTTCTTTAAATGAAAGCACCTCTACATGATCTACGGACTCACGTCCAATAATGTCTTCTATCTTATAATCGCCGCCCTTAACAAGCGTATTAGGACGTAAATAAGCTAATAGTTCAGCTGGTGTATCCTCTTCGAATAACACCACACCATCAATACAACGCAATGCGCTTAATAATGCAGCTCTATCCTCTTCACGTACGATGGGACGCGTTTCCCCTTTTAGGCGTCTAACAGAAGCATCGGAATTTAATCCAATAATTAAATGGTCGCCTAACTGAGCCGCCTCTTGTAAATACGTAATATGTCCACGATGAAGAATATCAAAACAACCATTAGTAAACACAACAGTTTCACCTTTGTTTTGCCATTGTGCAATAAGTTGCTTCATCTCTTCTTTTGTATATAAAGGTTTAGATTGAACACTATGCTTATAAGAATGCCATAAATCCAATAGTTCAGATCGGTGGATTGGATATGTGCCCACCTTAGATACGACAATACCAGCAGCACCATTTGCAATATGTAATGCCAAACGCATAGATAGACCGCTAGCAAGGCATGTCATCATCATAGATACAACCGTATCGCCTGCACCACTTACATCGAATACCTCTTGTTGTGTAGCCGGATTATGCCATGTGCGTCCATCCTTTGCAATAACAGTAATCCCTTTTGCTGACCGTGTAGCTACAATATATTCTAAATCAACATTAGCCAGTACTGACTTAGCTGCCTCTACGATGGTGGCATCATCATTAGCTAACTTATGACCTACACATTCACCTAGTTCTTTTACATTCGGTGTAATACAGGTTGCACCACTATATTTAGACCAGTCTGAACCTTTAGGATCAACAATGGTTTGTACACCATACGCCTTAGCTAAACTAAAGATTTTTTTTAGCAATGTTGGTGTACAAACGCCTTTGCCATAGTCAGATACAACAATACCATCGATACCAGTCTTACATAGATTTTCTAGCCAAGCAGCCAGTCGCTTCTCTTCCTCACTTGTTAAATCTGTAATCGTTTCAAAATCAAGGCGCATCATCTGTTGTCGATCGCCTAAGATACGCATTTTAGTAATGGTAGAACGATTATCACTCGTTAATAAACCTGTTGTATCAATCTTATCAGCCTTTAGCAATTGTTGTAATAAACGACCATGGTCATCATTACCAGCAATAGCACCAAGATATACTGTGCAATCTAAATTTGATAAGTTTGACGCAACATTACCGGCGCCACCAAGCACTTCTTTCATCTTTGCCACGCGGTTTACAGGAACCGGTGCTTCCGGAGAAATACGACTTACATCACCAAAAACATAACGATCTACCATCACATCACCTATAACGGCAATCTTTAGATTTGGTAGTTGTTTTGTCAAAAATTGATTAATGGTAGCATTTATCATAATCCACCTATTCCTTACCACAATATACATGTATAACGAGTTATCTAAAAAACCGGGTTTCAAACATGTATCTATTTATAAATATGACCGTAACGGTTAATAATCTTCTTCAATGATTTCGCACATTATATGACCTGCCAGAATGTGCATTTCTTGAATACGTGCTGTCACATTGCTTGGAATAGCTAATGTAATATCACATAATTCAGCTAGTTTTCCACCGCCTTCACCTGTGAAAGCTATGGTGTGCATGCCGATAGAACGGGCCATTTCTGCAGCTTTTACAACATTCTTGGAGTTCCCAGATGTAGAAATCCCAATGAGAACGTCACCTGTACGGCCTAAGCCCTCTACTTGACGTGCAAAAACAGATTCAAAATCATAGTCATTTGCAATAGCTGTTAATGCAGATGTATCAGTAGTCAATGCAATACCTGCAAGAGAGCGTCGTTCCTTTTTAAAGCGACAAATCAATTCAGCTGCTAAATGTTGAGAATCAGCAGCAGAACCGCCATTACCACAGAACAAAATTTTATTGCCATTCTCTAGAGCCGCCTTACAGCGATATGCAATCTCTTGAATGGTATCCATATGCTCCATTGTCTTACCAAAGACTTCCAAATGCTCCGTAAAACGATCTGCAATGATTGGATTTAAATCAGTCATTATAAAATCTCCTTTAACAGTCTATCTGCATTTTTCCAGAATAATTTTTCACATTGTTCCACAGATAAACCAGCTTCTTTAAATGCATCGTATAATCGATACATTTCAGAAGTGTCTTTAATTTCTGTATCCGGCTTAATACCATCAAAATCGGTTCCTAATGCCACAACATCTTCCCCGCCTTTATTGATAAGATATAAACCATGATTTACGATATCTTCAATTCGACTTATCGGTGATGTGCCTAAAAAAGATTGGGCAAAGTTAAGGCCTATCACACCACCCTTATCAGCAATAAGCTTAATCAAATTATCTGGTAGATTTCTAGTATGGGCTGTAACTTCACGTGCATTGGAGTGTGATGCTACAAATGGTACATCTAAAATATCTCCTAATTGCTCAGTACCAGCATCATTCAGATGAGAACAATCGACGATTATCCCTAAATCTTGCATAGCCTCTACAAATTCAACGCCTTTTGATGTCAATTTTTTATGCTGCTCACCACAATGTGGCTCACCCAGTCCATTTGGATAATTCCAGGTAAGCGTAATAAGTCGAACCCCATCTTGATAAGCTTGTTTTAGTTTATCTAAATCGCCGCCTAGTACACCGCCCTCTTCAATAGACATGAGAGCGCCAATCTTGCCAGACTCATACACAGACTCTACATCTTGATAAGAGAGCACATGCTGAATGTGCTCTCCATAGTGATGAATTTGTGATGTACATAAATTACGCATCGCTTCATAACGACCATAAGGATCGTTTGTCTCACCAAGATTGATAAAAAGTGCAAAATCTTGCACCTTGCTGTGAGCTTTTTGTAATTTTTCTATATCGATTTTCCAAGTATTACGATACAAATCTCCACAATCAGGATGATCTATTAATTTCATTATCGTATCGCAGTGTAAATCTATCATAAAGCCTCACATATAGTATTAGTAATTAATTGCGTTTTGGTTTTTTAGAATCAAGTTTCTTTAATGCTTTCAATTCTTCCATAAAGCTATCAATGTTATCAAACTTACGATATACGCTGGCAAAACGAACATATGCAACTTGGTCAATATCTTTTAATTGTTGCAATACAAGTTCACCTATACGATCAGTAGTTACCTCTTGATTGATTTCATTTCGAATATCACGCTCTACATCATTAACCACTTGTTCCATCACAGACATTGGTACGGTACGTTTATCACAAGATCGCAATAGACCATTTAATAATTTACCGCGATCAAATAATTCACGACGTCCGTTTTTCTTTAATACCATAAGTGGTACTTCTTCTATAATTTCATAGGTAGTAAAGCGACGGCCACAATTGATACATTCGCGGCGACGGCGAATACTATTACCTTCATCAGTCGTTCTAGAGTCTGTTACCTTCGTGTCTGTGTGTTGGCAATAAGGACATCTCATCTGTTACTACTCCTTTTTTAATAATCACTCTAAAATAGTGCATAATACGCCCATTTTCTCTACTATATATAGTACCATGAAAGCCTTTAAAATACAAAGAATCCCTAGGATTTCCTAGGGATTCTTCCATTATTCTAGAGCATTTTATGTTATGAAATACTTTAGAAATAATATTTTTAATTTTATGTACTATTCTAACTATCGTTTAGGAGCATCTTCAACGCGAAGCAAGCAGTCGCCGGATTCGATGCGGCTACCTTCACGAACTAGGATTTCTTCTACGATACCATCAATAGGAGCAGTAATTGTAGTTTCCATCTTCATCGCTTCTGTAACGATCAATGGCTCACCTTTAGCTACAGATTGACCATTTTTAACGAGAATCTTAACAACGGAACCGGACAATGTAGCACCAATTTCACCAGGGTTAGATTCATCCGCTTTACGACGAACAACGCCAGTAGTCTTAGCATGTTTATCATGAACTTTAATACCACGAGGTTGACCATTGAACTCGAACAATACGATACGGTTACCATCTTCATCTGGTTCAGATAAGCCGTTCATTTTGATGATAAGTGTTTTACCTTTTTCGATAGTTACTTGAATTTCTTCGCCCCGTTTCATACCGAAGAAGAATGTTGGAGTATCAAGTACAGATACATTACCAAAGTCTTTTTTAAATTTATTGTAATCTTGGTAAACCTTAGGGTACAAGCAGTATGCACTGATATCTTCATCAGTTGTTTGAGCACCCATTTCACTCAATTCATTGCGAACATGTTCAAAGTCTGTTGGAGGCAATACTGCACCTGGACGAACTGTGATTGGTTTTGCACCTTTCAAGATAATTTTTTGTAACTCTTCAGGGAATCCTTGGTATGGAGTGCCAAGACGACCTTCAAAGAATTCAACTACGGATTGAGGGAAGTCTAATACATCGCCCTTTTCGTAAATATCTTTTTCAGTCAAGTTATTTTGTACCATGTACAATGTCATATCACCTACAACTTTAGAGGAAGGCGTTACTTTGATGATATCACCAAACATCATATTTACTTGGTGGTACATTTTCTTAATATCAGCCCAACGATCACCAAGGCCTACCATCTTAGCTTGTTGCTGCAAGTTGGAATATTGGCCACCTGGCATTTCATGTTGATATACTTCAGTGTTAGGATATGCTTCTGCTTTATCTACACCTTTGTAGTAAGGACGAATGCTGCCAAAGTAATGCGACATTTCTTCCATGTAATCAATGTTCATTTCAGGTTGACGTTCATGTCCACTCAATGCATAGTACATGGAGTTCATGCTAGGTTGAGATGTACCATTAGCAAATGCAGAGTATGCTAAGTCGATAACGTCTACACCAGCATCTACAGCGCGACCATAGGAATAGATAGCATTGCCAGAACCTTCATGTGTATGTAAATGAATCGGTACAGTAACAGCATCTTTTAAGGCAGATACAAGATTATAAGCAGCTTGAGGTTTCAATAAACCAGCCATATCTTTGATGGCAATAATATTAGCACCCGCTTTTTCAAGCTCTTTAGCCATATTTACATAGTAGTCTAAATTGTATTTAGGACGGTTGCAATCAAGAATATCCCCTGTATAGCACAATGCTACTTCAGCAATTTTGTTTTGTGCACGAACTTCATCAATAGCTACATGCATATTATCAAGGCTATTTAAGCTATCGAATACACGGAATACATCAATACCATTAGCAGCAGCACGTTGGATAAATTGACGAACTACATTATCTGGATAAGATGTGTAACCTACAGCATTAGCGCCACGAATAAGCATTTGAAGTAATGTATTAGGCACTTCGCGACGGAACATACGTAAGCGTTCCCATGGATCTTCATGTAAGAAACGATAGGATACGTCGAATGTAGCACCGCCCCAACATTCCAAGGAGAATAAGTTAGGAACACCTTTTGCAGCACGACCAGCTACGCGTGCCATATCAATGGTACGTAAACGTGTAGCAAATAAGGATTGGTGAGCATCACGCCATGTTGTATCTGTAAAGAATACTTGTTTTTGATCAGATAACCATTTACTGAAGCCTTCTGGTCCTAATTCATCAAATTTTTGTTTTGTACCAGCTGCTAGAGATACATCTAAATCAGATGGCATTTGAATTGGTTCAAAATCAGGTACCACTTGAGGACCTGCACCAGAGTAGCCATTGATTGTTACGTCAGCAATATAACGTAATAATTTAGTACCACGATCGCGGTCTGGTTTTAATTCAAACAATTCTGGATGGTCTTCAATGAAGTTAACAGTGTAGTTACCGCTTTGGAATTCAGGATTTTCAAGAACGTTAATCAAGAAGTGAATATTAGTTTTAACGCCACGAATACGGAATTCTTTTAAACAACGAAGCATTTTACGAATAGTTTCTTCGTTGTTAGGACCGAATGCAGTCGCTTTTACAAGCAAGGAATCATAGTAAGGTGTTACTACGGCACCAGTGAAAGCATTACCAGAGTCTAAGCGGATACCAAAGCCACCGGAGCTACGATATGCCAAGATTTTACCTGTATCAGGCATGAAGTTATTTTTAGGGTCTTCTGTAGTGATACGACATTGGATTGCAGTACCTTTACAAGGAACTTCATCTTGTGCTGGAATACCTACTTCTGGGCTATGTAAGTCATAACCTTCAGCAATACGGATTTGAGAATGAACGATATCAATATCTGTAATCATTTCTGTTACAGTATGTTCTACTTGGATACGAGGGTTAACTTCGATGAAATAGAAGGAGCCATCAGCAGTTACCAAGAATTCTACAGTACCCGCATTAACGTAGCCAACATTTTTCATGATTTTTACAGCTGCATCACATACGGCTTTACGAGTTTCCAATGGCAATGCAAAAGCTGGAGCCATTTCAACAACCTTTTGGTGACGACGTTGTACAGAGCAATCACGTTCATGTAAATGAACTACATTACCATGTTCATCACCTAAGATTTGTACTTCAATATGTTTAGGTTCAACAATAAGTTTTTCTACATATACATCATCATCGCCAAAAGCAGCTTTTGCTTCAGATTTAGCGCGATCATATGCATCACGAAGATCTTCTTTGCGATGAACCTCACGCATACCACGGCCGCCACCGCCATTTACGGCTTTAATCATCAATGGGAAACCATGAGTATTTGCAAATTCTTCTAATTGTTCAAAATCACGCAAAGCCCCATCTGAACCAGGGATCATTGGGATATCTGCCAATTTAGCTTGTGCACGAGCATTAACCTTATCACCGAACATATTCAAATGTTCTACATGAGGTCCAATGAAAATGATACCTTCTTCACCACAACGACGAGCGAACTCTTCGTTTTCAGATAAGAACCCATAACCTGGATGGATAGCATCAATATCATGTTCTTTTGCAATACGGATAATATCTTCAATATCAAGATATGCTTCAACTGGTTTTTTACCTTCCCCTACGAGATAGGCTTCGTCAGCTTGGTTGCGGTGCAAGGATAATGTATCCTCTTTGGAATAAATGGCTACAGTTTTAATACCCATTTCATTACATGCACGGAACACGCGGATCGCAATTTCACCACGGTTGGCAACCAATACGGATTTAATTTTTCTCATGTATTGCCTCCTACTAGCTTCCACTAATGTGAACTATCAGCTTTCATTTTTATTAATATATGAATATTTCCTATACTTATAGTCAAAACAATATATTTGGAAAACTCATCAAAATTTATGATGAGTATAATATTCATAATTATATATAACTATTATACAATATTTTCCACATATTTAAAGGATTATATTAATTACGAAATCATAAAATACATTATCCGCTGTTCATGAGTAAAACTCATATGTCTTTTATCGATGTACATCGAACTAGTTCTATATACTATATAATTAATCACCTAAGAAATGATTCATTAATCGGTTGAGTTGTTCTTGGTCATTGGCCCCCATCAACTCACGTGCAGAATGCATTGCCAACAATGGTAAGCCTACATCCATGGTTCTCATCGGCAACATAGCAGATGAAATAGATCCAACTGTAGACCCTCCTGGTATATCAGAACGATTTACATAAATTTGGTAGTTTGCCTCAGCTTCATCACACAAACCTTTAACAATGGCAATGGCTCTTGCATCACCTGCATAAGATTGGCTACATGCGATTTTTAGGGCTACCCCTTTATTAAGTGTAGGAATATTAGTGATATCGTTTTTCTCAGGGTAATTTGGATGTAAACCATGGGCTACATCAGAGGAAACCATAAACCCTTTAGAAATGAAACTTTCCATTTCTTGATTGGAATATCCTAATGCATCATATACACGTTTAATAAGGTTTGGTAAAAGCATACCTGCTCCACCCTGTTTTGTGCGACTCCCTACCTCTTCATTATCAAAGAGAATCGCACAGCGTACACCATTAGCATTATGTTTACGAGCTTGAATAATCCCGGAAAGCACACCAAAACAAGATGTTAAATTGTCTAAACGCGGTGCACTAATAAAATCTCCTTCTGTGCCCAAGACACAACCTTGTTCTGTTGGATATAATGTCATTTCATAAGATAATATTTCAGATGGATCACAGTTGACTTCATCAGCCAAGAACGTAGTCCACTCATCGTATTGAATATCAGATTCTGGGAATAGGCTTGGATTGTTCCGATCATTTAAAGATTTGCAAGAATTCGCCTTATCCTTACGATCCATCATTAATATAGGAAGCATTTCCTTTTGGCGATTTAATTTAACCCCATCATTAACGGAACGATTCATATGTATAGCTAAATTTGGAACGATCGCAATAGGACGTTTTGTATCAACCAATACGGAATCAACATCAAAGGCATTATCACCTTTTAATACAACAGTACCAGCCGCTCCTAGAGGACGATCAAGCCATGTATTTTCAATGAGACCACCATACATTTCTACATTCAGTTTAGTGTAACCTTTTACAGAGGTAATAGGATTAGGTTTAACACGGATCGCAGGAAAATCCGTATGTGCCGAAGCAATACGTAATGTATCTTCTGGTTTTTTACCTATATGAAAGGCAAATAAGGTAGTACCAAATACATTAACAACATAAGAACCAGAGTCTAATTGCCACTCATCATCTAAATTAAGTTCTGTAAATCCTGAATCCAATAACATTTGCAAACTTGTATCTACCGTATGGTACGGAGATGTACAGGCACCAATATATTTCAATAACTGTTCATTATCAAATTTCATAGTTTCCTCCTATGTAAAATAATGATGCAATTCTTTTATTCACTAGGAATAGTTTATATATGTATAATATTACAACATATACATTAATAATATATTAACTACACTTATTTTATCACAAAAAAGCCGTCCCAAACGGGACGGCTTTCCGTATATTTTGTAACTACATATCAAAACAACTCTAAAATCTAAAGTTTTTATGTATTACAAGTATATTATTTTATCGTTTTCAGTTCTTACCACATACCGATAGCTTTCATCCATACAGAACCAAGTCCCATAAAGATAATCAAGTTGATTACGGATGCAAAGAAACCAAGTTTCCACCATGTATTTTGAGGAACATAACCAGTATTAAAGATTACTGGAGATGGACCTGCTGCATAGTGAGTTAAAGACATACACAAGTTAGATGTGAATGCAATCATCAACAATGTTAACATTGGTGGTGCACCTGCAGAAATAGCAATTGCAGAGAATGCTACGAACATTGCAGAAATATGTGCAGTTAAAGATGCGAATACATAGTGGGAATATGTATTAATAAGTACAGCTATAACGAAGGCAATAATCCAAGATCCTTCTGGAATATAACCACCTACAAGTACTGTTGCCCATTTGATGAAACCTAATTTGGACAAGAAGCCTGCAAAGCCCATTAAAGTACCCATCCAAACTAATGTATCCCAAGCACCTTTTTCACTTTTAACATCATCCCAAACAAGAACGCTTGTAGCAAGCAAAATAGAGATGCCTAAAAATGCAACAGTTGTAGCATCGATTTTAGTAAACTGAGAAGTAGCCCATAAAACTAAAGCTAAAATAAATACGCCTAACATAACCCATTCTTGGAAGGACATTTTACCAAGGCCTTTTAACTCTTCTTTAATCATTTGTTGTGCTTCACGAGCATCTTTAATTTCAGGTGGGTAAACTTTATAAATAAAGTACGGCATAATGATCAATGCAATGATACCAGGTACGATAGCTGCCATAGCCCAGTCACCCCATGTAATACCGATGCCAAAGGATTGAAGCGCCAATGCTGCAACCAATGTGTTACCAGCCATAGATGTTTGGAACATAGCAGATGTAATCGTATTAACTTGATAAATGGATTGCATCAAGAAGGAACCAATTTTACGAGGACCATCTTGAGGTTCAGAACCAAATGCTTTTGCCAAGCTAGTAGTAATCGGCATAATAACACCACCTACACGAGCTGTGTTAGATGGAGTTGCTGGAGCCAAAATTAGATCAGATAAAGCTAATGCATAAGCTAAACGTAAGGAGCTACTACCAAAAGCAGCAATCAAATTATATGCAATACGTTTCCCCAAACCAGTTTTAATAAAGCCACGAGAGAATAAGAACGCACCTACGATTAACCAAATAGCAGAGTTAGCAAAACCGGAGATAGCTTCACCAATTTTCAAAGTACCAGTCAAAGCTGCTACAGTAATCACAACGATGGATACGCCACCAATCGGTAATGGCTGAGTAATAAAGCCTACGATTGTAGCCACAAAAATGGCGAATAAATGCCAAGATTGAGGTGTTAACCCCTCTGGTGTCGGAATAAACCATAGGCCTATACCAAAGACCGCTGGAATAATCCAGTTTAACAGTTTTTTCATACACATACCTCCTACATAGGAAAAAACTAAAATATATAACTGCTGAAATACCAAGGCATCGCAAGGTGACTATAAAACACACAGTAGCCCCTATCCTACGGTGTCTTCAGTATATATCAGTAGTATGTGAAGTGAGATATATAATTATTTCTTCTTATAATAAATATAATATATTACATCATAAAAAGAAATCAGAACCACCCGTAAAACGGGTGGTTTGCTCACGGGCTATAAGCCCGTAGTACTAGGCCAGCGTCTAAAGGCGCTGGCTTTCACTACGTTCAAGCCGCATAGCCATTGACTCGTAACGTTCCCCTTAAAGGGGATGTGTATTACTTGCTACCCTTAAAAGGGTCCTCATATTCTTTTACACTAAGTTTATCTTTCATTTGGTCATGTAACTCTTGCTCACGTATATATTTCTTTACTGTAGCCTCATTTAAACCTACTGTACTAACATAATAACCCTCGGACCAAAAGTGTCTATTTCCAAATTTATACTTTAAGTTTGCGTGTTTATCGAACATCATTAGTGCACTTTTCCCTTTTAAGTATCCCATAAAAGATGATACTGATATTTTAGGCGGGATTAATACTAGCATATGCACATGATCAGCCATAAGCTCCCCCTCTATAATCTTGACGCCCTTATATTCACATAAACGTCTCAATATTTCACGTAAACTATTTCTGTATTGATTATATATAACTTTACGTCTATACTTAGGTGTAAATACTATGTGGTATTTGCATAACCATTTTGTGTGCGCAAGGCTCTGTGTCTTTGTTGCCATATAAAATCACCTTTCTTTTGCATATAATGCGGCTTGAACACCTACATTATACTTA
Source organism: Veillonella orientalis (assembly GCF_018406505.1). Lineage (NCBI taxonomy): Bacteria > Bacillati > Bacillota > Negativicutes > Veillonellales > Veillonellaceae > Veillonella > Veillonella orientalis. The sequence continues at coordinate 1,203,818 of NZ_AP022322.1, forward strand.
AGCAAGGTGATTTTTTTGTATAACTTTCGTTGCCGCACCCGCATAGCGGGTGGTTTAATGATTCGCGACTACGTCGCGAACCAGTCTAAAGACAATAATGAAAAAAAGCTGTGCATCACGAGGTATGCACAGCTTTCATTAACATATAAATCCTATTCTGGTAAAGATACGTTTTCTAAGTTTGTTTTCTCGATAGCTTCAATATCACCTTTATCACAAAGATTTGCAATAGTTGGATCAATTGGCAAACGATTCAACAATAATAGACCGTATTTTTGAAGGATTTCTTCAATGTGGCTTTCACCAAAGATTTGATAATCCTTACCATTATCTGGGCAATGGAAGTAAGAGTAGTTTTCCACTACACCAATAATAGGCACTTGCATTAAATCAGCCATCTTAACTGCTTTTTCAACAATCATGGATACCAAGTCTTGAGGAGATGTAACAATGATGATACCATCCAATTTCAAAGATTGATATACAGTAATTGCTACGTCACCTGTTCCTGGCGGCATATCAACGAATAAATAATCGATGTCTTTCCAAATAACATCACTATAGAATTGTTTTACCACATTGCCTAAAATAGGACCACGCCATAAAACAGGATCTGTATCGTTTTCCAAAAGGAGGTTAACAGACATAACGTCAATGCCGCCTTTAGATTTTACAGGATACATACCAATTTCGTCAGCATATGCTTTTTCCTTGATACCAAACATTTTAGGAATAGAAGGACCTGTAATATCCGCATCGAGGATACCTACTTTGTAACCTTTACGCGCCATAGTAATAGCCATTAAGCTTGTAACGGAGGATTTACCTACGCCACCTTTACCAGATACTACGCCGATTACATGTTTAACAGAACTAAGCTCGTGTAATGGAGCTGTAAGATCTTGAGGTTGTTGAGGAGCGCCGCCACCGCAACCAGAGGATTGAGATGGGCATCCGCCACAATCACTGCTGCTACCGCAACCCATAGTAAACACCTACTTTCTTTGAGGAACTACCTCACATCTATATGTAAAACTTTTTCTCTATATGGTAGATACAATGTATCTACTGTTACATTGTATCATGTCATATCAAACTTTATCAATATATTACTCGCCACAGAACTCTTTAGTTAAAGTTCCAAGAATTTCCATGCCCTTTGTAATTTCTTCTACTGTTGGTACAGTATAGCTCAAACGGAATGCATGTCCTTCCCCTGCTCCATCAGCTGCAAAGGCACCACACTTAATAATCCCTATATTTCTGTCCATACATGCTTCGAAGAATTCATCACAATTTACATCCTCAGGCATCGTCATCCATGCAAACATACCACCAGTAGGCTGTGTTAACTTAACCTTAGAGCTTGCATACTTGTTAAAAGCATTTAACAAGGCATCACATTTTGTTTTATAAACTTTACGTACATTTTCCAAATGTGCGTCGTAATCGATTGTATCGAGCACTTTAGCTACCACTTTTTGCGTAACTAATGGCATTTGCCCTGCCGTATTATTTTTTAATGCTTGAATAGCTTCAATAACTTTAGCTGGGCCAAATAAGAAACCTACACGCAAACCAGCAGATAATGTCTTTGAATACGAACCTGCATAGAGAACACGATTTTCTGTATCAAAGGATTTAAATGTTGGAATGTACTCACCAGCAAAGCGAATCTCACCGTATGGATCATCTTCATAGATAAACAAATCATATTTAGACGCAATAGCGTAAATTTCTTTACGGCGTTCCAACGGCATTGTAATACCTGTTGGGTTTTGGAAGTTAGGAATGAGATAAATATATTTACCTTTACCAGATTGAGCCGCTTTTTCTAATTCACTAGGAATCATGCCATACTCATCAGTCTTAATACCTAATGCTTTACCACCCATATTGCGTACAGAATTAATGGCACTGGTAAAAGTGAATTCATCCATGTATACTTCATCGCCAGGTTCTAATACAGTAATCGGTACAAGACCTAAGAGTTGCCCCGCCCCATTAGAGATAATAAGACCTTGTCCTTCTGGATTCATCTTATGCGTTTTTACAAGACGATCTAATGTCAATTCTGCTAATCGTGCATCACCTTGCATTGGTCCATATTGTAAAAGACTCATTGGATTAGAGTGAACTACTTCATCAAAAGCCTTTTCGATGATTTCCACAGGAATCGCTTCAGGTGCAGGATTGCCAATACCAAAACTAATAAAACCTTCTACCCCTACACCACGTTCAAATACTTCACGAATAAAATTAGGACCTTTTAGGGTCACCCGTTCAGGAAGAGAAAAGCTCATACTATCGCCTCTTTCATATATACTAAATTGAATAACATTTAATTAGAGATTGTTAAGCATTAGGATCATGCTCTTGTTCAGCGTTTTTCTTATTGATATAGTTCTTATATACTTTCCAAAGAATGAAGTATACAACACCTGCAACAAGAACAATAATTCCTAATCGCCCCATATTCTCTTGGAAATTTACAATATCTGTACCGATAGCTACTTCAAGAGCTGTAGATGGGAACTTACCAATTAAATTTGCTAAGATGTAGTCTCTCGGTTTAATCTTACTAATAGCACCAAGTGCTGTGATCACACCAGATGGAAAATATGGTAAGGATCTGGCAAATAACATGACCACAAAACCATTTTTACCAGAGAAATCATCTACTTTCATCAATACTGTACTCTTAGCAATAAGCTTATCTGCTGTATCACGTAAAAAGTAACGCATAATATAAAAGCTAATGACTACGCCAATCGTTTCTGCAAGCCAAGAAATAATTATGCCCGGCCACATGCCGAATACGAGACCGTTTGCGGTAGATATAAAGATAGATGGTAGAAAACCAACAGCATTAACAAAAATATCAAGAAGCATACTAACAACCATGGCCATTGGGCCAAAGCCTTGAATATACTCTGCTATCTCATCCATGGATCCACTCGTCGCTAAATGCCACATAGTAGGATAGAATGTAGGATCTACTATATTGATGGCAATTAATAGAATGACAAAACCAATGCCTGCTATTAACTGTACCCAACCTTCACCAGAAGGCTTTAATTTTTTTGTACTCATATATACCTCGTTTTATAAAAAACTAGTTCTATTATATCACGGATTCTATAGAACTGTTATACGTAAGAACCTAAACATTCTATTTATCTAATTACTACCAGTCAAAAATATTATCATTAGAACTTTCATATGTTATTTTTTTACTACCCGTTAAAATATTACCATTCATACTTTTTATTACCATTCATACTTTTATATGCTATTTTTTCAATTACTACCAGTTAAAAATATTAGGATTATAAGTTATATAGGCTAGTTTTATAGATACTACCAGTTAAAAATAATTACTTTTAACTGGTAGTATCTATAAAATATGTATAATAGCATTAGCATAAAAATTATCGAAAGATGTATAATACTATTATAACGAGAATATTCTTAATGAAAGAAGGTATATTATGGTATCAGCAGGTCAAACAGCTACAGCGACTGTAACAGTTACAGAATCTAATATTGCTAAAACAATGAAATCCGGTTCTTTAGAGGTCTTTGCCACACCAGCTATGTGTGCATTAATGGAAGAAGCAGCACAAGCAGCAGTACAACCATATTTAGAAGATGGCGAAGGCACTGTAGGTATCGCTCTATCCATTACTCATGAGGCCCCTACTCCACTTGGTGCAACAGTAACTGCTAAAGCTACAGTTAGTGCTGTAGAAGGACGTAAAATAACCTTTGATATTGAAGCATCTGACGGCGTTGGTATCATTGGTCGAGGAACTCATGAACGATTTGTTATTAATAACGAAAAATTCATGGCTAAAGTAGTAAGTCGTGCAAAATCTAACTAATAACTAGTTTTAATAATAGTCTATAACTAATTTTACAATACCCTTATCTCTAATTTAGGGTTATAGGACAAAAAGTGTTGCTATTTCAGTCCCAAAGATTGGTAAATAGGCGATCATAATTATGCAAATCGCTCCAAACAATAGCATCACCCCAAGTTGGAATAGAGGCTTCTAACCTAGATTGTTCATGTATGGTATGATATATATCAGAAATACTCTTGTTGGTCGGCATAACCTTAAGTATTTCTGCATTAGAAAGCGGGTTCGGTGAGTGCATATAGCACCACCAGAACACCGCTTTTATTCGTCTTTCAATAGACATTCCTCTATGATTACGTAACATAGCGCGTAACTGAGCATTTACGCCACCTTCTATACGATTATTAGTAGCCGGACAGGTACATGTTAATGATGTATCTAAGTAAGTAAACAAACATCTTTTATTGATTAATTTAATTAAGGAATTTTCTGCTTTTATGAGTCGTTCGTGTTTAGGTCGTATCGTACCATTTTCGTCAACGGTCATTTCTGATAGAAATACTCTATGTCGTACTTTCCATGACATAACGTTTTGTACCCACTTTACGGCATGATCTTGTGTGTGTATCGTTAATAAATCCCTTGCAATTCCATATAATTCACGGCCAGCAATCGTTTTAGGACGTATTGTTGTATAGCGTTTTACTTGTTGAAATGCGTGAAATAAGCATCTTTGTAGTTTGGCCTTCGGCCAAACTTTTTTTAATGCCTTTTGAAAGCCGGTACCACCATCGGATACAACTACTGTAGGTGGTGAAATACGTCGTAATAAAGCCTCCCAAGCCTTAGAATGTTCATATCTACAAACATACCAGCCTAAGACATGCGTCTCATTACAACAGATTAAAATGCAAGCATTTCTAGCTAAATAAATACCATCAACAAATACTACGCTACTTGATGATTCAACTTTTGGTGGTAATGGCCAAAGTTCCCAAAACTGTGATGTTTTTCTCCGAAATGAACGTCCATCACCAGCCATATCTAACTGTGTGTGTTTACCAAATAACCAATCCAAAAACATCTGTAAATTATTGTTAGTTTTATTCACTTTATTTGTGAATGAGCAAGAACATTGATTACAATACCAACGTTGAGAACCCGCATTTGTTCTACCATTTTTCTTACAAATGAAACCACAACTAGGGCATCTGACTAGTTTCATAATTATACTCCTTCTAAAAAATATATCTTTCTAGAAAGATAAAACCTTATTTGAGTCAGTAAAATCAAGGGAGTTCAGACTTTTTAGCAACACTTTTTGTCCTATATGTAAAAGTTACTCAAAAAGATAAAATGCCGATAGAGCCAGTATTTAACTACCTCCATCGGCATTAACAGCAACACTTTTTGTCCTATAACCCCTAATTTAACATATCAAAATAAGACAAAAATGGCATCTATCCAACGATAGATGCCATTTCTATTTACGTGTTAGATTATATAATCTACTACATTAATCTATTAAAAGATTAGCAAATTTTAACTACCCAGCCTTCAGGAGCTTCGATTTCACCATGTTGAATGCCAAGTAATGTATCATATAATTTTTTAGTGATAGGACCCATATCATCCATACCAGCCGGTACATTAATAGTACCTTCTGGAGTATCGATTTGACCTACTGGAGAAATAACAGCTGCTGTACCACAAAGACCAATTTCAGCAAAGTCTTTTAATTCATCTTTATGAACAGGGCGATTTTCTACAGTCATACCAAGGTAGTGTTCTGCTACATACATCAAAGAACGACGTGTAATGGATGGCAAAATACTATCGGATTTAGGTGTAACTAATTTACCATCTTTAGTGATGAAGATAAAGTTTGCACCACCAGTTTCTTCTACATGTGTACGAGTAGCCGCATCAAGGTACATGTTTTCTGCATAACCTTTGTTATGAGCATCAGTGATAGCATACAAACTCATAGCATAATTCAAACCAGCTTTAATATGACCAGTACCATGAGGAGCTGCACGATCAAAATCAGTGATACGAATTTTGATTGGTTTAGCGCCACCTTTGAAGTAAGGTCCTACTGGTGTAGTAAATACACGGAATTGATATTCATCTGCAGGTTTTACACCGATAACGGAGTTTGTACCCATCATATATGGACGAATATAAAGGCTTGCACCATGACCATAAGGAGGAACAAAGTCTTTATTTGCTTTTACAACTTCTTTTACAGCTTCAAGGAAACGACCTTCAGGTAATGTAGGCATTACAAGGCGTTCACAAGATTGATTCAAACGAACTGCATTCAAATCTGGACGGAAGCATACGATGTGACCATCTTTAGTGTAGTATGCTTTCAAACCTTCAAAGACAGTTTGAGCGTATTGGAATACACCAGCACATTCATTAAGAACAACGTTAGCATCAGTAATTAATCCGCCTTCGTCCCATTTACCATCTTTATATGTAGTCAAATAACGGTAGTCGGTTTCTACATAACCAAAACCGAGATTATCCCAATCGATATTCTTGCTCATAACAATAACCTCCATGCTTATTAATATACTTATAATCTTAACACTATGAGCAAGTTATTTCAACATATTCTATAGAGAACAAAAATTAGACATGTAATAAGTTAAGTATACTTAAGTACAAAATATAGAATACCACTTATTTTGATGCCTTATAAATCATATAGATCATCATATCTATAACGATTGGTATCATAAATAATTTCTATGTCTTTATCTATAATAAATTTAGTTCGTTTCAAATCATAAGGTACATCGTAACGCGTATGATATGAAATAGATTCTACACGACCAGTACGAACCGCATTATCGGATCCAAACGGAACTTTTACAATATCCCCTTCATATATATCATTTCTATCAGTACGATAATAAAATTCCTGGTTTATCTTAAAAATATATACAGAACAATACGTATAAATCCTTCTATCAGATGTATGATTTGATTGTAAAAACTCTTGTAAAGATTTATCTCTTGTGTGAGCATGTATAAAATTAATTAGATTTTTATACCAAGTGGGCACATACTGATCTGTTAGATTCCCTATAAACAATGTATCCTCTTTATGCGCCCATTTAATACGTACTGTTACTATACCACCACGAGCAGGATCTCTATCAAGGTCATGACTTTCACTAAGACTAAAAGAATCTAGACTATATAGCGTTCCGCCAATGTGAAAGTCAATATCTTGCTTCAATTGATGAATCATTTGATTATCTACATACTCGCTATGACTATGACTAGAGTGACCAAATTGCTTACTATTACAATCAATGGAAATAGACGCATTCCAATTAAAATTCAATGTATTTACATCACCATATTCTTGGTACATATTTTTTTGCACTTCAATATGAATCTCTTGAATTCTATCTTTTTCTCGATTTCCATCAAATAAAAGTAATGTAGGCATACCTAGGATTTGTCTGAATAGTATAGACATGGCCCTCAGGGTATTATCAAAAGGAAATTCATATATAAATTCCTGATCTTTAGTGTTGATGAGCTGCACTTGGACAGCACACTCATCCTCATCATATAGGTCAATATCATCAGAAAATCTACACCCCATAAGCTCTAATAGATATTGTTTTTTAGATTCGTCAATTGAGTACTCCTTAGTAGTTAAGGATTCTATTTTCCCCTCTACAGGTTTTGAGATATGCCCCCATTTAATGCCATAGGTAACACTTATGGCTTCCTTAATAGAAATATGTTGTATCTCTTCAATATAGTAATCTTTACGATTTAATTTCACTTCCTTTGCAACGCCATCTGGTAAATCACCATACCAGCTACCCGTACTTATAATGTCACAAGATGCTACGGTACCTATAAATTTATCTGTCACATTTCTATGCATATACATAGGGACTCCTCCTTTTATTACTTTGTTTAAGTATAATAAACAGGATGTGACAAAAATGCCTCTATATAATTATTTCGTCAAAAATATTCTTTACATACCGATTTATATTATAATTAACTTACAATATATGTATCTTATCTCTTAAGGAGGTATCTCTCATGAAAGAATCTACTAACCGTACCCTAATTACTAATCCCAAAAACATTATCTGTATCGGTTTAAACTATGCAGACCATATAGAGGAAACTAGTCTTGCTACACATGATTTTCCAGAAATCTTTATGAAAACATCTAATGCATTAGCGTCACATCAAGATATAGTTCCCATTCAAGATAAAAACCTTCATTATGATTACGAAGGAGAACTAGTTATCGTCATTGGTAAGGCTGGTAAAAATATATCTCGTGAACAGGCCAGAGACCATATATTAGGCTATACCATTGGAAATGATGTTTCTGCTCGAATCTTACAATTTAGAGGCTCTCAATGGATTCTCGGCAAATCACTAGATAACTTTGCCCCTATTGGTCCTACTATTGTTTCTCCAGATGATTTTGATTTTGACAATGCCACTATTACTACAACAGTAAATGGTGAAATACGTCAACAAGCCAAATTACAACAAATGATGTTTAAACCGGACGCGATTATCGAATTTGTATCCCAGTATATTACACTACAAGAGGGTGACATTATCTTTACCGGTACACCTAGTGGTGTTGTACTTGGTAAAAATGAAAGCAAATATGGTTGGTTAAAATCAGGAGATACCGTATCTATATCGATTAGTGGCATTGGTACCTTAGTAAATCAATTTAAATAGTCCCACCTATATATACCAAAAGAGATTACCTATGATGTGTCTATCCATCATAAGTAATCTCTTTCTTCTTTTTCTATAAGTCTATTTAAATATGATTTTACAATCTAATATGTACTATTTATGTTTCGCTTCAAGATCAAGCATGTATTTCTTACGTTCAATACCGCCAGCATAGCCAGTTAATTTTCCATTACTACCAATCACACGATGACATGGAATGATAATAGATATAGGATTATGACCTACAGCACCTCCTACTGCTTGGGCAGACATCCTATCTTTTCCTTGCTGTTTTGCAATCTCTTTACCTATATCTCCATATGTTGTAGTTTCACCATAAGCTATAGTTTGTAATATGGACCATACAGACTTACGGAACTCTGTCCCCTCTAACTGAATCGGTGGTGTAATAAAAGGCTTTTTACCATTAAAGTATTGGTCTAGCCACATAATAGTTACTTCAAATGGACCTGTTAGTTGCTCTATATACTCCGCATCATCATAACTTGGTGCATAATCTTCATCGATAAAAAACAAATCTGTTAAGTATGATAATGTACCAAGCATAATCATAGTTCCTAATGGGCTTTCATAGGTGTATTTATAATTCATAGTACATTATCTCCTTCTTAAACTAACAATTCATTCATAACCTTTTGTATGTCATTATTAAATGATACAGTATTTTTATGAATTTCAAAAGGAGTATATTATTTATCCCAATAATTTGTTGTAGATGTCATAATCTATATCCTTAAATACATTAAATACCACTTGTATTTTACTATTTGTTTCTTTTAAATATGTTCGTACCGTATCTATGGCAATCTGTGCTGCTTCTTCATTAGGGAATCTAAATTCACCAGTAGAAATACAACAGAATGCAATGGAGCGTAATTTATAAGCATTAGCTAACTTTAAACAGGATTGATAGCAAGAAGCTAATTCAATTCTTTCCTTATCTGTTACACTTTCATAAATAATAGGACCTACCGTATGAAGTACATGCTTTGCGGGCAAATTATACCCATAGGTCATACGAGCCACACCCGTTTTTTCAGGCATTTCCATATACTCAGTCATTCTAGCACATTCCATGCGAAGCTCTATACCAGCAAAGGTATGGATTTCATTATCGATACACTTATGATTTGGAGCAAAACATCCGAGTAATTTATTATTGGCTGCATTTACAATAGCATCTACAGATAATCGAGTAATATCTCCTTGCCACAAATAAATCTGAGGCTCTCGCTCTTCCATATCACTAATCGTTACGATTCCCTTTTCATGGGCCAATATATTTAAATATTCAGACTCTATCTTCATCCATTCAAGAGGCATTCCACCAGCAGGACGAATATTACATAAAGATCTAAAGAGAGTAAATTGCTCTTCTTCATTTATAGGGATATCTATATGTTCGTTATGCCGCTCATTGTATTCTGCTACTAAGCCTTCAACCAAATAGCGTAACCGTTCTTGCTGTGTCATATGTAACTCCTTTTTTTATAGACTATACGTTCACCTAATATATAACAAAAAACTGCTAGCACATATGTATATGCTAGCAGTAACTTTACTGTGATTATATTATACTATATTATATTCAGTTTTAAGGTCTTACAAATGCTTGACCCCCATGGTTGACGAGGACATCCCCATCTAAAACCTTTGTGGTAACATTTTGTAGACTACCTTGGATTTGGCTCATCATGAATCGATAACCAGGACTATTTAAATGTTTTGTTAAGGCCTCTTGATCACTATAAATTTGGATAACATACCAATGATTTTTTACATTTCTTTCACGAAGCACATAACCAGCCTTATAACCCGCATCATCGCGTACGGCCCGTTCAATATCGAGTTGGTATTGACGTTGTACTGTGTCGATATCATTGCTATTAACAGTAAACTCTGTCAGAGTCACTATTGCTTTACCATCATTGACAATAGATAAAGCATCTTTTTTCTCAAACAATAGTACAGACTGTACGTCGTACATTTTACGATTTGTTAATTTAGAACCTACTTCATTAACAAAGGCCTGATAATGATCAGATTTGCGATGTGTTTCAATAGCAGCTAAATCTTTATAAACCTCTACTACATAAGACTCAGATGGATTTCCTTTTACATGCGCTACATTCATAGATAATGTATTAGGTTCTTTCTCCATAGATGCTGTTAGATTGGCAACACCTGCACTGTTATATGTGCCCTGTAACTCTGCTGGTACTTCGAATCGATACATATTGACACTAGGTGCTGTATCTACAGATTGATCTCGTTCCATAACAAGAGCCGCAAAGGATGTACTAACACCTAATACAGCAATCGTAGAGGTTACTAAAATACGTTTAAATAATTTTTTAGTCATAAATACTCCTTTACATATATCTTGATAGCTTTTCAGCAAACAAGCCAATACGCTTATAAGTTAACAGATTACATACTTTTGCTGTAAAGTGTCCAAATCTACGATAAAAGAAATTAAATGTTAAATATGCTGGTATTGTGCCCATAGTTTTAGGCATGCGACGAAATATATTTTTTATGGAATATAGCTCTTTATAGATCCAAAGATACCCTTTTTCTAATTCTTCTTTAGACATACCTAACGGTGATACAACTACATGAGACGTATTATATTTTGATAAATCATAATCAAAAATTCTATTTTGCTCTTCCATTCTCTTGTAGAATTCAGTACCTGGATATGGTGTGACAATATGTGATGTAATCGTATCAATTTTCTGGCTAATAATCCAATTTAACGTATTTTTAAAAGTCTCTGGTGTATCTCCATCTAATCCAAATACAAAGCTAGCATTAACCATAATACCACGCTTATGTAATTCGTTAATAAGTCGTTCAAACTCTTCACGATTATTTTGCATTTTATGAACACTAGATAAAGATTGAGAACTAATACTTTCAAAACCAATAAATAAACTCTGGCAACCAGTTTCTTTCATTAAATCCATTAATTCAGGGTGTTGCCCTATTTTCATAGTAACTGCTGCATTCCAGTTTAACTTCAAAGGTTTAATACGTTCTAAAAACTGTTTAGTCCAAGAAATATTGCCAATAAAGTTATCATCTATAAACATAATATGTTTTGTACCTAATTTTTTGATATCTTCCAACACATCTTCTATATTGCGATTAATATATTGGTGTGTTCCAGAACTATTATAGCAAAAATCACATCTATGAGGGCAACTTCGACTAGTAGAAACAACATTGTACCATAAGTAATCGGTCTTATCTATTAAGTCATATGCAGGTGATGCAATATCGTCTCCAGACTCTAAAGGAGCAGATACGTATTGAGATTGTAATCGACCATGTTTAGCATCTTCTATAATTTGAGGCCATGTATTTTCTGCAAAACCTATACAAAGACTATCAAATGCCTCCTTAGGTATGGTATTGGATGCTGTCGTAATATGTATACCACCAGCAATCACCTTAACACCTTTTTCTTTATATATAGATGCAATTTCAATAGCTCTAGGTAAAACATCTACTGTAACTGCTATCCCTACCAAGTCAGGCACATCATCAAAATCAATAGCTCTAATATTTTCATTTTCAATTGTGACCTCACACTCATAACGAATAATATTAGCCACCGTTAACAAACCTAAATGTGGTGACATACGTATTTTTAAATCTGTATCCATAGGACGCTTCAACATACGCGGCTGAATTAATTTAACTTTCATGTACAACCTCTTATATAACAAATACTCTTATATTATTATAAAAGATTATTATTCTTTTTGCATATAAAAACATCCTATCTGTGGAAACAATATTAATTAATATTATTTCCCACAAATAGGATGTTGAGCTTATATTGTTATATATTCAATAGTTGTACCATGTTCTTCAATTAAGTTAACTAAGTCTTTTCCCTGTAGCCATACTGTAGCATCATTTTGATTAGGATGTATACCGATTAGATTATCTTTATAATCCGCATCAATATAGTAATGAACTTTCCGTGCTTCATCGTGAAGTAAACAGAATGGAGATACGTGACCTGGTTTAATCTTTAATATATCCCATAGCTCCTCCTCTGAGCCAAAGGAAATCTTTTTAAGATTGTGGTCCTTACGAAACTGTTTTAAATCCACACGCTTTGAGCCGCGCACAGTAATCAGATAGTAGTGCTCCCGCTTATGGTCTCGGATGAATAGATTCTTCGCATCCCACTCAGGATATGGCAACTCTACATTGGGCTTATCATCCATACTAAATAGCGGTGCGTGATCCGTAATTTCAAAATCGATATGATGGTCACGTAGGCAATCATATACGCCTTGTTTATCTAACATGTAATACCTCTAATACATAGTATATTCTTAGTGAAAGTAGCCCTTATACACTACATTGCTACGCTTATTCTGGAACCTTATAGGTCCCATCAAATACAAATAACTCTGGATGTTCATGTACAAATACATCTTCAAAGATGCCTTCATATTCATAGACTACATCATCTTTTTTATCGAGGAAATCAAATATTTCATCGTCCCAATCTTTTAAAATGGTCCATCGTTCTTCTCTATCAAATGGAACAGAACCGCCAAAGTAATCGATTACGGATTGTAAATTATCTGCTAGTATATCCATCTTGAAGAGGCGTAACCCCGCAAGAGCATCTTCCCATACAATGCCTGTAGAGTTATAAAAGAACTGATGATGTCCACCATTATTAACCTCTGCGAAGTACCAAGATATAGCATTGAGATATCGTTGCTCTACAGTAAAAGATTTGGCAGATTCTAAATAATCATCGTATGAGCCATATATATTGATAGTCCAGTACATAGGCTCATTAATGGTCCACATATCGTCTGTAGCTTGTATCTCTTCAACAGTGATAGTGCGATGACGAGGCACACCTTTCCGTTTCTTCTTTTTCGCTGCTACATACTCATTATAAGCAGCACATAAATCAGGATAATCAGCTTCACATTTTTCAAAGTCCATTTGCATATAGCACATATCCATGACTTCAAAACAATACGATTTTATATCATCTAGTTCCGATTCCATAGCTAACCGTACACCCTGATCCACTAACCTTAGCATCTGTTGCATAGTATCAGATGTGTACGCTTCATTATTATCTAAAACAATAGATCCATACGCATAGGCACAGCGATAATACCACACCGCATCACGATGCTCTTCATCAATAGCCTCTAATACCTTAATTGCCTCTTTTTCATTGCCATTATTGTTATAAGCTCTACCAAGCTCACCTAACAGAGGTATAGATAAATTTTCTATGCCCACACTAGTTAACACATCAATAATAGTTTTTACGTTTCCACTATCATTAAGGTCTTTGATAGTTTGTAACTGTTCAGCATCAGACAAAGATAAAAACTGTTCAACACTTAAAGACATACAATACACTTCCCCTCATAGCATCAATATGTATATGAACTCATCTTAAGATAATTATAACAAACAACACAACACTATGGGTTACAGATTTTAAAATAATAGTTTATGACAAACAGCTATTTAACTAGCTACCAAGCCATACGACAAATACAGGAGTACCTTCATCATCATCGTCGATTTCATCGATATCGTCACCATCGAATTCGTGGTCATCATAGGCTAGATTTTCAAAGAACACATGATCACCGAGCTCTTTATTGGCCATTAAATTATGTAGCTTGAAAAGAAGCTCTTCAGTAGTAAAGTACTGTCCATTATCTGCTTTAAGGCGAGCATAGATTTCAACTTGCCACATACCGTCTTCTTTATCGTATTCTTCTAATTCATCATCCTCATATAAGTATTCATTAGGGTGAAGCTGACTTTTACTTTCAATCCAAGCTTCATAACTCACTAAAATTTCAGGCTCTACTAATGGCGGTAAATTATCACGATTAACGTTATGCTCTTCTAAGCATTCATAAAACTCCTTAAGAAACTCTTCTCTAGTATAAGTAGTTTTATTGAACACCCAAGGAATTCCCTTAAACTCATGATAATAACCTTCATATATTTTATTACCATCTTTATCAACACCGAGATATTCAATCTGCTTAGTATTCTCATCCTTCTTAAACAGGTTCTTAATCACATCAAAAATCATAAAATAATCCTCCTTATAATTCTTTAAACTAATAGAACTTAATAAATACTCGACTACTTCACAACACCAACCTAATCTAGTTATCTAAAGTAGCTTTTTTACCGTTTTTATGGCAATATATTAGCCATCAATAGCAAAGTAGTTTAGAAGTTTTCTCATCCCAACAGAATTTTAATCCTTCATAAAGAAGTCTATATTCACAATATTTCTCATCATATATGAGTTCATTTTCTATCATGGGCATCAACTCTCTCTCTTCAACATGCTTTGATTGTATTATTCATAATATATTCCTCAATATTGTAAACTAATCTCATATAAAATAACGTAGCCCAAAGCACAAAATTATAATAATTCAATCTATTTTATTACTGTTATAAGTTTGCGTGTATAGTAAAAGCCCTTCGCATAAGCGAAGGGCTAATCTATTAATTTTTATAATGTTGTATACTAACTAGCTACCACACACAATATAGAATACAGGTATGCCATCTTTATTATCTATAAGTCCGTAACCTTCACATTCATGGCCTTCGTATTCAATGCCTTCAAAGAATACGTGATCTCCTAATTCTTTATTGGCCATCAAATTGTGCAATTTAAAGAGCAATTCTTCTCTTGTAAAATATGTACCATTATCCGCCACAAGATGAGCCATAATTTCTACCTGCCACATGCCATCTTCTTTATCTTCTTCGCGTAACTCCTCATCGGTTACACGTTCATTGTCAAAGAGTTGGTCTTTACTTTCAATCCAAGCCTCATAGGTTACTAGAATTTCTGGTTCTTCTAATCTATCGTCGTCATCTTCTTGATCATCATCTACATAGTTCTTTACATTTTCATTGTATTCTTTGGAAAACTCTTCTCTGCTATATGTTTGCTTATTAAATACCCAATGTACTACATCATATGTAGGATAGTTATCTTCATCGCATTCAGTAACGTCTTTAATATCTTTACCTTCTGTAGCATCTTTGCTATTTTTCTTATCAAACACAGTCTTAATAGTTTCATATACCAAAGGATAATCCACCTTGTACTCTTTTGGCTTAATTTTAGATAGGTGATATTTTACTACTTCACAGCACCAAACAAGCTGTTTATCTAAGTGAGCTTCTTTCGTCACTTTTATGCCCGTCTCTATTAACTGTAATGCTTTCTGCACATGTTCAGATTCGTAGCTTTCACCAATAGCTAACATCCCATGAGCATAACCACAACGATAGTACCAAGACCAATCACGATGTGCCTCATCGATTCGTTCAAACAACTCGATAGCCTCTGACGCACGGCCATTATTGTTATACATACGTCCTAAGGTACTTAATAGTATAGGCGACAAATTATCAATGCCTATGTTCGTCAATAGCTCCATCGCACGCTTAATATCGATGCCCTCTTGTTCATTAAGGAGCTTAACCTTTTCCGTATCACTTAATACTTGAAACTCTTCATCCGTAATTTCTTCTATATTGAAATATAAGTTCTTAATAAATTCACCAAAGTTATCTGCTAAGGGAGTCATGGAGTAATCACATTCTTGATCAACCCGTACAACCTTAGGTTCACCGGTTGGACCGCACTCACGATAATCAAGGAAAATCATATCATGCCCACCAGAAATCGTATCGGCTACAACGACACCGATAGGGGGATATTTTACTTTTGAAATCCAAAACTCATTTCCCATCTCACCTAAAAGAGAGTATTTTTTATCTCTATCGATACCATATATACCTGTTACATAAACACAATCGTCATTATCGTTAATAAAACAATTTTTCTTTACTACACCACCATTATGGTTTTTAAGTAGCTCAATATAGGCTGCAGGCAATGTATAGCCAAGCTCAGCTTCAGTATCCTTAATATCCTCATCGGTAACAGGTTTACCAATATAGGATTCAAAGGCATAATCAACATCGTTCCAAAATCCGGTCCAATCAAAGTCTTTTAGATTACTCATAATACTCTCTCCTAGTTTAAACCAATATAATCTAAATTTTAATTACTCATTCATAAAATAAGTTTTGATTAAAGCTTTTACCTCACGTCGTATCAAAATAGTATCTACAATATAGGAAACAATGATATAAGGAGATGCATTTATAATCGCTATAGGCGCTAATATAATTGCCACCCATAATAGATCTAGAGGATATGCATACCACTTAATATCTATGGTATTTAAAATGGGTATCACATAGTCTATCACTCTTAATTCCCATTGCATTAATGGATTTAAGTCCTCACATGTTCCTACTAGCCAAGCGAAGATAACCCCAAAAAGCAAAAAATATACTATGCCAACGGGAATTAATATCTTCGCTCGCTTTTTTAATAGATTACGACAAATCTCATCTTCTTCCTCTGGTGCTATATCATATAACATATTGCACTGAATCTGAATCCGTCTAAATCGATAGCGAATATACTTATACAAAATGTTATTCGGTGTATATAACATAATAGACTCCACATATAAGTCATGCTAGCAAAATCATGGAAAATATATCATCCATCTATGGCAAAATAATGTAAATCTTTGAATTCATCATCCCAAAATGTAAAAGAAAAGATATGGGTATCATCAAAGGTTTGCTCGCAATAGGTTACAGCATCACGTTCTGGTTCAATAATAGGCATACCAATGCGTGATTTCATGTCATCAATAGTTATATCACCATACCAATCTCGTATTTCGTTATAAATGAAAGTTACAATTGCATCTATATTTTTATGGTAATTAACAGCTAATAGCTTTGCCGTATCTAAATTAGTATCTGTTGGTTTCTCATCCCAGCAAAACTGTATTCCTTCATAGAATATGGTATATTGCCTTAACTGTTCATCATAAATTACAGGATTAATCATCGTTTGTACCCTTTACATAGCTTTCCATCTTCGGTCTTAAATCTAGTACGACTTCCCAATCATCTAATGATGGAGCCTTATGATGTGCAATAAATTCTTCTATAATCTGTAATGCCTCTTGAGGGCCTAGCTCATTTTTACCGTATATTATCGCACCCTGCTCACCATCATTAGTTACACTAAGCTCTATATGTAATAAATCGGTATCTTGATCACTACAAACTTGTACAAAGTTATACATTTTATTATCTATGGAAATTGCCTTTGCTGGAGAGATAACTACAAAATCCTGCTCTTGATTCTCAATAGCGTAGAGATTTTGCTCAACCTCATTCAATGTAATTCCTTCATACTTATAGTTACCTACATCAATTGACCAGTCTGTATAAGTCTTCTCAACTGCATCTGCCATATGTATCTCCTCAACTTTACAATATACATTAGAATAAGGTCTCTAATTGACTTGACATATCTGCTATAAACTCATCAAACTTACAAAGCTCTCGTAACTCTTGATGCTCTATATCATAACAACCGATTTTTTTAGACCTAGGATCCCATACAATTTGATAATCATTATACTCGCCTAGCTCTTTAGATAGTCGTAATAATTTACGACGTCCCACTTTAAATGGAACAGTATCAAGTAAAGGTAAAAACTCAACCGATATAAAATCAGAGTCTGGCAATTCAAAATAGAGTGTATCTCCCTCTAAAAACGTTACTAACCCCTTTGGTAATTTAAATGGTTTTAATTGATCCATTTTATTTTGTTTATCATGGTACTCAGCAGGCTCTAATGTTTTAAAATACCCCGCCATTTCCATATCGCCCTTTTCAATGGCAATGCTATAAGGACGCATACCATCCTTTTCCGCAATAGTCACATCTGCACCATGTTCTACCAAATATTTACACATCTGTAAATCAACATACCGCGCTGCTACGCACAATGGTGTCGGTTTAAAGGGATATACAGAATCAGGCTTGTTGTAATTAATATCTACACCATTATGAATAAAGAAATCTAGAACCTCATAATTTTCATCTGTAATAGCATTTCTAAAAGCTTTACCGCCATACTTATGTACTGTATGGCCTAAGTCATGAATCAGTTGTAGGTTCTCATATTTCTTGCCATATAAGGCAGCTTGAAAAGCATCTACCTCCACAGAGTTCAATGCGTGAATATTAGCACCATTATCCACAATATAATCTATTACCTTTTGATCAGCATACCGTACAGCTAATAAGAAGCTTGGATTTTCTTCATCATTTAGATCTGCTCCATGTTCAACTAACCATCGAACACTTGGTAAACAGTTCATTACTAATGCCAATTCTAGAGGGGAATACTCACTGTACTTACCCAATTGTATAGGTTTATGAATATCCCAACCACTATTTAATGCGCTTTCAAGTGCTGTTATATTTCCATTTATAATATCTGTCACTAACTTTGGCACAGATTCAAAACTGCCTAAGTCCTTAAGATGTATCATATGAAACCTTTCAACAAATTTTCAATTAAATATAACGCTATTTCGACATATGTATCTTTATTATACATCTATATGAGTCATCATTATTGAAACATAAATTATATAGCAGACAGATACTTTTCTTCAAAAGACGTCAATATGCCTAGTAGCTTAGTGTCTAAAAACGACATAGCCTGTTTTCTAATATCCGTTGGAATACCATAATAGGCCTGTGCTACACCACCACAAATAGCAGCAACAGTATCACTGTCACCACCTATTGAGATGGCATTACGAATAGCATCTTCAAAATCAGTGAATTCAAAGAAGGCTTGCAGTGCTTGTGGAACTGTGCCTTGGCAACTTTCATCGAATCTATAGGTGTCTCTGATTTCATCCAGTGTGAAATCCATCGTGTAATAATACTTGTTAATATAATCTCTGATTTCGAGTAGATCCTTTCCGGTTTTAGCTAGATATATGGCAACTGCAGTCGCCTCCGCCCCCTTCATACCTTCAGGATGGTTATGAGTGACCTCAGTAACTAATTTAGATAGAAGCTTTGCTTCATCCAAACTATGTGCCACAAATCCAGCAGCACTAACTCGCATGGCAGAACCATTACCATAGCTATTATATGGCTTAGGATCCTCTGCGAAGATCCATCTATAGAACTGATTACCATATCCATAGCCGGGATAGCATCTTCCAATCGTTTGCATACATTCCACTGCATTCTTAGAAAGATCACTGTAATCTGGTTGACTCATAAGAATTGCCTTTGCTATGGCAAGTGTCATGATACTATCATCAGTTAACACGCATTAATCTGTAAAAAAATCCAAGTCCTTGTGTCTATAATTATTAAATTCAAATCGTGAACCGACTATATCACCAATGATTGCTCCTAACATGTTAATCCCTCCCTTGATTTTTACTTCATGATATCTATAAAGTTAATATCTAAAAACTCTCTCTAATATAATTTAATCTTTAATATTAATATTATATGTACCGTTGTTTAAAATTTAAAATCGCTCAAGAATTATCAATTATTTAATTTAAGCATATTTATATCTAGTTTTTTGCCTAAAAGATAAAAATCATATGCAAGGCTTGCAGGAATACATCTAACTCTTATGTTTTCTAATCCTAGATTTGAAAACATTTTCATAGATACTTCTCCTAAATCTATGATAGTATCCTCTTCTGTTGGAAGTAAAAAGCAATTCTTAACCCCTTCAAAACCATGAGCATCTATAAATTTTTTATACGCTAATTGATAAAGGTATTGTTTAGAAATTGATTCAATACCGGGTTGTCCTTTAGGTGATTCTCCATGTTTCAAATTTGGAGTATAGTATTTTGCATCAAAAATATAAAATTGATTCTTAAATATTGTAATCAAATCAGGATTAAGCGTATCTTTAGCTTCTTTATCAATTATTGACCAAAATGGTTTCTCTATTAAATTAATCAATTTAGTTTGTGAATTATACTCTTTATTTAACGTAACGGGCAATCTTAATTGTCCTAAGGGAATATCTAATTGATTATTCAAAATTTCACTACAAACACATTCCCATACTAGATTAAAAGAATTAGTTCCGAAAAATGAAAATCCGTCTCTGTAGTCTAACTGTCCGCCATGCTTAATATATGAGTAAATCCCCTTTAATACTAATTGCTTCCTAGTATTAAACTGTATATTTAATTCATTTTCGAGTCTATATAATATATATTCCCTATCGCCAAACTCAGTTAAACACTCATCAGTTAACTCAATTGGAGTAAGTTCAAATAAAGATAGGAGATCTGCCTCCATCAACTCTTTTGATATTAGTGTCAAAATACATTCATGAAGACGTTTAAAATAATCAAAATCATTATTAACTCTTTTTTTTGTCTGTATTTCAATATAATATGGTCTATTATTTGAAAGTATTGAGAAGGTTTCATTTATTGTTTTATCCCAAAAAACTTCTCCTGAACCATTAATTTCAAATATATTTTTTGAATTATTATAGATACCATTCTCAAAGTAATCATGCATAAGGAACAATAGGAGTGCTAATAAATTAAAGGAGCTATTTCTCGTATAATCATTTAACATATATATGATTTGTTCTTTTGAACTATACTTTTCTATAACTTTACAAACAACTTGTAATTCCTTTATCGGATTATCAACATTACATAAATACTTAGGATAACATTTGATAATTCGGCTAGCAACTATTAAAATACCAACAAAAACAAATACATAATAATAATCTTTACCAATAGCTTCTACAGGAATAATTTCTACACACTCATCAACAAGATCAGACATATTAAGTTGAGGACTCGATTTCCTTACTATCTTCAATATTCCAAATTCTTTTAACTTACTAATAATTAAATCTAACTGCTCTTCGGAACAATCAAATATCTCGAGAAGCTCTTTTTGTGAATATCGTTTCTGCTCTCTTAAAAATACAGAAATCATAATTAGTCTCGCTCCTAATTATCCGCTTGTAATAAATCACTATTATCTAATTCAGAAGATACCGGCTTAATTCTTTCAATATTAATATTAGCTTGAATATCTTTATGAAAAATTTCTATACCTTGTTCATCAAAAGCTTCACATATTTTTGAGTATCTAGTGTGTCCATATTTACTATTTGCAAATAGCTTTGATCGTTTTTGTCTCGCAGCATCTTCAAATAAATACATAAGTACTTTATGTTTAAAAACTTCACAAAATTTATCACTATCAATTTTATTATTATCTGATAGTAAGCTATGTTTAGAAATGAAATAAGGGCCCAGCTGTTTATCCTCATTAATATTTTCATTTGCAAGAAACTCATTTATTGCTTTACGGAGTTGATTCCACTCTATCTTTTGCTTTTCTTTACCCCCAAGATATACATACTTTCCACTTACGTCCTTATCCCCATCATCTATACCTAAATACTGAAAGCTCCAACGTCTTTTAAATGCCGTATCCATTGGGAATACACCTTGATCGGCACTATTCATAGACGCCCATATAAACATATTATCTGGAAGCCTCAACTTACTATAATCTTCAGGCTTTCCTCCAAGTTCATATGCTAAATAATTCTTTATATCTTCAGAGGCATGAATAGGGTACTCACTTACATTATTAGAATCTCTATCTAACAGCTGAAAAATATCCCCGAAAACAGCTGCTACATTCGCACGATTAATCTCTTCTATTAATAATAAGAACGGTTTAACTCTATCTGTACGACTATTCTTTAAAGCCTCCACATAAATACGCATAAAAGGTCCTGGAACATATGCATACGTAATTGCATCCTTCTCATCGCTTTTAATAGGAACTGGCTTATAGGTTCCTACAAAATTTGCATATGAGTAATCTGGGTGGAAAGTTATTCGCTCTAAATTATCATCATAATCATCTTGCAGTAATTCCTCAGCATCCTTATTTAAATTAAAACTCTTTCCTGTACCTGGTGCTCCAAATATTATACGATTGCGTTCAAAAGAGGATTGAATTTTAGTATAAAAATTAATAACCTTTTCGTGGTGTATATTCCTTTTATCCTTATCTTTTACGATTTCACTATTTTCTTTACCATAATAATATCGATTATATAAAAATAATAGATTATCAGATTTATGGAAAGGATAACAGATTGTGCGCAACCCTTCAGTCTTTTCTGGCAGTTTCTCCCCAGCATCAAAAAACAATTTCCAATTTGCTTTCTTCTGATGTGGCATCTCTGACGATGAATTAAATGAATATTCTCCTATTCCATCAACACATGCAATTAACTTCTCGCCTTCCATGATAACAAATACTGTATTATTATCACTTTTATAAAATCTAAATAGCTCCCCAGCTATTCTAGATGCAAATCTTTTTTCTGACAAATTATAATGCCTTTCAAGCTCTCGTTGAATAAAAGCTTTATCTATATCTTTTTTAATTTTTGTCTGTGTCAAATCACCTATATTAGGATATCCAAATCCAACAACACCTTGTTTATACCATTCACTTATATAATTCTTTGCTGAATCAGAACACCCCAAACGGATAAATTGACGTACCTCACCAAAACGCTTTCTGAATATATCTAAAAATTGCTTATAATACCATCCAGCCAAATTTTGTATTATTGAAATCTGACCACTTCGACCATATGCTTTTTCACTTGGTTTAATTTTTAAAGCTCTAAGTACATGCTTTTGCCAATCGGAAGAATGAAATCCGCTTAATTTATCATTACAAATCATAGAGAAATATTTATGTACCCATCCTAATTCATAATATTTTTCCCCAATTTCAGTTTTTAGTCTATCATCTAAGTCTTCATAATCTTTAACAGTTTCTAATTTTGCGTTACGTATTATATTAGCCCCAATTACCAATACATTACGAATTTCTTTACCAAGGTTTAATGCATTTTCTACTGTTAACTCTACTGGTTTTTGTGAATATCCTGTTGACCAAGTACCAGATTTTTGACTTTGAAATAGGCCAAATTTATAAGCGGATCCACCTGCGATACTGCCAAAATTCTCTCTGCAATCACTATTCATTTCAAGCCAATAGCATAAGGTATTCTTATTATCACCTAATGAATAGAACATAGTGGATAAAAGATTTGTATCATCTAACTCTTCTAACTTTTCTGGAGAAAAGATACCTTTAAATGCATCTAATTCGCTTATTAAAATATCTTGAGAAAATAATTCAATACCTTCAAATTCAACATAATCTTTAAGAATCTCAACTGCTCTTTGATATTCATTCATAATCTACTTTTCACTCCCATTATTTTATTAAATACATTTTAAAGCTAACGTAAACAACAACATTTTCCCCACGTGTTATCAATATATTTGTAAATTAACCCTAGTTAGTTTCCCATAACATATTAATTCAATATGATATTTATTAATTTAATTATATTACATTTATAAGATAGAGTGTATATTAAATAACCATACTAAACCATAGATGATGACCAGTATTTTCCAAAATATACTAGTTTAAAACAATAAAACGCTACCTCTGTATAAGCAAATAAAATAGCACTAACCATTTTCATAGTTAGTGCTATATAGATTAAGAATTTTTGCCTACCACTTGATAAAAACGTATATAGATGCTTTTATCTTATCTATTTTTTTCTAATTATTTTTAGCTTGCTCTAGTTCTTGAATACATTTTTCCAATTGAGCAATTCTAGCATCTGTAGAGGATGGAACTGTTTTAGATTCAGGGCCTACTTTAAAGCTATGACCACCATTAAAGCCTTGGTTACCATTGCCTACTACAGTACCTACACTAAATTGTATATTGTGGTTTGGGCGGTAGTATGCACCTAAAGCAGTTGCTGTTTTGCCATGATAATGACCAAAGCCAACGGCTACACCCAATCCAGTTTCACCTTCTGAGAAATTTGGTTGTAATGCAGCTAATGCATAGCTAGATGCAGTTGCTTTATTAACTGTAGTTTCTATATTTGTACCAACAGATTGCACTTGGCTAATAGCATTTTCCAATTGACCCACTGTTGCTGCATCATGTGCATCAACGCCATCAGCTACTTTCACCAAACGATTATATTTAGCATCTGAGTATGTAGTAGGCGTTACTGTAGGCGCTTTATCATAATCTGGCACAGTTTTTTTATAACCTAAGTGTGTGGTGATTTCTTTATCTGGATATTTAACTGTATAGCCAGAAACATCACCAGCATCATGACCAAATGCAATTGTGCCTTCTTCTGTAGCTACGCTTTTATATTGGGTATAAATAAAAAATTAGATTTATTCAGTTCTTGAACAATGCACTTAAATAAATATTATTTCTTATCAATAAAAACTGCATCACCTCTATAAAGTGAATATGAATCATCTAAAACATACTTATCAGACGCATTTAATGCTGGAAACTGAATTACCGCATCTCCAACTTTAACTCCATCAGACTTAATATGAACTTCAAAAGAGCTATTAGTATCGATATTAGATAAATCAAATAATGATTGATAACCTACTGTTACCCACATACCAGGACCTTCAAATTGATCATCGCCACGTACGGTCTCTGTTGGATAATATGTATTTCCATTTTGTACTATAGATATAACCACATTATTAGTATCATTATAAATCTTACTTTCCGGCATATAAAGGAAAGATCTAACCTGTAATATATTATTAGCATTTCTTGTTGAATAATTACTTGCTACACCTCTAGCATCCTCCAATGCCGTATTGGCATAAATTGCAAATGGAGTTTGAACATATACGATACCTTGCAATTCATTTCTTGGGAAAATTCCACCATAACGCCTTTTAATAAACTTTTTCTTAGCAGTAGATATCATTTTAATATTTTTCTTTTCTACTAAAGACTGTCCATAAGATGTTGCTGATGCAATATCTTCATTTGTTATTTGGTGTTTCTCAATAACTTGAGGATTATAAGTACTAATATCTTCTGCAGATACTGCCATAACAGACATAGCTAAAATTGAAAATAAAATAATTTGTTTCTTAAAATTCATAGTCTCACCTACAAAACATATACTTTTAAAAATCAGCTAAAAAAAATTTAGACATCTATAATCTGATCAGTGGTTCGGCGTTTCCAATCACACTTAGTCTTCGTCTCGTGTTCTTGGACGCCTATCACATGGGCAGTGCTATCACTCTCTGCGTCACTTCACTCCTAGTAAGCAAAGCCACTGCCTCAACGTGTGCGATCATGGGGAACATATCTACGGGTTGTACTTCTTTGAGTTCATAGCCGTAGTGTGTAAGGATTTCAATGTCTCTCGCCATAGTTGCTAGGTTACAGGATACGTAAACAATTCGTTTTGGTTCCATCCACGCAGCAGAGGTTAGTACTTCTTCTTTACAGCCTACACGGATTGGATCGAATACGATTACATCTGGTCGTACACCAGCCTTATAGAGTTTTGGCATTTCTACGGCTGCATCAGCGACGATAAATTCTGTATTATCATAGCCATTTTGTTGGGCGTTTTCACGAGCATTAATAATGGCTGGTTCTACGATTTCAATACCGATAACATGTTTTGTCTTATGTGTTAAGAATAGTGAAATAGTGCCTGTACTACAGTACGCATCAATAACTGTTTCATCCCCTTTTAAATCCGCATAAGCTAATGCTTGCTCATACAGTACTGTTGTTTGTTCTGGATTTACTTAGAAGAAGGAATGTGGGGATAAGGTAAACTGTAAATCCTTGATGTGATCAGTAATCGTTCCATCCCCATAGAGGATATTATTTTTAGGCCCTAAGATAACGATACATAAAAGTACCACTATTAGTATCATCAACTTTGGAGTATTCTTTCCAATGTATAGGATACGTACCGATTAATACTATAGATGCCTACATTCTTGTTATAGATTTAGTTCGCTAACAGCATACAGTGCTGCCTTGCCTGCGATAATCACCCTATCTCGGTTTAATTCACAGAAAAGTTCGCCGCCCCTTTCGGATGCCTGATACGCTCGTATATTATGCTTGCCAAGACGTTCTGCCCAATACGGCACGATCATACAGTGTACCGATCCTGTCACAGGATCTTCATTTACCTTGAGCTTCGGAGCAAAGAACCGTGACACACAATCATATTCTATTCCCGGTGCAGTAACGCCAACACCGCTACCATCGAGCAGTCTCATTGCTTCAAAATCCGGCTGTAATCCACGTATTACCCTTTCATCGTCATATACGAGTAGTAGATCTCGGTCAAGAAACGTTTTTTCCGGTGCAGCTCCCATAACCGCTACCATCTGTTCTGTGACAGGGACTTCTTTACATTCGTAAATAGGGAAATCCATCATGATATAGTCATCTTTTCTGCTCACAAAAAGGTCACCGCTCATGGTATGGTATATAATCTGTTCTAGGTCAGGCTCATAAAAACGAAACAGCACATAGGACGTAGCGAGAGTCGCGTGTCCACATAGATTGATTTCTCCCCCCGGAGTAAACCAGCGTAGATCATAACCATCCTTTGTTTTGACGGTAAACGCAGTTTCAGAAAAATTATTTTCTCTGGTAATATTCATCATAAGCTCTTCCGAAAGCCACTGATCCAGTACGCAAACAGCCGCCTGATTACCACAAAATATTTTATCTGTAAATGCATCAACGATATATTGCTTCATACACTTATTCCTCCAATATCCAAATCACAATGTCAATCCTGCCTCGAAAATAAGCAAACTGACAACTCAACCATCCAGCAAAATATCCTTGATTGTTTCCAATCATTCTTCACTTCGTTCGAACTCTTGGACATTCCTGACCAGTGTTAATGCTTACTACATCGCTTCACTTCTAGTAAGCAAAGCTACCGCTTCGACATGTGCTGTCATAGGGAACATGTCTACGGGTTGTACTTCTTTTAGTTCGTAGCCGTAGTGTGTAAGGATTTCAATGTCCCTTGCCATGGTGGCTGGGTTACAGGATACGTAGACAATGCGTTTTGGTTCCATGCCCGCTGCAGAGGTTAGCACTTCTTCTTTACAGCCTGCACGGATTGGATCAAATACGATAACGTCTGGTCGTACGCCTGCTTTGTAGAGTTTTGGCATTTCTACGGCCGCATCAGCGACGATGAATTCTGTATTATCATAGCCATTGCGGCGCGCATTTTCACGAGCATTGATAATGGCTGGCTCTACAATTTCAATGCCGATAACATGTTTAGCTTTATGAGCTAGAAATAATGAGATGGTACCTGTACCACAGTACGCATCAATAACGGTTTCATCCCCTTTTAGGTCCGCATAAGCTAATGCTTGATCGTAAAGCACCGTAGTTTGTTCCGGATTCACTTGGAAGAAGGAGTGTGGAGATAAGGTAAACCGTAAATCTTTAATATGATCTGTAATCGTCCCATCCCCATAGAGGATATTATTTTTAGGTCCTAATATAACATTAGTTCGCTTACCATTTACGTTATGAACAATAGTTTCTACTTGAGGAATTCGTTCTGTTAATTTATCTACCCACTTTTCTTGGTGTGGTAAGTAATCTGTAGCAGTTACAAGGATAATCATCCATCCAGATTGTCCAATACGACCGATTACATGGCGTAGTATACCTTTGCCGGTATGTTCATCATACGGTTCAATATCAAATTCTTTAGCGATTTGGTAACACGCTTGAGCAATGATATTATTCCCTTCATCTTGAATAGGACAGTTTGTACCTTGTACGATATCGTGAGATCCCATCGCATAGAATCCCATTTGAATATCGCCTTTAGTACCGCCTACAGGCATTTGCATCTTATTGCGATATGCCCATGGTTCTTTAGGGCCTAATGCAGGTTTTACAAGGTCTGGATTTTGATGGCCAATGCGTTCGATAACGTCCTTCACCTTTTGTGTTTTTAGTGAAAGCTGACCTTCATAGGTAATGTGTTGTAGTTGGCAGCCTCCACAGAATCCATAAAGATCACAACTTGCATCGATACGATTGGGAGCCATCGTAACAATTTCTAAGAGGCTCCCTGTAGCATAGGTTTTTTTAACCATATTAATAGCTACTCTTACAGTTTCTCCAGGTAGGGCAAAAGGCACAAAGACAGTAAAGTCATCTACACGACCTACCCCTTCACCGCTGCTACCAATGCCATGAATAGTTACCAATACTTCATCACCAAACTTAACAGGCGCATTTAAAATAGCCTGTTGTTTTTTTGATAATTGGCCGTTTATAGCTTGCTGTGAATTAGAGCGATTACTTCTTCTATGTTGTTTAGATTGTTTTTTACGAGATGTACGATTAGTACCGTTCATTACGCGTCTCTTTTCTTCCAAATTTTAATCATACCTGTCACAATAAGAACGAAGAATACAGTGCCGAATTTAACGAGTAATTCTTCACCTTGAATATATGGCATAAGAAGTGGATCTTCCACAATCATTTCGCCTGCAACCCAGCCAAGGAGTGCACCACCAGCCCAAAGAATAGCAGGGAATTTATTAATAATTCGAGCAAATAATGTAGAGCAAAATACGATAATTGGAACAGTAATTAACATACCTGCAATAACAAGCTCTAAATGACCTCTAGCGGCCCCTACTACACCAATGACATTATCAATACTCATCATAGCGTCAGCTACAATAATCGTCCAAATGGCACCCATTAATGAATTCTTAGCTTCGATATGTGCATCTTCATCGCCACCTTTTAATAATTGAATGGCAATCCATACAAGTACAAGGCCACCACCTAAGTGAATAAGAGGAATTAAAGTAAGAGCCTCTACTAAAAGGGTAGCAAATACAAGGCGCATTACAATGGCACCTACTGTACCCCAAATTACGGCTTTCTTTTGTAGTTCTGGAGCTAGTTTACCTGCTGCCATACCAATTACTACAGCATTATCACCAGCCAACAAAATATCAATTAAAATAATCTTACCAATGGTCACCCACGTGGCAACTTCTAAAAATTCCATTCTGTACATACCTCAATTCAAACGAGTAATTCAATAACTATCCCTTAACTATACCATAATTTTGCTATTTTCTCACCTAAAAGAGAGGTATGAGTTTACATAAAAAAATCTCTCCTCCTATGATTAGGAGAAGAGATGTATTCTATTATTTCTTGAGTTTTTTAGCTACCAAAGATGCCCCTACAACGAGGATTACTGCAGCAATTTTGATGAATAGTGCATATGGTTCAACACTATGAGCAATCAATGTATCCTCTACTGCCATACCAGCACCTACCCAGCCAAGGATACCGCCGCCAACGTATAGGATAATTGGGAAGCGTTCGATGACTTTCACAAATAAAGTACTGCCATAAATGATGATTGGTACAGTTATGAGCATACCAATAGCTACCATTGTCATATGACCACCTGCAGCACCAACTACACCGATAACATTATCGATACCCATGATACCGTCAGCAATAACAATAGTTGTAATGGCTGCGCGTAAATTATCCTTAGCTTCGATATTATGCTCGCTTTCATCATCAGCAACGAGCTTGTATCCAATCCATAAGAGGAGGATACCACCTATTAAACGAAGTGCAGGAATATTGTTCAATGCCTCTACAAATAGGAATGCCATAACAAGGCGTAAAATAATGGCACCGGCTGTGCCCCAGAAGATAGCTTTCTTCTGTAAATGTGCTGGCAAGTTACGAGCTGCCATACCAATTACAATGGCATTGTCACCAGCAAGTAAGATGTCGATAACGATGATCTGAAGCATCGCTAATAAACCTTGTACAGATAAGATGTCCAATGTATCCTCCTTAGAATATAACTATAGTATATATATTATAATCGATATAGTTCAGTAGTGTAAAATTCAATTTGTAAAATATATATTCATTTTTAGCATACTCCATTCATATTAATATGAGAAGCATAACACTACAAATGGAAGTTCTAGGATATAAAAAATCATTAATTATAGATTCATAATAGACTAATCAATACTATATATTTAATTCCCAATTCTCAAGGAATTTATCTATTAAATTAGACTACTTTATGATATCGTATAATATATCATTAATAAGGGAGGTAAGTATGTATCAAACATATTCTATATTACAAAAGTTATGGTTGTTCATTAAGCTATTTACTCCTATGTGTATAACGCAATTTTCCCTTATAGGTGGTACATTTATAGCCATCTTTTTAACGGGACAATATAGTACAATAGATTTAGCTGGGGTTGCTACGGGGTATAATTTATGGCTCCTCTTCTATATCTTTGCACAAGGAACATTGTTAGGTATCACACCAATTATTTCTCAGCTATTGGGAGCTAAAAAAACTGATAATATTTCAACAATCTTTTATCAAGGTCTTTATATCGGTACAGGCCTAGCATGTATCATTTTAATAACTGGTCTCTTAGGCCTACGTCCTCTTCTGACAGCATTAAATCTGGAACCTGCCGCAGCTGAGGTATGTATTAGTTACCTGAAAGCATATGCCATAGGTCTATTCCCACTACTTTGGGTTAATACATTGCGTAATACAGTCGACAGTCATGGATTAACACATTATTCTATGGCTATCGTATTTACTAGCTTTATTGTGAACGTATTTTTGAACTACTCACTCATCTTTGGGCATTTCGGATTTCCAGAAATTGGTGGTGTCGGTGCTGGCTATGGTTTAGCTGGTGCTTGTTGGACTAACTTTATCCTCTTTGGCTTGGTTATTCTATTACATCCAAAGCTAAAGGGATATCGTATCTTTAAAGACTTCAGTAAACCAAGTTTTCACTACATTCGCGAACAGCTACATATAGGTATTCCTATTGGCTTTTCCATCTTCTTAGAAGCTAGTATT
Source organism: Veillonella orientalis (assembly GCF_018406505.1). Taxonomy (NCBI): domain Bacteria; kingdom Bacillati; phylum Bacillota; class Negativicutes; order Veillonellales; family Veillonellaceae; genus Veillonella; species Veillonella orientalis. The sequence continues at coordinate 1,235,295 of NZ_AP022322.1, forward strand.
TTTAGTATTGCTGGCCTCTTGATGGTTCACTTTGGATCCGCCGTCGTAGCTGCTCATCAATCTGTTATTTCCTTTACAAATGTATTCTACTGTTTACCTCTTAGTATCGCTATGGCCTCTACCATTGCAGTTGCTTATGAACTTGGGGCAGGTCGTAAACAAGAGGCTATTCAGTACTCTTATATTTCTCGCATCTTAGCCATTGTATTGGCTATCATGATTTGTACATTTACGTTTACTAATATGGACGCTATTGCAGATCTCTTTACAAATGATGATGAAGTATACAAGCTTATCTATAGCTTCCTTGGATACGGTGTATTCTTCTCTGCTATCGATGCCATTGGAACCCCTTTACAAGGTATATTGAGAGCCTATAAAGATGTAAAAGTAGTTCTTTATATCTCCCTCATATCCTATTGGGGCGTATGCTTCCCAACCGCCTATATTCTCGCTAATAATCCTAATTACGGACCATTTGGCGTATGGATTGGGTTACTCGCTAGCGTACTAGTAGCAGGTGTATTGTTCACTTGGCGTACTTGGTACATCCAGCGTCAACCAAAATAAATAACATACTTATACAGTAAAAGAGCATCTCAAATAAGATGCTCTTTTTTATTTCAACATATCTTGTTTTTCTACCTTAGACATGCGTAAGAAATTATATAGTGTTTCTGCCGTCTTATAGTTCATAGATTCCACCTTTGAAAGCTCATCAATAGATGCCTCTTTCATGGCTTCTAAACTATTGAAATGAGCCCATAATGCCTTTCGGCGTTTAGGGCCAATCCCTTCAATATGATCTAAAATAGATTCTAAATTACGTTTTCCACGAAGCTTACGATGGTACGTAATAGCAAAGCGATGGGCTTCATCGCGTATTTGTTGAAGTAATTGAAGCTCCGGTGAACGATGGCTTAAGATAATACTTTCAGATTGTCCTTCTATAAAGACCTCTTCAATACGCTTAGCTAAAGAGATAACAGGCACATCTGTAACACCTACACTGCGAATCAACGGCAATGCTGCATTAAGCTGACCTTTACCACCATCGATAATAATGAGGTCTGGCATAGGCCAATCTGTTTCATTACCATAGCGTCGTTCCATAATTTCAGCCATAGACTTAAAGTCATCAGGTTTACCTTGCGTAGTTTTCAATTTAAAACGACGATACTCCTTCTTCGCAGGCTTACCGCCTTCAAAGACAACCATAGACGCTACCGTTTCGGCCCCTTGTGTATGGGAAATATCGAAACATTCCATACGCTCTGGTAATCGTGGCAAGTCTAGGACTTCAGCCAGTTTTTTAACAGCCCCACCGGTCTTATCAATTTGGTGTTGCCACTGACGACGACGCTCTTCTAGGAAGGTTTCTGCATTCTCATGAGCCATCTTAATCATGTCCATCTTATACCCCCGTTGTGGTACAGATACGTCTACATTTTGGCCTTTAAGCTGTGTAAACCATGCCTTTAACAAGTCTCTATCGGTGCTATCCATAGGTAATAATAATTCCTTTGGAATGAAGTTTGTATCTCCATAGTATTGCTTGATAAAGTCCGTCATGATAGTTTCTTGACTATCTCCATCATGTTGTACAAAGTAGTTCTCACGACCTAGTAATCGACCACCACGAATAAACAGTAATTGTACACAGGCCATAGACGTATCTACTGAAAGACCTAACACGTCTAAGTCGCCACGCTGTGTAACCATGCGCTGTTTTTCTTGGATTTTTTCTATACTAGTTAGCTGATCTCGATAACGTGCTGCATCTTCAAAGCGTAAGTCTTCTGCAGCAAGCTCCATCTTCTCTTTAATTTCCTTCAGCAAAGGGATAGGCTTACCTTCAAAGAGCTCTATGATTTCATCGATATACTTTCCATAATCCGATACGGAAATCTTGTTAAAGCAGGGCGCTTCACAGTAATGCATATGATATTGCAAACATGGTCGCTCCACCTTCATAGACTTACATGTCCTGAGTGGATAGTACTGGCGTATTAATTTCAATACTACATGTACAGATGTTACATCTGTGAAAGGACCAAAGTACTTGGCTCCATCGCGTTCTAGTCGGCGCGTCATATATACACGTGGGTAGTCCTCTTGTACTGAGATTTTAACGTACGGATACGTTTTATCATCACGAAGCCTAATATTGTATTTAGGCTCGTGCTCCTTAATAAGCGTATTCTCTAATATGAGAGCTTCCATCTCTGTCTTTGTTTGGATAATCTCTACATCGACGGCACGCTTCATCATAGCTGTAACCTTAGGTGCTCTATTGGCATCATTACGCACATAAGACCGCACGCGATTACGTAAGTTAATAGCCTTACCTACATAGATAATGCGGTTATATTGATCACGCCATAAATACACACCGGGTGTAGTCGGTAAATGACTGACCTTCTCTAGTAATTCTTCAGATGGCATATTTCCTCCTTTCCTCGTAGATTGCAAGAGAATAGCTTACATGCGACTTAAAGCTATATTTTTTATAAGTTAAATGATGTACTCTATTCTCTTTATGATTTTTCTGTTATAGACACTTAAATATATGTACTATTTATTTCTTTTTTGCTGCTTTCATAAATTTCTTAGTCTGTTCTAGTACAGGGCCCAAGAATTTACCAGTATAGCTTTCTTTCATCTTAACGATTTCCTCAGGTGTACCAGTAGCTACGATAGTGCCACCGCGATTACCACCTTCAGGACCAAGGTCTATGATGTGGTCTGCCATCTTAATAACATCTAAGTTATGTTCAATAACCACCACTGTATCTCCACCATCGACAAGCTTTTGTAGTACATCTAAGAGCTTGCGAATATCTTCAGCATGTAGGCCTGTAGTTGGTTCGTCAAGAATGTAAAGAGTTTTGCCTGTACTACGACGAGCCAGTTCAGTAGCTAATTTAACCCGTTGGGCTTCACCACCAGATAATGTTGTCGCCGCTTGACCTAAGCGGATATAGCCTAAACCTACCTCTTGTAAAGTAACCATCTTACGATGAATTTTAGGGATAGCACTAAAGAATTCAACCGCATCGTCTACCGTCATATCTAATACATCGGCAATGGATTTGCCTTTATATTTAACCTCTAAGGTTTCTCGGTTATAACGGGCTCCCTTACAAACCTCACAAGGTACGTACACATCTGGTAAGAAGTGCATTTCAATTTTGATGATACCATCACCACGACAAGCTTCACAGCGGCCACCTTTTACGTTAAAGCTAAAGCGCCCTTGTTTGTAACCGCGCATCTTTGCTTCTGGTGTTTGACTATAAAGCTCGCGTATAGCATCGAATACACCTGTATAGGTAGCTGGATTAGAGCGCGGTGTACGACCGATAGGACTTTGGTCTATATTGATGATTTTATCGATATGTTCAAGGCCACGAATCTCTTTATGATCTCCTACTTTGTGGTTAGAACGATATAATTGATTAGCTAAACCTTTGTAGAGAATTTCATTGATTAATGTGGACTTACCAGATCCACTGACACCAGTAACAACATTGAATAGACCAATAGGGAATTTTACATTCACATTTTGTAAATTGTTTTCCTTAGCACCGCGAATTTCAATGCAGTTTTTACCTGGTTTACGGCGTTCTTCTGGAAGTGCGATAAATTTACGACCACTCAAATACTGACCAGTAATAGAATCTTTTACCTTCATCACTTCGTCTACTGTACCAGCTGCAATGATTTGACCACCATGTTCACCAGCACCTGGACCGATATCAACGAGATAGTCCGCTGCACGCATCGTATCTTCATCGTGTTCTACAACGAGCAAGGTATTACCTAAATCACGCAAGCCTTTTAAGGTATCGATGAGTCGATCATTATCTCGTTGATGTAGCCCTATGGACGGTTCGTCTAGGATGTACAATACACCTACCAAACCAGAGCCAATTTGTGTAGCTAGACGAATACGTTGAGCCTCACCACCGGAAAGCGTACCTGCACTACGGTTCATGGTAAGGTAATCTAGGCCTACATTATTGAGGAACCCAAGACGAGCATTGATTTCCTTCAAAATTTGAGCACCAATCACTTGTTCCCGCTCAGTTAGCTGTAGATTACCAAAGAAATCGAATGCTTCTTTTATGGTCAATTGGGTCACTTCATTGATATTCTTATCCCCTACAGTAATAGCTAATACTTCAGGTTTAAGACGAGCACCATGACATGTAGTACAAGGCTTGATAGACATAAACTTTTCAAACTCTTCACGCATAGAATCTGTAGAGGCTTCACTATGACGGCGTTTTACCATTGGCAAAATACCTTCGTACTCAGTAAAGAATTCCTTCACTTCGCCGCGCATATTTTCGTACGTGAAAGCAACCTTATCCGTCGTACCGTACATTACCTTTTTTTGTAAGGCTTTTGGTAATTCATCATAAGTAGAATCTAAGGAGTATCCATTGGCTTTTAATAAACCTTCTACTTGGCGCATAAACCATGCGTTAGGATTAGAGCTCAACGCTTGTACGCAACCGTCAGCAAAGGTAATAGATCCATCTGGAATAACGCGCTCTTCGTCTACTTCCATGGTAGAGCCAATTCCCAAACAAGCTGGGCAGGCACCAAATGGACTGTTAAAGGAGAACATACGTGGCTCAATTTTCGGTAAGGAAATATGGCAATCTGGACATGCAAAGTGTTGGCTATACATGTGTTCAGGTCCATCTACCTCTTGGATAACTACAATGCCTTCTGCCCATTTTGATGCGGTCTCCATAGAGTCTGCTAAGCGAGATTCAATACCTTCTTTTACAACGAGACGGTCTACTACGATATCGATGGAATGTTTTTTATTTTTCTCTAATATAATATCTTCATCTAATGTACGTACAACACCATCTACACGGGCACGAACAAAGCCTTCTTTTCGAAGTTGTTCAAAGACAGATTTATGCTCCCCTTTTTTCCCTTGAATCATAGGGGCTAATACTAAAATCTTAGTACCTTCTGGGAAGCTCATTACGTCATCTGTCATTTGTTGTATCGTTTGCTGTGTAATAGGCTTACCACATTCAGGACAATGAGCATGGCCTACGCGAGCAAATAATAGACGCAAGTAATCGTAAATCTCCGTTACAGTACCAACTGTAGAACGAGGGTTACGGCTTGTAGTCTTTTGGTCGATAGAAATAGCTGGAGATAAACCTTCAATATAGTCTACATCGGGTTTATCCATTTGTCCCAAGAATTGACGTGCATAAGCAGATAAAGACTCTACATAGCGTCGTTGTCCTTCTGCGTAAATCGTATCAAATGCTAAGGATGATTTACCAGAACCACTGAGGCCAGTCAAAACGATGAATTGATCTCGTGGTAAGGATATATCTATATTTTTAAGGTTATGCTGACGCGCACCTTTTACTATCAATTGATCTTTCATTATGTTCCCTATTTAAAGAGATGATACCAAATGGCATCATCTCTATTTTTACTAACATGAAATAATATATGTATATTATCGCACATATAGTCTATATAATCTATGTGTTTTCTTACAATCTAAATAGATTCGGTTTATTACATTCAGGTAATATTTTACAATATATGAATGCATGTTACTGCTACTTAAGATTTACTCTTTGAACTTGTACGTTTTTTACCCTTGCTAGATGTAGGCTTTTTCAACTTGCTTTCACCTGCACTATGCATATCGGACCATTGTTGACGTAGTTCCCCCAATTGGTCTCGAAGCTTTGCAGCCTTTTCAAATTCAAGCTGCTTTGCAGCGGCCTTCATTTGACGATCAAGGTCTTCAATTTTATTGAATAACTCTTCTGGCGTTATATCTGCCACCTTAGGAGTTGATGTATCTTGTACATATGGTTCGTGTCCATGGTCCATTCCCGGTGTAGAGGATTTCTTTTTCCCCTTCTTCGGTGAAAAGTCCTTCCCATCCGTAACCATATCTTCTTCAATTTTCGTCAACTCAATAAGCTCTTTTACATCTTTGGAGACAGACTTAGGCGTAATATTATGTTCAATATTGTAAGCCTCTTGCACAGCACGACGGCGATCTGTTTCATCGATAGCCCGTTGCATAGAACCTGTTACGCGGTCAGCGTACATGATAACGTGACCGTTCACATTACGAGCGGCGCGGCCGATTGTTTGAATCATAGCTGTATCAGAACGTAAGAAACCCTCCTTATCCGCATCTAAGATAGCCACCAAGGAAACTTCTGGCATATCTAGGCCTTCACGGAGCAGGTTAATACCAACCAGTACGTCAAAAACACCAGCCCGTAAATCACGAATAATTTCGGCACGCTCGATAGTAACGATATCGGAATGGAGGTATCGAACGCGGACGCCCATTTCCTTCAAGAATTCTGTTAGATCCTCGGCCATCTTCTTCGTTAAAGTCGTAACGAGGACACGTTCATTCTTGGCAGCACGCTTATTAATTTCACCGAGCAAGTCGTCCATTTGTCCCTTAATAGGACGAATCTCAATGGATGGATCTAATAAACCTGTAGGACGAATGATTTGTTCTGCCACATTCGTTTGTACTTCCATTTCGTATGGACCAGGCGTTGCCGATACATAAACGATTTGATTGATACGCTCCACGAATTCATCGAATTGAAGCGGTCTATTATCAAGTGCAGACGGCAGACGGAAGCCATATTCGATGAGCGATTCTTTACGCGCCCGGTCACCATTATACATGGCACGCACTTGAGGTATCGTTACATGAGACTCGTCCACCATGATGAGGAAATCATCTGGGAAATAGTCTATCAATGTATATGGAGCTTCCCCAGCCTTGCGTTCAGACATATGACGGGAATAATTTTCGATGCCTGAGCAATAGCCCATTTCTTGCATCATTTCTATATCGTAACGAGTACGCTGTTCAAGACGTTGAGCCTCCAATAGGCGATCAGCAGCTTTCAACTTAGCTAACTGTTCGTCTAATTCAGCCTCAATACGCTCTACAGCAATACGCATCTTATCTTTCGTTGTTACATAGTGAGATGCTGGATAGACCGCAACGTGCTTACGCTCTGCAATGACTTCACCTGTTAAAGCATCTACCTCAACGAGGCGATCGATTTCGTCGCCGAAGAGTTCCACCCGAATGGCTCTTTCACTATAGGCGGCCGGGAAAATCTCGATAGTATCCCCTTGTACACGGAAGGTACCGCGGATAAAGTTCATATCATTTCTCGTATATTGAATATCTACGAGTTTAGATAGAATTTCATCGCGAGATTTCGTCTGACCTAAGCGCAAGGACAACACGAGTTCAGAGTAGTCCTCAGGGTCACCTAAGCCGTAAATACAACTAACAGAGGCAACAATAATCACATCGCGGCGCTCAAAGAGGCTCATCGTAGCACTATGTCGCAGTTTATCGATTTCATCATTGATAGACGCATCCTTCTCGATGTACGTATCACTAGAAGGAATATACGCTTCAGGCTGATAGAAATCGTAGTAAGACACAAAGTATTCTACCGCATTATTAGGAAAGAAACTTTTAAACTCACTACATAGCTGCGCAGCTAAGGTTTTATTATGGGCAATAATCAGAGTCGGCTTTTGAACGGCCTCTATAACCTTAGCCATAGTAAAAGTCTTACCTGTACCAGTGGCACCGAGCAAAACTTGGGCCCATTCACCGCGTTCAATACCTTCTGTTAGAGATTGTATGGCAGTTGGTTGGTCCCCTGTAGGCGTAAAGGGCGCCTCCACTTTAAATGGTTGGCCCCCTTCGTAATTATATGTATTATGTTTCATTACTGTTCATCCTGATGTTTACGGATAGCTTTGAGCTCTTCCTCTGAAAGACGGCGACCTGCATTTTCTGCTTGGTTCAACGTATCTTCACCTTCTAATACTTCGATGAGCATAGCAATGGAGAAGCGATCTAATGTAGGCGTAGTCTTTTGGATTTCATCAGCCATCATCCAATCTGATTCAGTATAGTTATTAATACGTTCTGTAATTTCTTCCCAGTTTGAAAGTAGCAATCTTGTAATAGGACGATATAATTCAATGCCGAAATACTCGATTAAGCCAACAATCTTTTCCATATTTTCTAGGCTAACATTACATTCATTTTTTTTATTTTCAGATTCTACATATTCAAGTAAGAATTCCCGGTTATATTTATTTGTCACCTTGAATCATTCCTTTATTAAATAGTGCATTAGCAAATTCTTTCGCATTAAATGGACGCAAGTCATCCATGCCTTCGCCAACGCCGATCCAGCGAACAGGTACGCCTAATTCCTCTTTAATAGAGATAACTACGCCACCTTTTGCTGTGCCATCAAGCTTAGTCACAACAATACCATTTACTGGTACTGCTTGACCAAATAATTTAGCTTGGCTTACTGCATTTTGACCTGTAGTACCATCTAAGACGAGCAATGTTTGATGTGGTGCCCCTTCTACGTGGTTATTCGCTACGCGGCCCATCTTTTTAAGTTCTTCCATAAGATTAACTTTAGTGTGTAAACGACCTGCAGTATCTACAATAACGAGGTCTGCATTACGAGCTTTAGCTGCTTCCATTGCATCGTAAACAACAGCTGCAGGGTCAGCCCCTTCTTTATGTTTAACGATAGGTACACCTACGCGATCTGCCCAGATAGACAATTGATCAGCCGCAGCGGCACGGAATGTATCACCTGCAGCGATAATAACCTTTTTGCCTTCTTTAGTGTAATAGTTAGCTAGCTTAGCAATAGTCGTAGTTTTACCGACACCATTTACCCCAACAACGAGGATAACCTCTGGATGGTGAAGTGCAATTTCATCTTCTTGGTCAACTAACATTTCTGTAATGCGGTCTTCCATGAATGGCATTACATCACCAGTATTGTTAATAATACCTTCTGTTACACCACGACGAATTTCTTTCATCAAGTATTCTGTCGTTTTAGGACCAAGATCACTAGTAAGCATAACTGCTTCTAAATCATCTAAGAAATCATCATCAATTTCTGCATAACCAATGATAACTGTCTCTACATTTTTTACAAAGGACTTACGAGTTTTTTCTAAGCCCTCTTTAATTTTATTAAAGAATCCAAATGCCATTATGCTAGATCCTCCTTCACATCTTCAAATGCTACTGTTAATAATCGCGATACGCCCCGTTCAACCATGGTCACCCCTTGTAAAACTTCGGCAGCTTCCATCGTCTTTTTACGATGCGATACTACGATAAATTGTGTTTCTTTATTTACCCGATTTAAGTAAGAACTAAATCTTTCTACATTGGCTTCATCAAGGGCTGCGTCAACTTCGTCAAGCACACAGAATGGCGCAGGACGATAGTCGAGGAACGAGAATAATAAAGCAATAACCGTTAAGGCTCGTTCACCACCGGACAACAAGGTCAATTGTTGACGTTTCTTCCCTGGCGGCTGAATGTAGAAATCGATACCACCAGTTAAGATATTATCTGGATCAGTCAATACAATTTGAGCCGTACCACCGCCAAATAGTTGGCTAAATACCTCTTGGAATCTACGGCCTACTACATCTAATACATCGTATAGCTGTGTACTCATAGCCTTGTCCATTTCAGCAATAACCGCTTGCAATTGCTCCTTCGCCGTATCTAAATCCGCCAATTGTGTAGTTAAGAAATCATAGCGTTCTTTAGTTTCTTCATATTCTTCAACAGCGTTCGGATTGACTGGACCAAGCTCGGCAATTTCAGCCATCAAACGTGCTTGTTCATCCTTCCAATCACTGACGGAACCTTCAATACGAAGGGCTTGTGCATCTTCCAATGTAAAACCTAGCTCTTGTAACTCTTCTACAAAGCGTTCGCAATCCATGCGATGACGGGTAATTTTACCTTCCATATCGACGAGTCGACCTTGAACGACTTTATATCGTTGATTCAATCGATCTTGCTCACCGAGGATAGATTCCATCTCTTCACGTCCTGTAGATGTTTTATCATAAGCCTCATCGCGAAGTGCACGCAATCGTGAAACCTCCGCTGTGGCAGAAGCCAATTCTAGGTCTGCCAATTCTTTAGCCTTTGGTAGCTCCACTTCACAGCGCTGTGTAGTGCTGATTAGCAAATTACGCAACGGCGTTAAGCGATCTACAATGCTAGCAATAGATTGATTGCGTTGTTCTCGTTGAGTTTCACGTTCCTTAATGGTTTGTCGTAATGTATCACAAGTAAGACGAGCTTCTGTAAAAGCTTCATACGCCTCTTGCTGAATCTTTTGCAATACAGTTAATCGCTCCATCAAGGCCCCTTGATTGCCCTCTACACCATGATTTTCTTGCAAGGAAGCAAGTGCTGTTTCTTGGTCTTTTAAATTAGCTGTTGTAGTTGCTAAATCAATATCGATTTGTACTAAACGTTGCTCTTCTTCAGAAAGAACACGCTTCTTACGATCCATTTGATTTTGTATATTTTGTACCTTTGTTTCGCTCGCTACATAGAGTAAGTTCGTATGTTGATAGCTTTCATCAAGGGTAGCTCGTTCTTTTTCAGCCTCTTCAACCCGTTTTTCTAGATTTTCTAAACTAGCTGTTAAAGAACGAATTTGTTCTTCAATTTGTACAAGCTCTTGTTCAAGACTAGTAGCCTCTTCCTTACGGCTCAATACGGAGGCACGCTTACGCTTTGTAGCACCACCCGTTAAAGAACCACCTGGTTGGAATTGTTCCCCTGTAAGCGTAACGATACGCAATTGTTGATTATATTTCTTCTGTAATCCAATAGCATCATCCATGGAGGACACTACTAACGTACGACCTAACAAATATTGGAAAATATGAGCATATGTATTATCAAAGGAGATACAGTCAACAGCCGTACCTATAACACAACTTTCATGTAAAGCAGGCGTATCATACGGTTTACCTTTTACAGAATCCATAGGCAAGAAGGTTACGCGACCACCTTGGATAGATTTTAAATAATTTACCCCCTCTGCAGCAGCGCGAGCTGTAGTGGTCACAACATGGTTAACACTACCACCTAATGCCGTTTCAATAGCTGTCGTATATTTGTCCTCAACTGTAAAGAGATCACCAACGGCGCCCGTAATCTGTTCACGCCAAGCGCCCTTACCATTAAGAATATTCTTAGTTCCTTCTAAGTAACCTTCATGCTGTTCTTCCCATTGCGCTAAGAGCTCTAAACGGCCTTTTGCACGTTGTTCTTGGGTACGAAGTTTTTGTAGCTCTTTGCGTTCCTCACGAGCTTGTATAACTGCTTCTTTACCACCATCAACGAGGGCTTGTCGTTGTGCAGAAATAGCAGTAAATTTCTGACCAAGTGTTTCATATTCAGTACGAGCTGCTTGTAGTTCACTATCTACTTGAGCTATTTCAGTCTTTAAAACTTCACATTGCTTCGCAGATTCAGCCTTACGAGATTCTAAGCTACGAATACTAGCCTTTGCTGTTTCAATAGCGCTCACAATTTCTAATTGATGTTGCTCAAATGCTTCTCGATTGGATTGTAAGGATTGGAACTTAGCTTGTTCTGCACCGACATCTTCAACAGCTTTTTTATAATTAGATTCTAGCTCTTCTAGCTTAGATTCTTTCTCTACCAATTGGGCGCTTTCATCTTGAATCAATTGATTTAAAATGCGTAATTGTTGCTCTTCGCCCTTTTGTGTAGCTTCTAGCTCGCTAATGCGCATAGATGTTTCATCTAATTCACGGTGAGCGGTCTTTAACTGCTCTTCTAAAAGACGTAAATGACCAGCTAAACGCTCTTCATCACGTTGCTTTTCCGTATACTGAGCTTCCCACAATTTAAGCTGTTCTTGCTCTTTAGTGGAAGATGATTGCAATGTATGACGGCGAGCTTCTAATTTGGACAACTCCGTTTGAAGCTCAATCTCTTCATCCTTAAAAGCGATATTATCGTTTTCAAAACGCGTTAAGAGCCGGTCTGATGTCTTGTAATTATGAAAGCCTAATGCTCCATCATAGTCGCGCTTTGTACGACTTAATGTCATATATTTTTTAGTCTTTTCCGCCTTTTCAGACAGAGGTCCAAGTTGTTCTTCAATAGTAGCCATAACGTCGCGTACGCGTTCCATGTTGCGGTCTGTACTAGCAATACGACGCAATGCATCTTCTTTATTGATTTTAAAGCGAGATATACCTGCTACATCTTCAAAGATCAAACGGCGTTCTTCAGGCTTAGAGTTCAAGATGGCATCAATTCGGTTCTGACCGATAATGGCCATCGAGTCTTTACCAAGACCTGTGTCAGCTAGTAAAAGATGGATATCCTTTAAGCGACAAGAGCGCTTATTGATGAGGAATTCACTTTCACCAGTACGATAAATACGACGTGTAATAGCTACCTCAGCCATATCTACATCTAGTTGATGGTCACTATTGTCGAATACAAGAGTAACCTCAGCTGCACTCATTGGCTTACGTTTTTCCGTACCAGAGAAAATAATATCCTCTGCTTTTTGACCACGTAAGTTACGGACATTGGATTCCCCTAAAACCCATTTCATAGCATCCGTAATATTACTTTTACCACTTCCGTTAGGTCCAATAACGGCAGTCATTCCTGGCGAGAATTTTACAACCGTTTTATCTGCAAACGATTTAAAGCCCTTTAATTCTAACCGAAGTAATTGCATGACTGCCTCCTTTCTACTAACAACCCCGAATAATCATATCTTTTATTATAACATATATTGTAGGCCATCAATACAGCAACAAACAGTATTTCTCGTATTATCTTCACACCAATCTATGCTAAATTGAGGATACGTTTCTTGAAAATATAAAATATTGCGATTTTTGAGACCTCGCACCTTTGATGTACTGTTTCTAGGATAAGAAATTACAATCCTATGTTTCATCAAAATATCACCACTATCCGAATAAGATCTACATTTTACCTTATGGATATGGTAACAATCAAAATGAGAAAAATTGTAACCATTTTGCTTTCCTAATAAATTTTCTGAAGAAAGATGTTCATCAATACATCTTTCAATACGTTGTTTATATTGTTCATTTACAACGAGCTCACCCATAGCAGGTTCATAGGGACCTGCTACCAAGCTATTGCCTGAATCGAGCTCTTCCGTGCTTTGTAATCCTGTACGTATAACTTCAATATTATGCTGTTCAAACCATTCCTTTAAGAATGCACAATATTTAATAGCTTGCTCAGTACTTAATGGCTCATATTCACCAGATCTATATTGATCTGCTAGTTCCGTATTTTCTATAACAAGAACAGGATAGATTCGTACAAAATCTGGTTCTAGTTTAACTACAGCAATAGCGGTTTCTAGAATGGTTTCCCAAATTTCACCTTTTAATCCTGGTAAAAGCTGAACACCTACAGTCATTCCACGTTGCTTTAATCGCGCAACAGCATCTACTACCTCTTGTACTGTATGACCGCGCTTAGCATCGACTAAAATACCATCATTCATAGACTGTACGCCAAGCTCTACTGTTTTTACGCCATAAGATTGTAACAATGAGATAGCCTCATCCCCAACAGCATCAGGCCGTGTAGAGCAACGTATGCCATCGATTATGTCCTGTTGTAACATCTCATAAGCTGGCGCTAATAAGGTATGTTGCAAATCGTGATGAATGGCTGTAAAAGAGCCTCCATAAAAGGCGACCTCCCAAAACTTATCATTTCGTTTTTTACCCACATAATCTGTAATCGTTTTTTTTATATAATCCGGTGTTAAGTGACTAATACCAGATTGGCCTGTAATACGGGACTGGTTACAAAATGTACATACATAAGGACACCCTACATGAGGTATAAAAAAAGGTATCATACCAAATGGTTTCATAGTCACTCTCCTTTCTTATATAAAATAAACTCAGCCAAAACCTTTTATATTAATATATTAATATCCATGTATTTAATCCTTATGATATGTAATTAATATATTAAGATATAAGGCTTTCGATACAACGATTATAAGATAAATATCTTTCCTATTCTATATACTATTATACAGAAAAAAGCGCCATTAGGCGCTTTTCTATTTGGCCATTAACTTTTCTAACGTTAATTGAGCCGCATGTTGTTCTGCAATTTTTTTACTTTTACCAGAGCCGGCCTCGTAAGTAACACCATTGATTTCGACCACCATATGGAAGGTCTTAGCATGGTCGGGACCACTTTCACTGAGCAAACGATAGACGATATGTTTATCACCATCCCGTTGCACATATTCTTGTAACAAGGTTTTATAATCCTTGCCCCGTTTACCTTCTAAAGCTTGCTTGATATAAGTAATGAGATGTTTTAAAACGAAGTTCATTGCCGTTTGGTAATCTGTAGAAATATAGATAGCACCAATGAGAGACTCAAAGGTATCCGCTAAAATAGAATTACGATTATTACCACCAGAAGCACTTTCACCATGACCGAGCAATAAATATTGCCCCAATTGCAAAGAACGACTTACAGATGCTAAAGAATCCTCACACACTGTAGCGGCCTTAATTTTCGTCAAATTACCTTCGGCCATGTCTGGATATGTCTTAAATAGGTATTCCCCAATAATAAGATCCAAAACAGCATCGCCTAAAAACTCTAATCGCTGATTGTGATTAATATGCTTTGATTTATGTTCATTCGCATAAGATGTATGTGTAAAAGCACAATCTAAAATGGATATATCTGACACAGGTATGTCTAAACGAGCAACAAGCCCATGAAGAGATTCTTCACGAGCTTGTGTCATCTTACTCTTATGCGCTTCAACAGCTACCATTAGCCTTCATAACGGCGTACGCAAAGTGTACCGTTATGACCACCAAAACCGAAAGAGTTGGAAAGAGCACATTTAACTTGAAGGTCACGTGCACCTTCGCGAACATAGTCAAGATCCAAACCTTCATCAGGGTTGTCACAGTTGATTGTAGGATGAACTTTGCCAGTTTCGATAGCCATCGCCATAACGATAGTTTCGATAGCACCAGCAGCACCTAACAAGTGACCTGTCATGGATTTTGTAGAGTTAACAGCGATGTCTTTAGCATGATCGCCGAATAATTCTTTAATAGCCAATGTTTCATTTTTGTCATTAAGGCCAGTAGATGTACCATGAGCATTGATGTAGTTAACGTCTTTAGGATCGATACCTGCATCTTTAATTGCTAATTCCATACATTTACGAGCTTGTACACCACCTGGAGCTGGTGCAGTAATGTGGTAAGCATCGCCATTAGTACCATAACCTACAACTTCAGCGTAGATATGAGCACCACGAGCTTTTGCGTGTTCTAATTCTTCAAGAACAACGATACCAGAACCTTCACCCATTACGAAACCATCGCGATCGCGGTCAAATGGACGAGATGCTTTTGTTGGTTCGTCATTGCGTGTAGACATAGCTTTCATAGCTGCGAAACCAGCTACAGCTGCAGGAGATACAGCCGCTTCAGTACCACCGGCAAACATGATATCAGCATCACCACGTTGGATAATACGGAAAGCATCGCCAATAGCATTTGTACCAGAAGTACAAGCTGTTACGTCTGTAATAACAGGACCTTTAAGGCCAAGACGGATGGATACACGTGCAGATGTCATATTGGCAATCATCATAGGAACTGCAAATGGACTTACACGGCCAGGACCTTTTTCGAATAATGTTTCATATACTTCATGGATGGAGTCGATACCGCCAATACCAGTACCAACCACAGTACCACAACGATCTAAATCTTGTTTATCTAAATCAAGATCAGCATCTTCACAAGCAAGAACAGCAGCACCGATAGCCAATTCTACAGAACGGTCCATACGACGAGCTTCTTTCTTGTCTACGCCATAGTTTGTAACATCAAAATCTTTTACTTCGCCAGCAATACGCGTTGCATAGTCAGATGCATCAAAGCGTGTAATTGGCCCAATACCAGATTGACCTGCCAATAACGCATTGTAAAAGTTCTCTTTACCGATACCTACAGGAGTCACTGCCCCTAAGCCAGTAATTACTACACGTTTTTCCAATTATTCCACCTCTTATAGCTATACAGCCCTTTTAAATTAATCAATCTCTGCTACTTGCTGTTTTAGTTGAGCAAAGATATCTTTAACTGGCATAATCTTGTCGACTTTTCTCATATTATTGCCAGAGAACACCAAACCTGTTTCCACATCACCTTGTTGTGCACGAGAAAGGGCACGGATAATACAGAATTTATGGGAACAATGTTTCAAACAGTTATCACACACCGTTGGAGGTGCTACAGTACCGTCTAATACAGATTCAGCAAATTTATTTTTAATTGCTTGTCCAGGCAAACCTACAGGACTTTGAATCAATACAATATCCTCAGGATTAGTAGCCCGTACATACATTTTTTTCAATTCGTCAGATGCATTACATTCATCAGAAGCAGCAAAACGGCTACCCATTTGAACGCCACTAGCACCTAATTTCAACATTTCTACGATGTCACGACCATCAAGAACACCACCAGCACCAATAACTGGAATATTTTTAACAGCAGCTACAACCTCTGGAACGATTTCTCGAGCGGAACGATCCGTCCCCAAGTGGCCACCAGCTTCGCAGCCTTCTACGATTACTGCTGCTGCACCTAAACCTTCAGAAATGCGAGCTAATTTTGCGGACGAAACAATTGGTACGATTGGCGTACCAGACTCTTTGCCCATTGCGAACATATCTCTTGAAAAACCAGCACCTGCTACTACAAGATCAATGCCCTCTTCGATGGCAGTTTTAACTAAGCCCGCAAATTGTGTTGCGGCTACCATCGCATTTATACCAATAATACCCGTAGGTGATAATTTTCTAGCTAATTGTATTTCGTATCGTAATTCATCAAACGGCAAACCGGATGCTGCAATAAGGCCGATACCACCTTCATTTGCAACGGCTGCCGCCAAGCGAGCTGTAGACAATCTAATCGCCATACCACCTTGAATAATAGGTACTTTGGCCACTAGATTCCCAATGCGAAGTTCAGGGAGCTTCACTATCAAATCCTCCTGTAAATAAAACCGGTTGGGAGGCCACTCGGCCTCCCGTACGGCTGAATTGTCAGCTTTACAGCTTATTTAGCAGAATCAATATATTCTACTGTATCCTTAACGGTTTTGATTTTTTCTGCAACATCGTCAGGGATTTCAACATTGAATTCTTCTTCGAATGCCATGATCAATTCAACGATATCTAAGGAGTCAGCGCCTAAGTCGTCGATGAATGTAGAATCAATGGTAACTTCAGCTTCATCAACGCCTAATTGTTCCACAACGATTGCTTTTACTTTATCGAAAGTGTTCATTGGTGGTTCACCTCCTTTCAAAGTGTATTTATATATAGTCTAATTTTGAAACTACATCACCATACCGCCATCTACATTGATGACTTGGCCTGTAATATAGTTAGCAAAATCGCTAGCAAGGAATGTTGCTACTGTCGCTACTTCTTCAGCATTAGCCATACGACCCAATGGAATTTCTGCAACCATAGCTTCTTTAACTTTTTCTGGTAATACATCAGTCATATCAGTATTGATAAATCCTGGTGCAATAGCATTAACAGTAATGCCACGACTTGCTAATTCTTTAGCACAGGATTTAGTAAAACCAATTACACCAGCTTTAGATGCTGCATAGTTAGTTTGACCTGCATTACCCATAACGCCTACAACAGATGTCATATTGATAATATGACCAGAACGTTGTTTCATCATGATTTTAGATACTGCTTTAGTTACTAAATATACACCTTTAAGGTTGATATCTATAACAGCATCAAAATCTTCGTCTTTCATACGCATCAATAAACCATCACGCGTAATACCCGCATTATTTACGAGAATATCAATGTGACCAAACTCTTTATGAGCTTCTTCCACCATAGCTGCAACTTCATCAGCATTAGCTACATTGGCTTTAATTTTAATGGCTTTACGGCCTAAAGCTTGTACAGCTTCAACAGTTTCTTGAGCTGCACCTTCGCTACCGCTATAGTTAACTACCACATCAGCACCAGATTGTGCTAAATTAATAGCTACAGCGCGACCAATGCCACGGGATGCGCCAGTTACAATGGCTACTTTACCCTCTAAATGCATTTTATCGAACCCCTTTCAAAAATTCAAGCGTTTTCTCTAAGGATGCAATGTCTTCAACATTGGCTAATTCCATATCTTTATTGATCTTTTTAGTAAAGCCAGTAAGTACTTTACCAGGACCTACTTCAACAAATCGAGTTACACCAAAGTTAACCATTTCAGCTACGCAATCTTCCCACAATACAGGGTTTGCAGCTTGTGTAACTAAGGATTCTTTAATATCGTTTGCATTAGTCAAAATTTTACCTGTCACATTTGCCACTACAGGAATTTGAGCATCGCTCACTTGGATTTTATCCAACTCTTCTTTTAAACGTAGAGCTGCAGGTTCCATCAAACGGCTGTGGAATGGAGCACTTACAGGAAGCATAACAGCACGTTTTGCACCGGCTTCTTTCATCTTTTCTGCTGCAGTTTCTACCGCTGCTGTTTCACCAGCAATAACAATTTGACCTGGGCAGTTGAAGTTAACTGCTTGCACAGAACCAACAGAATCGTTAACCTCTTTACAAATTTCTACAACTTGTTCACGAGGTAAAGCTAGAATTGCTGCCATAGCACCTTTGCCCAATGGCACAGCTTCTTGCATATATTCACCGCGTTTATGAACAACATACACAGCATCTTTAAAATTCAATACACCTGCCGCTACAAGAGCACTGTATTCACCAAGACTATGACCACCTACGATATCAGGTGTAAAGCCTTGTTCTTTAAGAACTTCATAGCAAGCTACAGATGCAGTTAAGATAGCCGGTTGTGTATTAGCAGTTTTAACAAGTTCAGTATCAGGGCCTTCAAAGCACAATTTGGAAATAGAATAACCAAGCGCTTCGTCAGCTTCTTCAAAACGTTGTTTCACAATAGGATATGCATTGTACAAATCTTGTAACATGCCTACTTTTTGGGAACCTTGACCAGGAAAAACAAATGCCGTTTTCATAAGGGCCTCCTTATTTACCAAGACCTTGAAGTTTTTTAATTACAGTTTCAGTTTCAGCCATGATATCTTTGATAATAGTTGCACATGGTTTAACATCTGTTAACATGCCAGAGATTTGACCGATCATTACAGAGCCTTCTTTTACATCACCTTCAATAGCAGCTTTACGAAGTGTGCCTGCACCTAAGTTTTCTAAATCTTCTTTGGAACCACCGCTAAATTCAAGGGATTTATATTTATGAGCTAATGCATTATCAATGATACGTACAGGATGACCTGTTGTTAAACCAGTCATAACAGTGGCACGATCTTTTGCTTTCAATACTGCATTTTTATAGTTTTCATGAGCAATACATTCTTCGGATAATACGAATCGCGTACCCATTTGTACTGCTTGAGCGCCTAATGCAAAGGCTGCAGCCATACCACGGCCATCAGCAATACCACCAGCTGCAATAACTGGAACATCTACAGCATCTACTACTTGTGGAATCAATGCCATAGTAGTAATATCGCCTACGTGACCACCAGATTCTGTACCTTCTGCGATAATTGCATCAATACCACCGCGCAACAAGCGTTTTGCAAGTAATACGGAAGCAACTACAGGAATTACTTTAGTACCGATTTCTTTTAAAGCTGGAATATACACACCAGGATTACCAGCACCTGTTGTAATTACAGGAACGCGTTCTTCCACAACTACTTCCATAACTTCTTTAACAAATGGAGACATGAGCATAATATTACAACCAAATGGTTTGTTTGTGCGCTCTTTTAATTTGTGAATTTCATTACGGAAAATATCAGGAGGCATATGACCAGCCCCAATGATACCAAGGCCACCCGCTTCGGAAACAGCTGCCGCTAATTCTGCAGTACCGAGCCAAGCCATACCACCTTGTAAGATTGGGTACTCAATCTGCAATAAATCACAAATGTCAGTCTTAATCATCTTGATGTGTCCTCCTTAATACCATTTCAAGACAAGGCTAGCCCATGTAAGGCCTGCACCAAATCCTGCAAACGCAACATTATCGCCGCGTTTGAAACGCCCTTCACGATTAGCTTCGTCCAAAGCTATCGCTACAGACGCGGCAGATGTATTACCATACTTATGTAAATTAACAAATACTTTTTCCATCGGCATATGTAAGCGTTTTGCAGCCGAATCAATAATACGAATATTTGCTTGATGTGGAATGAAGAAATCCAACTCATTAAGTTCCATTCCAGCTCGTTCTAAAGATTTTAAAACAGTACGCCCCATCGTTTTAACAGCAAATTTATATACTTCAGAACCATCCATATGAATGAATGTTAAACCTTCTTCAATGCGTTGGTCATTGGCAACTACAGCTGTACCACCTGCAGGAATACAAAGAGATGGACCACCAGTACCGTCGGCACCCATATCAACACCTTTAATGCCATAACCTTCAGGGACTTCAGATACTACTGCGGCACCAGCGCCATCACCAAAGAGGATACTTGTACTACGATCGTTCCAATTTACTCGACGGGAGAGAATTTCAGCGCCCACAACGAGCACCTTTTTGTATAAACCGGAGCTAATATAGCTAGCTGCAGTAATCAATCCATATACAAAGCCAGAGCATGCAGCTTGTAAATCATAGGCCGCTGCATTCTTAGCGCCTAAATTCGCTTGTAATACACAAGCGGCTGAAGGAATAATCATATCCGGTGTTAAGGTAGCAAAAATAATCACGTCTATATCTTCGGCACTAACCTTAGCCATTTGCATAGCTTTTTTTGCTGCCTCAGTCGCCATATAGGATGTATTCATACCTTCCGGTGCAATGCGTCGTTCCTCAATACCAGTACGTTCTCTAATCCATTGGTCATTGGTATCAACCATTTTTTCTAGATCAAAGTTTGTTACTACATTGTCAGGAAGGAAGCTCCCAGTACCAATGATTCCAACCGGTTTACTCATCATAGTCATACTTCAAGGCTCCTTCAATATCCATTGTTTCTCTTATGTGTTGAATAATTTTACGTTCCACTAAATCACTAGCAATTTCAATAGCAGTTTTAATCTCTTTAGCTTTGGAGCTACCATGAGCAATCATAAACACCCCATTAACCCCTAAGAGTGGAGCACCACCATTTTCTGTGTGATCTAAGCGTTTTGCCATCTTTTTTAAAGCTGGCTTTACAAGCATAGCACCAATTTTGGCAAAAATACTACCTGCCATAATGCTATCCTTTACTAATTGTGTAAGACCTGTTACCAAGCCTTCTGCGAATTTAAGTACCACATTACCGACAAAACCATCGCAAACAACAACATCTACGACCCCTTTTGGAATATCACGGCCTTCAATATTACCTTTGAAGTTAATAGTTTTCATACGTTCCAAAATTGGATATGTGGCTAGAACGACATCGTTCCCCTTAGTGGCTTCTTCGCCAATATTTAATAACCCTACTGTAGGTTCTTCTTTACCTAATAAAAGTTTTGCATATTCAGAACCCATCAATGCACCTTGTACAAGATGTTTTGGTTTACTATTTGAGTTAGCACCAGAATCTAACATAACAGTAATACCACTAACTGTTGGCATCGGAGTTGCAATAACTGGGCGATCAACCCCCTTAATACGACCGAGACCAAACAATGCAGCTGCTACAGCTGCACCTGTGCTCCCAGGAGCAATCACGGCATCGCAAGCATTATCACGAACTAAAGATGTTGCTACCACAATGGATGCGTCCTTTTTCTTACGCAATGCTTGTCCTGGATGCTCATCCATACCGATAACTTGACTGGCATGGTGTACAGAAATGCGTGGATTCTTAGCTTCATTCCTAGCTTCTAATATATTAAAAATTTGCTGCTCATCGCCGACGAGCACCACTTCAATGTGTTCATTTGCTCGTACGGCTTCAATGGATCCTAGTACAGTCTCCAATGGAGCAAAGTCGCCACCCATGGCGTCTATTGCAATTTTCATAATCTACACCCTATTCTCTACGGATTCCATAATAAATTTTGCGCGAAATACTTCTTTTATTTTATCTCTTATAATGACCCAAATAAAGAACTTATTACCACGGCGACGCACAATTTCTGCTTTTGCCACCAAATTAGTACCAGCTCCAACTGGGTTTTTATATTTTATATTTCCAACCTCCGCAGAACAAACAGTAGTCCCCATGACTACCTTTGCGAGGGAATTTGCTTGAGCATATAAATACTGTGGCTCTACATGTCCAAATCGATCTTCCATGTCAGAAGTAGTACGTAGCATTGATAATGCTTGTTGGCCTTCTGTAACATCGATCAGTTCACCAACCACTTCGTACGGTACATGTTCTACCGCTTCTTGTGATTGACCTGTAGCCATGACGCGTATGCGTTCACGCAATTCAGGAATGCCCAACTCTAGACGATCCAGACGAATCGTTGGCACACTTACATTAAAGTGTGTAGCCAATTCTTCATCAGTAAGAAATGGCGTAATATTCAGTTTTTCTTGTAACTGCTTTTGGCGCTCTTGCTTCTTTAACCGACTCATGGGACCACCTTTTATGACCTAGTATTAATATTACATCCTAAGTATATACAATAATTCCCTTATTTGCAAGGCTTTTCATACATATAGTAACAGATTTTGCACATATATACCAAATATAGTTATTATTTTATATTTAAGTATCTTTTTGTTTATAAAAGTAAAAAAATGCCACTATCCTACAGTTTTATATTACTATAAAATAATGGCACTGACTAATGCATATCAAGTATATTAAGTTATATATTACTAAAAGTATACAAAAAAGACGCCTACTACAGTAGGCGTCTTTTTTTAGCTCACATATTAAGCATTAGCTACTACTTGCTCACCTTTATAGTGACCACATGTAGGGCAAACACGATGAGGCATCTTAGGTTCGTGGCATTGTGGGCATGCTACATAACCAGGAGCTTCCAATTTCCAATTAGCACGACGGCGATCGCGACGGCATTTAGACAATCTACGCTTAGGTACTGCCATTATCTGCACCTCCTTAGTACAATCATTAGGACAATCTATCATCTTTCTCATCAAGCAAAGCACGTAACTCTGCAAATCGAGGATCCACCACAAAGGATTCACAAGAACAAGGTGAAACATTTAAATTTGCTCCGCAATGAACGCACAATCCTTTGCAATCATCCTGACATAACACTTGAGAGGGCTCATTGATGATTAATGTATCCCTAATTAGTTCGGTTAAGTCAATTTCCTCTCCATCGAAAGGAATCACATCATCAGTAGCCTCTCTAGAGTCACTAAAGATTTCCTCAAAGGAATCCTTACGATCTTGCTCTGTTGTAGTTAAACAACGAGAACATTCGTAATCGCCTTTAGACTCTATCGAACCTTGAACGATGTAATTTTGACCATCAAACCAAAACTCACCATTAATGGTTATATCATGACGGCTCCAAGGAAAAGCAGTTACGTCACCAAGCTCAGAGGATGGTATCGTATAGCTATAAGGAAATTTCTTTCCTATATGTTCTTTTGCTTGCTCTACTTGCAGTTTCATAATCTTACCTCGACTCATAATATTATAAACATGACATAGTGCTTTGTCAAATAAAAAAGACTATCTTAAGCGGACTCAAGATAGTCTTTTTGGTAAGTCAATTACATTTTTTCGAATTGGTCTTTACCAACACCGCAAATTGGGCAAACATAATCAGCTGGTTGATCTTCGAATTTCACGCCTTCAACAGCTTCATCATAAACCCAACCACATACTACGCATACGTATTTTTCCATTTGTATTTCCTCCTTCACTTGAAAATTATTCTTTAATGTTTATCTTTTATAATTCAGATACTCTATCTGTAATGTAGTATATCAAAGATATCGAAACTTTTCAATACTCATTTTCTTAATTTCTCATTTTTCCCAATATTTAAAAAGCATATATAATATGCGGATTTGTGTTACATATTAATTTGAAATCTATTATCATTTAGGCGCTTTTAGATTCAATCCCCCAAAATTTTTTTCATCACTCTCCCTCTATCAATATAAATAATAGACTTTATTCTACCAACAGTTTTTGTAGTATTAACGAAAATATTGGCCTAAGGTGTACATAATTTATATATTATACTATTATATATAAGAGAATATAGTTACATTATATTCCAAAACAAATAAACTAATAACTTATTATATAAGTATGTACTTATGAACACTTACTTCTCTATGCGATATACGTATAATAAGAATTTTACTATCTTACTATGAACTATTGATTAGAGAAATCATCATTTATTTTGTTATCATAGGAGGATTTATGAGAACAGCTTTAACGGAACTTTTACAAATTGAATACCCTATTATCCAAGGTGCTATGGCTTGGGTATCTGAACACAAATTAGTTGCTGCCGTTGCTAATGCTGGCGCAACAGGTGTTATCGCCCTTGGTGGTCGTGATGCTGAATGGACACGTAATGAAATTCGTGCATGTAAAGAGTTAACTGATAAACCTTTCGGTGTTAACCTCATGTTAATGGCACCTAATAAAGATGAGTTAGTCGATATTATTATCGAAGAAAAACCTGCATTTGTAACACTCGGTGCTGGTAATCCTGTACCATATATCAAACCACTCCAAGAGGCTGGTATCAAAGTTATTCCTGTAGTCCCTTCCCTTAAATTGGCTAAACGTATCGAAGAAGCAGGTGCTGATGCGATGATCGTAGAAGGTATGGAAGCTGGTGGTCATATCGGTAGCCAAACAACTATGTCCTTAATGGAAAATATTTTACCAGAAATCTCTATTCCTGTAGTAGTTGCCGGTTCTATCGTAGATGGTCGCGGTCTTGCAGCTGCACTACTAATGGGTGCGGAAGGTGTACAAATGGGCTCTCGCTTCTTGCTAGCGGAAGAATGCCAAGCACATCAAAATATGAAAGAAGCAATCATCAAAGCTACAGATACTGATTCTGTTGTAACCGGTCTTCTCTCTGGCCACGGCGGTGTTCGCAGCCTAAAAAATGAATTTACTACTCGCTATTTAGCAGCAGAAACTGATGGTGTTACTACACCTGAAGAGCGTACAAAAATGTCTCAAGGCACTAATAAACGCGCCGCAATTGATGGTGATGTTGTAAACGGTGCGGTACAAGTTGGACAAGCCTTGAATCGTCTTGTCGCTATCGAACCAGCTCATACAATTGTTCAAACTGTAATGAACGAAGCAATTATGTCTATTCGTAAGGCTCAACGCCTTATTGAAATTGTTTAATGAATCAGGAGTACTATATGTTACCATTTCATGGAAAATATCCAAAATTAGATCCTAAAAGTTGCGTCATGCCCGGTGCTGAACTTGCTGGTGATGTAGAGCTTAAAGAATATGCATCTATTTGGCAAAACTGTGCACTTCGTGGTGACGTAAACAAAATTGTAGTAGGTCGTTACTCTAATGTACAAGACAACTCTGTATTACATGTAGACGACGATAAAGCATGCGTCCTTGGCGATTATGTAACAATCGGCCACGGTGCCATCGTTCATGCTAGTACAATCGAAGACAATGTGTTAGTTGGCATGGGTGCCATTGTATTAAGTGGTTGTCATATTGGCTCTGGCTCTATTATTGCAGCCGGTGCGGTAGTAAAAGAAAACACTGTCATCCCACCTAACTCTTTAGTCGTAGGTATTCCTGCTCGTATTGTTCGCACAGATGAAACTCAAATCGAACGTATTCACAATCAAGCTTTAAAATATAAACACTTATGGACTATTGAATACGGTATGCTTCCTGATGCAGGTGGCGAGGAATACGATAAAAACGCCAAAATCGTATAATCACATATACAATAAAATTTGCACAAATAATCAGAACCACCCGTAAAACGGGTGGTTTTATGATTCGCGACTACGTCGCGAACCAGTCTAAAGACAATAACAAAAGCCGAGGCAATCACTGCCTCGGCTTTCATAATTTATGTGGTCTAAATTTTATTGAATTGTTGGTGCATAAATCGCTTGTCGAAGATCCACCCTACGATGTTCTTCCATCATCTTAGAAATGTCTTCTTATTCGGCAGGTTTCACGCGATTGTTGCCGTCTTTCATAGCTTCTTTCAAGCTAAAGATAACCATTTCATTCATGTAGAAACGCAATTCATCATCATGTACATTGGCCGTATTGCGATCCAAGATATCAATGATTTGTTGTGCATAGTCCCTTTTTTCATCGTCAGACACAGTCACATGATTCATAAAGAAGTCTTTATAATCATTATACAAACGATCTAACGCCATGCGTGCATAGCTGTCTTTCTTATAACGATGACTCACAATGTACCAGCTACGACGAACGTTCATATAATACAATGCATTATTGCGGTACCGTTCTTGGCCCTTCATAATACGAGAGTCGTCCATGATATATCTATCTTTTTGATCCAATTGGAATTGTGTGAAAGCATTCACTACTTCACGAACTTCTTCGCTAGGTACAGGAATAGCCACTTCTGCTTCAATCACGTTTAATGGTTCAGCTGGTTGTTCTGGCATCATCAAAGTATCCCGAGCCGCATCCGCCTGACCTACTGCACATACACAAGCAAGCGCCAATACAGGTATAATTTTTTTGAATTTCATACATCCTCCTTATGATGAGCCGCCCCCCGAAGGGCGGCTTTCACAATCCTTACATGAGCCATGAAGAACTCGAATATTCAGATTCGATTATTTTGTAAGACCTGCTTGTTGCATCAACAATGCAATTTGAGCCTTCATTTGTTCATTATCTTCCTTCACAGAGGATAATTCATCAATACGTTTTTGCATACGTGCATTATCATCCTTAACAGAAGACAACTCATGGAGGCTTTCTTGCATACGTGCATTTTCAGCTTTCAACGCTGTTACTTCATCTTGCAACACATAAATAGAACTGATAGGACCGCCCTTATAACGTTCAGGAACAGCTTTCTTCGCATCGGAAGTGCCGAATTTACGAGTTACACCGGCATTCACCATGTTATGGTGGCTACCTACGGACATCCCTACATGGAACATGGTATCTTCCGCCGTGTAATGTGCAATGCCTAGAGCCGCCGCCGTTTCACCGCGATAGTTGCCGATGCCGGCCATCACCTGAGTCGGTTCCAACGGATCATACTGAATAGGTTTCAATGCTGAAAGTGCCGCCGCATGAGCGCCCACACGTTGCGTTTCGCCCGCTACCGCATTAATGGCATTTGACAAGCCGCCAGTTGCATTTTTCAATTGATTTACATTAACCGCATCGGTACCGTTTACGCCAGGACCGACATTACTGATCGTATTGCCGCCGTTATCGAGACCGTCTTTTGTGAGGCTCACCTGATTGCCGCCGGCCGGAGTGATTGTCACGCCGCCACTGTTCATAACGGTTGTATTACCGTCAGCGTCCTTAGTCGTTACGGTTTCTAGACCTTTCAAGTCCTTCGCCATACGAACCTTAAGGTTATTGTTGCCGTCGGATACGACACCCAAATTATCTTCTGAGGTCAACTTATTGGCATCGGTAATGCCGCCGACTACATTCACCTGTTCGTTAAGCTGTTTCTTGATAACCGTACCGGTATCACCACCGTACTTCATACCATCATCTTTGGTTGCCACCTGATGTGTCTTACCGTTTTCATCCCGGTATTTAATACGAGTGATTTCGTTTCCGTTAAGGTCAGGATCGCCTTTATCAACGGTAATATCCGCATTGCGGCCGTCCTTACCGCTTAAACCGATGTGACCGACACCGTCTTTACCGGACATGGATACAGCATCTTTACCGTCTTTGCCGGCAATGCCTACCTTGCCGTCCGTACCGTCAGCACCGTTAGGTCCTGTAATGGATACGCCGTCTTTGCCGTTTTTACCGACTTTCACCTTATCGGTAGTTAAACTGTCAGTCTTGAGATCCTTCGCCATCTTGATCGTAACATTACCATTTTCGGCTACGGTCTTAATATTCTCACCGGAATATTTATCATCATTTTCTGTACCTTCACCTTTAATGGTAACCTTTTGACCTAAATCACGATGGAATTCGCCTGTATTACCGGCAAAATCCATACCTTTCTTCGTGATTTCATCGCCCAAGTTGGTAATTTTATTATCCAAGGTCTTGTGAGATTTCTGCAACTGGTCTTCTGTAGCAGCACGACCGCTTGAGATATTATCAGGGTCCCAATCTTTGTTTTCCAGACCTGTCACATAGCCGTCCTTACCGTCAACAGCAACTTTCCCTGCCGCAATCTTGCCGTCTTTGCCGTCGATCGTTACCTTGTCGCCGGCCTTAATGGTACCGTTTTCGCCGTCAATCGTTACATTGCCTGCTTTAATAGTACCTTTATTACCATTGATTTCAACCTTATCGCCGGCTTTGATTGTGCCGGCGTTGCCGTCTATAGCCACTTGTTTTGTCAGATCTGTGCCCATTGTCACCTGATCCTTAAGACCCACTTCATAGTTTTTCGACCCATCCGCATTGGTGCCAGGTGTAACGATAATATTTTTACCGGCTGTCACCGTTGTAGTCGCAGCCGCTGTCGCCTTATCCAATTGGGATTTATTAACCGCATCTTTAGGATCCGTACCGTCGGCTACATTCGTAATCTTATTACCTCCGTTATCGAGGCCATCCTTTGTGAGGCTCACCTTATTACCGCCGGCAGGATTGATTGTCATACCGTCACCGTTGATAACAGTGTTATTACCACCGTTTGTGAAAGTTGTAGACGTTAACCCCTGTAATTCTTTCGCCAATTTTACATTTAATGTACCGTTACCGTCGGATACAACACCGATATTATTGTCGGATAATTTAGCTGCATCAGCACCGCCTTTGATAGTTACTGTATCACCTAATTTTCTGTTGCTTACGGCACCCGTATCACCGGCAAAGTTCAAGCCTTTTTCAAGAGTTTTATTGATATCGGAGATATCCTGTTTATTCTTATTGATGTTCTGCGTATTGTTGGCGATATCTCCGGCATTTTTATTGATGTTCTGTTTGTTACCCGCAATATCCTGTTTATTTTTGTCGATGTCGGATCTATTCGTATTAACTTTGTCGTTAACCTTCTTCAACTGATCTTCCGTAGCACCACGACCGGATACAGCCACTGGATTATCCACATTCCAATCCGTATTCGTGAGACCTGTTACATGACCTGTATCACCATCTACAGTTACAGGGTGGGCAGCACCAACATTAATTTTATTGCCTAAACCGACAGTAAATTCCTTACCGCCATTCGCATTCGTACCTTCCGTTACGGTCACATTCGCATCCTTTGCTTTCACAGTGGATGCCTTCGCAGTACCGTTGATAGCTTTTTGTAACTGGCCATAGTTAACTGCATCATTAGGATTACTACCATCCGCCACGTTGGTAATCTTCTGATTGTTCGCATTGATACCGTTCGGCGTTACATAAGTCTTACCGCCTACAGTCAAGCCGTCATTGTTGATAGTCGTACTGCCGGCAGTAACGCTTTCTAGACCGGTTAACGTTTTCGCTAATTTTACATTTAATGTATCCGTTCCGTTGGATACAACGCCGATATTATTATCGGATAGTTTTGTCGGATCAGTCACACCACCGATAATATTCGTCTGTTCACCAAATTTACGAGTAAATTGATTAGCTGTAGCCGATGCAGCTTTCACATCACCGGCATATGCCACGCCCTTATCCATCTCCGAAGTAACTGCATGCAATTGACTGCCGTTGATAGCATCCGTAGAAGTAGCGGAAATACGACCTGCCGCTACATTAGTAACTGTCCGTTCCATGCCTGCCTTGCCGACACTTACAGTGGATGCCGGATTAATACCTGCAAAGTTATGTACAGCCCCGTTAATGGTTGCGGAAGGTGTCGCTACAGCTGCTGCCGTTTCAGAACCGGTCCCCAGAGCTACAGCACTTTCATTATCTACCTTTGTATTATTACCGAGAGCCACAGCATTTTTCGCCGTCACGGAAGCATTGTTCCCGAGAACCATAGCCCCATCAGCGGAAACATTGGAGTTACTGCCCACTACATAAGAATTATCGGCCGTAATACTGTTCTTATAGCCGAATGCACCGGACATATTACCTTTAACAGTACCGTCTGTAACAGTTGTAATTTTATCCTGATCGGCACCTGCACCACTACCATTTGCTTCCGTCGTGGTCATAACAGTAGCGGAACCGATGGTATTTCCTGCACCGATAGCATACGCCTGATTACCGTAAATCGTATTCTTGGAACCAACAGCAGCAGACTCTTTCCCGGATTTAGAACCGTCTTTCATATCTAAACCGACCTGGTTCGTATCACCGATAGAGGATGAACGATCACCGTAAGCACCAACCTGCGTACCAAGAGCAAGAGAATTTGTTCCCCAACTACGTGTCATGATACCGATGCCGGTGCTGGCTACACCTTTAGTCAAAGAGTTGATACCGATTGCTGTAGAGCCTGTACCATAGGCTTCGCTCAATGTACCGATAGCCGTAGTTGCATCACCGATAGCCGCCGTATTTGCATATTTACCTTTTACATTAATAGATGCCGAACCAAGAGTGCCGGCGAATTTATCTTCAATTTCCTTGTTAAAGCTCTTTTTAATACCGTTTCCTGCAGCCAATTGAGGCACAGCTGTTTCCAATTCAGTACGAGCCATATCGATATCATCACCGCCGATGGCAACAGATGAATTACCAATAGCTCTTGTATCTGCACCGAGAGCAAGAGACTGTGTACCATAAGTTTTTGCAGTGCTGCCGATAGCTACACCTTGCGCATATTTAGGGTTAACAGTACCGCCATCATTCTTAATTTTTACATTTGTTTCCGCAGATGCACCGATAGCCACATCACCACGAGCACCGTAGGAAGCAGCATCCGCCCCCATAACAACAGCGCCGGATCCAGGATTACCATGATGCGTAGAAACAATACTCTTTGCGGAACGACCGATAACGATATCCCCGTTTTCCAAAGCTTGTGCCCCTTGACCTATAGCTACTGTACTTGTCGGGATATTCGTGCCTACAGTACTTTCACCGACTGCTTTTGCACCGTTACCGATGGCTACACTATAATCACCAAGTGCATTAGTTATATCACCAATAGCGATACCACCATTATTTGAGGCCTGCGCTCCGATACCATTTATAATCGGTGCCCCCAAAGCATCCGTAGGCATCATAACGCCCGTCAACATAACGGCAAGCGCAGTAGCACCTACCATTTTAGAAAATACAACCGACAAAGAAGAACGTTTCGTCATGTTCTTTGCCGTTTCCGCTACGACTACGTAACACCCCTTTGTACGATTCCAAATTACTTTAAAAACTCGATTCATCAATCTTACTCCTATAAATTAAACTAACTATATCCACTTACATAAAAATTACAATAACCAAACTGAGACTATATCGATTTTCTCAAAATTATATAACTAAAATACCACATTTTACTGTATAAGTAAAATTTTTTTCATTTTATTTTCACATAATTATGCGTTCAAATTATCAATTTTTCGATATACAAAAAATATCGAGGCACCGTCACTCGAACAGTCCTCGATATTCTTATATATACTATTAAATTATTCTATTGAAAAGAATATTCATCATTTAATACTTTTGTAGTAGCGATAGAAGAATATATTAACTATTACAACAACAAAAGGATCAAAAAAACAAAATGGATGCCCCCTGTAAAATACAGGGAAGCATCCATGTGTTTAGATTACTATTTATCACTCTTTAGTTTTGACTGAATAATCTGCTCTACCATAAGCGCTGTACCCATAGTTAACGCTATAGGGAACAACATTTCTACAGAAAATCTTGAAAGCTCAAGCATAAATACACATGAGGTCATAGGCATTTTTTGTGCAAGTCCTAAAAATGCTACGGCACCGATAAAGGCAGCCATCCCCAATGATATAGGAGCCACGGCAATAGACCAAAAAGTACCAAATACTATGGCTAACGTACTGCCCAACATCATAGATGGAGTAATACGACCACCATACGCACCTGCTGCTAATGCGAGTAATACTGCTGCCCACTTAGAACCAAATAATCCTAATGCATAAGTCCATGTAATATCATTGGTAAAGGTTAATTCGTTCCCGGCCTTACCATTCCCTAAAATTTCAGGGAAATACATAGCTAATGCACCAATAATTGTAAACGCAACGATAGATATTGGGATCATAATAGGACTGCTACGATGAATAGAAGGTAACTTACCTTGAGTAATATTAAATAAAACTACACCTAAAGCAACAATAGCGCCCAAGGCGATAGAGAATTCTACATAGTGACTGCCCAAGCTAGGTTGAGCCATTGTATATTGAATGACATCCCCTACACCAGCTTGTCGAGTTACAAAAGTTGCTAATCCACAGCATATAAGAGCAGCACTCATTGCGCGTATATTCCATGTAAGAAGCAATGTTTCCAACGTAAAAATCGCTGCCGATAACGGTGAATTATAAACCGCTGCCAAGCCAGCACCTGCTGCACAAGCAATCAATAATTGGCGATCTTCTTGTTTTATATCAAAGTGCTTAACTAAAAAAGTTGTAATCCCCGCACTTGCTTCACGAGGGGCTACTTCTCGCCCTAAAGGTGAACCTATAGCTACCGTAATAATTTGTAAGGTTGCATGTAAAACAGTAGTGATAGGATTCATATCCATCTTACCGGAAACCGCAGTTTTAATATCTACAACACCTTTACCATATCGGTGAATAAGAAACCAACCCACACCACCTATGAGACCACAAATAATAAGTGGTATCAATCGTTCTACTGGAGATACTCGCGCTACAGCAGCACCAAAACTCATATGATCTGCAGAAGAATAATGATATACAAAATGCTGAATACTATGCATTAAATGTGTATAAGAAGCCCCTACTAATCCAGCTATAAATCCAACGATAATTATGAGGCCTATTAAACGTTTATCAAATGCCATACTTACTCCATTGCTAACACAACTTCACCAGTTTCTAATGTTTTCTTAACATCTATAATACGTTGATTAGATGAACCTCTAAATCGTAATGCTGGATCTTTAAGTTCATCTACAAATCGACCATCTACGAGGATATCAATTTCTTGTAATAAAGCACTTCGCAACTCATCCTCTAAAATATCATCTATTTCATACCCGGAATAGGCCCAAATTTTCTTTTCTGGTGCAGCCCCTCGTACAGCTCTTACTACAGGTAATAAACCTTGTACATTTTGGAAAGGCTCTCCACCCAATAAAGTTAAACCTGAGCAGTTAGGATTCTTAACATAAGAAACAACTAGATCTGTTTCAGCTTGTGTCCATACTTTACCGGCATTAAAATCTTGGTATTCTTCGTTAAAGCAGTTATAACAACAATGCGTACATCCAGTCACAAAGATAGATGTACGAATTCCTTCTCCATTGGCAATATCATATTGTCTTATTTGCCCATATCTCATAATTACCTCCATAGTAGTGCATATCAACTTTGATCAACACTATATAGATATATTTCAATTTTTCACATGTATAGTAAAAGCTGTGCGCTAGGCACAGCTTTTACCATGTATTTATAGTAACTATAATTCTAATAATTTTAAATGTGCATTACACGATCTTTGATTTCTTTCGTACGACCTTCGTTCCAGAAGTTTTCACCTAAATAACCACAAGTACGACGAATTACAGTTAATTTATCGCGGTTTGTGTTGTGGCAACGAGGACATTCCCATTCATTATGTTCATTGACCTTAATTTCACCATCAAAACCACATTCGTGACAGTAGTCGGACTTGGTATTAAACTCAGCATAAGAAATATGATCATAAATATATTGAATCATAGTCAAAACAGCTGGGATATTGTTAGTCATATTCGGAATTTCCGCATAGGAAATACAACCGCCGGTCGATTTCTTTTGGAATTCAGATTCAAAATTAAACTTATCAAATACATTGATTTCTTCACGAACATTAACGTGATAACTATTAGTGTAATACCCTTTATCAGTAATATCTTCAATTACACCAAAGCGAGCACGATCGAGAGAAGAGAATCGATTTGTTAAGCTTTCAGCAGGTGTACCATATAAACCAAAGCCAAGATTATGTTTATCATGCCATAGATTGATGGCATCATTTAAACGATCCATAATTTTCATGGCGAATACACGCCCTTTTTCACCTGTGTTAGACTGACCAGTAATCAATCGAGTTGCTTCATAAATACCGATGTAGCCAAGAGAAATTGTTGCATAACCACCAGTAAGGAAGCGAGCGATTTTCTCTCCTTTTTTTAGGCGCGCAATAGCACCGTGTTGCCAATGAATTGGCGATACATCACTTACTACATCCTTTAATAAGTTGTAACGTAATAGTAATGCTTTTTCCGCTAATTCAAGACGTTTATCTAAAATTTCAAAGAATCTTTCTTCACTACCGCGAGCTAAGATACCAATTTGAGGTAAGTTCAAACTTACAACGCCCATATTAAAACGACCATCAAACTTATAGTTCCCCTTTTCATCCTTCCAAGGAGATAAGAAAGAACGACATCCCATTGGGCTAAATACATTACCTTCATAGTTTTCCTTCATCTTCTTAGCGGAAATGTAATCTGGATACATGCGTTTAGCCGTACATTGTGCAGCAAGTTCAGTTAAATAGTAATATGGACTATCAGGCGTTACATTATGTTCATCAAGAACATAAATCAATTTAGGAAATGCTGGCGTAATATATACATCAGCTTCATTTTTTACACCCTTAATGCGTTGTCGTAAAATCTCTTCTGTAATGAGAGCAGCCTCTTTAGCGTATTCATAATCAGGTTTAAAATACATGAACAACGTAACAAATGGAGATTGACCATTTGTAGTCATCAATGTATTGATTTGATATTGGATAGTTTGGATGCCATCCTTAACCTCTTTACGCGTACGTTTCCACGCAATTTCACGAGCCTTTTCCATATTTGGTTCCATCCCGTAAATCTCAACTTGTTCTTCAATAACATTGTTAAGGATTTTTTCGTAAGATTTACGTACGAATGGCGCCAAGATGCGATCGATACCATTAATACTTTGACCGCCGTATTGACCAGATGCAACTTGGGCAATAATTTGCGTTGTTACTGTACATGCAACTTGGAAGGATTTAGGTGTATCAATTTTCTTACCATTGATAACCGTACCATTTGTTAGCATATCTTCCAAATTGATCAAGCAACAGTTAAACATAGGTTGGATAATGTAATCCATATCATGGAAATGGATAGCACCACTATCATGGGCTTCTAAAATATCTGTAGGAATTAATTTACGGCGAGCGATATCCTTAGATACTTCACCAGCGATTAAATCACGTTGTGTAGATACAATGGCAGCATCCTTATTAGAATTTTCATCGAGAACGCTGACATTACTGCGATCTAATAAACCGATTACATCATCATCAGTGGTATTTTGACGACGTTTAAAAGCTTGAACAGCTTTGTAACCTTCATAGGCACGTGCCGTTGCAGGATTATGATACTCAATCAACTTATAATACACTTGATCTTCAATAGCATAAATTGTCATGTCTTTTTGGAGCTTTGTAGCATATTCTTCAATTTCATCAGCAATACGCTGTGCCAACCCCTCTTCGTACAACCCTGTACTACTATGCTCAGCTTTTTCTATAGCCAAAGCAATCTTATTCTTATCAAATGGTACCTTTGTACCATCCCGTTTAATGACCTGCAACATATTGGCAACCTCCCCATTTTGTTACCGCTGAATATATGTTAAGACATAGAAAAAAGTATGGAAAACCATACTTTTTATAAATTTATATGTAAAAATGTAAAGAATTATGACTAAACTCTCTATTTTTTACCGCTAACTCAGTATACTATATATGGTGGTTGTTTTCAAGAACAAATACAATATAAAGTAAAAATAGGCTCTTTTAGCCATGCCAATACAGCATGAATAAAAGAACCTATTTAAATTATAATGTAAACCCAAATAGACGAGTCAAGAAGTTAGATTTTTGACCTACCCAACTAGAAGGAACAGTAGGATAGAATGTGCGATCAGCTAAAAGATCGCGCTCATTGAGATGAATATTTGGCAACAAATCTTTTTTGTATGTACTGTCTAATTTAGAAATAGCTTCTACATACCCTTGATGCGCTTGTACATCACTTTCACTACAATAACCAGTGCCAAAGAAGTGAATTAATCCATTACGATATAGTTCGATCGCTCTATGATAATTAGCATTACTATGATTAAAGGAAGCCATGTTACATTGAATTAAAATCCCTTTATCTACCCATTCCAATAACTGTTCTGGTTTTGTAAATAATTGGCGATGCGTTTCTACTTCACTAATGATAGGAACAATGCCCATATCTAGTAAGCTTAGCAACCATGCATTAATATGGTGAACCTTACTATTTGCAGGTAATGCTACTAACATAAAATGGCTATTACCCAACAAATACTGATTGCGATGAGAAGCAATATATTCAACCATTTCATCACAAAGTAAAACACGAGCACCACTGTGAATAGTAACATCTACTTGTTGCTCACCTACTGCAAGTTTTACATCATTCAATGTTGTTTCCATTTCATCCCAAGTATTCATATCCATAGATACTGTCACATCAGGAGTACTGAAAATATCTGTAATTCCTTGTTCAGCCAAAGATTTTATCATTTTTACTGATTCTGCCATTGTTTGTGGCCCTTGAGGCCCTAACACAGCTGGCAAAATGCAACCATGTAAGTCAACCACGCGATTCATATTCTTTCCCTTCTACTTACGATAACCCCTTACAGATATCGTTCTCTTTATAAATTTCATGTTGTTCTCATTTATTTTTCATTTTCTATTCATGATTATATCAAGGGAAAAGTAGCTTGTATAGTGATTTTTATATAAAAATAAATAAATTATAATGTGTTTATTTAATATATTATTTATATTTTCATATTATCTTCATTAAAAATACCTCATAATCGCTAAGATTATGAGGTATTTTTCACTCATCTGTATATTATTAACAATTTAATTTTTATATGTACTTCTCTTATACCTGATATTATAGACTAATTTCACCACTAAAATACCAATAACAACACCTACTGTGTCTATCAAAATATCAGAGAACTGAGAGCTACGGCCTGGTGAAAATCTTTGTATAAATTCATCAAGACAAGCTATCAACATTCCTAAACCTACAGTCTTAATTACGGTACCATATGTAATATATCGACGTAGAATCGTATATAAAACACCACCAAGGATTGTAAACTCTGAGAGATGTGCCAACTTTCGAACAATCCTATTTAAGGTCCATATATTTCCATGAAAGCCTAATTTATTTGCTATAGGAGTCAAAGTCTCTGCAAAAAGTAAACTAAATCCATCTGATGATCCACCATTCTGCATCGAATTATCCCATATAAAAAATACTATTAGCCCTAACAGGATATATAGTATCCAACGTTTCATACTACTCTCCTAAACGCCACAATACGTATACTCACATTAATCGCGGTCAAAAATGTCTCTTGTGTAAACTTTATCCTTCACATCTTCTAAACTCTTATCCCAACGGTTAGCTACTATGACATCACTAACACGTTTAAAGTCTTCAAAGTTACGAATCACAGGGGAATTAAAGAAGTCTTCTGCATCAAGAGTCGGTTCATAAACAACTACTGCAATCCCCTTCGCTTTAATTCGTTTCATTACACCTTGAATTGCAGATGCTCTAAAGTTATCAGAGTTCATTTTCATAGTCAAGCGATAGATACCAACAATTTTTGGGTTCTTTCCTATAATAACATCTGCTACATGGTCTTTACGAGTTCTGTTAGCATCTACAATAGCAGAAATTAGATTTTGTGGAACATCATTATAGTTAGCTAATAATTGCTTAGTATCTTTTGGTAAGCAATAACCTCCATAACCAAAGGATGGATTATTATAGAAGTCGCCTATACGAGGATCTAAACAAACACCATTAATAATCTGGCTTGTACTAAGGCCACGCACCTCTGCATAAGAATCTAACTCATTAAAGTAAGCAACGCGCAATGCTAAATACGTATTAGCAAATAATTTAATAGCTTCTGCTTCCGTAGAATCCGTATATAATTGAGGCACATTTTCTTTGATGGCACCATCAGCTAATAGTTGACCAAAGCAACGAGCCCTTTTAGAGTCTTCTCCTACCACAATACGGGAAGGATGTAAGTTATCATACAAAGCTTTACCTTCACGTAAAAATTCTGGAGAGAAAATCAAGTTTTCTGTATTGAATTCTTTACGCATTTGAACTGTATACCCAACTGGCACAGTTGACTTGATAACCATAACAGCATCAGGATTAATATCTAGTACTGTTTTAATAACTTGCTCTACAGAAGAGGTATCAAAGAAATTCTTTTGAGGATCATAATTAGTAGGGGTTGAAATAATAACATAATCAGCACCTGTAAAAGCCTCTACAGGATCCAAGGTAGCTTTAAAGTTTAATTTTTTTGTAGCCAAATACTCTTGCAATTCTGCATCTACAATAGGTGACTCTTTGCAATTTAACATTTCTACCTTTTCAGGAATAATATCGAGGGCTACTACTTCATTATGTTGTGCTAATAAAACACCATTTGAAAGGCCTACATAGCCGGTCCCAGCAATTGCAATCTTCATTTATTTGCCCTCCGTCATATAAAACTCTTTATACCATATAGCAAATTTCCGTAACCCTTCGCGTAAAGATGTATTCGGTTTGAATCCAAAATCTTCTTCTAGAGCACTTGTATCTGCATAAGTGACAGGTACATCACCGGGTTGCATAGCTACTAATTCTTTATGGTTTTCAAAATTGTAATCTTCTGGTAATACACCAACAGAAACCAATTCCTCTGAAAGAATACGTACAAAATCTAGAAGATTTTCAGGATGGCTATTACCAATGTTATAGATAGCATATGGTGGTACTGGCAATCCATCAGCTCCGTTACGACGCTCTGGTGCTGCACACATAACCTTAGATACGCCTTCTACAATATCATCGATATAGGTAAAGTCACGTTTACAATTACCATAGTTAAAGATTTTTATGGTCCCGCCACTACGCAATGTATTAGTGAAACCAAAGTATGCCATATCAGGACGCCCTGCAGGACCATAAACCG
The DNA here is from genome assembly GCF_018406505.1 of Veillonella orientalis. Lineage (NCBI taxonomy): Bacteria > Bacillati > Bacillota > Negativicutes > Veillonellales > Veillonellaceae > Veillonella > Veillonella orientalis. The sequence goes on from NZ_AP022322.1 coordinate 1,274,610, forward strand.
TGAAGAAACGAAGTCCTGTACTAGGAATGTTATATAACTTGGCATAAGAATAAGCCAATAATTCATTTGATTTTTTTGTAGCCGCATAAAGAGATACGGGATTATCTACTTTATGATCTGTAGAGTATGGAATTTGTTTATTTGCACCATACACAGAAGACGATGATGCATAAACTAAATGCTCTACTCCACTTTCACCGTTATCATAAGAATGACGACAAGCCTCTAATATATTGTAAAAGCCAATAATATTAGACTCAATATAAGCATCAGGATTCGTAATAGAATACCGCACACCCGCCTGTGCTGCTAAATTAACAACAATACGTGGTTTATACGTAGAGAAAATTTCTTCAATAAAGGTCTTATCTGCAATATTCCCTTTTTTAAATATCCACGTATTTTTATTATCTTTGCTCATCTCATCAATTTGTTGCAATCGATAATCTTTTAAGGCCACGTCATAGTAATCATTAACAGAATCTATTCCGATAATTTGAGTTCCTTCTGCTTCAGATAACAGGGACATAACAAGATTAGCCCCTACAAATCCAGCGGCTCCCGTTACTAGGATCACCGTGTTATTTAAGTCTACATTTTTTGAAAGCATATGTACTCCTTTCATAGTTCTGTTAATTATGATCGTCTTACTTTACTTAATAATTTATCAACGCCAGAAGTGATAATAGTGCGCTCAGATGGTATGAGATATAAGATAACTACATACAATACAACGCATAAAATCATACAAGCTATAGTCCACCATACCGCATCATATAAATGTAAAATACTATATGCAAGAGCACCAACAATAGATGCAGTAATTAGATATACACCTATATTAGTAATCACCCGAAGGGCACTCATATGTATAAATAATGCTAAGAAAATCATGGCAACCATTAACATTTCCATACGTACTATTGAACGAGCATAGACAAATGTACTAAAGTCATACTGAATACAAATATATATTACCGGTATTAATACAACTAAATGTAATATTTGAGTCCAGAATGATAAATTAGGAACTCCTTTTGCACGGAATACTTCAGAAATCAAATTCGCTGTTACTGTCATAATAGCGGAACTCAAGGCCCAAGATCCCAATACAATACCTGCTAACTTCCATTGTGGTCCCAATAAGAGATCAACAACAAAGTCTTGGAATACAAACAAGCCTATTCCTATAGGTACTAAAAAAAGAGCCATATAGCGTTGGAAGGTAAAGAATGTATTGGAAAATGCCTGTTCATCCTGTTGAACTCGACTTAAAGCGGCAAATAATACAGGCGCCAAAGATGAAGTAGCCATGGCCATAACAGTTGTAACAATAGCCATAGGCATTTTGTATATCCCTAAATAATAGGCATCTAAAAAGCGACTAATAATGAAGGTATCCACCCATGCAGTAAGCCAAATAGAAAATGCTTCAGCCAATGACCATGCACTATAACTGAACATGTTCATAAAGACTCGAGAACTAAAGAAGAGATGGATTTGATTTTTCCTACTCTTCAATAAGGCCAAAGCCGTAAATAACTGAGCCCCTAACATACCAGCGATTAAAGACCAATAGTCATATCCCATGAGCGCCATAGGTATGGATATCAATATAGGAGTCAGAATTGTGATGAGCCGAATGTTAAGAAGAAACTTAAAGTTAAAGTCCCGTCTATACAAGGCCATTTGTACACTACTGAAAGCAGAGAGCGGAATCATGGCCCCCATTATGGCCAATGGTATGCCTAAGCCATCATTTCCAACTAATACGGCCAGTTCATCACGACCGACTATAATAGCCCCCCACAAGAGTAAAGAAAGAACTAAGTTAGCAATAAAAGCTACATCTGTAGCCTCCTGTTTTTCTTTATCACTTTGAAACTCATGCTGTACAAGAAATTTTTGGAATCCCGCATCAGCTAGCATTTCTGCAAAGGATATAACCATCATAATTGTTGCCAATATCCCAAATGCCGTAGGTGCTAGCATATGGGCCAATATTATATTTGTTAGTGGTGTAATAAGCTTTGCTAAAACCTCTGTTATGACAGACCATTTAGCAGCAGCTACTATTTTTGTATCCATTATTTTTTATTGATATTCTTAATGCCCCGCAAGAATAATTCATGGTGAGCTTCACATTCCAAGTAATTTTGAATTGCTAAATAACTTGTTTTTCCTAAAATGAGTTGCATTAATTTTCGTCCAAATAATCCATTTATTGCGCGGATAATAAAAGATCTACCTAAAAATTCACGCAAATATCGCTTTACATGAGTATCAGCAAACTCCTTATATGCTTGAACAACAAAATGAGCATCTCTAATGTTTTCACTTCGCTTTTTATATTCCGTCAATGTTTCAAGGGCTTCTGATTCAGTAGCCAAACGGGTGCCCCTTTCGGTACCACGAATTGGCACTTCAGATACAACAAAGGTATCCTTTGTAGCCTCTACACTGATTAATAAGGAATCTTTTACAAACTCCTTATGATGTATATAGGATTCGGAGTTAAAGATAAAGTTACCTTGGCCATAAATAATAGTCCCCTTACTATAGTCCTCACGAGAACCTATACAATGACTATGTTGGCAAATTACAAGGTCTGCCCCTTTATCAACAAATTTTCTGCAATATCTTTGTAACATTGGCGATGGATAGCGATAAAACTCCTTCCCACCATGATATAGGACGATAACATAATCACAAGTTTTCTTTAAAGCTTCTACATCATCAAAGCTCTCTAATACATCAAATGGATTAGCCCCCATTGTATGACAAGAAGCAACGGTAAACTCATGTTCTGCACATAGGTAAAATCCTATACGTATACCTTCTTTTTCAAAGATAAATGGCTTTTTAGCTGCTTTTACATTAGCACCAGCACCTGCATTTTTAATATCATGCTTTTTTAATAACTCCAGTGTAGTAGTTAATCCATCTACACCATGATCTAAGGAGTGATTATTAGCCAATGTTAAAAATATAGGCTCTAAAGCTTTATAACCATAGATTGTTTTTGTAGGAGACTTTAAATTATTACCAAATTTATTAATCGGAGTAGATGCATCTGTTAAAGGCACCTCTAAATTAAATACATTTAAATCAGATTCCTTTAGAAGTCCCAGTAACTCCTTACCAACCAAAGCCTCTCCATTACCAGTTTCAAATAATACTCTATTTATATCCGTAGGAACAAAATCAGCTCCGATGTACAGTTTCAAGGTGTAACCACTCTCCCAATTCATAATCTTTTGATATAGGACGAAACTGTTCTAATCCCGCACCAGGGAAGAACGTTAACTCTCCAATATACAGTCGTCCCTTTATTTCATAGAAATCAACACGTAAAAACGGGCAGTCTTTACTAAGTTCCGTAGCAAGTCTTAACATCTCATCATATGTTTCAGGTCTCGGGAACTCTGTTGGCAACGGTGGATAATGACCAAAATGAATTCCCATAGGTTTCCAATCGATATCATAGAAGTTCATACGCGTTCCAGTTTTAGAAAAACGGTCAGAACAAACTACAGTCATCTTTGGTTCACCGTGGAAACAATACATCTTATAATCTAAGATTTCATTGCTACCTAATTCAGATAAGTATTCCTCTGCGATAATCCGACGAGGAACCTCTTTATAAGGCCACTCTCGAGCAATACGTGAATAATCCCGTTTTAAGGATGTTCTTAATTTAGCTTTGGCTGCTTCCCGATCAAGGGATGACTTATCTTTACAAATAACGATGCCCCCACTATCATGTGTACACTTCAACACAAACTGATTAGGCAACGTATCAAAGTCAATATTCTCTACGGAATCCCAAACAGCAAGTGTGGGAATTATATATTGATCACCTACACGGTGAGCAATAAAACCTTTAGCCTCATGCTTATCTACCATGACCGTTTGTACAGGCTCTCTATAATTAACCTTTAGCCATTGTAACTTTTCGCTGAAAGTTTTTGGATTCTCTAAATCTAAAGGATATCCCATGTATTTAGGAAATACCTTCTTTAAAAACTCTTCATCAGATAAAGAGTCATAATAACCTAATTTGATCAATACTCTCGTGCGATAGTAAGGTTTTGTTAAAAAGGACATGCCAACTTTACACAACTTGCTGAGCTTCATTTTTACGTCCTTTCCGGAGCAATTGCACCTCTAAATAAAACATCATCATATAAAAATATGTACTTTTACTTTCATAAGAAACCATGCCCATATCCATAACAATTTGAGAAAGGAATAGAATCAGTACCATTACGTATTCATTACTATGAAAGTTCCGATAACGAATTAAGTTATAGGCAATGTATATATACATTGAGTAATACGCCAATAAGCCAATTACACCTGTACCTGCTAATAGTTCAATATAGTTATTATGTAAGTAGTAATTCTCTTTACCGTATACGAAATAGGTAAATACTGAAGGGTTATTTACGCCAACCCCAGTTATAGGGGATTGATAAAATAAATCCCATCCAATATCAACCAAAGCCATACGGATAATAGTTGATGAATCGCCACCAGTACCAGAAAAGGCATCCACCATACTCGACATACGGTCTAGTACCTCTGAAAACATAGGCAATTGTAAAACTGCAATACCAACTAACGTAAGAGCTAATAAGGATCCTATAATTTTCGCAATAGAATTCACTACATTAGCACTGCGTAAACTTTTAAATACAAATAGTAAGACTGTACCAACAACAACGAACACTAACGCTTTACGACTGCCGGTAGCCGCTAGAATACCCAATGTAGGTAAGGCTATAATATTCCACCAACGAGGACGATCATACAACATATAATACAATGTCATAACGATCGCATTGGCCCCTAATAAACCTACTGTATTCGCATTTAATGCATCATTGGCAATTCGAGCAGAAGATGACAAAACGGTAATAAAATAATCTAAACCATAGAAATATACAGTATAAAAACAAACTATATAACCAGTCCACATACCAATCTTTAATAATGTGTCCACCGATTTTTTATCTTGATAACACATGTATAGAATGATAAGCATAAAGAATATCTTGACGATATCAAAGCTTCGACTGAGTGCTACAGATGGCTCTATAGCATTAATAGTACTCAGATAACAGGCTCCAATGAAGAGGAGCATATAACCATGCATCCAGGTAAGCCTAAATTTAATAACTCCCCGCTCTCGAATGAGATAACAAATAATAAGTCCAAATAGGCATACAAATAATACATAGGCACCATAATTCGCATCGCCAAGGGCAAAGGAAATGGTCAACGACAACACTAAAAAAATTAGAGTTATGAACCATATCATGCGGTCAGCAATAGCCGTAATATTTAACTTCAATGGTTCTCCTCCTTACAACTCATAAAACATCTAACCAACGTTTAGCAATTTTGCATAGTGGGAATTTGTCACGCACCTTAATGGCTTCTCGTGAAAGTTTAGTTGCCAATGCAGGGTCTTTTAGAACGCTACGCATGGCTTCATACATAGCCTGTGTATCTCCTACAGGCACCAAGATACCATTCTCTCCACTTGTTATGACCATACGAGCCCCACCTACTGGACAGTCTGTAACAACTGTAGGCAAGCCCATGCCTAGCGCTTCAAGCATAGAGTTTGAAATACCTTCAAAATCAGATGATGAAACATACATAGAACAAGGTGCGACCTTCTCTAAAATATTACTAGCAAAGCCAGGCAATAAAATTCTATCCTCTAAATTAAGAGATTTAATTTGAGCTCGTAGTTCATCCTCTAAAACGCCTTGCCCATAAATGACGAGTTTATACTCTGGGAACTCGTCTGCTAGCATACTAAAAGCATTGATCATCATAGGCAAATTCTTTTGCGGATGCAATCGACATGCTGTAACGATTGTCTTTTCCCGTTCTCCCTCAATTGGTGGTGGCAATTTACCATTAATAGGATTTGGAATGATAACACCACGCTTTTGTACCGATTCAGGGAAATATGAACGTGCATCTTCCGTTTGGAATACTAACGCATCAGCAAATCGAAAGGCAAAATTACGCAGCGCTTGTTGATGCCAACCGATAGGTACCTTACGCGGATTATTTCGCTCCGAAAAGACAATGCGATTGCTTACAAACCAAGAACTAATCGCCAAGATGAAACTCGATGCAGACAAGAACGATAAGCATGTAGCATTAGGTCTTGTCTTCAAGATCTTGATTAATTCTTTTATTTCTTGCATAAAACGAATCACTTTATTAGAGCTAGTAGTATGAATTTTGATTTGCTCAATACCCTCCTCTAAAGCATATTCGTTACCATATCGATTAGGGCTTGTTTGGATAACCGTAATATGGTGACCATCATGCACCCATTGACGAGCTAACTCTGTTAAAATTCGTTCAGCTCCATCATTGCCAAGGGAGATGGTAACAATGATTATTTCCTTTTTCATAGTCCTTCCTCTTGGATATATTCTGCAAATCTTACATAAGCCTGCGCCATTGTTACCTTAGGCTGCCAGCCTAAGGACTTTAATTTTTTTGAACTCAAGAACATGTGCACTGTCGGCGCATAGCCTAAGCCTTGTACATCTTCTGGAATATCAAAAATGACTTCACTCTTATCATGACTTACATGAGTTGCTACTAGATGCGCAATACTTGCTATAGATCGAGTTTCCTCATCATGACATACATTGTATGCTTCACCAGCTTCTCCGTCCTTCATAAGGGTTAAAATGCCCGTTAATGCATCAGTAATATAGCAATAATTAGACATAGAATCACCCTTTGTATGAAGTACAATATTTTCATTTTTTAGAGCACTCTTAGTGAATTGCATAAATACGCGATTATCTGAAACAGGAACACCAGGTCCAAAAGTTTGTGCCAATCGAGCTATAACAGCTGGAACGCCAAATTCTACGGCATAAGATTTACAATAACACTCACATAATCTTTTACTTTCAGAATAAGAGCTACGCACATTTAAATGATCTAAATATCCTAATCGCTCTTCAGTCATCACCTGTCCCGATTCATAAGGAACACCATACTGTTCCATACTCGATAAGTACACAAGTTTTTTTACCGTTTTATGATGCCCGAGTTCTAACATAGCTTCAGTACCATGAATTGATGTACGAATCGTTTCTACAGGATGCTCTATAAAGAACTTTGATTGTGTTGGTGCTGCACCATGTAAGATATAATCACAAGGCACATCAATAGATTCTAAAGAACCATCGATAAGTGTAATGGAATCATTATCTAAGTAGTTACCTAATATAGCCTGTGCTTTATCATGACTTCGTACATGACCTATTACCTTTACGTCTAAGTTAAAAGTCTCATTAGCAAGTATAAGTAATTTTATAAACATAGAGCCAATAAGTCCCGTCGCACCTGTCACAAGAATGCGCTGATGGCGGAGGAATTCAAAGTACTCTTTGTCTTGTAATAAAGCTGTTAACTCGCGTTTAATAGCGGAATTACTCATCTTGTAATCCTCCTAATTCACGGTTTTTAATAATACCTGTGAACATATAATAATCAGATGGTGTAGTAATCTTTATATTTTCTGTTTCTCCTAATACTGGATACAAGGTGTATCCATAATGCATCATCATGGATGCAGAATCTATAAAATTATGGATGCCTTCTGTTTTAGCTCTATCATGAACCGATAAAATATCATCTAGTTTAAAGCTTTGGGGTGCTTTTGCCATAAGGCATTCACTACGATTTAAAATTCGGTTTATAGAGCCATTATCTGTAACCATAACGGTTTCAATAGCAGGTGTAACCGTAATAGCAGACCCCTTTGTTTCTACAGATTCAATATTTCTCTCTATTGTTGCCTTATCCACAAGTGGCCTAACACCATCGTGAATCAATACGGTAACCTCTTCATTAGGAAATAATCGTTTTGCCTCTGTCAATCCATTATATTGAGAGTCTAAAGCACTGTCTCCACCTGGAACAATGGATACAATTTTTTGTAAACCAGCCTCTTTGATGAGGTTTTTAGTATGATCAATCCACTCTGCTTTGCAAGCTAAAACAATACCGTCAATAGAGTCGGTTTGTTCAAACACATCTAAAGTTTGAATCAAAATAGGTCTACCGTTCCATTCTAGAAACTGTTTTGGCGTCTTGCTGTTATTCATTCGAGCACCTACGCCACCCGCAAAGATTACTGCTATTCGTTTCATAGGCCCTCCTTAAGGTTGAGCTTCGTTCTTGGCATAATGTATGCCTCTATACTCCTTGTAAGGTGTATGTAAATCAGCAAACACAGCATCATGTTTTGCTACACGCTGTTCTACTGGTGGTAATTGCATATAGTCGCCCCAAATAAGACGTAAATATCTTTCATACCCTTTCATAACAGGTATCTGATGACCTTCAAAGTCTTTATATACAACAGAAGCAAAGTCTTCGCGAGGATGACGCAACTTCATGCCTTTTAAACTACCAATTAACTCAGTACACTCCTTGCTCGTATTAAAATCATATTTGGTCATTTGCTTCTCTGCAAATCGCCATATATGGTAACGTAATGACTGACTAGAGAATACCTTGTAAATACATCCTGCTAATGCACGATACATCGGTCCTTTATTATCCGGTAAACGTTGTGCATTAAAAAGTGCAAAGGTCATAGCCCACATAAGTTGTAGCGCTCGACTAATTTTACCTGGTGCACAGCCATCAATGGGCATGATTTCAAGAGCTAAACCATGACAAATATCTTCGTGCATACTATGACGATTAATAAATGTCGTGTTGTTATCTCGAATAGAAGCACCCGCATCATGATAAATATGATTTCGATCAGTTCGACAATAGGTATACCGTTCTGTATCTGCATATTTAGGCCATAATTCAGCTAATTTTTCATAATCTGGACGTGGCATAAATAAATCTAAATCGTCATCCCAAGGGATAAAGCCATTATGACGTATTGCCCCAATGAGGCCACCGCCACAGAGATAAAAGCGCAAATTATGTTTGTCACAAAACTCTTTAAAGTACAGCAACATACTAAGCTCTTTTTCTTGTATTTCCTTTGTCATAGATGTACTCATAGGAACCTCTCTTAACGTAAAACAGCTAGTACGGTATCAATCATCGTTTTAATATCTTGTAAAAATGAAAACTCTTTAATACTCTTTAAATTCCAAGCCATTTTGCCTGGTAAAACCTCATTGATATATACTTCATCAACATTTTTAGCATTTTGTAAAAGTTGATCTTCATCTTTATAAGCAATACTTGCAACACTTGTTACCCCTGCTGGTAATAACAAAGTTGCTTTCATTTCATTTGTGTAAGCCGCCACATAGCGAGGCACCTCTGGTCTTGTACCAACAAAGCTCATATCTCCTAATAGGATATTGATTAACTGAGGCAATTCATCAAGACGACAGCTACGAAGCATATTGCCTACCTTTGTAACGCGCATATCATTTTGTGATGTAACTTGAGCACCTAATGATTCCGCATTTTTTACCATAGTTCGGAACTTATAGATTCCAAAGGTGCGGCCATACTGTGTAACCCGTGTTTGACGAAAGAAAACCTCTCCTTCGCTATCCCGTTTAATCATGATAGCTAACACAAGAAATACAGGACTTAAAATAATGAGCATCCCTGCGGCTATAACACGGTCAAATATGCTTTTACAAAGAAGGCTTGTTCGTCTTTGATTCAATATTTCAAAATATGGACGCACCTCTTCACACTGCAACTCTTGTGGTAGATCGTGAAAGTTTTTTACTAACATTCGGTAATAATCCTTTTAAATGTTTCAATGATATATTGCACTTCTTCATTCGTTAGCAATGTATGAAGAGGCAATGTGATTTCATTTTTAAATTGATTATAAGCATTTGGATAATCATCAATGGTAAATCCTAAGTTCTTATAAGCCGTATGCATAGGAATTGGCTTATAGTGAACATTGGTTGCAATACCCGCTTCAGCCATAGCTTCAATTACCTTATTACGGTATTCAGCATCTTGACCATCTAATCGTACTAAATATAAGTGGCCACTACTTTGATGCTCATCAGTATAATGATGTAACAATGTAACAGGTAAATCTTTAAAACCTGCATCATAAGCTGCGATGATTTCTTTACGTCGTGCTAACAGTTTTGGGTATCTTTCAAATTGAGCCAAACCAATAGCCGCCATAATATCGGTCATATTACATTTATAATATGTACCCTTAATATCGTATTCCCATGCACCAGCCTTTGTCTTAGCAAGGGCGTCCTTATCTTGTCCATGCAAAGATAATAATTGGAATTGCTTATAAATGACTTCATCATCAATACCATCTATATGTCGCCATGTAGCACAGCCCCCTTCGGCTGTGGTAAAGTTCTTTACTGCGTGGAAGGAAAAACTACTAAAATCAGCTACATTACCAGTTGGTATACCTTTGTATGAAGCACCAAAGGAATGGGCACAGTCCGCTACGATAGGAATATGTGCCAATGCTTTTTGAATATCATTGGCAGGTGTAAATAGCGATTTCTTTTCGTTTACAATAGAGCGTAAACGGTCATAATCACAAGGTACTCCTGCAATATCTACTGGAATTATAGCTTTTGTTTTTGGTGTAATAGCACGAGCCACTGCATCATAATCCATTTCAAATGAATCTTTTTGGGTATCTACAATAACTAGTGTAGCCCCTACATGAACAACAGGACTTGCACTAGCAGTATAGGAATAGGCACTGGTAATAACTTCATCGCCAGGTCCAATACCTAATACACGAAGAGACATCTCAAGCGCTGCGGTAGCAGAGTTTAAACAAACAGCTTTAGGTGTACCTAATTGTGCCGCAATCTTTTTTTCCAATTCTTTAGTACGCGGTCCAGTTGTAATCCAACCACTCTTTAAGGCTTCAACAACTTCATTGATTTCTAACTCTGTAATATCAGGAGGGGAAAAATTAATTTTCATATACATCACCTCATTACTTTCTGTACCTTGTCGATACGCTTGATTTATCTAATGGAATATATATTAAATTATTGACTACACATCAATGACGATAGAACCTAATAAAGGAATTCCAACTTGAGTAAGTCGTTTCTTAGCTTCTATTAAATCTTTAGGACCTGCGACTTCATTTTTAACAACAAGCATAACACCATCAGATTTTTCAGCTAATACAATGGCATCCGTAACATCTAATACTGGTGGTGTATCAATGATAACTACATCATATTCGTCGCGGATATAATCCCATATTGTAGATAATTTACTAGAATCTACGACTTCAGAAGGATGTTCAACTATTTCGCCTGCAGTAAGCACATCTAAATGAGGGACAATATTGCGATGAATCGTCAAATCTTCATCCATAATAACTGCGTTAGTAAGGCCTTTATTTTGCACGTTGAATGCTACATGCTGAACTGGATTACGTAAATTACCATCTACCAAAAGAACTTTGTTATTATTCTTCGATAAAGCTAATGCCGTATTAGCCGCTACCTCAGAGGTGCCTTCTCCACTAGTAGCAGCGGTGATACAAATGATCTTACATTTATGTTGATTACATACGTATTGTAAATTGCTACGCAATGTACGATATGCTTCTACAAGTGGTGTATCCCCACGCTCATTAGAAATTAGTCTAATCATATTAACCTCTCACTTTACGCCACAATGCTACAATACGATTGCTTGGTTCTTCATATTCCTTTTTTTCATGATTTGGAATAACACCTAAATTTTCAATGCCAAGAATATCATTGATTTCTTGTACCGATTGAACCTTGCGGTTGCAGAAGAACTGACCCAATGTGTAAAGGCAGCCTAAGATAAAACCCAAAATTGCAGATCCTAATAAAATAAGGATTTTACGAGGTGCAATAGCCTTTTCTGGCAATGTAGGAGCATCTACAATTTGAACTTCATTTGGTACCATTACTTCAGCTACTTTAGCTTCTTCCAAACGCTTAGATAGCATTTCGTAAATGTCTTGGGCTACATCAACATCACGTTTTGCCTGGATATAGCCACGTTCTTTTTCAGGTAGGTTTTTCATAGCCTCTTCGTTCTCTTTATCAAGATTAGCTAATGTAGATTCTTTACCTTGTGCTACGGCTAAAGCCGCTTCATTTCTGAATTTATCTGCTAACAAACCTTGCTGTGCAGAGTTGCTAGATGGTGCTTGTTGAGATGCAATAGCATTAATTTCAGCATTTAAACCACTCTTAGCTTCTTCGATTTGTTGGTTAATCTCTTTCATTGCCGGATGCTCATCAGTATATTTACCAACATAGGAGGCCTTACGAGATTCTAAGTCGGCTAATTGTCCTTTATATGCTTGAACAGTGGCACTATCAGCAATACTTTTACCTGCAGAGCCTAATTGCTCATTAATACTGCCTAAAGCCGCTTGCGCCGTTTCCAAATCCAATTGGTTTTGAGCTTTCTCACGATCGATAAGGGTAATCTTATCCGTTAAGCCCTTCATTTGATCTGCGGTGGAGTAAACCTTGTTATCCACTTGGAATTGTTGCAATTTCTTTTCTGCTTGCTCCAATTCTTCTTTTGCAGTTACTACGCGTTTTTGCAAGAACTCCCGTGTCGTCCGTTGCTCAACATGTGAAATGTCTGCTAAGCGATTCAAGAATGTATCAATTAATAATTGATTTGCCTCTTGTGCTTGCTCTGGACTTTTACCTGTGACACTCACTTGTAATAATTCAGTTTCTTTATATGGTTTTGTTTCGATACGCGTTTTAACAAACTCTTCGTATGTAGGTGCTTTACCTGTTCCCTCTGGATCCTCAATCGCTGAAATAACAGGTTCTACAACATTACGACTCTTTAAGATTTCTGCATCTGTATTCATCAATTGGCGTGCCATAGAATCAGAATAACCATTAGCACTTGATAATACAGAATTACTTAATCCTTGAGATTGTTTAATGCGCAACATAGATGTAGATTGATATGTAGATGGTGCTAGGAGACCATATGCACCACCCAATACTATACATGCTACCGTAATATTGATAATCTTACGACGTCGTTTAACGAGGACTCTACCGACCTCTTTTAAATCAATAATTTGTTCCACCCATATACCCCTTTCTGTGAAAGTATACAAACAACAGGGTCTCTCCCTCTTAGGAATAGTTACTGTATATCTCCCTCTCACGTAGACTACAGCTCTAAATAAATGATTGTAACTAAATTGTTATACATTATGATTTGGATGATATGTAGGAACGATGTCTTGTAATACATTGATTACATCCAAGTCAGATTTACATGTTTCAAAGCGATCAATTTCACGGCTTAACCATTCTTGATTTACATCTTCTAAGGCAGCTTCAAAGATTTTCTTATGTGTAGTTGTATTAGTACCTTCTTCAGCAGTCAATAATTCTTCATATAGCTTTTCACCTGGACGCAAACCAGTAAATTCAATGCGAATATCTTTATCAGGCTCAAATCCAGAAAGACGAATCATATTTTTCGCTAAATCAACAATTTTTACTGGTTCACCCATATCTAATAAGAACACTTCACCACCATTTCCCATTGCACCAGCTTGTAATACAAGTTGGCTTGCTTCTGGAATAGTCATAAAGTAACGAGTCATTTCAGGATCTGTAACTGTTACAGGTCCTCCAGCTTCAATTTGTTTGCGGAATAATGGAATAACAGAACCGCGACTACCAAGAACATTACCAAAGCGAACAGTAATAAACTTTGTATCGTACTTGTGATTCATACCAAGTACAACCTTTTCTGCCACCCGTTTCGTAGCCCCCATAACACTTGTTGGATTTACCGCTTTATCTGTGGAAATCATAACGAATCGCTCAACACCATGTGCTCCCGCTACATCTGCCACATTACGAGTGCCATAAATATTATTTAACACCGCTGCAATCGGTTGGATTTCCATAAGCGGTACATGTTTATGAGCTGCTGCATGGAATACTACATCTGGTTCATAATCGGTAAAGATTTGGTCTAACTGATTTTTATCTCGAATATCAGCAATAATGGGAACCAATGTACCTTCAGGCACAATTGAACGCAACTCTTGGTGAATAAGATAAATACTATTTTCACCATGACCAAGTAACAATAGTTTTTTAGGTCTTACCCGTAATACTTGACGACAAATTTCAGAGCCAATAGAACCACCTGCACCCGTAACAATAACGACTTTATCTTTCAAATATGGTTCTACTTTTGATGTGTCTAGATGAATCTCATCACGTTCCAATAAATCTTCAATGGAAATAGGATGCAAATGAGATACTAAAACCTCATCATCTAATAATTGGTACATCCCAGGTAATGTATTGATTTTACATTTTAGAGGTGAGCAGATTTCCATGATTTCTCGAATAACATCACGTTTTACCGATGGCATAGCAATGATAATTTCTTCAACCTTATATCTTGCTACAAGCATTGGAATATCTTCACGATTCCCTAAAATTCTAAAACCATTCATCAACCGGTTATGTTTATACATATCATCATCAACAAAGCCAATAATACGTCTTGAACGCTTATGATACCGTTCAATTTCACGAGCTATAATTGCACCAGCATCACCAGCACCTATAATGAGTGTATTTACTTGGCCACTTTCACCATCATCCCCATTACTATAGTGAAGCGCCACATAATGTAGCAACATACGTCCCATACCTACTGCACCAGTTGTAAGGAACCAAGTAATAAAATAGATTGATCTTGGTAATGATTTACCAAATACAAACATAGAGGAGTAAAAGATTGCTGTACCTACTGTCGTAGCGACAAATACTGCCAATACCTCTCGCATCCCTGCATAACGCCAAATACGCGTGTACAAATGCATAAGCAAGAACATCAACATATACGAAATAAGCAATATTGGCAATGCGTCTACCATTTGGTCAATATATCGAGGTTCAATATAGCCATCAAATCTAATAAATAAACTAATGAAAGCAACAATAACAATCGTCGCAATATCGGCAATAAACAGTATGGCTGGTAATAAATATGAACGCAAAAGAACGCCCCCTTATATGTGAGATAAACCCTATCCTTAATCCTTACCGATACGTGATACCATGTATGCACTAGTCAAAATTGGAGCAATATCACGAGCAAAGTTAATACGACTATTTTTAGTCAAGTAAAGAACATCCCCTTCTCGCATAATATAGTTTTCGGACATATCTCCAGTTTGTAACATGCGATTTAAATTAATAGGAATTGGTTTTTCAGGATTGTCTTGATGAATTAAGTAAATTTTCTTTTTAGCTGTATCCCAGTTAAAGCTACCAGCAGCACCAATCGCATCAAGAACAGTACTAGACTTAGTCAATGTATAAGCACCAGGCTTATTAATCTCACCGAATACGTACACCCGAACTCCTCCGAGTTTTGTAACATTTACAGTAATATCCGGATTAATAATGTACCGAGATAAACCTTGCTGTAATTGGGCGGTAAACTCATCGACGGTTAAACCATCTGCTTTCACTGGTCCCACCATAGGGAATGATACATATCCATCAGGACGAACAGTGTACATAATATCGTTACCATTACGTGTACCAAGATCTGCTTGTTGTACAACTTGAATAGTTAGTTCATCACCTTGTCGTAGACGATACACCTTATCAGAGCTCACTACAGATGCACTAGTTTCTAGTGGTGCGTGTCCTTCAGTTTGTAATATTTTAGAATCGTAAGACTGTTCAGCTGTTACATTAACAGGTGCAGCCATGGATGTTGTTGTGGCACATAAGAATGCGGCCATCATCATATACTGTTTTTTATTCATATTTTACCTCTTTGATTTACATTCAACTCACTCAATACAACACTTTATTTTTTTAGAATTATTAATCCTAAAAAATCGGTTAAGTTATTTTATCATTATTTTAAACTTTCTTCCATAAACGCAGACCGTTCTGAGCTAACTTCATTAAACCTTTAAGAATAAATCGCGTAAATATAAGGTTTTCACCATTTAATTATGTGTATTTTTTTACGCATTTCACTCATATTTCACTCGTTTTTTTCATTAATTTTAGATATATAAATAAAAAATATATAAACTCAATTCATAGTCGATTCATAAAATCATCAAACACTCATCAATTTTATTGATTAAATAAAAAAATAAGGTGTATATACTAGTTTTCTAGTATATACACCTTATTAAAAATTTTAGATAAGTCTATCGACTCAAAGTATTAATTATTCAACACGACCGCCTAAATATGCTTCCATAACGCGAGGATCATGACGTACTTCGTCAGCAGGACCAGATAATACCATCTTACCTGTTTCCAATACATACGCATAATCAGCTATTTTTAATGCTTGTCGTACATTTTGTTCTACCAAAAGAACCGTAGTTCCTTCAGCACTAATCTCTTTGATAGTTTCAAAGATTTCGTTTACTACTAATGGTGCAAGACCCATAGATGGTTCATCCAATAATAACAATTTTGGACGTGCCATAAGGGCCCGACCAATAGCCAACATTTGCTGTTGACCACCAGATAGTGTACCACCTAATTGATAACTACGTTCATCAAGGATTGGAAAGCGTTTAAATACTTTTTTGATATCTTCTTCAATCTCATTATCATTACGGATATAAGCACCCATTTCTAAGTTTTCATAAACGCTCATATCTTGAAGGATTTGACGACCTTCAGGAACTAAAGAAATACCACCATGTACAATTTGATGTGTTTTATGACCAGTAATATCTTGGCCTTCAAATAATACTTTACCAGATGTTGGCTTTACAAGGCCCATTATGGTCTTCATAGTTGTAGACTTACCAGCACCATTAGCACCAATCAAGGATACAATAGAACCTTGTGGTACTTCTAAACTGATATCTTTTAAGGCTGTAATATGTCCATAACCAGCCACGATGTTTTCTAGCTTTAACATATTACGCCTCCTCTTTCCCTAAGTATGCTTCAATTACAGCCTCATTGTTTTGAATTTCTTGAGGTGTACCTTCAGCAATCTTTTTACCAAAGTTGAACACTACCAAACGATCACAAATATTCATCATTAATTCCATGGCATGTTCAATAACTACAACAGTAATACCAAGGTCGCGAATTTTACCAATCAATTGGCGTAACGCTTCTGTTTCACTATCATTCATACCTGCTGCTGGTTCATCTAGCAAAATTAATTGAGGATGTGTAGCCAAGGCACGAGCAATTTCAAGGCGACGTTGTTTACCATACGGCAAAGATGTAGCAACCTCTTCAGCATCGTCTTCAAGACCTACGAGTTTTAAAAATTCATACGCAATGCCACGACAACGCTCTTCTTCGATGCGTTGGCGTTTTGTTTTCAAGAAGCTAGACAAGAAGCCAGATCCAGTACGACAATGCATACCAGTTAACACTGTTTCCAAAGCTGTCATATTGCCGAAGAGACGAATGTTTTGGAATGTACGGGCAATCCCCATTTCTACCGTTCTATGAGGCTTGATGCCTACAACAGACATACCATCAAATACGATTTCGCCAGAACTTACAGGGAATACACCAGTAATCAAGTTAAATAATGTAGTTTTACCAGCACCATTTGGCCCAATAACACCAAATACTTCACCTTGTTTTACACCAAAGGATATACCTGTGAGAGCTGCAACGCCACCAAAGCTTTTACTTACGTCATTTAATTCTAATAGCATTCAGTTCCCTCCTATCCTTGTTTTTCTTCTTGTTTACGTTTATACGCTTCAAAACGTTCTGTTAATACTTGTGATTCAGGAATATATGGTGCTTTCTTAAAGCCTAATTTACGACTAATTTTGTCTACCATAGATTCTGTTAAAATACCATCTGGACGAACTGCCATCAAGATGACTAGTAATGCACCATAGATGATGTCCCGATAATCGGATAAGAAGCGTAATACTTCTGGCAATAATGTAAGAATAAAAGAACCTAATACGGAGCCCCATACTACATTAGAACCACCAAATACAGGGAACAATAAGATTTGTACTACCTTGTGATAGCTAAAGTCTGTAGGATTGATAAAGTTTGTAATATGAGCATACAAACCACCGCCAATACCAGCGATGAAAGCACCAATGATAAAGGCCATCATCTTGTAGTATACAACGTTAATCCCCATTAATTCTGCTGCATGATCATCCGCCTTAATCGCTGCAAAGGCACGACCAACACGACTATTATTAATGCGCACACAGAAGGCAATAATCAATACTAAAATGATTAGCAAAATAATAATAGCCATTAAGTTGCCCCATGCAACAGCATCGATGCCCATTAAACCATCGATATCAAGTTCATAGGCTAAATTTGTTAATTCTTGAGGAATAGATGGAATACCAGAAAGGCCTAACGCACCATTAGTAATGTCCAAATTCAAGAAAATAACACGCACAACTTCGCCAAAACCAAGAGTAGCAATGGCAAGATATAAACCGCGAAGACGTGTTGTTGGCAAGCCGATAATAACGGCTACAAAGCTAGCAACTAGGCCACCAACAATGATGCCTACAACGATAGGCAAATCAGCTTTCAAAGAAAGGATAGCGCCTACATATGCACCAACGCTCATAAAGCCAGCAGCCCCTAAAGAAAGCTGACCACTTGCAAGTGTAAAGTAAATAGAGATACCCATGATGGCATTGATGATGAAGAACATCACGATCTGTAGATAATACGGATTCAATAAATCCATTATGGTCTCCCCCCTTTATCTTTAGAACCAAACAAGCCTTGTGGGCGCCAGAATAATAATAGGATGATGAGGCCAAAGGCCACAGCATCACGGAATGTAGATGCGCCATAGGCAACAGAGAAGATTTCTGCTACGCCTAAAATGAAGCCGCCAACCATAGCGCCTGTAATATTACCAAGGCCACCTAAGATAAGCACTGCAAGGCCTTTAAAGCCGATGATAACGCCCATTGTAGGCTCAATAGCATTAAAGGACAAACCTACTAATACGCCTGCAGCAGCACCTAAGGCAGATGCAATCATAACAGTAACAGATATAATCATGGTTGGATTAATACCCAACAAAGCTGCCGTTTCAGTGCTCATGGATACAGCGCGGATAGCCTTACCAATTTTAGTTTTCTTAATAACTACATTAAGAATTAACATTAACACAACAGAAACGCCTAAGCCAATAATTTGTACCATGGAAATTTTGAAAGCTCCAAAGTCGATTAGGCCACCAATATAATCTGGTGGGAAAGATCTTGTTTGAGGGCCCCAAAGCAATAATGCCAAACTTTCAAGGAAAATAGAAACACCAATGGTACTAATAAGTGGTGCCAAGTGAGACACCTTTTTCTTGCGGAGTGGACGAAGCGCCACAAATTCTAAAAGATAACCGAGGATAGCACCGACAGCCATAGCTACGATAAGGGCTACAAAAATGTTAACGTCAAAAACAGTTACCATAAAAAGACCAACGAAGGCACCTATCATAAAGATGCCTCCGTGTGCCATGTTGATGATATTTAAAACGCCAAACACAAGTGTTAAGCCAATAGCGAGTACAGCATATAAGCTACCGAGGGTTAACCCGTTAACTAATTGTTGTAAAAACACTATATTACCTCAACTTTTATTTTTTTAATGCGTCAAATTGACCGTTTTTAATTTGTAAAACTTGAACTTCCATGGAAGGATCGCGTTTTTCGTTGAACTTGAATTGACCAGTTACACCAACGAAGTCAGCAATATTTTTCAAAGCTTCGCGGAATTTTTCACGATCTGTAGTAGAACCTGCTTTTTTCAAAGCTGCTTCATAGAGGTATACTGCATCATAAGCTTGAGCTGCGAATTGGTCTGGTTCTTTACCGTATTTATCTTTGTAAGCTTTACGGAAGTCTTTTACCTTTTGATCGTCTTTGTTAGGGAACCAAGGTGTACCTACGATAACACCATCAGCTGCAGCGCCTGCAATTTTAATGAATTCAGGGCTGTTGAAACCATTAGAACCAATTACAGGTTGATTCATACCCATTTCACGCATTTTTTTCATGATTAATGCGCCTTCTTGGTAAAGAGAAGCAACTACGATAACATCAGGTTTTGCTTGTTGAATCTTAGTTAATTGTGCAGAGAAGTCAGTATCTTTATCTGCAAATGTTTCAGTATCAACAATTTGTACACCTTCAGCTTCCAATGCTTTACGAGCTGTATTATTTACAGATACCATTTGGTCATTGTTGTTGGAGTACATAATAGCTGCAGTTTTGAAGCCTAAAGTTTTATGTGCTTCTTTAATTGCAGTATCTACTGCCAAGGATTCAGGTACAGCGTTACGGAAAATGTAATCGCCGATATCTGTAATACCTTCAGCAGTTGTAGATGTGCCAAGAGCTACGATTTTGCTTTTGTTTGCTACAGGACCTGCTGCCATCATTTCGCCAGATAACATTGGGCCGATAACAGCTACAACTTTATCCTTAGAAATTACTTTATTCATTGCATTAATTGCTTCGTTTTTATCACCTTTAGTATCTTCTACTAATAAGTTGATTTTTACAGCATTTGCATCAGCGTTAATTTCGCTTACTGCCAATTCTGCACCAGCTTTAATGGACTCACCATATGCTGCTGCACCACCAGTTGTTGTTGTTAACAATGCAATTTTAGCCTCATTGCTATTTGCATTACCTGCATCTTTATTACTGCCACAACCAGCAGCAACTGCCATTACACCAGCAAGACCAAAAATGGCTGCTTTTTTTAACATGGATTTATTCATGCTACACCCTTCCTTTGAAACATAAAACTTTAAATCTATATCTATATTATTAGAGTTTTTAATTTTTTGTCAATTAAAATAACTCTATAATAATATATACTATTATAAGTTATTCAGATAATCGTTCCCATTTCTCATACAATGTATCTAACTCACTTTGTGTAGATTCAATTTGTATGGAAATTTTGGACATTTCATCTAAATCTTGCTGTACTACAGGATTAGCTAATTGAACTTCATACATTTTCATAGTTGCTTCTAATCGAGCAATTTCAGATTCCACCTCAGCTAATTGCTTTTCTATCATATAGGCGTTCGGCTTCTTCTGCGATGCCTCTATAGATTCTTCTACTGAAAGTATAGGTTCATTAATAGAAGTATGTTTATTATCACTAACACTGTTTTCTAAGTTTTGCTCGTTAGCTATGGCTAACAAATCTTCCTGTTCTTTTAACTTTTCTTTGTAATACGAGTAATTACCGAGATATTCAGTAATTTTTCCATCATCTAGAACAATGGTTTTTGTAGAAACTTGATCCAAAAAATATCTGTCATGAGAAATAATAAAGCAAGTACCTTCAAATTGTTGTAATGCTTCTTCTACAATTTCACGCGTTGGAATATCTAAATGGTTTGTCGGTTCGTCTAAGATAAGGAAATTATCTCCTTGAAGGAATAATTTTAACAATGCTAACCGAGCTCTCTCACCACCGGATAAGTCTCCTACTAGCTTAAATACATCATCCCCTTTAAATAGAAATGAGCCTAATACATTGCGGGCTTTTTCTTCAGTATAGTTAAAATGGTTCATAACCTCTTCTACTACCTGCCAAGAATCATGTAATTCCTCATGCTCTTGTGAGAAGTATCCCACTTGTACGCGGTTACCAATATCTACGTGACCATTCTCAGGGAATAATTCACCTACTATAGTTTTTACGAGTGTCGATTTACCAGCCCCGTTAGGTCCAATAAGGGCTACTGATTCTCCACGTCGTACTACGAGTGATATATCATCAATTATAGGATCTTCACCATATCCTACTGATAAATGATCTAGAACAAGAACCTTATCGGCACTCATCGCAGCAGGGGGAAAAGAAAATTGTAAATGATGTGAAGTTACCGGTGCATCAAGTCGTTCTAAACGATTCAATTGAGACTGACGACCACGAGCCATTTTAGATTTAATACCTGCCCGGTATTTATCTATATAAGCCTCTGTCTTTTTGATGTACTCCTGTTGTTTCTCATAGGCTACCATATCCGCTTTCAACCGTTCATCTCGTTGCTGAATATAACGACTGTAATTACCACGATAAGTTGTAGCCTTATGGTTATCCAATTCTACAACACCAGTGACAATACGGTCTAAGAAATAACGGTCATGGCTGACAATGAGAATCCCACCATGATAGGCAGACAAATACCCTTCAAGCCACTCTAACATGTCCATATCTAAATGGTTAGTTGGTTCGTCTAAAAATAAAAAGTCTGGACGCCGTACCAATGCTTTAGCTAAATTAATTCGAGTCTTTTGACCACCAGAAAAAGCGCTTGCTGGTTTATCTAAATCCTCATCAGTAAAGCCAAGACCATAAATGATGCGCTTAGTCTTTTGCTCGTAATCATAGCCACCTAACCATTCAAGGCGATTTTGTAAATAATCTAAGCGTTGTAAATCAGATTCACTAGCTGCTTCTGTTTCTAAGCGTGTAGTAAGTTCTTTAAATTGTTCTTCCAATGCATGTACATCAGCCCATGCCTTTTCAATCTCAGTAGCTAAACTATCATCACCAAGATTTACATCTTGTTGTAAGTAGCCAATGCTTGCAACAGGCGACTTAACTACATTACCTTCATCAAGATCTTCATAGCCTAATATGCATTTTAATAAGGTCGATTTCCCAGCCCCATTAGGACCTACTAAAGCTAGGCGATCACCTTCTTTTATCTCAAAGGACACATTGGAAAATACTTGGCGCACCCCAAATGATTTTCCAAGGCCTATCATTCGAATGCGTTCCATTCACAACCTCCTAATCATTTATCCTTTATTATACCACAGTTGCCCGTACCAACATCAACATCTCTACAGAATCTTTTGTTTTTCTGCTATGACGAAATAATTTGCCCAATAACGGAATATCTCCTAATATAGGAATCTTTTGTATTTGGTGCTGATCGCGATTATCCATAAGACCGCCTATAACAAGTACCTCTCCTGGTTGTAAACGCACTCTTGTATGTGCTTGCCGCGTACTAATTTTATAAGCTTTCATTTCCGAAACCATAATCGGTGTACTTACCTCGGCATGTATTTTTGCGTCTACACCGCCATTAGCGGTAATAATAGGAGTATAGTTTAACTTAATCCCCACCTCTTCATAGCGAGTAGATCGCTTGCGCTCTCCATTCACCTCTGACTCTTCTATAACAGGGATACGTTCACCTATTAATATATGTGCAGTCTCACCATTGAGGGCCATAATGGATGGTTTAGCGATTAGAACCGCTTTTCCTGAACTTTCCATCAAACTTAACTCAGGTTTTACAAAAAATTTGTAAGCTTCACCGCCTGGTGTTTTACCAAAGGTAACAGCCCCATAGGAATTAGTCTTATCTTCTCCATGTCCAGTCAAGCTGAGCCATGACCATCTAAACCCTTGCTCTTTTGCATAAGATTGTTCCATAGCAATGATGGTTGCTTCTAATTGTACTTGTTTAGGTTCCTTGTCAACTGCATTGATTAGGGTTTCTACACGCCTCTTTTCTCCGCTCGTTAAATGCATAATTACTTCGTTTTGTTCTGAAAGCACAGCCATTTTATCATTTTTTACTATTGTTCCCATTATATTTGATAAAGACTCTGCAGGCAGATGTTCAGGAGAAACTACATAGAGCTCTCTATTCTCTAGTGCAGTATCCTCAGATTCAATAAGAAGAGTCTTATGTTGTTTTGTTACCGTAAAATGATATAACCGCCCTAGCTCTTTTATAATCTCTTCTGGAGACTCTCCTTTTACACTTGCCGTAATATTGCCCTTTAATGACTCTACTCCGATAACTGATATACCATAACTGCGACAAATACCTAACACAGTATCCTTTAAAGAGGCATTGCGTACAGATATTGTAATTGTTTCTTTATCTTTATTAGGTTCTACGCTCTTTACTGAATTATTTGTTGCATTATTTCCTACATTTTTTATTACCTTATCTTCTATAGTATTTCCTGTTACAACTAACATTTGTGCTAATAAAAAATATATTAGTGCAACTATTAATATAACTATTTTTATGATCACTCGATTTTTAGCCATCGCGACGAACCTCCTTCAATGATTTCTACACCACTTGCAGTAATATTAGATATGGATATTCCTTGCCAACTACTCCCTACTGTAACCATCTGTTCCTCTGATCCTTTTTGTAAAATAGCTATATTTTGATTTCCTTCAATGATGCCCACCAGTTCAATTGGTTCTTGTAAGCTTGATAAATTAGTATTAATAGCTATTTTTGAAGGAACACGTGCACTACTAAAATTATTAATCTTATCGTAAGTCGTATCGCCATTAAGCTCTTTAGGCTTCTTTCTATCTGTTCTTATTGTTTTATTCTTAGTGCGTCTATATTTCCTTACTCCCTTTTTTTCACTTGATAGATTACCATTGACAATCGCCCATTCATCATCGCTCATATTATTTAAATCATCCATTTCCTCATAATCATCATCAAAATCTCTAGTCCCATCATTTTGATGTAACAAATCTGTACTAGAAATATTTTTAAAGACCTCTCGCCAAGGATGAGAACGCTCTACACTACTCACATCATATAGTAATCGTCCCTTACCATTAGAGTCATCGCTCCTTTTACTTATAGGTTTATGATCAACTCCATCTATACTAGATTTCCCCTTATATTTACCATTGTTTCTCTTAGTAAATGTATCCTCCGTTTTGTCTTTTGAAATTTCTGGTCTTTGTTCACTAGCCTCGTCATTGAATTGGCCTGATTGTATTTGAACCTTATCCTCCTGAGAAGGATAAAAAATACCAACTGATATTACCCCTAGTGCAATTACAAGAAAAATAATAATTACAATTCGGTAGTGCCGAATAATAAAATACTGTTTATTAATCCATAACTTAATACGTTGTATATAATCTTGTAAGTTCATAATTCACCTCCTGCAGACTATTTCTAGGAGGTCCTTTTAAATTCCTACAAAAAAATGACTCTACCAGTCACCTAGGTGACTAATAGAGTCATTCATTATATTGACAAATCAAACCGATTCGTGCTCATTTTATTTACTATTAAAACCCTCTGGATGAGATGTATGCCATTTCCAAGCATCCTTAATAACATCAGCTACATTACTAAATTTAGGGTCCCAACCAAGTAAGTTTTTAATCTTTTCAGAAGAAGCAATCAATGTACCAGGGTCCCCTGCACGACGATCACCATATTGAACAGGAATATCGATGCCTGTAACCTCTTTTGCAGTTTCAATGATTTCTTTTACGGAGAAGCCATTTCCACTACCAAGATTAAATACTTGGGACTCGCCGCCTTTACGTAGATAATTCATAGCCAAAACATGGGCTGCAGCTAAATCATTAACATGAATATAATCGCGCACACATGTACCATCAGCTGTATCATAGTCAGTGCCAAATACAGTTATATGTTCTCTTTTACCACGAGCTGCATCGAGCACAAGTGGGATCAAATGTGTTTCTGGGTGATGATCTTCTCCAATCATACCAGACGGATCCGCACCAGCCGCATTGAAGTAACGCAATGCAACATACGTAGAACCATAAATATAACTATAATCAGATAACATTTCTTCAATCATCAGTTTAGTACGACCATATACATTAGTTGGATGTAATGGCGCATCTTCACGAATTGGCACTACCTCTGGTTCGCCATATACAGCAGCCGTACTAGAAAACACAAAATGTTTTACACCCGCAGTACGAGCAGATTCAATAAGGTGATAGGAGCCAACTACATTATTTTCATAATAAATAGCTGGATTTACCATTGATTCTCCAACTTGAGAATGGGCAGCGAAATGCATAACCCCAATGATATGATGCTCTTTCATAATATCTATCAACTTAGGATCTGCAATATCCATATTGTAGAATGTAACCCCTTCAGGAATAGATTCTACATGCCCTCTAGATAAATTATCTACAATAATCGGTGTGTAACCGGATTGTTCTAGAGCACGTACAGTGTGACTCCCAATATAACCAGCCCCACCTGTTACTAAAATATTCATAGTTCCCCCTTATGAATTATGTGTATCCTTTGCACGAGCCAATTTTGGCCCGATGAGACGTTTATAAACTTCAACACCTGGTTGATCAAAAGCGTCTACACCTGCAAAAATAGATTCAAAGTAAACAGCCCAACAATGCATAAACATGATTTCCCCTAAATGGAATGCATTTAATGTTGGTACAGTTATCGTCATATTAAAGCGATTGTCACTAGATAAAGCCTCTCTATTGGCATCTAAAGCAATATTCAAAATATCACAAATACCTACATTTCCAAGTGCTTGCAATCGTTCATATTGACTATGTGTATTAGGCACTACGAGATTATGTTTCCAATCCTTAACCTTAATAAATTGAACCACCTTATTAAGACGGCCCTCTTGATGCTCTTGTACTTGAGCATGCATATCCATAGTCCCTACTGCAGCAACCGGCGTACGACCATATGGTAAGCAAGTATTACTCATCTTCCCTAAAGATTCGGATAATAGTTGTACATACCAATCAGATAAGGAGTGAAGAGCTTCACCATAAGGCATAAACACCTCAATAATACGACCGTACCGTTCAGACGCAATATATTTTAGTAAAGCACTTAATAAAGCAGGATTCTTAAAAATATCCTCTTCTTGACAAGCCGCATCCATTGAAGCTGCACCTGCCAAGAAACCTTCAATATCAAATCCTACGAGAGCAGCTGTAACAAAACCTACTTCAGTAAATACAGAGAAACGACCACCTACACCATAAGGAATACTGTAGGTCTTCCAATGATTCTCTATCGCCATAGAGCGTAAAACTGTAGGATGTTCATCATCAGACATATCGGTAACAGCTACCACTTCATAATTTATATTACGATCTTGTAAAGCTTTTTCCAAAATCATGAAGTTAGCCATTGGCTCGATGGTAGAACCTGACTTAGATGTAATAACGAGCATCACCTTATAGTCTGATCCTTTTGTCTGAGCTTGGTACTCTAAAGTGCGAATAAGACCAGCTAAATAGTCACCATCTACATTAAAGCCTGCAAAATACATGCGTGGATATCCGTTTCGTTCTTCCGTACTGAGATTATTCCAAAACGCACCACATTCGACATCGAAAATAACCTTACTACCCAAGTAAGAGCCACCAATACCTACAGATACAACTGTGTCAATATTATGGCGAGCATAGTCCCGCAGTTCATAAAGTCGTTTCAACATTGCAGGTGTATTAATACCATCTTCTGAAATATAAGGAAGTTGGTAAAACAATACCGGTTCAGGCAAGCCATCCTTAGAAACATGTCCTTCTTCAAAGCCTGTAGAACGCAAAATATTTGTATGACGCCAAACATTTTGTATAGCACGCTCAAAGTTATTTACGTCTCGTTCTTGTATGCAACTTTCATTATATATGTTAGCGTAATCTAACTCGAACCCCGATTGTAACCGCAACATCAAATATCTCCTTTACTGACATTTTATGTACAATATTCTACTCATTATATCATAAAACAATGAATAAAATATTAGTTTATGCAATCATTTTACCCACAAACCATAGCCAAAACCCACTGCATAAACAGACCATAACAATGCGATAGGAATAGCTAGTTTAAACTTAAGCTTTAAAGTCTTATGACGCCAAATAACCATACCTAATAGAGCACCAATGCCGCCAAAGGCAAATGCTAAAAATAATAATGTAAACTCTGAAATTCGATCATATCCCTTTATAGCACATAACTTATCATAGCCATACATACTAAATACAATTAGATTCCATACGCCTACAGTAACCCAAAATTGTGTATCACTCATGTCCCCAAACCTTATATTTTTTACTTATGATGAGCCTTAAAATATTCTAATGTTTTTTGTAAGCCATCATCTAATGTTGTAGACGCTACAAATCCAAAATCGCGTTCCGCCTTTGCATTGCTTAACCGTGAATGTTTGATATCACCTATGCGTTCAGCCTCATAATGAACCATAAAGTCGGCACCACTAATAGATCTAAAGCGCGTAATCAACTCATTTACAGATGTTCCCGTATTGGTAGAAACGTTATAAATACCTGTGCAGTTATTATTTCCCATAGCCTTAATATTAGCTTCTACCACATCTTCTACGTAAATAAAGTCTCTTGTTTGTTCCCCATCACCATATACGGTTAAAGGCTTACCTTCAACAATTAAACGATTGAAAATACTTATAACGCCGCCTTCACCACCATCCCCTTGACGTGGTCCATATACATTAGCATATCTAAAGCATACTGTATTTAATCCAAAAGCTTCACGATAAATACGCAAATACCCTTCCGCTGTAAGCTTGGTTAACCCATAGAAGGATGATGGCATACCACTAAGTTCTTCAGTCAATGGTAACACTGCTAAGTCCCCGTAAACAGCAGCTGAAGATGGCATTAAAAATTGTTCAACTTTCACCTTACGACAGGCATCAAGTACATTTATTAGCCCTAGTAAATTAACATCACAGTCATATCCCGGATTCTCCATTGAGGACTGCACCATAGTTTGAGCAGCCTCATGGAATACAATAGAGGGCTTAAACCTTTCAAATACAGATAATAATTTTGGGTCCCGTACATCCATCTCAATAAATTGAGCAGACTCATGTACAAAAGAACGCATACCTGTAGATAGATTGTCTATAACAAGCACATTGTGCCCCAATCCAATTAATCGATCAACGAGATGAGAGCCAATAAATCCAGCTCCACCAGTAACACATATATTCATAGCACCCTCCTTTCTGAGAAATCTAAATTCCCGCACCTTTTTTGGCTAATACATCAGCCATTTCATTATATGTATCGCCCGTATGTGCTGCCACCTTGTGAAAGTGTACGCGCACACGATTTTTTAGAGAGTCATAAAATGCAGCATATTGTTGAGTTAGTGCATTATTGCGTTTCCATCTTTTTGTAGCCCACATTTCAATTCCCATATAATCATAATATAAGGAACATTCAGGAATACCATGATCAACAGCATATTTCATAACATACATCGCAGCTAATAGCTCACCAGACACATTCCAAAAAGCCGTATATCGTTCATCAGTAGAGGGAAAGGAAAAAGTCTTTCTAGTCCCATTCAAGAAGATAACACCACCTGCGCCAACAGTATTAGTCCCTTTATTATAACTACCATCAATATAAGCAACTACATGATTTTGCTTAGTAAAATCTGGTTTTGTCACACTTGCGGATACCTTATTTTTAATGTCAGTACCAACCTTTGTAGTTATCTTCTTTGTCCCTTGCAAAGATTTTGATTCACTCTTATGAGCGCTCATAAAATCACTTAAGGATAAACCTGAATCTTCTACAAAGGCACGAGCTTCTGCTTCCGTAGGAAAAGACTTATAGATAGCCCCACCAAAGCCTTTTACCTGTTTCTCACAGTCAGCCCATGTGGTATATACACCTGGTACACGACCCTGACGAACTGCATAATACTTCTTTGCCATACGTACCTCTTAATGATCCATTGTAAGTGCTATAAATTCAGCATTAACAACAGATGCTAAATCTTTTGGATTTACCTTCATTTGCATCCCTCGAAGACCAGCACTTACATATACAAAGTCTTGAGGCTCCATAGTAGCATCAAAATATGTGGGAAATAATTTTTTCATTCCCACTGGAGAACATCCTCCTCGTAGATAGCCCGTAATACCTAGCAGGTCCTTGACATGAACAAGCTCTACAGACTTATTATGACTGACACGAGCAGCTTGTTTCATATCTAATTCAGCTACAACAGGAATGCAAAATACTACATATCCTGTTTTGTCGCCCTTACCAACTAATGTTTTAAAAACTTGTTTTTCATCAAGCCCTAATGCCTCAACTACATGAAGACCTGCTGCCCGCTCTTCAGACCACTCATATTCACTAATACTATAAGGAACCTTATGGGTGTCTAAAATACGTAATGCGTTTGTTTTTTTATGTTTCTCTTTACTCACTATATTCCACCTTATATATTAGCGTAACAAATAAATCTTATCAATATATAATAAATTTCTATATATCAATAGAAATAGCCTTATTCTTATTTATTTACAATTTTATTAATATTTTTCAATTCAATGCGTAAAGTTCCATCATCATTAGTTTTAATTTCAATGAATTCACGATTTTTCATATATTCTACGGGAAATGAAATTTCGATTCCCGTGTCAGTTTTAATTTTGTGATGCTCACCGACCTTCGTAGCAAACTCACGGTTTACAGGTAAAGGCCTCATCATATCTGCATCAGCTAATTCCTTTTTAGCCGCCTCTTGTTGAATGGGGTTCGCCTTAAATACCTCTTCCACAATACGAACAGGATCTACTGTATCAGATACTTCAGCATTTTTAGCAATCATAGACTTTGCCGTCGTCAATTCAACAATACCGTCCGACTCGTGTGCTTGAGCTACCTTGTCTACAATGGCTTTTACCTTTTTCACTGTATCTCGAGAGGATTGATTAGTACCTAATTGTAACACCTTATCGGCTAAAATATAGGATACTTCACCATCAAATTCACCTTTCGGTTCAAAAATGCGAACACTAAAATCAAGTAGATTAATAGATGCAAAAGCTCGTAATTTCTGTGATGGCATCGGCAACACAGCCTTATGAGAAACAAGTTCTGTGGCTAAGCTGCCATCATCTTCACTAAATAGTTGATGTGTAAAAGCATCATGAGCTTGGCACAAAAGAATACAGATATAAGATGCATCTGTAATAGCTTCACAGATAATCGTATCAATAACAACAGAATCCGTTGCTTGCTTCATATAGGTAAATAAGCTTTCACCTAAGTTCTTAGATAAATCTATAAACTTGAGATTTCCATTTTTATAATCAACTAATTGTTTACCAAATGGACTTGCATCATGCAAGGTACCTGTTCTAGCAGCTGGATCTTTGAACGCCTTAGCTACATGATTGGCAATATAATCTTGTATAGCTTGATCTCCAACCTTTAATTCATGTTCAGAGTATACGGCTAAAGAGGACGTAAAGTCGAAAATCTCTAGCGCCGCCTTATTAATCTGCATGATGCCTCCTTATAACAGTAAAAACGATTACCCTTTATTATACCACTCTTTTAGCTTTCGTTTATCAACTTTTGAGCATTCTGTAAGTGGTAACATAGGAATTTCTAGAACTGCTTTTGGCCATTCAACTGAAGGTCTTTCGTGATGAATAATTTCTATAATTTTACTTAATTCAGTAATATCCTCTAATACCATATAAGCAATAAAGTCTTCCCCACGTATATCATCATTAATCGTAATAACAGCCACTTCAGAAACGCCCTGTAAGGATTGTAAATACAATTCCATTTCGGGAATAGAAATTTTATATCCCCCTTTATTGATTACATCACCTTGTCGCCCGTTAAACATAAGGTACCCCTCTGAATCAATATAACCACAATCATTAACCGTATATGTATCTGAAATACCTTCAATATGATACTTTGTAATTACATATATAACCCCATCATCTGCTTTAATTCGGACCGTTGGGAATGGCCTGCCCACAGTGCCTTCTCGGTCTAGCCACTCTTTACCTGTGCAATAGGTTATATAGTTAAGCTCAGAAGCACCATAATAAAGAATGAACTCCATGTTCGGACATATTCGTTCTAACTGGTCCATCAACTGTCGATCCAGTACTTGTGATCCTGCGATGATATAGTTAATAGAGTCTACTTTACTTTTGCAATGACGTACTAATAATCGTAATTTTGTTGGTAATGCATATATATGGTCCACATGATATTCTTTAATAAGCTGTATCCATCGATTTGGGCGCAACGAACTCGTTGTAATAACTGTTCCTCCAGACCATAGTACAGCAATAACCATATTACTAACACCAGTGAAGCTAAAGCTTCCATGTAAGAATATTCTTGTATCTTTATTTATATGGAAAATATCGTTTTGGATATCAAAGAACTCTCTCCATGAGCTTTCACTACGCCACAAAGGTTTTGGACGCCCAGTAGTCCCAGAGGTAAGTACACCAAAGTCAGCTAAAGGTGCCACCCCTTTATATGCTATAATACGAGCCAATTCCTCAACATACTCTGTATCCATCTCGTTATGGCATACCATAGGAATATAACCGGTATACAATCCCGCCAACCACTGTACAAGTTGTTCCACAAATGATTGACTCTGAATTAAAGCAACTATATGTTTCGGTGATTCTTTAGTTTGAGCAACATTTACTATACGACTAGTATCATTAATATCTATGGATAAAATAGCATCATACAAATCACCGTATGTATACTTTTTATCATCTACAATTAGAGCAATCTTGTGAGGATCTAATTCTTTATATTGTCGTAAACGTTCAATAATTGTCATTTTACATTCGTTCCATAATTAAAGCAGTTCCTGTACCGCCTGCGCCGGCAATAGCACACAAACCGTATCGACCATTACAGGATTCTAAAGCAGCCATGCAATGAAGAGCTAAAATAGCCCCAGAGCAGCCATAAGGATGTCCATAGGCTAATGCACCACCAAGCATATTATATTTCCCCATATGATCAGGGTAGGACTTATCAAAGAGAGCATCAATGATGGCGAAGGCTTCATTCCATTCCACCACGTCCAAATCATCCATGGTCAATTCTGTCCGTTTTAAAATAGCTTTAGTACTTTCAAGAGCACCTTCTGGACTAAACTGAGGATTTCCAGCCCAAGGCATGATACTATGAATTCTAAACGGCCCTTTTTCATTAGATATGTATACAAAAGCAGCACCATCATGAGTTAAACAAGCATTGCCAGCATTTGTAATAGAACCCTTACCTAATAATGGTTTCATCCTAGATAAAAGTTTTTCATTCATCTTTGGCCTAATACATTCGTCTACACACTCTTTTCCATCTATAGAAAAAGGCATTATATAAGATTGCAAAAATGAATTGTCTAAAGCCTTAGTAGCTCTCTGATGACTTTCAATAATATATGGATATAACTCTTCCTTAGTTATATTGTGCTTATGAATGGTTCTTTCTGCCCCTTCTAACATAGCTAAAGGAGACCGATCTTGAGGCGTAAATTGAGCCACCTTATATAAACCGTCTCGATTATCTCCAGTTGCATAAATTCGGTCTGGTTGTAATGAAGAGCTTTCAATGCCACCAGCAATAGCAGAATTCATCACGCCTGACGCAATATGTGTATAGGCCATCTCAATACTCATCAATGCTGATGCACATTGCATATCAATTGTTACAGCAGGCGTCGATACCGATAAATTAGACATTAAACCCATTAATCGTCCAATATTTCCACCTGTACCAACTGCATTACCACAAAAAATACCATCTACAGAGTTAATTTCATATCCTTTAATCAACTCATTAATCAATTGTGCACCCAATATCTCAGGTCTTGTATTTTTATATTGGCCGTTTAACACACCTATAGGGCTTCTAAGCCCACCATGAATATATACTGACATATAAGCTCCTATAACAAATGCACAAAAGAGGCACCCCAAGGAATGCCTCTTTTCATTATTACATGCTAAATTTTAATTTTAGTTGCTAGCCAGGATGCAACGAGACATTTTACGATATCCCCAGGAATAAATGGGAACATAACTACAGGCAACGCCGCCCAAAGTTCTGTTTTGGTAACAATCATAAAGCCTACCACACCAAATAGGTATACTACAGGAATTGTAATTACAAGAGAGCGCCACGCATAAGAGAAAAAGCTCTTTTTAGGCCCTTTAAATACACTTAGTAAAGTATATGCTATTGGCCAAGAGAAGATAAATCCCCCTGTAGGTCCCAATAATTTACCAAGACCAGCTGTACCCCCAACGAATACAGGTAGACCAACGGCTCCTAGCAGAACATACACGATAAATACTATAAAAGCATCCTTTGGTTGCAATAATAAGCCTGTTAATGTCGCCACCAAAGTCAATGCGGTTACCATTGCCGGACTAAATGGCAATGGAAATGAAATATATGCTGAAATACATAATAAGGCTGTCAATAAAGCCATTTTTGTTAAACGTCTTGCTTCCATAATTACCTCTAACTAATACATCTTTGTTTCAAAGATGTTGAATCTTCATTTTCACCAAAAAAAGTAGCAGAAAATGCCAATGTATCACCTACATAACCTTCTACATGAGCATCCTCAGGGACTTCCACTAAAGTCACCATATCCCCTGCAATGACAGGGGCATGAAAATAAATCGCCATCTGCTGTGCAGATTTACTAATGTTCCAATAATTCCACAATGTTTCAAGAATCATGCATCCAGGTACGACATAAGGATCCTCTCGATGAATTGGATTCGTGTCATTAATATCATTTACGAATTGTACTATATCTTTCTTGGAAAACGATATAGCTCCACTAATTTCATCATGATGTACGGTAGTGCGAATGCTAAATTTTCTCGGCACCGGTCGTAAATCAACCATTAAAAAACCTGATTTATCTAGAATACCAATTGTAGTAGTTTTAGCGATTTGATATAAAATACCACAGATAGATTGATCACTTCCTGAAGCATCATAATGCATATGCTTAATAATACTATGTCCTGGTAGATCTAAGTCATTATTACATAATGCTTTAAATAATGTTCTCATATAATCACAGTCCTTTATTTATTCAATAAATTGATTATAATCAACATCTTTTCATTCGTCAACAAAAGTCATTATCCATTTGTTAACAAATATAAAATAATATATCTATATTAGCTAAATGTACTACTAAAAGAAAAGAACCCATGATATATCATAGGTTCTTTCATAAGGTTAAATCTTATAGATTTGTTATTTAAGATCTAGCTCTTTTAAGTATGCCTTGAAGTTTTCACCTAATTCTTCATTGCGCAATGCATACTCAACAGTAGCTTTCAAGTAACCTAGTTTATCACCTGTATCGTAACGAATGCCTTCATAGGCCAATGCATACGTGTCAGTTTTAGATGCTGCTAACGCATCAGTCAATTGAACCTCATTACCTACGCCTGGTTTTGTATTTTCCAAAATATTGAAAATATCTGGAGTTAAAATATAACGACCTAATACAGCAAGTGTAGACGGCGCATCTTCTTTTTTTGGTTTTTCCACCAAGTTATGAACGCGATATAAATTATCCGCTAATGCTTCACCAGATACGATACCATAAGAGCTAACTTTATCTTCCGGTACAAATTGAGCCCCTAGAATAATACCAGGATGTTCGTCATAACACTCAATTAACTGTTTTAAGCATGGATTTTCAGGATTATATACAATATCATCACCAAGTAACACAGCAAATGGTTCATCACCAATAAAGGCTTTGGCACATAGTACAGCATCACCAAGACCACGTGGTGCCTTTTGGCGGATAAAGTGAACCTTAATATCTGCTAAATCCTTAATCATAGCCAACTGTTTATTTTTACCTTGGCTTTGTAACAATAATTCTAATTCAACACTGCTATCGAAATGGTCTTCAATAGCACGTTTATTACGACCTGTAATGATTAGGATTTCTTCAATACCAGAATCTAGTGCTTCTTTCACAATATATTGGATAGCTGGTGTATCTACAATAGGAAGCATTTCCTTTGGTTGTGCTTTAGTAGCTGGTAAGAACCGTGTACCAAAGCCAGCTGCTGGAATAACGGCCTTTCTAATACGTTGCATAGTTATCTCCTAATTAAAAGTCTTTGCCAACAAATTTGATCTTCCATTGATCATTGTTGCTTCTATGAGCATCTTTATATGTCAAATACATATCAAAGGAATGCAAATCACGATGCCATGTATAGTACACAGAATCAATGTCACCACTCATCATATTTGTTTTCACACTGACAGAAACATCATCCAAGCGAGTTAATTTATAAGAGCCACCATAAATAAGCTCCTTAGGAAGCTCTGTCGTATCGAATCGGTATGGAGAGTTGTTGTAAGAAATATTACGTTGATTATAACTAACCCATACATTAGCACGATTTCCCACTTTAGATTGGAAACGAGCGCCCCAATAAGGCATGCTACGAATCGTACCATTATAACCATAATAATCTCGTTGGTAACCACCTAAGAAACGTAAATCTGCATTTTTCCAAAGCTTAATTGGATCATGAGATACTTCTGTATAATACTCTTTATGAGAACCTTTTACAGAACCCTCTTTCCAATAGCCCGCGTTTACACCACCACGTACAGTAACAGGAGATTTACCAACATGATATGTATGAGTATCTAAACGAACTTCACCAATCTTTTCTACCCATACAGTTTCATCGTTATACTCATTAGATTCTTTACTGTAACCTATGGATGCAGTAGCCCAAGGCAAATAATGTCTATAGCCTACTTTTGGTTTAAATCCAGACTTTGAATACCAACGGTAATCAATATAGGCTTCACCATGCTTACCGATTGGATACTCTGTACTACCATGCAAACCAATGCCATCATCACTACTATATGTAGGTTTTGGAACCAAGGAAAAAATACTAAATTTACCCTCTTTATCATGACGAAGAGATGCTGTATAAGAAGGCAAAGATAAAACCTTGAAGTTTTTAATATAGAAGGATGGTTTTTTGATAACTACTTTATCGCCAGGATATACCTTGATATCTTGACCTTCTACACGATAGTCAGGTGTATGTTTAAAAGCCATCGCATGTTTTGTGGTAACCATGCCTTTTTCCATATGACCAGTTTCACCATCAAATGTAGCATTTTGCCCTTTTACATAGTAAGGGTCATTCCAACCAAAAGCTTGATCGGCTGTAAAATGGTGATCACTAGTACGATATGTCATATTTTGACCTGTAATATCCTTAGTTTTACCACCATTTTCTAAAAAGTGATATCCACCAACAGTACGATATTCTGTAGTTTTCGTATTACCTTCTATACGCGGAGACATCAAAGTTTGATTACCTTGAGTCACTACTACATCACCTTGCGCATATACATCACCAGTGGACCCTATATAGGACATTTTGTCTGCATCAATACGAGTCGGCAACTGTTCTGTAGGTTGATCAGACTTTGCCTTTTCACCACGACGTACAACACGGATATTACTATTGTCAGGTGTAGATGCTTTAGAGATTTCTCCAAGATAGGATTGATCAACGCTATCCAATTGATCTTGATATACCGTGGTTGACTCTGTAGCGGCCCATACTGGTTGTGCTAAACAGAAAACACATGCCGCTGCCAGCCATTGTACTTTACGTTTCCTCATGGTTACTAGAACTCCTCTTGCTTTAAGAATTTGTTAATTATTGATTACGCTTTACAACTACGATAGGTTGAGAAACATTTTCTACTTGCTCTTCTTGTTCTTCTACTGCTGCTGGTTCCTCTGTTGTTGTTTCATTTTCATCAACAGCCGCTTCATTAGTATCTACAGTTTCTTCAGATTCATCTGCTGCATTCGGTACAGTTACAGCTTCAGCCAATTCATCATCACTATGAGCTAAACCGTCACCACCAATTACAAGACCTTGAATTGTTACAGAATCTTGAGGTTGTACATAAATTGTTGCACCAGCAGGGTACTCAATATTTTTCCCCTTAACAAAAGCGCCACCTACTAAACCTACTGGTCCAAGTAAAACAGCACCAGCTACAGATGCACCTGCAGCTTTTACTTCATTACGAGTTTTGTCTTTAGCTTCTTTACCTTGTACAGCAGTGAATTCTGTA
Source organism: Veillonella orientalis (assembly GCF_018406505.1). Taxonomy (NCBI): domain Bacteria; kingdom Bacillati; phylum Bacillota; class Negativicutes; order Veillonellales; family Veillonellaceae; genus Veillonella; species Veillonella orientalis. The sequence continues at coordinate 1,312,448 of NZ_AP022322.1, forward strand.
CCATCAATAGCAGGAATAGTATCGAATGTAATATCTAATGCACCATTACGACCAAAGGAACGAGCCTTTTTCAAAGAAGTAATTGTACCAGAACCTACTGTACCTGCAGGAACTAATAACACATTACCATCCATAACATTTTCAGCTACTGTGAAAGCAACAGTGTCGCCTTCATGGCTAGTTTTTGAAGAAACAGCATCATTCAATGTAACTTTGAAAACTTGATTGCCAGCTAATGTACCCACTTGATTTGTGAGCGTTACATTGCTGCCATATACTTTTGTTTTTAAAGAAATAATACGTTTTTGTAGAGAGCCGCTACCAATACGACCATTAACGCTACGTTCCATCTTTTCTACACGATCAACAAGAGAACCTGCATTAATGCTATTTTGATATGTATATTCAAGTGCGTCCATTTCTTCGCGCAAAGAAATATTTGTGCCGCTACCTTCTACGGAGTTATAAAGGGAATCGACACGTTTGCTCAATGTAGCAGAATTGCCATTGAAACCAGTACCATACACGGTTTCATCAAGTTGATTAATGCGGTCCACTACAGCACCATCTTGTACAGCACCATATACAGTAGTCTCTAAAACATTTGTTTTTTCTGTAACTGTACCAGGAGCAGCAAATGCAGTGCCTGAAATCAAGGATGCCATTAAAAGTGTAAGTACTTGCTTCTTCATAAATTCCTCCACAACGTATCTAATGTATAACTGTTATACAACAGAATAAGCACGGGCCTAAGACCGTGCTTATTCCCTGAGTCTACTATTTTATATGCTCAGTGGCCATTAAATTTTCAAATCGATAATAGCAGATACACCTACGCCTTGAACACGAGATGCACCAACTGGGTTTGTGCTATCAACTGGTACTAAACCTTTTACACGAACCATACCGTTAAAGCTACCTTCAACTTGAGCAACCGCTTTAACTTGTTCAATGCTAGATGCTGGGCCAGTTACTTGAGCAGCACCAATATAACCTTTTGTACCAATACTGATAATAGGTACAACTTTAGTTGTATACTCTGTGCTTAAGTTATTTTGTTTCAATAATTTATTTAAGAAAGAGTCAATTTGAGGACCGAATTTATTGATAACAATACCGATGCCACCAATTTTAGCTGCACCACCAAGAATACTGCTAAGGCCGCCAGCTTGAGTAGTCAAGATGCCACCAAATGCAGTTGTAGTTAAACAAATCCCTAGAACAGCTGTAATAATCTTCTTTTTCATAATAAGCCTCCTATAGATACTTATATTTTAACAAATTCTATACATAGATTCTAGTGAAAGTATAAGAACTTACACATAAAGATACTAGCATTGTATAAAAGTCCGATGAACAATCAATGAATTTTACACAACTTAATTTAATACTACTATCCCAAAAGATTATTGTCAACATCTACTATTCTTCACAATCTATAAGTACAAAAATTCTTTTTATACATATAAAATCAGCTAAATATAAAATAATCTTAGTCTATATAATTAGCAGATACGAGGGACTTGATCTTCACCTAACAAATCAATTAAACGGACACCACCAATTGCGGTTTGCAATCCAACCTTGCCAATATTTTTATCTAATGTTTTACCGATTAATACAGCTTCTTTACCTTCTTCAAAGCCACGAAGAATAGATAAAACTTCATCAGTAACCGATGGGTCTACCACAAGCACTACCTTACCTTCATTAGCTAAATATAATGGATCATACCCTAAAATATCACAAACAGATTGCACTTCAGCGTGAATCGGTATAGCTGCTTCGTCCACCTTAATACCAACTTGACTTTGGTCTGCAATTTCTTTTAAAACAGTACCTAAACCACCACGTGTAGGATCTCGCAATAGAGCCACTTGAGGCCCCACTTTATCAAGTACGGCATGAACCATATTGTTTAAAGGGGCACAGTCAGTTTTTAAAGAATCAGATAGGTCTAATCCAAACCGTTGTCCCATAACAGCAACAGAATGATCCCCTATAGCACCAGATAAGATAACATCCATTCCCGGCTTTACGCGATGTGGACCAATATCTATCCCTGTTGGAATCATACCAATCCCCGCAGTATTTATGTAGATTTTGTCTACCTCACCCTTTTTAACAACCTTAGTGTCTCCTGTAACAATTTGTACATTTGCAGTTTTTGCCATATCTGACATGGTATGAAGGATTTCATCTAACTCATTAAAGGCAAGGCCTTCTTCTAAAATGAGCCCACAACTCAAGTATTGTGGAATAGCACCATTCATAGCTAAATCATTCACTGTACCACATACAGCTAATTTACCAATATTTCCGCCAGGGAAAAACGCTGGTTGTACTACATAGGAATCTGTAGAGAACGCCATACGTCCTGCTGTAACGGGAAATTGAGCACCATCGTGTAAAGGAGCTAATAAATCATTTGTAAAATATTTCAAAATAAAACGCTCGGTCAACTCATGACTATATCGACCACCGTTTCCATGGACTAAGCGAACTCGCTCCATATTAATCCTCCCACGTCGATCCACCACTGGAATAACCATATTTATACCATGCAGCACAACTACCTTCTACAGATACCATGCAGGCACCAACTGGATGGTCAGCAGTACAACTTTTACCAAATAATGGACATTCACTCGGTTTAATAAGACCTTGCAATACACGGCCACATTGACACCCCTTCGGATCAAGAGAAGGTCGTTCAAGATGGATAGGTAATGCACGTTCTACATCATAGGCTGCATATTCGTCCTTTAATCTTAAACCAGAATTTGGAATGACACCTATACCACGCCACGCATCATCACATACATCATATACCTCTTTGATCATCGCTTGCGCTACGGGATTACCCTTCTGCATAACTACAGAATGATATGTATTGCCTACTATAAAATTACTAGTTTTTCGTTGCTCTAAAATATTTGCTATAGCAGATAAAATTTCAATTCCATCAAAACCAGCAATACATGATGGTATGTGATACTCTTCAGGTAAGAATTGATATGGTTCTTCTCCGATAATAACACTCACATGACCCGGCAAAATAAAACCATCAATATGACCTTCTTGTTTATCTAATAAAGCTCGCAATGCAGGAGGCACTAATTTATGAGATACAAGGAAGAAAACGTTCTTCAAGCCTGCTGCATGAACTGCTTTTACAGTTGCACAAATAACGGCAATAGTCGTTTCAAAACCTATGGCTAAAAATACGATTTTCTTTTCCGGATATTTCTTACTAAGTTCTACTACCTCTAAAGGCGTATAAATTACATGGATATGCGCGCCCTTTGTTTGAGCTTCACTAAGACTACTATAACTACCTGGCACCTTTAACATATCCCCAAAGGTTGCAATAATAACATCATCACGTTCAGCATAAGCCAAAGCCTTATCCATATACGTTTGATCCGTTACACATACAGGACATCCTGGTCCACTAACAAGTTCAATGCCACTTGGCAATAACTGACGAAGACCTTCACGGAAAATCGATACAGTATGTGTACCACAAACCTCCATAAGTCTCACGGTTTCCCCTGGCTTATGAAGAGTATTGATACGTTTTAACAATGCATCAGCACTGTTATACTTTTCCTGCAAAGTAAGCTTCTTCAAGTTCTTCTAGCTCCTTAAAGGCCTCTAATGTTTTTTGTGCCTCTTCTTCATCAACAATTTGTACAGCAAAACCTGCATGGACTAACAACCAGTCCCCTACCTTTGCTTCTGGTACGAGGAGTAAGCTGCAGTCACGGGTAGCACCTGTTAATTCTACAGTGCCAATAACATCATTCACAGCTATTAACTGTGCTGGTACAGCTAAGCACATATTATCTCCTTATATATTACTTTAATAACAAATTCTATAAGTTTACTTTTATGTAAGTAAACTCAATATATATAAATATTTCTAATATTATTGTATCACAATTATAGTATTCATTAAGTGATACTAGCTACATGAGTATATAACTATTTCTGATTACCAATCCATAATTGGCCGAGTGCTAAGCCCCCATCATTGGAAGGAACAGCCTCATTCATATATAAATTGCCTACATGCCAAGCGCGATATATTAACTCTACTAATTTGCGATTTTGAAATACACCGCCTGATATGGCCGCATCACTAATATTATATCGCTCCATTAAATCGGCTGAAGTTTCACATAATGCAATGGCAACGGTTTTATGGAATGATGCTGAAAGATGAGCTTTAGATTCACCTTTAACGACACCATCCATAATAGATTGAACAGTTGGAGTAAAATCAAGAATTCGACCGTCATAGTTATAATCAAGCAATATGCCTTTTTCATCACCACATAAAGATTCTAATGCAATAGCAATTTGCGCATCATAGGTATGAATCATGCCTAGGCCTAAAAGAGAACCTGCTGCATCAAATAAACGTCCACAGCTCATTGCTTGAATCATAGGCATTGTAGATTGTAATGCTTTATCTAATATTTCCCAACCTTTAGGTAGCCTGTTCATCCAATCTTGGTAAATAGGTGGAATATCATTACCATAATAATTTCTGATATACCATAAGGCTTGACGCCATGGCTCAGAAACCGCTTTTTCTCCACCTGGTAACGGCGCTTCATGGATATGAGCTAATCGCTGATATTCGTTGCCTTTACAAAGAAGGAATTCACCGCCCCATACGCTTCCATCTGGACCATATCCAGTACCATCCATGGCAATCCCTAGTACAGGGCCTTCTAGATTGTGTTCTGCCATAACTGATGCAATATGAGCATGATGATGTTGGACAGGTATAACAGAAATCTGTGAACTTTTACCAATACGTTCTCCTAAGTGAGAAGAGAAAAATTGAGGATGACTATCTACAATGATTTTCTCTGGTTGTATAGAAAATAATTTCTCATATCGGTCAATAGTCCACTCCAAAGTTGCATGAGTGGATGCATTCTGTAGATCACCAATATGTGGTCCTACAAGAACTTCAGAACCTTTATTCATAGCGAAAGCATTTTTTAAATCACTCCCCATGGCTAATATCGAAGTTTGCCCTGAAATTTCACAATGAATAGGTTCTGGTACATAGCCACGACTACGACGAATAAATCGAGGTTTCTTATGAATAACAGTTACGACAGAATCATCGAGAGGTGCATAAATTTGACGATTGTGCACCAAGAAATAATCGGCAACCGATTCTAACTCTTCAAAGGCTTGATCATCATCATATAAAACTGGATCACCACTTCGATTACCGCTTGTCATGACCCATGCCGCATCTGACGGTAATAGTACCTCATGCATTGGTGTATATGGTAACATTACGCCAAGCATATGATTATCCGGAGCCACATGGGGACTCAAACGCACTAAACTATCAGTATTTCTTTTTAATAATACGATAGGACGTTCCATTCCCGTCAAAACATCAAGTTCTTCATCACTAAGATGAACAAGCTCGATTGCTGTATCTAGGGACCCTACCATAATTGCTAAGGGTTTATGTGGTCGATTCTTACGCTTACGCAAGCGTTGGACCGCCGTATCATTTCGAGCATCACAAACTAGATGGTATCCACCTATCCCTTTTATAGCAATAATACTACCTTCATTGATTAATTCACGGGTAGTATTCCAAACATTTACAGTATCCACAACCGTACGATTAGGTTTATATAAAGTATAATGAGGGCCACATTGAACGCATGCGTTTGGTTCAGCACGATAACGGCGCCCCTCTATATCTTCGTATTCAGCCTTACAAGCTTCGCACATAGGAAACTCGTCCATCGTCGTTCGTTCCCGATCATAGGGAAGTGATTTAATAATCGTATATCGTGGGCCACAATTTGTACAATTAATAAAAGGATATTCTTTTCTACGCTTGTCCTGTTGTAGTTCTTTAAGACAATCAGCACATGGTGCCGTATCAGCACTAATAAATGTGCTAACTGCTTCACCTAATGGAGATGGCTTCACAGAAAAGTCAACTTCATTATCTTTTATAGTAAGATGTTGTACCGTTTTACTTGTAATACGGCACAGTCTAGGTCGGTCATCTTGAATAGCATCTAAAAATAGCTGTAAATCACCGACACAACCTTGTACCTCAACGTAAACACCTTGGCTATCATTATAAACAAAACCAGTTAACCCCAGAGAATGTGCCCACATAGAAACAAGGGGCCGGAATCCGACCCCTTGAACTATACCGGTATAACGAATTCCCCAGCGTTCTATAGTTTGATTACTATTTTGTTTCATATAAACTCCTACTATAGACGGAGAATTAATGGCTATTAACCTAATGCTACAGGAATACTGCCATCAATGCCAGCTTGTTCTAACTCGGCTTGAATCATAATAGCGCATTCAATACGTTTCTTTTGTAAGCGGCAGCCAAATTCATAAGGTGTTTCTAAATCGCCACCTAATGTAATGTTGTTAGCATGACAACCACCAGAACAGAAGAATTTCGCCCAACATTCAGCACAAGTTGGTTTAGAGAATACATGTGTATTACGGAAATCTTTAGGAATTTCTGTATTTTGTAATCCATCATACACATTGCCAAGCACATATCCATCTTTACCTACGAATTGATGACATGGGTAAATATCGCCATTAGGTACGACTGCCATATATTCATGACCTGCCCCACAACCACGAAGGCGTTTAGCCATACATGGACCGCGATATAAATCCATACGGAAGTGGAAGAAGTTAAACTTCTCGCCCCAACCATCTAATTGACGTTGTAAATAAATATCTGCTAATTTTTCATATTCTTTTTCCAATACAGGCCAATCCTCTTCGCGAAGAACATAGTCCCCCTCTTCACCTACTACAGGCTCCATGGATAAATGTTCAAAGCCAAGATCAGACATAGCCATAACGTCTTTTGTAAAGTCTAAGTTTTTATGTGTATACGTACCACGTACGTAGTATTCAAGGCCATGGCGTTGTTTTACTGCATTAATAAGGTTTTTAGCAATATATTTGTAAGATTCCGCACCACTACCAGCTACAGGACGCATCGCATTATGTACAGATTCACGACCATCCAAAGATAATACAAGGCTCATCTTATGTTCATTTACATAGTCGATTTTATCTTGTGTTAACAGCATACCATTTGTAGTCAATGTAAGCTTGAAAATCTTATTGTGCTTTTCTTGAATGGATTCAATATATTCAACTGTTTGTTTAACAACATCCCAGTTCAATAAAGGTTCTCCACCAAAGAAGTCTATTTCACAATGTTGACGAGGGCCGCTCATTTTAATGAGGAAGTCCACTGCACGCTTCGCCACATCAAAACTCATTAATTCACGTTTTACACCGCCGTAATCACCTTGGCTGGCAAAACAGTATTTACATGCTAAATTACAATCATGAGCAATATTTAAGCATAATGCCTTAACAATAGGTTTTTCACCTACTACAAGTTTAAACTCTCTACTCATCGGAGCAAACAATTGCTCTGCTTTAATGAGCTCATCTAACTCATCCATAATCTCATCAAGCTCTACGGCATCTTCCTTAGCATCTAATGCAGCATGTACTGCATCGCGATTAGTGCCATCATATATGTCAAGAACTCTATCAATGAGTTCGTCGATAACGTGAATAATACCACTATTAACATCTAAGCAGTAATAGTTATCCTTCATCCGAAACTTATGGATCATTGGTTTTAATTCTAACATGGTACCTCCAATTATTATGTATGGTAAAAGTTCTACTATATAGAACTTTCTAGATAATTGTACCACATTTCCACGCTAAACGTTATGAAAAGAGTCATAAAGATATACCATACAAAGTATGTATTATACACATAAATAAAAAAGGCCCGCTAAGCGAGCCTCTTTATTATTTTTGTTTGCAAACTTGGTTACCAACTGTGCAGCTTGTTTTGCAAGCAGATTGGCAAGATGTTTGACATTCCCCACAACCGCCAGTTTTAGCAGTTTTTTGTAAGGATTCAGTGTTGATAGTACGAATACGTTTAGCCATGGTTATCCTCCTCAATACTTATCGAATGATATTTATTTTATCATATTTATGAAAAGCCTGTAAAATACTATTTAGTTATGTTTTCTTCTACAGATTTGATTTTATTAACTTCTGTAGTTTTATTTGCATCCGCTCCTACTGTTGTTGCAGCGCTTGTAACAGCATCAGTTTTTTCTTTCTTAGGAGTATCCTTACGCAATACCTTACGTAATGCCAATGCAACTGGAGTAACGATAACAGCTGCAAAAACAGCTTCTGGAATACCATGCGTAACAGATAAGAATACAATAGACCCTAATACTTGATCTGGGCTTAGGTTCATTTTAATAGCAAACATATCTGCGTAAAGCAAGAAGATAAGTCCCATAACCATAATTGTATGGAATACAGTCCCCATAAATGCAGATACCAGAATGCGTGGACCTTGAGGTGCTTTCCACAATAATAAGTATACTAAATATGCTAATACAGGGAAAAGTATACGTGGTAACACAGAAATGATTGGATTAATAAATAGTGGAGATAAAATATTTGGAGCTGTAATATTTTGCCACAAGCTATAGCAACCAAAGATAAACCCTACAAAAGCACCAACTTTAGGCCCCTCTACAATTGCACCAATAAGTGTGGGTACATGTAAAGTAGTTACATTAAGCGGACCTAACGGAATAATACCATAGCCAGATACACCTAATGCGATTGTGATCCCCGCCAACAAACCAATAATGGTAAGCTCACGAATAGTAATACCACTCTTTTTCTCTTTTTTAACCTGTTTACGTTCAACGGGGCTAGTCGTTTCATTGCCTGGGATTGATACAGTTGAGTTATCATCCACTGGACGTTCATTGTTGTTCATAGATCCTCCTTCGTTCTCATTCCTTACGGATATAAGTCGAAACTAGAAATTAAATACGTTCACGGCGTCGTGAAATAATACCACGCTCTACCAATGCACCTATAATCACTGCTACACCTGTCATACCAGCTTCTAACAAAGTTGGGGTAACAAACACTAGTGGATTACCTTGATACGTTGGAAAAACGGTGGGAACTAAAGATAAAATAAACTCTGGAATATAACCACCATATAAAATATGGGCATTCATAGCGAGCCATAAACCAGCAGTTAAAACAATACGAAATAATCGTATACCTTTATAGGCTATTTCTCTTGGGTATAAATAGAATACGAATACCAATAAGGATATAAGTAATGACACCAATTCTGCAAAGAGTATATTCACATTCATAGATGACGCATACATGAAATAAACCATTGGATCTTGTAGATCAATATAGAGAAGTGAACCAATATATAAGAATGGAATTGGAATAGTATATCCAATTATATCGAGTGCTTCATCTACCATTCCCCATCGATGATTTCGATTGAAAAACTTAGTAGCTAACAATCCACAAAGTTCAATAAGTACTTGAACTATAAAATACACCACGAAGAGAAGCAACGCTGTTACAATTCCACTATCTGCAGTAAAGCTAAAGGGCGTATGAAGAAATGAAAATACAGTCCACCAAGCCCAACTATACGTATGATATCCCATACTCAATGGTAGGTCATCGTTAAATTTAGCATTCTTAAGTCTTCGTACCATAAGAGGTATTACGAGGGACAATACAGGGAATACTAAGATTGGTAAAGCTAGCGCTCCACTCAAGGAAAGAACTGTCGTTACAGCACTTACAAATAAAGCACAAACGACGGTGAATAACCAGAAATTCTTATTCATTACGGCCTCCTACTAAACGAGTAAGACCATATGCCAAAAGCAAGCTAATAGTAACACCAATATACATAGCTACTAAAAAAGCTACATCTCGGCCAGCTGTAGGCCAGCTCCATAGCATCGATAAATCTACACCGAGAAAAATACCTTTATAGCTAATGCCGTGGATTATAATCCAACTTACAACATAAGCAATACGGCTAATCGATTTTCCATCTCCAAAGGCACTACTTTTAAACGATAAATATGCCCAAGGCATTATTAGTGATAAAAGTAAATACCATACAAGTGCTACGGTAGCACTTGATCCATTATGAATCATATATGCAATAATAGGAATTACTACGATAAATAGATTCAAATAAACGGATCTTTTACAAATATCCATTAATGTGTTCATATAGATCTCCTATGATATGTAATCTCTTTGTATTTTACAATAATCATAGATAAATGTCATCAAAAAAGAAAAACCTCCATACAGGTAAATGAATACCTTATATGGAGGCTTCTAATTAAGCTACTACAGAGTCAGCTGTTACATCAATTGTAGGAACAGCGTCCTTTGGTTCTTCTTTTTTCAACAATGGAGTCATGCTTTCTAAGCCGATACCCAATGTGAATAGATTATGCAACCATGCTGTTTGGCTTGGCGGCATAATACCGAGTACGCCACCACCTACAAGAGCACCATTGAAACCAACGATACCATTGTAATTTGCTTTGATGCGTTTCATCAATGCCATAGAAATGCGGCGTAAATCTACAAGAGCTTGTAAGTTATCGGAAGAAATAGTAACATTTGCAATTTTTTGAGCAATTGGAGCGCCTTCATTCATAGCGATACCAACATGTGCTTCGGAAATTGCTGGGGAGTCATTAATACCATCCCCTACCATCATAACAGTATAGCCTTCAGCTTTTGCTTGTTTTACATAAGCTGCTTTATCTTCTGGCAATACTTCAGCATGCAATTCATCGATGCCGAGTTCGTCAGCTACACGTTGTGCATTACGTTTGGAGTCGCCAGTCATCATGACAACCTTTTTAATGCCCAATGTATGTAAATCAGCTATAACTTGTTTTGCTTCCTCACGAACAGGGTCTTTAATACAAATAACCGCTGCTAGTGTACCTCCAATAGCGAGGTAAATATGGGAAGATGAATTTGGTAAATTATTGAACTTTTCTTGTTCATCTGCAGGAATCTTTGTTTTTTCATCATCAAAGATGTAGTGAGCACTACCAATGCGTACACGGTAGCGGCCAACTTTAGATGCAATACCATGAGCTACAACGTATTCTACGTCAGAGTGCATTTCCTTGTGAGGCAAGTCATGATCCTTAGCAGCGCGTACAATTGCTTTTGCCATGGAGTGAGGGAAATGTTCCTCAATACATGCAGCTAATTTCAACATTTCATCTGCATCATGACCGTTGAACGGGATGATTTGTTCAAACTCAGGTTCTGCTTTTGTAAGAGTACCAGTTTTATCGAACACAATCATATCTGCTTGTGCAATTTGTTCTAAGAACTTACCACCTTTAACAGTGATACCGCGTTTAGATGCTTCTTGCATAGCGGAAAGTACTGCTAATGGAATGGATAATTTTAGAGCACAAGAGAAGTCAACCATTACGAAAGACAATGCTTTCATTACATTTCGAGTCAACAAGTATGTTAAACCAGCACCAATAAAGCTTATTGGAACTAATTTATCTGCCATGCGGTATGCTTGTTGTTCCATACCGGATTTCATTTGTTCAGACTCTTCAATGAGGTTAACGATTTTTTCGTAACGAGATGTTTTGGATGTGCTACGTACTTCTACAATAGCTTTACCGTCTTCAACAACAGTACCTGCATATACAGAACTGTCTTGATCGCGACGAACCGCTTCTGGTTCACCAGTCATGGAGCTTTCATTAACAAGAACAACACCATCGATAACGACGCCATCCAATGGAATCACTTCGCCTTGGCGAATAATGATTTTATCACCTGCCACAACTTCGTTAACTGGCTTGCTCACTTCAATGTCATCAACTAAAACCCATACTTTATCTACGTTCAAGGACATGCTTTGAGCGAGATTTAATACGGATTTACGGTGAGTCCATTCTTCTAAGATATCACCAATACCTAATAGGTACATAACAGCGCCAGCTGTAGGGTAATCCTTTTGAAGTAATGCAGCGCCAATAGCTACACCATCAAGTACTTCGACAGTTAACTTACGTTGCCACAATGTTTTAATCGCTTTACCGATAAATTTAATACCGTCAAACCAAGCCCATGCAGCTGCAATCGGTGCAGGAAGCACTGCTTTTTTACCTAAGTAAAGTGCAGTACGGTTGATCATCATTTCACGGTATTTTTTATTTACCAAGCGAGGAGAATATTCGTTTAAAGCAGGAGCTTCAGACAAATCTAAATCGCGTAGAGCTAACACTGCATCACGCACAGAATCAGAATCGCCATTATGTTTAATGGCGATTTGACTGCTACGAGTGAAGAAGGTTACATCTACAATTGCATCATTAAGGAGCAATGTATCCTCTACATAGGCTGCTTCAGCCTCTGTAAAGCGATGACCAGTTACCTTAACATGCAAGCGATTTCTGAGTTTTCGTACAACAGAAAATTGTAACATAGTTAAATCCTTCTATTATTTGTTTTCTTCAAAGATTTCTTCGTTGCGTGCTTCGTTGATTTCTTGAGCTTCTGCCAATACATCAGATGCGGATGCTTGTACTTTTTCAGCTGTTTCTAATACAGTTTCTTTAGCGCGAAGACCAGCTGCTACGATACCAGCATATACTTTTTTTGCGTCTTTGGAAGTTAACACTTTAAGACCTACAGTACCCAATGCAAGACCTGCTGCGAATAAGTTAGCGTTTTTAAGATTGTTTTGGTTGAAGTTGAACATGATAATATCCCTTTCTACTAATAAATATATAAAAAATTTACTTACTATATTTGAAAAGAGGAGCCCATTATAAAGACCCCTCATTCAAATTCAGAATTCGTATTAGCTTACTTAGCGGTACGTTTAATGCCTAGTGCCTTGTTGGAACCATCGCAGCTGCAGTTACCACCGCAACCAGAAGTTTTCTTAGAGCTAGAATCAGAACCACCGCCACCACAGCCGCAGCCACCTTTACCAGACATTTGTTTGTAAAATTTATTGCCGATATAAGCTATTGCTAATACAACTATGAGTCCTATAACAAGATTATCCATTATTATGCCTCTTTCTCAATATCTACTAAATTACAATATGTGTCTTAGTGATAAACAAGATAAAAGCAATATCTAAAGGATATTTCCCTTTTCTCATTATCATTTAACCACGAATATTGATAATTATCAAGTATTATTTCTAAATTACTTATAACAAAATCGCATTTTTTCTATTCATTTTTGTTTAAAGAATCTAAAAGTGGCTAAACTCTCCTATTTAGCGACTCTAGATTAGAAACCTAATGCGCGACCAATGTTATAGAAGATGAAACATGCAATCCATGCAAATGTATTTTCATAGCAGAACATGAATGCAACCCATTTCCAAGAACCTGTTTCACGTTTGATAACAGCTAATGTTGCCAAACAAGGTGGGTAAATTAATACGAACAACATCATTGTTAATGCAATCAATGGTGAGAAGTTTGGATCATTTTGTAAGTAATCAGTCAATGGAGCTGGATTTTTATCATCACCACCTACTGCATATACTGTACCCAATGTAGAAATTACTACCTCTTTAGCAGCTAAACCAGCCACGAGAGACAAGCCCATCTTCCAGTCGAAGCCCAATGGTTCAAGAACTGGGTTGATTGCTTTACCAAAGGATGCTGCATAGGACTGTTCAATTTTTTCAGAAGCTTGTTCTTTATCAAGTTTGTCATTTTCAGCATCTAGGTTAGCACTATTTTTGTACATAGCCCATGCTGCAGGGAACAATTTTTGGTTTTCATCTTTAATATCATTAAATAATTCAGGTGCTTCAGAATCTTCTTCAACCGCTATTTCAGGTTCATCTTCTCCCGCATTTTTAGCCGCATCAGTAGCATCTTGTACTGTAGTTTTCATATCTTCTACAATTTTATCTACTGCCTCTTTTTGATCATCTGTAGTGATGCCAAATTGAGCTAATGTAGCAGCATCTTTCACTTCATACTCTTGAGCAACTTGTTCTTTCACTGCATCATAATCTTTGGAGTATTCAACATCCATAGGATATGCAGTAATGAACCAAATCAAGATAGATGCGGCCATAATGAAAGTACCAGCTTTAATGATGTACAATTTAGCACGTTCGTACATATGCATCCAAGTAGCTTTCAATGTAGGCAAATGATATGGAGGTAATTCCATTACAAATGGTTCAGCTTCACCAGCAAATAGGAATTTGCGGAAGATTTTTGCAAAGATAATACCGAAGATGATACCCAAGAAGTATACAGAGAATACAACTAAAGTACTATCCCAACCATTTGGGAAGAACGCATTTGCAAATAAGATATATACTGGTAAACGAGCAGAACAACTCATGAATGGTGTAATCAAAATAGTAACCATTCGATCCTTATAATTATCAAGGATACGAGCGCCCATTACAGATGGTACGGAACAACCAAATCCCAATAGCAAAGGAATAAAGGATTTACCATGCAAGCCACATGCGCGCATTACACGGTCAATAACGAAGGCTGCACGAGCCATGTAACCAGTATCTTCCAAGAAAGAAATGCCAAGGAAGAGTAATAAAATTAATGGCAAGAATGAAAGTACCGCACCTACGCCGGCAATAATACCATCAGATACGAGTGACTGTAATTGGCCCTCTGGAATAGTCTGAACCGCATAAGCTTGTAATGCAGCGAAACCATCCTCGATCCAACCTTGAGGAATACCACCAACGAAGTTAACGAACGCAAACAATAAGTACATAACAACCATGAAGATTGGTAAACCCCAAATTCGATGCGTTAAGATTTTGTCGTAACGGTCAGAGCGTGTTTCCAATTGAGTTGGCGCTTGTGTTAAACATGTATTATATACTTCTACTGCAAAGCGGTGACGATATTCTTGGAAGACAATATCAAGATCAACTTGATCCTTAATTTCTTCACGAATAGCTTCAGCCTTTTGAATAACAGCTTCCGTATTATCAAAGCGCATAACTTTGCCAATAACGTCAGCATCTTTTTCTAACAACTTAACAGCAATCCAACGAAGTGGATATGTAACAGTGCCCGCTTGTTTTAGCAATTCTACAAGCTCACTAATTTTACCTTCTAACAAATCACCATAGTTAATTGTTACACCAGGAGCTTTTTGAGAAGCAGCTACACTAATTGTTGCTTCTAACAAGTCTTTTGTACCAATGTTTGTACGACCTACTGTGCTAACAATTGTAGCCCCTGTCATTTCTGCCATTTTTTTTAGGTCGTATTTGATGCCCATTTCTTCAGCAACGTCAGCCATGTTTAGAGCAATAACCATTGGCTTTTCAAGTTCCAATAATTGTGCAGCTAAATATAAGTTACGTTCCAAGTTAGATGCATCAAGAACATTAACAATAACATCTGGGTTATCATTTACGATAACATTACGCGCTACTAACTCATCCAAGGAACGTGCAGTTAAGCTATATGTACCTGGTAAGTCAATAAACAATAACTCATGGCCATCAAAGTTCGTATGGCCTTCCTTTTTTTCTACTGTAACGCCGGCATAGTTACCAACGTGTTGCTTCGCCCCTGTGATATTGTTAAACATTGTAGTTTTACCACAGTTAGGGTTACCTGCTAAGGCAATGCGAATTTGCCCATTTTCTGCCATGTGAACCTCCTATTGAACCTCTACATCAATCATGCCAGCTTCGCTTGTACGAAGTGCTAATTCAAAGTTTTTTACTTTGATTTCCACCGGATCCCCCAAAGGGGCAAACTTCATAACATGGATTTTTGTACCATTTACAAGACCCATGTCAATTAGACGATGCTTAACATTGCCACTGCCATGTAGTGCAACAATAAGACCAGACTCACCTGGTTTCATGTCTTTTAACTTTTTGATAGCCATACGACACCTCCTAATTATTGTACCTAACAACCTCATATTAAACACACCAAGTAATAATGCGTATTAATATCTTAAATTATTATACCAAACTAATTAGGAATTTCAACAATTATTATCATTTTTATGGTGATTTTATATCTCATATATATATTTTTTTCTCATATTAAATATGAGAATTGATTTATTAATCCCTCATAAAACCCTATGAGGTATGGTGTTATTCGCGCTGTCACCAATAAAAAAGAACACCTAAAAAATAAGAATCACTACTAAGATAATCATTATTGATAATTTAATCATTCTCATTTATGTTTTTAAATTTTATTTTAATATGAATATTTTAATGTTTTTTATTCTCATAAACATTTATTCAAATCGTCATTTCTCAATTTATTATCAATTAGTATCTTCAACAATCGCATCATTAGTTTTACAAATTTACTATAGTGCCATGTAAAATTAGCCATATAAAATTAGTACTCTATGTAATGATTCAATTTATTTGCCCCTACTATGTGCATAAGGTATAATTAATATAATATGTATTATAGAAAGGACGATCCATGAAATCTTTTAAATCTCTAGGCGTTTGTGATGAACTCATCCAAGCCCTTCAAAAACAAGGTATCAAGGAGCCAACTCCAATTCAAGAACAAGCCATTCCTGTCGTATTTAAAGGGAATGATGTTATAGCAAAAGCTCAAACAGGCACAGGCAAAACATTAGCCTTCTTACTGCCGATTCTGCAACGTGTTCACACCGATGTGCATCAAGAACAAGTGCTCATTATTGCACCTACCCGTGAGCTTGTAAAACAAATCTCCGATGAAGCAAAAGAAATAGGTTCTATTTTAAATGTAGACATTCTTCCTCTTATCGGCGGTAAAACGATTGAAGCCCAGTTACAACAATTAGGACGCCGTCCGCAAGTTATCTTAGGTACGCCTGGTCGCCTATTAGACCATGCTAAACGGGGTTCACTCCACTTAGATTGTATCCGTCGTGTCGTACTCGATGAAGCTGACCAAATGCTTCATATGGGTTTCTTACCAGACATTGAAAACCTCATTAGCCAAACAGATGCAAACAGACAACTTCTATTATTCTCTGCAACGATTCCTGATAAGATTAGAAATCTTGCAAAAGCGTATATGTCCAAACCAGCTTCTGTAACAGCTGAGGGTAAACATGTTACACTTGAATCAATCGATCAACGCGTATACATGATGAACCCAGAAGAAAAAACGCAACGTCTCATCAAAATGATCGAAGAAGACAACCCATTCTTAGCAATTGTGTTCTGTAATAAGCGTGAAGGTGCTGTTCGCTTATCCTATGAGTTAACTGCAGCAGGCCTAAATATTGCTGAAATACATGGCGATTTGACACAAGGTCGACGCACTCAAATATTACGTGATTTCGCAAAGGCTAAAACACAAATCTTAGTAGCAACAGATATTGCAGCTCGCGGTATTGACATTGAAGGCATTACACATGTTTATAACTACGACGTACCACGTGACGTAGATTACTATATCCACCGTATTGGCCGTACTGGTCGTGCAGGCAACTCTGGTGTGGCCGTTACATTTGCTACGCCGCAAGATGAATCTTGGTTACGTCGCATTGAGCGCGCCATCCAAGCAACGCTTACTAAATACACTAAAGATGGACAAATTAAGACTAAAGGTAATGCAAGTGCGGCACCTAAACGTGCAAAGTCATCTGGCAAACCTAAGATTACAAGTTCCTATCAATCTACAAAGGCTAAAGCTCATAAAGCTCGTGGCCACAAAGGCGCTAATACACGCCAACGCCGTACATCCACATCCCAAACAGGACGTCGTGGCAAACGTAGATAATAGAACATTTATATTTATTGTTTAGTAGATGAAGATATCATAAGTAGATAAAGATATTATTTATCTTCAAAAAATATATCAATAAAAAGACGCGTACAGCTATGCTGTGCGCGTCTTTTTATAATCAAACTACATTTGTAGTTTCTATATTTTATTATATATTTAACTATAATAGTATTTACTTGTTTACGTAAATACTTGGTACTCCATCTACATCGGAGCACTGAGTTTTACATTGAGATCGATTACTGCATATCCAGTTAATACGTCCTCTCACCTCTTGTTTAACAAAATACCCTTCTTTACATCGCGGGCATTTATATTGCTTATCTTCGTCAGACACAGTGATATTACTTTCACCCTTTGAAGTATCCCCCTCAACAGGTTGTGTATGTTTGCAAGCCGGATAATTAGTACAGCCTAAAAAAGCACCAAATTTACCATTACGTTGTTGCATTCTGCCCTTATTACACTTAGGACAGACCGGCAAAGAAGATAGATCTACATCAGTATTATCCATTGGACGTTTCCGATTTTGATTCGTTATGGTACGAACTACATTGGGCATCATCTGACCAGAGTTTACCTGTTTATCAAAGCCAAGCTTATCGATCAATAATTGCAAAAACTTAACTTGATCAGATAAGAAGGAATCTAAGGTATCCTCCCCTTCACTCATGAGGGCCAAGCGTTCTTCCCAAACAGCCGTTTCATCAGGATATAACAATTCATCAGGCAAAGCATCTACTAAAAGGTAGCCCGTTTCCGTAGGTGATAGAACTTGCTTCTTACCAGATGTTTTCATAAAGCCACGACTGATAAGTTCGTCAATAATATTGGCACGAGTCGCCTCTGTACCAATACCAGATACAGCCTTTAATTGCTTTTTCAAGTCTTCATTTTTTACAAACTTGTGAATTTCCTTCATCGCTTGTAACAACGTAGACGGTGTAAAGCGAGAAGGCGGCTTAGTTTGCTTCGCCTCTACAGAGGAATCCGTGTAAAGCACAGAATCATTTTTCTTAACCGCAGGCAAATGATCTGTTTCTTCAATAGCCTCTTTTTTAGAGTCTGTTTCTGCACCACGTTCATCAGTTAAATCAGGTTCATCATTATCTGTCACAGATTTAGACTTTTGTCGTTTATAAAGTAATTTCCATCCTTCGTCTATAACTACACGGCCATTGGCAACAAACTCTTCTTTGCATTGCTCCACGACGATTTTAGTTTGCTCATAAATATGTTCGCCATAAAACTGAGCAATATAGGCCTGACTAATGAGGAAGTAAATATTGCGTTCCTCACGGGACAAACTATTTATATTACAAGCTACGGTCGTAGGAATTATAGCATGATGGGCTGTAATCTTCTTTTCATTCCAAGCGCGGCTCTTAATGGAGCGGTCTGCATCAGTAGCCCACTGTGCTAGTCTTTCATCTCCTGCATTCTGTAAATTATTGAGAATTGCATTGCGGTCACCATATTGATTTGGTGGTAAATATTCACAATCAGAACGAGGGTATGTAGTCAATTTCTTTTCATATAGTTTCTGTGCTGTATCAAGTACAGTTTGCGGATCATAGGAAAAAGCTTTACCAGCTAATACCTGCAAAGATGATAGAGACAATGGTAAACGCTGTACATCTTTCTTTTTAGATTTTGTAACAGCTTTAATAACTCCATCTGACCCCGCCTGTAAGCGCTCTACTAATTCATCGGCTATGGCTTTATTAATAAGACGTCCATCTGGGTCAAGCCCCTTTTGTTCGTCTGTAGGCTGCCACGTAGCCCAGAATACACCATTTGGATGATTATATAAAACCTTTAATGTAAAATAATCGACCGGTTTAAATGCCGCTAGTTCTCGCTCTCTGCGCACAACAAGGGCTAATGTTGGAGTCTTAACACGACCGATAGGTAATGTTACTTTATTACCTTTATAACGTTCAGACAATGTATAGGCACGAGATAAATTCATGCCAATAAGCCAGTCTGCACGTGCTCTAGCCAATGCAGATTGATATAGATTGTGAAAGTCTTTATTATCCCGTAGATCATTTAATGCGGCACGAACAGATTTTTCGTCCAATGCATTTAGCAAGATACGTTGTACAGGTTTTGTATTTCCTACATAATATAATACTTCATCAACCAACAATTGACCTTCCCTGTCCGGGTCACCTGCGTTGACGATAATGTCCGCTTTACCGATTAATTCTTTTACAGTCTCAAACTGTTGACGACTACTATCCGTAACGAGTAATTTCCACTCATCAGGCACAATAGGTAAATCTTGAGGGCGCCAGCGGATATATTTATCATCGTAATCACCAGGTTCTGCTTGATGTAATACGTGCCCTACAACCCAAGTCACCACATCATCACCTTGGATAAAATAGCCATTCCGTTTTTGGATATTCTTGTTTTCTGGCAAGCATTTACTAATTTCGCGAGCCATGGATGGCTTTTCCGCAATAAATAACCTCATGGTCCCCCTCCTTAACATAAAATAACGGCTATTCCCCAAGCCGCTCTTTGAAATCTCATTATACTACAATTTAGTGGTCATAACTACCAAAATCATGTATAATTTTAAAGATATGAATGGTGTGAAGATGATATATTAAAATAAGACTTTCACAAACGAAACAATAGAGGTGAACTATGACATTTTTAGAAGAAGTGCAACGTCGGCGTACGTTTGCTATCATATCTCACCCGGATGCGGGTAAAACTACATTAACAGAAAAACTACTTTTATACGGTGGTGCCATTCACTTAGCGGGGTCCGTTAAGTCTCGTAAAACAGCAAAACACGCCGTATCTGACTGGATGGAAATCGAAAAACAACGTGGTATCTCCGTAACGAGTTCCGTATTACAATTTGACTACGATGGCTGTCGTGTCAACATTCTTGATACTCCTGGTCACCAAGACTTCTCTGAAGATACATACCGTACATTGATGGCTGCCGATAGCGCTGTCATGCTTATCGACGTTGCAAAAGGTGTCGAAGCACAAACGAAAAAACTATTTGCCGTATCTAAAGAACGCGGTATTCCTATCTTTACCTTTGTAAATAAAATTGACCATTTCGGTCGCAGCCCATTTGACTTGATGGAAGAAATCGAAAACGTTCTTGGCATTCGTACATGCCCTATGAACTGGCCAATTGGTATCAACGGTGAATACAAAGGCGTATACGATAGAGAACACGAAACTATCGAGCTCTTCGCAAAAGACGAAACACATGGTCAAGAAAAGCTAGCCTCTGAAAAAGGTGCTTTGACTGATCCTCGTATGAAAGAATTATTAGGTGACGATGTATATCAAGCATTGCTTGATGATATCGAATTATTAGACGTTGCTGGCGATCCATTCGATTTTGATAAAGTTCGTGCAGGCGAATTAACACCTATGTTCTTCGGTTCTGCTATGACTAACTTTGGGGTAAAACCATTCTTAGAAAAATTCTTAGAACTAGCTCCATCCCCTGCTCCACGACAAGCCGTGGAAGAAATGGTGCAACCTACGAGCGAAGACTTCTCCGCTTTAGTATTTAAAATTCAAGCGAATATGGACCCTAATCACCATGACCGCATCGTATTTATGCGTATCTGCTCTGGTAAATTCGAAAAGGGTATGTCCGTATTGCATCGCCAATCTAACAAAACGATTCGCTTGTCTCAGCCTCAACAATTCTTGGCTACAGAACGTACCATCGTAGAAGATGCATATCCTGGTGATATTATCGGTGTCTTTGATGCTGGCACAATGGGCGTAGGCGATACACTATGTGCACAAAAACACAAGGTAACATTTGGAGACTTCCCTGTATTCCCACCAGAATTCTTCGCCCGCGTATCTCCAAAAGATACTATGAAGCGTAAGCAATTCCAAAAAGGCATGACTCAATTAGCCCAAGAAGGTGCTGTCCAAATCTTCGAACAACCAGGTGCTCTCGACTCCTTCGTAGTTGGTGCCGTAGGTATGCTTCAATTTGAAGTTTTAGAATACCGTTTAAAAAATGAATATGGTGTTGATTTATTAAATAATACATTGCCATACAGTGTTGCTCGTTGGATTGATGGTGAAGTAGATATTGCGTCTTTAAAAGGTGTAGATAATGCGATGATTGTTAAGGATAATCGCGATCGTACTGTAGTGCTTATCTCCAATGAATGGCAAATGGGTTGGGTTCAAGAGCGTAATCCTGATGTTACATTCTTAACAACCCCAAAACTTCATCACGAACTATAGTATTGCCGTTTATAGCTTATCTTTCTAAATCTATACTTCGCACTTCTAAATGCGAGATGTACTATGTAGCAGACAGTGGCTTAACTGCAAACCTCAATAGTTAAGCACACTATAAATCCTCAGATAATAACAACTGGAATATATTTCTCAATATATAAAAATTAGAAATATATTCCAGTTTATTTTTTTATAACAGGCAGGAAAATCACAGAATTTAGTCGAATACATATAGTATGATTATGTAGGGAAGTAATTTATACTATTACTTTCTTGTATTTTTGTATATAATATAAATGTATTATAAAATGATATATACTTAACATAGTTATATATTATCTAATGGTTTTACTGTTGTTGTGAGTGTTGAAAATAAATAATATATAATTATTATACCTTATATATTCTATAGTTTTTTTCGACCATTCATGATACCATAAAATATAAGTTTTATTTTTTATTTTAAAGGAGTGATTTTATGCCACTTATTGACTTAGCGTTAGTCAACGATGTATGGACATTGAAACTGTCCATGATCCAAACTGTAGGCCTCGCTGTAATCACGTTATTCATTGGTACTTGGATTAACAAGCATTCCAAGTTCTTGCAACGTATGTGTATGCCTGCACCAGCTGTAGGGGCTTTGCCATTTGCATTCTTAACTGCCATTCTTTCTTACTATAAGATTTTGAACATTACCTTTGAAGGCTCCCTACAAACATTCTTAATGCTTGCCTTCTTTACTACTATCGGTTTGATGGCTTCTTTGAAAGTCCTCAAAAAAGGCGGTATCTTCATTCTCTTCTTCTTCCTCGCTTGTGCAGTATGGATTGTTGTACAAAACACAGCAGGTATTATGATTGCTAAAGCGTTAGGTATTGAACCAATCATCGGTATTATGGCTGGTTCCGTATCCATGATTGGTGGTCTTGGTACTGCTGGCGCCTTCGGTCCATATTACGAACAATTGCTTGGTATCCCTGGTACAGCATCCGCAGCGGTTGCAGCCGCAACATTCGGCATGGTAGCAGGTACAATTCTCGGTGCTCCTGTAGGTGAACGCATTATTAAAATGCACAAAGTTAAAACACCTTACGAAAACCCAGAGTTAATGGAAGATGAAGGCATTGACATGATCGAAGATCACGTTGAAAGTGGTGGCAAACAGTTCAATTCCCAAGATCTTTTAACAATCTGTATGTGGATTGGCCTTGCATTAGGTATCGGTACTATCGTAAGTGCTGGTTTATCTATCTTAACTCCACTTCCTGCATATATCGGCGCAATGATTTGTGCAGCTGTAATCCGTAACTACGGTGATTTCACTAAAGCTTACAAAATCAACGATGCAGCTCTTGATGCAGTATCCAATGTAGCATTATCTCTATTCGTAACTATGGCTATCAATAGCTTGAAACTAGTTCAATTAATCGATCTTGCTTTACCACTTATTACAATTTTACTAGCACAATGTGTACTTATCTGTGTATTTGCATACCTTATCTACTTCATCTTTGGTCGCAACTACGATGCTGTTATGCTTGGCGCTGGTGCCATCGGCTTCGGCTTAGGTGCTACACCAAATGCATTGGTTAATATGTTATCCTTAGCAAGTAAACATGGTCCATCCCCTCGTGCATGGCTCGTAGTTTCCTTGGTAGGTGCATTCTTAATCGACTTTGCTAATGCTTTCCTAATTACAACAATGGCTGGCATTCTTTACTAAATAAAAAGGACCCATTTGGGTCCTTTTTTCATGAAAAGAGCTCATTAGAATGATATGTTATCAATCTAATGAGCTCTTTTACATTATCCTATTTAATTAAAGCAGCCCATGCATTGGCTACATCAGCAAACTCTTGAAGAGTGAATGTCTCTCCTCTTCGTTGCCCATCGATATTAGCTTTTGCTAATAGCTCTTCGATTCTGTCTTTTGATAAGCCCGTTGTTTTCATTGTATTAGCGAATGTTTTACGTCGTTGCGCAAAACCAGCTTTCACAACTCGGAAGAATAGTTTCTCGTCAATAACATCAACAGGAGGCTTGTCACGCAATACGCAGCGAATAACAGAACTCGTTACAGCTGGAGCCGGCAAGAAAGATTTAGGCGGTACATCAAGTACAATATTGGGCTCAGTATAGTACTGTACAGCTACAGATAGTGCACCATAATCCTTTGTACCTGGCTTAGCCACCATACGTAAGGCCACCTCTTTTTGCACCATTACAACAAGGCGTTCTATCGGTAATTTACTTTCCAATAGAGACATAATAATAGGTGTTGTAATATAGTATGGCAAATTAGCAACCACTTTAAATGGTTTATGGTTCATAATGGTTGGCACATCGAGTTTCAACACATCACCATGGACAATACGTACATTGTCATAAGAGGCCAATGTAGTATCTAGAACCTCTAATAAGCGACGGTCTAATTCAATGGCAGTTACATCAGCACCACTTTGTGCTAACCCCTGTGTCAATGTCCCAATACCAGGACCTACCTCTAGTACAGGTTCACCAGGTGTTAATTCTGCAGCATGTACAATTTCGTCTACAATACCTCTCTTAATAAGAAAGTTCTGCCCTAATTTCTTACTCATTTTAATATCGAAGCGTTTACATATATAATGTACTACTTCAGGGCTTGCAATTACTGATTCTAACATCTTAACTCCTATTTTAACTATTTACAGCCTCTTCAAAAGCATCTCGACTTATACCATAGTGATTTAAACGGTATAAAAACTGTTTCCCATTGCCATAACCAATGCCTAACTTAGCACCAATAACCGCACGGCGAGCAGCACTATCTGACATGCCTGATAACCCATGACGAACTAGATCTACCATAGAAAATTCGTTAGATGATTCCAAGGATTCTACATGTAATGAAGATAAAGCCTTTCTAATGGATTCAGGAGATGCTTGTTCTATGCCAATATCATCATTTGCAAACGCTTCATCACGAGGGACAAAAGCATGCTGTGCATTAGGGAATTTTTTTGTTAATACACGACGAATTCTCTCCCCTGCTGTATCAGGATCGGTTAATATGATAATACCTCGCTTTTCATAAGCTACACGAATCATATCAATAACACCTTTACGAAGTGTAAACCCCTCTGTAGCAATACAGTCTGCTTCCACGGCTTGTGCAATACGTTGTATATCAGATTTTCCTTCTACGACGATGACTTGTTTAAGCATAGGTCCTCCTTTATTCTATTAGTACATTGTAACATATATATAACATTGCTTAAATACTTATAATCGAGTAGTATAAGTAGTGTAATATATAAAAGGAGGCCATTATGACCTTACAACAATTAAAGTATGTCACAACAATTGCAAATATAGGCAGTATTAGTGAAGCTGCTAAGAGACTCTTCGTGTCTCAACCAAGTCTAACAAAGGCTATTAAGGAATTGGAAAAGGAAATGGGCATTACCATTTTCGACCGTACCAATAAAGGGATTACTGTTTCTAAAGAAGGGGAACGTTTCCTCGGCTATGCACGCCAAGTACTAGAACAAGCTGCTTTATTGGAAGAGCAATATAAAAGCCAAAGCGGTGGTAAAAAACAATTCTCTGTTTCTACGCAACATTACTCCTTTGCAGTTAACGCCTTTGTAGAGCTTTTAAAAGGCGCAGGCATCGATCAATATGATGTATCCTTACGGGAAACTCAAACCTATGAAATCATTGATGACGTAGCTCATATGAAGAGTGAGATTGGTTTACTCTTCTATAATGATTTTAATAGACCTGTACTAGAGAAATTAATTCACACTAATGAATTAACATTTACAGAATTATTTACTGCACACCCACATATTTTCATAGGCAAAAACCATCCACTAGCTAATAAAAAGGTTGTGTCTATGGACGAATTAGAGGAATATCCATATATCTCCTTTGAACAAGGCGATCACAACTCCTTCTATTTTTCTGAAGAAATCTTTAGTACCGTTGTACGACCAAAACATATTCGTGTACGCGATAGAGCTTCCCTCTTTAGTTTATTGCTTGGTCTAGATGGATATACCGTATCTAGTGGTGTCATCGATGAAGAAGTAAATGGGGAAAATATTATCTCTGTACCTCTCGCCGAAGAAGGTTTGATGCATATTGGTTACATTACTAATAACAAGATGCATCGCAGCCGTTTAGGGCAAGAATATATTCAAGCCTTAGAACAGTATGTAGGCAACTACGGCAGACATATTAAACTACCTGAAACAAAAGAATAATATTGTAGGATTCTTGATTATATTTCAACTGCTCTACATAACAGTTTAACTTTAAATAAAAGCACTCTCGATTTTGAACTGTACCTCGAAAAATTGTATCCAATTTTTTGGGTACAGTTCATTTAGAGAGTGCTTTTTAATATATGTAGAATATCTAACTACTATCAAATACGCCGAAGAAAAGCATAGGATACTCTACAATTGAGTTGATACTATATTACTTTCATATCTCGATATAACTGAAACCAAAAAATAATCCGCTGATATAACTTAAAACTATATACAACATTAATATATTGATATTTTTATATATGCTCATCCTTAGTTATAATAAACCTATCGAATCTATCGGTTTTACCGTTTATATAAGGAGGATTATATATGTCCAAACAATTAGCACCATTTCATTTTGATATCGTAGGTTCCTTCCTACGCCCAGCAGAGTTAAAAGAAGCTCGTGAAGCTTTTACAAAAGGAAATATTACAAGAGAAGAACTAACAGCTGTTGAAGATCGTCTCATTACAGACCTCATTCAAAAACAAAAAGCTGCAGGTCTTCCTGTTATTACTGACGGTGAATTTCGCCGTGCATACTGGCACTTAGACTTCATGTGGGGATTCAATGGCGTAAAAGAAATTGAACTTGAACACGGTTACAAATTCGTTGGTCAAGAAACTGCGCCAGGATCCCTCGCCCTTACTGGTAAAATTACAGGTACTAACCATCCATTTGTAGAACATTTCAAATTCGTAAAACAATTTGAAGATGAACATACTACAGCTCGTCAAACAATTCCTGCTCCATCCCAATTCTTAGCCGAATTATTCCGCGAGGATAACGGTATTACAACACGCTCCTTCTACCCTGATTTAGAAGAATTAATTCAAGACATTGCTGCTGCATACCGTCAAGTAATTAAAGACCTCTATGAAGCAGGTTGCCGCAACATCCAATTTGATGATTGCACTTGGGGTATGTGCTGTGACCACGCTTACTGGACTGGTCGCCAAAAAGATAAAAGTGTTACTATTGAAGGCGAAACAGCTAAGTACCTACGCTTAAACAACTTAGCGCTTGAAGGTCGCCCTCATGACTTAGCGTTCACAACCCATGTATGCCGTGGTAATTATAACTCTACTTGGGCTGCTAGCGGTGGCTATGAACCAGTTGCACCAATTCTATTTGCAAAAGAAAATGTAGATGCTTACTACTTAGAATTTGACGATGATCGCTCTGGTGGCTTTGAACCATTGCGTGAAGTGTCTCCTAATAAAAAGGTCGTATTAGGTCTTATTACATCTAAACGCCCAGAATTAGAAGATAAAGAAGTCATCAAAGAACGAATCAAAGAAGCTACCAAATATATTCCACTCGATAGACTTTGCCTATCCCCTCAATGTGGCTTTGCATCTTGTGAAATTGGTAACCAATTGACTGAAGAACAACAATGGGCTAAACTTACATTAGTTAAAGAAATAGCTCACGAAGTTTGGGGTGATTAAATGAACGAACACACCATATATTTAGGAGGCGGTTGTTTCTGGGGCCTTCAAGGGTATATCAAAAAAATCTCTGGTGTCATTTCCACTGAAGTAGGCTATGCTAATGGACCTACTGAAAATCCAAGTTATGAAGATGTCTGTCACGATAGTGGTCACGTGGAAGCTCTAAAAGTTACATACGATGCGGATGTACTCTCCTTAGATCACTTAATTCAATACTTTTTACGCGCCATTGATCCATTCAGTGTTAATAAACAAGGTGGTGACGTAGGTATTCAATATCGAACTGGTATTTACTATATAGATAAAGCCGACAAAACTATTATTGAAAGTACCTTGGCTCGTGCCCAATCCTTCGAAGGAAAGCCATTTGCTATTGAAGTATTACCTCTATCAAACTACTACTCTGCAGAGGAATATCACCAAGATTACTTAGATAAAAATCCTAATGGCTATTGTCATATTCCACTAGGCTTATCCAATGAACCACTTATAGATGACAACGCATATAACAAGCCTTCCGAAGAAGACCTTAAGGCTTTATCTCCGCAAGAGTTCGAAGTTACACAAAACTCTGCTACAGATGCGCCTTTTAGTCATGAATTAACAGATGAATTTAAAGCAGGTCTCTACGTAGATATCACTACGGGAGAACCTCTCTTCGTTTCTGCTCATAAATTCGAATCTCACTGTGGTTGGCCAAGTTTCACAAAGCCAATTGCGAAGGATGTTATTAAATATTATCAAGATGACTCACATGGCATGAAGCGTATCGAAGTGCGTAGCCGCATTGGTAACGCCCATTTAGGCCATGTATTTGAAGATGGACCTAATGGATCACTTCGCTACTGTATCAATGGATCTGCCTTACGATTTATCCCGAAAGATGAATTAAAAGGTACAAAATACGAATATCTAATTCCATATATTGAAGACTAAAAAAGGGCGCCTTAATCATAAGGCGTCCTTTTAGTATACATAATGATTGCTTACTAAGTATAATATATTATGATACATATTTACTAAGTAGACGGTAACTATATAAACCATATAAAAAGAGGATATATCTATTAGATATATCCTCTAAATTATTATATTAATCCAACACGTATACTGTAACGTCTTGGCGACCAAAGTCCATAGCCTCACCATAAGAGTCCATTACAAGGTCGATTTTATTACCCACAATAGCACCACCTGTATCGGCTGCAATAGCTTCACCGTAACCAGGAATAAATAAACGTGTGCCTAATGGAATAACATCTGGGTCAACAGCTGCAATACCACGTACTGCAGGTACACCAGTAGCTGTAATACCAGCGCCATCACCATCGCCAGCAAGGTAAGCAGAAGCTTCCATTACAATAGCACGAGATGAGCGACCAGCAATATTACGAGATGTAGTCACTTCACGAGTACCTTCTTTAATAATAGTAGGTACCATTTCGCGTTGTGTTACTTTAGATACGTCATTTGTCTTAATAACCGTACCATTACTATATAATGTTTCACGTTGTACACGTTCTAAACCAGGTTGACCAACTTGAACAACCTCTTCTTCACCTTGTGCCATTGTATCATCTTTTTGTCGAATTACTTGAATAGCAATTTCTTGATCTACTGTAGACAAGGAGCGGCTTGTTACTTGTGCAATTGTGATATGTGTACCACTTAATACAGAACCATTTGCATCACCTACTACGGCGTAGTTAGGCATTTTAAAACCAAGTTCATTAGCAACGCCTTGTGCAGTTGTTTCTGTAGTGAAAACAGCTCTAGTTTTACCATTAACAGTTACGTAAACTGGAATGGCGCGTACAACAGTTAATGTTGTACCATTTTGAACAGATGTTGAGCTGGAAATAACTTTATCATTTGGATTTAATTTAACCCCAGCATCGCGTACGATACCTTCGTTAGAATTTAAATGCGTTCTAACAGTGTGTGCTGCACCATCTACCATAACGGTAACAGTTTTATCATTATAAGAAAAACCTGTCATAGTTACAGCTGTTACAATCAATCCTGCAACAACAGACGAAATATATCGTTTGTGTGTCTTATGAATTCTCATATTGTAATCCCTCCTGTAATGTAACTATTCTACTACAGATAGATATAACCTGTCAAACAATATAGGTTAACAATAAGAGATAAACGCTTGTAAATACTGAGTTTTAAGTTATTTTATTTTCTATATTTTTCGCAAAAGTCCACTGTGTACGTACATATCGATATTTCTTAATACTATACAATATATTCCGAATTGTGTACATATATACGATACCACTACTATATATAGTATGTTGGTTTTTTTTATAATATAAATTGTATTTTTATGTGTTTTTGAATTGTTACCAATTTTTTCTACACATCCCGAAACTTCATTTTTATCTCATTTTTAAATATGTATACATGTAAAAAAGCCTGTAAAAACAGGCTTTTTCACTATTATGAAAATGTATTAAAATTCATCATTCAACACTACGTATGAATTTCACTATTTATTCATCTTAAACATTGGTTGTAAACGCTCAATTACGGTCATTGACTCCTTATGCTCATGGGCAATAGCCTCTTTCATAAGTTCTTCTTGAGCAGAAATTGGATGTTCTCGATCATTAATTTTACGATATGAACCATCGGCTCTCATAATATGAGCTTTTAAGGTATCTTCTAAATATAAATCCAATATAGCTTTAACGCGCTCCTTATGGCGTTTATCTTCAATAGGAATCATAAGTTCTACACGTTCATTTAAATTTCTTGGCATCCAGTCTGCACTAGATAAGAATAGACTTTCATTTCCCCCATTTCGGAAATAGAATAGACGATGATGTTCCAAGAACCGTCCTACCACTGAACGTACCGTTATATTATCGCTGACACCGGCAATACCAGGTCTTAGTGTACAAATACCACGAACTATAAGATCTATGCGAACACCTGCAGCAGAGGCTTCATATAATTTAGCAATAACTTCTTTATCGAGCAAGGAATTCATTTTACCAATAATATATGCTTCTTCACCTTGTTTAGCGAATTCTATTTCACGGTCAATTAATTCCATTATTTTTTCCCGCAAATTTAAAGGGGCTACAATAAATTTATTCCAAATTGGAGGATCGGAATAGCCAGAAATTAAATTAAAGAAACGAGATGCATCATCGCCATATTCATCGTTACACGTAAATATGCCACAGTCCGTATACATTCGAGCCGTCTTACCATTATAGTTACCTGTAGCTAAATGAACGTAACGTCTAATACCTGCATCCTCTCTGCGCACAACCATGGTAATCTTAGAATGAGTTTTAAGACCTTTCAAACCATAAATTACATGACAACCTGCCTTTTCTAAGCGGCGTGCCATATGGATATTATTCTCTTCATCAAAGCGTGCTTTAACCTCCATAAGTACGGTTACTTGCTTCCCATTATCCGCAGCCTTAATCAAGGATGCAATAATTGGAGAATCCCCACTTACGCGATACAAGGTTTGTTTAATAGCGAGCACATCTGGATCTGTAGCTGCTTGTGCAATAAATTGTTCTACTACAGCAAAAGACTCAAAAGGATGGTGGACGAAAAGATCTTGTTTTCCAATAACAGAAAATAGACTTTCCCCTTCGTGCTCTACTAATTCACTAGGTAGTTTAGGTTCAAATGGTACATAACGAAGCTGGTCAAGGCCTGGGTAGTTACAGAAATTAAAGTACATACGACAATCAAGATGACCGTCTATACGGTATACATCCTTTGGCTCTAATTCAACACTAGTGAGCACAAAGTCCAATAGATTATCCTTTACATCACCACAAACCTCTAATCGTACTGCATCACCACGACGTCGACGACGCAAAGATGCTTCTACCTCAGAAAGCAAATCTGTTGCTTCTTCTTCATCAATTTCTAAATCCGCATCACGAGTAATACGGAACACCATAAAATCTTCTATACCATAACCTTGGAAGAATTGAGTAGCATAATAGGTAATCACATCCTCCAAATATACAAAACGATGCTCTTTATTACTACGACTAGGTATTTCAATGATACGATTTAACACAGACGGAATTGGTAAGATTGCGATTTTATAATCTTTTGTACCATCTGGCAATACTTGAAAAATACGTATAATGGCATTGATGGTATGGTTTGTTAAAAATGGAAATGGGTGTCCAGAGTCAACGGCTAGAGGTGTTACAACAGGGTAGATATGTTCTTCAAAATAGTGACGTAACCAAGCCTTAGATTTCACATCTAACTGTTCTGGATAGGTAAAATAAAATCCATGAGATTCTAATTCAGACAATACATTCTTTAAATATGTACTTTGCATCGATACGAGGCGCTGTACAGACTCATCAATAGCCTTTAACTGTGCCTTAGCATCCATATGAGCCGCATCGTACTTAACAATGCCATTCACAACTTGATGACGTAATCCAGCCACACGAATCATAAAGAACTCATCTAAATTAGAGCTAGCAATAGCAATAAATCGAAGTCGTTCTAATAAAGGAGTATTAGTATCAATAGACTCTAATAAAACGCGCTGATTAAACTTTAACCAAGATAATTCACGGTTAAAATAATACTTTGCATTACTGAACATGACGATCCCCTCCCCTTACTAGTACAATTTCCATACCAAATACCTCTGTAAAATATTCCGAATCACGGTCAAAGGTCCACCATTCTAATGAAATATCCTCATTAGTACGACAGAATACATAAAGTACATTATCTCTTTCTTCCAATGTTACATCAGAGATTTTTTGATTGCTCCCCGCGTCGAGTGCACAAGCAACCCGAATGATGGCTACCAGCTTGGTAACTTGAATTTTTTGTAATTCTGTTAATGCATTGAAATATGCGTCGTCATCATTTGGAGTTCCCTTGTAGTGGTAATACACAACATTAGCAACTACTTGTTTTTCTTCTTCTGAAAGGCCAAATATATCTGTCCCCATTACAATATGATACGCATGCTCTCCATGATTTCGTAAATTAACGAACTTGCCTACAGAACAAAGAATGGCTGCAATACGACATAGATAGCCCCACCGTTCTGGTAAACCTTTATGTCGCAATGCTTTACAGAATAAGGAGCTAAATAGCTCTACCTCGGCATCATGAATTCGGTCTGTATGATATCTTGCAGCAACAGCACGCGCTAACTGTGCATTTTGTTCACGCAATTGATACATAAACGGATTATTCTCGGTTTCCACACCGTAGAACCAACTAATGCCTTGAGAGAATGAAAAGCTACTAAAAATTAAAGATTTCGGCCCTATAGCCGTAATAATTTCATTAAATAAAATCATGGTAGGCATTAAAATATTAGCCTTATATTCAGGTAATTTATAACGGTTCATCAACTTTGTTGCAGTTACACCATCAAAAGAATTAATAAGACCTTTAAATCGTTCTGGCTCAACAGTAATGATATCTTCTTTATTATTTTCTTGTCCCATTAAATGAGTCATATATTGCGCTTCGTCACCAGATAAGACAATACTATCAATATTAAAGGTTTGTAGTTCTTCACGGAGTGGTCCAATCATACGATGTAAATATTCCGTAATAGCCCTTGGAAACGATATAGAAGATCGTTGATTTCGATTAAATGACTCCATAACACGTAAGGAACCACTATGCATATTGCGTTGGAACAGTAAGCTTTCACCGCGCCAAACTGTTAAACCGACCCCACCAGATGTAATATCTAAGAATAATGTTGCCTTAGTAGGATCTGTCAGTTTATATTGATGCGTCATCTTGTAATATAACAAAGCATATTTGTAATATACCTCTTTCGGCATATCGATGACCTCAACACGCATCCCTGTTTGAATATAAATTTGATCTAAAATACTACGACGATTAGTAGCCTCACGTATTACTGTCGTACCATATAGTTTGGAACGAGTCACGCCATAATCGGCCATTAATTGCTTATATCCCTTTAAAATATGACAGATTTCTTCAATTGTTTTAAAACTCAACCGAGAGGTTTGAAATAACTCCTCCCCAAAGGTTACTTCTCGCGCTGCATAATCGATAACACGTACATCGTCTATGCCTTTATATTCTAATATGGTAATGCTCATGCTACTGGAGCCCACATGTAACACCGCATATCGTAATGCTTTTGGTAATGCCATTATGCCTCCTTACGAGATTCATGCCACTCTATTTCTAATGTTTTATTGAATTCCTTTTTGAAAGATTTTGAAAGTTTTTCTACAGCAGTTTTTATGACACTTACATCGCGTCCCTCTAGGTAAAATACCTTTATAGCTACACTCGTATATTTAATATTTACCTCTAAACTCTTAATAAATTGTTCATGACTTTCATCAAGAGCCTCTGCTATGGCTAAAATAATGGAAAGTTTTTGTCCTAGAAGACGTTGTTCTTGGTCTAACAATTTACCATACAAGAAATTCTTATATTCTTTTGGCGTCAATCCATGAGAGTTCATCACTAAAAATGCACTGAACGCTTGTTCCACATGGGAAATACCATATAAATTACTATTAACTAACATGTAACAACCATGACGAGCATGACTATAATAGTTAACTCGTTTGCCTATATCATGCAATAATCCCGCTGCGATTAAGCATCGTCTAAAGTTCTTATCCGCCTTATGAAGTGGCTCTAATGCATCATACAAAGTAGTGGCTAATTTCGTAATATATTTAGCATGCACTAGCTCATGCTTTGTCATACCTAGTAATACATTCTCCGCAGAGTGGAGTAAAATATCGTCGATAATTGGATTTCCACCTAAATAATTCTCTCCATAATAATCGTAAAATAAACCTTCCCGCAAACCGCAACCGCCCACAACGAGTGTCTTAGTATTTACATAGTTAAATAGTTCATCCACTATAGTAAGCCCTGCAATGATAATATCTGCACGGTCCGATGATAAACCACTAATTTTTTTACGAGCCTCTAAGGATTTACCTTTTACATCTTCCAAGATTTCGTGAAATCTATGATATGGTAGTTCATAATTATGTAGTTTCGTAATAGGATACGATAGCTTACGTTGATCTATTTTAGCAATATTACGAGCTGTACCACCTATACCTAATAAAGGAAGTTTTATATTTTGGAGCCACGTATGTTCCTTAATCGTTTTCTTTACGACCTTTGTCATTTTTTCTAATTCTTTAGGGGTATACTCATCTCCTTTTTGGTAGGTTCCTGTTAATGTGAGCGCCCCTATAGGCAAGCTAACAGCTTTCACAATATGTCGATTTTTTACTAGCGTTACCTCTGTACTAGCACCACCTAAGTCAAAGATGATAAAGTCTTTAAGACCAATTGTATTGATAACTCCCAGAAACCCAAGGCGAGCCTCTTCTTCGCCTGCAATACATTCTAAATCGAGTCCAGTTCGCTCTTTTACGGCTTTAATAAAAGCATCTCCATTTTTTGCTAACCGTACTGCAGCCGTAGCAACAGCTTTTATGGTATCTACCTCCATAGCATCAGCCATGTGAACAAAACCTTTTAGAGAGCGCAAAGAACGCTCCATAGCCTCTTTCGTTAACTCATGATTGCCCCACATATTTTCACTTAAGCGGACACTTTCTTTTTCTTGATATATGAGTCGATAACTACCGGTCTTAGAAATCTCATAAATGACAAAACGAACGGAGTTGGATCCTAAATCTATAAATGCAATACGTTTCATGCTACTAACCTCGACTTATTATAGTTCAGTATGAATATACTTAAGTATACCATAGAAAAACGCGATTCTCACCGATATGGGAGAATCGCGTTTTACAATTTATTATTCTAGTTATTCTTGGTGAATTTTATAATATCTAATACTAAAGCTATTAGAATTTTACCAATATTATTTACTAGCATACATGATTACGAGCATTCAAGTTATTTAATACCAAATACATGTTTACCATTATTATAGGCAATCTCTGAAAACTCATCAACATCAATGCCTTTAAGACTTGCAATTTCCTCTGCTACAAATTGAGTTTTGCTTGGATCGTTGCGACGGCCTCTAAATGGAGGTGGTGTCAAATATGGTGAGTCTGTTTCAATAAGAATTCGATCTAATGGTACTTGTTTAGCTACTTCTTTAAGGTTTGTAGACTTAGGGAATACCACAGGGCCCGCAAAGGATATGTAGAATCCTAATTTAATAGCTTCTTTTGCCATTTCCCAGCTACCAGAATAACAGTGGAAAATGCCCCAATTATCCTTACCTTCATTGCGCAAGATATTCATAATATCCCCGTGCGCATCGCGGTCATGAATGATAATTGGCAAATCTACTTCACGAGCAAGCTCTAATTGACGAATGAATACGCGTTTCTGTGTTTCACGGTCAGAAAAATCATAGTAATAATCTAATCCAATTTCACCGATAGCGCGGACCTTATCGTTGTTAAGGGCTTGATCCTTATAGAACTCATAGTCTTCTTCTGTAAAATCTTTAGACTCATGAGGATGTGTACCTACAGCGGCATATAAACGATCATACTGTTTTGCTAAAGCTAGTCCTGATTCAACAGTACCTCTATCTACCCCTGGAATCATAATGTATTCTACACCTGCATCAAAGCAGGCTTGTAGCATCTCATCACGATCATTATCAAAACGACCGTCGTTTACATGAGCATGTGTATCAAAGAGTTTCATTATTTAACCACACTTCCTGCTGGTAAAGATTCGATATTGGTTACTTCTAAATGTTCTTCCCAATCAGATGCAGATAGAATCATACCATAAGACTCAATGCCCATCATCTTTTTAGGAGCCAAGTTAGCCAAGTAAATTACCTTTTTACCAACCATAGTTTCTGGTTCGTAATATTGTGAGATACCACTTAATACCGTACGTTCTTCAACACCGATGTCCAATACGAATTTCAACAATTTTTTAGACTTAGGAACCTTTTCACAGCTAACAACTTTTGCTACACGAAGATCTAATTTTTCAAAGTCATCGTACGTAATATTTTCTTTTAATGGTGGAATATTAGATGTATCTACAGCTTCTTCAACTGTTTCTTCCACAACAACCTCTACCATTTCAGGAATTTCAAAACGTGGATAAATAGGATCACCTTTTACAACCTTTGTACCTGTTGGCATTGCCCCCCAAGTTTTAGCATCTTCTAATGTAGCATCACTAAAACCAGCAAGTCCTAATTGGTCCCAGATTTTTGGAGCACCTACAGGAATAACAGGGCTTACTAATATTGCAATAATACGCAATGCTTCTGCCAAGTGATACATAGCAGATTGCAAGCGTGCTTTATCATGAGCTTCTTCAGATTTAGCTAATACCCAAGGCATTGTTTCATCAATGTATTTATTCATGCGACCAATAAATGCCCATACGGACTTAATAGCTTTATTAAGCTCCATATTTTCCATAGCTGCTTCAAAATCTTTTGCCGTTTGAACAGCCAATGTGGAAACATCACGATCCAAATCATCCATATCATCGCATTTTGTAATCACACCATCATGGTATTTTTCAATCATGGCGATGGTACGATTCAACAAATTACCTAAGTCATTAGATAAGTCGGCATTGATTTTTGTAACGAAATTAGGCAATGTGAAGTTACCATCATTGCCAAGCGTAATTTCACTTAATAAATAATAACGCAAAGAATCGGCACCATAGGTATCGATCAATGGAATTGGGTCAATAACATTCCCCAAAGATTTACTCATCTTTGTACCGTCAACGATCATCCAACCGTGGCCAAATACCTTTTTAGGTAATGGCAATTCAAGACTCATGAGCATCATAGGCCAAATAATTGTATGGAAACGTACGATTTCCTTACCTACTAAGTGAAGATCTGCTGGCCAGTATTTTTTATATAATTCACCATCACCATCAAATGGAGAAAGGGCACTAATATAGTTTACCAATGCATCGAACCAAACATATACGACATGTTTAGGATCAAATGGTACCTTGATACCCCAGTCAAAGGATGTACGAGATACAGCTAAGTCTTCAAGTCCTTGTTTTACGAATTGGATCATTTCGTTACGACGAGATTCAGGTTGAATAAAATCAGGGTTTTCTTCGATAAATTTCAACCATTGATCTGTATATTTAGCGAGTTTAAAGAAGTAGCTTTCCTCTTTAACCTTTTCTACAGGACGACCACAATCTGGGCATGTATGATTTTCACCTAGCTTTTGCTCAGTCCAGAATGTTTCACAAGGTGTACAATACCAACCTTCATACTCAGCCTTGTAAATATCGCCTTTTTCATACGCTTTAGTGAAAAGCTCTTGTACTACCTTCTCATGGCGTTCATCAGTAGTACGAATGAAGTCATCGTTGGAAATATGCATTTTTTCCCACAATGCTTTAAAGCCGTTTACGATATTTGTAGTATATTCAAGAGGTGTAATACCTTGTGCTTCTGCAGCGCGTTGAATTTTTTGACCGTGTTCATCAGAACCAGTTAAGAAACGCACATCATAGCCAGCTAAGCGTTTAAAGCGCGCAATTGTATCGGCTACAGATGTACAATAGGTATGACCAATGTGCAACTTAGCACTTGGATAATAAATTGGTGTCGTAATATAATACGTTTTTTTTGTGTCTCCCATGATGAGTCTCCTTCTAACCTTCGAATGGGAAGGTTTAACGTTCTACAATATTATATACATCCCGGCGGGAAACGTTAAAACGTTTTGCCACCTGGCGAATTGCTTCTTTCTTAGGTATCCCTGTATCTACAAGGGCTTGTACAGCATCTACATACGATACTGGTTCACCCGAAACTTCACTAGTATCGGACTCAATCGTATCAGCGCCACCTACGATGAGAACAAATTCCCCTTTATAGGTGAGCTGATCCAAATCATTTACAAGGTTTTCCAAATCGGTGCGCACAAAGGTTTCAAACTTCTTCGTCAATTCCCTTGCCACCGTTATGGATCGATTCCCAAAGGCTTCATACATATCTTGTAAGACCTCTTGCAATCGGTGGGGTGCTTCATAAAACATCAAGGTGCCCGTTACTTGTGAAAGTCGTTGTAATTCTTCAACTCGATGTTTACCCCGCTTCGGTAAGAAACCTGCAAAGGTAAAGGATTTAGTATCTAAGCCAGATGCAATAAGTGCGGTCAGTGCTGCATTAGCACCAGGCAATGGTACTACCGTTATGTCTTTTTCAATAGCCTTCGTTACTAGGTCAGCCCCTGGATCAGATATAGCAGGCATACCTGCATCACTAACGCAAGCAATGGACTGGCCTTCTAATAAAAGCTCCATAATATAAGTACCCTTTTCTTCCTTATTATGTTCATGATACGAAATCAAAGGCTTCTTAATGTCAAAATGTTTTAATAATATGCCTGTATGGCGCGTATCTTCGGCAGCGATAGCATCTACTTCACCTAAGATACGAACTGCCCGATAGGTCATATCTTCTAAATTACCTATCGGTGTAGGCACTAAATATAAGATGCCCCATTCGTTATCGTTCATACCAAGAGGACACCTCCTTTGTGTACACATTAGGCTTTTCATAAACGATTAGTGGTGGCTCTAACACAAGACCAGCCTGACCTTGATAGAGAGCCTCTATTAGTACAAGTTTCGCAGGTTTATCTATCATACCGTGAATAAAGCGAATTCGCTTAGCTTGAAAGTTAGCTATTTCCAGTTCATGCAGCACATATTGTAAGCGACTAGCACTATAAATCATCCATAAACGACCTTTACACTTGATAAAGGACTGTACAGCGTTCAAAACCTCTTCTAATGTTGTATGTCCATCATGAAGTGCTAGGGCTCGTTCTTCAGATACAGGCTTTCCACCGCTTTCACAATCATAAAAAGGAGGGTTTACAATAACTCCATCAAAAGGCTTGTCTTGTACATCCCGATACGACATATGACGATAATCGCCACATAACATCGTTACCACATCTTGTTTATGATTGTATTCAACACTACGTTGAGCCAACTCAATGATAGTCTTATTAATATCAATGCCCGTTATATGGCCCGCTCCTAATGACGTACCAATGAGTGGCATAACACCCGTTCCCGTGCCTAGATCAACATAGGTATGACGACCATTAAAACCGCAAAAGTGAATGAGCGCAATAGCGTCAAAGGAAAAGCGAAACATATCAGTACGCTGATAAAGCTGTAAGCCATCTATAATTAAATCATCAAGTCTTTCTTGATCATTCATCAGGCAATGCCACCTCGGACCATTTCAAATCAATGGTGCGACCTGCTTCAAGCTGTACCTTTACAGTATGCTTGTGATGATTTACCTTCAAGACCTTACCGATGCCTTCATCGGTGACGACCTCCTTACCAATACCTGGAGGCGCCACATCTTGAGGGGCTTGAGGGCGTTCCTTCTTCACATATAGGTCGCCACCTTTTTTATATAAGTCATCTTCGTAGTTAAGACAGCACATTAAACGACCGCATACACCTGAGATTTTTGTAGGATTCAGACTCAAATTTTGGTCCTTAGCCATACGAATCGATACAGGTGTGAAGTCACCTAAGAAGTTAGAGCAACATAAAGGTCGACCACAAGCGCCGATACCATTTAGGACCTTAGCCTCATCACGGACGCCTACTTGACGCAACTCAATGCGCGTTCTAAATACTGTTGCTAAATCTTTAACGAGCTCACGGAAGTCAATACGACCATCAGCGGTAAAGAAAAATATAATCTTATTCATATCAAATGTGTATTCCACATTGATAAGTTTCATAGGTAACTTACGTTTTTCGATTTTTTCGAGACAAATATCAAAGGCTTTTTCTTCGCGCTCTTTATTCTTCTCAATTTGTTTTAAGTCCTTTGGTGTCGCCTTTCTAATAACTGGCTTAACAGGGGCTACAACAGTATCTTCAAAGACCTCTTTTGGTCCGATCACAACTGTACCGTATTCAACGCCACGTGCCGTTTCAACGATAACCCCATCACCAACGGATAGTTCTAATTGTTCAGGCAGAAAATAATAAATCTTCCCAGCCTTTTTAAAGCGTACGCCAACTATGGTTAGCATTTAATCCTCCTCCCGAGCATCATGAAGGGCGATACTAAGACCGTCCACCACGAGAGCGGTTTTTATATGTAAGCGCAAAGCCCGTTCCGCTTGCAATGTTTCAGTAATGACCTGAGACAATGCTTGCATAGACCAGCGCGGTAATAATCGTAATAATTGAGTTTTGTACATAGGTACTTGTAATTGTCCGTCTTGAGCCCCCATTTTAAGAGCCATCATATCTCTACTTACAAGACGTAACCAATGCATCAATTCTGTTAGACTTTCACGAGGTAAGCTTTCACAAGCTAGAGAAATCATAGAAAACCATCTTGTTTCAAAAGCGAGCATGTCCATTACCTTAACAGCTAACTCTAGCATTTCAATGCGACCTTGAGTAGCCAATTTTTCCACTAACTGTGGATTGCCATGACCGGCTAACAAAGCCTGCTCAATATCACCTGTGATGCCACGTGCCACAAGTGCCGTGCGAATCGTATCTACATCAACACTGTTAAAACCAACGCCCATACATCTTGAAACGATGGTCGGCAATACGGTGTTAATTTTATTCGTAATAATGATGAAATACACCTGTTCTGGCGGTTCTTCAATGGTTTTTAACATAGCATTTGCCATGACTGCGTTAGCCGTATGAAAATCCTCTACAATAACTACGCGGTTACCATTACCTGCTACTGACAGATGATCTTGCAATAAGGAATACCACTGTTCCACCTTTAAGGTCGTCTTCATAGGACGAATCCAAAAGGCATCCCCCTTATCCATATAGATAGGCAAACCTTCTGCTTCAATACGTTTTTCAGTCTCACCATTAGCAAGACGTGCTCCTTTAACGTCAGCTAAATACGATTCTCCCTTGGGTTGAGAGAATACTTGACGTCCTAATAATAAGGATGCCAAACCGATTGCCATATCTAGCTTACCAAGACCTGCTTCACCATAAAACAAAAGGCTATGTGGCAATGCATTGCGACTTACAAGTTCCGATAGGTGTGCCTTGATCGAATCTTGACCAATTATAGAATCAAAATATGTCATAGCCCCTCCTATCAATACATGCTCAATATTAATATTATATAAGAAAAAGGCGACTTTTAAAAGAGTCGCCCTATCCTAAGGTAGTAGATTTACTACTGCTTGATATACATCGTTATGAATTTCTTCAATGGTGCGCAATGCATATTGACTGGAATCATCTTTTGTAGCACAAGGAATTCGGTGCCATTGATAGCGTTCTACTAGCTCTTCATAGGCATCGTGAACAGCTACTAAATATTGATGATTTCCTTCATGAATATCCCCTGTATTACCGCCCGTTTTACCAGTGCGCTCAGCCATTAAGGCTTCACTCACTTCGAGTGGCATATCTAAGAGACATACCGCATCAGGTGTGGGCAAAGCAAATTTGTTAAATTCAAAGTCTTCAAGCCAATCTAAAAATGCAGTACGTTCCTTTGGATCATTGTATTTAACCATTTGGTGCACCATATTAGATGTTGTATAACGATCTGCAATGATGATACCACCATTTTTATAGAACTGTTCCCAATCAGTTCTAAAAGAAGCAAAGCGATCGATAGCGTACATAGAGCTTGCCACATAAGGATTTACATCATGCACATCTTTGCCAAATTCTCCAGCTAGATACATTTTTATAGGCATAGCAGCACCGCTATCATAATTCGGAAAGCTTACAGATTTAACTGCATGACCTTCCTTGGTTAATCGCTCTACTAATAGTTTAGTTTGCGTAGCCTTACCGCTACCATCTCCACCTTCTAGTATGATTAAAGTCCCCATAATTACTCCTGTAACACCCAAATTGTTTCCAATGACATATCATCGGCTCCATTCGGCACATACCCTAGAGCCTTCCGATTCTCTATATATTGTAACACAGAGGAGCTAATCTCTTCACCTACCGCTACACAAGGAATCCCTGGAGGATAATAAGCAATAGTCTCTCCTGCAATACGATGCAGTGCATCTCGTAAAGGCACTTGCTCACGATTAGCATACATAGCATTGCGAGGAGTTACACGCACAATAGGTTTTGGTAGCAATGAAGAATCTTTACTAAGATTTTCTGCATTCTCCACCACGTTACTATTATCTACTTTAGATGTATGTAATATCGTATCACTTATAGTTTGTACGGCTTGAATGAGGGACGTTACAGACTCTTTTGTATCGCCAATAGTAATGAGTACTAACACATGGTGCGCTTCCACTAACTCTACCTCAATACGATATTCTCGCAACATCCGTTCAAACTCAATACCTGTCAGTCCAAGTGCTTTAGCATCAATTAGTACTTTTGTACAATCATAGTTTACTACTCGTTCTTGAATGTCTATATATTCCATAGTAGTAATACCTGAAATCTTATTGAGCTCATGACTCAAATATAAGCTCAATTCTACGGTTCGACTTATTAACGCCTTACCTTCGGTGGCTAATTGATGACGCGCCATATCTAAAGAAGCAAGGAATATGTAATTGGGACTCGTGCTTTGTAGCATTTGATGCATTTGCGTAATGCGACGCTGATTGATTTTATCCCCTTGGCCTAATAGCCAAGAGGTTTGTGTCAAAGATCCTACCGATTTATGTGTGCTTTGTGCTACTAAGTCTGCACCTGCTGCAATGGCTTCGATAGGTAAATTTTTTGAAAATGGTAAATGAGGTCCGTGAGCTTCATCAACAAGAACAATCATACCTCGTTTATGCGCTTCTTTCACAATATTTACAATATCGACACCTACACCATAATAGTTTGGATACACCAAGAGGATAGCCTTTGCTTCTGGATGTGCATCCATGGTTTTAACGACATCATCTAACGATACACCTAAAGGAATACCCCAACGCTCATCAAATTGACAATCCATATAGACCGGCTTGGCGCCAGATAACACTAAGCCACTAATAACGGAACGATGTGCTTCTCGAGGAATAATAATCGTTTCATCAGGACCTACAGTGCCCATAATCATCGCTTCAATCAAAGCAGTAGTACCATTAATGGAGAACCAACAATGATCAGCTCCATATAACCGTGCTGTTAAGTCCTGAGCCTCTTTTAATTCCCCTTCAGGTTCATGTAAATCATCTAAGGCATACATAACACCTAAGTCATAGGGTAGTGCCGGTCCCATCCAGTCTTTTAGTAGTTGAGGTGCTTCTACACCAATCTTATGGCCTGGTGTATGAAAAGGGACAAAATGTTGTTTTTTATATGATTCTAAGGCCTCTACAAAAGGCATTCTTTCTTGATTACTCATATTTACCTCGTAAAAAAGGCATGAATCTCAATGAGACTCATGCCCTTATGCATGTTATTTATCGCTGTGGACGACGCTTAGGATTGAACTGATTCATCCCTTTATCGATGCCCACCTCTAAAGTACCTAATACAGCTTTCACAGTATTCTTGATACCCTTTTGTACCTTCTCTTGTGATTCTTCACTAAATGGTGCTAACACATGATCAATGACAGTCCATTGTGGCAACGGACGGCCAATGCCTACGCGGAAACGCGGAAAGTTTTCTGTGCCTATATGGGAGATTAAGGATTTAATCCCATTATGCCCACCAGAACTACCATTTGGTCGAATACGTAATTTGCCTACCGGTAAATCCATATCATCATAAATGCAATACACGTCAGATGGGTCAATCTTATAATACCGCATCAACGGACCTACAGATTCACCACTGGCATTCATAAATGTTTGTGGCTTTACAAGCAATACCTTCTCACCATCTACAGTAATACTGCACACCTCTGCACGTTGTTCCTCTTTCCAAGGCGTGTGAGGTACGCTATCGGCAATGGCATCGATAACCATAAATCCAATATTATGTTTTGTCGCTTCATATTGCTTGCCTGGATTACCAAGGCCTACTACTAATTTCAAGAATCACCTATTATTTATCAAATAAATTACTTACTGAAACTTCATGAAAGATACGCATAATTGCTTCGCCCAATAATGGAGCTACAGATAATTGCGTTACATTGTCTAATTTGCAATTTTCTGGTAATGGCATTGTGTTTGTTACGATTAGCTCTTTAATGTTAGAGTTTGCAATGCGTTCACTTGCTGGATCTGTTAATACAGCATGGGTAACAGCAGCCATAACAGATTTTGC
Source organism: Veillonella orientalis (assembly GCF_018406505.1). Classification (NCBI taxonomy): domain Bacteria; kingdom Bacillati; phylum Bacillota; class Negativicutes; order Veillonellales; family Veillonellaceae; genus Veillonella; species Veillonella orientalis. The sequence goes on from NZ_AP022322.1 coordinate 1,357,419, forward strand.
ACCAAATTCTTCTAATGCTTTAGCGCCTTCTACAAGGGAACCTGCTGTATCTACAATATCGTCAACGATGATGCAGTTTTTACCTTTTACATCGCCAATAAGATTCATAACTTTAGCTACGCCTGGTTCAGGACGTTTTTTCTCGATAATTGCGATTGGCGCACCGATGCGGTCAGCCAAATCACGAGCACGAGTTACACCGCCAAGGTCTGGAGATACAACAATCACATCTTCAAGATTTTTTTCATTAATGTATTTAGCTAAAATGGATGCACCATATAAATGATCTACTGGCACATCAAAGAAGCCTTGAATTTGACCTGCATGTAAGTCAATTGTTACAAGACGTGTAATACCAGAAGTTTGCATCAAGTTTGCTACTAATTTTGCAGTAATTGGTTCACGGCCACGAGTCTTACGGTCTTGGCGAGCATAGCCATAGTAAGGTACTACAGCAGTAATATGGCGTGCAGAAGCGCGTTTTAACGCATCAGCCATAACCATTAATTCCATCAAATTGTCGTTTACAGGATAGCTAGTTGGTTGAATGATAAATACATCTTTGCCACGTACGCTTTCATCAATCATAATTTGTACTTCGCCATTGTTAAAGCGACCTACAAATGCTTCACCTAAAGGCAAACCTAAATAATCACAAATTTCCTTTGCCAATGCAGGATTCGCATTACCTGTGAAAATTTTAAGTTTTTTGCCGTCTTCAAATGCCATTTTGTTACCCTTTCATTTGTTCCTATACTGGTTACTTATCCATAATCATCCATTACAGATACACACTATTGCCTTTTTATTGTATACTATTTTGCCCTAATTGTGTTAAAAAATTATAATATTTTTTTATTTCTTTTTGAAAGTATCATCAGTTACCCAATTTTCTTTCACAATTTGCTTGCTACGGCCTACGGCTAACGCCTTATCTGGTACATTTTTAGTAATGGTAGAACCTGCACCTACATAGCTATAATTACCTACTGTTACAGGAGCTACTAAATTACTATTACAGCCTACGAAAGCGCCATCGCCAATTGTAGTACGATGTTTAACTTTACCATCATAGTTTACAGTAATCGTACCGCAGCCAATATTAACACCAGAGCCTACGTCGCTATCGCCGATGTAGGAAAGATGTGGGAACTTAGTACCTTCCCCAACATTGGAGTTTTTAACCTCTACGAAGTTACCTACATGGACCTTGTTACCAAGCACGGTATTAGGGCGCAAGTGAACATATGGACCTACATCTACACCGTCTTTTACTTCGCAGTCATGACCATATGTGAAGTGAATAATCGTATCATTACCTACTTTTACATTCGTCAAACGAGTATGTGGACCAATTTCACAGCGCTCACCAATGACAGTATTTCCTTCGAGGATTGTACCAGGGTGCAAGATTGTATCGGCCCCTACTGTTACCTCTGGATCTACATAAGTATTGGCAGGATCAATAATAGTAACACCAGCTGTCATTAGCTCAACATTTTTACGATGCTTCAAAATAGATTCAGCTTCCGCTAATTGCAAGCGAGAGTTTACGCCTAGAGACTCTTCAAAGTCCTTTGTCATATACGCGCTTACCTTGTCGCCACCATTTACAAGAATACCAACTACATCAGTGATATACAATTCACCTTGTGCATTATCATCAGATAATTGATCTAAGCAAGGCCATAATTTTTTACTATCAAAAGCATACATGCCTGTATTAACTTCTTGAACAGCTAATTCCTCTGGTTTACCATCTTTTTGCTCTACAATGCGAACTACAGAACCTTCTTCATTGCGGATAATACGGCCATAACCTGTTGGATCTGGCATATGAGCGGTTAAAATTGTCGCTGCTGCACCAGAATTTTTATGTTCTTCTAACAGTGCTTCTAAACTTTCTTTTGTAACAAGTGGTGTATCGCCACAAAGTAATAAGATAGTTCCGTCATAATCACCAAGTACTGGTTGAGCCATTTTTACAGCATGACCTGTACCATTTTGCTCTTCTTGACGAACAAATTCAGCGCGGTCCCCCAAGTAATTTTGTACCGCATCACCGCCAAAGCCTACGATAACCACATCGCGATTTGTACCGATAGACTGAACCGTTTCAAGAACGCGCTCTACCATCGCCTTACCGCCAACCTTGTGCAATACCTTTGGCAATTTAGACTTCATGCGCGTACCCTTACCAGCAGCTAAAATAAGGCTTGCAATATTCATAGTAATCTCCTATCTGTTATCTCTCATATATCTGACTTTTTAATAGTACTTACATCATATTAGCCCATTGTCCAATATGCGATATAAAGTCATTATATCTAACTATAATGTATCTAATATTAATTGTTTATTCTTCATCAAATACTGGTTCTATATTAATTTTCTTTGTATTTTCATCAATACCATAGAACGTAAATAATGATTCATAATCATCGATTAATTTTGGATTTGGCTCTGCCGTTGCTACAAGAACACCGGTCCCAACAACGACACCACTCATTTCTAAAACAAGTTCTTTAAGACCTTTTGCTGTGCCCCCTGCTTTCATAAAATCATCGATAATTAAAACCCTAGCATTGGGAGGAATCGCTCTCTTTGTTAACGTCATGGTCTGAATACGACCAGAGGATCCTGTTACATAGTTGATACTAATAGCGGATCCTTCTGTTACCTTACTATCACGACGAGCAATGACGAGAGGTTTGTTGAAAGCTCGTGCTACCATGACAGCTAAAGGAATCCCCTTTGTTTCAACGGTCAGAATATAATCAGGGTTGCGGTCCATAAAACGGGTCATAATGATTTCCCCAAGGCGTGTCATTACATGCCAATCATATAAGATATCAGACATGTAAATAAACCCACCAGGAATGATACGGTCTGGCTCCATCAAGCGAGTTTGCACATCTCGTAAAATATCATTAGCTTGAGCACCCTTACGATGAGGAATGAAACGCACTCCGCCTGCTACGCCAGCTACGGTTTCTAATGTACCAAGCTGAAAATGCTCCATAGACTGTCTCACACAGGTTAAGTCTTCACTAACCGTAGACTTTGCCATGCCAAAGAAGTCACAGAAATAATTTAAAGGAATCAATTTTTGCGGTGAATCAACTAACAATTTAGTCATTGCCACCATGCGTTCCACACGCCGTACTTTATCCATAGAATTTCCTTTACCATTCATCATATAACTATTGATTACACTCATGTGACAAATGTCATGAGTTATTTCAAATATATCTGTGTTTATTATACCATAATTTCCGAATATTCGAGGTTATAGAAACATTATAATTCGGCAAAATAAAAACTCTCTAGTCCTCATATAATACTGTAAGTTTAGACCTTATAGTCTATTACACTATTATATGTACTAGAGAGTTTTTATTATAAAACGTAAACCTTCACAGTTTGACGACCAAACTGCAATGCTTCAGAACGAGAATCATAAGCTAAGTCAATTCTATGACCTTTGATAGCGCCACCAACATCATCAGCTACAGCATAACCATAACCTTCAATGTATAATCGCGTACCTAATGGAATTAATTTTGGATCTACAGATACGATGCCCTTCTTTAAGCGACTACCTGTAGCCGTATAATTACCATTGCCAGGATCTTGAGCAGAATAAGCACTAGCTTGCATAGTTAAAACGCGAGAGTATTTATTTGGTACACCATTATGACTTAATTCTGTACCATGTCCACCATAACGAGTCTCCATCTTTTCTAAAGCATTCATCGTACTAGGACCAACGCGACCATCTACAGCGAGTCCCTTTGACTTTTGAAATTTCCGTACAGCTTGTTCCGTATTATGACCGTAAATACCATCTACAGAATCATCTAAAAAACCTTGATGCTTTAACATGGTTTGCACCTTGCTAACATGGTGCCCCCGTTGTCCCCGATCAATCGTTTTTGCCAATGATACGGAAGATACCATTGTAGTCATACAAACAAGCGTACATGCGATAATTATTTTCTTAACCATATACACCTCACCTTACATCAGTAGTATACTATACAGTTTTAAATAATCTATAAACCATATTGAGATAGCAATACAAAAAATGCATATATAATGCACGTTTTTAACTATATCTCAAATCTAGTACTACATATATAGCATAGAAATATAGTATAGCAATGAAAAATCTCCATTATAGTCTGCCCAATCAAGTAAAGTTTTTACGTTTTGATTATATAGACAGTCAATAATGGAGACTTTTATAATACCTATTTAATTTTAACAGTTATGATATACACCTATATGGCATTCCTTACGCTTAGCACCAACTATACGTAAGTATGTATAGCCAATAACAGCAGAAATGATGGAACCGATTAATACGCCACCCTTAGCCATCTCTTGAGCATGACCTGGATCAAAAGCTAAAACGGAAACAAATATACTCATAGTAAAACCAATACCACATACAATGGAGGTACCATAAATAAATTTCCAGTTAGCTTCTGCTGGCATAGGTACAATACCTAACTTAATCATCCCAAACATAGCACCAAAGATACCGATTTGTTTACCTAAAATAAGGCCTAGTGCAACACCTAAAACAACAGGATGTGTTAAATCTGCTACACCGAATCCAGCAAGACTTACACCGGCATTAAAGAAAGCAAAAATAGGAACAATCACAAAGCTTACCCAGTTAGATAAATAATGTTCCCAATGTTGCATTGGTCTAACATATTTACGACCAATCTTACCCCGTTCAGGAATTGTCATCGCCAAGATTACACCAGCCATAGTAGCATGTAATCCAGAGCGAAGAATGCAATACCATAAAATTAAGCCAAGAATGATATAGGATAAAGATCTAACGTAACCAGACCGATTACAGTAAATCAATAAGCCCGTTACAATAACAGCACCTACTAGATAAAAAAGATTAAGATTCGATGCATAAAAAATAGCAATAACAATGATGGCAATTAAGTCATCAATAACCGCTAAGGCTGTCAAAAACACCTTCATAGAGTTAGGAACTCTAGACCCTAAAGCAGTTATAACACCTATAGCAAAAGCAATGTCAGTCGCAGTTGGAATAGCCCAACCATGAACATACACTTCACTAGAACCAGCAATAAGATAGTAAATAATAGCAGGTACTAACACACCAAATAATGCAGCAACACCTGGCATAATACGCTTAGCATTCGTATTAAGTTCACCACTTACTAATTCACGCTTTACTTCTAACCCAACAAAGAGGAAGAAAATTGCCATTAGTGCATCATTAACCCACTCCATAGTTGTTAATGGACCTAGCTTTAAATTAACAAGTGACATATACTGTATCGCTAATGGAGAGTTTGCTACGATTAATGCAATAAGTGTAGCTCCTAGTAGAACAGCAGTCGCCGAACCAGGAGAACGTAAAAATACAAATATCCGTTCCATATGATTCCTTCCTAATATAATACGTTCATTATTTATGCTTAAAAGTTCTTATTTTATATGCCAAAATTAAGACTATAGCACCTAATAAACCAGAAATAATAGAACCTATAAAGATACCAATTTTAGACATTTCTTGATTGACACCAGGTGGAAATGCCAATGTAGCTACAAATAAGCTCATAGTAAAACCAATACCACAAACGATGGCAGTACCATAAACCTCTGGCCATGTTGTATTAGTAGGCATCTTGATAATCTTAGATTTAACCAAAACGAAAACTGCAGAGAAAATACCAAACTGTTTACCTAAAATAAGGCCTAATGAAACGCCTAGTACAACAGGATGGAATAAGTGATCTACTGAAACATCAGCAAAGGATACCCCTGCATTTAAGAAACTAAATAAAGGAATAATTAAAAAATTAACCCAATGCTTCAGTTTATCTGCCCATTTCTGCATAGGATATACTGTTTCACCGTCAAGTTTACCTGTTGCAGGAATCGTCATAGCTAAGACAACCCCAGCAATAGTTGCATGAACGCCAGATTTTAATACAAAATACCAAAGAACTGCACCCAATACACCATATAATACAGGTCTCACATACCCCTGTTTATTAGTATACCACAATGCGCCTGTTACGATAGCGGCACCAATCAAATACGGAAAGTCTACACCGGCACCGTAGAAGATAGCTATAACGATAATAGCAATTAAATCATCAATAACAGCTAAGGCAGAAAGAAAAGCTTTCATAGCTTGAGATACACGTTTACCAAGCATCATAATAACACCTATGGCAAATGCAATATCTGTAGCTGTTGGAATCCCCCATCCATGGGTATACTCAGGAACAGAACCAGCAATTAAGAAATATACTAAAGCGGGTGTAACAACACCTGCAAAAGCGGCTAAGAGTGGTAATACTCTTTTTGAATTTGTATTCAATTCGCCAGAAATCATTTCTGATTTAATCGCTAGCCCTACATATAGGAAAAAGAGTGCCATTAACCCATCATTAACCCATTCCAATATATCCATCGGTCCCCAATAGACGTGCATTAATGAAAAATACTGTTCTGCTAATGGAGAGTTTGCTGTAATAACACCAAGAATAGCGGCAAGTAAGAGCATAATACCGCCAGATGATTCAGACTGAATAAATGCTTTTATATAATTCATAGTAACTACCACTTTCTCAATTATAAATATAAATACAGAATTTTATACATAAAAACTATTTATTTAAATTTATTATATCATTTCACTTCGAAAATAATCAATAAACTAATGATGAACCATGCGGATTAAGTCTAGAGTAATCAAACATTTGCGACATACTTATACTTATGGAGCAAGCTAATAAAATACTGATTAATAATTATTCCCTCTGATCAGAGAAATTAAGAATCCAATAAGTGGAATGGTTAAACAAATGGCAGCTATACTATTTGTGATTGGATTAGACCAAAGAGGCACAATAAAACCTAGGAGAACTAAAATACTATAAAGGATAGGTTTACGCCAAACATGTTGTATCTCAACGGGTGCTCTAGATTCCATAGCACGAGATTTAACAAATTTCTTTATAATAGTCATCATAATGCCTGTTATAATACCTATAATAAGAACTATATCCCAGATGGCCCATAATATTTTAAGCACCATTGTATTATGATTATGAATATGGAGATTAATCATTGTAGTCATACTAGTAAAATACCATGGTATTGTTTTTGTAGAATACATATCCTTAGCAGAATCAGCATGTAAATTAGCATAGACAGGCTGTCCCAAAAACATAGCAGGATCATCATCATTTTCAGCACCTAAATAAAATGCATAGTGATGGTCATTAAATTTGGATGGATAATCAATAGATATAAGCTGACGATCTGGATAAGCTTTCATAATGCGAGAAATAGCTTCGGATGGTTGTAAAATTTCGGATTGATCCGATGAAAGCTCTTGCTTTGCAGTATGTAGTACATCTGCATTATAACTGTCATTGGCAATAAAAAATCCACCTATCCATACACCTGTAATACATAAGATAAATCCCCATACAGTAGCAACCATTGCAAACTCTCGATGCAATGAACTTAATTTCATATGATTTGACAATACTGCAGATTTTGCAAAACTTTTACGAAATGGCCCGTATAAAAAAATACCAGAAACAATAGATACACCACATAGGAACGATAAAATTGTTACAATGTAAATCCCTGTCTTTCCAAGATCCAATCTTGTATGTAGTTGATGAAGCGTATGTAATACACTTCGAACCCAAGGATGAGCAGGTGTTTCATGATGGGTAGTAATGAGAGCCTTTGTTTCAGGATTATATAATGCATAATCTCCACCCATACCCATACGTGCTGGAGGTGCTACGGTAGCTGATGATTCAATAATACGATACCGTAAAAGATGTGAAGCACCCATGGCAGGAGAAATATTTAAAATATCCTTTGACGGATATTTTGCCTTAACTAGTAGAGCCCCTTCATCAGCATAATCAAAAATAGGTGTCTCTTCTTGCCCCATAGCCATTGAAGATGAGGTATGGTTCGTGCCCCCTTGAGCCCACGCATTTAATTCAGTTCTGAACATGAGGATAAGCCCTGTAATACAGAACATTAAGAAAAATATCACAGAAACTATAGATAACCATTTATGGATTTTATAAATCTTAGACATACATATGCCTCCTTCCTCATTATTTTATACATCTATTCTTATATCAGTACAATACAGATACTACTATAGGTATTGAGTATATAAACAAGCTCCACTTGAATGAACATATTATAGTATGATACAATATGTTCATCATGCGGGCGTAGTTCATCGGTAGAATGCGAGCTTCCCAAGCTTGAGAGGAGGGTTCGATTCCCTTCGCCCGCTCCATATTAAGCTGTGATATAAATCACGGCTTATTTTATAATTAATGATATAATATACATAGATATATTTCTATATATACACTATATACATGTATTTGTATTGTATACGTCTTATAAGGAGTAAAATATGAAATTAAGTGCAAGAAATCAATTAAAAGGTACAATTGTTGAAATTCAAGAAGGTGCCGTAAACGCAATCGTTAAAATCAATGTAGGTAATGATAACGTTATTACTGCAGATATTACAGTTCAATCTGTTAAAGAATTGGGCTTAGCAGTAGGTAAAGAAGTATACGCTGTTATCAAAGCAACTAACGTAATGGTTGGTGTAGAATAATAAAAAATTAGAGCTGCTTAGGCAGCTCTTTTTTTGTATATATAATTAATAATATAAGTTATAAATAAGCTCTGTGATTTTATGATCACGGGGCTTGTTATAATTACATCATTTAAAGTAACTCAACGGCTTTACTGTTCGGTAATATTGGCACGTTGTGCCGCGTTACCGTATGGATATAGTTTGCCTCCTACCACCAGCCGCAGGATGCTTAATCAGCGAGTTCTTATGTACGGTTCTTCCCTCCAGGATACTGGGTGTTCGTCGCTGTGGATGGACCTATGTAGCTACGCTACATGTCCATCTTACGCTCCGAACTAAGCGATGCAGTGAATCTGTCGTCGTTTAATTCTTATTACCTTTAACTTTCCCTACTTGCTTCCTTACTGTGGATTTTCCTTCACTGCTTCGCAGTTCGGTAAATCTTACGTTCGGAAGAAAGTGATGCAGTGAATCTGTCGTCGCGTTGCTCCTCCATCTTCTACTGCCCTACTTTTACTGCCCTGCTTACCAGGTACCCTGGGAGGATAGGAAGCCATACATAAAAAAAAGACACACCCTCAGGTGTGCCTTTAGCTTAATCAGCGGCTTCCTATCCTCCCAGGCCGTCTCCAGCCAAGTACTTTCGGCGTTTATGAGCTTAACTACTGTGTTCGAGATGGGAACAGGTGGATCCTCATAGCCATCGCCACTGAATCTGTCAGAGTTTGTACTCTGAAAACCACATAGAAGTTATATATATTTGTTGCACATTCCGCTTAATGTTTGTTTAAGTAAAGCCCTCGATCTATTAGTACCAGTCAGCTCCAAACCTCACGGCTCTTCCACACCTGGCCTATCAACCATGTCGTCTACATGGGATCTTACTAGCTTATGCTATGAGAAACCTCATCTCAAGGCTGGTTTCACGCTTAGATGCTTTCAGCGTTTATCCGTCCCGAACGTAGCTACCCAACTGTACCCTTGGCAGGATAATTGGTACACCAGCGGTTCGTCCACTCCGGTCCTCTCGTACTAGGAGCAGCCCCCTTCAAGTTTCTTGCGCCCGCGATGGATAGGGACCGAACTGTCTCACGACGTTCTGAACCCAGCTCACGTACCACTTTAATCGGCGAACAGCCGAACCCTTGGGACCTACTTCAGCCCCAGGATGTGATGAGCCGACATCGAGGTGCCAAACCTCCCCGTCGATATGGACTCTTGGGAGAGATTAGCCTGTTATCCCCAGGGTAGCTTTTATCCGTTGAGCGATGGCCCTTCCACTCGGCACCACCGGATCACTAAGCCCGACTTTCGTCCCTGCTCGACCTGTCCGTCTCGCAGTCAAGCTCCCTTCTGCCTTTACACTCTTCGAGCGATTTCCGTCCGCTCTGAGGGAACCTTTGGGCGCCTCCGTTACTCTTTAGGAGGCGACCGCCCCAGTCAAACTGCCCGCCTAAGACTGTCCGGCCGGTCGTTACTCGGCCCGTTAGAAATCAATTAATGAAAGGGTGGTATCCCAACAATGACTCCCCTAAAACTGGCGTCCTAGGTTCTACGTCTCCCACCTATCCTGTACATTCATTAACTAAGTTCAATCTTAGGTTGCAGTAAAGCTCCATGGGGTCTTTCTGTCCAGTCGCGGGTAACCTGCATCTTCACAGGTACTTCAATTTCACCGGGTCCCTCGTTGAGACAGTGCGCAAGTCGTTACACCTTTCGTGCGGGTCGGAACTTACCCGACAAGGAATTTCGCTACCTTAGGACCGTTATAGTTACGGCCGCCGTTTACTGGGGCTTCAATTCAGAGCTTCGACCGAAGTCTAACCCCTCCTCTTAACCTTCCAGCACCGGGCAGGTGTCAGCACCTATACATCAGCTTTCGCTTTAGCAGGCACCTGTGTTTGTGGTAAACAGTCGCTTGCGCCTCTCTTGTGCCACTCATTCATGCTCCATGCGTTGCTGCACTTCACACTACATGAGTCCTCCTTTTCCCGAAGTTACGGAGGCATTTTGCCGAGTTCCTTAACGAGGGTTTTCCCGCGCACCTTAGGATTCTCTCCCCGCCTACCTGTGTCGGTTTTGGTACGGGCGATGTGTCTCTACCTAGAAGCTTTTCTCGACAGTGTAGGATCAATCACTTCGTTACTATCGCTAGTAACTCGTCATCACATCTCAGCTTTTAGAGCTACGGATTTGCCTATAGCTCAACCTACATGCTTAAACACGCACTTCCAATCGCGTGCTGACCTACCTTACTGTGTCACTCCATCGATCAAACGATTCACACCGGTACAGGAATTTCAACCTGTTGTCCATCGCCTACGCTTTTCCGCCTCGGCTTAGGTCCCGACTTACCCTGAGACGACGATCGTTGCTCAGGAACCCTTAGGCTTTCGGTGGAATGGATTCTCACCATTCTTTTCGCTACTCATACCGACATTCTCACTTCTCATCAGTCCACAACTCCTTACGGTACTGCTTCAGCCCGATGAGAACGCTCCCCTACCCATATACATTGCTGCATATGACACGACTTCGGTTTTACACTTTAGCCCCGGACATTTTCGGCGCAGAGTCTCTCGACCAGTGAGCTATTACGCACTCTTTAAATGTTGGCTGCTTCTAAGCCAACATCCTGGTTGTTTTGGAAATTCCACATCCTTCGCCACTTAGTGTAACATTTGGGACCTTAGTCGGTGTTCTGGGCTGTTTCCCTCTTGACAATGGACCTTATCATTCACTGTCTGACTCCCGAGTATAAGTATAGCCATTCGTAGTTTGACTAGGTTCGGTAACCGGTATGGCCCCTAGCCCGATCAGTGCTCTACCGCCTATACTCTCAACCTCGAGGCTAGCCCTAAAGCTATTTCGGGGAGAACCAGCTATCTCCGTGTTCGATTGGCATTTCACCCCTATCCACAACTCATCCCAAAGCTTTTCAACGCTCACGAGTTCGGTCCTCCACACAATTTTACCTGTGCTTCAACCTGGCCATGGATAGATCACTACGGTTTCGGGTCTACTATTACTAACTAAACGCCCTGTTCAGACTCGCTTTCGCTGCGGCTCCGTGTTTTCCACTTAACCTCGCTAGCAACAGTAACTCGTCGGTTCATTCTTCAATAGGCACGCCGTCGTCCTGATATATATACAGACTTCGACTGTTTGTAGACATACGGTTTCAGGTTCTCTTTCACTCCCCGCCAGGGGTTCTTTTCACCTTTCCCTCACGGTACTATGCGCTATCGGTCGATATCAGTATTTTGGCTTGGAGGGTGGTCCCCCCTGCTTCCCACAAGGTTTCACGTGTCTCGTGGTACTCTGGATACAGTCCCATGTATGCAAGGTTTCGATTACAGGGCTTTCACCTTCTGCGGCTGAGCTTTCCAGCTCGATTCTTCTACCTCATTTACACTTGATGACTGTCCTCAACCCCGGTGCGGTTGCCCGCTCCGGTTTGGCCTCTTTCCCGTTCGCTCGCCGCTACTAAGAAAATCTCGTTTGATTACTTTTCCTCTGGGTAATTAGATGTTTCAGTTCCCCAGGTGCCCTCCTCATAGTCTAAGCTATGGGTGACAGTGCATAACCACTGCCGGGTTCCCCCATTCGGAAATCTACGGGTCAAAGGTTGCTTGCACCTCTCCGTAGCTTATCGCAGCTTACCGCGTCCTTCTTCGGCTGATATCGCCAAGGCATCCACCGTACGCCCTTAAAATCTTTACTTAAAATACTTTCGTATTTGAGATTTTATTGACATGCATTAGATACATTGTCGTTTTTTGTAGCCGTACATTTTCATGTACGTCACCATTAAGTCAGAGAATTATTCCTATGTGCTCGGGTCAACCTACTTAGAAATTCTAAGAGATGACCTTACAAATATAATAATTATCTTCTATGCAGTTTTCAAAGAACAATAATCTGACTACATCTTGCGACATATTCATATTATGTTTGAGAGTCTTTACAGATCTCTCAAAACCGAACAATGTTAGGTGCCAAAGTGTCGACCTAAGTGACATCCAAGCTCTTGGCTCGGTGTATGTCTCCCTAGAAAGGAGGTGATCCAGCCGCACCTTCCGATACGGCTACCTTGTTACGACTTCACCCCAATCATCGACTTTACCTTAGACGGCTGGCTCCCGAAGGTTACCCCACCGGCTTTGGGCACTTCCGACTTTCGTGGTGTGACGGGCGGTGTGTACAAGGCCCGGGAACGTATTCACCGCAGTATGCTGACCTGCGATTACTAGCGATTCCGACTTCACGTAGGCGAGTTGCAGCCTACGATCCGAACTGAGAGAGTGTTTCTCGGGTTTGCTCCACCTCGCGGTATTGCTTCCGTCTATTAACTCCCATTGTAGTACGTGTGTAGCCCAGGTCATAAGGGGCATGATGATTTGACGTCATCCCCGCCTTCCTCCGCATTGTCTGCGGCAGTCTCTCATGAGTTCCCACCCGAAGTGCTGGCAACATAAGATAGGGGTTGCGCTCGTTGCGGGACTTAACCCAACATCTCACGACACGAGCTGACGACAACCGTGCACCACCTGTTTTCTGGCTTCCGAAGAAGAGGAACCATCTCTGGTTCTGTCCATCAATGTCAAGACCTGGTAAGGTTCTTCGCGTTGCGTCGAATTAAACCACATACTCCACCGCTTGTGCGGGCCCCCGTCAATTCCTTTGAGTTTCAACCTTGCGGTCGTACTCCCCAGGCGGGGTACTTATTGCGTTAACTCCGGCACAGAAGGGGTCGATACCTCCTACACCTAGTACCCATCGTTTACGGCCAGGACTACCGGGGTATCTAATCCCGTTCGCTCCCCTGGCTTTCGCGCCTCAGCGTCAGTTTTCGTCCAGAAAGTCGCCTTCGCCACTGGTGTTCTTCCTAATATCTACGCATTTCACCGCTACACTAGGAATTCCACTTTCCTCTCCGATACTCTAGATTGGCAGTTTCCATCCCATCACGGGGTTAAGCCCCGAACTTTTAAGACAGACTGACCAATCCGCCTGCGCGCGCTTTACGCCCAATAATTCCGGACAACGCTTGCCACCTACGTATTACCGCGGCTGCTGGCACGTAGTTAGCCGTGGCTTTCTATTCCGGTACCGTCAATCCTTCTAACTATTCGCAAGAAGGCCTTTCGTCCCGATTAACAGAGCTTTACAACCCGAAGGCCGTCATCACTCACGCGGCGTTGCTCCGTCAGACTTTCGTCCATTGCGGAAGATTCCCCACTGCTGCCTCCCGTAGGAGTCTGGGCCGTGTCTCAGTCCCAATGTGGCCGTTCATCCTCTCAGACCGGCTACTGATCATCGCCTTGGTGGGCCGTTACCCCTCCAACTAGCTAATCAGACGCAATCCCCTCCTTCAGTGATAGCTTATAAATAGAGGCCACCTTTCATCCATCCTCGATGCCGAGGTCAGATCGTATGCGGTATTAGCAGTCGTTTCCAACTGTTGTCCCCCTCTGAAGGGCAGGTTGATTACGCGTTACTCACCCGTTCGCCACTAAGATTGATAGAAGCAAGCTTCCATCGCTCTTCGTTCGACTTGCATGTGTTAAGCACGCCGCCAGCGTTCGTCCTGAGCCAGGATCAAACTCTCCAAGATATCTTGAAGCTATTTGAATAGCTCATTTTATTTGTTGTCGTTACATTTAAGTAACTTTGAATTATGGTTGGTTTTGACTTTGTCAAAACCCGCACTCTGGCATATGTTCAATCGTATTGATTGATTACCTATCATTGTTCAGTTTTCAAAGATCTGTACCAGTTTCCACTACCTTCTTTCGAAGTGTTTCATCAACTGGCGACTTGATTATTCTATCAAGTTCAGCTCATTACGTCAAGCACTTTTTAAAACTTTTTTCAGAAGTTTTTTGTGCTCATCGTTTGTGCTGTGTCCTAACGACTTGTATAAGTATAGCACAAATAAAATAATCGTCAACATATAAAAACCTTGTTTTTACAACTTCATTTTAAATTCACTACATCTCATCATAAGCACGCCTTAATTCCTTATTAATTCAGGTTTTAAATTGTATAACACCTTTTTTTCAATTACTTTAGTTCATTTTATTTTTAACTAACTTTCACTAATTACTACTAAAGCAAAAAAATCCTTATAGGATACTTTCAAAAGTATCCTATAAGGATTTATGGTTTTATCTAAATCTACGAAGGGAAACTTTCACAAATAAAATCCCTATATAACTATATTTCTAATGGAGTATATTTTTTAATCCATACATGATATAAACTGAGCGCTATGACCATAACTAACGCAGCAATAATATATAGGTATTGATATCCTAATGCATTTGCCAGTAATGCAAGTATAATTGAACCAGCGCCTACACTTATATCAAGAGCTAAGAAATATGTCGCCGTTGATACACCTGCTCGTTCAATAGGTGCTGATTGTATGGCTAACGCTTGAAATGCCGGCTGGGCCGCCCCATAGCCTAAGCCCAATAATGGGGCTGTAAGAATAATAGCCATTGGTGTTGTGGCAAGGCCTAAGCCAAATAGGCCTAATATAAATAAGCCTAACCCAGGATAAATAATGAATTTAGATCCATAACGAGCATAGACTTTCCCCACCAAAGGTCGACTGATTATAATCATCAAAGCAAAGATAGCAAAAAAAGCACTACCCCAAATACCTGCGCCCATACTATTCAGCTCGATAGGAATAAATACTAAAACACCTGAATAAGTAAAACCTATGAATAAACCCATTAATGCCCAAGGCAAACTTTTACTTTCTATAAATTGAGAAATATGCCAGCCTTTGCGCTTAGACAGTTTTGGTAAGGCTAACTCTTTTGAAAGAGGAATAACATTACTTAACAGCAATACGTCATCGCCAGACCTGCATCTAAATCACTACCGCTTAGTTCGGAAGTAATCACTATAGGTAATGCAGCTACCAATACATAATGAGTCATATATAATATGCCACAGACTAAAAAGAACCTCTCTAGACTGTATGCTAGAGAGGTTCAGTACTTTTACCATTATTATAGTAAAAGCAGTTATATATTATTGTTGATTGCGGATATCGTTTTTATTGCGACTCTTCCACATAACCCATAAGGATGTAGCTACGCAGATAGAGGAGTACGCACCACTAGCAAAACCGATAATCATACAAAGAGCAAAGTTCTTTGTAGTGTCCCCACCGAATAGATAAAGGGATACACAGGCAAACATAACGGTAGCCAATGTATAGAAACTACGGTGAATACTTTGTGTAATAGATGCATTCGCAAGATCTGCAAATGTATCAGAACGTTTATGTGTATGTGTATTTTCACGAACACGGTCAAAGATAACTACAGATTCATTCATGGAGTAACCTACAACCGTAAGAATAGCCGCTAAGAAAGACGCATCAATTTCTAATTGGAAATAAGAGAATACACCAAGAACCATAATCAAATCATGGAAAATAGCAACGAGCGCAGAAATAGCAACTTTATATTCAAAGCGATAAGAAATATACAATGCTAATGCCGCAAACGCTATAACAAGATTTAACAACGCATGTTCTGTAACTTCGGAACCAATTACAGCACCTACAGTTTCAATACGTTTAACTGTATTGTTACCAATAGATTTAGTCAAAGATTCAATCACAGCGGCACTTTCACTAGGCTCAAGATTACGTGTACGAATCATTACGTCTTCGCCCGCTGTATCACCAGTAGTATCGCCAGAAAGCTGAATTTGTGCGTTTTCAAGATTATATTCTTTTAATACGTCACGAACTTGACTAACCTCTACAGGTTGATCAAATACAACTTCAACAATCGTACCACCAGTATAATCAATACCAAAGTTAAAGCCTTTAGTAAAGATGGAAATCAAACTGATAATAACAAGTGTGGAGGAAATTGCAAACCACCAACGATGATGCTTAATTACGTCTAATGTCATTTGCGTTTACCTCCTTTCAAAGATTTTGGTGCAAATGCGTCAGCACTTGTGCTTGGAGAGATATTCGCACCAAACCAGAATGGATGGTTCGTAAAGTTACAGTCAATAAGTAAGCGTAATAAGAAATGGCTCACAGTAATCGCTGTGAACATACTTACAACAACACCTACGCCTAAGCTGATAGCGAAACCTTTTACAGGGCCAGAGCCTAAGATTGTCAAGATAGCAGCAGTAATGATAACGGATACATTCGCATCTGTAATTGTTGCTAAAGCACGACTGAAACCAGCTTCCATGGCTACACGCATGGACTTACCGGAGAACACCTCTTCTTTGAAACGTTCAAAGATAAGAATGTTCGCATCTACAGCAACACCCATGGATAAGATAATACCAGCGATACCTGGCAATGTCATAGTTGCATTAAAGCCTTTGCCTAATACGAGCAATAAGAGCATAACATATACAAGTAATGCAATATTAGCTACGATACCAGAAAAAC
This sequence comes from Veillonella orientalis, assembly GCF_018406505.1. Classification (NCBI taxonomy): domain Bacteria; kingdom Bacillati; phylum Bacillota; class Negativicutes; order Veillonellales; family Veillonellaceae; genus Veillonella; species Veillonella orientalis. Next base: position 1,374,530 of record NZ_AP022322.1, read on the forward strand.
GATATAAAATAACCAAGAAAATCATGATCATGGCAATACCAGCACTGAAGGCTACAACAGATTTATCCTTGGAGTCTTGACCCAAAGAAGGACCGACTGTACGCACTTCCAATACATTAATTTTAACAGGCAATGCACCAGAACGTAATAAAATAGCCAAGTCTTTAGCTTCTTCTAAGCTTTGACTACCAGAGATAGTTGCTTTACCACCTGTAATTGCTTGTTGTACTACAGGATTAGTCAATTCTTTACCATCCAATGTAATGGCAATACGACGACCAATATTTTTAGATGTTAAATCAGCAAACTTCTTAGCCCCTTCATCGCTTAATTCAATAGCAACGAGTGGTTGTTTATTTTGACCTAACTCTTCTTTTGCATCTTTTAAATCATCACCAGTCATAACAGTTTGACCTTGGTCGTTTTTAAATTCCAAGACCGCTGTTTTACCGATACGTTTAATCGCTTCGTCAGGATCTTTTACACCTGGCAATTCGATGATAATACGACGAGCACCTTCACGTTGTACTAGTGGTTCAGACAAACCCATTTCATTAATACGACGCTCTAAGATTTGCTTCGCCCGTTCCACTGCATCATTGTCAGCTGTACCAGTCGCAGAGTCCTCTGCTTCCAATACGATGTGCGTACCACCTTGCAAGTCTAGACCTTGTTTCAAAGAGCCTGCTAATGGTTGAATAAAATACGCAAATAATCCAATGATGGCAGCAATGACTACTAAAAACTTGATAATAGCTTTACCGTTCAAAATAGTTGCTCCCTTCTACTACTATACGCAATGTATAACGCCTTGCTCCGTTACAATTTTGCTCATCCGTTGGTCCAGTTCATCCATTGGGATTGGTGTATCCCACAATTGTACTGACCAGCATACGCCCATAAATGTACGTGGTGAAAGTTCCTTGAGAAATCGATCGTAATACCCATTCCCCATCCCCATGCGACCGCCTTGACGGTCAAAGCCAGCACCAGGCACTAAAATCAAATCCAAGTCATGTGGATTAATAACCTCGTATGGCTCAGAGGGAATGCGTATATTTAACACACCCCGAGTGATAGATTCTAGAGACTTAAGACGAACTGCAATCATGGTCGTCTTATCTGTACATACTGGAACATATACGGATTTACCATGTTCTAAAGCATGACGAATAACATCGTCTAAATTGGCCTCCTTGGGCATCGCCAAATAGGCCATAATGGTATTAGCTGATATATACTCAGGACTATTAACAATTTGATCTGTTAAAAGCGCAATCCATGTATTACAATCAGCAACGGATAAAGCAGCGCGCTGGGCCTTGCACGCCCGGCGCACTGCTTCCTTTGTATTCATTATTTTTCTTCCTTGTTTTTCTTGGAAAGAACGTTAGCAATTGCAGAACGTGCAAATGTTAACTCTACTTTTTCAGATACTTGAACCTTTACTTTTTCATCATCAAGTTCAACGATTTCGCCATAAATACCACCAATAGTAACGATTTTTTGGCCTTTCTTCAAGCTGCCTAACAAATTAGCGCGCTCTTTTTGTTGTTTCTTTTGTGGACGCCACAATAAGAAATAAAAGATTACGACCATCAACAAAATAGGCCAGCTAGTTTGCAACACTTGTAAAATATCTTCCATTTTATCCTCCTAGTATAATAAATATGTTTTTCTTTTCTAGTATAGCCACCTAATATAGATTTGACTAGACTTAATTACTATTTTTTAAAGCTATCCCAAAATTGCATTCTAAATTGTGGGAACCGATCTTCTAAGATGGCTTGTCTCATTTGACGCATAAACTCAAGCAAGAAGTAAAGATTATGGTATGTTACGAGACGCAATGCCAAAATTTCTTCCGCCTTATACAAGTGACGAATATAAGCACGAGAATAATTTTTACATGTATAACATTGGCAGCCTTCTTCTAACGGACCCCAATCATGAGCAAACTGCGCATTTCGAATATTAAGGCGACCGTTCCAAGTCATAGCCATCCCATTTCGGGCAACCCGTGTAGGGTATACGCAGTCGAACATATCAATACCACGTGCTACGCCTTCTACAAGACAATCCGCCGTACCAACGCCCATCAAATAACGAGCCTTATTAGTAGGTAATAGCGGTGTTGTGTATTCAAGAATTTCATTCATTAAATCATGAGGTTCCCCAACGGATAAGCCACCGATACTATAGCCTTCAAAGTCCATAGCTACCAGCTCTTCCGCACTTTGTTTGCGCAAGTCTTTGTACATACCACCTTGGACGATGCCAAACATCCCTTGTCGGTCATGCGCTTTACGAGCCTCTTGGCAACGATGAGCCCAACGTGTGGTACGAGCTGTTGAGCGCTTTGCATAATCATGGTCCGCAGGATAGGGAATACATTCATCAAAGGCCATCGCAATATCAGAACCTAATTGCTCTTGTACCTTTGTTGCCACCTCTGGAGATAAAAACTGTTTAGACCCATCAATATGAGATCTAAAGGTTACACCCTCCTCAGTAATCTTACGCATATCGCCTAAGCTAAATACTTGGAACCCACCGCTATCAGTTAAAATAGCTTGATCCCAGTTCATAAATTTATGTAAGCCACCTGCTTCCTCTACGAGTTCAGGACCAGGACGAAGGAATAAATGGTACGTATTGCTCAAGATAACTTGAGATCCCATTGCCTTTAATTCCTCAGGCGTCATAGTTTTAACTGTAGCTTGTGTACCTACAGGCATAAACATAGGCGTTTGGAAGGTACCATGTGGCGTATGCAATAAACCAGCACGAGCCCCCGTGTGAGGACATGTCTTTTGTAATTCATAAGTAATACTCGGCATAGTCCCTCCTAACGTATAAACATAGCATCGCCGAAGCTAAAGAAACGATAACGTTCGCGTACAGCTTCTTCGTAGGCCGCCAAACAATGTTCACGACCAGCCAATGCACTAATCAACATTAATAATGTAGATTGAGGCAAGTGGAAATTCGTTACCAATGCATCAATCATCTTAAATTTGTAGCCAGGATAGATAAAGATTTGTGTCCATCCACTAATACCTTGTAGGACACCATCATCATTGGTAGCCGACTCAAGGGTACGCACAGAAGTAGTACCTACCGCAATGATACGGCGTCCGTTTCGCTTAGCTGCATTAATACGATCAGCTGTATCTTGAGATACCACGAAGAACTCACTATGCATTTCATGGTCCTCAATTGTCTCTGCTGATACAGGTCTAAATGTTCCAAGACCAACATGCAAGGTAACAAATTCTAGCTCTACACCTTTCGCTTTTATCTTTTCTAATAGTTCAGGTGTAAAGTGAAGCCCTGCTGTTGGAGCAGCCGCTGAACCTTTTTCCTTAGCATAAACGGTTTGATAACGATCTTTATCTTCTAGCTTCTCATGAATATATGGAGGTAATGGCATTTCACCGATTTCTTGTATCACATCATCAAATACACCATCGCAAGTGAATTCAATGATACGACCTCCAAACTCAGTTTTATCTATAACGGTCCCACTTAATCGGTCATCAAATTCGATAACTTGACCAATAGGACATTTTTTACCAGGTTTAACAAGGCATTCCCAGCGATTTTCACCACATGGTGTGAGGAGCAATACCTCAACCTTGCCACCAGAGCCTTGACGTTGCCCATATAATCTCGCAGGAATAACCTTTGTATTATTAAATACAAGTACATCCCCTTCATGGAGTTCATCTAGCAAATCGTAAAAATGCTCTTTATGCGCAACCTCACCTGTAACCTTGTCCAAGGTCAACAGTCTCGCCGTATCACGAGGCTCTACAGGATGTTGAGCAATAAGTTCCTCTGGTAATTCATAATCAAAATCTGTAACTTTCATCGCAATCCTTATTAGTACATTTTCTTTAATGTAATGCCACTATAGTAGTGACGCAAAATAGTTTGGTAATAATTTGTATCCCCTGGTGTCGCACGCTTAGCCATTTCTGCAGCGCCCCATTGAGACATACCAAGACCATGTCCCCAACCGTGGCCTTTAATATAGACAGTATCATTACTACCAGTAAAATTATGATACGCCTTACCTGTATCTTTAGCTGGGTTATGATTTACATAAAAATCAAATAGTGTCGATTTCAAGCCTAAAATACTACGTAAAGAATCCCCATCAATAGTCGTTTTTCCAGAGGTACCTATGAAAGTAGCACTCTTAATTCGACCAGATACGCCGCGGTCAGATGTTTGTTGACCTGGCTTGCCAAGAGGTGTCAATTGAATGCTCTTCAATTTGCCAACCCCTTTACTAGCTGCGTTAAGCTTACTTTCAAGGGCCTGACGAGAAGTAGTAACCGTCCAGTTCGATGTAGATGTGCCAGTACTAAAATCCTTTACACCTTTCAAATACGGTACATCACTACCCCAAACATTGACACTATCCTCAGTATAACCGCCACCATCAGAATGGAATAAAGCATTGATAGGGCGTTGGTTATATAACATAACCATCCCCTTTGTTTTATTAACTGCATTTGTAGTAGCTTGCGTTTCACCACTAACCCCATTATAAACTTGGTGATCTGTGGACGTACTCACATCATACAGCTTACCTTTATTCTCTTCCATAGTATGAAGAGCATAAGTTCGAGCAGCTACAGCTTGTGCTTCTAGTGCAGCTGCTGGCCAAGATGGAACGACTTCTTGCGGAACTACGCCATAAAGATAGTCTTCAAGAGGCACAGAATTAATGACCATCATCTTTCCATTATTAGCACGTAATGTAAGTCCTCCACGATAGCCTTTGCCTTCAAACAAGAATGGTGCATCACTATTGGCTGGTTTTAATGTAACTACTGTATCAATGACCTTGCCATTGACAGCAATTTTACCACTTCGAATACCAACAGAGGTTCCACGGTTTGCACTGATTGTGCTAACTTGACCATTAGCACTATTTAACACAACCATATTAGCAGTAGATGTAACTGTAGCATCGGAACTGCGACTCCCCAATAACACGCGTACATTTGGTACATTTTCTACACGCTCCGTAGCAGGTGTAACAACAGACCCTACTTTATTACGCGTAATAGCAGCCGTATTAGCTTTAATACTATTGGCATCAGAAGTTTTTACAGCCTTAGAGGCAGCAGGCTTTACCGTTGTAGCCTTAGCACTAGTAACTGTAGATTTTGCAACAGGCTTTTGAGCCGTTGTTGCAGCCTTAGTTGCATTTGACTTCGGAGTCACTTTTGGCACAGGCTTTGGAGCCGGTTTAGTTACAAGTGGTCGAAAAGTTGACCGCTTCGTCGTATTTACTTTCGATACATTTATTGTAGATACTGTTGATTTCGGCATTGGCTTTTTAGTTACTACTGTACTTTTATGTTGCAATGTTGCCCCTTGCGCAACAGAAGCACCGCCAATATTTACACCTAAAAACAAAGTTGCCATTATCATCAATTGTAATCGTTTCGTTTTCATTGTTATTTCCCTGTCTGTGAAATACCTAAATGCTCATAGGCAAGTTTAGTAGCCACCCTCCCACGCGGTGTACGTCCTAAAAATCCTAGTTGCATCAAATATGGTTCATACACATCTTCGATGGTATCTCTCTCTTCGCTGATAGCTGCCGCAATAGTATCGATACCTACTGGACCGCCATCATACTTTTCAATAATACACTCCAACACACGTCGATCGATTCGATCGAGTCCTTCTTTGTCTATATATAAACGTTGTAACGCATCATCTGCAATGTCTTGAGTAATAACCCCATCACCAATAACTTGTGCAAAATCACGTACCCGTTTAAGTAGACGATTTGCGATACGCGGCGTCCCCCTTGAACGACGCGCAATTTCGCTAGCCCCAGTTGGCTCAATACCAATATTGAGTATTTCTGCGGCCCGAGTCACAATAAACTCTAATTCCGTTTGTTTATAATATTCCAACCGGTTAATAATACCAAAGCGGTCCCTTAAAGGTGCCGCCAAAGCCCCGGCCCGTGTAGTGGCACCTACCAAAGTAAACTTTGGCAAATCGATGCGTACCGTTCGAGCACTTGGGCCCTTACCGATGATGATATCGATAGCATAGTCCTCCATTGCAGAGTACAATACTTCCTCTACACTACGAGACAAGCGATGAATTTCATCGATAAATAGTACATCGTGGTCATCTAAATTTGTTAAGATCGCAGCCAAGTCACCAGACTTTTCAATGGCAGGCCCAGAGGTTATGCGAAAATTAACACCCAATTCATTCGCAATAATCCCTGCCAAAGTAGTCTTCCCAAGACCTGGTGGACCATAGAGCAATACGTGATCTAAGGCTTCACCACGTTGCTTAGCCGCCTGAATATACACATTTAGATTACCTTTAGCCTCTTCTTGACCTACATACTCATTAAAGAACTTTGGTCGTAGACTATATTGCCACATATCTTCTTCGTGCTCGCCATTTCCGACAAGGCGTACTTCTTCGTTCATCCTTATCGTCCTTTCCCAAGCTCAATCAAGCTGACTTTAATCAACTCAGATACATCGCGCTTACCATCATCTAAAGACTCTACAATGTCAGCCACATCTCGTTCTGAATAGCCTAGCGACACAAGAGCCTCAATGGCCTCTCCGGCAGCACCACTAGCAGCAACGCCAATAGGCTGTATAGCTGCTGGAGATTCTGCAGATATATGCGTCATCTTCGCTAACTTATCCTTTAATTCAAGAACAAGTCGCTCTGCAGACTTCTTACCAATGCCCGGCAATTTCGTTAATTGCTGCACTTGTCCATTGATAACAGCTAATTTGAAAGCCTCTGGTGTCATGCCAGACAAAATGCCAAGCCCCACCTTAGGCCCTATACCAGAAACAGAAATGAGTAAAATAAACAACTCATATTCCTCTTCCGTCCAAAAGCCATAGAGTTGCATTGCATCTTCCCGCACATTCAAATACGTAAATAGCGTTGCCTCATGACCTTCGATCAATTGTTGACGCGTAGTGGTCGGCACATAAACGCGATACCCTACACCATGTACATCTACGTAACAAGACTCTTTAAAGAGATGTGTTACGATGCCCCGTACATACCCTATCATTATACCAACCTCTTCAATCTATCATTGTGAGAACTATGGGCCGTACAGATAGCAACAGCTAATGCGTCCGCTGTATCATCGGGCTTAATTTTCTCACGAATCCCCAAAATATTCATCGTCATATAAATAACTTGATTCTTATCAGCCTTACCGTATCCTGTAACAGCTTGCTTGATTTGTAGCGGTGTATATTCATAAATAGGAATACGCTGTTGTTCAGCTGCTAACAAGATAACTCCACGTGCTTGCCCAACCTTAATCGCCGTCGTTACATTGCGATTGAAGAACAATTCCTCTACGCCGAACTTATCCGGTTTAAATTCCTCTAGAATATCACTTAGATCATTAAATAAAATTTCTAACCGTTGTGAATCAGTTAATTCCTTAGGAGTGGTAATAGCCCCATAGACTACTGGTGTTAACTTGCTACCCTTCACGTCAATAATGCCATACCCGCATATGGCCGTGCCTGGGTCAATACCTATTATTCGCACCTCAACCCACCTTAGTTTAAAAATGAGATAAGCTGTCGCCTACCTCCATTACATAATCTATTTTATTATAGCACAATACCACATCGAAGTTCATGAATTTCAATATAAAATTTATAAGAAATCTATTAGTATTCTTAACATTTACAAAAAATCTAAATTTCATGAATCAATAAAAAGGAGCACCCCTCAGAGTACTCCTTAATATTATTCTTCTTCGTCGTCTGGCAAAATACCGTTGTGATATACGTTTTGTACATCATCAAGATCATCCAATACGTCGAGCATTTTTTGCATTTTTACAGCATCATCGCCAGTCAATTCAATTGTAGTATCTGGAATCATTGTGATTTTCGCTACTTCTGTTTCAATGCCCGCATCAGCAAGAGCTGCTTCTACCGCATCATAATCTTCAGGAGTAGTATAAATTTCAAATACATCATCTTCGGACTTAAGGTCTTCTGCACCTGCTTCAAGAGCTAGCATAGTCAATTCATCCTCGTCATGACCTTCTTTATCGATAACGAATACGCCTTTAGATTTAAACATCCAACCTACACAACCGCTTTCACCAAGGTTACCACCTTGTTTAGAAAATGCATGACGTACATCGGCAGCCGCACGGTTACGATTATCCGTCATAACCTCTACAGTAACAGCCACACCAGCTGGACCATACCCTTCATATACGATTTCTTCGTATGCGTTCATATCCGTAGCACCAACGCCTTTATCGATGGCACGTTGAATATTATCCTTAGGAATATTATTTTCACGAGCTTTTTGCAAAGCCAATTTCAAACGCATATTACCTGTTGGATCGGCACCACCCATGCGTGCTGCAACGGTAATTTCGCGACCGATTTTTGTAGCTAGTTTAGCCTTCAAAGCATCAGTTTTGCCTTTTTTATGTTTAATATTTGCCCATTTTGAATGTCCTGACATAGACGCCTCCTATTTATTCCACCATGCCTCGCCCCGCAATCGATCTAAGATGATTGAAACGGCACTACGCACAGATAAATGATTGTATTCACCATGGCCATATATAGGTTCTAAAATATAGTCAAAGCTTTCCATCGTTTCTTTTGTCATACCATAACCGGTACCAAATAATACTAACACAGGGCGGCCCTCATTTTCAAGGTGTTCACGCATCCGTGCATAGGAAATTGTATTATCATAAGTTCTAGCATCGGTAGTTGCTACGATAGGTTTTACCCCTTCCAGCTCCTCGATAGTACGCACCGCAACAGCGATAGAATTAACGAGTTCAACGCCTGTAAAAGCATCTTTTCTGTCCGGATTATAGGTACTACCAAAGCCTGACTTCCAATGCTCCATAATGGTAGCTGCTAATTCTCGTTGGGCCGGTATATTATGAATCACAAAATATTTAGATACATCATAGGTGATAGATGCGCGTGCAATATCGTGAATATCATAATTGGTAATGGCCGTCGTAATGACCTCTTTATGTTTGTTCATAATCGGATAATGAACAAGTCCGATATATAAATTAGCCAATGCTAAATCTCCTGGTTTCTAAACAACTTCCATCAACATATAGTGTCATCGCATCCATTATGAAGCACTAGACCGTGCACCAGCACTGCCAAAGCCAGACTTTTGCCCTATAGATGATGCTTTCTTACTTCTATTATTCTCATAACTACGAAAGCTTCTTCCACCTCCATAGCCATGTATAGTTGATCCTGATGACGTATATTCATTAGGTTGTTCATACGGTTTTAATGGCGATACCGCGCGATACGTCATAGTTCGTCCATCCATACGTGCCGTAGGAGGATTAAACCCATGAAATATATAATACCCAGCTGCAATAGTTGGTAACAAACTTGCCAAACCAGCATCCCACACTAAGTTTCCACCATTATCACGGTGAAAGGTAACTGAACGATTATCGTCATACAAGGCGGTTTCTTTTCCATCGCCATGGTTTAAAAGAGAATACCGATTACCTTGACTATCCTTTAATCGAACCTCCCCCTCATTTGCCTCTGGATAAACCTTATCACACACAGCATAGGAGATATCGTTCCAGTATGAATACACACCTACAAGACCAGCAACTGCGGCGAAAGCACCTGTAAGGTATATGGTTTTCTTACTTGGCTTATACATAAAACGCTCCCTTAGTGCACAGCACCGCTAATAACAAGAGCAAGACCAACGAAAATGCCAAATACAAGAATACCAGCCGCTGTATTACCACGCATAATTTCTTCGGATAATTTATATTTACGATGCCAAATATTGATAAACATATAGCCCGTTACAAATAGTATAATACCTAGTACAGCGTATACAACACTGGCTACAATGCCATGTAACAGGGACGTATCAGCCGTAGTCACGGCTGGTGACATAATAACAGCGCGCAAAATTTCACCGATACCGATAAATGATCCCGCTGAAAGCCACGCCACAGCACAGTTACCACGCTTAATTTCTTCACTAAATTTTCCAGGCACGAAGAAATCGATAACCGTGTTCGCTGTCAACATCAGCATAATGCCAAAACAAGCATAAAAAATTGTCAATAATACATCTGGTATATAAATCATAATAAGCCTCCTAATAATATAATTTTGTATTGGATGTGTTGTTAGAGTTGCTAGTAGGATACAATCGTTCGCGTCCCGTATTATCCCCTAGTCGAACCATGGTCGCATAGTTATCGAGTATATGAGAGCTGATTAATGTACGATCAATAATTTTCCAATCCTCTTGTGTTAATTTTGATTGTTCACATACCTTAACTCTAGTTTGTCCATCCGTATTAGTGATGAGATACACCAAGTCCCCAGAATAAAATACAATAACTTCATGTCCCTCTTCTAAGTTATCCCGCTCATTCTTAATATCACCATTCACAGAATCAATCAAGTCTAATGCGGTACTAACAGGATCTAGTGTAGACGTGTATACATAGTCGCTATCCGAATCTGTTTTTGTATAATATGCAGATGTGTCATGCATATGTTCTTTTGCCGTGTAAGGCACTCCAAACATAGCGCGTATACTATGCCAAGACAAATCATTGTCCGACCAAAATAGAAATAGTAAAAATAGTACACCATACCCCACGCCAACAGCAATAGATCCAAACCTCTTTTTCATTGATTTGTTACGCATCTTTTGCTTAATAGCTTGAGCGGCTGCATCATTACAAAGACGAATGTTCACCAAGGGTACTCGTGATCCTTCGGCAAACATTTTTTTACCTTCAAACCACTCTTCTTCAAAGAATACACTAGCACCACCTTCACAAGGTAGCTGATATTCTCTATATCCTGCGCGGTCCCCTACGGAGGCACCACTTTCACCATCCACATCGACAACCTTTTCTAAGCCGATTTGATGTAATGTAAAATCTTTCCCCGGCCGTGTATGAAAGGATGTTCTAGATACGGTACACCATTCATTATCATTGTACTCAATGGTTAACCATATTTTATCGATTCCCTCAACAGCCTCTAGTCCATATTCATGCCAATAATCACCTGGTGATTTTGTCATAGACGGCTGGCCCCTATAGGATTGTTCCTTATCTGCTTTTGGAATAATCTCTATATATTTAATTTTCTCAGTGATTACATAACGGCTGCCATGAACCTCTAAGACATCATAACAATTAAACTCCATACGCACCCTCGCTAAAATAGACATAACCACAACTGCTGCGAAGTAAACCTATTATCATTCGTTTAACATACTATATATCCACAAATTCCATAGTATTTCACTTACTCTATTAGTAATGGTACAAAGTATGCTTCTGTACCAGCTATCTCTTCCGGAGAAAAACGGCATCCTACCGCAGAAGCTTGATCACCAAGCATAAAACAGGATAAGGTTAAAAATCCATCTTTCACTCCACAATCAACTGTATGAGTAAAACGTTTCTGCTGTATAAAGTCTTGATACATAACCTTTTTACTATCGCGACAAACAATATCGTCATAGTTATCAACTAACTTTTCCATGTAAAGCTCAGATATATCACCACGCTTTTGAACAACTTGTACATGCCTTCCTTCACGGCCCCAAATCTCCTTTTGAATATAAAGGCCATCATCAAGAGAGGAAAAATCATTTTCAAAATAGGATGGTGCCAAATAACGCTCGATGATATCTCGATCTGGTTTCGTAAAAAATTGTTCTGTTAAATACAATGCATATACTAAGGACATAAATGATTTATTTTGTAAAATAATGGACTCTGGCGGATTAAAAAGAGCAAATCTATTCTCCTCGTAAAGATCTAAAAACATCTCACCCAAAGGTTCATTATCTGGTGTTTGTTCATCAATCAAAAGTTCCATAGGATGCAATCGATATAATAGAGTCGCATGACTACCATCTTCTAAAGGAATGCCCTCATCATCAATCTTCATATCATAAAAGGATATGAATCGCGTATCTGCCTCAGGACAGGCTGTTTTTAATTCCTTCATAAGGAATTGTGTTGTACCGTAGTCTTCAAAATAATCATGAAAACAAGAGAATACAAAAGGATCCTTAGGTAAGCTCTCTCTATTTGCCCGCATAGATTCATATTGGTTTCTACCATACTTAGCAGATAAAACAACATCATACATGCGCTTTAAAAATGTATGTAATTCTTTTCGGCATTCTATATTAGGATGTTTTCGTCCTACATAATTAGCTGCAACTTCATTGGCATAATAGCTTTCAATAAGAAAACATGGCGTATCCGCATTAAGTTCTACCATCCGCAAATTGCCATTTACATCGAGAACAAAATCAAAGCGTGATAACCACGTTGGTAACCCTAAGGCATTCGACTTATGTAAATAAGGAATTAAATTGTCTGGCATATCCATATTTCGAGCAAAGTCATCTGGTGCCATTTGAAATACTTTTGCAGCTTTACAAAATATTTGAAATAATCTACGTGAAGCATGGCGAATTTCATCGTAAAAGTCGGATGAAAAGGCCTGCATAGACAAGGAAGGATACCGATCATCATACCCTTCATATTCTACGAAATTAAATATATTTCTATCAAGCTCATCAATATAGGATTTCATTGTTCATCCTTTCATTAAGAGGCACCGCTCGAAGTTCGAGCCCCTACACTACCAAAGCCATACTTTTCACCAATTCTATGTGCTCGATTACTCGTTTTAGTATTGTAACGATTTCTAGTCATCTCATTAATAGTCCTAGCCACTCTTACACTATTAGATTTGCTAGCGCCTGTATTTGCATCAAAAGGTGTAAGTGGCGATGTAGCACGATAGGTCATACTGGGTGCATCCATATATGCCTTTGGAGCTGAAAAGCCATGGAACGCATAGTAACCTACCACCAAAGTTGGAATCAAACTGGCTAAGCCTGCATCCCATATAATATTGCCTTTCTCATCACGATGAAAGGTAACAGATTTTTCTGCATCATCATAGAGTGCAGTTTCTTTTCCATCACCGTGATTAATCAAGGTATAGCTTTTACCTTCATCATCAATGAGCCGCACTTCACCATTATTTAATTCTGGTTTGACCACATCACATAGAGCATAGCTAATATCGTCCCAATACGAATAAGCGCCTACTAGAGCTGCTATAGATGTAAAGGCTATGGCTATGTAAACAGTATTCTTACTTGGTTCATACATATAATATTCCTTCGTTTGATTTCGTAACTGAAATCAATTCTATATCAATCTTTTATTATATTTGATAACGTCTTACGACCCTGCTTATTCTTTAATTCCACCATATACGCATATCGTAACAATACTTCACTGTCATTTCTAATAGTCGCTATTCGTGTATTCTCCGAATCTGACAAGTTTTTTAATTGCCCCACTTCAACATATGTAGTGCCATTGACCACACTAATAACAGATACATCTTTAGTCGTATAAATGACAATCCACTGCTCAGGAGACTTAGTGTCTTGTTTAATGGTATAAACCTTGCCATACACAGCATCGATAAGATCGATAGCCGTTGCATTTGGATCTTGCTTTGACGTATATACCATCAAACCGTCTTTTGTGCCTTGTGGTTCATAATAATAGGAATCTTTAATGCGCTCTTCCATGGTATATGGGAATCCTACTTCATCACGCAATTCATGCCAAGACAGATCTCCTATAAACAAATATCCCAAAAAGAATAAAATGATTCCCCAACTCAGACCCAATCGTGTCCATTCTTTTCTGCGAGCTGCATTACGAATCTTTTTACTCGCTGCTTGAGCAGCCTGATCTCGCCGTCGATGTACATCAGACAAACGAATCCGCTCACCTTGAGCCTGATCCGTCAAACCACCATGCCAGTCCTCAATAAAGAATACATAGGTTTTATTCTTTTTAATTGATCTATATTCTTTATAATCTGCTTCGTCGCCACTTCTAGCCTTCGATTGCCCCTCCACAGCTACGACACGTTCTATACCTTTATCATGTAATCTATATCCTTTAGGCGGCGTTGAACGTAAAATAGTCTCTGAAAAGGTACAATAGTCTTTTTCCCCATTTACAATGGTGAGCCATTTTTTATCTTCACCATCAACTGGCATAAGGCCATATTCTGTCCAAGACTGAGCTCCTTTAGAAACACCTAGTTCTTTCTTATAATTTTCATCATTAAGATCATAACGTATTGTTTTATCAACGATAAACTCTTGATAAGAAATGACCTCCCCGACTACATATCGTTTTCCCTGAACCTCAAGGACATCGTAACAATTAAACTTCATAAACAACCTCGTTAGAGTAGCAATACCTATATATGTATCTAAACTACTCTCTCTCCTAAACGGGATTTAATGAAATTAAGCTTTAAAGTAGCCTACACGTTCATGAATCATTTCATTATCAATAATAGAAATACCATATTGTTGTCCTATAGTAGCTGTTACAAGAACCTTAGCTACATCAGCAGTTTTTACAGGCTCTTGACTCATTAATACACGTGCCTTATTAATAACCCCCAATACAGCACAGCTAATACGCTCTACCAATTTAGGTTCCTCTCGAATCAAGGTAGATGGACGAGCAATAACAATCGCTTCAAATGGAAGCTCTAGGACGACCTCTTCCAATTGTCCTTTCATGGACATATAAAAGAATTTCGATTTTGGATTCGCCCCTAAAGAGGAGACTAATCCATATTTTTTTACTCCATTTTGAGCTGCAATGCGAGCCATTTCATATTGGTAGGTATAATCGACTGTCCATTGTGCTTCTTTAGAGCCTGCTTGTTTACGGTTTGTGCCCATAGCAGAGAACAAAATATCCCCTGTTACTAGGTGTGCCCATTCACGAGGTTCATCAAAATTGACGATATGAACGATTACCTTTGGAGATGTATACGTAACTTGACGACGTACAAATACATGAATTTCTTGAATTTCATGATTGTCAATCAATGATTCTACAATATGGCAACCAACTGCACCAGTAGCACCTAATACTAAAGCTTTCATACTTCACCTGTATCTCTTTCAGACTCTTCAGCAATAATTTCTTTTAACAGTTTAATTTCCTCTTTTGTTAATGGTCGTTCCAATAAATCGGGCCTCAATAATCGTGTCCGTTTTAAAGCTTCCTTTTGTCGCCACGTAGCAATATTTTTATGATGACCGCTACGCAATACATCAGGAACAACCCATCCTCTGAATTCTGGAGGCTTTGTATATTGAGGACATTCTAATAAAGGCTCATAAAAGGAATCCTCTTGTGCCCCACTAGCAGCCCCCAGTACGCCAGGAATCATGCGAGCTACTGCATCTGCTACAACCATAGCTGGCAACTCGCCACCAGTTAATACATAGTCCCCAATGGAAATGGTTTCATCTACTAAATGTTCCTCTACACGATAGTCTACACCTTCATAATGACCACAAATGAGCACCAATTGATCGTACGTCGCTAGTTCACGAGCCTTTTCTTGTGTAAAAGGTTGACCTGTAGGGCCCATAAAAATAACACGACGTCGTATACTTTCACTAGGATTACCAATAAGGCTCATTTCATCACATATCTCATCTGTAGAATAGGCGCTATTAGTTTCGCTATCATATTGAGCAATAACAGATTCTACCGCTTCAAAGATGGGAGGTGCCATCATAAGCATACCCGCACCGCCACCATACGGCGTATCATCTACTTGACCATGTTTATTATGACTAAAGTCTCGAGGGTTAGTTACGCCCATAGATAAGCGTTCCGCTTCGATAGCCCGTTTTATGATGGAATGACTAAAAAAAGCATCAAAAAACTCAGGAAATAAAGATACGATATCGATACGCATAGACCGTCCCCTACACTTATTAACTCACATAAACTCATTAGCATTATCTATATATAGCTATATTATATAACTTTTACCATAATATACCTATATGTAGATAAAATAAAACCGCCTAAAGGATTATATCCATTCAGGCGGATCTACGATCATTAATTTATTTTCCACATCGATGTCTTTAACGACCTCTTCAATGGCTGCAAATAATTGATCTGGTTCCCCATCTTTGGAAACCACATAAACATCATTAGCACCAGGTTGCAATACATCAGTCACTGTGCCAAGCACATTCCCCTTTGTATCTTGTACTTCAAGACCAATGATATCAAAGATGTAGTAGCGACCTTCTGGTAATTCTACCAAATCTTCACGACGTACTTGAATCTCTTTCTTAGCGAATAATTCAGCCGCGTTGCGATCAGGGATTTCCTTAAAGGATGCTAGTACAAATTGTTTATGAAATCGTGCGGATGCAACGTGGTATTCTTTACCATCGATGTAACAGGCATCCATATGCATGAACCGTTCTGGAAAATCGGTTCTAGGCATAATACGAAGATCACCCCGCACGCCGTGCGGGGCGATGATAACACCTATTGTGATGAAATCGTTATGCTTCATTATTGACGAAACGCAACGATTTTACCGTCTTCTAATAGGATTTCAGCGCCCATCATGGCATCCAAATCATCCCCGATTTTAACGGTAACTGTTTGCTCTAATGTGCCTTGAGGAATTTCAGTTCCCAAAGACAATTCTTGAGCATCTTTCAATTTAGCTGTTACTTCTTCTTTGAAAGCCAAGCGTTTATTTTTCTCTTCGTCGATTTGTTGACGAATCGCAGTAAGACTTGTAGCATCAACTTTAGCCGCATCAGCCAAAATACGTTGAGCTTGGAACTCAATTGCTTCCAAATCTTTATTCACCATATCAAGGCGAGTTTCAAGATCGGATACAATTTTCGCTTTCAAGTCTTCTGTTACTTTTGCTTTTACTGCTACAGGGACACGTAATGTCATTTCTTCCATTGGAATACTCCCTTTTAGACAATATCGACAGATATCTTTTTGTTCTCTTTAATAGCCGCCGCTTTCACCACAGCGCGAATCGCTTTCGCAATTCGTCCTTGCTTTCCGATGACTTTGCCCATATCCTCTGGGGCTACGTGAAGTTCGTAAACCTCCATATTCCCCTTTTGGACCATGGTAACAGATACGGCATCAGGCTGCTTCACTAATGATTTCGCAATTAATGAAATTAATTCTATCATCACAGTATGCCTCTCTATTAATTACTTTTTAGCGTCCGCAAATTTTTGCATAACGCCTTGTTTTTTGAACAAGGAGCGAACAGTGTCAGTAGGCTGAGCACCTTTAGCTAACCAAGCCAAAGCTTTTTCTTCGTCTACATTAACGATAGCTGGTTGTTTAGTAGCATCATATTGACCAATAGTGTCAACAGGACGACCTTCACGTGGAGCACGTGAGTCAGCAACAACGATACGGTAGAAAGGAGCTTTTTTAGCACCTAAACGAGTCAAACGAATTTTTAACATGTGAAATTCACCTCCTTATACTGATATAGGTGGACAGGTTCAGCGCCCCTGCCCATGTATTACATAAACGGTAATTTAGGCATTCCTGGGAAGCCGCCCTTACCGCCACGTAAACCTTGCATGCGCTTCATCATCTTCCGCGCTTCTTCAAATTGTTTCAACAAGCGATTAACATCTTGTACTTGCGTACCAGACCCCATTGCAATACGCTTGCGGCGAGAACCATTAAGAATATTTGGATTTTCTCGCTCTGCTGCCGTCATGGATGTAATGATGGCCTCGATGCGGCGCACCTCTTTACTATTCAAATCAAGGTCTTTTAATTGATCCTTAATTTGACCCATACCTGGCAACATACCAATAATATTTTGTAATGGCCCTAACTTTCTCACCTGATTCATCTGTTTCAAGAAGTCATCCAAGGTGAAATTGTTTTTCGCCATTTTCTTAGCCATTTCACGAGCTTCTTCTTCGTCGATAGCTCCTTGAACATTTTCGATCAATGTTTTGAAATCGCCCAAGTCGAGAATACGAGAAGCCATACGGTCTGGATAGAATACATCGAAACCATCCATTTTTTCGCTCACACCAGTGAACTTGATTGGCAAACCTGTTACAGCTTTGATAGATAACGCAGCACCACCGCGCGCATCACCATCGAGTTTAGTAAGGATAACACCATCAACGCCTAATTTTTCATTAAATGTTTGTGCTGTTGTTACCGC
Source organism: Veillonella orientalis (assembly GCF_018406505.1). Taxonomy (NCBI): domain Bacteria; kingdom Bacillati; phylum Bacillota; class Negativicutes; order Veillonellales; family Veillonellaceae; genus Veillonella; species Veillonella orientalis. Next base: position 1,392,703 of record NZ_AP022322.1, read on the forward strand.
ATCTTGACCGATCATGGAGTCTACAACGAGTAGAATTTCATGAGGTCGAACAGCTGCTTTGATGTTAGACAACTCGTCCATGAGAACTTCGTCAATAGCCAATCGACCAGCTGTATCGATGATAACAACATCTTTCAACATATGCGTACTTTGCTCTACGGCACGACGCGCAATGTCTACTGGATTAGCACCAGGTGTTTCATCAGCAAATACAGGAATATCGATTTGCTTACCTACAACTTGCAATTGAGTAATCGCGGCTGGACGATATACGTCGGCAGCTACGAGCATTGGATGTTTACCTTGTTTGCGAAGGTATACTGCCAATTTACCAGCTGTTGTAGTCTTACCAGCACCTTGTAAACCAACAAGCATAATAATTGTTGGTGGCTTGCTAGAAATCATGATACGACTTTGTGTACCACCCAATAAGGCTGTTAACTCATCATTTACGATTTTAATAACCGTTTGGGCTGGATTTAAAGAACCGAATACCTCTTCACCGAGGGCCTTTTCCTTAATGGACTTCACAAAGTCCTTCGCAACCATAAAGTTAACGTCCGCTTCTAATAGTGCTGTACGTACTTGACGCAACGCAAGATTGACATCATCTTCAGTAATTTTGCCTTTCCCTTTCAAGGATTGAAAGGCTTCTTGCAGTTTTTCTGACAAGCTATCAAATGCCATAATATCCCTCCATTTGCGCCAATACTTTTTGTACCTTGGTTTCAGCCAACACCTCTTCAGGCAAGTTTTCTTTCAACTGTGAAAGCAAACCTTCACGTTGTTCATATTGTTCTACCAAGTGCAATTTTGATTCGTAATCATTTAAAATGTGTCGAGCACGCTGTAAGTTATCGTGTACGGCCTGTCGTGATACGCCTAATTCCTCAGCAATCTCGCCAAGGGACATATCATCTTCGTGGTGAAGTTGTAAGGACATGCGTTGCTTGTCCGTCAATAGTGGCCCATAGAAATCTAAGAGCAAACTGATAAGTACTCGTTCTTCCATTTCGCCACCTCCATCACTGTCAAGTCATATTACTTTACATATGGTACAGTATAAAAAAAGATGTGTCAAGTAGAAATACTTAACATCTAAATTATAGAGAATTATTTTCATATTTTATTTTTATATCTACTGTAATATGCTATAATAAACATATCTAATATTTTCAATATAAAGACAGGAGGTATTGTATGAATACCAAACATTATGATCTTATCGTTCTAGGTTTCGGCAAAGCCGGTAAAACATTAGCTGCTAAATTTGGCTCTATGGGTAAAGCCGTAGCTATGATTGAAGAAAACCCTCTCATGTACGGTGGCACATGTATTAATATTGCATGTATCCCAACTAAAACGATGATTGTAGCCGCATCAAAAGGCTTATCTTACGATCAAGTATTAAACCAACGCGAAGTAGTTACCTCTCGTTTACGCAATAAAAACTTCGGTATGTTAGATACCAATGAACATGTCGATGTATATACTGGACATGGTGAATTCATTAGTAATAAAGAAATCGCCGTTACAGCTGGGGAAGATAAAATCATCTTATGTGGTGAAACAATTATTATTAACACTGGTGCTGTAGCGATTAAGCCTAACATTGATGGCATCGACACAGCAACAGGCTTCTATAATAGCACAGAAATTCAACAATTATCGCCTCAACCAAGTACACTAGGCATTATCGGTGCTGGTCCTATCGGCCTTGAATTTGCCAGCTTATACGCTAAACTAGGTGCAAAGGTAACAGTATTTAATATTGAATCTAGCATCTTAAAACGGGAGGAGCCGATCGTACAAGAATTAGCTAACGAGTACTTGACTGAGCAAGGTATTACTATTCTTAACGATGTAACATTAAACTCTGTATCTAATGATGGCAATAAACCTGTTATTACTGCAAATGGTCAAAACTATACGTTTGATGCTGTTCTATATGCTACAGGTCGCAAACCAAATACAGCTAACATCGGTTTAGAACATACAGATATCACTACTAACGAACGTGGTGCTATCGTAGTGAATGATACGTGTGAAAGCTCCGTTTCTGGCGTATATGCAGTAGGCGATGTAAACGGTGGTCCTCAATTTACCTACATTTCTCTCGATGACTTCCGCATTGTATTTAGTGCACTTACAGGAAATGGCCAATACACATTAAAAGATCGCAAAAATATTCCTTACACAACATTCTTAACCCCGCCACTGGCTCGTGTTGGTCTCACAGAAGAAGATGCTATCAACAAAGGATATACAGTTAAAACTAAAGAAATGCTCGTAGCTACCATGCCAAGAGCTCATGTAAACGACTATTTAAAAGGTGCTTTTAAAATTGTAGTAAATGCAGATAACGATTTAATCCTTGGTGCTACACTTTATTCTCAAGGTGCTGAAGAGTTGATTAACCTCATTAAAATGGCTATGGACAACAACATTCCATATACATATTTCAAAAATCAAATCTTCACACATCCTACCATGGCAGAAAATTTAAATGATCTCTGTAATTTCTAGGTAAGAATAGTAACTACATAATCTAATATAATAAATAAAAGAGTCTCCCATAACTGGAATACATAAGTTACGGGAGACTCTTTTATTTATGCCTAATGATCAATTTTGGATTATTAGTTAATATATTTAGTTCTTTGTAAATAATCTACGAACTACTGATTGCAATTTAGGTGTCAATACGATAGCCACCACAATACCTGCAGCACTTGTAATCAAGGAGTATTGAATTTTGCTAGCTGCTACGGCTGCACTTTCAAGAACAAACCACCATGCTAAGAAATAGCCAAATGCAGTCCAAATTGTACCAATAATAAGAGCAATCAAAATGCGTGTAAAGGATGCTGTGGGCTTTGTAATGGATGGTGGCAAGTAACCCGCTGTCATACCGCCCACAATAAGGCCTGCAATACCTTTAATGAAGAAAGAGAATACAATGTATTGCGTATGTCCACCAAAGAGGTCAAATAATGCAGAACCAATAGCCGCACCTAAACCACCATATAAACCGCCAAAAAGAATGGATGATGTAAATAATGCAGCAGATCCTAAGTGAACCATTGCACCACCCGGTATTTCGATGCGAATTGTTGTTGCTACTGCACATAAGGCAGCAATAAATCCGATATATACAATATCGCGCGTCTTTAATTTCATAATCTAGCTCCTCTCTTTTAGCTGAATAACTATATTTAGTATAACAAATCTCACTCTGTCTAAAAACACTAATTTCATAGGATTTAAATATATAGTCAGATTTAAAATAAAGCACCTATACCATGTTATAGGTGCTTTATAAACTTTAATCAACTCTATCAAATATTATATGTTATAAGATACAAATTAAATTAAATCTTAGCTCGTTTCAAACGAAGAGAGTTACCCACAACGGTTACAGAGCTAAATGCCATTGCTGTGCCTGCAATCATAGGATTTAATGCACCGATAGCAGCCAATGGAATACCAATGCAGTTAAAGATCAATGCCCAGAATAGATTTTGTTTAATATTAGTCATTGTCTTACGGCTGAGGCGTACTGCTTGTACTAGTGTGTGTAAATCATTTCTTACAAGAACGATATCTGCTGCCTCTACGGCAATATCTGTACCACTACCGATGGCAAAGCCAATATCTGCCGTTACAAGAGCTGGTGCATCATTGATACCATCACCAACCATGCCCACAACCAGACCTTTATCTTGTAACTCTTTTACCTTGCTAGCTTTATCTTGAGGCAAGACTTCTGCAATAACGTGAGTAATACCTGCTTGTTTAGCAATATATTGAGCTGTACGGCGATTATCACCGGTAAGCATCCACACATCGATACCTTGAGACTGTAATTCTTTTACCACCTCAATAGTTTCTGGACGCAATTCATCCTCTACAGCCCATAATGCACTGATGACACCATCTACAGCGAGAACAGACACGGAAGCACCTTGTTCTTCATAGTGTAGAATATCATCTTGGACGGCACTTAGATCATAACCTAATTCAGACATCCAACGGCTATGACCAAGTTGTACAGATACACCTTGATAAGCACCTTGTAAACCTTTACCAGGCACATCACCAAAGCTTTCTAGTTCTATAGCTTTACCTTTATAACCATGATCTTCGCCATAATAAACCATGGCCTTTGCAATTGGATGCGATGTACCACTTTCAAGGGCCATCATAAGGGACATATTTCTACTTTCATCACCATTATAGTTTTTGAAAGCCGTTACATCGAGAACACCTTGTGTAAGAGTGCCAGTTTTATCCATAACGATGGCATCGAGTTTACCAGCTTTTTCAAGATATTCCGCACTCTTGATGAGGACCCCATGTTCCGCACCTAAGCCAGAACCAACCATGATAGATGTTGGTGTAGCAAGTCCAAGTGCACAAGGACAAGCAATAACAAGCACTGCTGTAGCATTAATGAGAGCTACATTAATAGAGTCGCCCATAATGAAGTACCATACGAGGCCGGTCAAAACAGAAAGGCCGATAACAGTAGGCACGAAGTATTGAGCTACGATATCTGCAATACGTTGAATACTTGCTTTAGAGGTTTGAGCTTCCTCTACGACTTTGATGATTTGAGAGAGCATTGTATCAGAGCCGATACGTTTTGCTTCCATCGTGAAAGCACCGCTCAAGTTAATGGTCGCCCCAATTACCTCGGAGCCTACTTGTTTTTCTACAGGCAAACTTTCACCAGTAAGCATAGCCTCATCTACAGTAGAATAGCCTTCAGTAATTGTACCATCCACTGGGATTTTTTCGCCTGCTCTAACTTGTAAAATATCGCCGGCAACTACTTTAGAAGTAGGAATATCTACAAACTCACCGTCACGCAATACATGAGCCGTTGCAGGTTGTAAGGCAATCAATTTTTGAAGTGCCTCTGAGGTACGCCCTTTTGCAATCTCTTCTAAGAGTTTACCAAGAAGGATAAAGGTAATGAGCCATGCAGAGGTTTCAAAGTAAATACCCTGTGGGCCTAGCTCTGGATGGAACTGCCAATTATAAATACTAAATAGATAAGCAACAGTCGTCCCCATTACAACGAGAACATCCATGGTAAGGGCACCATTCTTCACCGCACTCCACGCACTTTTATAGAACATAAGGCCAGGGCCGAACTGAGCAATGGTAGCAAGAATGAACTCTACCCATACCGGCAAGGCTTGAATACCAAAACGATGTAATGTCATGTTAATCATCATCGGTACGGCCATACAAGCAGCAATGATAAGACGTGTAATATGAGGTTTTAAATTAACCTTTTCTATTTCTTGTTTTGTTTCATCTGCCTCTGCAGCACCGAAACCAATATTTGTAATGGCATCGATAATTTGTTGGGGCTCTACAGTAGAACCATCTTTGTATTCTACACTCCCCTTTCGAGTGAGTAGATTAACCTTTACAGATCCTACGCCATCAATCTTAGAAACGACATTTTCAACGCGCTTTACACAAGCAGCACAATGCATACCTGTAATATCAAACTCTTGTTTCTTCTTACTCATCATATCACTTCTTTCTACTAGAATTTTCAAAGATATATGTTCCTATATATCTATATAAGTCAGAAACTCATAGTAGACATATCATACATCGGTAACAGAGTATTTTATAAACACGTATAGTTTATTATATGAACACATTTACATGAGTATTCATTCATACGTGTTTATTCTATAATAACATAAATTCTCATTACGTCAATATCCTACTAAATCTAGAGGACTATTCCTTTTTTATAGGGGATTTAACATCTCCCCACCTATACACAACATTCATAAATAGATTATAATAAAGTGATGATGAATAAACATAAACTTTGATTCCAAAGGAGGTGAAACTATGTGTGAATCAATAAGCCCTATAGTAGAGTTTACTTCAGTAGCGAAGGAATTTCGCCATGAATATGTTGTTGAGAAGTCTCGTTTTATCACAACTATATGCCCTTGTTCTACAGAAGAGGAAGCGCAGGCTTTTATTGGCCGTATCAACAAAGAATTTTGGGATGCACGCCATAATTGTACAGCCTTTGCATTAGGACCAAAACAAGAACAACAACGCTCTTCTGATAATGGTGAACCATCTGGTACCGCTGGTAAACCTATGTTAGAAGTACTCAAAAAAACAGGTATTACCAATGTAGCGGTCGTAGTAACGCGCTATTTTGGGGGTATTAAGCTAGGCGCAGGTGGTTTGATTCGTGCATATTCACACTCCGTTGCAGAAACCTTACGTCTTTCCCCTAAAGAACTACACACAACACGAACTCAGTTGCAGGCTACCATCGACTATTCCTTGTATGGGGCCATTGAAAGATATGTGCAAGATCAAAAATTACATTATGAAGCAAACTTTGGTGAACATGTAGATATAACCATCTTAGTACCACCAACTGATGTAGAGCGCATACAAAAAGAGCTCCAAGACATGAGTCATGGAGCTGCTACTTGTACTATATTAGATTCTATTGAAGTGGTGCTACCGCTAGAACAATAATCTTACTGATGAGCACATTAATTAGTTATCACTATGGACTAATCCACTTATGCCTTGACTTAGTTCGTGACGTTTTTCATTAGTCAATGGATGAGGCCATACGCGTTCTAGTTGTTTTTTACGACTAAGACCTGTATTATGTGCAGTCATTAATCTACGTGCTTCCCAGTTACGAATTGCTTTACTTAATGTTCTTTTTACTACGCCCATGATAGTACCTACTTTCTTAATCACTATATTATATAAAAATTTGTGATAAGGATAGAAAGTTTATTTCAAACACATTTCTCTTTCTCTTACCTTGATAAACATAGTATATATGCTATTTTGCCAAATGTGAAATTACTGTTTCTTAGTTCGTTATAATTTTTATTTATCTTAACTTTGTGTATAATAGGGAGATTCTATGGATACATCTTACTACCACAATTTTATTACCCTCGTTCAAACGGGCAATATGACACAAGCCGCAGAGATTCTTCATATTACACAACCAGCTTTAAGTAAACAATTAAAATATTTAGAAGCTGAATTTGGGGCTCAACTCATCAATATCAAGCGCGGTCAACGAGGATCGAACTTACAACTTACTGATGCAGGTAAAATCTTCTACGAAAAAGCCCAACAACTATGTTCTATTGAAGAATCTACGTATAATGCGGTACAGCAGTTAAATTCACGCATTGAAGGTACGTTGAGAATCGCTACCTCTGCATCTCGTTCCACACCAATTGTACAACAATATTTACCAGCCTTTTCCATGAAATATCCATCAGTTCACTTTGAAATCTATGAAGGACTGATGACGAATGTAGTTAATCAACTGATTAATGGTAATGCTGAGTTAGGAATTGCTAACATCCAAATGGTAGACACTGACAAATTTGATATTCTCCTCACCCAAGAAGAACACTTATATGCTATCTTCCGTCGTGATGTATTCTGGATAGACCGCGAACATGATACAATCACTTGGGATGATATCAAAAAATGCCCATTATCCCTCTCCGGCGGCTCTGTGCGAATGATTATGCAATCTAGCTTGACAGATATGGACCAACTCAATGCCGTTGCTATCACTACAACTAAGAGTTCTGCCATCGAATGGGCATCTTCTGGTAGAACTGTCTCTTTAGTTCCTATGGATGGTAAAGAGCTTGTTAACCATCGTAAAATGGCCCGCATTAAATTACCAGAATTCTCTGGAGATTTCAAAAAAGCATTTATTACCCTCAAAGGACATGCTTTATCTCCGGTAGCACAGCAATTTATTGATTTCTATAAAGCTTATGTATAATTAAAGTTCTACATATGATTACTATTATAATATCAACAGTTTCCACGATTGGTACCTACCCTATGTTAGATACCAATACAATACATAAGAAAAGACCTAGTACATTATGTACTAGGTCTTTTCTTTGTCATCTTAATATATATGGTAAGCCATCTAAGCCGTACAAGTAAACTTTTAGTCCTTACATTTACTAGATACAAACTATGACTACCCTTGATGTACAGCACCTACTATATCAGTAATACTACTTAGATTATATTGTTCCACATAATCGCCCATTTCACGAGCAATACGAGAAATCGCCGTTGGATCTACCATTGTAGCAACCCCAACTTGAACTGCTTGTGCACCAGCCATCATAAATTCAATAGCATCAGTGCCTGTCATAATACCACCAAGGCCCATAATAGGAATATTAACCCCTTTATACACTTGGTGCACCATGCGAAGTGCAACCGGTTTAACAGCTGGCCCAGATAAACCACCATAAATATTACCCAATACAGGTTTACGACGATGGATATCGATAGCCATACCAAGAATGGTATTGATGAGACTGACTCCATCACCACCACCAGCTTCTACAGCCTTTGCAATTTCCACAATATCTGTAACATTCGGTGAAAGTTTTACAATAACAGGCTTATCTGTTACCTTACGAACCGCTTTTGTTACCTGTTCTACCACCTTTGGATCTATACCAAAAGCCATGCCTTCACAGGCAACATTAGGACAGGATACGTTAACTTCAAGGCCTGCAATACCATCTACAGATAGTGTTTCTGCCATCCACGCAAATTCCTCTACCGTACCAGCGGACATATTTGCTAGCAATGGTACATCATATTTCTTGAGGTCTGGCAAAATATCTGTAACAAAATGTTCTGCCCCTGGATTTTCAAGTCCAATACAGTTTAATACACCAGATGGTGTTTCTGCAATACGAGTTCCTGGATTACCATGACGACCTTTAGGCGTTAATCCTTTTACAGAAATAGCACCTACTTCATTACTAAGGTCTAAATAACCAGCATACTCAGGGCCATTACCAAAGGTACCAGATGCAGCGATAATAGGATTTTTCATCTTAATCCCGCAGTAATCTACAGCAAGCTTTGGATTAGGCGTAACGGTGTTATTTAAATCGCGTTCACTCATTAAAAGAACACCTCCTCAGCTGGGAATACAGGACCATCTTTACAAACTTTATAACGTTTGCCACCGGCACCATCACAAGCGCAGCCTAAGCAACCGCCTGTACCACATCCCATGCGTTCTTCAAGAGATACTTGGCATGGTACATTGAGCTCTTTAGCAACTTGTGCGACACCCTTCATCATCGGTGTAGGACCACAAGTCATAACAGATGTGAACGTATTAGCGTTAATAAGTTCTGGCATGATCGCTGTAGGGAAACCTTTTGTACCTACGCTACCATCATCAGTAGTGATATGCACCTCTACAGGCGTATCTTTGAATAAGTCTGCCCAGAAGGTTTCACTTTCATTTCTAAAGCCCAAAATAACTTGTGCTTCTTCACCGTTTTGCAAGTGAGACGCGATGCATAGCATCGGTGCAATACCAACACCACCACCAACAAGTAGCATATTATTAGATGTTACAAATGGTTCACCCAAAGGTCCTAAACAATCTAATGTATCACCAGGCACGAGATGTGTCATAATTTCAGTGCCCTTGCCTACGACGCGATACAAAAGGGTAATAGTCCCCTTTTGTACATCGAATCCAGCATAGCTAATAGGGCGACGCAATAATGGCGCCGTAGAGTTCGCTACGCGAACATTACAAAACTGTCCTACCTTTGCTTCTGCTGCCTGTTTTGGTGCGTGAATATCCATAATCCACACATCAGAGCCTATTTGCTCATTGCGAACGACTTCGCCCTGTTCTACATAGCCACTCATGGTTTTACTCCAATTCAAAATCTTGTAATGCTTCTACATTGTAGTTAGCATCATCTTTACGGTTTGCCACAACGCGCAATACTTCGCGAGCTGTATCAAGACTTGTTAAGCATGGTGTACCCATTTCTACAGCAAGACGACGCAATTGGAAGCCTTCACGTTCAGGACGTTTACCTGCAGTCAATGTATTAAGTACAAGATCAACTTTATCTTGACGAATGTGGTCAGCACAGTTGTCATCACCTTCAGAAATTTTGTTAACTACCTTACAGTCAACGCCATGTTCTTTGAAGTATTTACCAGTACCACCAGTTGCTTCAATGTGATAGCCCAATTCAATAAAGCCTTTTGCTAATTGACTAGCTTCCTCTTTATCGCGGTCTGCTACAGTCATAAGAATTGTACCATCTTCTGGGATACGCATGTTGGCGCCATTGATTGCTTTAAACAAAGCTTCAGAATATGTGCGACCAATACCCATAACTTCACCAGTAGATTTCATTTCAGGTCCAAGAGCGATTTCTACAAGGCCCATTTTAGAGAAGGAGAATACAGGTGCTTTTACAGCTACATATGGTTTATTAGGTACAAGACCGAGTGGCAAGCCCAAATCTTTTAAGCTTTCACCAAGAGCAATGCGTGTTGCACATTCTACCATATTAATGCCTGTAACCTTAGAAATGAATGGTACAGTACGACTAGAACGAGGGTTAACTTCAATTACGTTAAGTTCACCATCAGCCACGATATATTGGATATTAAGTACACCTTTAACATTAAGGCCTACTGCAATACGACGTGTATAGTCTACAATTTGATCAATCAATTCTTGGCTCAAATGTTGAGCAGGATAAACTGCCATGGAGTCACCAGAGTGAACACCGGCGCGTTCGATTTGTTCCATAATGCCAGGGATACAAACATCAGTACCATCGGAAATAGCGTCAACCTCTACCTCCATACCAACCATGTAACGGTCGATAAGTACTGGATGTTCCTTGGATGCTACTACGGCTTCCTTCATGTATACATCGAGTTCTTTATCGTTGTATACGATTTCCATGGCACGACCGCCCAATACATAAGAAGGACGAACGATTAATGGATATTTCAAGTTTTTAGCAGCTGCTTGCGCTTCTTCATCAGAAGTTACAAGAGCACCTACTGGACGAGGAATACCAAGTTTTGCCAATAATTCATCAAAACGTTCACGGTCTTCCGCCATATCAATGCTATCTACGGATGTACCGAGGATTTTGACACCACGCTTAGCTAATGGACCTGCCAAGTTAATCGCCGTTTGACCACCGAATTGAGCAATAATACCAGCTGGTTTTTCTTTATCAATGATTTCCATTACATCGTCCACTGTTAATGGTTCGAAGTACAAGGAATCAGAAATATCAAAGTCAGTAGATACTGTTTCTGGGTTATTATTGATCATAATAGATTGGTAACCCGCTTTACGAAGTGCCCAAGAGGAATGCACAGAGCAGTAGTCAAACTCTACGCCTTGACCGATACGAATTGGACCAGAACCAAGTACTACAACGGATTTTTCACCTAGTGGTTTAACTTCGTCTTCTTGTGCATAAGCACTGTAGTAGTACGGTGTTTTAGATTCGAATTCGGCAGCACATGTATCTACATATTTATAGGTTGGAAGAATATTCCATTCTTTACGTTTTGCACGAACATCTTCTACAGTTGTATTAGCGTAACGAGCGATCACAGAATCAGTGAAGGAATAACGTTTTGCTTTGCGCAATACTTCTTCTGTTAAACCATGTTCAGCTAACGCTTTTTCTACATTAACAATGTTTTTGATTTTTTCAATAAAGAATGTATCAATTTTTGTAATGTAGTGAATTTTTTCTACACTAATGCCCTTGCGAAGTGCTTCTGCTACAACATAGATACGTTCATCATCTACTAAATGTAAACGTTCAATCAATTGTTCCATGGACTCATGAGAGATTTTCTTTAGCTCAATATGGTCTAAACCAATTTCCAAGGAACGAATTGCTTTAAGCAAGGAGCCTTCCAAGGAGCGATCGATAGCCATAACTTCGCCAGTAGCCTTCATTTGAGTGCCCAATGTGCGGTCTGCCAAATTGAATTTTTCAAATGGCCAACGTGGGAATTTCGTTACTACATAGTCAAGTGTAGGTTCGAAGCATGCTTTTGTTTCACCTGTTACAGCATTTGTAATTTGATCCAATGTCATGCCTACTGCAATTTTTGCAGCTACCTTCGCAATTGGATAGCCAGTTGCTTTAGATGCTAATGCAGAGGAACGGGATACACGAGGGTTTACTTCGATAACGATATATTCATTGCTATTTGGATTCAACGCGTATTGTACGTTACAACCACCTTCGATTTTCAAATAACGAATAATTTCTACAGAAGCAGTACGAAGCATTTGGTATTGAATATCGTTTAATGTTTGGCTTGGTGCCACAACAATGGAGTCACCAGTATGTACGCCTACAGGATCGATATTTTCCATGTTACATACGATGATACAGTTATCTGCACTATCGCGCATTACTTCGTATTCGATTTCTTTCCAACCTGCTACAGAACGTTCTGCTAGGATTTGGTGAATTGGTGAAAGTTTCAAACCACGGCGTGTGATTTCATACATTTCATCTTCATTATGTGCAATACCGCCACCAGTACCGCCCAATGTATATGCAGGACGGATGATGATAGGATAACCAATGCGATTAGCAAAGGCTACAGCTTCTTCAAGATCGTTAAAGATATCGGATTCAGGTACTGGTTGATTGATTTCCTTCATCGCTTCTTTGAAGAGCTCACGGTCTTCCGCTTGTTTAATTGCTTCAAGAGTTGTACCAAGAAGTTTTACACCGTATTCGTCTAATACGCCAGCTTCAGACAATTGTACGGCCATGTTAAGACCTACTTGACCACCCAATGTAGCCAACAAGCCCCAAGGGCGTTCTTTTTTGATTACTTCTGTTACGAATTCAAGACTAATCGGTTCTACATATACGCGGTCTGCAATATCTGTATCAGTCATAATTGTAGCAGGATTGGAGTTAACCAATACTACTTTATAACCTTCTTCACGAAGGGAACGGCATGCTTGTGTACCAGCATAGTCAAACTCTGCAGCTTGGCCGATAATAATTGGACCAGAACCAATTACAAGTACTTTTTTTGCTTCTGTGGTCATATTATTTTCCCTTTCTCATTAAGTCTTCAAATTCGTCAAATAAATATAGATTATCAGTAGGTCCTGGGGATGCTTCTGGGTGATATTGTACAGAGAAAATAGGCAATTCTTTATGGCGCATACCTTCCACAGTACCATCATTTACACTACGATGTGTAATTTCTACAAAATCTGGCAAGGAAGTATCATCTACTGCATAGCCATGGTTTTGAGAGGTAATATATACACGGCCTGTACGTAAATCTTGTACTGGATGGTTAGAGCCACGATGACCAAACTTCAATTTAAATGTTGTACCACCATAAGCTTGCGCCAATACTTGATGACCCATGCAAATGCCGAAGATTGGTTTTTTGCCGAACAATTTCTTTACTTCTTCTACGGCATAGCCAAGATCTTGAGGGTCTCCAGGGCCATTGGATAAGAACACACCATCTGGATTTGCTGCTAACACATCTTCAGCTTTAGCATCTGCAGGGAATACTGTAAGACGGCAACCAGCTGCTTCTAAAGAGCGAAGGATATTTTCCTTTACACCATAGTCCATTACAGCTACATGGAACTCAGCATTTTTATCGCCACGCATACCTTGCCATTTTGTAGTTACACGCATAACTTGATCTGTTGGCAAGTCTTGTTTAAATAATTTTTGAATATCTTCCATAGGGTAGTCAGAACGTACAAGTACGCCTTTCATTACACCATGGTTACGAAGAACACGTGTAATAGCACGTGTATCTACATCATAAAGGCAAGGGATACCGTGTAAACGAAGATACTCGCTAAATAGGCCTTCATTTTGCCAGTTAGATGGGAAATCACACAGTTCGCCTACGATAAATCCTTTACAATATGGTTTAGGACCTTGAGTAATAGCATTCAATGTACCATAATTACCAATCAAAGGATATGTTAATGTAATAATTTGATCCGCATAGGACGGGTCAGTCAAGATTTCTTGATACCCTGTCATACCTGTGTTAAATACAACTTCCCCTAATGTAGGAGCGCCACCTAATAAGGAACCTTCAAACACGGAACCATCTTCAAGAACTAACTTGCCTTTCATTATAAGACTACGCCCTCCTTCATAACTACTTTGCCATCAACTACTGTGAGTTTGGCCTTACCTGTAACAGTCATACCATCAAATGGGCTGACTTTGCCTTTTGTATAGAATTTATTTCGATCTACTGTCCACTCTTCAGTTGTAGAGAATACAGTAATATCTGCTGGTTTACCAACTTCAAGAACACCTGCATCAAGACGCATTAATTCAGCTGGACGTGTACTCATGTAGTACACAACTTGGTCGATGCTAAGTTTATCTGGACCATATGCATTAGTAATAACCGCTGCTAAAGATGTTTCGAGACCACTGAAACCATTTGGTGCACAGCAGAACTCATGGTCTTTTTCTTCATACGCATGTGGTGCATGGTCTGTAATAATTGCATCGATTGTGCCATCTTTCAAGCCTTCCAATAATGCTTGACGATGATCTTCGGAGCGAATTGGAGGAGCCATTTTGAACGCTGGGTTATATTCGCGTAAATATTCATCTGTGAAAGATAAATGTTGGCTTGTAACTTCACATGTTACATTAAGACCTTTTGCTTTTGCACGACGAACCATGTCCACTGTATTTTTACTACTTACGTGAGCAATATGAATGTGACCACCTGTCATTTCAGACAACAAGATGTCACGAGCAACAGCCAAATCTTCAGCTACTGCAGGACGACCAATAACACCTAATTCATAGGAAACGATACCTTCATGCATATGACCATTTTTAGTCAATGTAATGTCTTCTGCATGGTCGATAACCATTTTATTGAACATGGAGGAGTATTCTAAGGCACGACGCATAAACGCAGCATTTTCTACATAGTGACCATCATCGGAGAAGGCTACTACACCAGCTTCCGCCATGTCGCCCATTTCAGCAAGTTCTTTACCTTCAAGGCCTTTTGATACGGCACCAATAAATTCTACTTTTACAACACCTGTAAGCTCAGCCTGTTTTTGTAAGCCTCTTACAAGAGCAGCATTATCTACAACTGGATTTGTATTAGCCATAGTTACAACACGTGTGAAACCACCTGCTGCAGCAGCTTGTGTACCAGAGTGGAAATCTTCTTTAGCTTCTTGTCCTGGTTCACGCAAATGTGTGTGAATATCGATAAGACCAGGTGCTACGATAAGACCTGTTGCATCATATACTTCAGCGCCTTCGGCACTTAAGTTTTGACCGATGGCTGCAATTTTACCATTTTTTACGAGAACGTCTGCTACTTCGTTTTGTTTTTTTGCCGGATTAACTACCGTACCATTTTTAATAAGCAAGCTCACTACCGTCACCTCCGATAATAGTTAAGTACAATACAGCCATACGTACAGCTACGCCATTACGTACCTGTTCTTGAATTACGGATTGATCAGAATATGCTACATCTGGTGCAATTTCAAGGCCCCGATTCATAGGACCTGGATGCATTACCATTACATCATCTTTAGCCAATTTCAATACATCATTGTTAATACCAAAGATACGTGCATATTCTCTATTTGTAGGATACAACGCAGAATGAATACGTTCTAATTGAATGCGAAGTACGTTAACCACATCTGCATCAGCCACTGCTTCACGAATATCGTGGTGTACGGTAACACCTAATTTTTCGAGCTCTGGATATACCATAGTACGAGGACCAGCCAAATGTACTTTAGCACCCATTTTAGTAAGGCCATAAATATTAGATCTTGCTACACGGCTATGCATAATATCGCCTAAGATAACAACTTTTAAGCCTTCAATAGATTCTTTTTTCTCTAAAATGGAGTACATATCTAATAATGCTTGTGTTGGATGTTCATGGGCGCCGTCACCAGCATTGATAATAATAGGATCTACTGCTTTTGTGGCATATAGAGGAGCCCCTTCAGCACTATGACGCATTACAATAGCATCTGTGCCCATATAGGATAATGTTAGCAAAGTATCACGGAAGCTTTCACCTTTACCCATGGAAGAACCGCTAGGAGAAAGATTGATAACGTCAGCCCCTAAATATTTGCCGGCCAATTCAAAGGAACTACGGGTACGAGTACTTGGCTCCATAAAGAGGTTAATAATGGATTTCCCCTTTAAAAGTGGAACCTTCTTATCATCAGAAAGAACGATTTTTTTCATTTTCTTTGCCACATTTAAAATCAATTTGATTTCTTCAGGTGACACATTTTGCAAACCCAATAAATGTTTGCCTTTTAGGCTAACTTGTCCCATGATTTCCTCCTAACTCACGTAACAAAAAAGACCTTTTGCCCAGGGCAAAAGGTCAAATAGTTTGCACAAAGAAGCCCTTATGGGGGCGCTTCAACTATATTCCTTTCTCAGCCTCTCTGGACTAAATTAAAAGGTTTTGTAATATGCAATGGTCTCTCGTACCATAGATGCATTTTCTTTATTTATTGTACTGAATCTGCCCTTGAAAGTCAATGTGAAAGCGAAAGTTCATAAGTATTTTAAAAAGAGGACAAGCCCTTAAAAGTGGCTTGTCCTCTCTATACTTCACCAATTGTTTCCTTATAATCAATCTATAATTAGATACAAATAATTTTCATTATTATAAGCTAATATTACTGACCCATAGGATATAATTTTGGTGGATTTTGATCATCATTTTGTTTATCTTGCTGTGAACTATAAGGATCTTGATCTTGTTGACCATTAGTCATTGGATTTTGCTGTGCATATTGTTGATTTTGTAGTGGTTGCCGTTGGTCACGACGACGTGTATTTTGAGATGCAGTCGGTCTAGGTTTAGTCAACTCATCAATAGATACAGCATTTGGAATAGTTACACTTGGTGTATCCTCATGTACATCATCAAGTTCACTGAAGGAAGGTCCTGTTTTAGCAACTTGTGCTGCCTTACGTTCTGCCTCAATTTGTTGACGTGCAAGTTCTGCGCGATGACGAGCATTTTCTTGTTGTTCTTTGACACGTTGAATTGCTTCAGCTCGCTCTTTAGCTTTACGTTCAACTTCGGCTTGCGCAAGAGCTTGCTGACGTGCTTCTTCCGCCTTACGTTCCGCTTCTAAGTGAGCTTGGTAACGTTCTTCAGCAATGCGTTTTGCCTCTGCTGCTTGGCGTTCAGCCTCTGCACGTTCTGCAGCCAATCTAGCTTGCTCTGCTTTACGTGCCTCAGCAGCTATACGTACTTCCTCGGCTTTTCGCGCTTCTTCTGCTCGTCTAGCCTCTTCTATGCGGCGTGCTTCCTCGGCTCTACGAACCTCTTCTGCCCGTTTTGCTTCCGCTGCAATTCGAGCTTCCTCGGCCTTACGAAGTTCTTCTGCTCGTTTTGCTTCTGCTGCAATTCGAGCTTCCTCTGCTTTACGCAATTCTTCCTGACGTTTTGCTTCAGCAGCAACGCGAGCTTCTTCAGCTTTACGAGCCGCTTCAAGTCGTTCTTGCTCGGCCTTGCGTTGTGCCTCAAGTCTATCTGCTTCTAAGCGACGTGCTTCTTCTGCGCGGCGTGCTTCTAATGCTTCTTGTTCTGCTTTTCGCTGTGCTTCTAAACGCGCTTTCGCTTCAACTGCTAAGCGTTCTTCTTCAGCTTTTTTTGCCTCTAATGCTGCCTTTTCTGCTGCCCGTTGTGCTTCAAATCGAGCCTTGGCTTCTGCGGCTTGTCTAGCTTCTTCAGCTTTACGAGCGGCTTCAATACGAGCCGCTTCTATTCTACGTTCTTCTTCAAGACGTTTCGCTTCTGCCGCTACACGAGCTTCCTCTGCTTTACGGGCCGCTTCTAAACGATCCGCCTCAGCCTTTCTTGCAGCTTCAATACGCGCCATTTCTGCTTTACGTTCTTCTTCGGCCTTACGTGCTTCAGCTACTTTTCGATCAAGCTCAGCTTTTCTTTCAGCTTCTAGTCGTTTAGCTTCTTCTGCTTGGCGCATTTCTTCAGCTTTTTTAGCTTCTAATGCAGCTTTTTCTTTTGCAGCTTGTGCTTCTTGAGCCGCCTTCAATTCAGTAGCTTTGCGATCCGCCTCAGCTTTCTCTGCTAGTTTTCGCTCCACTTCAGCATGTTTTGCTTCTGCTGCTTTACGCGCCAATTCGGCCTTTTCTGCTGCTATACGAGCTTCTTCAGCCTTCTTACGCGCTAATGCTTCTTCTGCATCTTTTGCTTTTTTGAGTTGTGCCTCTTTTTTAGCATCTGCCGCAGCTTTATCACTCAATTTTTTTGTTTCTTCATGAGCGATATTCTCTGCCTGCTTACTAGGTGTCAATGTGGATTTTGTAGTATCTACAGTACCTTTATTGCTATCTTTACTACCTATAGGGCCTACTGGAATTTGCGTAGTCCCTTGAGTTGGATGACCTAAACTATCTTTTACATCCTTAGGAACATTAACAGCAATAGTTTGATGTTTTTGTGGATTCGCAAGAGATTCAGGAATTAACAAGAACCGTATCGGCAAGTTAGATGCCCCTGCAGGCATAAAGTTTAATGTTAATAAATCACCTGCGTTATAGTTACCCATGATGCGACTATCTAAAATAGTTCCATCCCCAAGTGCAGAGATACCATCGGCACCACCAATATGATAGGTTCGTGTATCTGTTTGACCGCGACGAACACCTTGTTGGTGTAATGCTTTCACCGTAAAGGAACCAGAATAGGGACCACCAAGAGGGTTAAAATACAATCTAAATGGTTCATTACCTTTTGTAGGAATTTTTAAAGTATATGAAACACCATAGTTACCACGGTCACGAACAAATGCTTTATTTTGCATTTCGTCTATACCGTTGATAAACATATCTTCACGGTCATTACCGATTTCTACAAAAGCACCACCTAATGTAGTATCAAAAGGTGTGGTAACCTCCATATTACGCTTAGACCCAGTATAGGTACCGCGCAACTGAATTTCATCAATAGGTAAATTTTTAGCCCAATGAGATGCATCAACAGCATCCATCCCCACAGGCAACATCATAACACGAGCAAAGATTGGTGCCTCTGTTTTAATATCTACGATACCGGTAAATAATGCATCTTGATATACTGGTGTATTTTCCAAATCACTAAAGATTAATTGGCGCCCTTGTGGCGGAATACTTAGCGAATATAAAGGTCTCGCATTGGGACTTTCATCTAAAGGATGCTCTAAGTCCTTCCGGGATAAATCACGACCAGCAGCGAAATAATCTGGTGTAGCCACAGATTTCAACTGTCTCATCACATGAACAGTATTGGGATACGCCGATTGATTCTCCAATACGATAGCAATCTTATGAGGCTGATCCATTTCATTTACATGGTAAAAATAGATACGACCATTTCCATTAATTGTACCTGCACTAAGCGTACCACCTACTGGTCCTACATATTCAGGGCTATCTGATAGTAGCAATGTATCCGTTTGAGACACCAAACTTGGTGGCAACGGAGAAAACTGAAAATATCCAATTGATTGTAAATCTATATCACGAGCCTCTACATGGCCTGTAAGAGCAGCCATGGCGGCCATCGCTGCGGCTACACAATATTTTGATTTATAAGAAAACATATATTAATACCTCTATATTTCTTCAAGCCCCATAGGGTCATACGTAAGTGCTAATGCTTCGATTTTCTTTAAACGATGTCCAATACCCGACTTAGATAATTCGCCATCCATCAATTCTTCAAGTTCTTTCAGACTCGCTTCTGGATTGTCCCATCTCAATCTTGCTACAATCCGCAACTTTTCAGGCAACTCATCAATACCAATTTCTCTATCGATAATTCGAATAGCCTTTACCTGGCGTACTGCAGCATCTACAACCTTTTGCAAATTTGCAGTCTCACAGTTTACTTGTCGATTAATTTGATTTCGTACAGTTTTCATTATGCGCACATTTTCAAATTCCATCAGTGCTGATTGAGCACCCATAATTTGCAAGCAATTCGTTACAGCGTCCCCTTCTTTAAGATATACTACGTACTCTTCCTTACGCTCAGTCAAACCTGCATGAATATGAAATAACCGCAATACATGTATAATTTCCTTTGCAAAATTCTCATTGCCGGTCATAAACTCAAGATGATAATCACTTTGTGGCTTATTAACAGAGCCACCGCCTAAAAAAGCACCTCGTAAAAAAGCACGTCGTGCCTCCATAGATTTAAGCCAACTACGAGGAATTTGTTCAGTTACAGGCCATAAAGCAAGATCTTCTAACGCCTGTCGCCCTTCTATAGATGGCTCTACAGATAAAGTATACATATTTTTCTTGCGCAAATTTAGTCCTTGTCGTACTAATACATTGGTAGGTAATTCATATTGTTTTTTTAATATGCCTAACAAGCGACGAGCTACTGCATTATTTGCAGTAGCCAATCTAATACCAACAGCACCCTTCATCCCCAGAATGATAGATCCACCCATGCGCAATAAGCAAGACGCTTCAATTTTCATGGCCAAATCTGCATCACTAGAGGATTCATATTGGCATAATTCATTTTTTACATCTTCAGCAAATGACATAGGTATCCCTTCTCATTAATGATCATCTCGTTGGAGATAATACTCTAGGATATGTGGTTCAGTATCTGATTGCATAGCATGCACAATATCCATAATTACTTTACCTAACCGTTCAGGATCATGAACAGCCGGCTTTTTAGGGCTTATCAATGTAGCCCGAATCGTACGTATTCCTTTAGCTTGTAGCTTCTTAGTATCTAATGCTACAGGCTCTGAACCTACAGCACTATATTGTTCTACCATTTGAATTGGTAGTGGTCCATCATTAGCAAGTACAGTATCTACAATGCCTTCACCACCATGTGCAATGAGAGCCTCCACATGATCACTTAAGGTATAATCTGTAGTTTCGCCAGGTTGAGTCATAACATTAGCAATGTAAATTTTATTTGCCTTACTAGCGCGTACATGAGATGCAATTTTATCAGTTAACAAATTCGGAATGATACTTGTATATAAGCTACCTGGTCCAAAGATGATAACATCTGCTTCATCGATAGCACGTAACGCAGCACCTTCTGGTTTTGGCTGTGCTGGCTCACTATACATATGGCGAATGCGTTTACCAGAATTAGGAATATTACTTTCACCTTCTACGATAGTACCATCGGTCATCTCCGCTACTAATTTAATGAACTCAGTAGACGACGGAATTACACGACCTCGTACACGCAACAATTTACTAGCCGCTTCAAGCGCTTCCTCCACATCGCCATCATATACTTGAGCAAGTGCTGTGATAAAGAGATTACCAAAGCTATGACCAGATAGCTCATTTTCCCCTTCAAAACGGTAGCGGAAAAGATTTTCCATAACCCCTTCTTGTTCTGCTAATGCGACCAAGCAGTTTCGTAAGTCACCAGGGGCAATCATTTTAAAATCTTCCCGTAAACGACCTGATGAACCACCATCGTCAGCTACTGTAACAATAGCTGATAAATTAGATGTGTGTGTTTTCAATCCACGCAATAGATTAGACAATCCTGTACCACCGCCGATAACAACGATTTTAGGACCTTTATCAAGTCGTATATTTTGGAAGATAATATCTGATACCTTACTATCAGGATTAGGCAATACAGCACGAATAATCGTTTTAATAACCTTACTAGTACCAATTAGCATTAGAACAGCGCCAATCGATAATATAACTGCACCCACAGCAATGAGCACATTATAATTGTAAAAGCCCGTCATATTATAAGAAAAGGCCAGTACAACATCTTCAAGAACGGCAAGCCATTGATAGTTAAACATCAATGATATGCCAATGATTAAAAGACCTACACCACAACTAAATAGGGCAAGCCAACGTTTTATATTTAGGCCCGGAATAAGCCACCGAAACCATCTTTTTCGCAACATATGAACCCCTATCTAGTTACCAAGTGTTTTAATTTCATGAGGATTATAATCTTCTTCTACATTATTTTTCATCATATCTCGATGTTCTACAGAAACGCGATAGCCTTTTTCTAATAGATGAGAATATAATGCTTCTGCCATAGCCACAGATCTATGCATACCACCTGTACAGCCTACAGCAACGATAAATTGAGACTTTCCTTCTTGTTCATAATTAGGCACAAGAAAATCAATAGTATCAAAATAACGCTTTTTAAATTCCTCTGTAACTTCAAAGGAATGAATATATTCATTTACAGCTTTCACACGACCTGTTTTATGACGGAAATCTGGAATATAGAATGGGTTTGGTAAGAATCGAACATCCCAAACCATATCCGCATCCAAAGGTAATCCATATTTAAAGCCAAAGCTTACAACTGTAATAGACATGCCATGGCCTTCATCTACTTGAGTGAATCGAGTTTTTAAATACTCTTTGAGGCTCGCAGTTTTCATATTCGTTGTATCAATAATGAAGTCTGCTTTATGTCGTACAGAATTTAATATCTGACGTTCTTCTTTCAAACCTGTAGTAATCATCCCATCTGGAGCCAGTGGATGGCTGCGACGACTTTCTTTATATCGTCTAATTAACGTCTCATCTGTGGCATCCATAAAGACAATTTCATAATCTACCTTCATTTCTCTTAATGTTTCAAGAGATGAAGAAAGGGCTTCAAAGAATTCACCACCGCGAATATCTACGACTAAAGCTACACGGTTAGTCCGTTCTCCACCTTGTCGACAAATTTCACTTAGCTTAGGAATAAGTACAGGAGGAATATTATCAATACATAGATAGCCCATATCCTCTAATGCTTGTAGAACCTGAGTTTTGCCAGCGCCAGACATGCCTGTAACAATTAATAAACGAAATGCTTCCATAGTTTTACTCCAT
The DNA here is from genome assembly GCF_018406505.1 of Veillonella orientalis. NCBI lineage: Bacteria > Bacillati > Bacillota > Negativicutes > Veillonellales > Veillonellaceae > Veillonella > Veillonella orientalis. Next base: position 1,415,511 of record NZ_AP022322.1, read on the forward strand.
TATAAAAGATTCTTTTCAATCCAATGAGCTACACCATCTTCATTATGATGCCCACATACTTCATTAGCCACAGATTTTACATGTTCTGTTGCATTTGAAACAGCTACTGAATACCCTGTTTCACTAAGCATAGAAATATCGTTCTCTGCATTTCCAAAGGAAACTATATTTTCAAGGCTAAGATGATTATCTAGAGCTAATTGAGCTAATGCACGCCCTTTTGATACATTCGGTGCAGTAATTTCGAGGAAATCTCGTTGACTACGCACCAATGTAACTTGATTACCAACTAATGGGGTCAAGATATCAATAATTTTATCGATTCCTTCCTCTGTATCGATTGCAATGAGCTTATTAGGTTCTGAAGAAAGTGTATAAATTGTATCACCTAAAAACTCAGCTACAGCCCCTGTTTGCTGTTCATAATGATCGGATTGCCAATTTTTATGATGACATAGTAAATGATCATCTACATACGATTGTATATGCCAACTATATTGTTGACCGAGTTGAAAAACACGATGTACTACATCTATAGGAACAGTTTGTTCAAATAACTTATATCCCGTTTCTAACTCCTGGATTAAACCACCAGAGAACAATATCATAGGAACATTGCCAAGTTGTAATGCTAATCCAATTGGTTTTGCCGTTTGATACATGCGTCCAGTTGCAATTGTTATACCAATTCCCTTCTGCTGCAAGCGATGCAATACATCAACCGTATACGCAGAAACTGTATTATCACTTCGAACTAATGTCTCATCACAATCGATGGCTACCATTTTTATGTGAGAAAAAGAAGGATTCATTTTTACCTCCTTTACAAGAAAATCTAATACTCTTTATTATACCATTTATAATACTTATATAGATAGAAATATACAGTAATCCTCTATCAAAAATATTTTACTTCTCCCAGTAACAGAGCTAATAAGTCATAAAGCAAAAGATAAGTATTATTTGTATATAAATCGATCTATAGTTATCAAAATTGCATAATAAAAGGTATTCTATATCAATTTATTATAGGAATCTATATATTATTCATAAAAAAAGAGACTCCCGAAGGAGTCCCTTTTATATGATTAACTATCAAATTAGAATTTGTAGTTAAGGTCTGCACGGTAGAAGTCGGAAAGATCAGCACCGTCTTGAGTTTTCCAGTCGAAACCGTAGTTAGCGGATAAGCCAACGTTGTTTTGCAATGCATAGTTAACGGAAGCCATCCAACCTTTAGCATCTGTAGTGTAGATGTGGTTGTAAGTAGTATCAACGATAGGAGCGTTAGCTTTAGCGTTGAAGTATTGGCCTTTAACATCCCAAGAACCTTTTTTAGCGATGTTGTAGTTACCATAGCCAAGACCTGCAGTCCAAGCTTGAGATTCATCTACATGGGAGTCTTTCAACCATTCGCCACCAACCCAAACTTTGTCGAAGTTTGCATTAGCGTTGAAGCCATATACGTTTTTGTAACCATTAGAAGTATCTTGGTTTACACGATCGTAGAAACCACCAACCATAGTGTGTTTACCTACTTTGCCGTTCAAGCCAAGGTAAGTGTTAGTTACGTTTTCGTCTTTAGTCAAACCTTTGAAACCAGTTGTTTTGTTAGGTGCAATTTTGTCACCAGACACCAAGTAACCGTAAGCTGCTTGGAAGTTAACTTTGTCGTTACCAGCATTGAATTGAGCACCGTCGAATGTACCATCAAATGCTAAGCCGCCACCGATAACTTGGTTAAAACGACCTGCTTTAGCAGATACACGTTCGCCGAATTTATGGTTTACATAAGCGCGGTCGATTGTAGCGTTTGCATTACCACCAGTAGTGGAGTCACCCAATTCGAAGTTACCAGAAGTCAAACGAACAACAGCGTCAGTGCGATCGTTTACTTTTGCGTTGAATTGTACACGTGCACGAGCGTCGAATTTGGATTTAGCATGTTCAGCATCTTGGTAACGAAGACGAGCATCACCAGTAACTTTTACGTTACCTACGCGGTCTTCCAAGCGAGCTACACGAACGCCCAAGTTGTTCAATTCGTTGGAGAATTCATCAGCCAAACGGTTGATCATAGCTTGTTGTTCAGCGTTAGCACGGTCTTGGTTAGCCATAGCTTTAGCTACCATTTGAGCCATTTCGTAACGAGTGATGTTGTTTTGGCCTTTGAAAGTGCCATCTGGGTAACCATTAACGATACCAGCGTTTGCCAATTGGGAAACTGCTTGGTATGCCCAAGAATCTGGAGTTACATCGGAGAATGGGTTAGCTGCGAATGCAGTAGTTACACCCAAAACTGCTGTTGCTGCAAAGATTGCTGCGAATTGTTTTTTCATAGTTGAATTCCTTCTTTCTGAAAAATAGAAATATAAAATGTTACAAGTCATAACATTCACATTCTACTCTGTTCTTCAGATTAAGAATTTTTGGGAGTGTCCACGTTTCCTCGCCACATTCTACATCGAAGTTCTTCGTTTCATGTGTTTGTTACTTCTTGTAGGGTGATATTAGCATAACCAAATTTTCGTGTAAACCCTTTTTTCTCAATATCATTCTCATTATAAAAATTTTATAATTTAAAAAGCCCCAAAATTCACGTATTATCTACTTTTATGAGATATATTTTTTTTTATTAAAAATATGAAATTTATCTTTTTTTTCATTAAATGAGATTGATTATCATATATATTATTAAGTTGTACTAATTAATAGTGCACCTATTGATTATTCAAGGATTATTTTATGCATAAATAGTTCATAAACACCTCATACAATATATTGTGGAATAGATCAATATACATACTAATCAAATAAATTTTTACCTTTCACTATATATAGATTTATTTTACTATATATATACTATTATATACAAAAGAAAATATTATCTCTTTATATACAACAAAAAAAGACTTCCGAAGAAGTCTTTTTTTGTTTGTGAGGGAATTAGAATTTGTAGTTTAATTCTGCACGGTAGAAATCGGAAAGATCATTACCTTTTTGGTCTTTAGAGTTGAAACCATAACCTGCAGATAAGCCTACGTTATCTTGTACTGCGTAGTTTACACTAGCCATATAACCTTTGTAACCATTAGATGTATTTGTTAAGTCATATGCTTGATCCCAAGTGGAACTTACGATTGGAGCGTTAGCTTTTTGGTTGAAGTATTGACCTTTTACATCCCATGTACCTTTTTTAGCGATGTCGTAGTTACCATAACCAACACCAGCTGTCCAAGCTTGGGAATCATTTACGTTGGAAGCTTTTAACCATTCACCACCAACCCAAACTTTATCTTTACGGAAGTCTGCATTGAAGCCGTATACGTCTTGGCCATCAGAGCTTACTGTGGAACCGTTATGGTTCAAGTTACCGCTAGATAATTTGGAGTAGAAACCACCAACTGTGGATTCTTGACCAACTTTACCTTTAACACCTACATAAGCTACGGAAGGGTTATCGGATTTGGAGTTACCATCAGCAGCACCTGCCATCATGTAACCATAAGCACCTTGTACTTGAACTTTGTCATTACCTACGTTCAATTGAGCACCATCAAATGTATCATCGTACATTAAACCGCCACCAATTGTTTGTTGGAAACGACCACCTTTAGCAGATACTCTATTACCAAATTTGTGATCTACATAAGCACGATCAATTGTTGCATCAGCACCTTTTGTAGAATCACCGAATTCGTAATTACCTTTTACACGAACAACAGCTTCAGTTTTATCATTTACTTTGCCGTTGAATTGAACACGTGCACGGCCATCTGTTAAGGATTTACTGTTATTTTTGTAAACGCCTTTATCTTCAGAACCTTGGTAACGGATACGAGCATCACCAGTTACTTTTACATTACCTACACGGTCTTCCAAACGAGATACGCGAACGCCCAAGCTGTTCAACTCATTGGAGAACTCGTCAGCCAAGCGATTAATCATGGCTTGTTGTTCTGCATTAGCACGATCTTGGTTAGCCATTGCTTTAGCTACCATTTGAGCCATTTCATAACGAGTGATATTGTTTTGGCCTTTGAAAGTGCCGTCTGGGTAACCATTAACGATACCAGATTGTGCTAATTGGGATACAGCTTGGTATGCCCAGCTATCTGGAGTTACATCGGAGAATGGGTTAGCAGCGAATGCTGTTGTTACACCTAATACTGCTGTTGCTGCAAAAATTGTTGCAAATTGTTTTTTCATAATGAATTCCTTCTTTCTTATAAATAAGAATTTATATTATCAGAAGACATTCACTGTATAAGTGGTATAACTATGAAAGATATATTAGGAGTGTCCACGTTTCCTCGACTATATTATCTATCACAGCCTCACCTCTTTATTAGTGGTGCCTTGCTGTGATTAGAATATATCACCGTCCAAATTTTTTGTAAAGCATTTTATACAACTAAATTTGATGAAATTTCTTTCATGAATAAAAATAAACCTATAAACATAGATTTCTCCTGCATTTTTTAAAATTAAATTTTGTGCAATTTCATTTTATTTATCTAAAATTCATGTATTTTAGATGATAAACTTACAACTTTTAATTATTAAAAATAATAAATATTGTATTATTTAATATGTAATCCTAATATACGGACCTAAAATATTATTATATTCCTCTTTTCTATTATTAATATCTTTATTTTGTCTCTCTAATTTCTATTAGTAATAACCTTATCAAAGCCATGCATCATATATTAGCTCTTAAAATATGTCATTAATAATATTAAGCTTTAAATACCCCATTATTTAAATACAAAAAACCTCTCTATAGTAATTACTACTATAGAGAGGCTTTTAGAAGCATTAAATTGCATAGGATACAAAACCTAGGACGTGATCAACTGGAACAGGACCAATGAAACGACTATCACTAGAATGATTTCGGTTATCCCCCATCACAAATACATGTCCTTCAGGAACTGTAACAGGTGTAGAACGTGTATAATTCATTTTTGTATCTTTGGTATATGGTTCTTGTAATTGTTCACCATTACGCCATACATGACCATCTTTAAACTCTAATACATCACCAGGACGACCGATAACGCGCTTAACCCATACATCATTTGTTTGAGCAGCTTTATTAAAGACTGATGCATAGTTCATCAATGGTTCTTCTACATCATCTACCCAAGTACGTGCGCGATTAACACGACTATCAATGATTACAATTTGACCATAATTTGGCATTTCATTCATAATATGATGCCATTTCGTTACAATTAAATATTGGCCATTGTGTAATGTATCCTCCATTGATTCACCAGATACACGTGTTGGTTGAATCAAGAAAATATGAATTACCATGGCAATAATTAATGCCAATACAATGGCATAAATCCAATCTAATATTTCTTTTACTATTTTATTACTCATATTAACCCCTTAATGACCGTTCTTTGTAAATCTACCACCAAATACATCATGTACATCTTGAATCGTAATAAATGCCGATGGATCTACTTCATAAACAGTATTTTTTAACCTCATAATTTCAAGTCTTGTTACTACAGAATATAAAACATGCTTAGGTTGCTTTAAATAGCCCCCTTCACCATACATAATTGTAACACCACGATTAAGGTTCGCATTTAATGCATCTGCAAGATTCTTAGAGTTCTCTGCATCTGTAATAATCATTACCCCTTTAGATTCATCAAGGCCTGTAATTGTAATATCGATCATCTTATAAGCAATGAAATAAGCGATTAAGGAATACATAGCACTATTCCAACTATATACAAAACCTGCGGCACCAAGAATAATGAGATTCATGGCCATTACGATTTCACCAACGGAGAAAGTAGAACGTCTATCAAAGATGATTGCCACAATTTCAGAGCCATCTAAAGAACCACCATTACGTATTATGAGGCCTACCCCAATACCTAAAATGATACCACCAAAGATAGAACCTAAGAATGGATCTGTTGTGATAGGTGTAAAATCATGAGCAAAGGTAGAGAAAATTGCCATCCATACGATAGAAAATAGTGTAGAGAAAGTAAAGTTTTTGCCATTAGCTCTATAGCCAATATATAAGAAAGGCAAGTTAAAGAGTACGACGAAAATACTAAAAGAAATTCCGGAAAGCTCTGCAGCCATCAAGGAAATACCAACTACACCACCATCGATGATACTATTCGGTACTAAAAATAAATCTAAGCCTATAGTATAAATTAGAGCCCCTAAGATCATCATTAAGCAACGCATAATAAAATTTGACCACTTATGCGTTGAAGCTTCATTTTTCATGCACTTCTCCTTTACCGTACAACTGCTCCATAGCATGTAGTCTCTTTTCTTCCAACTCACTAGAGTCCATCATATTATTTTGTATATCATTAGCAGTTTGGTTTAACTGTTTTGTATAACGTAAACCAATAACAAAAGCAGTCAAATCATCTACAGGCTCTGGTGGAAATTGCATAGACGTAGGGATAATCTTACGCCACCCTGTAGGTGAATTATATTGCCAATATAATTTTCGAGCCTCCTCAGTACTATGCGATTCATCAATTAAACTAGTAGTAATTCTGTGATTTCGTCCAATTTGTTGGAGAGATGGATATAAATATTTATGATTTGTACCATTTCCACATACCATATGAACAACACCATAATATTCAGTTAATATACGTTCAATTTCACCATTGAACTGTTTTGTCATAATAATTTTACGACATACCATAGTACCAGAAGGTGTTACAATTGCTACACCTGTTTTTTCATTGCCTGGATCTACAGCCAAAATGTACGTAGTATCAGTCATATTACTATCCTCATTTCTAATACAGCATTTATATTTTAACACAAAACGAAGGTCTTATGTAAAAATTTACATAAGACCTTCGTTTAAAGTATATAAACCAAAATACTATTCAATTTAATAAGCTGGCATTTTAGCCTTATCATTAAAAACAGGCATTTGAGTAATACGTAATTTAAGATGTACAGGACCAGATGAATATGTATCACCATCAACATACGCTTCCACATGAACCTTGCCATGCATTGTAGCAATACGACGAATAGCAGTAAACAAATCATCCCCTGGTATCGTTCCGATATCACCAGATAAGGAGTCTGGAATAATACCTTTCTCTCTTGCCTTTTCATTTACTTGCTTTAAGAATTGAAGCATAGCAGATTGAGCGTTAGGTCCACCATCCATTACAGCAGAATGAATTACTTCCCCATTTTTATAAATAAATTGTTGTGGGTAAACTTGGATAACTGCTACCGCTGGTTCACCAGCAATAATATTTCCAGCAGCAACCACTTGAACCACCATTGGAGTCTTTGCACTATTAAGCTTTTGTGTAGCTACCTCAATATTCTGACGATCTACATATACAACAGCCTGACCTTGATCTTCTATGCCAAGACGACGTAATACCAATTTATTTGTATCATCAATAATATTTTTGATGGCTGCATTGCTATCTTCTTCACTCAAACCAGGTCGAACAACAGCTTGTGCCAATAATTGATCAACTTGGAAAAGAATTGTACCTTCACGCAAATGAATAATACCATTTTGCAACTGTTCTTGCGTTGTCTGTAAATCCTTAATATGAGCTTCCATCTTGGCTCTTGTAGCCTCTAAATCAGCTAATTTTTTAGATACTTCATCATATGAAGCTTGAAGTGTAGCTAACTCAGCTTCAGTCGCATCTTTAGCCGCTTGTGCACTAGCCAACTCAGCCTTAGTTGCATCAACCTCTTTACGAATTTGCTCTATTTCAGCCATTCGTTCTGCTAATTCTTGCTTATTTTGCTCAAGCAATGCTTGTCCTCGAATAAGCTCTTGCGTCTTAGCAGCTACCTCATCATTAAGTTGCTTCATATCTGCTCGCAACTGATCCATCCCAAAGAGTGCTGTTCGTACACTTTGAGATGTAATAGTTAATACACCTACTGTAGCAGCTGCAACTAACAATCCCGTTACGATAGTAACAATAATCGATGTATGCTTAGGCCTTAATCCAAAGAGGGACATGCGACGCTTACCAACTTTGGTGCCTAACTTATCCCCCATGTAGGCAATAAGTCCACCCATAAGGGCGATAATAACTAATATTTTAACACCTACTAACATCGAGTCCCTCCTTTCATAAGATTACACAATTATTGGATTCGAAAATATGCTATTTCGTAAATCAAATTTATTTCTTTATATACTAGGTTACTTAGATACACGCCAATTCAAATATAGGCCAGCAATGATGCCTAATGTATCTGGAATTAATGCAGCAAATACGGTTGGCAATGCACCACCTTTACCTAATGCACCAGCAAATGTCATCACCCCATAATAAATAAAGATGATTAAAATACTAATACCAAAACCAATAGATGAGCTAGAACGTTGCTTTTGAAGACCTAATGGAGCACCTACAAGAGCAAATACAAAGCTAGCCAAAGGAATTGTAAAACGTTGGTACATTTCCATTTCTAGTTTATTGGCATTCGTATAAGCCGCCTTATACGCTTTGATTTGATGACGTAATTCTTTGATTGTTAGTTCTTCAGGTTTACGTTGATCTTGTTGGATATCCTTTGGTGCAGACTTAATTGGTAAGGATTGCTCCTTGAACTTCATTGTACGTTCTACACCATCACCGGCGGAAATATCATAAATGATGCCGTTTTGCATTACCCAATATTGACCATTCCAAACGGCAGTATCTGCATTCTCAACTTGTTGTAGCTTACCACCTTCACCAAATTGTTGCACCGTAATCATGCTCAACTTTTTAGTCTCTGCATTGTAGCTTTTAGCATACATCAATGTACCTAAATCATTACCATTCATTGTTTTTAAAACGATATGATTTTGTGTTTGAGGTGATGCATTTTTCATAATCTGTTCGCGCACAATCGTTTGATACATATTATTCGTACGAGGCACAACAAATTCATTAAACGCAACAGCTCCAATTGAGATGATAAGGGCAATAATGTATACAGGCATCGCTAAGCGTAAAAAGCTAAGACCACCGGCACGCATAACAACAATCTCACTAGTACTACTCAAGCGACTAAAGGTCATAAGTGAAGCCAATAGTACTGACATTGGGAATGTTAAGATAACAATGCTTGGTAATGCCAACACAAAAGCTTTCATAACGAGAACTAGCGGTGCCCCATATTCAGTAATATATTGAGCAATTCTAAACAATGTGCCTGTGCCAATAAAAATACTGGTAAAAGCAAATACCCCAAATAGGAATGGACCTACAAAGGCTTTTAATATATATTTATCTAATAATCTCATAGTCCCCTCCTATAATCTAAAGTTATCCCCTAAGTAATGCTCACGAGCGATTGGGTCGTTTGCAATTTCTTCAGGGGTGCCTTCTAGGAGGATCTTACCACTACTTAAAATATAAGCCTTATCTACAATCCCCAATGTTTCACGCACATTGTGATCTGTAATCAAGATACCAATACCGCGATTTTTTACATGCAAAATGATTTGTTGAATGTCAGCAACCGCGATAGGGTCGACGCCAGCAAAAGGTTCATCGAGAAGAATAAAATTCGGTTCTAACGCAAGACAACGAGCGATTTCTACACGACGGCGTTCACCACCAGATAGCTGCATCCCCATACGATCCCGAACATGACCAATATGAAATTCTTCAATGAGGGATTCCACTATAGCTTCAATTTCATCAGATTTCTTCGATGTTGTCTGTAACATTGCTCGAATATTATCCTCAACAGTCATAGAGCGAAAAATTGATGCTTCTTGCGGAAGATACCCAATACCTTCAGCAGCGCGTTTATACATTGGAATATTCGTAATATCCTTGCCATCAACGGTAATGATACCTGAACTAGGTCGTTCAATGCCAACAATCATATAGAATGATGTAGTTTTCCCTGCCCCATTAGGACCTAGGAGCCCAACGACTTGCCCCTTATCAACGCGTAGACTAACCCCGTCTACTACGTTGCGCCCGTTAAAGGTTTTGACTAAGTTTTTGGTTTCTATATACATATTTAATCCTTATTGATTTGGAACAATGATAAGCGTACTACGACCACCTAATGTTTCAGCAGAATCATCAGCAAGGCGAATCTTAAGCTCTGGTGCATTAAGTACATTACCGTTTTGAACAGCATGAGCAGAGCCAGATAAGAGTACAACTCCATCATTTTGATTTGGTGTTTGTGTATAGGTAGCTCGTTCTGCAGAACCAGATACATTTCGTTCTGGATTAGAGAATGTCACATCCCCTTGTGCTACTGCGCGAATTTCTTTTAGCCAACCTTCTACTTGATTACCTGTTAATGTAGTACCTTCTGCAATTAAACGAGCGTTGCCAGATACAAGGCCATATTCTGTATCTGTATTATATTCAACTTTATCGCCAAAAATTTGACGATCACTACGTTGTAAATGAACACCGCCATTAGCAGTAAATTTATTATTATTGTAGCTGTGCACTGATTGTGCAGACATAGCCATATCAGAACCAATCAAAGATACACCACCTTCAAGACTTGCTTCTTGAGTTTTTGTGTTGTACCAACCATTGGCACCAGTCATAGTTTTATCAGCTTGAGTAATAACAACATTACCGGTTGCATCAGCACGACCTGTATTGCCATCATAAGACAACGTATCAGCGCTAATAGTCAATGGGTCATTTGCAGCCCAAGCTGTAACAGATGCTGTCATGAGTACAGCCAAAATAGCCATACCAATCTGTTTTTTCTTATTCATCATATTTCCCCTCAATTACTTCTTCGTTAATTTTGCGTTGCCAATGGCTTTAATAATTTTCAAAGCCATATTACCTTCAAGCTTATCGCCTGTAATAGTTACATCCTTACTGTTATAAGTAAAAGCCGTCTTAGATGTCAACGTTTTCGTTTTGTTATCAAAGTGAAGGGCTTCTGTTTTAAATTCTGCACCTTCTGTATTGGTAGCTGTAACGCCTTGGTCGATATCAAGAGAATTGCGGTCCCCCGTCAATACAGCATGAGGAGCTGTAATAGTAGTGGTCACATCATCTTGATAGAAAAGACCCTTCAAATTAGTCAAAACGATGGCCTTTGTCCGTGGGTCATATTCAATCTTTTCAGCTGATAAGGCCCACACTAATTTGCCATCCTTTTCCTCTTGTAGGTCAGCACCTTGGAAATTAACGAGTTGACCATTCTGATTTTGAGTGGTACCAACATCACTAGAGTCTTTCATAATATATACGATAAGACCAATCAGAGCCAACACTATGGCGGCCACTATGGCAATTAATTTTTTATTGTTTTTCATGTGCCCTCTCCCGTGCAGCTACCTTCTTATCATAATCAATAATTTGATCCATCTTAGTCATCCAGCGATGTTGGAACCATAGCCACTCATCTGGATGCTCACGAATAAAGTCTTCTGTAACACGTACACATTCCTCAGTTAGACGATACATATCTGCATCTTCATCACCTGTATCTATATAATGTAAGGCTGGTAGAATGTGAACAATATGACCACCTTCTGGTTTTCGAGATGCAAAAATTGGAACTACTGGAGAGCCAAATTTTCTTGCAAACGTAGCAGGACCAATAACTGCCGAGGAATCTTGGCCTAAAAATGGAATCGGTAAACCATGTATATAGCCATCTTGGTCAGCTAAAAAACCAAGTAATTTTTTCTTTTTTAATGCTTTAGCAGCAGAAACGATTTCATTGCCACCACTAGCAAACACATCAAGGCCCACCATCTCACGATATTCATTCATAAGACGTGTAAATTGAGCATTAGGCTGTTTCTTAACAATAGTAGTGGATGGATAACCATGAGCCGCCATAGCAGCCCCCATCCATTCCCAGTTGCCAACATGTCCAGTAAGAACAATTATACCTTTATCTTCAGCGATAGCTTTTTCTAAATGTTCTACGCCTCGCATTTCAATATGTTTATTGATAAAAGACTTTGTCAGGTTTGGCATATATAAGACTTCCATAACACTACGGCCAAGATTTTTGAACAACTTTTCAATTAATTGCTCTGCCTCTTGATCATTCATGTTCATGCCAATCTTTATGTTTTTTATACCTCTAAGTTTTTGCTTCTTCGCTATGAGACCATATACTGGTCCTAAACTAGCGCCTATGAGCAAAATGAGCTTATATGGCAGTCGGCAAACGAGCCAGCTAATGCCTTTAACTAAATGGTATTGCCATTCGTTATTCATTCTGCCCACCTCCTTTATTGTCCATGAGCATGGGCCTCTCGTGCATAGTCTGCTACAACAGTTTCCCATAGACCTTGATTTTTCAAGATATATTCTACAGCCTCTCTAACGGCACCATGGCCTCCATTGACAGTAGATATAAATTTAGCTAATTCTTTGACCTCTGGTACCGCATTGTTTGGCGCCATTGGTAAACCTACGATTTGGAGTGCCCCTAAATCATTTAGGTCATCCCCCATATAAGCAATCTCTTCTAAATTGATTTGATGCTCTTCACAAAGGGTTCTTAATGCTTCTGTCTTATTGGCATGCCCCATAAGCAATGCATCAAAATGAAGCTCCTTAGCACGTCGCTCAACCATAGGAGATATCCGTGCTGTGATGATGGCAAGCTTAAGTCCTACTTTTCGAGCTGCCGTTAATCCTAGGCCATCTTTTACAGAGAAAGACTTAAGCTCTTCTCCACTTGATGTATAGATTAGAGTACCATCAGATAGCACGCCATCAACATCAAGAACAATCCATTGAATATTCATTATACAATGCCTCTACGCAATAAATCTGTAATATGAACAATGCCTAGACATTTATTATCTGTATCTACAACTGGTAACACCGTAATAGGGCGTGGTTGATTTTTCTCCATTAAATGAAGAGCTTCAGCCGCTAATTTGTCCTTTGTAATCGTACGAGGCATAGAGGTCATCATATCCTCTACAGGCCATTCTAGGAAATTACTACCAGAATCTAATCCGCGGCGCACATCACCATCGGTAACAAGGCCTAATAAGTGACCTTCTTCATCAATAACATTAGTAGCACCTAAACCTTTTTCGGTCATTACAAAGAGTGCATCTCGCACTGTTGCACCTTTAAACACCGTAGGGTTATCTTCACCACCATGCATAATATTTTCTACGGTCAACAATAATTTGCGACCAAGAGAACCACCTGGATGGAATACAGCAAAGTTTTCTGGTGTAAAGTGATGTCGTTCTAATAAGCATACTGCTAAGGCATCACCTAATGCTAAAGCAACAGTAGTACTTGTAGTTGGCGCTAACCCCAATGGGCAAGCTTCACGTTCTACTTCAGCTAGCAATACAATATCAGAATTCTTAGCTAATGTAGATTCTGGTTTACCTACAACACAAATTAATTTTGCACCTATGCGACGTAAGGATGGTAAGATACTGATGATTTCGCCTGTTTCACCACTATTGGAAAAAGCTAATACTACATCATCTTCTGTAATCATACCTAGGTCGCCATGCACACCTTCACCAGGATGCATGAAAAGTGCCGGTGTACCAGTACTAGCCAAGGTAGCCGCAATTTTGCGACCAATATGACCAGATTTTCCCATACCAGTACATACTACACGGCCCTTACAAGCCAAAATCATATTTACAGCATTTACAAAATTGTGATCCAAACGAGAACTTAATTCCTCAATAGCACGTGCTTCCTCATGAAGTACCTGTGCTGCTTGTTCTAAAATAGTCACAAATACCGCCCCTAACCTTTTACGATTTTATCAATAGCTACTAAATCTCGTAGCAAAGCTTCAAAATTATCTAAGTATAACATGTTTGGACCATCGGATAAGGCTTCCTCTGGATTATCATGTACTTCAAAGAATAGACCATCTACACCACTTGCAACAGCGGCACGAGCCAAGTTTGGTACAAATTCGCGATTACCACTAGATTTAGTACCTGCGCCACCAGGTAATTGAACGCTATGTGTAGCATCGAATACTACTGGATAATCGAAAGAACGCATAATTGGGAAAGATCTCATATCTACAACGAGATTGTTATAGCCAAAGCTAAATCCACGCTCTGTAAGCATAAGATTTTCATTGCCTGTTTCTTTCATTTTATTTAAGACATTTTCCATATCTTTAGGTGCCATAAATTGACCTTTTTTCACATTTACACATTTGCCAGTTTTAGCTGCACCATATACAAGGTCTGTTTGACGACATAAGAAAGCTGGAATTTGTAAAACATCCAATACTTCTGCCGCTGGTTCGATTTGTTCTATAGAGTGAATATCACTTACAACTGGTACATTGAGTTCTTTTTTAATAGAAGCAAGGATTTTTAGACCTTCCTCAAGACCTGGTCCACGGAAAGAACCGTAGCTAGAACGGTTAGCCTTATCGAAAGAAGCTTTAAAGATATATGGAACTCCTAAGCGTTCACAAATTTCTTTTGCTCGTTTGCCAATAGCCAATGTACGGTCATAATCTTCAATAACACAAGGTCCAGCAAGGACAAAAAGACCTTTACCGCCACCGACTGTAATATCTTTAATTTGAACTGTTTTCATTTATTTCTCCTCTTGCTCGTAAATTGCATTTACACGAGCTAAGTCTTCCGGTGTATCAACACCGATAAATCGTTTATCTGTAAGAATAACACGAATAGTATAGCCATTTTCAAGAGCGCGCAATTGCTCTAACGATTCGGTTTGCTCCGCTGGTGTTGGTTCCATCTTTGCATAGTTTAATAAGAAATCTCTACGATATGCATAGATGCCAATATGTTTTAACGGCGCACGTACAAAATCATGACGTGGATACGGAATTAATGATCTAGAAAAATACATCGCATCATTGCGATTATTTAAAATAACCTTTACAGCTGATGGTTCATCGTATTCATCCTCTAATAAAGGAGTGGCTACAGTTGCCATTTGTAAGTTTGGATCTTCTTCAAAAAGTTGGGCCAATTCATCAATAAGTTTTGGCTCAATCATAGGTTCATCACCTTGAACATTAATAATGACATCTAAGTCTGTATAATGATTAGCAACCTCGGCTAATCGATCAGTTCCGGTAGGGTGATTAGGGTCTGTCATCATAACAGAACCTCCAAAGTTTTGAACTGCAGAATATACACGTTCATCATCTGTAGCAACAATAGTACACTCAGTTTTTGTCGCTTGTGACACTCTTGCATAAACACGTTCAATCATTGGTTTACCTGCTATATCCGCTAGTGGTTTTCCTGGTAATCTTGTAGAACCATAACGAGCAGGAATAACGCATCCAAACTTCACAATAATCCCCCATTTCTGTTATTCGTGTATCTAATTATTATACACTAAATCTCTAAATTTTCTATGAATTCTTGTTTTTCAGAGATGAACTCAATTCCAATAGATAGCACTAGAATCGGCATTTTCAAGTCTTCAATTGCATGCAATTGACTTAACTTCACCGCATCCTTCTCCGTGATACAAATAGCATCTGCTTGATGAGCAAATGCCTCTTTCCAAATATCTACAACATCATCATTTTCGAAATTATGATGATCACCAAATGGCATTGTATGGACCACATTATATCCGATATCGGTCAATGTTTGTGTAAAGGATTGAGGGTTCCCAATACCACTAACCGCCATGATTCGATGCTTTTGATATGTATCGACGGGAGACCCATTTTCTCCGTTGGCCCACTCATCTAATGTATACATACATTGAGGCTTGTGGATTGTTTCATATACAGGTGTATTGGGAAGCATATGAGCTAAACGCTTACGGATACCTGAAACAACACCTGGTGCCACTTGATCCACCTTGGTAAGAACAATAATACTAGCTCTCTGTAAGCCACTAAGCGGTTCTCGTAATAAACCACGGGGTAATACATGGTCATAACCAAATGGATTAGAAGCATCAATAAGAACAATATCAATATCTCGAGCTAATGCGCGATGTTGAAAGCCGTCATCCATAACTAAACAATCTGCACCGAGCTCATTTATAGCAATTTCTGCAGATTTAGCCCGTTCACGGCCAATGATCACATTAGACTTTTGCAATACTTTGGCCAACAACCAAGCTTCATCACCACTAATAAATGGCTCTACCAACATGGCACCATCTTTAGAAATAATTATATTTTTCTTATTGTCCTCAGCTCGATAGCCACGACTAAGCACAGTAGGATGGAGTCCTTTTCGTGCGAGCACATCACATATAAATCTCACCATTGGGGTTTTACCTGTACCACCGGCAGTAATATTACCGACACTGATAACCGGAACGGTAACTTTAGTAACCCCTTTTCCCGCATCAAATCGAGCGTTTCGTATTGATACAGCCTTTTCGTAACCTTTACTTAGAAAGCCCAAGCTGGAACGAGCTATATCACCTAATATGGATTGATTCTCACCACTAACGATGGATTTAAATAATGCTTCCCCACTCATAGGTGACTCCTCCTATTATGTAACATCATAGATGAATCTAATAAATTATATCTAGCTTATGGAATAATATGGTGTTTTTCAAATAACTGACGTAACTCTTGTGTATTACGTTGTGTAGCACCGCGATTTTCACGAATAATATCAAGACAGTTTTGACCCATTTCCGTTGATAAATCCTTATCCTCACATAATCGCAATACCATATCAGTTAATTCTTTACCATTCTTCACCTGCTCACAAGCATGACGAGAATGTAATAAAGCGAAAATCTCTTTGAAATTGAACATATATGGTCCTACAAGAATTGGTTTACCATGTGCTGCCGGTTCGAGAATATTATGACCCCCAGTTTTCACAAGAGAACCACCAACAAAAATAATATCCCCTAAGCTATATAAACGACCGAGTTCGCCAATAGTATCCAAAACAACTACAGGTATTCCTTCATGAACTGGCTCTGTCATATCACTACGACAAATAGCATTTAATTCATAACGCTTCGCTAAATTTTGAACATCATGACCGCGATATATCTCACGAGGCGCAATTAGTAAACGAGCTTGAGGGTATTCTTGTAATACTTGTTTAAAGGTCTCAAATATTGTTTCTTCCTCACCCTTATGTGTACTACCAGCAATAATTATAGGATGATTATTACCAAAGCCAAACTCTTCAAGAAGAGATTGTTTTTCTTCGTTTGATACAGTAGCGTACGTTTGGTCGTACTTCATATTCCCTGTTACGGTAATATCTGGTGTATGAGCTCCTAACACTTCAATATGTGCTGCATCAAACTTAGATTGCATACAAAAACGTTCAATAGAACGCAACATTTCTTTTGTGAACGCACTAATATATTTATAACGTTTCATACTACGATCAGAAATTCGCCCATTAACCATCATAACAGGAATATTTTCTGATTGCGCAATGCGCAAGAAATTTGGCCAAATTTCTGTTTCTACAAGTAAGATAGCAATAGGTTTAATAATATGCAAAATCTTACGTGTTAAATAAGGCAAATCAAGAGGGAAGAAAATAATACCTTCTGCCTCAGGAATAATGCGATGTGCCATTGCATGACCTGTAGCAGTTACGACAGATACGACCACAACGGCTTCAGGAAATTCCTTTTTTACCTCTTTTACTAATGGACTAGTTGCTACAATTTCCCCTACAGAAGCAGCATGAATCCAAATAGCACGACGTCCTTCAATTTTCTTTAGTAATGAGGCGGGCATATAGCCTGCACTCTGTTTGATACGCTCATAAAATCCATCTTCAAAGGCGAGACGGTATAAAATGACCGGAATCAAGCCAATCCAATAAAATATGAGCAATACATTATATATCCAGTACATGGTTATCCTTTGTTGGAGAATTGAACGGAATAGAGATGATTGTACAATCCGCCATTAATAGCTAATAGCTCTTGGTGAGTCCCCTGCTCTACCAAGTGGCCTTGATTAAGTACAACAATTTGATGAGCATTTTGAACTGTGCTCAATCGATGGGCAATAACAAATGCAGTCCGCCCTTTCATGAGGCGATCTAGTGCCTCTTGTACAAGTTTTTCACTCTCTGTATCTAATGCAGATGTAGCTTCATCCAAGATTAGAATACGAGGATCTTTTAAAATAGCCCGTGCAATGGCTACCCGTTGACGTTGACCGCCAGATAAGGAGCTGCCTCGCTCACCTACAACTGTATCGAGACCATCAGGCATCTTTTCTACGAATTCAAGAACATTAGCAGCCTTAGCAGCTTCATATACCTCTTCATCAGTAGCATCTAATCGACCATACAAGATATTCTCTTTAATTGTGGCATTAAATAATACTGTTTCTTGTGGTACAAGTCCGATTTGCTCACGTAATGATTTAAATGTAACATCTTTTACATTATAACCATCGATGGTAAGAGCGCCACCCGTTACATCGTAGAAGCGAGGTAACAAGTTAGCAAGAGTCGTTTTACCTGCTCCAGATGGACCAACAAGGGCTACACTTTCACCAGCCTTAACAGACAACGTGAAGTTTTCAAGCGCCGTTTTTTCACCATCATAAGAGAAGGAAACATCTTTGAACTCTACATCGCCTTTAATAGATGGCAACGTAATAGCATCAGCTTTTTCTACAACATCAGTTTTAGTATCTAAGATTTCAAATACACGATCAGCTGCTGCTAAGGCTTTTTGAATGTTACCATACACTTGGCTCAAACGTTTTACCGGGTTGGACAAATTAATGGCATAAATCAAGAAAGCAATCAAAGAGCCTGCTGTAATAGTTCCTGTTACTACAGAATAGCCACCATACCAAAGAATGACTGCCACTGCAATAGCCGCAGAAAACTCGACCATTGGACTTAGTAAACTAGTCAACTTAGTAGCTTTAATAACAGCTTTAAAGTTGCGATCATTTTCATCTTCGAAACGCTTGCGCTCAAAATCTTCACGAGCGAAGGATTTCACAACACGAATTGCACTAATAACCTCTTGTAAAAGAGCTGTAATGTCAGCCACACGACCTTGTACATCATGACCTGCAACGCGAAGCTTTTTACCAAATACATTGATAATTACAAGCACTACAGGAACCGTAATAAAGGTAACTAGTGTCAATTTCCAGTCAATGAGAAGCATAGACACGAGAGAACCTATCAGTGTTACAGATTCTGTAATAAAGGAAATTAAGTTATCCACTACAGCAGACTGAAGCGCAGCAACGTCATTTGTAAGATTACTCATGATAACGCCTGTTTTACGGCGGTCAAAATAAGATAAACTTAATTTTTGCAAGTGATTAAAAATGGCCTCACGGACATCAATGATGACACGTTGTCCAATGTAGGACATATTATAGGTTTGACCATAGGTAGCAAAGCCACGAATTAAGAATATAAGAATGATAGCACCTACAATGAGGTTCAACATAAATATATTCTTTTCATCTAATACTTGGTCTACTACATTTTTAATTAGCCAAGGAACTACCAAGTAGGCTGCAGCCGCAACAATCATGCAAAATACTGCAAAGATCATGCGTTTATAATAAGGCTTTACAAAATATAAGAGCCTAGAGTAACTATTCATTACATTTCTCCTTACCGAGATTATATACTAATTCCGCTACACGCTTTACGGCGCCTGGTTCACCTAATTTATGATGTACTTCACGCAATTCACTGCGCATAGCTTTATTTTTCTCAACATCAGTTAGAAGAGGTTCCACTAAAGATACAATAGCCTGTGGTGTAACAGAATCTTGTAATAATTCAGGAATTACCTCTTTACCGGCCACAATATTAGGCAATCCTACATGTGATACATTTACTACCATTTTCCCAATACCATAAGTAATTGGGGATACACGGTACAGTAACACTGTCGGTAATTCCATCATTGCTGTTTCCAACGTAGCAGTTCCTGATGCGGCAAGGCACACATCACAAATCTGCATCAAGTCATACGTATGGTCTTCTGTAATCGTAACAGGCACCTTATGAGCATCGATAAAGGTTTCCAGCTCACTGCGATCGATGGTATGTGCTCGAGGTAAGAAGAATTGAATATCTTCATGGTTTGCCATCAATTGCTCACCACTTTTTAACATCGTATCAAGCAATGATAAAACCTCTTGTTTACGACTGCCAGGCATGAGTAAAACCTTTTTAGCTTCTTTACGGGCTCCAAAATATTCCTCAGCCTCATCTTTAGTCATTGTAGGATGTACAATATCTAATAAAGGATGTCCTACAAATTCTACATCGCATTTATATTTGCGATACGCTTCTGCTTCAAAAGGAAATATAGATGCCACCTTAGTGACATACTTGCGAATCGTATTGCCACGGCTACTATGCCATGCCCAAATTGTAGGGGCAATGTAATATAGAACAGGAATCCCTAATTCATGAGCTACGGCTGCCAGCTTCATATTAAACCCAGGATAGTCTACACATACGAGAATATCCGGTTTTTCCTTCATCATGACGCGTTTTAAATAGGTGCGAAGTTTAAAGAATTTTGGTAAGGATTTGACAATCTCTACAATCCCTATAACACCTAAATTTTTAATATCATATACGATGCGAACACCAGCGCGTTCCATCAAGGTGCCACCCATACCAAACATATCGACCGAAGGATCTATTTCTTTTAGTGCATTTGCAACGCTGGCCGCATGAGTATCACCGGATGCTTCTCCGGCGGAAAACATGACTTTCATTATGCATCCTTTCTGGAATTCACAAATTCTTGGTCTACAGCACAGATGACAATACCATGGCGATTAGCCATATCAAGTACGTCTTCTTGCTGAACAAAAATAGTCTTTTCTGCTTCAACAGCTAACACTTTACAGCCACTGTCAATCATAGACATTAATGTTTTAATCCCCACAGCAGGTACATCAAAACGCACGTCTTGATTTGGCTTTTCTGTTTTAACTACAACAGCCTCACCACGACCTAACTCACCGCCACGCAAAATGCACTTATCAGTACCTTCAATAGCCTCGATAGCCATTGCCGCTTTGTGCTTAACAACAACAGTTTGTCCAATATCAAGACCGCCCATTTGTTTTGCTAGTTCAAAGCCAAAGCAAATATCCGCCCATTGCTCATCAGTGGGTTGTGTTTTTGAAAGCACCCCCACCTTTGGCATAAATGGTTTTAGATATACGGTTTGATCTAAAACTTTAAATCCTTCTCTTTCAATTTCATCAACGATGGCAAGCATAATCGTGTCATCCTTGCGATTTTTCAAACGTTTAAGCACGCCTAATGTTTTCAAGTCTGGGAAAGCAAGACCCTTAAAAAGAATTTCTTTAGTAACTTTGCCTAACATGGTTAACTCCACAACACCTTCATTTTTCAAGGTTTTGAAGATTTTACCTAGTTTAGCAACACTAATATCATAGAAAGCATCGGCCTCAGCCTTCAAAGCCGGGTCTACATCTGGAACCACGCCGATAACAACTACCTCGTGACCTAATACATGAGCGGCTCGCATGAATTCTACAGGTAAAACTCCAATGCCTGCAATCAATCCTACCTTTGCCAAGACTATACCTCCTAGATGACCTACGGCCTATATATCAATTAGTAATTACAAATTTACAATAAATAATGCCTCAAAAAAGACATAATCATATACAATATATTGTACTATAAATGGATACTTTTTACCATTAAAACACCATGTTTTATGCCTATTTCTTCAACATTTTAACAGAATTATTTAGCACACAAAAAAGACCTCGTACATTGTACGAGGTCTTTTGAATTAGTCGCGACGTGTACGCATAATACCACGATCGGCATTGCGTAAGAAGCGTAATAAATTTTCAATTTCTACAGAAGAGTCAAGCTGCATTTCCATTTCTTCAATAGCCTTAGATAAACTAAAACCAGAACGATAAATAATACGGAATGCTTGTTTCAAATCTCGGCGTACTTCTTCTGAAATACCTGCACGAGATAAACCAACAGAGTTAAGGCCGATAACACGCGCTGGTTGACCATCAGCAATAACGTATGGTGGGATATCTTGGACCACCTTAGCCATGCCACCAACCATAGCATTTCGACCAATCTTAACAAATTGATGAATACCTGCAAGGCCACCAATAACTACGCGATCTTCAACGATAGCATGACCAGCTAAGCCTGCACAGTTACTCATAATTACATTATTACCAACAATACAGTTATGAGCCACATGTGTACATGCCTGAAGCAAGCAGTTATTGCCTACACGTGTTTCTTCACCTTCTCCAGTAGCGCGGCTAATAGTGACAAATTCACGGATAACCGTTTCATCACCAATATTACAATAGCTTTTTTCGCCTTTGAATTTTAAATCTTGCGGTTCCAACCCAATAGATGCGTTAGGATAAATCTCACAACGCTTACCAATGGTTGTCCAACCACCAATTACAACATGTGCACCGATTTGTGTCCCATCGCCAATTTCGACATGTTCGCCGATTACAGCGCCAGGACCTACGATTACATCTTTGCCCAATTTAGCATTTGGATGGACTATGGCTGTACTATGGATGTTGGATTCTGCATTTTCCATGCCTACAACTATCACTACAATCACTCCTCAATCATTATACAAGGGCAAACATGTATTCACCGCTAGCGCACAATTTGTCGCCAACATAGGCACGGCCTTCAACCTTACCCATTTTACCTTTGATTTTTACAATATCAACTTCCATACGTACTTGATCACCAGGTTTCACAGGATGACGGAAACGAACTTTATCAATACCTGTAAACATAGGTGTAAGACCTCGGTTTTCTTCAGGGTATAGCAAAGCAATACCACCAACTTGTGCAATAGCCTCAGTCAATAACACGCCTGGCATTACTGGATTACCTGGGAAGTGACCTTGGAAGAACAATTCGTTGAATGTAGCGTTTTTAATGCCCACAGCGCGTTTCATAGGTTCTAACTCAACGATGCGATCTACCAAAAGCATAGGATAACGATGAGGTAAAATTTCTAAAATGTCTTCGTGATTAAGAATCATGGCTGTGTCTCCCTTATTTCTTCCATTATACTACGAGCCAATTTTGAGTTTAATTCATGACTCGATTTCATAGCAATTACATGACCTTCGATTCGTCCTAATAAGAATAAGTCGCCTACTACGTCTAATGCCTTATGACGAACTAATTCGTCATCAAAGCGAGGTACAGACAAACACTTCTCATCATCATAAACTAACGCATTATCTAAGGTACCACCTTTTGCAAGGCCCATTGCCTGTAATTGTTCTAATTCTTTCATAAATCCGATAGTTCTAGCAGCACTAATATGCTCTTTAAAGTTTTCTGGTGAAACCTCAAAATCGCAATTTTGCGTACCCAGTAACGGATGACTGTTAACCGATGTAAATGTAATGCGATAGCCATCGTATGGCAAAATAACTACAAAACGATCACCATCATAAATAGCATGGGATCGAGTTATTTTATATACATGACGTGGTGCTGATTGTTCTTGAATGCCAGCCTCTTCTATAAGGCCTACAAAAATAGCACTACTACCATCACCTACAGCAGGTTCAGGAGAATCCATCTCGATATAACAGTTATCAATATTCATAGCACTGAACGCAGCCATAACATGTTCTACAGTGAAAACCTTCGCTTCACCATTTTCCAATGTAGTAGCGCGCATAGTGTTCGTCACATTATCAATGTGTGCTCGCACAGAAGGATGACCTTCAATGTCCGTACGGATAAACACAATTCCTGTATTTTCAGGTGCAGGTTTAAAAACCATATTCACTGGTTCACCGCTATGAAGGCCAATCCCTTGATATGAAATAGCCTGTTTAATTGTTTGTTGTGGCTTACTCATAAGAAAGTCCTTTCATAATCTGAATTCACGTTTACTATACACCAATATGTATTATACCCTATTTGCATAGGTGATACAAGGAATTTACCATATATTCAATGATTTTGAAAGTATTTTTCACATAATTAACTCTATATAAATTTAATTATAAATAGTACTTTATACACCGTAAAATAAAAAGAGACTTTACTATGCTTTATTCATGCGGCATCTAAATCGACACTGTACAAATACACATGTAAAATCTCTTTATATTTAATAATTAGCGATATACATCTGGCGGAGTTTCAATATGCTCGCCATAGAAACGACGTGTCCACTTCCAACGGTTATGAAGCCAGAACCAATCTTCAGGATATCTTCTAATATAATCTTCAATAAACTCATTTAAAAGCGTTGTTGTTACTGCTATATCACGTTTTTTATCATCTGTACGCTCCACATAAATTGGTGGATGTACTTCAATCTCATGCTTCTCAGAAAATGGACTATAATGTATTGTTACAAAAATGATAGGTACATCTTGCATACGAGCCAGTACAGCTGGTCCAGCAGCCGTCAATGTTTCATAACCAAAGAATGGTACAAGAACACCATCATCACCAGGATCCTGATCCATAATAAGGCCTAAAAAAGCACCTTTTTTTAGTTCATTGATCATTTCCCGCACACCAGTTTTATAAGTCACATGTTGGTGCATAATCTGACGATATTCATTGATAAACTTATCGGCATCACCATTCTGTTTCATAGCCACAGAAATTAACGGATACCCTTCCGAAGCAAGAACCCCCCCAAGGAGTTCCCAGTTGCCACTATGAACAGCCGCCAAGATTGCGCCTCGACCATTTTCTAAAGCATCATCTAAGTACTCTTTGTTAATAAACTCTACCATATCTTTGTATGCACCATCCTTAATTTCAGGATAGCGTAATACATCAATAATCATGCGACCAAAGCGTGTAGTACTAGCTTTCGCAATGCGTCGAGCTTCCTTGGGGTCATCGGTAATATTACAGAATAGAATTTGGCCTATCGCTAGGCGCTTGCGTTTAGGCGGCACTGCTAGCCACGCAATTTCACCAAGCAATGTACCAATAGCATATTGCAAACCTTTAGGTAATAAGCAAATAAAGGCACTAAAGATTTTCATAAACCTATACATGGATTATTAGCTCTCCTTCAGCTGTGCTTTCAAAGCGTCAATTTCTTTTTGTAGTTGTTTTACTGTTTTAACCATATCCGGCAAACGGTTTTCATAGGCTGCCAATTTTAACCATTCTTTATGTGGTCTCATAGGATAGCCCGCCATAATAGAATTAGATGGTACATTACCTGTAATACCAGTCTTTCCAGCAAATTGTACATTATCTCCAATTGTGATATGTCCAGTACAACCAGTTTGACCTGCAAAGATTACATGATTACCACATTTAGTACTACCTGCAATACCAACTTGAGCAATCAAGAAGCAATCTTCACCAATTTCCACATTGTGACCAAGGTGTACAAGGTTATCAATTTTTGTACCACGACGAACTAATGTAGATCCCATTGTAGCATTATCAATTGTTGTACAAGATCCAATCTCAACATCATCTTCAAGAATAACATTACCAACTTGTGGAATATGTGTATGTACGCCATTCTCTGTAGCAAAACCAAAGCCTTCGCCACCAATTACTGCTTTAGCACGCAATACAACGCGTTTACCTAAAATACAATTTTCATGAACAATAGCGCCTGCATAAATATCAGAACCTTCGCCAATACGCACATTATGTCCAATATAAACATATGGGCGAATTGTTACATTATCTTCAATGACTGCATTATCATTAATAACACAATAGGCACCAATAGAAACATTTTTTCCAATCGTTACATTTTCGCCAATAATAGCAGTGCTATGCACTTCTCTAGGAACAACAACAGGTGGATGGAAGAGTTCTAACACTTGTGCAAATGCTGCTTTTGCATTATCAACTACAATTTGAGCCATCGGTGCATCTGTCACTTCAGATTCAACGATCACAGCACCCGCTTGGCATAATGCAATATGTTCAACATATTCACCTACTGCAAAAGTTATGGATTGTTTTACGGCTTGTTCAAAGCTACGTGTCTCAGTAATAACAATAGATGCATCGCCTATAACACGACCACCTACTAATGTTGCGAGTTCCTGTAAAGTTTTTTCCAAGGTAAACTCCTCCCCCTGTAATAATCCTTAATTATTGTGCACTTTCCTCAGTATTAACTGCTGTAGTTTGACCTGCTTGTTGAGCATTTTGTTGTGCATCTTGTTGTTCTTGTGCTTTAGCCGCATTTTCAGCTTCTTTAATTTGGTCATCAGAAGCTTTGCCCATCTTCGCAATCAAATCATCAGTCACATCAGAGCCACCACCAACAACAGCACCTTTTTCGATAACAACATCAAGTTTTTTCTCTTTTACAAGTTCACCAACTTTTTGTTCTTGATATTGACGATATTCTTGTGCTTTTGCATTGGCAAAGGCGTTTAACTCTTGATTAGCTTGATTAAATACATTTTGTTTAGATGCTTCATCAGCGGCTGCAATTTTAGCATCCAACTCAGCTTTTTTAGCATTAATTTCTTTAGTGATTTCAATACCTTTTTCAGTGCTGTTTGCTACTTTCACGCTATCAACATAACCAATATTATTAGAACCACAACCACCTAAAACAGCCATAGAAGCCACTAAGGATGCACCTAATACTAAAGATTTAATACGTTTATTCATAATATAACTCCTTATTGAACTCGATAGGACGCTTTTACAGCATCAGTAATATCAAGCCCCTTAATATTACCACCATCATCGATGATGACTAAATCTAAATGTTGTTCCTCTGCAATAATTGCTACACGCATACGAACATCTTCTAAAATGGCCTCATGAAGTGCACTCACTTCAGCTTCCTTATCTGAAAGCTTTTTAGCCCAAGAATCATTCCAGTCCTGAGCAACAGGTAAGTTATTATTAGCAATAATAGATTGTGCTTGTTGTTGTACCATAGTATCCCGTTTTGCAGCCAACTCCTTTTGTAAAGATGCTGCATATTGGTTAAGCTCTTCTTGCCCTTTTTGTTGCATAGGAGCAAGTTCTGCTTGTACTTTAGCCTTAATAGAGTCCATATCTAGATTAGATGGTTTTCTCTTAGCTAATAACTCCTTCAATCGCTCCTCTTTCTTAGCCTTCTCTGCCATAGCTGCTTCTTTTTGTGCATCATCAATGTATACACGAGCATCATAAGCATAAAGATCTAACTGTAGATTAACGATTTCTAAATCATATTCATTAGGGCTAACTTTTAACTCAGCCAAATATTTTTGCGTAAGTTCGTTTCGTTTTGCATTTAATTGCTGATTCAATTCATTTTCTTTTGTTGCAATACGAGTTTGCAATTCCACCGTAAGAGCATCTGACAAGGTTGAATCTAATGCAAGAGATTTCAATTGTTCCTCTTGTGTCTCTGACTTGGCATTTAGAGCTTGTTGTTCAAGTTCATACTGACGTTGTAAAAGGTCCAATTCATTTTTAGCTTGTTTATAATCCTCATAAGAAGGATTAAACTCTAATACATCATCAATACGTACAACACCTATTGATACCCCATCAGGACTCTGCTGACGATTCGTCACAAATCCATAGGCCCAAACCATAGCACATAATGCAACAACGAGAAATATGGCAAATCCGATATATCGTTTTTTCCCGTTCATTGTCGTTCTCCCTTACATAGAACTACAGTTTATTTTTTCGCATCATTAGCTAATTTTTTCAATACTTGATCTGTAATATCTACACCACCATATAATACAGTGTCTTTAGTCATTACAACGCTAAGGCCTTTTGCATCACCCACAGCTTTTGCTGCTTCCATCGCTTTATCTTGAACGGATTTAGCAATTTCTTGATCTTTTTTTGCTAAGTTTTGACGTGCTTCTTCAGCTAATTTTTGTTTAGTCGCATCATCTTGTGCTGCATCAATTTTTGCTTGTGTTTCTTGTTGTAATTGGCTTTGATAGCTCATATATTCTTGAGCTGCAGAGATATAAATTGGATTATCTTGAGACATCATACGAGATGTATCGATAACACCAATTGTGCTGTTACCACTACTACCAGTTGGCGTAGCCATTTGAGTATATGCCAATGCACCAATACCGATAATAAAAATAGCAGCAATGACGATGGAGAAAATTTTCACATTCGCCTTGTTGTTCATCATTCGCATCATAATAGAGTGCCCTCATTTCTTTAAATTACTACATCAAAGGATGCCATATAGAGATATTGGTGAAAGCCTCTTTAGAAAAGAGGCCTCCACCATATACATTTACTATATTAGAATTGTGTGCCGAAGCTGAAGTGGAATTTATTTTTATGTTTACCCACGCCATAATCAAGTTTAACTGGGCCAATTGGTGTAGTAATACGAACACCAGCACCAACACCATAGTTAAATGTTTTCTTGCTATTGTACCAAGAAACATTTGGTGCATCCCATGCATCACCGATATCAGTGAACAATACACCACTAACCTTTTTAACGATTGGGAAACGGAATTCCAATGTAGCATTGTACATATACTTACCGCGGAATTGATCATCTTCGTAACCACGTAAGGAGTCTGCACCACCCAATGTGAACAATTGGCTATAAGGAGCATCACCTTGGATAAAGCCACCACGTGCGCGGAATGCCAATACATTCTTAGCACCTAGTTTTTTATACATACGTGCTTCAGCTGTGAATTTGTAGAAGTCGAAGTCACCGCCTAAGCCATGACCAGCCCATTGTGCTGTATAAGAAATACGACGACCACGTGTAGGTTCATAAATATTATCACGGGAATCGTATACCTTTTGCCATGTAATGGAATTGATACGACCAAAGTTTTTATCTACATATTTATCATTTGCAAAGTTGTAGGAACCATTATTCCAATTTTTACCTTTGCCCGCATTTTTGTCATAACGGAAGCCAGAGCTGTCATCATCATCCCATTTATAAGAATCTTTACGGGATTCAAGAGTCAAGTAATCACGAGTATATTCCCCTGTTTGACGACCGAAGGAAATATTGAAACCACGAGATTTCTTGTTATATTCAGCTACTTCATTACCGTCTTCGTTGTAATCAGTGTATTCATCTTCACGGTTGAAGAAGGAGAAGCCAAGAGATGTACCTTTGCTATCAATCCAAGGTTTCAAGTAAGAGATTTGGTAGTTTTTATATTTTTTCTTACCACCGATTTCCCAGTGAACTTTGAATTTATCACCAGTACCACGGAAGTTATCTTCACCAAATTCAATGATACCCATCAAACCATCAGATTTGGAGTAACCTGCACCTAATGTAATAGTACCTGTTTTATGTTCCAAAACATCGATTTCAATGATTACATTATTAGGATCTTGATCGCCAGGCAACATGCGAACATTTACATCATCAAAGAAGCCTAGGTTGTATACGCGTTCTACAGAACGGCGTACCAAGAATTTATTGAAAGGTTTACCTTTCTTTTGAACGAATTCACGAGTAATAACTTTATCGCGTGTTTTCTTGTTACCAGCAGGAATAATATCCTCTACAATGCCTTCCACGATATGTACATGAAGCACGCCTTGATCATCTACGCGAATACCATCAACGTGTGCCAACATGTAGCCATCACGAGCATATGCTGCATTGATACCTTGAACCTTTTGGCCTACATATACAGAGTTAAGAACTTGACCTGGTTGAATGTCCATGAATTTAGTCAATACTTCAGAAGTATAAACTGTATTACCTTCGAAAGCCACGCCAGTAGTAATCGGATTTACTGTAACAGCAAAGTCCAATTTAACGCCTTCAGGTACTGTAGTAAATACAGGGTTTACTTCAGAGAAGTAACCAGTATTACCAAGGTTAGTTACGTCTTTGAATACACCATCAACAGATACAGCATCGCCGATTTTTTCTGTCAAGATAGGCAATAATTGTGCTTGTTGTTCAGCTGTTACACCAGAAATAGATAAACCAGTAATCAATTTACCTACATATGGATTAATAGTCTCAGCATTAGCAGATGTAACATATTGAGCTTCTACAGTTGTAACAGCTTGAGTTTGGCCATTTTCAGCAGCCTTATCAAGGTCAGTACCACCAGTAGTTTTAGACACCATTTTTACTTGTTTGTCATCTGTTTTCAAAGCAGCATTATTGACTGTAACAGTTCCGTCAGAACCTTTAACTACAGTACCATCGCTAGATACAGTTGTATCACCACGAGCTGCTAAGATAGCTGCATCAGTTTCATCTTGTGTTGTTGCAGGTGTCGCTGCATCAGCATTGTAAACAGCTTGTGTAGTAGTAGCATCATTAGTAGTTGCTGCACTAGTTGTTGTTGTGTTATTTAAATCTGGAGTATAGCCAGCTTGTACCTCTGCAGCAAATACACTGCCTGTCCCCATGACAGCAGTCAACACAGATGCTGCAAGCATACTTTTATAGGCTTTTGGTTTAAACATAAATTCCTCCTAGAACTCATCCCCATAAAAAGTTTACATCTTGTTTTATAAAGACTAATAAATCTTTATTATTATAGCATAAAATACTGGGAATGAGTACTATATTAAACAAATTTTATGAAATTAATATGACTAGAATGTGCATACCCATGGGATTTGCACACTCTAGTCATAAACTTAAAAGCTTCTTGTCCAACGACCCCCTAAATAATTGTTTCCTTGCGATGTATGCCATGCAGTAAACTTGAGGTTTCGTTTTACAGAATACTCTACACCATATTTATTTTGTTTATTATTGATACCTTGAGAATAAGTAAGCATTACCTTTGGCACAATATACTTGCCAATTTCAATATTGTAATTACCTGCCGTTGCCCTATTAGTTGGTTCATCAGGATCAATGGAACCTGTCGTAATATTAATCCGATCTAAACCTAATGTATTTTGCAATGCATCTTGCACATAGCCAAAGGCAAACATTTGTAACCCTGCTGTAGCAACAGCATTTACATCATCATTTGTCAATGTACTGCTATTTGAATCTGCCCCACGACCAAAGGTTAGCATGGAAATAATTTGCTTTCTAGACAAGCTAGGATTAGACGACAAAGTAAGATCCATATGGTCTACAGTCCCTTTTACACCAAGCATAATATTGTAGTTACTTACATTCGTTTCAGCCTCTAATTGTAAGTTTGGTAAATAAGAGCCACTTACAAAGTGTGCATTCCCCTTCGTAATATTAAATACATGACTTAAGTATTTGAATGTACCAGATTTAACATCAAACTGGCCACTAGCAGTTGGGTTTTGTAATGTGCCACCGAAATGAACATCACCACCGATAAACATGTTATATAGAGTTCGATCATATAAGCGTACTCCTTTGCCAGCATGAATATTAACATCTACACCCATATTAGTACTACTTTCACTAGACTGTAAAGAAAGAGGAATCTTGAATTGGATGTTTTCTAGGTCCAAATTACCTATCAAGGTAGGTAATCCATCACGTTCTGCAATGTAAAGTTCCCCATTTAACGGTCCCTTAATATATTCGCTACCTACATCTAAACCATCTAGTTGAACGGCAGCCTTATAGTTAGTAAGCTCATGGCCAGACCAATTTACCTTAGCAGCTAAACCTGCACTACCTTTACCCATGGTAATACGGGATTGGAAATCACCTTGCTGTCCTGAGAAGATTAAGTCTCCATCAATCCCTGTAATTTCACTATCTACATTAGCCAGCTTCATAGTGCCATTACGTACAGAAACCGTACCATATGCTTCTGGTTGATCTATAGTACCAGTAAGTCTGATTACCCCTTTTAACGGACCGGTTGCATCCTTAACACTCGTAGTAACAAGAGGAATAACAGCCATATCAGCTTCGTTAAAATCGATAGTTACGTCCATAGATTTAGCATTACTAGCTTCTATGTAACCAGAGGTATAAAGTGCAGCCAATGGAATCTTGCCATAAATACTAAGTTTATAGCCACCCTTAGCACCTTGAATACGCTGAATTTGAATGACATGATCTTGCATTGTAGCTAACGCAAAGCCTTCATCAATGCCAATTCCATTGAACGAACCGGACTCTACTGCTCCGGACAATTCAACCTTAGGATTTTTCGTTTCGCCAGTAACATTCACAACACCAGTTACCCAGCCTGTTGCCTGAATATCCTTACCTATGAGTGGCAAGAACGGCACTATATCGACATCCTTCAAGGCTACTTGTAAATCAGTTTGCCCATCCAGATCCAAAGTACCACCCATTGCAATAAGTCCTTCATCAACAGGTAGTTTTAAAGTGGTAATTTTAAACTTTCGATTAGCTAGACTAGCATCAATCGTTGCATCACCAACAACCTTATCATCAATAGTAACGTCGCTAATTTTACCATTCACAGTAACACTTGGATTATCCTTTGATCCTCCAAGCTCAACAGAGCCATTTAACTGTCCATCAAGATGTTCATTAGCTCGATCTAGTAATGCCAATAAATTCTTTACACTACCATTGGTAACATCTAAAACACCAAATAATTGTTTGCTATCGTCAAGCTTCATGCCACCTTTAGCAACATAACGCCCACCATTTGATTCAGCAAAAGAGAAATCTTGTACATTTACAACGGATTTATCTGCATAAACATGACCATGAATATCCGTCAATAACTGTCCATTAATGGATAAAGCATCAGATAAAATATAGCCATTGAACTGAGGGTTATCCATAGAGCCTGTTATAGTACCGCGGCCTGCTAATAAACCATCTACCTTATAATCGGTATTGATGAGCAATCTACCCATATCGATTTTCTTACCTTCAAAATCAATATTAATAGCATCTTTCGACACAGTGCCGCCACCAGTAATAGTCGCACCATAACCTTCGATATCAAAACGATATAATTCTAATCTTTCATTTTTATAGTTATACTTTGCAAAAGCATTAGTTATAAGCTTTCCATATGCAGACCCATCCCATAAATGAGCTCGGCCTTCTACAATAGGATTGGCTACAGTCCCAGTTATATGGTTATCAGTTTCAAACCATCCTGTAATAGGAATATCGGTTACAGGACGAATTAGATTTTCAATACGTACAGCACGAGCTTTAGCATTTAAATCTAGGGCGTCAGTATTGATATTATACCAACCGGTAATATCATAGCCACCACTACCGTCACCAATATGACCATTGGTAATTGTTAGAACATGATTGTCTAAAGTAATATCACTATGAATATCATTAAAATGAGCACCCTTATAGAGAACCTCTTGTCCCCATACAGTACCAGTCACATTAGGATTATCTAAGGCGCCTTTTACATTAATAGATGTGCTAACAGTACCAGCAACATCTTCACCTATGATTGAACTAAGTGATGTTAACGGTAACGCATTACCAGAAATTGTGGCATCCACTTGACCATTTTGAATAGAACCATATCCACTAAAGGATCCAGTTCCCATATTTCCAACCATAGTTATATTGGTAAGATTGTCACTATGGGTTAGATCCGCTTTTACAGAATCCAACACTACACCACGGACCCCAATCTGATGGCCTTGAATAGCGCCTACAAGATCCGTAAGTTGATTATTCTTTCCCAAAACATGGACTTCTCCATCAACTGTCCCTGTAATAGGCATCGTCAAATCTTGTGTGAAAGTATCTAACGATAAAGCATGAACATTAGCAATGGCGTCAAAATCACCTGTATCTACGACGTATTGACCTTTAACTTTAGCATTACCAGCGCCAATAGATAATTGAGCATCATCGATGCGAACCAATCCATTATCGTATACTACATTTCCTTGTACGCGGTCCACACGGTACCCTTTATAAGAAATACCATCACTGCCTATAGTTGCATCTACCCGCGGCGCTACAGTAGTGCCTCCAATATGAGCACGACCACCGACAATACCAGTAACCCCCACATCGGTAATGGCTTCTAGATTCACCTTATCCGCTACAACATTAAGGTTGAGATATTCTTCGGCTTTCCCCAATGTAATAAGACCATTGAGCTTCGCTGCTTGATCATTGATACGCCAAGAGCTATGGCTAATAACAATTTGGTCATGATTGAGCATAATACGACCTTCACCATCAGTGATGGTATACATCGTATTGCCCCGCTTATAAGTGCCTGTTAAACCTTTAAAGCCAACATTGCCACTCATAATATATTGTCCATCTTCACTCTTAACATTGAGATGTAAATCTTGTAATTTCCCCTTCGTTACAACAAGATCTTCGCGCAGTGGAACAAAGCTCATAATACCAGCAGTATCAATTTCATCGGCTTGTACAAAGACATCAAAATTAGACACATCGTCCATATCTATTTTGCCATTTACAAGAACAGATGAACCATCTACATCGGCAGTAAATGCCCCTTTGGACATACCACTCATATTAAGAGCAACGGTGCCATCAAGTTTTTCAATATCGCGTTTAACGCCATCTTTAGTGCGCAGCGCTACATGACCATTATTAATGGTAATATCACCATCAAAACTACCCGATTTATTCGGATCAGATGGTTTAACTAACTTTTCTATACTCCAAGATCCATCGTTCAATTGCCATATGTGAAGATCAGGTGCATCCACGGTAACATTGGATATAGCTGTCGCCCCTGATGTGTTACCCCCAATTATACTTGGTAATGCAGATAGTTTAACCCCAACAGCTACATCTTGTGCCGTCCCTACTAAGTGACCATCCCGATCTTTAATCACCACATCTGATAAAACTACATCACCATTCCAATTGATACGAAGAGAATCATAGTCCACAGATCCGTTTATGGTATTATTTACTTGTTCTTTAACCATAGGTTCTACATAGGTCTTAGCTATAGGGTTTATACTAGCACCAACTGCAGATAATCCTAAAATTGCAGCCCCTATGAGACACCACTTTTTACGGGTCATAATGATCTCCCATACACATTATGAATAAAATAAATATATATACTAATCTTACCACACACACAGTAATAACTATAGTATTTTAAGGGTAAATTTTATAAAACTAATATATTTTTTTACTAATCATTTTCTACAATAACTACAGATAAAATTATTTAAACATTACCATAACATAAAAATGAAAATATACAATGAATCTACGCTCTATAAATCTATAAAAAAAAAAGACGACCGAAGTCGTCTTTTTTAGTATCCAATTATTGATTACCACCAAGTTGTGCTAGTTGTTCAGCTGCACCACTGTTTGCAATAATTCCTGCGCCTTGTCCAACTGGAGTATTCAATGGAACACCTGTCAATTGTTCAAGAGCTGCAATGCTAATATTGTAATTATAAAGAGCTTGTACATAGTTATTACGAGCATCTGTTAATTTAGTTTCCGCATCGAGTACATCAAGGTTTGTACCAACACCTGCACGATAACGAAGTGTAGCAATGCGGAAGCTTTCTTGACCTTGAGCAACTGCAGTTTGAGTGCTTTGGATTGTTTGCTCTGCAGACCGCAAGTTCAAGTATGCTTTTTGTACTGCTAATAATACAGCATCAACAGTAGCTAAATTAGCTTCTTTCGCTTGTTCAAGTTGAGCATTAGCTTTTTTAATGGCATTTTGCGTAGCACCGCCATCCCATAAGCTCCAAGATGCAGTAGCACCTACGCTCCAAGATTTAGTACTTGTTCCAAAGTACCCATCTAGATCTGCATAGCCACGACCTGCTTTTACAGCTACAGTTGGTAAATAACCAGATTTAGCAGATTTTACAGCTTCTTCTGCAGATTTTACATCAAGTGCAGATTTAACAAGGGCTGAACGGTGAAGTAAAGCATATGCCTTAGCTTGTTCTAATGTAACATTGTAAGGTTTATATTGTAAGTCATGTTCTGCTGTGTTAATAGCCGTTTGTACAGGGTATGCAATAACTTGATTTAAACTTGCTTCTGCTAAATTTGCAACATTTTGAGCTTTAACAAGGTTCGTTTCAGAGTCAGCAAGATTTGTTTTAGCAGCCAATACATCAGAACTAGCTACCAAGCCAACATTATATTGAGCTTGCACATTTGTTACATGACCTTGGTAATCTTTAACAGCTTGTTGAGCTACATCAACAAGATTACGGTTCATGATCAATGTATAATAGCCACTAATAGCATCGTATTTTGCTTGTTGCAATGCTTCTTCATAGCTAGCGCCAGTACCTTCACGGGTATAACGTGCAGAATCAATACTTGCATCAAGTTGAGGATTAAATACAGGAGCACTAATGGAGAAGTTATGGCTACCGGATTTACCACGTCCAGTATCACCGCCTGTTTTTTGAGCAGACCACCCATAGCTAACACTAGGGTTCTTAGCTGCTGCTACTTGGCTAACTGCAGATTTAGCAGCTTCATAACCCCATTTAGTTTGTTTTGCAGTACGGTTATTAGCTAATGCCAAATCTATAGTACGAGACTCATCGAGGTCCAATTTGCTCTCATATGTTTTGCTATCTTGAACAGATTTTTCAGCTAATTGCTTTTGTGTTAATTGAATAGCTTCTTTTTGATATTTGCTTAATTGGTCTCCATTATTAACGGAAGTTGTAACTACATCAGCAGCCATTGCACCTGTAGTAGCCAAGGAGAGCATTACACCCAAGGATAAAACCTTTTTATTCATAATATGTACCTCCATACTCACCTAAAGTGAATGTATTAGTCTTTAAAATACTTGTTTGATACCAAAGTAGGTACCGCCATTCGTGGAACCGAACGGTCTGGTCATTTGAATAACCCCATAAGTATCTTTATGTAAACGTATATCACTACGAATACGATATTTACGATGATTAAGATCATACATAGCAGCAGACAAGGATACAGGACCACGTAAATTATAATCTACGCCCACACCCAATTCACTTTCAAAAATACCACCACGTACTAACCATTTCGGACTAACAAATTTTCCTGCATTTAAATCGAATTTTGTATCATCCCCAATATTGGATAGTCCAATTTCTGCCATACCTTTATCATTATAAGCACGAACACGACCATTGATACGGAATTCATCATCTGTTGTGTTATATAGTAAATCTACAGATGGCTCAACTTTAGTTGATGACTTTTTTTCAACATTATTCCCGTCTGCAACATTACCATTTACATCAGTTTGGTACGCTTTACCACCCATCAATTTATTGATACGAGCAGAAATTTGTGCCGTATTATGTAATGTTTCCTTAATATTTTCTTGTGCTTTAGGATCTGTTACTGTAGATTCCATAGAACGAGCCATATTATCTACACGATCCGTAGTTTGTTTTAAATTAGTCAAAATAGCGCGCATATCATTGCCTGCATTACCATCTGCATTAAATTGTTGAGCAGCTTGATTTAGCTGTGCAGTTACATCAGCCATATTTTGTGTAATCGCTACTGCATTATCAGCCATTACAGCCGTAGATTGCAGGGAATGCTTAAGTGCATTTTGCGTTGCTGGATCACCAATAATATTATTGATGGACTGCAACATTTTTTCGGTGCCATCCATTAGTTTTTGAGCACTTTGCATAGCTTTATCCATAGCATCTGCACCTTCGCCCTTAACGGAATCACCATCTTGTAAATATACTGTAGAATGACCAGGTGAAATTTGGATAAATTTATCGCCTAAGAAACCATCTGACCCTA
This sequence comes from Veillonella orientalis, assembly GCF_018406505.1. Taxonomy (NCBI): domain Bacteria; kingdom Bacillati; phylum Bacillota; class Negativicutes; order Veillonellales; family Veillonellaceae; genus Veillonella; species Veillonella orientalis. The sequence continues at coordinate 1,453,085 of NZ_AP022322.1, forward strand.
AAGTAAATATAGAATCACTTGGGATTTGTGTTTTTTCATCAAGCTTCATTTTTACTACCACACCATGCGGTGTAATCTCAATATCAGAGACATTACCGATAGCTACACCAGAGTATTTAACTTGATTGCCATTTTTTAGGCCATTAACTTGAGCAAAATCACCAGTAATTGTCATTTGCGGCTTAGCCCATATATCAATACGGCCTACAAACAGTATGCCCGCAATAAATAATGCTATACCTATTATCGTGAAAGCCCCTACCTTGGCCTCCGTCGTCCACTTCATTATACCTCTCCCATCACAGATACGTTAATTGGTTCTGCTTCACCATGAATAAACTGTTGTACCTTTTTATTTGTAGAATTCTTAAAGTCTATTGTATCAGAAATTTCCACAAATTTCCCCTTATCAAGTAAAGCTATGCGGTCTGCTACATAAAATGCAGATTGCATATCATGCGTTACAACGATAGAAGTACAACCGAGCCGTTGCTGCATTCCCTTAATCAACATACTAATCGTACCTGATGTAATAGGATCTAACCCGGATGAAGGTTCATCATAGAGAATTAAACTCGGATCTAACGCTATGGCACGAGCTAAGCTAACACGCTTCTTCATGCCTCCAGATAATTCGTTAGGCATATAGGATTCATACCCTTTTAAACCGACCCAATCGAGTCGCTCTGCTACAATGCGTTTTATTTCATCATCTCCTAAGTCCGTATGCTGACGTAAGCCAAAGGCTACATTTTCACCTACCGACATAGAGTCAAATAATGCAGAGTATTGGAATACCATCCCCATTTTTCTTCGTACTGTATTAAATTCATCTTCAGATAATGTTGTAATATCTGTGCCATCTACTATAATCTGTCCCGATGTAGGACGCTGCAAGCCAATCAATAAGCGAAGTAGTGTACTTTTACCACTACCACTACCACCTAATATGACTAACGTCTCCCCATCATCGATGGTGAGATTAATAGAGTCTAAAATCACACGTGACTCATAGGCAACTACAACATTGCGTAGTTCTATCATAAATCCCTCTAATGTATCTACTAATATAACAAGGTAGATAAAAAGTAATTTAATACAAATACTAAAATGATACTAGTTACTACAGAACTAGTTGTGGAGAAGCCAACTGCTTCAGCGCCCATTTTAGTTTCCATCCCCTTGTAAGCACCTACCAATGCGATGACAGCACCAAATACGCTAGATTTCAAAAGACCTAGTGTAAAGTCTGAAATGGTAGAAAACATTTGAATAGAATCTAAATAAGTACTTGGCGCCAGACCTTTGATAGCAGTAGCTACAAAGTAACCACCTGCAATACCAATGACTACACCATAAAATGCCAAAATAGGCACCATAATCATACATGCTACTACACGAGGTACCACGAGATAACCAACAGGATCGACAGCCATAACACGTAGCGCATCAATTTGTTCAGTTACCTTCATTGTACCAATTTCAGCCGTGATAGCGGCACCAACACGGCCGGCCAGTACAACCCCTACTAAAATAGGTCCTAACTCACGACCCATAGCAACAGCCATAAGACCACCCACAGTGCTTTGAGCTCCATATGTAATTAATACATCTGTAATCTGTAAGGTCATAACCGCCCCTGCAAATAGTAGCGTTAAGCTAATAATCGGCAATGAATCTACGCCTAGGTGAGCCATCTGCTGGAATACATGCCACAGATTAATCATTTTCAGTTGTTTTATTGTTTGCCACACTAATAATGTAGCACTACCCATCTGTGATAGGCCATGTATTACAACACGACCTATCGATTCAAGCCAATTCAACAGTCTAGCCCTTTCCCCTTACATTTTCAGCTTATTCAGCTGCATTAGTATCATTTACTTTAGATTCATCCTTTTTATCAGGTGTTTTTGTGTCTTGTTTATCAGACTTTTTCACATCTTTTTTACTGGTTTTATCCTTTTTTGATTGGTCTTCCAACTCTAATTTATGTTCCATCTTGATTTGATTTTTAACTTCTTTTACGCGTTTAGCTAATGCTTTATCACGATCAGCTGGCTTCATAACATGAATTGTAAATTGACCATCACCTTGAACGATGTACTCTGTATCAATAGCAGTCTTTTCGATTTGATTGTCATCATCCTTATTGGAACCCAAATCTTCTTGACCAATTTTTTTCTTTACATCCCCTGGCATAGGTTTTGATTCTACATCTTTAAGTTTCGCTTTTTTAACAGATTTGGAACCATCTTCATCAACAAGGCTAATGCCATCTTCTAAAAACTCTACAACGATTTGATTATTCGTATCAGTCTTTTGAATTTCATCATAAAGCTCATCAAAATCTTTATGAACTTTTAATCGACGTAAGATTTCATCAGTTAAATTGTATTTTTGTTTTTCTAATACATAAGGTAATGGGATTTCACCGCCCCCACGCACCTCTAAGGTATACTGACCAACAGCTTGATCTTCAGGAACTTTAAAGAAGATTTGTTTAACAACCTTCTCCCCGCGGAATGGCTCCAACGTTACATCTACAACGATTGTATCCCCAGGAGAAACAATGGTAGAAGATGCAGACGCATCAATAAGCTTTGCAGTTTTCTTATCTTGTGTTACTTCAGTTTCTACAGAGATATCAGAGATTTCATAATTAATGAATCGGTTATTCATAAGAACATCGATAACATTGTAGAACTCATCAACAGCCTTCTCTGAAATAGAGTCAGAACTATAGAACATATTAGTTCGTGTCAACGGTTTATGTTCTTTACCTCTTGGAGTAATAGTATAAGAAATTGTAGCTGTACCAGCGCCACTACGATCTAATGTTTTATTCAACATATTATATAGAGATGTAGCCGCTAAGGTCGGTGTCATTTCACTATCTTCAATGACCTTAACAGAGCTAGTTTTATCACGTCCCATATCAAGGTCTTTCAAATGGAAGCGCATTGGAATACCTGGAGAGATTACTCCAGATACGCCAGCAATACCAGCACCTCTATCTTCAGTTACTGAGCCTACTTCCTTGCCCATAGAGCCTAATTTGAAAGCAGCATCATAACTTTTAACTACCGTAAAGATACTTGCATTGTGCATAAAGTAGTTTGAAGAGCCATGTTTCAAGAATGGATGACCAAAGGCAACAATCTTTTCACCATCTACATAGGTAACAGTACCAATAGCACCAAGTTTTAAGTCACCATCAACTAATAATGCGGCTACAGAGCCACCAGCCTCCAAAGGTTTTGCTGTTTCATCACCACTAGCACTAGCTGTATCATATGTTTCATATTTATATTGTGGCAGCTTGGATTTAAAGTAATCCATGGACGCTGCATCAAAGCCATATGCCATAAGTGGCGTGCCAAGAGGAATCAATTGTTTATCATCCCATGGTCTAGATAGGTTCTTCTCATATGGAATATTCCATAATTTCACCATATCTTCAATAGGGGTAATCATCCCAATCGTACCGTCTGCAAACCCCCAACCATAGGCAACAGCACCAACGAGCTTACCATTTATATATACAGGACTACCACTCATGCCATGAGCAATGCCTCCAGTTTTTTCCATAACAGGGCCAGAGAACTTTGCCAAAATAAGATGACCAGATGGCCCCTTATCCTTCATGACACCCAGTACCTTTACATCAAAGGTTGAAATGGTATCTCCTACAATTACAGTTTTTGCAATACCTTCCATACCTGTAGTTACATCATTGACAGGCATGAAATCAACAGCCTGTGCAGCTGTAAGTGAAGTACAGAAGAAAAGCGCCAGTATCGCTTTTCTATACCGACGCCAAGAATGAGAAAACTTCATTCCTTCTCTCCTTTATTTACTTTCTACTGTGACAACGATTTGATCACGAGAAACGTCTGAACCCACTGTAACATTAACCGCCGTTACAGTACCAGTTACAGTAGATTTAGCAGCAGCCATAGGGCCAGCCAATGTCTCTACAGTTACCAATGTTTGACCTTCTGTTACAGCAGATCCAACAGAAACTGTAGAAGCAACTTTACCTGTTAATACACTTTGGTATGATACAGGGGCCGCCATTACAGAGCTAACACTTAAAATGCCTAAAGCAGCTAAGGCCAACACTACTCTTTTCATAACGATCCCTCCTTTTACAAAATTAGTTATGTATTTATAGTATACTAAATTATTACTAATATTTCAAACAAAATTGTATGCAACGAATTCATTTTATAATTACAATATCCTCATAGGTCGTAGGATTTGGAGAAGCTTTATGTACGTACGTATCATTAACCACTAAATCAACGCTACCTTGATTTGATAATTCAGCACCATCTACGACGCCTAGCTTAGATAATAGTTTGGCTCCTTCTTGTTGTGTGACCCCTACGGATTGAAGGCCTGCTTTATCAACAGTGAGGACCACTAAATTATGATCTTTTGTAGTTCCTATGAAACTACGAGCTTTATTATGGGTCCCATCAGCACCTACATAATTGCCATTCTTCAATACCATAGTACCCGCTTGTAGCGCTGCACCACCAGTGGTGCTAACTTGTGCTAACTCCGGTCTATTTTGAATCGTAATCGGTGTGCCCACTTTTAATTTACGCAGTGCATCTCTTGATTCTCCATGCCCAGATAATACATATTGGTTTTCTCCAATTTTAGAATTTCCTTTTTGACCACTAACAACCTTACCATTGGCTACAGTCACTTCATAGCCGAAGTCATTAGTTTTTGTAGAAGGCCCATAAGCTGATGTATATAGGGTCAAGGCATTTTCTTTACGTCCTGTATTAACAGATGTAATTAAGAAGGTATCTTTTTGTGTTTTAGCTAGTAATAAGGGTCTCTTTTCCTCAATAAAATATCCCCGATTTGGTGTATATCGCAAGGTGCCACGATTAGAAATACGCTCTAAATCAATCGTTCCATCACTAGCTACTGAATAAGGACGATCAAAACTTCCGCCCTTTACCTTTGCTCCAATGATGGCAGTATGAGATTGAATCACAGATGATAAGGCTTTTCCTTCTGGAACATGGGCTACTACCATAGGTGAATCATTATCAACAGATAATGCAAAGGCTTGAATCTTACCTTCTGCTACAGTGTTATTAATCTTGCTATACGTAACGGATTTATTTACATCTTTTGTTGTTTGTTGAGCATAGCCAGAAAATAAATCCACTACAATACGCGATGGTTTTTCCAATGTAAACTCATGGTGTTGTACATCCTTATTAGCCGTCAATGTTACTTGTAAAGCACCATTAACAGGTTGCAAGCCAATACCTTTTAAAACACCTGTTTTCGTGTTATTTTGAGCTACAGGTCCAGTCAATCCATTTGTCGTACCACCTAGGTTAAGGGTAAGAGCATGTGTAGACTCATTATAAGATTTAGTCCAAGATACAGGCATTTCAGACACATCTAATACAATTCGACTTGTACCTTCGTGATTAGATACACGTACGCCGGTTAAATTTCCAGCTTCCGCATAAGGTATTGTACTGCCTAGAAAGCCTAACACAGCAAAAGTCATATATAAATATCGTTTCATTTACAATTCCTCTATAGCGACAACCCATATTAATAGATTTATATTCATACATCAACTTTATACAATATACTTTTACTATAGTATACATCATATAGATGAAAATTACAAAAAGGATGCACAAAAAAAGAAGTTACTATCTACCGTCGTTCCATTTTTCAATGGTCTATCTATAAATAGTAACTTCCTCAAATTTTACATTATTTCAATGAAATATTTTATTGTAATTCATCCAATGTATCACGCAATTGTGACATTTCATCAAGAGCTTTTGCAACCCCTTTAATAACAGCATATCGCGGAGACTCTACCAAATAAGATGCAATACCAACAGAACGTGTAATAACACGATCTAAACCATCGATGAGAGCACCGCCACCTGTCAAAATGATACCATGATCATTAATGGCTGCTACAAGTTCTGGAGGTGTTTTTTCTAAAATCGATTTAATGCCTTCTAGAATATTCATCACTTGCGCCTCTAAGGCACGTTGAATTTCTAAGGAATTAACAGCAACCATCTTAGGTAGTCCAGAGCTGGCATCACGCCCTCTAACCTCTATAGTTCGTTCTTTAGCACGTCGATCTACGGTACCAACAGAAATCTTTATCTTTTCTGCTGTTAAAGGTCCAATAACAAGTCGCTTTTTACGACGTATATAGCGAATAACAGATTCATTGAAGGAATCTCCTCCAATGCGAAGGGATTCACTCACAACAACGCCAGTATCACAAAGAACGGCAATATCAGTAGTACCGCCACCTACATCGACAACCATAGCTCCAACTTGGTCAGCATCATTGAGACCTGTACCCATAGCAGCTGCTAATGGTTCCTCTATAAGAACAGTCTTTTTAGCGCCTGTTCTAAGTAAAGCCTCTAAAATAGCACGTTTTTCAACAGGCGTAATTCCAGATGGCACACATACAATAATACGCGTTTTCATCAATCTAGAAGCAGGCACAACGGAACGAATAAAGTATTTTAACATAAATTCGGTCATATCGTAATCTGCGATAACACCCGCTTGAACAGGACGAATAACAGATATGCCTTTAGGTGTACGCCCAACCATAGAACGTGCAGCTTCACCTAACGCGAGAATATCGCCGGTTTTATCATCACGCGCAATATAGGCAGGCTCATCTAAGACTAGCCCTTTTCCTTTAGCAAAGATAAGAATATTGGCAGTTCCCAAATCTATACCTAAGTCAAAATTCAATGAACGATTCAATCGTCCCATTAAATCGCCTACTTGTTCAGGACGAACTAAACGCTTTAATGTCATAGCAGGTGTAGTTTTTGCTATGGCAACAGTTTCACGATTACGACGCTCAACACGGCGCATTTTGGTGACTTTAACCATCGCTTCGCGCATATTGGAAGCCAAATGGCTAGCTTGCTTAGCTACGCCCTCTGAAAGCTTCGTAGACTTGCGTTTCGTCCTTCGTAATGGTTTACGATTAGAACTAGTTTTAGCATTTTCAACCTTTGCAGCACCTAAGTTTTGTTGCTCGTTGTATAAAGCCGGCCCTTTTGAGCGCCGGCTTCGTTTCTTTTTATTCTGTTTTGGCTCTGTACTTTTATTCGTCAACCCGAACAATATCAGCACCTAACCTTTGCAATTTACCTACGAAATCATCATAACCACGATCGATATGATGTAAACGACCAACTTCTGTTCTACCTTCTGCAGTCAATGCAGCACAAACAAGAGCCGCACCTGCACGCAAGTCTGTAGCATTAACTACAGCACCATGTAAGCGTGGCATACCTTCTACAATCGCTTGACGATTGTCGATATCGATATGAGCACCCATTTTGCGAAGTTCAGCAACATGCATAAAGCGGTTTTCAAATACAGTTTCTGTTACTGTACTTGTGCCTTCAGCGATTGTAGTAAGCGCCATAAATTGAGCTTGCATATCTGTTGGGAAGCCTGGGTATGGTAACGTTTTGATATCAACAGCTTTGATACCTTTACCAGTGCTGATAACGCGAATGCCATCAATTTCTTCCTCTACAGTAACGCCAGCTTCTTTTAATTTAGCTACTACTGGTTTCAAATGTTCAGGCAATGCATTTTCTACAAATACGTCACCACCAGCCATAGCAGCTGCAATCAAGTATGTACCAGCTTCGATACGGTCAGGAATAACCGTATGAATTGCACCATGTAATTGAGGCACACCTTCAATGCGAATTACATTAGTACCAGCACCGCGGATATTAGCGCCCATTGCATTTAAGAATGTCGCTAAATCAACGATTTCAGGTTCTTCCGCAGCATTTTCGATAACAGTTTTACCTTCCGCCATAGAAGCGGCCATAATTACGTTTTCTGTAGCCCCTACACTTGGGAAATCCAAGTAAATTTGAGTGCCTTTAAGGCCTTCTGGAGCATGAGCATATACATAATCTTCAGTAATTTCAATTTTAGCACCTAGTGCTTCGAACGCTTTTAGGTGAAGATCGATAGGACGTGCACCAATCGCACAACCACCTGGCATGGAGATTTTAGCCTCCCCTTTGCGCGCTAAAAGTGGCCCCATTACGAGGAAAGATGCACGCATTTTGCGTACAAGCTCATAAGGAGCTTCCGTAGCAGTCAATGTAGACGCATCGAAAATAATTTCATCATCTGCTTTATTACGAGTAATTTTAACCCCCAAAGACTCGATAACTTGGCAAATTGTACCTACATCTTCCAAATTTGGAATTTCAAGTAATTTACTAGGTGTTGATGCTAGTAAAGTACCGGCAATAATAGGGAGTACCGCATTTTTAGCACTACTAACACGTACACGGCCTTCCAACCGGTTGCCACCTTGAATGATTAGCTTTTCCAACAGAATTCCTCCTACACTTTATATCGATCATCTTGTATGAACTACAAGACGTTGTATTTATAACGTCATATACTAAATGTTATTATACTATTTTTCGATATATCTCATCAAGAGACTGTGAGAAAATACTGAGAAAAAAAGCCCCTCATTTTTGATATGTACCCCTTTGCTGGACAACCGGTAAAGGGGGTACATATCAAATGAGGGGCTTAATTATTTTTATTTTGCTTTTAAGGATTTTAGTTTCTCATCCATATGCACTGTATCTAAGAAACGAACAGTACCTGTTTTAGAACGCATTACGATAGTATGTGTACGCGCACCACCAGGGAAGTATTGAATAGCATTCAATAAGTTACCGCGAGTAATAGCAGTAGCCGCAAAGATAACATCATCTGTACGAACTAAATCATCCAATGTAAGTACTTGATTTACATCGGTAATACCCATTTCATGACAACGACGAATTTCTTCTTCTGTTTCTGGTTTCAAGCGCGCTTGCATATCGCCACCTACGCATTTTAAAGCTGCTGCAGCCAATACGCCTTCTGGTGCACCACCAGTACCAACAACCATGTGCACACCAGAACCTTCGATACAACATTCCATAGCTGGGTTAACATCGCCATCAGAAATTAACATAATACGTGCGCCAAGATCACGCGCTTCTTTCATCAAACCATGATGACGCTCACGATCAAGCATTACAAGTGTAATTTCATCAACATTGCGATTCATTTTTGCAGCTACATTTTTAATATTTTCTGTTAAAGATTTTGTAATATCGATAGCACCTGCACCACGAGGACCAACACAAAGTTTTTCCATGTACATATCTGGCGCATGTAACAAGCCACCTTTTTCAGCAATAGCCATAACTGCAATCGCACCATTTTGGCCTTTTGCAATCAAGTTTGTGCCTTCAATAGGGTCAACTGCGATGTCTACTTCTGGGCCACCCGCACCTACATGTTCACCAATGTAAAGCATAGGTGCTTCATCGATTTCGCCTTCGCCAATAACTACTGTACCAGAAATACGAACAGAGTCAAATGCTTGACGCATTGCGTCTACAGCAAGACCATCCGCTGCATCCTTTTGACCGCGACCAAGTAAACGACCACTGCGCAAAGCAGCCGCTTCAACGACACGAGCAAATTCCAAAGATAATGTACGATCCATAATAGGCCTCCTTATAAGTCCTGTGTGTATTGTAATATGACCCTTACATCGAGCCGAATACTTAACTTATTGATTAGCTTGTTTCCAATCTGCCATAAATTTTTCAAGCCCTGCATCTGTTAGTGGATGTTTCATAGCTTGCATAAGCACTTTAAATGGCACAGTTGCAATATGAGCACCAGCTTTTGCACATTGAATGATATGCAATGGTGTTCTCACACTAGCCGCAATAATTTCAGTTTCAATGCCATGAATAGCAAATATATCTGCAATATCTTGAATCAATGTAAGACCATCCATACTGATATCATCAATACGGCCAACAAATGGGCTCACATAGGTAGCACCTGCACGAGCTGCTAATAAGGCTTGGTTGGCAGAGAAGATTAAGGTTACATTAGTTTTAATGCCTTCTTTGCTTAGAACTGCAACAGCTTTAAGACCTTCTGGAGTCATAGGCACTTTAATAACTACATTAGAGCCTAATTTTACAAGCTCATGAGCTTCCCTGATCATACCTTCTGCATCAGAAGCAATAACCTCTGCACTCACAGGGCCCTCTACCAAATTAGCAATTTCAGAAATAACTTGTTTTAAATCGCGTTTAGCTTTCACGATAAGGGATGGATTAGTAGTAACACCATCGATAAAACCAAAAGCATACGCCTCTTTAATCTCATCAAATTCTGCTGTATCAATAAAGAACTTCATAGAATGCCCCCTCTTATTTTCCAGCCTTAATTACTTCTACGCCGCCCATGTAAGGTACAAGTACTTTAGGAATCACAACAGAGCCATCAGCTTGTTGATAGTTTTCCAAGATAGCTGCTACTGTACGACCTACAGCAAGACCAGAGCCATTTAATGTATGAACGAATTCTGGTTTACCTTTAGGACCACGACGGAATTTAATGTTTGCACGACGAGCTTGGAAATCAGTCATATTAGAGCAAGAAGAAATCTCTCTATACTTGCCTTGAGCTGGCATCCATACCTCTACATCATATGTTTTAGCAGAACCAAAGCCAATATCACCTGTACAAAGTGTAATTACACGGAATGGCAACTCCAATAAGCGCAATACTTCTTCTGCATTATCAGTCAATGTTTCTAATTCTTTGTAAGAATCTTCAGGTTTAGCTAATTTAACCATTTCAACTTTGTTGAATTGATGTTGACGGATAAGACCACGAGTATCACGACCTGCAGAACCTGCTTCAGCACGGAAGCATGCAGTAAATGCAGTATAATATTTTGGCAATTCCTCTTCGCTCAAAATTTCGCCACTGTGATAGTTAGTCAATGTAACCTCTGCGGTAGGAATCAAGAAATATTCAGTATCTTCTACATGGTACATATCTTCAGCAAATTTAGGTAATTGACCAGTACCTGTCAAAGTTTCACGCGTTACCATGTATGGAGTCATCATTTCAGTGTAGCCTTGTTTATCTACATGAAGATCAACCATGAAGTTAATGAGAGCACGTTCTAAACGAGCACCCAAACCTTTATATACAGTGAAACGAGCACCGCTCATTTTACCAGCGCGATTGAAATCAAGAATGTCGAGATTTTCACCTAAATCCCAATGAGCTTGTATATCAAAGTCGAATTGACGTGGCTCGCCCCATTTGCGTTGTTCTACATTTTCATCTTCATCAGCACCAACAGGAACAGATGCATCACACATGTTTGGCAACATCAATGCCGCATCACGTAATTTTGCTTCTACATCGCGAATACGATTATCAAGCTCAGCAATATCATCGCCTACTTTTTTCATTTCTGCGATTTTATCATCCGCATTTTCTTTATTGCGTTTTAATTGGCTAATTTCTTCAGTTACAGAGTTACGAAGAGCTTTTAACTCCTCAACTTTACCAATCAACTGACGGCGTTCATCATAAGCGGATACAAAGGTTTCTATATCGCCTTTCGTGTGACGATTATCTAAGTTTTGTTGCACTAAATCAATATTTTCACGGACAAATTTTAAGTCTAACATACTATGAACCTCATCTTCCAACTATGCTACGAACAATATATTCAATACGTTTAAGTATACCATATATTGGTGTATTTATCATTAAATTATAAGCTACCTACTAGATTTCTAATTAATTTTTATACTATTCATCATCATCGTCTTCTAGTAAATAATCTTTTGCCATCCATTTTCGGGTTCCTGTGAAAGAAATGGTTACCCATTTCTCCGTTGGGTTCCCTCCGATTTCTTGGTCAATTTCATTGCGAATTGCATCGATTTCAGCAATTGTCTGATATGGGAAGTTCTTAGGAACTAAAATATCAATTTCAATAATTCGAGTGTTGCCATATACTTGCACACTAGAAACATAATCTTTGAAATTGTACTTTTCCATAAAGCGGTCCATAATCTCCTGCACTTCATTATGTAATGAAGTTGGTGCCCACCCCAACACTTGTTTTACAGATGGGATGATAATGCGGAACGCAGACGGTATCATTTGCACCGCTAATACAATGAGAACAATCGGGTCAATATAAGCTGCCCAATCAGCATATTCAGTTCCTTCTAACATGATGGCCACGACGAAACTGATTAAGATAGCTGCTTCTAACAAAGCATCAACATACCAACTTACATTATCAAATTTAATTAAGTTTGACTGCAGACTCTTATTAATGCGACGCACATATAAGTAATATATTGTGTCCGCCACTGTAAAGAAGATAGCATAGTAAATAGCGGGTCCAAAATCTACATGACGACCACCCGATATAAGATCTGTAATACCACTAGATAAGGCATAGATTACAATTAGTAATATAAAAAATCCTTCTACGGCCAATACTAAAGGTTCAAACTGCCAATATCCAAACTGAAAGCGCTTACTCGTTTCACGGGCTATTAATTTGGCTGTCATTAACATCATGATTTTAATAACAACATCGACAAAGGAAAATACACCATCTAATAAGACCGCACTAGAACCCGTGACAATCCCCATTATAGTACCGCTTACCGCCACAAGAGCCATCAGGCCAACGGATTGCATAAGTAACTTCTGTTCTATAGAGCGTCTTGCCCCTAATATATCCATTAAGTCCCCCACTTTCTTAATTTGTATGTCTTTTTATTATACACCAAGGGTATTGATGCGCAATATGAGGCCAAATCAAAACAGGTAGTTTGCCTTATATACAAACTACCTGTTATAAATAGTATTTAATTTTATTTTATATTCCCATGCTATTACATATCACATATTAACCTTGAGGATTAGGTACTATATGGCCAGCTACATAGCGCTCAACAATATGTCGATCATCACCAACATATAACCAACGTTCAAGCCGTTCCTCTAAGGTGCGTTCATTAGGGTCAAATATTGATGTATCGTCAATGATAAGGGCATCTAAGTCACAACCTTTTTCAAAGCTACCAACCTTACCAAAGAACTTGCCGCCGCCCTTTGTAGCCATATAGAAAGCTTCACTTAATGTGAGAGGCGCATATGTTTGATCAACTTCTACCCATTTCATTTTTGACAATCCAATAGCTTCCGTAAGAACCTTCGCCATCGATACAATATGACCACCAGAGATATCGGAGCCCAAACCAATCGGTATATTCCGTTTCATTAGCTTACGAATCGGTGCAATACCACTTGATAGGTTTACATTAGAATATGGACAGTGAGATACCATAGTTTGAGTTTCTGCCATACGATCTATTTCTACATCGCTTAAATGAATGCAGTGAGCCATCACTGTAGGTACCTGTCCCATTAAGCGGTGTTCATAGTACACATCTGTATAATTTGGTGACTCTGGATGTAATGATGCAACCCAATCAATTTCACCGTGATTTTCGGACAAGTGAGATTGAATTGGTACATTATATTCTTCTGCTAATTTCCCTAGTCCACTCATTAATTCACTTGTACAGGATGGTACAAAACGAGGTGTAATAATTGGTTTAACCAATGGACCAAACTGCAATGAAGCATCCAGCCATTCTTTTGTATCAATCAAGGACTGTTGTGTTTTCTCAATCAAGAATTCTGGACTATTACGGTCCATATTTACCTTACCTACATAGGCTGATAATCCAGCTTTTTGTAAAAGCTCCATCAATACTAATGTGCTTTCTTTATGGATGGTACCAAATAGTATACTTCTAGTAGTCCCATTGCGCCATAAATCCTGTACAAAGGCGCCATATACTAACCGTGCATAATCTGGATCACTAAACTTTGCCTCTTCAGGAAATGTATAGGTTTCTAACCAAGGCAGCAATTCTTTGTCCATGCCAAGACCACGATTACAATACTGCGGAGCGTGAGCATGTGTGTCTACAAAGCCTGGAATGATGAGATTATCACCATAATCAGTGACCTCACACGCTGCATAAGCTGGTGGAATACTTTCCCCACAATATACGACCACGTCATCAACGGCAATGATATATCCATGTGGAATAGATATAAATTCTGAAGGCCGCGATGTATATAAGATATTTCCTTTTAAAATAAGTGTCGAATTCATATAACCTCCTCGCGTGATGAGAGCCCTAAAGCACTATGCTCGAATAACACGCTAGATTTTCTTTAATATTCTTTTTTCAATACATAGCCATAGGCTTGTTTATAGCCATTTGATTGTTCAGTAATGTATACACCTTGTATTTCTGGCGCAAAGCCCGGCAACAGATTAATACCTTCCTCTAAAGCCAAGAAATAGTCGCAAGCTGTCTTCGACCAACGTTCTCCTGGTTGCACACACAATACACCTGGTGGGTACGGAAGAGCCCCTTCAAGGGCAATACGTCCTTCTGCTTCGCTTAGCGGTACTAATTCTCCTTTGTTACGTTGGAACTCAAAGTTAGCTTCTTGTGGATTCATTACAAAGTCAGGGAAGTATTCACCCAAGAATAATCGCTGTTGCAAAAGACTTATATTTCTAGACTTATAAAAGTCATGCATTTCTTGGCATAACTGACGAATGTGGTAGCCTTTATATTTGTCTATATGACTATAGTAAATCGATGGCAATACCTCTTCCATCGGTACATCGCGATCTATGAGTTCTTCAAACCGAACGAGCTCCGCCACTAGCGCATCCATCTTATGCTTAGATTCTGCTGGTGTCATGAGGAATAAGATTGTATTTAAATCACATTTTTCAGGAATAATTCGATTTTCTCGTAAATAATTAGCGAGAATATTCGCAGGGATGCCAAACTCTTCATATTCTCCAGTTTCTACATCGATTCCAGGTGTAATCAGTTGAAATTTACATGGATCAATGAAATACTGTCCTTCACCATAGCCGTTAAAAGAATGCCACTTGCCTTCTGGCTCAAAAGCAAAATATTTTACATCACAAGCCATCTCCTGGGTATTTCCCTCTTCCCATAGTTTACCATGAACAATTGGAGGTACTAAGGGGCGTAAATATTTACATTGTTTCAATACGGCTTTACGTGCATCAATAGCTACCTCAACACATTCACGCCATAATGTTTGTCCCAACTCGCCTTCATGAATTTTCGCATTTACATCAAGCGATGCAAATAATGGATAAAACGGAGATGTAGATGCATGCATCATAAAAGAGTTATTAAAACGTTTATGATCCACATAGCGTTCTTGTCCCTTTATATGGCTGTCTTTTTTATGAATTTGGGATGTTTGTGAAAAGCCAGCTTGTTGCTTATGTACTGATTGAGTAACTAAAATGCCAGGGTCATTTGGATCCAATTCTAACAACAATGGACTACAGTCTTTCATCATAGGAATAAACTGTTCATACCCAACCCAAGCAGAATCAAAGAAAATGTAGTCGCAAAGATGGCCTATTTTATCTACTACTTGCCGAGCATTATAAATCGTACCATCATAGGTTCCTAGTTGAATAACTGCTAATCGAATAGGACGTTTTGCATTTGCTTTTTCAGGTGATTTTTCAGCCACTAATTGACGTATATAACTTTCATCAAAGCAATGATCTAAAATACCGCCAATGGAGCCAAAGGGATTGCGTGCTGTTTCAAGATATATAGGCGTAGCACCAGACATAACTAGGCCACCATGGCAGATAGATTTATGATTATTACGATCATATAAAATAATATCCCCTGGTGTTAAAAGAGCATTCAGCACTACCTTATTTGCAGAAGATGTACCATTCAAAACAAAATAGGTTTTATCTGCATTGTAGACCTTAGCTGCATGTGCTTGAGCATCATGCGCATAGCCTTCATGAATTAAGAGGTCCCCTAATTTTACATCTGCATTGCAAAGGTCTGCTCTAAATATATTTTCTCCAAAGAAATTGTAAAAGGCACGACCAGTAGGATGTTTATAGAAGAATTCGCCTCCTTGATGGCCCGGACAGTCAAACTGTGAATTTTCATCCCCTACATAATCAGATAAAGCCCTGAAAAATGGTGGTAAAATAGATGCTTCATAGTTTGCTACAACTTTCTCTATCTCTGATGTACAGTCGTCGATACTCATAGATAAGAGCTCTATAATGGACGTGATACGATTTCTATAAAGAGATATATCTTTAGATGCATCAAGTCTTAAGACAATAACAGGTATACCAAAGGAGCTAATTTGATTATTATTCACAAGATCTAGCTCACCATCATCGATAACAACGGCACCTACATCTGTAAAATCTGTTTCAAAAACGCCAACACATGTGCGTCCTGCTATGGATTTAATTTTGGATTGCACGGAATCAGATAAAGCAACCTTTAAATGTTTCACAGTCTTCTCCTTTCGTAACTAAATATCATAGTCAACATATACTTCAACAGCACATGTAGAATAAATATAATATTCATAGAATACAATAATCATAAAACATAATATTCGTATCATATGACGAATAAAAAAGCTCCCTACTCAAAGAATAGGGAACCTTTTGGTTTTAGATTATTCAGCTGCTTCTTCTTCAGCTTCAATATGCTTAGGAGCTTCTGGTTTCATCAATGGGAACAACAATACATCGCGGATGGATGCAGAGTCTGTTAAGAACATAACGAGACGGTCAATACCAACACCTAAACCTGCTGTTGGAGGTAAACCGTATTCAAGAGCTGTAACGAAGTCTTCATCCATACGGTGAGCTTCATCATCGCCAGCTTCGCGTTCTTTCAATTGATCCAAGAAACGTTGTTTTTGGTCGATTGGGTCATTTAACTCGGAGAAGCCATTTGCCAATTCACGACCATAAATGAACGCTTCAAAACGTTCTGTAGCCAATGGATTTTCACGACTTGCTTTCGCAAGTGGAGAAATTTCTTTTGGATGACCATATACGATAGTTGGTTGAATCAAGTTTTCTTCTACATAATCTTCGAAGCAAAGATTTAAGATTTTACCAATACCATCATTTTCTGTATATTCTACATTTAAACGATCTGCAATAGCACGAGCTTCTTCTACAGTAGTAACTGCATCAAAGTCTTCACCAGTGTATTTTTTTACACCTTCAGCCATTGTGATACGATTCCAAGGTGGAGTCAAATTGATTTCTGTACCTTGGTATGTGATTTCTTGTGTACCTAGAACCTCTTGAGCACAGTAGGACACAAGATTTTCTGTTAAGCGAATAGCATCCTCAACATCGCCATAAGCTTGGTAAGATTCGATAGTAGTGAATTCTGGATTATGACGGTTGTCGATACCTTCGTTACGGAAGCAACGGTTCATTTCGAATACGCGGTCCATACCACCAACGATCAAGCGTTTAAGGTATAATTCTGGTGCAATACGCATGTAAATATCGATATCAAGCGCATTGTGGTGAGTGATGAATGGACGAGCTGCAGCACCACCAGGAATAGCATGCATCATTGGTGTTTCTACTTCCATGAAACCATCACGCATCATGTATTCGCGAATTTTAGCAACGATTTGGGAACGTTTTACAAATGTATCACGCACTTCAGGATTTACAATCAAATCAACATAACGTTGACGGTAACGAAGTTCTGTATCCTTTAAACCATGCCATTTTTCTGGCAATGGACGTAAAGATTTAGATAACAAAGTTAATTTGTTAACTTTAATTGTAACTTCACCTGTATGAGTTTTAAATACATGACCTTCTACACCAATGATATCACCGATATCAAGCATTTTTACGTATTTATAAGCATCTTCGCCCAATACATCTTTACGGAAATATACTTGAATATCCCCAGATTTATCACGAATATTGGCAAATGCTGTTTTACCATGGGAACGGATTGTCATCAAGCGCCCTGCAATAACTACAGGTTGACCATCATATTTCAAGAAGAAGTCATCTTTAATTTCTTTTGCATTATCTTTTACAACAAAACGTTGACCAAATGGATAGATGCCATCCGCTTCGTATTCAGCCAATTTGTCGCGGCGAATTTGCATTTGCTCATTCAGCTCTTCTTGTACATTTTTAATTTCTTCACTCATGTTATCGCCTCTTCGTCAGTAAATGTAAATTATTGGATTGCTAACACTTTGAATGTAACAGGACCATCTGGTGTGGAAACTTCTACTTCATCACCTTTACGTTTGCCCAAAATAGCTTTACCTACAGGAGATTCGTTAGAGATACGATTGTTGAATGGATCCGCTTCAGAGGAACCAACGATAACATATTCTAATTCATCATTGTACATTGTATCTAGTACCGTTACTTTACTACCTACGGATACAACATCACCTTTTACGGATTCGTCGATGATTTTCGCAGTGTTAATTTTATTTTCAAGCTCTACAATATGACCTTCGATGAAAGCTTGTTCATTTTTTGCATCATCATATTCAGAGTTTTCACTAATATCGCCATATTCAATAGCAGTCTTAATACGTTCAGACACTTCAATACGACGTACAGATTTATAATACGTTAATTCTTCTTCTAATTTCTTTAAACCGTCGGCGGTAAGTAATGTTTCTTTTACGTCTGCCATGGGTACCCCACTCTTTCTACATATAAATTAAATAAGAAAAAAGTGCCATAATAAGATGACACCTTATCTTTTATTTCTAAATTATCTCAACCATTATATAAAAATACTGTACATTTGTCAATCTGACTACATTTCAGACAATATTTTACGGTATGATTCTAGCTCATTGTGAAAGCTTGTTACAGTATGAATTGTATTCACACGATTGCGCCAGTATGCTGATTCAGGGAGGCCCTTCATATACCAGCCTGCATGAGTTCGTATTTCCTTAACGGCCATACTTTCACCCTTATATTGACATAAGAGATCAAAATGCTTTAATAACATGTCGAGACGTTCAATATCGCTCGGCGCCGCCAATACTTCACCAGTCGCTAAATAGTGATGAATACGATTAAAGATCCATGGATTTCCCTGTGCACCACGGCCTACCATCACCGCATCACATCCTGTTTCATCGAGCATGCACTTTGCATCCTCTGGTTCCACTATATCCCCATTACCCATAACTGGTACAGACACGGCCTCTTTTACAGCCTTAATATAAGACCAATCAGCATGTCCACTGTACATTTGCTCCTTAGTACGGCCATGTACTGCAATAGCCGCCACACCTGTAGATTCGATGCGCTTAGCAAAGTCCACAACATTGATGGAATCACTATCCCAACCTATACGCATTTTCACGGTTACAGGCACATCCACAGCCTTAACCGCAGCCTCTGCTACGCGTGCGGCTAAGTCAGGATTCTTCATAAGTGCAGAGCCATCACCGGAGGAAACAACTTTTTTAACAGGACAGCCCATATTGATGTCTACAATATCGGCACCTGCATCAGCTACTACCTTTGCGCCTAATGCAATTGCTTCTGGATTGGAACCAAAGATTTGCATAGATACAGGGCGTTCTACCTCTTCAATACGCAACAATTCATGGGTGCGTTCATTTTTATATTTAATGCCCATGGCGCTGACCATTTCGGTACAAACCAAGGCGGCCCCATGCTCTTTAGCAAGTAAGCGATAAGCAATATCGCTTACCCCTGCCATTGGCGCTAATATGGCTTGTCCGTCAATTTTGACAGCTCCAATTTGCCATTGTTTATTATTCATATATATCCCCTAATAAAAAGGGTACAGCATAAGCTGTACCCGAATGTACACTACTTTGTTACATATTCGTAACTATATTATAGTAGCATTATTTATTTCTTTCGTAAATAAGGCGTAAACCTTCTAATGTAAGCATAGGTTCTACATGGTCAATGCAGTCCGTAGCACTGCTAATGAGTTGTGCTAAACCGCCTGTAGCTACGACAGTTACAGGATCACCCATTTCAGCTTTCATACGAGATACAAGGCCTTCCACTTGACCTACATAACCATAGAACATACCAGCCTGCATAGAGGATACGGTATTCCGGCAAATGACTTGACCTGGATCTCTTACATCAATACGTGGTAATTTAGCAGCCCGTTGGAATAGAGCCTCTGCAGAAATGGTAACACCTGGTGAGATAACACCACCCATATAATCGCCATTACCTTTAACAGCACAATAGGTAGTAGCCGTACCAAAGTCGATAATGATTAAATCACCTTTATAACGCTCATGTGCTGCTACAGCATTTACGATACGGTCAGCACCTACTTCACGAGGATTATCATACTTAATGGCGATACCAGTCTTAGTGCCAGGCCCAACAATAAGAGGATTTACATTGAAATAACGTAAACATACGCGCTCTAATGTAGGCATCAATGGTGGCACAACTGAGGAAATGATGATATCTTTAATATCCTTCACATCAACCTTACGGTCATGGAAGAATAGGTTCATCATCAACATGCCATATTCATCGGTGGTCCGCACACGATCCGTGGAAATACGCCAGTGACCTACAAGCTCCGTCTTGTCGTATACACCGAGAACAATATTGGTGTTCCCCACATCAATTACTAATAACATGAATGCCTCCTATTTGCGCGGACGAATTGATACGTCCCCTGCCACAATACGTTTAACTGTCCCATCAGGGATTCTTACTAATAAGTTACCATCTTCATCAATATCTGTAGCTACCCCTTCATAGGTATTTCCTGGTGCTCTTACTTCAATTTCCTCACCAAGCGTTACCGATAATTGACGCCATTCATTGAGAGTTTCCTCAAAACCACTATCGAGGACTTCATAATATTGATGTTCTAAGGATTCTAATATAATTTTAAAAGCTTCCGTCCGTTCAATATCAATGCCTTCCATAGTTAAGGATGTAGCGATCAACTTCAATTCTTCCGGGAGCTCTTCTTGTTTAGTCTTTACATTGACACCTATGCCCATAACAATATAGGAAATTTCCTCCATAGAGCCAGACATTTCGGTCAAGATGCCAACTAATTTACGACCATTCACAAGAATATCATTGGGCCATTTAATGCCTGCATCGGTGAGTCCCATTTTATGGAACGCTTTTGTTAAGGCTACGGCTGCCATCAATGTACATTTCGGTGCTTCTACAGGTGCAAAGTCAGGGCGCAAAATGAGACTAAACCATAAACCTTTCCCAAATGGAGAATACCAGCCCCGCGATAAACGACCTCGGCCAGCAGCCTGTTCCTCTGTTACAACAACAGTACCTTCTTCTGCACCTTGTTGTGCTAAGCGACGAGCTTCTAGGTTAGTAGATTCGGTAGTGTCCATATAGACATACCGTTTTCCAAATACATCTGTTTTTAAGATTTGCTTCATTGCTAATGAACTCAACAAATCAGGTTCCTCCAATAATCGATACCCCCTCTTGGTATAAGATTCTATTTTGTAGCCTTTTTGACGTAATGCCTTGATATGCTTCCAAATAGCTGTACGCGAAACATGACACGCTTCCGACATATCCTGTCCCGATACGAAACCACCTTGGTTTTGTCTCAAGAATTCTAATACTTCATCACGCATAGTTTAGAGCCCCTTTCTTTGTCAACCTAGGTTTACAATTCGATTGTACAAGTGTACCCTGTAAAATGCAAGGGTTATTTAAAAGAATTAATGGTATAATACATGTAGTATTAAGTTATACCTTATGCAAAAGATAACAATAGTATGGTCTATCATTATCTAGGGAGATATATGCAACAATTTACATTAGAAGAAAAAAATGAGGTTCTTGAGAACCCGTTTATTCATATTCATAGAAAGCTCGACGTCCTATTAAACATAGGCAAACTACTCATGGAATGTGGTGCCGATACAAATCGAATTATTGAAGAAATGCTTAAAGCCGCCACATTTATGGGTATTCCTCATGATTATTTAAATATACATATTTCCTATACTACGATTATGGTCAATTTACTGCATAAAGAACGATCTATTACCGTATTTAGAAAAACACCTGTCCATGTACCCAATATGGCCATGATCAATGCCGTATCTAAACTAACTTGGCGAGCCTTTGAACGACATTATTCACTTACAACTTATGAACAGTTAATTTCAAAATTAGATTCCACTATTCCAGTATATCCTGATTGGATAAAGGGTATTGCTTGTGCCCTCGGATCAGCAGGCCTTGCCTTTTTGTATAGTGGCGATATGATAGCTTTTATTGTAACTGTTATTTGTTCTCTAATCGGTTATTTTGGTCGTACCTTATCGGTACGCTTTGGTTGCAATGAATATGTAGGCATTGCAATTGGCGGCTTTGCCGCCATGGTTTCTGCCTATGGTTTCTATTCACATATTGAACAAGATTCGTTAGTTTACGTTCTTGTTTGTTGTACCTTATTTATGATACCTGGTGTACCGCTTATAAACTCCGTTATCGATACCATCAACAACCATATTTTATCGGGAATTACAAGAGCTATTAGAACAATCCTTATCGTTGGTAGCATGACCTTAGGCATGGCCATGGCATTATACTTTAGCCCTATGCCGGCCTTTAGCTTTGTAGATATTAAGCCTCATGTATTATCCATTGAGCAAATTATAGGGGCTTTTACAGCAGCCGCATCCTTTGCAGTACTATTTAACGCTCCTGTACGGTTACTAGTATCCATTGGTATTGGTGGTGTATTATGCGTATTTATCCGCAATTTATTAGCTGTTGAATTTGGCTTCTCCATACCAGGTGCTACCTTTGTAGGCGCTGCTGTAATGAGCGTGATCTATGTAAAAGTTTCTACTTGGCTGAGAACATCTAGCACAATTATCATCGTCCCATCTGCCATAGCCTTAATGCCTGGTATTTTATATTACAGATTCCTCTTTGATATACTTCATATCAACGCACTATCAGAGTCTGG
Source organism: Veillonella orientalis (assembly GCF_018406505.1). Classification (NCBI taxonomy): domain Bacteria; kingdom Bacillati; phylum Bacillota; class Negativicutes; order Veillonellales; family Veillonellaceae; genus Veillonella; species Veillonella orientalis. The sequence goes on from NZ_AP022322.1 coordinate 1,475,941, forward strand.
CTTACTTCATATGGTCCAAAACGGTGTAACAGGCATCCTCACTATTATTAGTATTGCGGTTGGTGTAGCAATTCCAAATGTACTGGCTCAAAAATATTTAAAAGCCCGAAAAGAGCGTAGAATTCAACAGTACTTGGCAACACGTCACATTAACGATGGCCAATAGCTAATCCTCACCAACTACATTACGAGCTTCACAATATAGATAGAATACTAAGTACTATAGCTAGTAATAGGTAATTATAATCAAAAGAGCATATATAAAAAGAGCTGGCCCTCAACGAGGCCAGCTCTTTTATTTAGATATCTCATTATTTGATTTCATTAGAAGGTGTTTCACTAGGAACATCCACTGTAGCAGTGTTTTCTTTAGCTTCAACCACCTCTGGTACTACAATACCTGCCGCTTCTAGAGCTTCTTTAGGCTCCTCAACTTCAGGGGCTTTCGTTGTACCATATTTGTAAAGATTATCTACCGCTTTTGCATCGATGGTTTCTTCCTCTAATAAAGCATTTGCCATATCATGTAAGAATTTTTCATTTTCACTGAGAAGTTTTGTTACATCTTTGTACGCTTCTTCTACAATACGATGAATTTCAGAGTCGATTTTTGCAGCAATTTCTTCACTGTAGTTGCGTTCATGGCCAAGGTTTTTACCCAAGAATACTTGTTCTTGTTGTTCACCAAATACGATAGGACCAAGCTCATCACTCATGCCCCAACGCGTTACCATAGCGCGTGCTGTATTCGTTACACTTTGAAGGTCCCCAGAAGCACCTGTGCTGATTTCATCTAAAATCAAAGCCTCTGCAATTCGACCACCAAGGGCTACGCGAATATCCGCTAATAATTGAGATTTTGTTTTGTAGTTTTGTTCCTCTGTAGGAAGCATCATGGTGTAACCACCTGCTGCGCCACGAGGAATGATTGTTACCTTATGAACAGGATCTGCATGAGGCAACAAATGTGCCACGATGGCATGACCAGATTCATGGTACGCTGTTAACTTGCGGTCTTTCTCGCTCACAATATGACTGCGACGTTCAGGACCCATGCTAACCTTTTCACTAGCTTCTTCAACTTCAGCCATAGTGATAACTTTTTTGTTAAGGCGAGCTGCCAATAAAGCCGCTTCATTTAACAAGTTGTTCAAGTCAGCACCAGTAAAGCCTGGAGTTTTCTTAGCAATTGTTTTCAAGTCTACATCGTCAGCTAATGGCTTGTTACGAGCGTGAACTTTTAAGATTGCTTCACGACCGCGTAAGTCTGGACGACCTACGATAACTTGACGGTCAAAACGACCTGGACGCAACAGCGCTGGGTCAAGAATATCTGGACGGTTTGTGGCAGCGATAGTAATAATACCTTCGTTGGCACCGAAACCATCCATTTCAACGAGTAATTGGTTCAATGTTTGTTCACGTTCATCGTGACCACCACCAAGACCTGCGCCACGTTGGCGACCTACCGCATCAATTTCGTCGATAAAGATGATACATGGCGCATTCTTTTTCGCTTGTGTGAAAAGATCACGCACACGAGAAGCACCAACACCTACGAACATTTCTACGAAGTCAGAACCAGAAATCGTAAAGAATGGTACCCCTGCTTCACCAGCAACGGCTTTAGCAAGCAAAGTTTTACCTGTACCTGGAGGTCCTGCGAGCAATACACCTTTCGGAATTTTAGCACCGATTGTTGTAAATTTACCTGGATCCTTCAAGAATTCTACTACTTCTTCTAATTCTTGTTTTGCTTCTTCAGCACCTGCTACATCTTTAAAGCTAACCTTTACGTTACCTTCACCCATCAATTTAGCACGGCTTTTACCAAAGTTCATCACTCGGCCACCGCCACCTTGAGTTTGTTGCATAATAAAGAAGAACAACACCACCAAGATGATGATAGGAATAGCAGAACCTAACAGGCTCATCCACCAAGCTGGTTGCTCAGGTGGAGCTGCTGTAATTTCTACGCCATTATCTTGTAATGTTTTAATTAATGTTTCATCACTTGGCGCATAAGAATTGAACTCTGTTCCATTTTTTAGTTTACCTTTAATACCATGATCATTGGTAATCGTTACGGACTCAACCTTTTTCTGTTGTACTTGTTGAATAAATCCTGTGTAACTTAGTTCAGATTTATTCGCACTTTGACCAGAGAAAGCGTCAATGGCGATAACGAAAGCGGCAATGATAAGTAAGTAAAGGACGATATTTTTTGTAAATCGACCCAAAAGATTACCCCTTTCAATAATAATTTACTTGTATAAACGAATTGAGTACATCTCATTAAGAGATGCACTCATATATTATATCATATTTTTAATTTTGATACATTTCTTCCTTTAAAATACCGATATATGGTAAGTGACGATATTTTTCTGCGTAGTCTAAACCATAACCGATAACAAAATAATCAGGAATAATAAAGCCCACATAGTCAACGTCTACGTCCATCTTACGGCGATCTGGTTTATTCAACAATGCTGCAAGGCGTACGCTTTTAGCACCACGAGCATGTAAATTTTCTAATAAGTAATGCAATGTTGTGCCTGTATCTACGATATCTTCCACAACGAGCACATGCTTCCCCTCTACAGAGCGATCCAAATCTTTTAGAATTCGAACTACCCCTGTACTAGTTGTGCCACTACCATAGCTAGAGCAAGAAATAAAATCAAAACTTACATCTACGCTATCATCAATAGCGCGAGCTAAGTCTGTAAAGAAAACGATGGCTCCCTTTAACACCCCTACGAGCACTACAGATTCATTTTTATAGTCTTCGCTAATTGCTTTACCTAACTCGGCTACACGAGCCTGTAATTGTTCTGCTGTATATAAAATCTCTTTTGCGTCTTGATGCATCTATATGACCTCCACGATTCATATTAATGTTTGCAATATACCTTTATTGTATCACATTGAGCGATTACTTTTATACTTTTTATAGTGAAAGTTTTCTTTTCCCCTGTGTTAACAATGTCCAGTAATTGCTCTTGATGAGCTGATGTAAGCGTTAGATCAGAGTCAATGGTACTTACTAAACGCTGCCATAATCTCCGCTGTATTGCCAGTGGCTCCTGTCTCAAGGCACGGCGAGAGATTCTCACCTCGTCATCACCAATCGACACTAATTTATCAAAGGTTCTAGACGTTAAATCAGAGATAACCATTACATCTTCATTTACAGAACTTCCTAGTCGAACTATGGCATCTACCACAGCAGGGTTAACGGCTTCCAATTCAGGTATAATGCGATGACGAATCCTATTTCGTTGGTATCGTACATCCTCATTCGTAGAATCTACACAATACGAAATATGTTTTGTCCCTATATAGGCTAGTAAGTCTTCTTTTGTTACGTCTAACAGCGGTCTAACTACAGGAATAGCATATTCAGATTGTACTACAGACATGCCAGTTAAACCATTTAGACCAGAACCCCTAATGATATGTGCCAAAATCGATTCTGCTTGATCGTCTTTGTGGTGAGCTACTGAAATATAATCATACCCTTCAGACTGGGCAATTTCATTTAACCATTGATAACGTACTTGGCGGCCTATAGTTTCTTCAGACTTTTTATGTTCCTTACTTAGGCGCGGTACATCAAAGGTAGCGGAATAAAATGGCAGACCTAATTCTTCCACTTGATGTTGGAGCCACAAGACCTCCTCCTTACTTTCAGGGCGAATACAGTGATCCACAATGGCTACACCTATTTTGTACGTTGTATGACGATGCGTAGCAATATCTTGTAACAAATACAATAGAGCCATTGAATCGGGGCCACCAGAGCAAGCTACTAGAATTCGACTATTTTCAGGAAATAGATTATGTGATTTTAAGGTGTGATTAATGGTTCGAATAAGTTCTTTCACATTCACGAGCCATCGCCTCCATACCATCTTGGTCGCTCACAAATACATGAGGAACCTCATAAGCATCCATAAAGGACGTTAAAATTTCTGCACCAGCTACGATGATATCGGCACGTCCTGCAGGTAAACCTTTTACGTGTAATCGCTCATCGCGACTCATGTAACGTAAGTTTAGAATGATGCCCTCTACTGTTTCACGACTTAATTTATGACCTTGTACCTTTGAACCATCATAGTTTTCAAGGCCTAAATCAATGGCCGCTAGCGTCGTTAGCGTACCACCGATACCAATGAATTCACCAAATTCACCTTGAATCATCATGGGATCCCAAAGGAATCGAGTTTCTTCCCATACTCGTTGAGGACCTTCATCAGACATAGATTGAAGGCGTACAGCCCCTACAGGATAAGATCGACTCCAGTAAACGCCGTCCTTATTGCCTAATGCTAGCTCTGTACTACCGCCACCGATATCGATAGTTGTATAGTGACGACCATCATTCAACTGATCTCCTAATGCACCATTAAATCCATAAATTGCCTCTTCATCACCTGATAAAATGCGCCATTCCATAGGACAATATGTATTGATACATCCCATAAATTCAATGCCATTTGGTGCTTCTCGAACGGCACTTGTCGCGAAGCCAAAGCAGTAGTCCGCACCATATTGATCTGCAAGTTTTTTTATATCCGTGAAAGCTTGATAGGATGCTTCCATCGATTCAGTGCGCAATGTACCATCTGAATTACGTTGGCCTAAACGAGTAGTCCACAACTGTTTTGGCTCATAGTGCCATATATTATTTTCATAAGTAGCCAATAATAAGCGTACTGAATTTGATCCAATATCAATAATAGCTAACTTCATAATTGCTCCTTACATAATTAGTATGCCTCTAACACTATTATACTGTTAAGACCTATACATAAGTAAAGAGATGGCTCAATGCCATCTCTCACTATTAATCTCGACGACCGCCTCGGCCTCCGCGTTTACCTTCTGTATTGCGTTTTAAATCGTGTAAGCGTTCATTGCTATCGCGCAAGAATGATTTCATCTTTGCTTCAAAAGCCTCTGTGCTTTGTTTAGATTGAACACGACGAGGACGTCGCTCTTCACTTGCTGTCTCTTTAGGTTGTGTTTGACGAATAGAAAGGCCGATTTTATTACCTTCAATAGATAAAACCTTAACCTTTACTGGATCTTCAACCTTTAATACGGTATTAATATCTTCGACATACCCATGAGCTACTTCAGAAATATGAACTAGACCTGTTTTCTTCTCTCCTAAATCAACAAAAACGCCGAATTTTGTAATACCAGATACGGTACCATCAATAATGTTACCAACTTCGATTGCCATGCAACCTCCTAATTAATGCGGAAACCTCAAACTACAAACTAATGCGAATCTAAATTACTACAGTCAAACCTATTTTACATAAGGCACTTCACCAGGTTTTACAAGGCCGAGCTCCTCACGAGCCACCCCCTCAATGGTCTTTGGATCTTGCAACTTAGCCTTTTCCTGTTCTAATTCTTCATTTCGCTGTTTTAATTCTTGCAATTGTTGCTCAATATGTTGTTTTTCTTGATATACAGCCACCAAGCGATAGGCTTGCCCTAATAATAGCAGCACCATAATCCCTATACCAATTCGCTTGATCCACATGAGGATAATACGTTGATCCTGCGCTTTGCGATTAGGTCTAACCCGTCTGCGAGGCTTTTTTGGACGTTGTACTTCCATAGTGTCTTGAGTCATAATATCCCCCAAAAATATTCATCATCTGTATACTGTCATTTTTTAATTATATCACAGAACCTCGTTAGGGACTAAATAAATTTATCTATAGTTTATCTTATATCTATCATATAGTTAAAAAGGTCTTATCAGAGATAGATTTATTAGTAACAGCCACTATGGCCTTATAAAGACTCTGCTTTATGAGCATATTCACGAATTACTGCACAAGACTTTTTAAATAAAGCTAATTCATCTTCAGCAAGCTTCAATTCAAATACATCTTCGATACCATCTTTGCCAATAACTGCTGGAGTCGATGCAAAGATTCCTTCTTCACCATATTGGCCATCTAGATAACAAGAACATGGCAACACTTTCTTTTCGTCATGAAATACAGCACGAATTAATTCTGTTGTTGCACTAGCAATGCCAAACTCTGTGGAGCCTTTACCAGCCAATACATGGTAACCACCAATTTTTACATCATCTAGCACTTGAGTATGATCAAGTGTAGGGAATCTATGAGGCAATTCTTGTTGTAATTGTACTAACGGTTTTCCTTGTACATAAACATGAGACCATGGCACCATAGCACTACCGCCATGTTCACCTAAACAATACACTGTAATTGTACGGTTACTAATATTAAAAATGCGCGCCAATTCTTTTTGTAATCGCGCTGAATCTAAAGCTGTCCCACTGGAAATAATACGTTTTGGGTTCCAATTTAAATGTTTACATAAATAAGTAGCAACAACATCAGCAGGATTAGAAATAGAGATAATAAAACCATCAAAGCCGGACTTTTTAATTCGCGGAATAACATCCTTTAAAACCTCTACTGTATCACCAAGACTTTCTAAACGATCTTGATATAAATTTGGTAAAGGACCAGCGCTAAATACGAGAATATCACAATCCCCACAATCTTCAATAGGACCTGCAGTAGCTGTTACTTTATGAGGAATATAGCTAACAGCATCATTTATATCCATTGCCTGTGCTTTAGCTTTTTTCTCGTCAATATCCATCATATATAGTTCATCTACTTCACCTTGTAGAGCAAGAGAAAATGCTACATGAGAACCTACATGTCCAGTGCCAATAATACCTACTTTACGTAACTTCATAAGGGCCTCCTACGATTCGTACTAAAAGATATACATCTTCTAATTCAATTCCACTTAAACCAGCGATTACCAGTATATGAATCGACAATTTTAAGTTATATTAAAGCATATTGCTTGTAAAATACATAAACTATTATATACCTATTTTCTCATAGGTATATAAGAAAATAGATTTATAGTGATAAAAAAAGACTATTATAGGAAATCCTATAATAGTCCTTCTATTATATAGTTAGTCTCGTCCAGTAAAGAAGCTTACTACAGCAATCACTATAACTGCACCAACGATGGACGGAATTAATGCCATGCCTGCAAGACTTGGGCCCCAAGTACCAAGCAAAGCTTGACCTACAGAAGCCCCTACCAAACCAGCAATAACACGAAGAATAATCCCCATGCTTTGCGCCTTTTTAGTAATACGACCAGCTACAAAACCAATGAATCCGCCTACAATAATTGACCAAAGCATAATATACCTCCTATAAAGTCATCTCATCAAGATTAAGCGGGAATAAATCCTTATTCTCCATCACTTGTGGTGACTTTTCTAAATATTGTTTTCGCATTGACCATAAAATCTCTAAATCCTTTGGATCTAACTTGGACAATGCATATATCATCGTGAAATCTGAACCATAATGGCCACGCAAGCTATCAGGTACTCCTTTGGGTCCTTCTCCACCTAGACGATTATTAAAGAACCCTTGAATACGACGACTATCTAAATCAATGATAATAAACCCTGACGCATCATATACATACAATGTATGATTTATACGCTTTAAAGCTCGTACCGTATTCGTTATAAAATATTGATCCTTCATGTCAATGAGGGATGACTCATAACCTGAATGGTAAAAGTCCCCATAATAATGAGCTCCTCTATCTGTAGATTCCAACAAATCCTTGAGTACGGATTGTTCTGGCCCACTAAAATCAGAGAAAGTTTTTACCATAGTAATCTCTCGTAAACCACGTTGGTAATTCTCGGTCTTCGGTGGCTCAATATGTTGGCCACGAAAGGTAATAGGCATCAACCGAAGTGTATTATCAGCTAAATTATAAATACCATACCCTTCATAACCTAGAAAGTACACTTGTGAGTCGATAGACTTCATCGCTAATATTCGTTTTGAAATGATGGCATCACTAGAATTTACTAATGTATGCTCTTCTGGGTCTATGCGTACTGTTTTACTGTCGTAATTGCCACCTACTGCAAGCCAATAGGAGAGCCCCACTACAATTAATGCTAGTATGCATAAACCGATACGTTTTATATTCATTTATACTCCCTATGAATCCCCAGGCATAAAACGTAATAATATATTGCCATTACAGTAAGTCCCTATTAATATAATCCCAATTCTAGGTATAACTGTAAATTTTTTTAATATCTTTGTGGACTTCTATGCCAAACTTAATGTAGCTAGTCGCTCGCTAATTGAGATACCCTTATAGGTAAAAGTTGGTAACAACTCATGTAAAGGTTCTAAGACAAAGGTTCTATCCCAAAAATAAGGATGCGGTATAGTTAGAGTTTCAGCACAAATGGAAATCATAGAACCGGCTTCATCAAAAGCCAAAATAATATCTAAATCTAATGTACGTGGTCCCCAGTGAATGAGTCGTTCACGACCAGCCTCTTGTTCTAAGGACTGAAGGACACTTAACATTTCATGAGGATTCAAAGTACTTTTACAAGACCACATGCCATTAATAAATGACGCCTGATCTGTATATCCCCAAGGTTCCGTTTCTATCAAAGAAGAACTAATAACCTCTGAAACGGCCTCATGCCCTTGTAATAGGTGAAAAGCGGAATTAATATAGCCTCTTTTATCACCTATATTTGAACCTACACTGATGTAATAGGTATACATCAAATTTGACCTCTTGTAGTGACAACCTCAACATAATCTAGGATACCAGCAATAGGTACAGATGGTTTGCGCACCGTTACAGATAAGCCAACGATACCTTGATAATGTTGGTATAAAGAGTCGGCAATAAGTGCACCTAAACGCTCTAATAAATTATGTTTTTCTCCAGTCATAACAGATTCTACAAGCTCATATACTTCTACATAATTGATAGAATCCTCTAACTGGTCACTTTGAACGGCCTTTGTAAGATCCGTAGTAATTTCAACATCTACAAAAAAGCGCTGTCCTTGCTCTTGTTCAGATGTCAAATTGCCATGGTATCCATAAAATGCCATGTTTTTTAAAACGATTTTATCCATTATTCACCTCGTAATAGGCCATCTGCTACGGCCAAGGCGCGTTTGTGCATTTTCACATTATGAACACGCACCATATCAACACCTTGGAATACACCCGTAATACAAGCCGCTACCGTGCCTTCATCGCGTTCTTCTGGAGGTAAACCGCCCAACATAGAACCGATAAAACCCTTACGGCTAGGCGCAAGTAAAATAGGGTATTCATAAGCCGTTAATTCGCCTAAACGTTGCATAACTTCAATATTTTGTTCTTCTGTTTTACCAAAAAATCCGATACCTGGATCAAGCCAAATTTGTTGTGGTGTTACACCAACCTTTAAGGCTTTATCTACAGCAAAGAAGAAGTATGCCTTCATATCTTCAATGATGTCACCATAGTTTGTATCATTACTATTGTGCATGATGATTACAGGTACCTTGTATTTTGCGGCTATTGCTGCCATATCAGGATCATAGTGTAAGCCCCAAATATCATTTAAAATATGAGCGCCCTTTGAAAGTGCATAATCAGCAGTTTTAGCATGATAGGTATCGATAGATACAGGTACTGTAGATGCATGTAGTACAGGGTCTATCAATTGGGCTAAGCGTTCAATTTCTTCATCTGCTGTCAATGGTGTGCAACCAGGGCGCGTAGATTCTACGCCTAAATCAATGATATCAGCACCATCTTCAATCATTTGCGTTACATGTGCTGCTGCCGTCTCTGGCGTGTTAAATAAACCGCCATCAGAGAAGGAGTCAGGTGTACCATTGAGTATGCCCATAATAAGGGTACGATCGCACAAAGATAAACTTTTGCCATCATTCCATGTATAATTTCTACGTTTAAACATTTACCTGTCCTCCACCTAACATTGCTAACGCTTCGTCTCTTAATGTGCCTTTTTCGGCTAACACGCCTCGGCTTTCTAATGTAATAACCTTTGAATCTTGCTGCATGGTACCTTTGATGAGCATACACAACTGAGTCGATGTAATGCGTACAAATACGCCATGAGCGGATAAATCATTCATAATAGCATCTGCTAATTCAGATGCCAACCGCTCTTGTAATTGCGGTCTACGGCTAAGAATATTAACGATATCTTGGAACTTGCTAAGCCCTGCAACACACCCATCCTTAGGTTGGTACACAATATCTACAGTACCAAAGAAAGGTAATAAATGGTGCTCGCACATGGAATAAAATGGAATTCCTGTAACTGCCACAAGGCCTTTATAGTCTGTGCTAAAGGTTTCTCCCCATGCAGATTTTGTATCTAATCCTACGCCACTGAATAATTCACTATATAATTCTGTTACACGACTTGGTGTCTTCTCTAACTCTGGTGCCTCTGTATCAACAGATAAAGCCTCTAAGAATTGCTTTATCCCGTCCTTTGCACGTTGATTCATCGGTCCTCCTAAACGATTTTTGTCGTCCAATCCTCAATATTCCAAATATCCGTAACCCACCCTTGATAGAATTCAGGTTCGTGACTTACTAGTACAATAGTACCTTTGAAATCACGTAATGCACGGCTCAATTCTTCCTTCGCATATACGTCTAAATGGTTAGTCGGTTCGTCTAAAACCAACACATTGTACTTATTCTGCATGAGTTTGCATAGGCGAACCTTAGCATTCTCACCACCAGATAATACACGCATTTGAGATGTAATATGTTCATTCGTAAGGCCACAACGAGCAAGGGCTGCACGCACCTCTGCATTGGTCATAGCCGGATATTCATTCCAAATATAATCTAGCGCTGTTTCAGAGTTGGATGGTGAATCTTCTTGAGCAAAATAGCCAACTTGTAAAAACTCACCTTTTACCAACTCACCACTTACAGGTTTTAATAAACCTAGAATAGTTTTTAACAACGTTGTTTTACCTAAACCATTGACGCCGCGAATGGCGATTTTTTTATTTCTTTCAATTTGAAAGTCTACTGGTCTAGTTAACGGTTCATCATAACCTAATTGTAAGCCAAAAGCCTCTACAATGAAGCGGCTTGGCGTACGACCTTCTTTAAAGCCAAAGGTAGGCTTGATATACTCTTTTGGTTTTTCCAAAATTTCCATCTTCTCTAAGCGTTTTGCCCTAGAGTTTGCCATACCACGCGTCGCTACACGAGCTTTATTACGTTGAATAAAGTCCTCCATACGCTCAATCTCTTGTTGTTGACGCTCATAAGCCTTAGCCGCTTGCGCTTTTTTCACTTCATAAGCCGCTTGGAACTGATGATAGTCGCCAGTATAACGCGTTAAAACTGCTTGCTCAATATGATAAATAACGTTGACTACGGAATTTAAAAACTCCATATCATGAGAAATCAAGATGAACGCATTTTCGTAGTTTTGTAAATAATTTTGCAACCATTGGATATGCTCTACATCAAGATAATTTGTCGGTTCGTCCAAGAGCAAAATCGTTGGTTTTTCTAGTAAAAGTTTTGTAAGTAAAACCTTTGTACGCTGGCCACCGCTGAGCTCCGTAACATCTCGGTCAAGCCCAATATCCATAAGGCCCAAACCTGCAGCTGTACGCTCAATAACCGCATCAATTTCATAGAAGCCACGCTGCTCTAGAATTTCTTGCCACTCCCCTACTTGCTCGAGAAGCTTATTCATTTCATCTTCAGACACATCACCCATGCGATTGTACGCATCGTTAATGTTTTGCTCCATTACAAACAAATCATCAAAAGCTCGTTGCAATACGTCGCGAATGGTCATGCCCTTTTCAAGGACCGCATGTTGATCCAAATAACCTACAGTTACTTGGTTGGACCATTCAATTTTACCTTCATCAGGAGGTATTTTACCTGTAATGATATTTAGGAATGTAGACTTGCCTTCACCATTAGCACCAATTAACCCTACATGTTCACCTTTCAACAAGCGGAATGATGCATCATCTAAAATTTGTCGCGCTCCAAAACCATGGGTTACATTTGAAACGGTTAAAACACTCATATCTATCTCCACCGGAATAAAAGCCGTCTTGTTGAAGACGGCTTGTTTCATACTTACTTAAATATTATATCTATTGTACCTTTTTGACCTCTATATGTCAAAAATTGAACATCACTTACCTACTGCATAACGCAAGGCTACCACAGCCATAATCTTAGCGCCCTTAATCGCTTGCTCCAATCCATAGTCAGAACCTGCTGCACAAGTGAACTCTGGTGTATGAGCCTCTAAACCTAACCCAATTTGCAAAGTAGGCTGTGCTGTTGGTACTTCATAAGATACATTTCCTACATCTGTACTACCATCAGCCTCATCATCAGGCAATATACGGGGCGTTTCACCAAATTCAGTCATCACATCGTTAAAGAGATCTAATAGCTGTTTATCTTGACGCATATCCTTAAAGAGAGGCTCATAATGATGCATCTCAACACGGGCGCCATAAGATACTCCGATCTCTTTAGCAGCCTCTTTGATAGCCGGCAAAATAATACCTTCTAAATCGTCCACCGTACTACCGCGAACAGTCATACGAATCGTAGCCTTAGGAGTTACTACATTTGGTGCTGTACCAGCTTCGGTAAAAATGGTCCCTACAATAGCCCCTTTAGGGAATGTTTTCTTTAACTCTTTTATTTTTTGATATAAATCTACAGCACAGTCTAAGGCATTAATACCAGAGTCAGTTAATGATGCTATATGACAAGACCGTCCATGGAAGGTAATCTCTAGGGGATGCGTCGCTAATGATGTGCCCCCCACCTCATTTTCACCGCCTGGGTGAATGATGAGCGCCGCCTCATAGCCCTTAAATAAACCAGCCTCAGCCATGTATACTTTACCACCAATAGTTTCCTCCGCAGGACAACCAAAGAAGGTCGTTCCCCACGTTTCCGGTGCACTTTGACTGAAGGCAACAGCAGCACCTAAACTCATCATAGCAATGAGATTATGGCCGCAACCATGACCGAGTTCTGGTAGTGCATCATATTCACCTAAAAAGGCTATTTTATGCTGTGCAGTATCGTTATAGTCACCCCGTAACGCCGTTTGTAACTCAGGATAATCTGTTAATCCCACTTGAGATATAAAATTATGATTTTCTAAGAATTGGTTAATTACCTTAACTGCTTTATGCTCGTTTAAGCCCAATTCTGGGTTATCGTGTAAATATGAGGAGATATCGCGCAATTCCTCTGTCATACTATCTATGATGGCACAGGCACGAGCCTCTCGTTCTTGTAATGTCATAACTTCCCTTTTTAATTTCTAATTTATACTATTGATTATTTATTCTAACTAAGAAGAATGTGTCTATTTCGTATAGGGATGAACAATTATGGTATTTGATATATACCTAAAGTTAATCATCGCTCCTAGTGGTAATGTTTGATGCGGAGTTCCATGACCTGTTGGGACATAACATACAAAAGGCTCCAACAATTTAGGGTCTCTATTTTCCTCCATGTAGCGTAACGCTTCATAGCCTAAATCGTAATCACGCTCATCATCATCGCCTTCACAATCTGTAAAAGTACCAATCACTAAACCTTTAATACGACTCAATAAACCACTGAGGCGAAATTGTTGCAACATGCGATCTAGCTTATAAGGTGCCTCTCCTACATCTTCAATGAATAGTAATGTATCCTCCCAAGATGCATCCTCTAAAAAATACGGTGTTCCCGACAACATAGATAACATCGTCATATTGCCGCCCCGTAAAATACCTTCGCCTAGCTCAGTACCAATAGCACCACGAGGCGGTTCAGGTAAGGGTTCTATGACTTGTAATTTACCTTCTAAAGTATTAAATAAAGCATCAATATCTGCTTTGCGTTCAGGCTTAAAATCTACGCCCATCGGCCCGTGATAGGTAATGAGTCGGCTATATCGATTGATCGCCATGTGAAGTGCTGTACAATCACTATACCCAATAAAAGCCTTTCGATGCTTACGGATTGCTGTATAATCTAATAAATCTAGATAACGCATTGTTCCGTAACCACCGCGCAAAGCCAGTACAGCCTCACAAGGTGCGGTGGTCATCATATATTGAAACTCTCGGGCTTGCTCCTCTGGTGTACCGCCATACAAGCCTTTGCGATGTGCACTTTCACCAAAGAGTACTTTATAGCCCCTTAGGTTACAAATTTCTTCTATTCTATGTAAATCTTCATCGCTTGCACTGGCAGGTGCCATAATACCTATAATCATGCCCGGTGCTAAGCGCTTTGGTTCAATCCAGTTCATATGTCCTCATAAAATACAACAAAAGACGTACACATAGTGTACGTCTTAAGTGTATCTTATTTGTATGCTTTTTTAAAGTCAACAAGGCCCAATGTAGTCCAGAAATAATTTTGAATACTTCCATTTGTTACATATGGTTGTGTTGTGAAATACAATGGCATTACTAGGGATTCATCAAAAATTATCTGTTCTGCTTTATGCATCAACGCATCCCGTTCAGCCCCATTTGGTGTTGTACGAATACGAGCGATTAACTCGTTATAATCATCACTATGGTACTGACTATCATTGTCTTCAGCAGAAAATACTTCTAAGAAGTTTTGTGGATCACTGTAATCCGCAACCCAAGAAGCACGAGCAACTTGATATTTACCAGCTTCGCGGTCGGCTAAGAATACCTTTGTCTCTTGATTTTGTAAGCGCACATCTGCACCAAATGCATTGACCCAAGCATCTTGTACAGCTTCGGCAATCGCTTTATGTAATTCACTTGTATTATACAAAATCGTAATTGGAGGCAATGGATGATTTTTATCATAGCCAGCGTTTTTCAAGATTTCTTTAGCTTGTTCTACATCTTCATAAACAAGATAGCTACCCGCTTCACGGAAATCTTCACGTCCATTACTTTCAAGCATGCCGTAAGGAACAAAGGCATAGGCCGCCTCTTTACCACCGCGAACAATATTGTTAACGATGTTAGCACGATTGATAACCATGGAGAAAGCTTTACGCACCTCAGGATCTGTGAAAGGTTCTGCTTTCACATTGAATACGTAATAATAGTTACCAAGCATAGGTCCAATATGTAATAGACCTGCCTCTTCTAAGCGTTTTTGGTCCGCTACAGGAGGCTCAACCGTCATATCTGCTTCGCCACCTTCAACCAATGTAAGGCGTGTACTTTGAGATTCACTAATAGGCCAATTCATTTTCTCTGTTTTCACAGAATCTGCATCCCAATAGTCAGGATTCTTAATGAAATCCATTTCTCCATTATGCTTCCAGGATAGTAAGCGGTATGGACCATTAGATACAAATGTATCTGCATTAGCAGCCCAGTTTTCATGAGCCTCTACAGCTTTTTGGCTCACTGGATAATAGCTATGAGAAGCTAGTAATTTTAAGAAATATGCTGTTGGATTCTCTAAAGTAACTACTAATGTATTATCATCAGTGGCCTTAACGCCAACATCATCAGCTGTAGCATCACCATTATTAAAGGCTTCGCCATTTTTTAATACATATAACATATATGCATTGTCCGCATGGACTTCAGGGTCTAATACGCGTTTCCACGCGTATTCAAAGTCATGAGCCGTCAAAGGCTCTCCATTAGACCATTTCAAATCAGGTCGTAAATGGAAGGTATACTCGCGACCATCATCAGAAATATCCCAGCTTTTAGCAAGTGCTGCCTCTGGTTCACTTTCATCATTTAAACGAACTAAACCGTCAAATAATTGAAGTTGAACTGTATGCTCCGGAGAGGTAGTAGACTTTGCTGGATCCAATGTGGATGGTTCCTGCTCAATAACATATCGAATGGTATGCTCATCAATTGGTTGTTCCCCGCGAGGATAACCAAATACAAATAAGAGCACACTCACCCCAAGAGCAAGGACCATGAGTTTTAACAAATTTCGTTTATCCATCATGGCAATGCTTCCTCTACAAATTCTTTCATGATACGCCCTACTCGAGCGCCTAACTCTTTACCTCGGTCATTATCGATATCGCTCATCAAGAGGATAAAGCAGAAATGACCTCTAAATGTTTCTAATACGCCCCCATCGTGCTCTACACGATCAAGGGATCCTGTTTTATGGTGAAAGCGGGTATCTTCACCCCAATAAAATGGCAAGATATCACGGAATTGTTGGCGACCTAAAATATTCCACATTTCTCGGCCATAAGCATCTCTATCGCGACATTCAAAAATGTGTTTATAAAGGCGAGCTAAAGACAATGCAGTCAAATGGTTATCCCGGCCTTCTGCTAGAGCGTCAAAGTCCATCATCATACGATTGAGTTCTATTTCATCTACACCAATCTGTTCTGCACGAGCATTGATATTCTCCATGCCTAGAACAGTAATGAGTAAATTTGTCGCCATATTATCGCTAAGAACCATCATAAGACGACATAACTCAAGATACGTAAAGCTATGCTTTGCTACTAGTTCTTGTAATGCACCACCGCCTTCAACACGCGGTGTTCTAGATAGAGGAACAGTATCATTAAGATCCAACTGCTCTGTACGAGCTAAATGGAATACATACTCCATAATGAGTACCTTAATCAAACTTGCACTAGAGTGTACCGTATCTTCCCCTTTAGAAGCAATAATAGTCGGCTCCTCTTCATCGTCAAATTGAAGTACTACATAGGATATATTCCCCTTTGGTGCTAATTCTTTTATGACTGTATCGAGTTGATGTTCTAAGGACTTGCCAACAAGTAACTTTTCCATACTATTCTCCCATTATATGTGCCAGCATGCGATGCGGCGATCTGCCCAATCACGAAGAGGCGGACGTTCAGTAAAGCAACGACCTTCTGCCTCTGGGCATCGACCACTAAACAAACAACCTTTTGGTGGATTTAGTGGATTTGGTGGGTCCCCTTTAAGCGGTGCTCCAATTGGAGCATGCGGTATAACAGGACCGTTTAAGGCCGTCAAAGCACGAGTATACGGATGTTGTGGGAATTCATATAAATCCAATGCTGGACCTTCTTCCATAACAGCCCCTAAATACATAACTACCATGCGATGACTGATGTAGCGCACCATATTTAAATCATGAGAAATAAAGAGGTACGAAATACCATGTTGTTCTTGTAATCTCTCAAGCAAGGTCATAATTTGTACTTGAATGGATACATCTAGTGCTGAAATCGGTTCATCACAGATGATACACTGTGGCTGCATAATGAGAGCCCGTGCAATACCGATACGTTGACGTTGGCCACCTGACAATTCATGAGCATAACGCTCACCAAAGGACATGTTCAAACCAACTTGATCAAGTACTTCTTTTACACGAATAACACGATCGCGAGGTGTATATTTTGGATCTAGCTCCAATGGTTCCTCTAGAATCGCATTAACTGTAAGACGTGGATTAAGAGATGCATAAGGGTTTTGGAATACCATTTGCATCACCGGATGAACAGCTTTTCGTTCCACATACGGATCAATCTGACGACCGTTCATATAAATAGAACCTGATGTAGCCTGATGTAAGCCCATCAAAGTGTAGCCAAATGTGGATTTACCACATCCAGACTCACCTACGATACCAAGGGTTTCCCCTGGTGATTGATATAGGCTCACGCCTTGTACAGCATGTACCGTGTGTTTTGGCTTAAATAAGCCTCCTGACAGAGTGAACTCTTTAACGAGATTGTCAGTTTCCCATACGTAACTCATTAAAGTCCCTCCAACTTAGCTAACCAACATGTAAATTGATGATTCTCACCAACATTTGTAATCATAGGAATCCGATTACCACAGATACGCATAGCCCACTTGCACCGTGGATTAAATGCACAACCTCGCGGCAAATCAAACAAATCTGGCGGTTGACCTTCAACGGCTTTTAACTCACCATGCCATTTACCTTGTGGCAGAGCGAGCAATAATCCTAATGTGTACGGATGACGAGGTTCATTAAAGATGCCCTCCACTGTAGCAGATTCAACACATTTACCAGCATACATAACCATAACACGGTCGCAAATTTGAGCGATAACGCGTAAGTTATGAGAAATAAAGATAATGCCAATACCAGCCTCTACAGCTAATGTTTGCATAAGGCGTAAGATTTGAGCCTCTGTTGTAATATCAAGAGCCGTTGTCGGTTCATCGCAAATTAAAATCTTTGGACGCCCCGCCACAGCCATGGCGATACAAACGCGTTGACGCATACCACCACTTAACTCATGAGGATATTGAGACAATCGTCTTTCCGGTGTAGAAAGGCCCATCTTCTTTAACAAGTCGATGGCGATAGCTCGTTCGTCATAATCCTCACCATATGCATTGGTACGATGGATAACCTCATACATTTGCTCCCCAATCGTCATGATTGGATTCAAAGATGTCATAGGATCTTGGAATACCATAGCAACAGTAGTACCACGGAGTTCATTCCAGTCATCTTCAGTAAATTCAAGGCAATCATTGCCATCAATCATAAATGTATCGGCTTTGATTTTTGTTTTACCATATGGTAGTAATCCCATTAAGGAATTAACTAGCACAGATTTACCACAGCCGGATTCACCAACAATACCTAAAATCTCACCTGGTTGTAAGGAGATATCTTGATTGCGAATAACCCGTAAAGGGCCTTGGAAGGTATCGATGGTAATGGACACATTGCGCACATCAACAATTGCGTTATTCATTATCTATCTCCTTCCTTAGGGTCTAACACATTACGTAAGCCATCGCCAAGGAATGCGAAACCAAGCATGGTAACACTAATAGCAACAGCAGGAAAAATCAATTGGAACGGATAAGAGCGCATGCTACTAATCCCTTCAGAAGCGAGTACACCCCAGCTCGCCATAGGTGCATTTACACCTAAGCCGATAAAACTAAGGAATGCTTCTGTAAAAATAGCCTCTGGGATGGCCAATGTCAAAGTAATGATGATTGGTCCCACACAGTTTGGCAAAATATGACGCAATAAAATGCGATATTTCGGAATGCCCATCGCTTCAGCAGCAATGATATATTCTTCGTTTTTAACTTTTAAAATTTGGCTACGTACGATACGGGCCATATTCAGCCAGTACGCAATGCCCAATGCTACGAAAATAGATGTTAAGCCAGGGCCAAGTACAACCATCAACAAAATTACATACAGTAAAAGTGGAATACCGTACAATACATCTACCAGCCCCATCATGATGCGGTCAACCTTACCACCAAGGTAACCTGCAATACCGCCATAGGTAACGCCGATAACAAGATTGATAAATGCCGCTACAAAACCGATGGTTAAGGAAATACGAGCACCGTACATAACGCGAGTGTAAATGTCGCGACCTAATGTATCGGTACCAAACCAATGACTAAAGCTTGGGCTTTGGTTCGCATCAATCAAGGATTGGTCCGCATAGGTATACGGCGAAATTAGGGGTCCTAAAATAGCCAACACAATCATCACCAAAATGATGGTTGCCCCTACTACGGCCAAGCGATTTACCTTAAATCTCGCCCATTTACTAGGACGTTTTATAAAGCTTGTAATTTCTTCTTGAGGGGTTCGCTCAATAGGTAAAAAATCTTCCTTATTCATCTGTCCCCTCCTCTGTCGTAACACGTGGATCAATTAATGGATAAATCATATCCACCAAGATATTAAGAAATACTACAAGAGCACTATAGAAAATCGTAATGCCAAGGATAACCGTATAGTCGCGGTTATAAATAGATGTTACGAAATACTGTCCAAGGCCTGGAATAGCAAAAATCGTTTCTACGATAAAGCTACCTGTCAAAAGGCTGGCAGCCAATGGGCCCAAATAGGTAATAACTGGCAAAATAGCATTCCCTAACGCATGACGTGTCAAAATAGTCCAAGAACTCAAGCCTTTGGCGCGAGCTGTACGGATGTATTCTTGTTGGTACACATCAAGCAACCCACTGCGTGTTAAACGTGCAATGAATGCCATCGGTTGTGCAGCTAACGTTAATACTGGTAGCACCATATAAGATGGACCACGCCATAAGGCCACTGGGAACCAGCCCAGCTCAAAGCCCACCACATATACAAGAACGGCACCAATAATAAAGGTAGGCACAGAAATACCAATTGTAGATAATATGGTTACCGCATAATCAACGATACCATTAGGGCGCATAGCACTAATAGCACCGGCTGCAATGCCACCTACTACAGCCACCATTAATGATAATAAGCCGAGTTGAGCAGAAATCGGGAATGCATCGCTGATAATATCGTTTACACTACGGCCTTCATACTTGTATGATGGTCCTAGATCACCAGTAATAACACCACCTAAATAATCACCATACTGCTTCCACACAGGATCATCAAGATGATACTTTGCTTCAATACTTGCTTTCACCTGAGGTGGTAATTTCTTCTCAGTTGTAAAAGGTCCCCCCGGAATTGCATGCATTAATGCAAATGTTACGGTAATGATGACCCATAAGATTATGATTGCGCCACCTAGACGTCGAAACACATACCTTGTCATTGTCACTATCCTCCATAAAAAGTCTATCTGTTTTATTATACTACATTATGAAGTTAATTTCATGAATTACATCATTACATTTACAGAACGCCCTACATAACGTACAATAAAATATATAATATTTTGGAGGTGTCTATGACAGAAGTACCTAGAGTCTTAACAATTCAAGACATGAGCTCCATCGGCCGTTGTGCCCTAACCGTTATGATTCCAATCATCAGCGCTATGCGTTGCCAAGCGGTTCCATTGGCAACAGCTGTATTGAGTAATCATTTAGAATATCCACACTACGAGTTTGTAGATTTATCGGCACATATGAGAGATTTTATGGACTGCTGGGATAAAAACGAAATCGACTTTCACGCCATTGTAAGTGGTTTTTTAGCATCCCCAGAACAAATTCATCTCGTGGAAGAAGCCATCGATCGCTTCGGTAATAAGGGCCAAATGATTATCGTCGATCCTGCTATGGCCGATGATGGTCGCCTCTACTCGATTTATACACCTGATATGGTAGTAGCTATGCGCAAACTTGTTTCCAAAGCTCACATTGTAAAGCCTAATTACACGGAAGCTTGTTTCTTATTAGATATTCCATTCTCTACAGATCCTATTAGCGATGATGAATTACGCGATCGTTGCAAGAGATTACATCAAATGGGTCCTGACATGGTTATCATGACCAGCGTACCATCTGAAACACATGCGGTTATCGCGGTCTATGATGGACCAACTGATTATTTAAAAACTTATGATATTCCTCTTATCCCTGTGAAAGCTACAGGAACTGGGGATATCTTTACTGCTGTATTATCTGGTGCAGTAATGAGGGGATACTCACCGTATGATGCAGCAGAGTTAGCAATGAATTTTACTACCAAGGCGATTCAAGCCACAGTGGATACTGTAAAATCAATGAAGCAAGGTGTAGCCTTTGAGCTAGTCTTGCCAGAATTAACTCAACTATAAGCTATAAATAAAGGGGAACTTATGGATTTACTCTATGTTGTATTACGAACACTACTCATATGTACTGTCGGTTTGCTCATTGCATTCCAAGGCCGACGTATGGGATTATCGATTTTTAATCTAACGGGACGGTTAAATCGACTACAATTTATCATATGCTTCATTGTTTTAATGATTTTATTCCACATCGTTCACTACATTGATGATGTATTCTTGGACTTTGTTGTTTCTTTACCTGCCTATTGGTTTACAAGGGTTGTTATATGGATTTTATTAGCATCCTTATTCCCATTATCCTGCATCTTATTTGGCCGTCGTATTCATGATATCGGCTTTAATGCTTGGGCAGGGATTCTATGGTCGGTAATCATCATTTTCATCAATACCTATTCTGCTGTATCGCCATTCAATTACTTGCTTGAACTTTTCGTATGGCTCATAGGCTTCCTATTTTGGGTATTGCCTGGTCAGCCAGAACCGAATCAATATGGTAACCCACCATTTATGCCTGTAAATCGACCAACTTATGAGTCAATGCAACCGTCCATATCACATAGGGAAAAAGAAATCCGCAAAACGGTGCGTAAACGACGTAAAAAACGATAACAAATTAATAAATAAAAAACGTATCTCTTCATAAAGAGATACGTTTTTTATTTATCACATGTCTTATTATATATAGTTCTTTATTACCTTAATAACTATACCATAAATAATTTAAGAGAGTTTCAACCTGATTCTTTACAAACTTAAGTCAATAATATCAACTCTATTATAGTGCAAAGGATATAAGCAATGATAAACTTAACCTTTTGTTTGCGCGCTCTATCATCATCAGAAATCTTAAGTCTATTTTCTAGGAAGCGCTTATCCCGGATTTGCAACAATAAACGTTTAATACGTTCTTGACCTTCAGCGGCATTACACTCGCCGCTATCAGAGGTCAAGGTAGCTTGCTGCATGAAGATGCGCCGATGGAGCTTGCGCATTTGAATCTTGATATTGTTATGAACAAACGCACTTTGCCACTGTTTTCTAGAGTCAAAATACATATATAAATATCGTGGTGTATTCATTAGTAGTAAAGAAAGAATAAAAATCCCCAAAGATATTAAGAAATATGTAGAGAATGAAAACTCTAGTGTTTCAGTTGGTAAGTAATGATGCGCAAAGATAAAGGTAAGCCATACACCGATCGGCATCAAGAGCACTGCCGCAATATCAATGGATCGAAGCCAACTAGTACGAATTGGAACATCTGGCACCGTAAATGTATCTACTGGATCATGAAATGCATAATAATCTATTTGCAATACCGATTGACTAGTTTGAGGATTAGCTAAAAGTACAGGGCCTACACTCCCTATGGAGCGTTCTGGCAAAGGTATAAACTTTTTAAGTTGCGTATTGGGTATTAAATCAAAGCGAATAATACCTTTTTTTTCAAAGCGTACGGTAGATCCCTTTTCGCCTAATGCAATAGGATTAAAAAAGATGCCAAAAAGACTAAGGAACCAGTTACCTAGTAAGTGTAAGATGGAATTTAAAATAAATCCACCCGTATCTAAATTCTCTGTATCGAGCCGAATTGCAAAGGATGATGAGTAATCATCAAACCATAAGTCTTCTAAAGTAAATTCAGCGGTAATCACATTCCCCCATTTAGTAATAATGGATAGGAATATTTGATTATTTGGTTCAAACTCAAAAGTTATAGAATAAAAGAACTTATGATTCCGAAGAGCAGCACGCAACATGCGATTAACCACGTCTTCTTCTATAGATAACAAACGATGATCAAATAAATCTTGTTCTAAAGGTACTTGTTGAACAGGGCTTACCTTTTTCACCGTCGTATCACTATCAGATAATGCTTCATCCACCAATGCTCGTAATTTGGTGAAGATTTTAGTCATAATCCCTCCAAGGGTAAAAAACAGCTTTTGATATACAAATTATACCATATATTGCATGATTTATCGATAAAAGACTACTACATATACTATTAAATATAGGTATACATAAAGCCCCTTTTACATAGTAAAAGGAGCTTTATTACTGTAGTTTAACATTCATGCTATTATAATTTAGTATTTATAATAGATAGTTTAACTGATATTTATTTTTATTGAATACTTGCCATGGATAGATAACAATATTCATAGAAATGACCACGAAGGGCAATTAATTCTTCGTAAGTTCCATCTTCTATAATTTGACCTTTATCCATAAATAAGATACGGTCCATATGCTCTAATCCTTCTAACTGATGTGTAATATATAAGCATGTTTTATCCTGTACATATTCCATCAAATCACGATGCAGAGCCTTCCTCGTTACTTGGTCTAAACCTTCTAATGGTTCATCTAACAAAACAACTTGAGGTTTTCGCAAGAATAGTCGAGCTAAAGCAACCCGTTGTCGTTCGCCACCACTTAGACCATGACCACCACTACCAACAATCGTATGAATACCATCTGGCAAGCGTTCCACTACAGAGCGCAACGAAGCACGATCAATAGCATACTCTAAATCAGCTTCTGAGGCATCCGGTCTTGCCAGTCGAATATTATCTGCAAAGGACGCATGGAAAATATATGTATCTTGCGTTATCGTGCCTAAAGCATTACGCCATGTATCGATAGAAATATCCTTTAACTCTACATCACCAACATAGATTGAGCCACTGTAGTCATATAATCGCTCAAGCATATTAAACAATGTAGTCTTACCAGATCCACTAGCGCCAACAATAGCAATCGATTGACCTTGTTTAATGTCTAATCTAAGATGTTCATAAATACGACGATGCGGATCATAACCAAAGGATACATCAGAAAAAGTAATCTCTCGATTAGCATTAAATGGTTTTGGTGCGTTTGGTTCTACTACTGAAATTGGCTCATCTGCAAGTGCTGTGAGACGACTCGTAGCCACTTTACTTTCAGCACCATGATGAACGGCAGCGATCATAGGTTGTAAGGCCTCAAACCAAGCTTGTGTACCAATAGCAGCAACTGCTACCATAACACTGGCCCAAGCTCCGGTCAACGCATTGGCTGCCAATATGGCTACAATGACAACTGTAATTTGAACTCCACCTAGGAACAGCGTATTGCCTAAGTTCATGCCTCGCTCAATAATACCTTTATTAGCATCTATAGTACTCATCATATGTTGAATACGATCGTATACTAACTGTTCATTGCCGTAGCTAATGACATCCTCCAAGCTATCCATGGTATCACTTAATAGGGATTTATATTCCCCTTGTTGAGGTCCAATCGCCGTCAACGATTGTTTGTTATGAGCATATACACCTAAAGGTAAAACTAGACCTAATACAAGGGCTGCTAAAACTATAGGCGCAACCAAACTATTATCAATCGTAGATACACCATAGGCAACTAAAATAGTTAAAGCAATGGCTGCTGCAGGCGGAATCAACGTACGCAAGTAGAAAAATTGTAGTACCTCTATATCTCCCATAATGCGGCCTAGCATATCCCCTGCACCAAAACGTTTAAGAATAGCCGGCGCCAATGGTTCTAAATGAGCATAAAACCATATACGCAAACCATACAGACCTTGGAACGCCATACGATGAGATGTATACCGTTCAAAATAACGACATACAGCACGACTAACACCAAAGAAGCGGACGCCCACAATAGCAAGGCTCAAATAAGTAAGTCCCGGTTGCAATGCAGCTGATGCCAATAACCACGCAGATACAGTTAATAAGCCCACATTCATAAATACCGTTAAGAATGTAAAAATCAAAGCTAATACTAACGACCACTTTGCAGGGCTCAGCACAGTAAATAATAATTTCCATCCTTGTATGCCCAGCTTAGAAGTTGAAACCTCAGGAGTCTGTATTGTATCTTTCCCCAATACGTAAGCATCTTGATTATCTACCCGAATTAAATTATCAATTTCTTCTCTATGTTCTAAGCTAAATGACTTTTCTGTTTTTAATTGTTCTTCAATAGTTGAAGAAAATTCACCTAAACCAGAGGTAACAAGGTCCTTAAAATAACCATCTACTGCGAGAAGCTTCACATAAGAACCTTGTTGAATAATACGTCCATGTTTCAAAACGTATAGTGTAGATGCCCAATGCATCGTTTGTAGACGATGACCAATGATAATGACGATTTTATTATCCATCAAACGTTTGATAGCACTACTTATAATAGCTTCTGTTTTTACATCAAGATGTGCCGTCACCTCATCGAGAATTAACACTTGGCCCTTTCGTAAAAATGCACGTACTAAGGCAACCCGTTGACGTTCGCCACCACTCAGACCCAAGCCACCTTCACCAATAACAGTATCTAGTCCATCTTGTTGTCTATTGATCACATCTAGTAGCTGTACCTCTTTACAAGCTTCTATAATCTCTTCATCACTTACATTCATCCCAAAGGATAATACGTCACGCAAAGTTCCTTTCATAATATGTGGATGTTGAGATACATAGGTAATTTGTTGGCGCCACCACTCAATATCGATGTCACATAGATCAAGACCATCTATAGTAACACTGCCTTTAGGAGCAGTTAAAAATCCCCCAATAATATGGGCAATTGTAGATTTCCCTGCCCCACTTTCACCAACAAGCATGATCGGAGAATTACGTTTAGCCTCTAATGAAATATGTTGTACACCATTTTCACTATCTTCATAGGTAAAAGTTAAGTCCTTAATTTCAATTGCTTGTACCTTACCTTTAAGTTGAGATTGACCACCTATAGGCAACGATGGCTGGCGATTCATAAACTCTTCGTATTTTAAAATCGAGGTCTTACCTGCCATACCCGTATGAAAGGCAGCCCCCAATTGTCTAAATGGCGTATAGAACTCTGGCGCTAATAGCAAAATAAAGAAAGCTGAAAAGAATGAGATTTCACCATCCAATAATGTTAAGCCCAGGTATACCGCAATCAATGCTGTACTAATAGTACTTACGAGCTCAAGAACTAGAGCAGATAAAAACGCCACACGCAATACTCGTAATGTAGAGTCTTTAAACTCCTCAGATAAACGAGCAATAACCTTAATTTGATCCTTTGCACGTCCAAAAAGTTTTAATGTTGTAATACCTTGCAATACATCAAGAAAATGACCAGATAAGAAGCTCATACGCTCCCACTGTTCTTTATTAAGACGATCCGCTTGCTTACCAATTAAGATCATAAAGAATGGAATTAATGGTACGGTGATAATTAGAATGATACCAATAATAGGTAATGTATCTACAATAGCAATCCCCATAATAAGAGGAATCATAATAGCATATAGAATTTGAGGAATATAACGAGCTACATAAGCATCTACTTGCTCTAATCCATCAGTAAGCATATGTATCACATCGCCATGGCGTTCCTTATGTTGCACACCAAGTTTAAACATATGCTCTAAGGCCCGTTCTCTAAAGGTTGCTTTTACCGCACTACCTAATCGATTTGCTACGGATTCTTGTACGTAATGTGCAAGCAATCTTACAACAATAGCAATACCTAAATAAATAATAGTATACCTTTCATCATGTAAGGTATTCTCTGAAAATATAAAATTATTAATTAAGGTTCCAAAGAACCAAGCTTGCCCAACAATAGCCAAACTCTCTACTAAACAGGTTAATCCTAGTAGTAATAGCTGACCTTTATGTTCTAGCAGCGCTTTAAAAGCAGTACGCTGTATCATAGTATCCTCTACGGTAAAACTATTAAGAATATAAAATTAAATCGATTAGACTACCCCTAACTAAGTCTAAATTAAATTTTATTTAAATATAATCTAAGTTAGCACAAGTGAATCTAAATTTATCAATATCATATCCATCTTACCACAAAAAAGAGGCGTGCCGCTACGACACGCCTCACATTGAGACCTAAATTTTACAACTCACCAGAGTTATAAAGCTATTCTATTAATAGTGTAAGTCTTTTTCAGATACACGATGACGGAATGTCCAGTATACCCAGATTTGGTAAGCCAAGATAATTGGCACAAATACAAAGGCTACACAAGTCATCAATGTCAATGTGTAAGTAGAGTTACTTGCATTTGCAATAGTTAAGCTCCACTCAGGATTCAAAGAAGAAACCATGATGCGAGGGAACAAACCAGCAAAGTAAGCAGCCGTTACAGAAATAACGGATAAGGAGCTGAATACAAAGCCCAATTTTGTATTACGAGTACGTGTTGCGCCCCAAGAAATGAGGAAGAACACGATTGCCAACGCAAAGCAAATAATTGCTAATACAGAGTTAAACAAATCTGTAAATACATAAGTTGCACCTACCAATGCTAATGCACCGATAGCTGTAGGAACACCTACTACTAAGGAAGCTGCACGAGCGCGTTCAGAAACAGCACCAGCAGTTTTGATAGAAGTGAACAAGCCACCATGGTATGTGAATACCAAGATAAACGCAATGCCACAAAGTACTGTGTATGGGCTTAACAAATCAAAGAATGTGCCTACATATGTCATGCTTGCATCAATTGGAGTACCTTGAATCAAGTTACCAACTGTAACGCCCCACAACAATGCAGGAATCAAGGAACCAAAGAAGATGCAGTAGTCAAAAGTTTTACGCCATAACAAGTTAGGGCTCTTGGAGCGGAATTCAAAAGATACGCCACGGATAATAAGAGCCGCAAGCATTAAGAATAACGCTAAATAGAAACCACTAAACAACGTAGCATATACATGAGGGAAGGATGCAAATAATGCACCACCAGCAGTGATCATCCATACCTCGTTACCATCCCAAACAGGACCCAAGGCATTGATCATTTGACGACGTTCAACGTCAGTTTTACCGATGAATGGTAATAAAATACCAGTACCATAGTCAAAACCTTCTAATAAGAAGAAGCCAGCGAATAGTACAGTAATTAAAATAAACCATACCACTTCAAGGTTATTAAAAATTAATTCCATAATCTCGCCTCCTCTTTTTCAACTACATCGTGAGATGGATTGCCATCTGGACCTTTTTTGATGTGTTCTACAGCAAGGTAGAGAGCTGCAATAGCTGCTACGATATACACAACTGTGAAGCCGATGATAGTAGTCATAATTTCTGGAGCTGTAACGGATTTAGAAGCACCGTCTACAGTTAATTGCAAGCCATTTACAAGCCATGGTTGACGACCTGCTTCTGCTACAAACCAACCTGTGGAATGAGCAATGAATGGCAATGGCAATGTCCAGAACATAATTTTTAAGAATGTGCGATTTCCAACCAATTTGTCTTTTGCATTAAGGATAAGACCTACGAATGCAACAAGCAACATAATGGAACCAGCTGCAACCATGACACGGAATGTCCAGAAGATTGCTGGAACATCTGGAATATAGTTACCAGGACCGTATTGAGCCTCGGATTTGGCTTGAAGATCTTTAATACCTTCTACTTTACCAGAAGTAAAGGAGTTTTGAGTTAAGAAGGACAAACCACCAGGGATTTCAAGTGCGCCCGTATTCTTTTGAGCTTTAGTATCAATGTTAGCTACCAAAGAGAATGGAGCAGGATCTTGTGTTTCCCACAATGCTTCCATAGCAGCCATTTTCATAGGTTGTACTTTTGTAATGTATTGACCTTGATGATGACCTGCCAAAGCGCCTAAAGTACCGAATACAAGAGCAATAACCATGCCCCATTTAGCAGAACGACGGTAGAAGTCTGTCGCATTGTTGCGCAATAAGTGCCAAGCACTGATGGCCATGATAATTACGCCTGCTGTTAATAAACCATTTAACACGATATGGAAGAATTGGCCTGGTACATAACCATTTTGAACAATTGTTAAGAAATTATCCATTTCTGCACGGCCATTACGGATTACATAACCTACAGGATGTTGCATGAAGGAGTTTGCTACGAGAATCCAGAATGCGGATAGGTTTGTACCTAATGCCACCAACGTAGCTACAAGAGCGTGAACAGTTTTATTCAAACGGTCCCAACCGAAGATCCATACACCCATGAATGTAGATTCCAAGAAAAATGCCATTAATGCTTCAAGGGCCAATGGAGCGCCGAAAATGTCACCCATAAAACGAGAATATTCTGCCCAGTTCATACCGAAATGGAATTCCTGAACAATACCAGTTACCACACCCATAGCAAAGTTAATTAGGAACAATTTGCCCCAGAATTTTGCCATTTTTTTGTATACTTCTTTACCAGTAGACACATATGTCCACTCCAAGATAGCTACAGTCACTGTCATGCCTAGTGTGAACGGCACAAACAACCAGTGATAGATAGATGTTAGCGCAAATTGTAATCGAGCTAAATCTACAGCTTCAAACATGTGTTTTCCTCCTTAGAATAAAATACCTACATCACTTGATGAGCTTTCGCTATAAACCTTGTATCATTGCGCTTGTGAATATGGCAACGCTTCAGACGCAATCAACTGTTCACGTTGGGCAAGAGTTTTAAAGTTAACCAGCTCCAACTGATTGATTAATTGATCCTGAATTGTTCCCATCGCTTCATTGATAGCACAATGTCCCATACAAGACTTAGAGCAAGAACCTACATCATATAAACACCGTTGTAAATACGCATCCCCTTCTACCGCTCTAATTACATCGAGCAATGAAATCTCTTGAGGGTCTCGATTGAGGGCAAACCCACCATCTACACCACGAAAGGATTTCATAATCCCAGCTGCAATGAGACTACGCATAATCTTGAGCAAAAATCGTTCTGGAATCAATTCTTGCTCAGCCAATACAGAACCCGTTAGCTTCGTTCCCGAAGGTAAGAGCGCCATATGTAAGACCATGCGAAATGCATAATCCGTGGCCTGATTTAACTTCATAAGGTCTCCTTTCTCGTGCACTCGGACAAACGTATTACTAAATCTAGTATAATCGAAATAAAACAATACTGCAATGGTATTGTTTTATTTATTGAGAATTAACATATATAGATTTTAAGCCTATAAATTAGGTTATACCTGAATATTTTTATGTCCACAAAATCATTTTTTGATTTATATTATCAAAAAAGACTGCCCACGTATGAGCAGTCTTTATAGATTATTTTGTAATTTCTCGTACGAGATGTGCCATTTCAGGAATAATAAGTTTACTCATCGCCAAAGTAACGGCACCTACAGAGCCTGGAACAGAGAACATCAAGGTATTATTATTGACCCCCGCTTCTGCCCGAGATGCCATCGCCTTAGTACCAATATCCTCTGTATAAGACAAATATCTAAAAATTTCGCCAAAACCAGGGATATGTTTCTCATAGAGACTATTTGCCGCTTCAATTGTTACATCCCGCTTAGCAATTCCCGTACCACCTGTAGAGATGATAACATCAATAGATTCATCATTACACCATGGTATCATTGCATTTCGGATTTCATTATAATCATCAATAACAATTTTACGATCTGCCACGACATGTTCTGCTTGTTCTAAAAATTCTTGTACTTTATTACCGCCTTTATCAGTTTCAAAGGTGCGAGTATCAGAAACTGTTAAAATAGCAACGCGTAAAGGTCTTGCTACAACTTCGTAAGACATAGTTCCTCCTAGAATAACGGAATAATAGATGCTAATGTAGGCCATCCATTATCGCGTAAAAAATCACGTAATGACCATGTATAATGAATAAATGGCGCACAATGTAGGCGTAACCAGAATGATAGATATGGTGTATCACCTTGGAATATAGCCAATCGATTTAAAGCATATAGATTATCACCTGGCTGTACTGTGCCTGGTTGTACTGTGAAAGCCATTTTATAACCAGACTGCTTAGTTACATATTGAACGAGCATATCATTAAACCCACCAGGATAAGCAAGATAATCAATAGGCTCGCCCAAAATTCCCTCTAAAGAGGTCTTCCCACCAAGAAGAGCATCTGGTAATTCAGTAGGGTCAATCTTGGTTAAAATTTTATGATGGTTTGTATGACCTTGAATATCAAATCCGCCCACTTCCATTTGGTGCATTTGTTCTGTAGAAACAAAACCAGGTGTATTAGCTGCATCACTAATCATAAACAAGGTAGCCTTCATATTGTATTCCTTTAAAATAGGCAATACATTTTTATAGTTATCTACATAGCCAT